>NZ_AUGQ01000001.1 GCF_000422745.1 Microbacterium gubbeenense DSM 15944
ACCGCAGCGGAGATCCTCATCGTCGCCGGAGACAACCCCGAACGCATCAGAAGCGAAGCAGCGTTCGCGAAACTCGCCGGCATCAGCCCCATCCCGACCGGCTCGGGAATGACCAGTGGGAAGCACCGCATCAACCACGGAGGGCACCGCCAACTCAACGCCGCGATCTACCGAACCGTGATCGTCAGGATGAGATTCCACGAGCCCACGATCGCCTACGTCGCCCGACGCACCGCCGAGGGCAAGAGCAAACGCGACATCATCCGCTGCCTCAAACGCTACGTGATCCGCGAGGTCTACCACCTGGTTAAGACCGACCCGAGAACGGGTGAAATCGTGAGTTGACAACTATAGGAGCATCAACGCGATGGCCGAGGCGGTGAACAACCTCTACAAGACCGAGCTGATCCGTCAGCGCGGCCCCTGGCGGACAGTCAAGCAGGTCGAGCTCGCGACTCTCGAGTGGGTGTGGTGGTGGAACAACTCCCGCCTCCACGGAGAGCTCGACATGCGCACCCCGATCGAGGTTGAGGAGGCGTACTACGCTGGCCAAGAATCAGGCCAACCGGCACCCACCGGACAAGGCTCCCAATAGGAACGAAAGTCAGGCCGATTCAGGAGCTGGGACATCACCGACCTGCGCACCCCGTGGCGCGGCGTCGCGTTCAAGGCGTACTCGATCATCGATATCTTCTCCCGCAAGCTCGTCGGCTGCCGCGTCGAGGAACGCGAAGTCGACGACCTCGCCGTCGAGATGTTCGAGGACGCGTTCGGTCGGCATGGGATACCCGACGCCGTCCACGCTGACTCCGGCCCTGCGATGCGCTCCGGAGCGCTCAAGGACTTCCTCAGTGAGCTCGGCGTCACGCAGACACACAACCGGCCCCGGGTGAGCAACGACAACCCGTTCTCCGAATCGGAGTTCCGGACAATGAAGTACCGGCCGAACTATCCCGGCACCTTCGCGACGATCGAACAGGCGCGCGCCTATGTCGAGTGGTACGTCCCCTGGTACAACCAGAACCACAAGCACTCCGGCATCGCCCTGTTCAGCCCGAACGAGGTCCACGACGGCACCTGGCACCACGCCTGGAACCGACGCGACGCGACCCAGCAGGCGTACTACGACAAGCATCCCGAGCGATTCCGTCGACCGCCCCACACGCCCGCACCCGCCGACATCGTCGGCATCAACCTCCCCAAGCCGACCGACGATGCCAAAGCCGAGCCCGAGCGACTCCACGCAGCTTGACATAGCCCGATCTGCCCGTTTTCGGTCCCAAACTCCCCTCGGATCTGATGACCGAGCTCCCAGGAGACTGCACCCAATCCGGAACGCCCAGGCGTAGATTGAAAGGGAACGCGTGCGGCTGGGAGACGGCAGTCGCATCCGAAGCTAACGGAAGGTTGAGAATGAGCACGAACACATGGAGCTCCCCGGTGACGGGCTTGACCTGTCACGGTTGTGTCGAGACGGTCACCGCGCAGTTGATTGCTGTGCGCGGCGTCAAAGAGGTGAACATCGATCTCGTCGAGGGTGGCGTATCCACGGTGAGCGTGGTCGCCGACCGTGAGCTCACGGACGGCGAGGTCGAGGGCGTACTACACGCCGGCGGCGCATTCGCACTCGCTCGTGTTGATGCGATGAGCTTCCTCGGTTCGACTACGAACGCGCCCGACCTCGCAGTCGACGTGCTTTTCTTCGACGGGGCCGAGGAACTCGATGCAATCGGTCCCTGGGAAGTGCTCCGCTTCTGGGCGGAGCTTGGTGACCGACGCGTCGACGTGCGTGCGGTGAGTTTGGACGGCAAGTCGGTCCGTTGCGCGAAGGGGCTCACCGTCGATGTCGACGGTAGCCTTGGCGACCGCCCCATCGATCTTCTTATAGTCCCGGGTGGTCGCGGTGCCGACATCCTCGCGGGGGATCTCGAACAGGTCGGGCGGATCTCGCGCCTCGCTGAACAGGGAGCAACGATGGCGTCCGTGTGCACTGGCGCCCAGGTGCTCGGCGCTGCTGGCCTTCTCGACGGGATCAATGCGACGACCCACTGGATGGCCCGCGGCCAGCTCCAGAAGTCCCACCCGTCAGCGCGCATCTCGTCGGGCGAACGATGGGTCGACTCTGGCGATGTCGTCACGAGCGCCGGCGTGTCGGCCGGAATCGACATGGCCCTGCACCTCGTAGATCGGTTCGACTCCCGCGCCGTCGCTCACCGAATCTGCAGCGTGATGGAGTACCCGTGGCATCCAGAAGCTCGCGGCGAGGCCGTTATCTCTACATAATGTAGAGTTAAGAGGTGACTTCGCGACGCATCCTCCCCTCTGCTTTCCTCGCCACCCTGACGATCGCCGCCCTCGCGGGATGCGGTGGCGGGTCGATGGACCATTCCGACCACAGCGGGCACTCCGCCGGCTCCTCGGCTTCTCCCACCGGCGCCGCCGACGTCGTTACCGACCCCACATGCCCGGCGGTTGTCTCACTCGAATCCGTCCCCGAGCGCGTTGTGACCATGGACGCCGGAGCGGCGGCCTTTCTCATCGAACTCGGACTCGGCGACACGGTTGTGGGCACTGCGGCTCCAGACTTCAAGACCGACTTCTCCGGAGACATCCGCGCTCAACTCGACGCAGTGCCCGTTCTTGACGACGGACAGGGGTCAGCTGAGGCAGTGATCGCCTCCGACCCGGACCTGGTCACGGGAATCTCGCAGTACGAGTTCGGCGGTTTCGACGGCACCGCGTCTGTCGATCAACTGGAGTCCGCGGGATCTGCCGCCCTGTCCGCCTGCGGCGCGGTGCAGGATGTCCCGATGGACAACATCGATGAGACGTACAGGTATATAAGCGCGCTCTCCGATGCATTCGACGTTACCGAGCGTGGCGAGGAGCTGATCGACCGGATTCGTACTCAGGTCTCAGACGCGACGGCGGCCTCGCGGGACGCAGACGTGCCCGTGCTCAGCTTGTCCTCCGTGCCCGACGCTGGCGCGGGCATCAACACCAACGGCGGATCAAGCTTCGCGAACGGCATCATCACCTTGGCCGGCGGTACCAACATCGCCCGTGACCAGCTCCAGGACTTCGCAAGCTTGTCTGCGGAGGCGGTGACAGAGGCCAACCCGGCTGTGATCGTGGTGGTGTCCGGTTTCGCGGATTCCAGCGATGAGGACCTGAAGGCGGCCATCATCGCCAGCCCGCTGTTGGCCGAGACCGACGCCGTCAAGAACGAGAACGTCGTCGTGGTGCCGCAGCGCATCCTCCTGTCACCGAGCCTGCTGAATCCGGACGCCGTCCAGATCATCGCCGATGCGGTCGCGAACGCTTCCTGAGGAGACGCGCAGACGCCGAACCGGGGCCTTGCGCGCCATCCCTCTGACCGCCATCCTCATCGGGCTCCTCTTCCTGCTTCTGACAGTGATGGTGATCAGCGTCGGTGTCGGCGCGGTATCGATCGCCCCCGGAGAGGTGATCGAGGTCATCTCCGGGCGCGTGGCGGGAAAACCCGAGCTTGGCTCCCTGGATTTCATCGTCTGGGCACTACGCATGCCGCGCGTGTTGCAGGCCGCAGTGGTCGGCGCCGCCCTGGCAGTCGCCGGAGCGTGCGCACAGGTCCTCGTCCGCAACCCCATCGCCGACCCCTACGTCCTCGGCCTGTCTTCCGGAGCCGGGGTCGCGGCGGTCCTGGTCATCACTTCCGTCGGTGTTGCCACCTTCGGAGTGCTGTTGCTCCCGGTCGCCTCTTTCGTCGGTGCCGCTGCGACCGGAATCATCGTCGCGGCCACAGCGACCTCACGCTGGGGGATGTCCGCAGGCCGACTGGTGCTGTCCGGAGTCGCGATCGGTCAACTTCTCGGAGGGGTGATGTCCTTTCTCCTCATCCGATCCGGGAATTCCGATGCCACTCAGCAGGTGATGTTCTGGCTTCTCGGGAGTCTGGCAGGCGCCCAATGGCGACTGCTGCTCGTCATCGGCCCCGTGATCATCGTCGCGATCGTTCTCGTCGCAATGTCTAGCGGGCGCCTTGACCTCCTCGGCCTCGGAGACGCTCAAGCGGCCGCGTCAGGGGTGCATCCGGGGCGTTCCCGGGTGCTCGTCTTCGCTCTCGCTTCCCTGATGACCGGCGCCGCAGTCGCCGTCTCGGGGGCTATCGGCTTCGTGGGCCTCATCGTGCCGCACATCGCCCGTCTCCTCGTGGGCGGTATGCACAAGCGCGTCATTCCCGTGTCTGCGTTGCTGGGGGCGATCCTGCTCAGCTCGGCGGACCTCGCCGCGCGCACCGTGCTAGCACCGTCAGAGCTTCCAGTCGGGATCTTCACCGCGGCGATCGGCGTGCCAATCTTCATCCTCCTCATGCGCAAGAATCGCGCCATGGCCCTCTCATGAGCTCATCGCATACGACGCCATCCGAAGTGGCTTTCAACGCCGTGTCCGTGAACTACGGACCACGGCGCGCGCTCGACAACGTCAGCGCCACAATCGCAGCGGGTGAGATCGTCGCCGTCGTCGGACCCAACGGATGCGGCAAGTCAACTCTCCTGAGCCTCCTTACCGGACACCATCCGGCCTTCACCGGCACCGTCACGGTCGACGGTGAAGACATCAGCACGATGCGCGCTCGCGACAGGGCTCGGAAGATCGGAGTTCTCCGGCAACACACGGGGCCCCTTCCCGACGTCACCGTGACCGAACTCGTCGCTCTGGGCCCTCAGACGCTCTCCACGCACCAGGTCAATCGCACCCTGGCGCGCGTCGGACTCGACGAACTCGCGACCGAACCAGTCGCGGCTCTCTCCGGCGGACAACTGCAACGCGCACTTCTCGCACGAGCCCTCCGTCACGACCCCACTCTGCTGGTGCTGGACGAGCCCACGAACCACCTCGACGTCCAGCACAGATTCGCCCTCATGGAGCTCCTGCAAGACCTTCGGGTAACGGTCCTCTGCGCCCTCCACGACCTCGACCTCGCGATCCGCTACACGGACGACATGCTCCTCCTCGCCGAGGGGCAGTTGCGCGCACACGGACACCCCGACGCCGTGCTGACGAAGTCTCGGGTTCTCGAAGTCTTCGCGATCGACAGCGAAAGCGTGACCACAGCCGGAGGCCAAACGCATCTTCTCTTACGCTCCGCGCGAGCTCGTGCCGCCGGGGAGTGAGTGAGTCGCCCCGGCGTGTCCGGAGGGCTGGTTTCTGGTGTCAGCCCGCTCGTTCGAGGGGTTCGGTCAGAGCGTAGCTGAACTGCTCGGCCTCGAGCGGGGTGAGGTCGTCGATCGAGCCGTGGATTCGGTCGGTGTTGAACCACTGCACCCAGCCGGCGGTCGCGACCTCGACCTGATCGACGTCGCGCCACGGGCCTTCGTGGTGGATGAGTTCGGACTTGTAGAGCCCGATCTGGGACTCCGCGAGGGCGTTGATGCTCCTATAGTTGTCAACTCACGATTTCACCCGTTCTCGGGTCAGTTTTGACGAGGTGGTAGACCTCGCGAATGACGTAGCGTTTGAGGCAGCGGATGATGTCGCGTTTGCTCTTGCCCTCGGCGGTCCTGCGCGCGACGTAAGCAAGCGTGGGCTCGTGGAACCTCATCCGGACGATCACGGTCCGATAGATCGCGGCGTTGAGCTGTCGGTGCCCTCCGTGATTGATGCGGTGCTTCCCACTGGTCATTCCCGAGCCGGTCGGGACGGAGGTCTACCACCTGGTTAAGACCGACCCGAGAACGGGTGAAATCGTGAGTTGACAACTATAGGAGCATCAACGCCCTCGCCGAGACGGTGAACGGCTACTACAAGACCGAACTCGTCCGCGGACCCGCACGATCCGGCCCCTGGAGAACCGTCGAGGATCTCGAGCTCGCGACGCTCGGCTGGGTGCACTGGCACAGCACTCAGCGCCTCCACGGCTACCTCGGCGACATCCCGCCCACCGAATTCGAGCAGACGTTCTATGCTGTCCAAGCCGACCGCACTCAGCCGGTGGGAATCAAATAGCGCGAGTCTCCATCAGACCCAGGGCGCTTCAGAGTGAACAAGCGACGCCCAACTGGTTGGAAGCCGGTTGACAGTCCCGTACTCGTCCTCGGCTATAGATAGCCCGTCGCGGGGTCGATCGCTGTGAGAAAGTCGCGGATGGCGGTCCTATGCCGTTCGCGACTGGTCAGCTCGGATCCGCCGGAAACACTAAAGCCGTACCCGTCGTTGGGTCCCGACACCCAGTCATAGTGATGAGAACCGTCCTCGTTGCGTCTGCGCACAAGGAATGTCTCTCCGTCTACCGTGAAGCTCCCCAGTTCGGTGTAAGAGTCCTCATCCTCTCGCAACGGCGAGTAGCCCGGTTCATCTGCGAGGTCATCATCTCTGTCCACGGTCCGAACCTACCCTCACTGCTGGATCGTGTCCCCCTCGACCGGGCCTTCCCAGTTTGGCTTCCAGCCGAGCGAGGGGGCTACATGTTTCGCGAACGACTCCAAGATATGCACACAATAAGCAACCCCCAGCTGGTTCGGTACTGTGATCAGAAGCGTGTCGGCCTCGGCGATCGCTTCGTCATTGCGCAGCTGCTCGACGAGGGCGTCGGGTTCGTCGACGTAGGAGCGGCCGAAGATCGCGCGAGTGGTCTCGTCGATGTTGCCGATCTGGTCCTCTGCATCTCCCCCGCCCACGAAGTAACGCCGATCGGCATCGGTCGTGATCGGGATGATCGAGCGCGAGATGGACGTGCGGGGTTCGAAGCCCCACCTCTCTGAATCCCAAGCGTCCTTGAAAGCGCGCAGTTGCTTCGCTTGCTGCACATGGAAAGGCTCACCCGACTCGTCGTTCTTCAGTGTCGAGCTCATGAGGTTCATGCCGTTCTGCGCCGCCCACACGGCCGTCGCATCCGATCCGGCGCCCCACCAGATTCTCTGGCGCAGACCCTCGCTCGTCGGCTCGAGCCGCAGCATGCCGGGCGGATTCGGGAACATCGGGCGCGGGTTCGGCTCCGCGAATCCCTCGCCTTCGAGGAGCTGCAGGTACAGCTCGGTCTTGCGACGCGCGGCCTCCGCGCCCGAGGGATCGTCTTCCTCCGACCCGTAGCCGAAGTATTTCCATCCGTCGATGACCTGCTCGGGTGAGCCGCGCGAAATCCCGAGTTGCAGGCGTCCGTCGGATATCAGATCGGCGGCGCTCGAGTCTTCCACCATGTACATCGGGTTCTCGTAGCGCATGTCGATGACGCCGGTTCCGAGCTCGATGCGGCTCGTTCGCGCACCCGCCGCGGCGAGGAGCGGGAACGGGGAAGACAGCTGGCGGGCGAAGTGGTGCACCCGGAAGTACGCGCCGTCGATACCGAGGTCCTCCGCTGCCTGCGCGAGATCGATGGACTGGTGCAACACGTCGCTTGCGGACCGTGTCTGGGACTGCGGGTGCGGCGTCCAGTGCCCGAACGAGAGGAATCCGATCTTGTTCATACTTCCATTCAACAACATGTAATGGGGATCATTCCTGACTCGTCCCGATTCTCTATGCCTGACGCGAGGCGGTATTCCGTGGCGGGCGGCAATTCGCCTCTGCTCGTACGGACCCGCCCTAGACTTGTCGCGTGACGAACGTGCGCTTTGTGGCAATCGGAGACAGTTTCACGGAGGGCGTCGGTGACGAACGACCCGACGGTACGCCGCGCGGATGGGCGGATCTCGCCGCACAGGGCTGGGCCGCCGGACTCGGCGAACCGATCGAGTACGCCAATCTCGCGATCCGCGGGCGTCTTGCGTGGCCGGTCGTCGACGAGCAGCTCGAGGTCGCGCTCGCTCTCGGGCCGACGCATCTGAGCTTCAACGGCGGCGGCAATGACATGCTGCGGCCGGGAACGAAGGTCGAGCGCATCGTCGACGCGTTCGTCACGGTCGCGCGACGCTGTCAGGAGAAGGGCGTGGTCCCGATCTTGCTCGCGGGCGCAGACCCGACGGGAGGGTTGCCGATGGCAGGCCTCATTAGACGGCGCGGTGATGCTCTCACCGCTGCGGTGACCGCTCGCTTACGGCGGACCGACGACATCGTCTGGGCGATCAACTGGACGGACGCAACGCTGCGGGATCCGTCGTTCTGGTCGCCCGACCGGTTGCACATGAACTTCCGTGGACATCATCGCGTCGCCGCGCGGGTGCTGGAGTCGCTCGATATCGCGGCGCCCGCCACATGGTGGGATCTTCCCGAAGCCGCGGCGCCCCATCTCGCGACGCGTGAGTACTATCGCACCCACGTGGGCCCGTGGGTGAAGCGCCGCTTTACGGGGCGCTCCTCCGGAGACGGCCGCGCACCCAAGTACGGCGAGTGGACGACGATCGTCTGATCGCGCGCACGCGTGACGGGTGCCCGTGCGTTTCGGGATACCTCTGAGATGTGGCGGTCATCGCAGCTTCGTCAGATCGGGCTTCTGCGCTACGGCCACGGCGGGGCGGTCAGCGGTTCGTCGATGCCGCCGAGGTGGACCCCGCGCAGCCGCATGTGGAGGACCCCCGCGCACTCGATCAACTCTCCTACGACCTCGTGGCGGATCTGTTCCGGACGAGCGCGCTGGCGGATGCGAAGGTCGTGCACGGCACACGCCGGGCTGGCGCTGAGGTATGCGTTCGGTGATGTTGATCCACCACCGCGACGATTCCGCCCCGCGGCACAGCCTCGAGCCCGTCAGGTGAGCGAACGCCCCCGCAGCTCGCTCAGACCCCATGCGCTCACGGCCGCGACCGCGAAGCAGATCGCGAACACGGTGAATACGAGCGGCGCGCCGCCGATGTTCAGCGCCCACGGCGTGAACAGCGGCGCGACGATCGACGCGACCCGTCCTACGGCCGCGGCTGCGCCGGCACCCGTCGCGCGCACCGCCGTCGGATACGCCTCCGGGCTCACCGCGTACAGCGCGCCCCACGCACCGAGATTGAAGAACGACAGCAGGCACCCGTACAGCAGGATCTGCCAGACCTCCCCCGCCGTGCCGAACAGCATCGCCGACACCGCAGATCCGGCGAGGAACACCGACAGTGTCGCGCGGCGACCCCACACCTCGATCAGCCACGCCGCCAGCGCATACCCCGGCAGCTGCGCGAGCGTGATGATCAGCGTGTACTCGAACGATCTCACGAGCCCGAAGCCCTGCGATACGAGGATCGACGGGATCCAGATGAACGCCCCGTAGTAGCTGAAATTCACGAACGCCCAGACCAGCCAGAGCGCGATCGTGCGACGCGCCAGGCCGCCGCGGAACAGATCCGCCACATTCGTGCGGCCCACCGTCACAGTGCGCGAGACGGGGACGAACGGCGCGTCGGATCCGCCCTCGAAGCGCCGCACGATCCGGTCGGCCTCCTCGACGCGGCCCTTCGACTCGAGCCAGCGCGGAGATTCCGGCAGGCCCCAGCGCACCACGAGCGCATATACGGCAGGGATCGCGCCGATCGCGAACGCCCAGCGCCAGCCGTTCTCGAGCGGCACGACGAAGTATCCGATCACGGCCGAGGCCGTCCAACCGACCGCCCAGAAGGCCTCGAGGATCACCACGAGGCGACCGCGGATCCGCGCGGGCGCGAACTCGCTGACGTACGTCGACGCGACGGGCAGCTCAGATCCGAGCCCCAGGCCGACGACGAAGCGCAGCGCGAGGAGCGCCGCCACTCCCCCGACGAGGGCCGATGCGCCCGTCGCCACGCCGTAGATCAGCAGCGTGATCGCAAACACCTGGCGCCGTCCGAGCTTGTCGGCCAACAGCCCGCCCAGGCTCGCGCCAATGGCCATGCCGATGAATCCGACTGACGCGATCCAGCCCGCGGTGGAGCCGTCGAGCGACCACTCGACGGTCAGTGCCGCGATGATGAACGAGATCAGCCCGACGTCCATGGCATCGAGCGCCCACCCGATGCCGGAACCCGAGAGGATCCGCACGTGCTCGCGCGAGAAGCGCGCGCGATCGAGGCGCGCGGACGGCAGGTCCTGCTGAGGAGAGCTCACGTCGTCAGGTTAATGTCATTCCGACATGAACACCAACTATCCAAGGAGCGCTTCGCGGAGCGTGTCGAGGCCGACACCTCCGATATCGAGCGCACGGCGGTGGAACTCCTTCAACGAGAAGCGCGCGCCCTCGCGCTCGGCGACCTCGTCGCGCAGCTGTTCCCAGATGCGCTGGCCGACCTTGTATGACGGCGCCTGACCCGGCCAGCCCAGATAGCGGTTCACCTCGAACTTCACGAACGCGTCGTCCATGTTGACGTTGCGCCGCATGAATTCGAGCGCGAACGCGGCATTCCAAGGGCCCTCGCCGTCGGGGCGCTGCTTTCCGAGGTGCACGCCGATGTCGAGCACGACGCGAGCCGCCCGCATTCTCTGGCCGTCGAGCATGCCGAATCGCGCGGCCGGGTCGTCGAGGTAGCCGAGATCCTCCATCAGCCGCTCGGCGTAGAGGGCCCACCCCTCCGCGTGCCCCGAGCTGCCCGCCAGCAGCCGCCGCCAGCTGTTGAGCTTGTCGCGGCCCACGACCGCCTGCCCGATCTGCAGGTGGTGGCCCGGAACGCCCTCGTGGTACACCGTGGTCAGCTCGCGCCACGTGTCGAAGGTCTCGACGCCCTCGGGAACCGACCACCACATCCGCCCCGGGCGCGAGAAGTCATCGCTCGGGCCGGTGTAGTAGATCTCTCCCGAGGTCGTCGGCGCGATCATGCATTCGATGCGGCGCACCGGCTCCGGAATGTCGAAGTGGGTGCGGCCGAGCTCCTCGATCGCGCGGTCGGCCGTCGTCTGCATCCAGTCCCGGAGCGCGTGAGTGCCGATGAGCTTGTGCGACACGTCGCGCTCGAGGAACGCCACGGCTTCCTCGACGCTCGCGCCCGGCCGGATCTCGCGCGCGAGGGACTCCTGCTCGTCCGTCACGCGGCGGAGCTCTTCGAGGCCCCACTCGTAGGTCTCGTCGAGATCGACTTCTGCGCCGAGGAAGCGCCGCGAGTGCAGCGCGTACAGCTCGCGCCCGACCGCGTCGCCCTCCGTCGCCCGCGGCGCGAGCACGCCGTCGAGGAACCGCGCGAGCCGCGCGTACGCGCTCCGCGCGCTGTCGGCGCCGGCCACCAGGTCGCGCCGCAGCGCCGCAGGCAGGTCGGCGGATCCCACGGCACCCGCGATCGCACTGTCGAAGAAGCCTCCGGGCGCCGCATACGCGCGGGCCTGATCGGCGACCTCGTGAACCTGTCGCACGGCCGGAACGATGCCGTCGTGGATGCCCCTCCGAAGCGTCTCTGTGTAGCCGTCGAGCGCGCCCCGGATCCCGGACAGCCGCTTCGCGTAGACCGACCAGTCGTCTTCCGTGTCGGTCGGCATCAGGTCGTAGACCTGGCGGATCTCCTGCGCCGGGCTCTCGAGCACGTTGATGTTGCGCAGGTTCCAGCCGGATTCGTGCAGCTCCATGTCGAGGCGCAGCTCGCGAGCGAGGTCGGACTTCGTCACGCGATCGACGTCGTCTGCCGGGGTCGCCTGCTCGAGCTGCGCGAGCGCATCGCGCGCCTCCGCCGCGTACGCCTCATCGCCGGCCGGCCCGTAGTCCCCATATCGGTCGTCGCCTCCGGGGCGGCCGATGTAGGTGCCGACTGTCGGGACGAGATCGACGACGCGGTCGAGCCACGCTTCCGCGATGGCATCGATCTGAGACTGGGGACGAGGTTCGTTACGCATTCCTCCCAGGCTAACTCTCAGCCCGCGCAGGGCGAATTCATGCTCAGTGGGCCGCCTCGTTCCAGTTCGCGCCATGCCCGACCTGCACCGACAGGGGCACCGTCAGCTCTGCGGCACCGGACATGCGGTCGCGCACGATGCGCTCGACGTCGTCCCACTCACCGGGCGCGACCTCGACGACGACCTCATCGTGGATCTGCAGCAGCAGGCGCGAACGCAGCGGGCGGAGATCCTCATCGATGCGGAACAGCGCGATCTTCATGATGTCCGCGGCGCTCCCCTGGATCGGGGCGTTGAGCGCGGCGCGCTCGGCGTTCTCCCGCAGCACGCGATTCGGGCTCGTGAGGTCGGGGAACGGCCGGCGGCGACCGAAGATCGTCTCGGTGTATCCGTCTTCGCGGGCCTTTTCGACCGACGAGCGCAGGTAGTCGCGCACGGCGCCGAAGCGCTCGAAGTAGCCGAGCATGAGTTGCTTGGCCTCCTTCTGCTCGATGCCCAGCTGCTTCGCGAGCCCGAACGCACTGAGGCCGTACACGAGGCCGTAGCTCATCGCCTTGACCTTGCTGCGCATTTCCGCGGAGACCTCCTCGGGGGTCACGCCGAACACCTGCGCGCCGACGAAACGGTGCAGGTCCTCCCCCGCTTTGAACGCGGAGACGAGCCCCTCGTCGCCCGAGAGGTGCGCCATGATCCGCATCTCGATCTGCGAGTAGTCGGCGGTCAGCAGGGTCTCGTATCCCTCGCCCACCTCGAACGCCGCGCGGATGTGCCGCGAGTCCTCGGTACGCACCGGGATGTTCTGCAGGTTCGGGTCCGTGCTCGACAGGCGCCCCGTCTGGCTGCCCGTCTGCAGGTAGGTCGTGTGCACGCGCTGATCGTCGGCGATCGCGAGGTCGAGGCCATCGATGATCTGCTTGAGCTTCGTCGCCTCGCGGTGCGCCAGAAGCTGGCCGAGGAACGGGTGCCCCGTCTTCTGCTGCAGATCAGCGAGAGCGCTCGCGTCGGTCGTGTAGCCGGTCTTCGTCTTGCGCGTCTTCGGCAGCTCGAGCTCTTCGAAGAGCACCTGCTGGAGCTGCTTCGGCGACCCGAGGTTCACCTCGCGACCGATCTCGGCATACGCGTCGCTCGCGACCGCCGCGGCGCGGGCGCCCAGATCCGCCGACAGCGTCGAGAGCTTCTCGTGCGAGACGGCGACGCCCGCGAGCTCCATCCGCGCGAGCGTCACGAGGGTCGGCATCTCGATGTCGAGCAGCACCTCCCGCGCACGCTCGGGAAGCTCCTCGACCGCGGCCGACGCCGCACGCAGCGTGAACCAGCTCATTTGACCGGGCGACGCGCCGTCGTTCTCGGGGACGAGCTGGTCGGGGTCTGCCACCGGCAGCTGCTCGCCGAGGTAGCGGTCCACGAGGTGGGCGAGCGTTTTGTCGGGGAACGACGGCCGCGCGATCCACCCCGCGATGAGCGCGTCGATCACGGTGCCCCGCACCTCGACGCCGGCGCGCGCCAGGGCCTTGATCTGCGGCTTCGCATCGCTCATGGCCGTCGGAGCATCGGAGGCGAACCAGTCGCGCACCGCCTCGGCGATCTCGTCGGTCCACGCCGTCTCGACCGCGGAATCACCGAAGGCGAAGCCCACGGCGCGGGGCCGGCCGCCGTCGATCTCGACCGTGACGCCCACCGTGCCGTTCGTATCGCCGAGCCACGACGCGAGCTCGTCGCCGGAGAGAGAGCGCGCCGCGGGCACCTCGACGGTCGGCACATCGGGCGAGGCCTCGCCCGATCCGAGCTGATCGAGCACGCGCTTCAGCAGCGTGCGGAACTCGAGCTGCGAGAACACATCGCGCACGGCCGGCTCATCGACCGCCCCGACCTCGAGCGACTCGATCTCGACCGGCACATCGATGTCGTCGAGCAGACGGTTCAGGCGCCTGTTGCGCCGCACATCCTCGACGTGGTCGCGCAGGTTCTGGCCGACGACGCCCTTGATCGTCTCGGCGCCCTCGATGATCGCGTCGAGCGAGCCGAACTGGTTGATCCACTTGACGGCCGTCTTCTCTCCGACCTTCGGCACGCCCGGGAGGTTATCGGCCTTCTCGCCGACGAGCGCCGCGATGTCCGGATACTGCTCCGGCGTGACCCCATAGCGCTCCATGACCGCCTCGGGGTCGTAGCGCTTGAGCTTCGACACGCCCTGCACCGACGGGTACAGCAGCGTGACGCGATCGTTCACGAGCTGGATCGCGTCGCGGTCGCCCGAGCACACGAGCACGTCGAGCCCCGCCTCGGATCCGCGCTTCGCGAGCGTCGCGAGGATGTCGTCGGCCTCGAAGCCGTCCTTCTCGAGCACCGTGATGTTCATCGCCTCGAGGGCCGTCTTCAGCAGCGGGATCTGCCCCTTGAACTCGGACGGCGTCTCCTGGCGCCCCTCCTTGTACTCGGGGTACTCCTCCTTGCGGAACGTGTGGTCGGACACGTCGAAGGCGACCGCGACGTGCGTCGGCGCCTGATCGCGCAGCAGCCCGATGAACATCGACAGAAAGCCGTGGATGCCGTTCGTGTGCTGGCCCTCCGCGTTCACAAAACTGTCGACCGGCAGCGCGAAGAACGCGCGGAAGGCCAGCGAGTGGCCGTCGACGATGAGCAGGGTAGGCTTCGTGGGATCCGTCACCCCTCCAGGGTAAGCGGCGCCCCGCCAAACGTCTGCCTCGCCACGAAAAGGATGAGCATGCCCTCAAGAAGTGCCGGACTGGACTGGGCCGCGGAACGCGGCCTCGGAGCCCTTGCCGATCGCATGGGAATCGAACTCCTCGAGCTCAGCGCCGACCATTCGGTCGCGACAATGCCGGTCGAGGGCAACACCCAGCCCGTCGGGCTACTGCACGGCGGCGCGTACGTCGTGCTCGGCGAGTCGCTCGGATCCATGTCGGCCAATTTCCACGCGGGCCGCGGGCACCTCGCGCTCGGCGTCGACATCAACGCGACGCACACCGGATCCGCGACGAGCGGGATCGTCACGGGTGTCTGCACCGCGATCCACCTCGGCCGCACGCTCACGGTCCATGAGATCGTCGTGACCGACGAGAGCGGCCGCCGCTGCTCGACCGTGCGCATCACGAACCTGATCAAGCCGCTCCTCTAACAGAATCGGCGGCCCCCCTCGAGGGGACCGCCGATTCTGTTCGAAGAGTCTGTCAGTCCTTCTTCGGAGCGAGCTGCTCGATGATGGCCTTCGCGACGTCCTGCATCGTGAGGCGGCGATCCATCGACGCCTTCTGGATCCAGCGGAACGCCTCGGGCTCGGCGAGGCCCATCTTCTCGTTGAGCAGGCCCTTCGCGCGATCGACGAGCTTGCGGGTCTCGAAGCGCTCGACGAGATCGGCGACCTCGGCCTCGAGCGTGATGATCTGCTCGTGGCGGGCCAGGGCGATCTCGATGGCCGGCAGCAGGTCGTTCGGCGTGAACGGCTTGACGACGTAAGCGAGGGCGCCCGCCTCCGTTGCGCGCTCGACGAGCTCCTTCTGGCTGAACGCCGTCAGCAGGACGACGGGCGCGATGTTATCGCGGCTCAGCTGCTCGGCGGCCGTGATGCCGTCCAGCTGCGGCATCTTCACGTCCATCACGACGAGGTCGGGACGAAGCTCCGTCGCCAACTGCACCGCCGTTTCGCCGTCGCCGGCCTCGCCGACGACCTCGAAGCCGTTATCCCGAAGGATCTCGACGATGTCCATACGGATCAGGGACTCGTCCTCGGCAACCACCACTCGGCGCGGTGCGGTCTGCGCGTTCTCGCTCTGCTCTTCGCTCACATCGTCCATCCTATGACCGGGTGCGCCGGATCGTCTTCAGCGAGTCGTAAGACACGCCCGTTCGGGTGCTCAATCGTGGTGGAAGACCTCGGCGATCGGGAGCCACTGCTCTTCCTCCGGCGTGCCCGGCAGCCGGGTCTGCAGAGGCTCCTGAACCGACCACCATTTCTGCGTCGCGGGATCCGCGGCCATCTTCGCCATGTCGGCGTCGTAGTCGTCGCCGACGTACTCGAAGTACGAGAACAGGAGGTCGCCGTACCGAAAGATCGAGTAGTTGCGGATGTTGCAGTCGCTGATCGTCTGCAGCACCTCCGGCCACACGGCGGCGTGATAGGCCTCGTACTCCTCGCGATGCTCCGCCGCGAGTCCGATGACTGATGCGATGCGCTTCATGGCTCTACTCTGCCACGAAGACATATTGTGCCGGTGGTGGGATTCGAACCCACACGCCCTTGCGGACAACGCATTTTGAGTGCGTCGCGTCTACCGTTCCGCCACACCGGCCCAGACGACAATCCTAGGGGATCGCCGTCCGCGTGCTGCGCCTTCCTACTTCTCGTAGGCGGGCGCGGCACCGTGGATCGCGTCGCCCACGCGGTGCACGCGCAGGTCGTTCGTCGATCCCGCGATTCCGGGAGGGGATCCCGAGATCACGATCACCTTGTCGCCGACGCGCGCGAGCTCGTTTCCGAGCAGGTACTCGTCGACCTGGAGGAACATGCGGTCGGTGTGCTCGACGAGCGGCACGATCGCGGAGCGGATCCCCCACGTCAGCTGCATGCGACGACGGGTCTCCTCCTCGATCGTGAACGCGATCATCGGCCGCGCGGGGCGCAGGCGCGACATGCGACGAGCCGAGTCGCCCGTCTGCGTGAAGATGCACAGGAACTTCGCGTCGACGAAGTCGGCGACCTCGACGGCCGCAACCGTCAGCGCGCCGCCCTGGGTGCGCGGCTTCGTGGTGAGCGCATCGATCCGGTCGAGGCCGTGATCCTCGGTCGACTCGACGATGCGAGCCATCGTCTGCACCGTGACGGTCGGATACTTGCCGACGCTCGTCTCGCCCGACAGCATGACCGCGTCGGCGCCGTCGAGCACCGCGTTGGCGACGTCGCTCGTCTCGGCGCGCGTGGGCACGGGGCTCTGAATCATCGACTCGAGCATCTGCGTCGCGACGATGACGGGCTTGGCGAGGCGGCGGGCGATGCTGATCGCGTTCTTCTGCACGATCGGCACGGCCTCGAGCGGCAGCTCGACGCCGAGGTCGCCGCGCGCGACCATGATGCCGTCGAACGCCTCGACGATCTCCTCGAGAACGTCGACTGCCTGCGGCTTCTCGATCTTCGCGATGATCGGAACGCGGCGCTCCTCCTCCGCCATGATCACGTGGGCGCGCTGCACGTCCTTGGCGCTGCGGACGAACGACAGCGCGATGATGTCGGCTCCCTTGCGGAGCGCCCAACGCAGGTCGTTTTCATCCTTCTCGCTCAGCGCCGGCACGTTGACGGCGACGCCGGGCAGGTTGATGCCCTTGTTGTTGCTGACGGGGCCGCCCACGACGACCTCGGTCGTGACGACCGTGCCGTCGGTCTCGAGGACCCGGACGCGCACCTTGCCGTCGTCGATCAGCAGGAAGTCACCGGGGGCGACATCGTCTGCGAGGCCCTTGTAGGTGGTGCCGACGAGCTCCTTCGTGCCCTCGACGTCCTCCATCGTGATCTTGAAGATGTCGCCCTCGGCGAGATCGTGGGGGCCGTTCGCGAACGTCGCGAGACGGATCTTCGGTCCCTGGAGATCGGCGAGGATCGCGACGGGGCGCCCCGCCTCCTCGGCCGCGCTGCGCACGTTCACGAAGTTCTGGTCGTGAACGGAGTAGTCGCCGTGGCTGAGATTGAATCGAGCGACGTCGAGACCCGCGTCGATCAGCTCCCGGACGGTTTCTTTGGTCGAGGTCGCCGGCCCGAGGGTCGCGACGATCTTGGCTCTTCTCACAAAATTGCCTTCCGCACTGCTGGGCATGCCTGCCCGTGGCTATGGAGATGCGTTCCGCCGAATGCATGCGACACCGCACGTGCCGCCGCTCGGAATCCTGCTTGAACGCTCTGTTCAGACTACTCGCTTCGGGGGCCGACCTCGAAGCACCGGCCCCCGACGCGGTCACACGTGCATTCCGACGTCGGTCGGACGCACGGGTGCGGGCAGGAGAGTCTCGCCCATCAGGTGCTCATCGACGCGCGCGGCGGCCGAGCGGCCCTCCGCGATCGCCCAGACGATGAGCGACTGGCCGCGCCCGGCGTCGCCCGCGACGAAAACGCCCGGCTGTGAGGTCTCGTAGCGGTCATCGCGGTCGATCGCGCCGCGATCCGTGAAGCGCATGCCGAGCTGGTCCTCGAGGCTGTCGCGCTCGGGTCCGGTGAACCCCATCGCGATCAGCACCAGGTCCGCGGGGATCTCGTGCTCCGTGCCGGCCTTCGGCACGCGCCGGTCGCCGACGTACTCGGTCTCCGCGACGCGCAGCGCCGTGACGCGGCCCGCGTCGTCGCCGACGAACTCGACCGTCGAGGCGAGGAACCGGCGTTCGCCGCCCTCCTCGTGCGCGCTCGAGACCTCGAACACCGTCGGATCGGTCGGCCACGGCTGGTGATCCGGGCGCGTGTCCCCCGGGCGTCGGCCGATCGCGAGGTTCGTCACACTCGCGGCGCCCTGACGGTGCGCCGTGCCGATGCAGTCGGCGCCCGTGTCGCCGCCGCCGATGACGACGACGTGCTTGCCGGCCGCGGAGATCTGCGACCGCACATCGTCGCCGGCGACCACACGGTTGGACTCGACGAGATAGTCCATGGCGACATGGATCCCGCCCAGGTCGTGCCCGGGCAGCGAGAGCTCGCGCGGCACGGTTGCGCCGGTCGCGATCACGACGGCGTCGTAGCGCTGCCGCAGCTCCTCCCAGCCGATGTCCGTGCCGATCACGACGCCGGGGCGGAAGCGCGTTCCCTCGGCGCGCATCTGCTCGAGACGCTGGTCGAGGGTGACCTTCTCCATCTTGAAGTCGGGGATCCCGTACCGCGCGAGCCCGCCGATGCGGTCGTCGCGCTCGTACACGGCGACCGTGTGCCCCGCGCGCGTGAGCTGCTGCGCGGCGGCGAGGCCCGCCGGGCCGGATCCGACGATCGCGACCGTCTTGCCGGTGAGGCGCGTCGGCGGCTTCGGCTCGACCCAGCCCTTCTCCATCGCTTCGTCGATGATCGAGACCTCGACCTGCTTGATCGTCACGGCGGGCTGGTTGATGCCCAGCACGCAGGCGCTCTCGCAGGGCGCGGGGCACAGGCGACCGGTGAGCTCCGGGAAGTTGTTGGTCGCGTGCAGCCGCTCGATCGCGGCGTGCCCCTCGCCCCGCCGGACGAGGTCGTTCCACTCCGGGATGAGGTTGCCGAGAGGGCACCCCTGGTGGCAGAACGGCACGCCGCAGTCCATGCAGCGCCCGGCCTGCCGGGTGAGCATGCCCGAGTCGCGCTTCTCGTAGACCTCGGCGAAGTCCATGATGCGCACCGGCACAGGGCGCTTCGCGGGAAACTCGCGCTCGGTGACGGTCAGAAAACCACGGGGATCAGCCACGGGTCACCTCCAGGATACGGTTCCAGACGACGTCGCCGTCGAGATCCAGCCCCTCGTCGGACGCGTCTTGACGCGCCTTCTGCACGGCGGCGTAGTCGCGCGGGAGCACACGGACGAATCGCCCCGACTCCGCCGTGAAGTCGGCGAGCAGCGCGCGGGCCCTGTCGGACCCCGTCTCGGTGAGGTGCCGCTCGAGGACATCGCGGAGGATCTCGAGATCGGCCGAGTCGAGCACCGACAGCGTCAGCTCGCCCGAGGCGAGCGCCTGGGCGTTGACGTGGGACTCGTCGAGGCCATACACGTATGCCGTGCCGCCTGACATACCGGCGCCGAGGTTGCGGCCGGTCTCCCCCAGGATCACCGCCAGGCCGCCGGTCATGTACTCAAGCGCGTGGTCGCCCGCGCCCTCGACGACCGCGGTGGCGCCGGAGTTGCGCACCAGGAACCGCTCGCCGACGGTGCCGGAGAGGAACATCGATCCCTGGGTCGCGCCGTAGCCGACGACGTTGCCCGCGATGACGTTCTCGTCGGCCCGGAAGCTCGCGCCGTGCGGCGGTCGCACGACGATGCTGCCGCCCGAGAGCCCCTTGCCGACGTAGTCGTTCGCGTCGCCCGTGAGGGAGAGCGAGATTCCGCCCGGGAGGAACGCGCCGAACGACTGCCCGGACGACCCCGTGAGGTTCACCTGGATCCGGCCGTTCGTCATGCCGTGCTCGCCGTGCGCCTTCGTGACCTCGTGTCCGAGCATCGTTCCCACCGCGCGGGCGGTGTTGCGCACGGGCAGGTCGATCTCGACCTCGCCCCCCGAATCGATGACCTCGCGCGAGGCGTCGATCAGCGCGACGTCGAAATGCTCTTCAATGCCGTGATCCTGCGCGCGGGCGTGCGAGCGGGGCGCGTCGTCAGAGGCGCCCATGTCGTGCAGGATCGGCGTCAGGTCGAGCCCGTCCGCCTTCCAGTGCGAGATCGCGGCGTTCACGTCGAGGGCGTCGACGCGGCCCACGGCCTCATCGATCGACCGGAATCCGAGCTCGGCGAGGTACTCGCGCACCTCCTGCGCGATGAATCGCATGAAGTTGACGACGTACTCGGCCTTGCCGCTGAACCGCTCACGGAGCACCGGGTTCTGCGTCGCGACGCCGACCGGGCACGTGTCGAGGTGGCACACGCGCATCATGATGCAGCCCTCCACGACCAGCGGGGCTGTGGCGAAGCCGAACTCCTCGGCGCCCAGCAGGGCGGCGATCATCACGTCTCGACCCGTCTTCAGCTGGCCGTCGGCCTGCACCACGACGCGGTCGCGCATGCCGTTGATCATGAGCGTCTGCTGCGTCTCGGCGAGGCCGAGCTCCCACGGGGTTCCCGCGTGCTTCAAGGAGTTCAGCGGGCTCGCGCCCGTGCCTCCGTCGTGCCCCGAGATCAGGATCACGTCCGAGAGAGCCTTGGCGACGCCGGCCGCGACCGCGCCGATGCCCGACTGGCTGACGAGCTTCGTGTGGATCCGCGCCCGCGGGTTCGCGCGCTTCAGGTCGAAGATGAGCTGCTTGAGATCCTCGATCGAGTAGATGTCGTGGTGCGGCGGCGGCGAGATGAGCCCGACGCCCGGCGTGGAATGGCGCGTGCGCGCCACCCACGGATACACCTTGCCAGGAGGCAGCTGCCCGCCCTCGCCCGGCTTCGCGCCTTGCGCGAGCTTGATCTGGATGTCATCGGCGTGCGTGAGATACATGCTCGTGACGCCGAAACGACCCGAGGCCACCTGCTTGACGGCGCTGCGTCGCTCGGGGTCGAGGAGCCGATCGACATCCTCGCCGCCCTCGCCCGTGTTCGACTTCCCGCCCAGCTGGTTCATCGCGATCGCGAGTGTCTCGTGGGCCTCGCGCGAGATGGATCCGTAGCTCATCGCGCCCGTCGAGAACCGCTTCACGATGCTCGCGACGGGCTCGACCTCGTCGAGCGGCACGGGCGCGCGCTGACCTATCTTGAACGCGAACAGCCCGCGCAGCGTCTTGAGCTCCGACGCCTGGTCATCGACGAGCTTCGTGTACTGCCGGAAGACGTCGTAGCTGCCCGTGCGCGTCGAGTGCTGCAGCCGGAACACCGTCTCAGGGTTGAACAGGTGCGGTGCGCCGTCGCGGCGCCACTGATACTCGCCGCCCGTCCAGAGGCGCTCGTGCGCGAGCGGCGCACGGTCGGTCGGGTACGCGAAGGCGTGACGCGCGGCCGTCTCGGCGGCGATCACGTCGAGGCCGATGCCGCCGATCTTGGTCTCCGTGCCGGTGAAGTGCTTCTCCACGAGCGCGGGAGACAGGCCGACGGCCTCGAACACCTGCGCGCCGGCGTACGACGAGACGGTGGAGATGCCGATCTTCGACATGATCTTCAGCACGCCCTTGCCGAGCGCGTAGATCAGGTTCTTGACGGCCCGCTCCGGCTCGATGCCCGTGGCCTCGCCCGAGCGCACGAGCTGCTCCGCGGATTCCATCGCGAGATAGGGGTTCACGGCGCTCGCGCCGAAGCCGAGCAGCGTCGCCACGTGGTGCACCTCGCGCACATCGCCCGCCTCGGCCACGAGACCGACCATCATGCGGGTCTCCTGGCGGATCAGGTGGTGATGCACCGCGGAGACGGCGAGCAGGGACGGGATCGGTGCGAGCTCCTGATCCGAGTCGCGGTCGCTGATGACGATGAGGTTCGCGCCCTGCGCGATCGCGCGGTCGGCCTCGCGGCACATCTGATCGAGCCGCTTCTGCATGCCCTTCGCGCCCGCCGACACGCGGTACAGCGCCGAGATCGTGACGGCCTCGTGCCGCGAGTTCGTGCGCCCGATGTGCTGGATCTTCGCGAGCTCATCATTGTCGATCACGGGGAAGTCCAGCGCGACGAGTCGGGCGTGCTCCGGCCCCCAGGTGAGCAGGTTGTTGCCGCCGCCGAGCGTCATCTTGAGGCTCGTGACGACCTCTTCGCGGATCGAGTCGAGCGGCGGGTTGGTCACCTGCGCGAATTGCTGCACGAAGTAGTCGAACAGCAGGCGCGGTCGGCCGCTGAGCACTGCGATCGGCGCGTCGGATCCCATCGCGCCGAGCGGCTCGGCGCCCGTGCGCCCCATCGGGGCGATGAGGATCCTGAGCTCTTCTTCCGTGTAGCCGAACGTGCGCTGGCGGCGACGGATCGACGTGACCGGGTGCACGAGGTGCTCGCGCTCGGGCATATCGGCGAGGCGCACGATGCCCTCGTCGAGCCAGTCGCGCCACGGAGCGCTCGTCGCGACCTGCTGCTTGATCTCCTCGTCGGAGATGATGCGGCCTTCGTTCGTGTCGACGACGAAGAGCGCGCCGGGACGCAGGCGCCCGCGTCGCGCGATGCGCTCGGGCGGGAACTCGAGGATGCCCGTCTCGGATCCGGCCACGATGAGGCCGTCCGTCGTCATCGTCCACCGGCCCGGGCGCAGTCCGTTGCGATCGAGCGTGGCGACGACCTGGGATCCGTCGGTTGCGATGAGCGCCGCGGGCCCGTCCCACGGCTCCATCTGTCCCGCGTTGTAGTCGTAGAAGCTGCGCAGGTCGGGGTCGAGGTCGGGCTTGTTCTCGTAGGCCTCCGGCACCATCATCATCATGACGTGCGCCAGGCTGCGGCCCGTCAGCTCGAGCAGTTCGAGTGCCTCGTCGAACGAGGCGGAATCGCTCTCGCCGTCGGAGCAGATCGGCAGGAGCGGCTCGATGTCGCCGAGCAGCTCGCTCGCGAGCTGCGACTGGCGGGCGCGCATCCAGTTGCGATTGCCGCTGATGGTGTTGATCTCGCCGTTGTGCGCCATCATGCGCAGCGGCTGCGCGAGCGGCCACGACGGGAACGTGTTGGTCGAATAGCGCGAGTGCACGATGGCCAGCTCGGACGCGAAGCGCTCGTCGCGCAGATCGAGGTAGAACGGCTCGAGCTGCAGGGTGGTGACCATGCCCTTGTACCCGATGGTGCGGGCGGACATGGTGACGAAGTAGGCGCCCGCCTCGTGCTGGGCGCGCTTGCGCAGGCGGTACGCGCGGCGGTCGAGATCGACGCCGCGGAGCGGATCGACGTGCCCGGCTTGGGCGCTCGCGACGAACAGCTGCTCGATGGCGGGCTGGGCCTCCCGTGCGAGGCGTCCGAGGTGCGCCGGATCCACCGGCACCTCGCGCCATCCGAGCACGTGGAGATTCTCTGTCGCGGCGATCCGTTCGATCTGCCGCTTCTGCTTCTCCCGTTCGAGACGAACGGTGGGAAGGAATGCGATGCCGGCCGCATACTCGCCGGCGGGAGGAAGGTCGAAAGAGAGTTCTTCGCGGAAGAACGCATCGGGCATCTGGATCAGGATGCCCGCGCCGTCGCCCGTTCCCGAGTCGGATCCGACGGCACCGCGGTGTTCGAGGTTGCGCAGCGCCTCGAGCGCGAGGGACACGATGTCGTGGCCCGGCTCTCCGCGGAGCGTGGCGACCATGGCGAGGCCGCAGGCGTCCTTCTCGAAACGCGGGTTGTACATCCCCTGCTGCGGAGGATACGCCCCGCTCGCGCCGTAGGGAGGCTGAAAGTACATGGCTTCATCCTTCGATCAGAGGTCACGAGCATCGCCGGGCAGTACGCCCGCAACGGCCGCGCGTCGCGCGACCTGTCTCGTGCCCCTTCCGAAGGAGCAGCAGAGCTTTCTAGATCGTCACGACGCCGCTTGTGGCGACGGCTGAGCGGGCTCGTCGGTGACCGCGGGGTCGCTGACGTCGACGAACTCGTGTTCCGATTCTACGGCGGCTGCGTTACGAAGATGTTTCGGCGTGTACGGGCTCGGCTCCGTGCCGTGGTGGTGCTTCGCCTGCACGATGAGCACGACGATTCCGAGGATCACGGCCGCGAGGGCCGCCCACACGTTGGTGCGCAGGCCGAGGAACACGTCGCTCGGGTCGATGCGGATCGACTCCCAGACCACGCGTCCGGCGCCGTACCAGATGAGGTAGACCGCGAGCAGGCGCCCCCACTGCATAGTGGCGCGGCGACCGAGCCAGACGAGCACGATGGCGCCGAGCACGTTCCACACGACCTCATAGAGGAAGGTGGGGTGGAACAGAGTGCCCTCGGGAAGGCCCGCCGGGATTGAGGAGTTGTCGGCATCGATCTCGAGGCCCCACGGCAGGTCGGTGGGCAGCCCGAAGAGCTCCTGGTTGAACCAGTTGCCGAACCGTCCGAACGCCTGCGCGAGGATCAGGCCGGGCGCGAGCGCATCGGCGAACGCCGTGAAGCGGATCCCCGCCCAGCGGCAGCCGATCCACGCGCCGAGCGCGCCTCCCAGCAGCGCGCCGAAGATGGCGATGCCGCCGTCCCAGATGTTCCAGATCGCATCCTGCTGGGTCGGATTCCACCACTCGCGGTCGCCGCTGAAGTAGAAGCCCCAGTGGGTGAGCACGTGGTACGCCCTCGCGCCGATGAACGCCAGGATCACCGCGGGCAGCGCGATGTCGATCACGACCCACGACTCGGCCCCGCGCTTGGTGAGGCGTCGGTTCGTGATGATGGCCGCCACGACGATGCCGAGCAGGATGCACAGCGCGTAGTAGTGGATCGTGAACGGTCCGAACGTGAGACCGAAGATCGTCCACTCGCTTCCGAAGGAGAACGACGAGATCGGCGGGCTCGGAATGCTCGCGGGGAGCGCAGGGAATGACAGCATGATGGGAGAAGTCTAGAGCTTTCTCTGATGTTCGACGTGGGAGGAGGTTCAGCGGCGCGTGCCGGAGGAGAGTTCGCGCGCCTTCGACGCCAGACCCGCGACTCCCCCGTCGCGCAGGGCTTGAACGAGCGCGGTCCCGACGATCGCGCCGTCGGCGTACTCGGCGATGCTCGCCACGTGCTCGGCGGTCGTGACGCCGATGCCGACGCACGCGCGCTTCGTGCCGGCAGCGCGCAGCCGCTCGACGAGTCGCTGGGCGGCTGCATCGAGCGACGCGCGCTCGCCGGTGATCCCCATGGTGGAGACGGTGTAGACGAAGCCCGACGAGTTCTGAGACACGAGCGCGAGGCGCTCGTCGGTGGAGCTCGGCGCCGCGAGGAAGACGCGATCGAGGCCGTGCGCGTCGGACGCGCGGATCCATTCCTCCGCCGCGTCGGGGGTGATGTCGGGCGTGATGATGCCCGCTCCCCCGGCCGCTGCGAGATCGGCCGCGTAGCGTTCGACGCCGTACTGCACGATGAGGTTCCAGTAGCTCATCACGAGCACCGGGACGTCGGTTCGCGCGGCGACCTCCCGGATCACCGTGAACAGGTCGGCAGTCCGGAAACCGGCCTCGAGGGCGATGTTGGTCGCCTCCTGGATCACCGGACCGTCCATGACGGGGTCGCTGTAGGGCGGGCCGAGCTCGATGACGTCGGCGCCGTTCTCCGCGAGCGCGACGGCAGCCTCGATGGAGGTGGGGAGGTCAGGGTATCCGGCCGGCAGATAGCCGACGAACGCGGCGCGGCCGTCTGCTGCCGCGAGATCGATCGCCTGCTCGACACGCGAGGTCACGATGTCGCCTCCTCGTCGTCATACAGCCCGAAGTACGTCGCGGCCGTGTCCATGTCCTTGTCGCCTCGGCCCGACAGACACACGGCGATCGTCGCGTCGGGGCCGAGCTCGCGGCCGATGCGGATCGCGCCCGCGAGCGCGTGCGCGGACTCGATCGCGGGAATGATGCCCTCGGTCTGGGTCAGCAGCCGCATCGCCTGCATCGCCTCGTCGTCGGTGGCGGGGATGTAGGTGGCGCGACCGGTCGATGCGAGCCACGCGTGCTCGGGGCCGACGCCGGGATAGTCGAGGCCGGCCGAGATCGAGTGCGACTCGACCGTCTGCCCGTCCTCGTCCATCAGCACGAACGTGCGCGCGCCGTGCAGCACGCCGGGACGTCCGCGCTCGAGCGATGCGGCGTGCCGCTCGGTGTCGACGCCGTCGCCGGCCGCCTCGACGCCGTAGAGGCGCACCGATGCGTCATCGATGAACGCGTCGAACATGCCGATGGCGTTGGATCCGCCGCCGACGCATGCGATCACCGCGTCAGGGAGGGCGCCGGTGCGCTCGAGGATCTGCGCGCGCGCCTCCTCCGAGATGACCTTCTGGAAGTCGCGCACGAGCGCCGGGAACGGATGCGGGCCCGCCGCCGTTCCGAAGATGTAATTGGTCGTCGTGACGCTCGCGACCCAGTCGCGCAGCGCCTCGTTGATGGCGTCCTTGAGCGTACGCGATCCGGTCTTCACGGCGACGACCTCGGCGCCGAGCATGCGCATGCGTGCCACGTTCGGCGCTTGCCGCTCAGTGTCGACCTCGCCCATGTAGATCGTGCAGTCCATGCCGAACAGCGCCGCCGCGGTCGCGGTCGCCACGCCGTGCTGGCCGGCGCCGGTCTCGGCGATCACCCGCGTCTTGCCGAGGCGCTTCGTGAGCAACGCCTGGCCCAGGACGTTGTTGATCTTGTGGCTGCCGGTGTGGTTGAGGTCCTCGCGCTTGAGGAGGATGCGTGCGCCGCCGGCGTGCTCGGCGAACCTCGGCACCTCGGTCACGGGCGAGGGACGCCCGGCGTAGTCGGTGAGGAGCCCCGCGAGCTCGGAGAGGAATGCCGGGTCGGACATCGCCTCGGAGTGCGCGAGCGTCAGCTCGTCGAGCGCCGCGATGAGCGATTCCGGCATGTAGCGGCCGCCGAACTCGCCGTAGGTGGGTCCGGGCTGATCGCGCAGGGACATCAGATTCCTTCCGTCGCCGAGATGAATGCCGAAAGCGTCGCGACCGGGTCGCCCGTGACGAGCGCCTCGCCGATGAGCACGACGTCGGCGCCGCCGGTGCGGTAATGCACGACGTCGTCCGGAACGGCCACGGCCGACTCGGCGACGCGGATCGTGCTGTCCGGAATTCCCGGCGCGAGCCGCTCGAAGAGGTTGCGATCGAGCGAGAAGTCGCTGAGGTCGCGGGCGTTGATGCCGATGATCGGTGCGCCGAGGTCGACGGCGATCTGCACCTCGTCAGCCGTGTGCGCCTCGACGAGCGGGGTCATGCCCATATCGACCGTGAGCGAGAACAGCTCGGCGATCGTCGGCCGGTCGAGGCCCGCGACGATCAGGAGCACGAGGTCGGCGCCCGCGGCGCGCGCCTCGGCGACCTGATAGGTCGTCGCGATGAAGTCCTTGCGCAGGACGGGAAGGCCCACGGCCTTTTTCACGGCCGTGAGATCGTCGAGGGATCCCTTGAACCGTCGCCCCTCCGTGAGAACGCTGATCGCGCTGGCGCCGCCGGTCTCGTAGCGCGACGCCTGCAGCGCCGGATCCGGGATCGCCGCGAGGTCGCCGCGGGACGGGCTCGCGCGCTTGACCTCTGCGATGACGCGCACCGTTTCGCCGCGCGCGAGGAACGTCGTGGCATCGAGCGCTGCCGACTGTTCGGCCGCGATCCGCTCGACGTCGGCGAGCGGGAGCTGCGCGCGTCGAGCCTGCGCGTCCTCGACCGCCCCGAGCGTGAGGTCGGCGAGGAGCGACATCAGTGGCCCTTGGGCTGGTACTTGGGTCCGTTGACGCCGAATCCGGCCTTCGAGAGGATCCATCCGACGATCAGGCCGACGACGACGAGGCCGCCCGCTGCCCACACGAGCCAGATCTGGTCGAGGTACAGCGCCACCGTGCCGATCGAGACGGCGACCAGCATGATGAGGATCGCGGTCCACGCCGCAGGTGAGTGGCCGTGACCGGGGTCGCCGATGGGATTCGTCATAAGGATGCTCCTCGAAATGCTGCCAGGGGATCGTTGTCGAGTCTACGCGATGACCGCGTCACTGCCGGTCCGTGGGGTCGTCACCGCGCGAGAGGTCGTCCCAGGAATCGACCGCGTCGAGCGGGCCGGAGGAACGCGCCTGGTGCGCGCTTCCCGCCGCGTCGTAGCGATGGCCGCCGCGGCGCCAGGCGAGGCCGGTTGCGAGTGCGAACGCGCCGCCGATGGCGACGACCACACCGCAGACGAGCGCGATGACGGGCCACGCGGTGATCGCGGTGCCGGAGACCACGGATGCCACGCCCTCGGTGCCGGCGATCCCCGTGTGCTCCGTCACCGTGGACTCGACGGCCGTCACGGGCGAGCCGAACACGACGGCCGCGGAGATCCAGGTGAGGCCGACGCCCAGGACAACGGCGATCGCGGCGAGAACCATGCGCACGATCCGGCCCGCGAGGGCCAGGGCGAGCGACAGGGCGAGCGCGGCGAGGGCGAGCGGCTGCAGCAATGACAGCGCGTCGGCGCCCTTCGCCTCGAGCAGGGTGGCCTGCAGCTCAGTCGTCGCCCAGGTCTGGGTCGACGAGATCAGGGCGAGCGCGCCGCCGGTGAGAATGACCAGGACGCTCAGCAGGCGGCCGCGCCCAGACACCCAGCTCTCGCGACGCGCCGTCACGACGACGCCGTCATTCGACGACCGGTCCGAGGTCGCGCTCTGCCCCATCGAAGCACGTGCGCGTGCCCGTGTGGCATGCGGCCCCGGTCTGCTCGACCGAGAGCAGGATCGTGTCGCCGTCGCAGTCCATGCTCGCGGCCTTCACCACCTGGATGTGGCCCGAGGTGTCGCCCTTGCGCCAGTACTCCTGGCGACTGCGCGACCAGTACGTGGCACGTCCCTCGGTGAGGGTGCGGCGCAGGGCCTCGATGTTCATCCACGCGAGCATGAGCACGTCGCGGCTGTCGTGGTCCTGCACCACGACAGGGACGAGCCCGTTGGCATCGAAGCGCACCTTCGCGATGCGCAGGCTGAGATCGAGATCTGTCATCTGACGAGAATGCCTTCCTCCCGCATCGCGCGCTTCGCGTCGTCGATACGGATCTGGCCGGAGTGGAACACGGTAGCGGCGAGCACCGCGTCGGCCCCCGCGCGGACAGCCGGGGCGAAGTGCGACTCGTCGCCCGCGCCGCCGGACGCGATCACCGGGACGGACGACAGCTCGCGCACGAGCCCGATCAGTTCGAGGTCGAACCCGTCCTTCGTGCCGTCGGCATCGATCGAGTTCACGAGGAGCTCGCCGGCGCCGCGCTCGATCGCCTCGCGCGCCCAGTCGAGCGCATCGAGGTCGGTCTCGCGGCGGCCGCCGTGGGTCGTCACGACGAAGCCGCTGGCTGTCCTGGCCGATCGCTTGATGTCGAGCGAGAGCACGAGGCACTGCGCCCCGTACCGGTCGGCGATCTCGTCGAGCAGGCCCGGGCGCGCGATACCGGCGGAGTTCACGCCGACCTTGTCCGCACCGACCTCCTGCAATCGCGCGACGTCGTCGACCGAGCGCACTCCCCCACCGACGGTGAGCGGGATGAAGACCTGCTCGGCCGTGCGGCGCACGACGTCGTACATCGTGTCCCGTTGCTCGACCGATGCGCCCACGTCGAGGAAGGTGAGCTCGTCGGCGCCCTGCTCGTAGTAGTCGCGGGCGAGTTCGACGGGATCACCCATCTCGCGGAGGTTCTCGAAGTTGACGCCCTTGACGACCTTGCCGCCCTGGACGTCGAGGCAGGGGATCACGCGCGTTGCGACGCCGAGATCGGCGGCCGTCGTCTGCTCGTTCGTCATGCGGGGCTCACAGGCGGGCGTTGTCGATCGCCGTCACGATCAGCGCGCGCGCGCCGATCGCGTACAGGTCGTCCATGATCCGGTTGGCATCGCGGCGCGGGATCATCACCCGCACGGCGACCCACCCGGGGCGCTGCAGCGGCGAGACCGTCGGCGACTGCATGCCCGCGGCGACCTCGGTCGCCTGCTGCACGTGCTCGGCGGGGAGGTCGTAGTCAAGCATCACGTAGCGCCGCGCGACGAGCACGCCGCGCAGGCGGCGCAGCAGCCGGTCGATGCCGGCCGGCTCGCTCGGGCCCTGAATGAGCACGGCCTCGGATTCGAGCATCACGGGCCCGAAGATCTCGAGGCCCGCCTGCCGCAGGGTCGTGCCCGTCTCGACGACGTCGGCGATCGCATCGGCCACGCCGAGCTGCACGGCCGATTCGACGGCGCCGTTCAGCGGCACGACCTCGACGGAGATGCCCTGGCTGGTGAGGAACGACTCCACGAGTCCCGCGTAGCTGGTCGCGATGCGCTTGCCGTCGAGCTGTTCGATGGACGAGAAGCGGCCGGCGGGGGCGGCGAAGCGGAAGGTCGACCGGGCGAAGCCCAGCGGTTCGATCTCGCGCGCGTCCGGCAGGCAGACGTCGCGCAGCAGGTCGCGCCCGGTGAGCCCCACGTCGAGCGCTCCGTGTGCCACGTAGGTCGCGATGTCACGCGGGCGCAGGTAGAAGAATTCAACGCCGTTGGCCTCGTCTACGAGGTGCAGCGTTTTGGAGTCGCGGCGCGTGGCGTAGCCGGCCTCCGAGAGCATCTGAACGGCGGTCTCGGACAGCGAGCCTTTATTGGGGATGGCGATGCGTAGCACGGTGAGGTCTTTCTGATCGGGTCGGTTGCGTCGGCGACGGATCAGAGATGTCGGTAGACGTCTTCGAGCGTGAGGCCCTTGGCGATCATCATCACCTGCAGGTGGTAGAGCAGCTGCGACATCTCCTCGGCGGCCGCCTCGTCGGTCTCGTACTCCGAGGCCATCCACACCTCGGCGGCCTCCTCGACGATCTTCTTGCCGATGAAGTGCACGCCGGCGTCGAGCTCCTCGACGGTGCCGGATCCGGCGGGACGGGTGGCGGCCTTGTCGCTCAGCTCGGCGAACAGGTCCTCGAACGATTTCACGAGTCCAGGCTATCCGCTCCGTGGGAGTGCCGAGCCGCAAGGGCTCTCAGCTGGCCGATTCGCTGATCGATGTCCGCCGCGCCGAACACCGCGGATCCGGCCACGAACGTATCGGCGCCCGCCTCGGCGGCCTGCGCGATCGTGTCGAGCGAGATGCCCCCGTCCACCTGCAGCCACACCTCGGAACCGCGGCGCGCCGCCTCGTTCTTGAGGGCGCGCAGCTTCGGCATCATGTCGGTGCGGAAGCTCTGCCCGCCGAACCCCGGCTCGACCGTCATCACGAGGATCTGATCGAACTCGTCGAGGTGCTCGAACATGCCCTCGACGGGAGTGTCGGGCTTCACGGCCACGCCCGCGCGCGCGCCGATCTGCCTCAGGCGCCGTGCGAGAGCGACCGGCTCGCGGGCGGCCTCGAGATGGAACGTGACCGAGGCGGCGCCGATCTCGGCGTAGCCGGGGGCCCATCGGTCGGCGTCCGAGATCATGAGGTGCACGTCGAGCGGGAGGGGGCTCGTCGCCTGCACGCGCTCGACCATCTGCGGCCCGAACGTCAGGTTCGGCACGAAGTGGTTGTCCATGACGTCGACGTGCACGAGGTCGGCGCCGGAGATGCGCTCGAGGTCACGCTGCATGTTCACGAAGTCGGCGGAGAGAATGCTCGGGTTGATGCGGGGGGCGTCGGGAAGCGTCACCCTCTCATTATCCCGGTCCACGCGATAATGGATCGGCATCCGATAGCGAGGGGGAATGTCGGATGGGAGATTTCCCGTGGCAGAAGGATCCGGACCGCGAGCGGCGCACGTGGCGCCGGTCCGGCATGCCGTGGCAGCGCGACGCAGAAGACGACGCGCTCGGCGAGCCCGAGCCGCCCGTTGCCCCTGCCCCTGCCCCTGAGTCGCAGGATCCTGAGCCGCACGAAGCCGCTCCGCAACCCGATCCCCCGCGCGAGCCGGCACAGGAAGTGCCCGAAGCGCCCCAGACTCCGCCCGCGTATCCGCCCGAAGCCGCTTCACCGGAACACGCTGTGCCCGCGCCGGCCGCACCCCCGCAGCGGGAGAAGAAGAAGTCGCGCAAGAAGAGAGCGGCGCGGTCGATGACGCCGGCGTCGCCGGCCCCGAGGGGTGCCTCGGCGGCGAAGCGCTCGCCGGCCAAGAAGTCCTCGACCGGAACGAAGGTCGGAATGGGCGTCGCCCTCGTTCTCGTCGGGGGCAGCGTGATCACCGGAATCGTGAACTCGCTTGGTGACGACGATGCGCCAACCTACGAGCGCACGGCGGAGGAAGAGGGCGACCTGCGCCAGCAGCTCACCGACACGGTGAGCGGGTATTTCGACGCGATCATGGAGGCGGACGCGGCGCGCGCTGACCTATGTCGACCCCAGCGATCTCGAGGACGCGGACGGGTCGCTTCTCACCGACGACGTGCTGGCGGCCGCGCAAGACCGCGCACCCATCGACGAGATCACGGTCGCGAGCGTCGACTTCGACCCCGACTACCGCTTCCACGCGACCGCCGACGTCACGTACCTGCTCAGAGGCGAGGACACCACCACCACCGTCGACCTCTGGAACCACGCCTCGTCCGATGACGGGTGGAGCGTGCGCCTCGACTCGCGCTCGATGATGTTTCCCTCGACGATGTTCGAGGGGCTGCGGCCGACCGTCTACGGCGAGCCCGTAGAGGTGGATGCGCAGGTGTTGGCCTTCCCCGGCGAGTACGAAGTCGCCTTCCCCGATTCTCCGCACCTGTCGCTCGTCACGATGCCCGGGATCGGCGCGGGTACGTCGTCCGAGGACGGATCCGACGTCGCCGTCGTGACCTTTCCCCTCGGCGACGATGCCTACATCGACCTCGGCGTGTCGGCGTCGGGGCAGTCGGCATTCACGGAGGCGGTGATGGCCTCGATCGACGCGTGCGTCTCGTCGACGAACGGCGATAGCGAGTGCGCGCGAGCCGGCGGATCCGCGGCCGACGACGGGGCCGTCGACGGCACCGTCGCGCGGCATCTCGACGAGGAGTTCAGCGATCTCGACTTCGAACCGCGACCGGTCATGGGCGATCAGGACCGGCTGCGCGAGATCACCACGGTCGGCGCGGAGTACGAAGCGACGTGCGACGGCGGTGTCGAATGCTCCGGGATGGAATTCTTCGGCTACCCCAACGTCGATTTCGGTACCGGGAGCGCACGCGTGACGTGGGAGAGTGTCGATTGACAACCCCAGCGGCCCACTGAGCCGCGACGCATAGGAGGCGCGGAATGACGAACTTTCCGTGGCAGAAGCTCGACGGCGCCTCTGACGACGAATCTCACGACGGCGACGCGTCGAACTTTCCCTGGGCGCAGCGGCCGAGCACGCAGGCGTCGCCCGGGCGATCCATGCCGTGGCGCAGCGAGGCTGCTACCGGGCAGGCCCCCGCGGAACATACGCCGGTCGAGCAGAAACAGGCAGACGAGACCGCCACCGAGCAGCCGCGGCACGAGCCGCGCACGACGCACGCGTCGATGACGCCAGCGCACCCGATCGGCGCGCCGCGACCGTCGCAGCCGCGTCAGAAGAAGGCTCGCTCCCGCCCGCAGACGGAGCTCGCGAACCGGAAGCGGCCCCGAAGCGCCCACCGTTCCGGCACGGGCATCCGCACGACGATCATCGTCGCGGTCGCCGTGCTCGTGATCGCGGGCGTCGGATACGGGGTATTCACCTCGTTCAACGCCACGACGCCGAACGATGAGCCCCAGGCGGTGCCCGCCGACGTCATCGAGGAGGCTGCTCCCGCGGAGCGGGCGATCGAGGTCGGCAACGACTTCGTCGAGGCGATCCGCACGGCCGACGGCGCCGCGCTCCAGAGCCTGATCGGCAGCACGCTCATGGGCGATGCCGCGCTGATCACCGACGCGGTCCTGGCGGAGATGCTCGAGCGCCATCCGCTCTCGGAGACGTCCGTCACCGCCATCGGAACCGATGATTCCGCGGGCATTCAGGACGTCGAGATCGCCTACCGGCTCGGCGATCAGGCCTTCGTCTATGAGATCGGCATCGACACGATCGATCGCGACTCCACGGAGGGTGCGGTCGACCTCGACCTGCCCCTCCTCACGTTCGACGGCGGGTTCGGCGACATGGAGATCGCGGTCAACGGAACGGTCGCCGCGACGGGCTCGGGCTCGATCTATTCGGTTGTGCCGGGCGTGTACGAGCTCGCGACGTCGGCCGAATACGTCGAACTCGCGGGCGCACCGATCATCGCGACCACCGGGTTCGCGTACGCCTACACGCGCGAACATGAACCAACGCTCACGGACGAGGGGCTTGCTCAGTTCCGCAGTCGGGCCCGCACCTCCGCCGAGGAATGCCTGTCATCGACGGCGCTCGACGCCGGCTGCGAGCTCGCGGTGACGCCGGGGCTGCAGGGCGGCAATTCGCTCATCGACGGCACGATCGAGCGCACGATCAGCGAGGAGTCCTGGGCGGAGATCGATGCGCTCGAGCCGACCGCGTCGTCATCCGCACCGCTCGTCATGGAGGATGCGTTCTTCTCCGCCGAGGTGGTATTCACGGGAGACTGGTCGGGGGCCTCGGGCGCCGGCCGGGATCAGATCTACGGCGGCCCGTACCTCGCGAGCCCGTCGGTCGACTTCGCGGATCCCGACCTGCCGGTCACCTGGGGCTATTGACGCTCGATCAGCGCCAGGAACATCGCGTCGGTGCCGTGGCGGTGCGGCCAGAGCTGCGCGGTCGTCAGCCCGTCGGAGCGCTCGGCGAGGTCGAGCGGTTCGCGTGCGACCGCCTGCAGGGACGCGGCGGCATCGAGCAGCGTGACGTCGTCTCGACGGTCCAGGATCGCGCGCACGACACCGGTCGTCTCGGCCGGGTGCGGCGAGCACGTGACGTAGGCGACGACGCCGCCCGGCTTCAGCGCGTCGATCGCGCGGTCGAGCAGGCCCGTCTGCACGTCGACCAGGTCGGTGACGTCCTGCGGCGATTTACGCCAGCGAGCCTCGGGACGCCGGCGCAGCGCGCCGAGGCCCGTGCAGGGGGCGTCGACGAGAATCCGGTCGAACGCGCCCGCGTTCTCGCTCGCGAGCTCACGGCCATCGCGCTCGTGCACCTCGACGGGCTCGGGGATCGCCTCCAGCGCGCGGCGCACGAGACCGGCACGCGCCGGGATCAACTCGTTCGCCTCGAGCAGCGCCGACGCGTTCCGGGCCTCCGCCGCCAGGACGGCGGTCTTTCCCCCGGGGCCGGCGCAGAGGTCGAGCCACCGCTCCCCCGCGACGGGCGCCCGGCGAGCGAGCGCGAGCGCAACGAGCTGGGATCCCTCGTCCTGCACCCGCATCGCGCCGCCCGAGGAACGAACGAGGGGCTCCGGATCGCCGGACGGCGCCCGGAAGCCGATCGGCGAGAAGCGCGTGCGCGGGCTGCGCGGCTCGGCAAGGCCCGTCAGGGCCGCCATCGTGACCGACGGCGAGGCGTTGTCGGCGGCGAGCAGCTCCTCCAGCTCGTGCTCGCGCCCCTCGGCCCGCAGGCCGCGGCGCATGGCGCGCACGATCCACACGGGGTGCGAGCTCGTCCAGCCGATCGCCTCGTCATCGCTGCGGGCGAGGGCCCTGACCTGGTCGAGCCAGCCGTCGAGGTCGTTGCGCGAGATGCGCCGAAGTACCGCGTTCGCGAAGCCCGTCGCGCTCCGGCCCGACGACCGGCGCGCCAGCTCGACCGATTCGTTGACGGCGGCGTGCGGCGCAACGCGCGTCGCGAGCAGCTGGTGGGCGCCGAGCCGGAGTGCGTCGAGCACGCCGTGGTCGATCTCGTCGAGCTCGCGGCCCGCGGCAATCCGGATGATGGCGTCGTACATGCCGCGGCCGCGCAGCGTGCCGTAGGTGAGCTCGGTCGCGAGAGCCGCATCGGCCGGCGAGAGCCCTGCGCGATCGATCTCGATCGGCAGGAGGAGGTTCGCATACGCGTCGTCGGCATCGACAGCGTGCATGACGGCGAACGCGACCTCACGGGAGCGCTGCACGATCGTCGGGGGCGCATCGCGGCGCCGACGCGGGTCGGGGCGGCCGCTCATGATCCGAGCTCCACATCGCCGCGCAGGCCGCGGTACCAGGCGTCGGCCGCCATCGCCGGCTTACCGGCGGGCTGTACGCGATCGACGAATATCGCGTCGCTCGCGGTTCCGACCAACACGCCGCCCTGAGCGGGAGCGACCGCGCCCGGCGCAAGCGCTCCCTCACCGCGCGTCGCCGAATGGATCTTGAACCGCTCCCCGGCGAGCCGCGTGTGCGCCCCGGGCTCGGGCGTGACGCCGCGGAAACGGGCGAGCACCTCGTCAGCGGGGCGCGAGAAGTCGAGCAGGCCGTCGTCGATCGCGAGCTTCGGCGCGAGCGACTCCTCGCCCTGTTGGGGCCGGGCTTCGGCCGTGCCGTCGGCGATGCGGTCGACGACGTCGGCGAGCAGTTGCGCGCCCGAGTCAGCGAGGGCGGCGAGGACCTCGCCCGCCGTTTCGTCGGCGCCCGGCCGATAGGTCAGTTGATCGAAGACGTCGCCCGCATCGAGCGCGCTCACGAGCTGGAACACCGCCGCACCCGTGACCTCGTCGCCCGCGATGAGCGCCCGCTGCACGGGAGCCGCGCCGCGCCACTTCGGCAGCAGCGAGAAGTGCAGGTTGATCCAGCCGTGCTCCGGCGCCGTCAGCAGTGGATCCCGCACCAGGCCGCCGTACGCGACGATGACCCCGAGGTCGGGCTCGAACGCAAGGATCTGCGCCGTGGCGTCGTCGTCGAGGCGCGCCGCCTTGACGACCGGAAGGCCGAGTTCCTCGGCCTTGCGTGCAACGGGCGACGGTGTGATGACGCGCTTTCGGCCGAGCGGCGCGTCGGGCCGTGTCACGACGCCGACGACATCAACGCCCGAGGAGACGAGCGCGACGAGCGAGGGCACCGCGGCGTCGGGCGTGCCCGCGAAGACGATCCGCGGAGGGACGGTGGGGTGCGGCATGGTGTCGGTGTCCTCAGCTTCAGAGATCGGGATCGGCGACGTCGAGCCGCACAGAGAGTGTATTCGTGGGAGTCCGGGGTCTTCCTGCTTCCGCGGGCCCGCGAGGGCGACGCGAGCGGCTCTTCACGGCGGCCTCGATCACCGAGGCGCGCAGGCTCTCGGCGACGGCGGTCCCGCGGCCGTAGTCGAACCTCACGAGCGCGCGCGCCCGCTTGCGGCCGGACACGTCCGCGAGCGGCACCGGGCCGAGGATCGCATCGGGTGAGAGCCCCGGAGCGTCGGCCCCGAGCCGCACGAGCGCCTTCTCGAGCTGCGGAACGTCGCCCTCGACCCGCGCGACGCGCACGACCGGCGGCATCTTCACCGGCGCACGCTCCATCAGCTCCGTGCGCGCATACGCGGGCTGATTCCATGTCGCGAGGGCGCGGGCGACGGGACCGGTGACGCCCACGAGATGCGTCGCCGCGCCTGGCGCCGCGAGAGCCGCGGCGTTCGACCACCCGCGCAGGCAGGCCTCGCCGATGCGCAGGTCGGGGGCCTGCAGCATGCGCTCACCGTCGAGGAGCAGCACGGCGCGGTAACCGTTCGGGGCGAGCGGCTCCGCCCCGCGCGTCGCGACCACGAGCGCCGGCTGATCCTCGATCGTCTGCACCGGATGCGCGCCGTCGGCGACGATCACGCGCACACCGGGAAACGCGCGCCCGAGCTCATCGGCCGTGCGCTCGGATCCGCTCGACGCAAGCCGGACGCTCGTCGCCTCGCAGCTCGAGCACTGCCACCCGAGCGCGGCGCGCGCGCACCAGCTGCAGACCGGCGTCGCCCCGCGAGCGGGCGCGTGGAGCGGACCCCCGCAGGACGCGCAGCGCGCCGGGCTGCGGCACTCGGCGCAGACGAGGCTCGGGGCGTACCCCGGGCGCGCGACCTGCACGAGCACGGGGCCCAGCTCGAGGGCCTGCCGCGCGGAGCGGAAGGCCGCCGACGGGATCCGGCCGGTGTTCGGCGTGTCTTGGGGAGCGGCGATGACCACGCGCGGCGAGCGACGGCGCTCGGGGCCCACCGACACCGCGAAACCGATGCTCACAAGTCGCTCGACGTCGGACGAGCGCGAGTGCCCGCAGAACACCAGGGCGCCGCCGTCGAGGCTCTGCCGGACGAGCGCGACGTCGCGGGCGTGCGCGTACGGCGCGAGCGGTTCCTCGAACGACGAGTCGCCGTCGTCCCAGATCGCGAGCACGCCCAGGTCGGCGACCGGCGCGTAGACCGCCGACCGGTTGCCGACCACGACGCACGGCCCCGCGCCCGTCGTGCGCAGATAGGCGGCGTACCGCTCCTGCGCCGTCTGGTCGGCGTCGACGCGCACGATCGCGCCTGCCGGCACGATGCCGTCGAGCCCGGACAGCAGCCGGTCGAGGTCGCGGTGGTCGGGCACCGCGATGATCGCGGACGTGCCGCGATCGAGCGCCGAGGCCGCGATCGATGCCAACAGTCGCGCCCACTCGGGCACCAGCCCCACGACGCCGGGCGGCGCGTCGAGCGCCAGCCGCTCCCCCGCCGTCAGCGCATCGGTGAGTCCGGGATACGAGCCCAGGTCATCTGTCGCGCCCGGGATGGGCTCGATATCCGGCCCCTCCGGGTGCGCAAGCCACGCCTTCTCGGCGCGCACCATGCGCCGCGGGATCGCGAGACGCAGCACATCGGTCGCCGACCCGGCGGAGCGATCGGCGACGGCGCGCGCCAGCCGGTACAGCCGATCCGGCAGGACGACCGCATCAGAGACGACGGTGTCGATCTCGGCGAGGGCGCGTTCCGGGTCGGTCTCCTCGCCGACCTCGACGATGTAGCCCTGCAGCACGCGCCCCGCGCTCTTCAGCGGCACCTTCACGCGCACGCCCGGTTTCGCCTCGTCGGCGAACTCGCGCGGAATCTGGTAGTCGAAGAGCCGATCGAGCTGAGGCAGGGGCGTATCCACGAGGACCCGTGCGATCGGCCGCGGGCCCTGCGGGGCGATGTGTGCCGGGTGCTCGGGCACGATGCCTACAGCCCGGCGGCGGCCCGCAGCGCCTCGACGCGGTCGAGATTCTCCCACGTGAACTCGGGGAGCTCTCGCCCGAAGTGGCCGTACGCCGCCGTCTTCGCATAGATGGGGCGCAGCAGATCGAGATCACGGATGATCGCGGCCGGGCGCAGGTCGAACACGGCATCGATCGCGGCCGTGATCTTATCTTCGTCGACGTGCCCCGTGCCGAACGTTTCAACATACAGCCCCACGGGCTTCGCCTTGCCGATCGCGTACGCGACCTGCACCTCGAGCCGGTCGGCCAGCCCCGCGGCGACCGCGTTCTTCGCGACCCAGCGCATGGCGTACGCGGCCGAGCGATCGACCTTCGACGGGTCCTTGCCGCTGAACGCACCGCCGCCGTGCCGCGCCGCGCCGCCGTACGTGTCGATGATGATCTTGCGGCCCGTGAGCCCCGCATCGGCCTTCGGGCCGCCGAGCTCGAAGCTGCCGGACGGGTTGATGTGCAGCTGGAGGTTCGACGTATCGAGGCCGGTCTCCTCGAGGACCGGGCGGATCACGACGCGCTCCACGGCCTCCGCCAGATCGACCTGCGAGATCTCGGGGGCGTGCTGCGTCGAAAGCACGACGGTCTCGACCGTGCGCGGCACGAGGCCGTCGTAGCCGAGCGTCACCTGCGTCTTGCCATCGGGGCGCAGGAACGCGAGCGTGCCCGATCGCCGGGCATCCGTCAGTCGCTCGGCGAGGCGGTGCGCGATCCAGATCGCCATCGGCATGTACGTCGGCGTCTCGTTGGTCGCGTAGCCGAACATGATGCCCTGATCGCCCGCGCCCTGCTGGTCGAGCGCATCGCCGTCTGAGCCCGAACGGTGCTCGGAGCTCGTCGTGACTCCGTCGCCGATCTCCTGCGACTGCTCGCCGACCGACACCGTGACGCCGCAGGAATCGGCGTCGAAGCCCATGTCGCTCGACGTGTAGCCGATGCGGCGGATCACGTCGCGCGCGATCGTCGAGATGTCGGCGTAGCCGTCGGTGCGGATCTCGCCGGCGACGTGCACGAGGCCTGTCGTCACGAGCGTCTCCACGGCGACGCGCGCGCCCGGATCCTGCGTCAGAAGCGCGTCGAGCACGCTGTCCGAGATCTGATCACAGATCTTGTCCGGATGTCCCTCGGTGACGGACTCGGAGGTGAACAGGCGAAGACTCATGGCGGATCCTTGAGTGAGAGTGGCAGAGGTGGACGGCATCAATGATGCCGAGAACCCCCGACAAAAAGATGTCGGAGGTTCTCGAGTCGCTCAGAGTGCGATCACTCGGCGGCGTCGACGTGGCGCAGACGCAGCTTGTCCTGGTGGATCTCGCGCAGCGCGATCGACAGCGGCTTGTCCTCGACGGCCGAGTCGACGAGCGGGCCGACGTTGTCGAAGAGCGAACCCTCCTGCAGGTCGGTGTAGTAGTCGTTGATCTGACGCGCCCGCTTCGAGCTGTAGATCACGAGCTGGTACTTCGAGTCGACGCGCTCGAGCAGCTCGTCGATGGGCGGATCGATGATGCCCTTGTTCTCCGTTGCCATGCCTTTTCCTCCTGAATCTGCGCGCGCGGAACCCTCAGCGCGCGTCACGCCTGCATCAAGTCTACGACCTGCCGGGCCGCTTGGTCGACGTCGTCGTTGACAATGTGGTGATCGAACTCGCCCTGGGCTGCGAGTTCCGCGCGGGCAGTGCGCAGCCGACGGGTGCGCTCCTCCTCGTCCTCGGTGCCGCGGCCGACGAGCCGCTGCACGAGTTCGTCCCAGCTCGGCGGCAGGAGGAACACCAGAGTAGCGCGCGGTTCCGTGGCCCGCACCTGGAAGGCGCCCTGCATATCGATCTCGAGCAGAACCGGGCGGCCCTCCGAGATCGCGCGATCGATGGGCCCGCGCGGCGTGCCGTACCGGTGCGTGCCGTGCACCGTCGCCCACTCGAGCAGATCGCCGTTCGCGATCATGCGATCGAACTCGGCGTCGTCGACGAAGTAGTAGTGGCGTCCCTCTTCCTCACCGGGCCGCGGCGCGCGCGTGGTCGCTGAGACTGACAGCATCACGTCGGGGTGGTTCTGCCGGATGTGCGTGGCGACCGTGCCCTTGCCGACCGCCGTCGGACCGGCGAGCACGACGAGGCTGCTGCGGCCGGGGCGCGGAACCGACTCGCGGAAGCGCGTGTCGAGCCAGTCCGCGAGCGCACCGCGCTGGCGCGCCCCGAGGCCGCCGAGGCGCTTGACCGGCGAGATCTGGAGATCCTCGAGGATCCGATCTCGCTTGCCGCGCCCGATGGCGGGCAGCGACGTGAGGAACTCCGTCACGCGCAGCGTGCCGGCCGGCGAGGACGCGTCGGCGTGCGCGCGGCGCAGCACCTCCTGCGGGCTCACGACGCGCATGGCGATATCCCGCTTCAGGCTCGCCCTGGCCCGCCGCGCGGCGACGGCCTTGCGGGACGCGGCCACGCGGTCGACCTCGGGGGGACGTGCGGCCTCAGTCATGACGGTCTTGCTCTCGCGCAGACCGAGCGTGTTCTTCGATCACGGACTCAATCCTGTCTGATCCAGCCGAGAGAATGCTCCGGCTCTCGCTGATGATGACTGCGGGAGCCATGTCGCCGAAGATCTCGCCGGTGTCGCTCGGGTGGGCGCCCTGGTGGCCGTAGCCGGGCGCGAGGATGGGTGCCACCGGGGCGAACGGGCGGATCCCGGTTGTCGCCCAGTCGACCGTGGCGCCGATGACGAATCCCGCGCTCGCCCAGTCGCCGTCGAGGTCGCGCGTGGCGTTCTGCGCGGAGACCTCGTCGATCACGCGGCGCGACACCGACCGGGAGCCGTCGTCGACCGCGCGCTGCAGCCCTTCCGCCTCCGGGTTGCTCGTCGCCGCGAGCACGAACACGCCCTTGCCGTTGTCGTAGGCGAGGTCGATCGCGCCCGACAGCGCGCCGACGCCGAGGTAGGGGCTCACGGTGACCGCGTCCGCCTCGAGCGGCGAACCGGGCGTGAGCCAGGCGCCCGCGTAGGCGTCCATGGTCGTTCCGATGTCGCCGCGCTTCGCGTCGGCGATCACGAGGATCCCCGCCGCGCGCGCCGCGGCGAGCACGTCTTCCAGCGCGGCGTAGCCCGCGGATCCGAACCGCTCGTAGAACGAGACCTGCGGCTTGACGAACGCGGCGCGACCCGCCGCGGCGTCGACGACGCGCATTCCGAACTCGCGCACGCCCGCCGCGCTGTGCGGCAGGCCCCAGTCGTCGAGCAGCCCGAGGTGCGGGTCGATTCCGACGCACAGCGGCCCGAGCCGGGCGATGCCGGCCCGGGCGCGCTGTCCGAAGGATGCGGTCACGCCGCGCGCTCCGCCTGGTACTCCTGGAGGCTCTTGACGCGGAATCCGCCGGGCATCTTGTCCATGGCGCTCACGGCGGCGCCCAGTGTCGCGATCGTCGTGAACAGCGCCTTGTCGGCGCCGACGGCGGCCGCCCGGATCTCGTAGCCGTCGGCGCGCGCCGACATTCCGCTCGGCGTGTTCACGATGATGTCGACCTCGCCACGGGTGATCAGGTCGACGATGTTGTCTTCGCCCGATTCCTGCGTCGCGGAGAACTTCTGGACCACCTCGACGCTGATGCCGTTGCGCGTGAGGATCTCGGCAGTGCCCTCGGTCGCGAGCAGCCGGAAGCCGAGCTGCTGCAGACGGTGGGCGGGCAGGATCACGTCGCGCTTGTCGCTGTCGGCGACCGAGACGAACACCGTGCCCTCGAGCGGGATTCCGCCGTAGGCCGCCGCCTGGCTCTTCGCGAACGCGGTCGGGAAGTCGCGGTCGATCCCCATGACCTCGCCCGTGGAGCGCATCTCCGGGCCGAGCACCGAGTCGACGATCGCGCCATCGACCGTGCGGAACCGCTTGAACGGCAGCACGGCCTCCTTGACCGAGACCGGCGCGTCGAGCGGGATGATCGATCCGTCGGCCTCCGGCAGGATGCCCTCGGCCTTGAGATCAGCGATCGACGTGCCCGCGATCACGCGGCTCGCGGCCTTCGCCAGCTGGATCCCGAGCGCCTTCGACACGAACGGCACCGTGCGGCTGGCGCGCGGGTTCGCCTCGATCACGTACAGCACGCCGGCGCTGATCGCGTACTGCACGTTCAGCAGCCCGCGAACCCCGACGCCCTGCGCGATCGCGCGCGTCGCCTCGACCACGCGCTCGATCTCGCTGCGCCCGAGCGACATCGGCGGCAGGGCGCACGACGAGTCGCCGGAGTGGATGCCGGCCTCCTCGAGGTGCTCCATGATGCCGCCGATGTAGAGCTGGTCGCCGTCGAACAGTGCGTCGACGTCGATCTCCACGGCGTCGTCGAGGAAGCGATCAACGAGCAGCGGCGCCTCTTCGCCGATGATGGCGTCGGCGGCAATGCGCTCGAAGTAATCGTGCATGCTCGGCGAGTCGTACACGATCTCCATGCCGCGCCCGCCCAGAACGAACGACGGGCGCACGAGCACCGGGTAGCCGATCTCCTCGGCGATCGCGGTCGCCTCGGACTCGCTCGTCGCGGTGCCGTTGCGCGGAGCCAGCAGGCCGCCGCGCTCGAGGATCTCGCCGAAGAGCTTGCGGTCCTCCGCGAGGTCGATCGCGGCGGGGCTCGTGCCGAGCACGGTGTACCCGGCGGCCTTGATCCCCTTCGCCAGGCCCAGCGGCGTCTGGCCGCCGAGCTGGCAGATCACGCCGAAGATCTCGCCCGACTGGCTCTCGGCGTGCAGCACCTCGAGCACGTCCTCGAGCGTCAGCGGCTCGAAGTACAGGCGGTCCGAGGTGTCGTAGTCGGTCGAGACCGTCTCCGGGTTGCAGTTGACCATGACGGTCTCGAAGCCGGCGTCGCTCAGCGCGAACGAGGCGTGCACGCACGAGTAGTCGAACTCGACGCCCTGGCCGATGCGGTTCGGACCGGATCCGATGATGACGACCTTCTGGCGGTCGCTCGGGGCGACCTCGGTCTCGGAGTCGTACGACGAGTAGTGGTACGGCGTCGTGGCCGGGAACTCGCCGGCGCACGTGTCGACCGTCTTGAACACGGGGCGAACGCCGAACCCGTGGCGCGCCTCGCGCACATCCTCTTCCGTCATTCCGCGCAGCTGCGCGATCTGCACGTCCGAGAAACCGTGGTCCTTGGCGACGCGGAACACGCGCTCGCTGAGCGCATCGGCCTGAGCGATCGCGTCGGCGACCTCGTTGATGAGCACGATCTGATCGATGAACCACGGGTCGATCTTCGTCGCGTCGAAGATCTGCTCGGCGGTGGCGCCGAGGCGCAGCGCCTGCTGCACGTCGACGATGCGGCCATCGGTCGGGGTGACGATGGTCTCGAGCAGCTGATCGACCGTGCGGGTCTTTTCTCCCCAGTGGAAGCTGGAGCCGCGCTTCTCGATCGAGCGCAGCGCCTTCTGCAGCGCCGTTGCATAGTTGCGACCGATCGCCATCGCCTCGCCGACCGACTTCATGGTGGTCGTGAGCGTCGCATCTGCGGCCGGGAACTTCTCGAAGGCGAAGCGGGGCACCTTGACGACGACGTAGTCGAGCGCGGGCTCGAACGATGCCGGCGTCACCTTCGTGATGTCGTTCTGCACCTCGTCGAGCCGGTACCCGAGGGCCAGCTTCGCGGCGAGCTTCGCGATCGGGAAGCCTGTGGCCTTCGAAGCGAGCGCCGAGGAGCGCGAGACGCGCGGGTTCATCTCGATGACGATCACGCGGCCCGTAGCGGGGTCGATTGCGAACTGGATGTTGCAGCCGCCCGTGTCGACGCCGACCGCGCGGATGATGTCGATTCCGACGTCGCGCAGCTTCTGGTACTCGCGGTCGGTGAGCGTCAGCGCCGGGGCGACCGTGATCGAGTCGCCCGTGTGCACGCCGACCGGGTCGACGTTCTCGATCGAGCAGACCACGACGGTGTTGTCCGCCGTGTCGCGCATGAGCTCGAGCTCGTACTCCTTCCACCCGAGGATCGACTCCTCGAGCAGCACCTCGGTCGTGGTCGACTCGATGAGGCCCTGGCCGGCCATGCGGCGCAGCTCGGTCTCGTTGTACGCGAAGCCCGAGCCCAGGCCGCCCATCGTGAACGACGGACGCACGACCATCGGATACCCGATCTCCGCGGCTCCGGCGAGCACTTCCTCCATCGTGTGCGCGATGCGGCTCTTAGCCACCTCCGCGCCCGCCTCGATGACGAGGTCCTTGAAGATCTTGCGGTCCTCGCCGCGCTGGATCGCCTCGGGCTTCGCGCCGATCAGCTCGACGTCGTACTTCTCGAGAATTCCGCCGTGGTGCAGCGCCATGGCGGCGTTGAGCGCCGTCTGACCGCCGAGGGTCGGCAGGATCGCGTCGGGCTTCTCCTTCGCGATAATCGTCTCGATCACCTCGGGGGTGATCGGCTCGATGTACGTCGCGTCGGCGAAGTCGGGATCGGTCATGATCGTGGCGGGGTTCGAGTTCACGAGGATCACGCGCACGCCCTCTTCGCGCAGCACGCGGCAGGCCTGGGTGCCCGAATAGTCGAACTCGCAGGCCTGGCCGATGACGATCGGGCCGGATCCGATGACGAGAACGGAGGAGATGTCGTCGCGCTTAGGCATGTGCGCCCTTCTTGCTGAGCGACTCGAGAACGAGGTCGCGGAAACGGTCGAACAGGTAGTTGGCGTCGTTCGGTCCGCCGGCCGCCTCGGGGTGGTACTGCACCGAGAATGCCGGGATGTCGAGGGCGTTCAGGCCTTCGACGACCGAGTCGTTCAGGCCGACGTGGCTGACCTCCACGCGGCCGAAGCCGGCGGGGCTGTCGAAGGTGCCCTCGATCGGGGCGTCGACCGCGAAGCCGTGGTTCTGCGCCGTGATCTCGACGCGTCCGGTCGACTTGTCGAGAACGGGCTGGTTGATGCCGCGGTGGCCGAACGGCAGCTTGTAGGTCGTGAGGCCGAGGGCGCGACCGAACAGCTGGTTGCCGAAGCAGATGCCGAAGTACGGCAGGCCGTCCTTCAGAGCCGCCTGCAGCAGTTCCACGTGCGCATCGGACGCCGACGGGTCGCCCGGACCGTTCGAGAAGAACAGCCCGGCGGGATCGATCGCCTTCACCTCGGCGTACGTGACCGACTGCGGCAGCAGGTGAACCTCGAACCCACGGCGCCCGAGGTTGGTGACGGTGGAGGCCTTGATGCCCAGGTCTACGACCGCGAGGCTGCCGATCTTGTCGCCGATCGCGGGCGTGATCCGGGTGGACGTCACGGACACCTCGGCGGAGAGGTTGCGACCGGCCATGCCGGGCGCCTCCCGAACGGCGCGGAGCTGTTCGTCGGCGCTGATCGCGGCGTCGGCTCCCGAGAAGACGCCGCCGCGCATCGAACCGTCCGAACGGATCCGCCGCGTCACGGCGCGCGTGTCGATGGCGGAGATGCCCACGATGCCGTCGGCCTCGAGGGCCTCATCGAGCGACTCGTCGGCGCGCCAGTTGGACACCACGCGGCTCGGGTCGCGCACGATGTACCCGGCGGCCCAGATGCGGTGCGACTCGGCATCTTCGGCGTTGACACCCGTGTTACCGATGTGGGGCGAGGTCTGCAGCACGATCTGTCCGGCGTAGGACGGGTCGGTGAGGGTCTCTTGGTACCCGCTCATGCCGGTCGTGAAGACGACCTCGCCGAAGGTGGTGCCGCGCGCACCATAGGCGCGGCCCTCGTATCGCGTGCCGTCCTCGAGGACGAGGACCGCGGGATCGTGGTCGAACAAGGAGGTGAGGGTCATGCGTGTGCTCCCGTCGGTGATTCTGCAGACGCGATCTGGTCGATCGCCGCGACCAGCGTCGCGGGTTCGTCGTCCTGCAGACGAAGATAAGTATCGAGGATCTGGGATCCGTCGCTCCAGGCGACCATCACGAGGCCGTCGCGCTCGACGGTCCGATCGATGGTCCACGTCGCGCGCCCCGCGCCCAGGATGTGCGCGGCGGGCACGAACACGTCGGTCTCGCCAGGCATCGAGAGGCCGAGCCCCGCGTCGGTCACCGTGATGTCGGCGCGGGAGCGGAACGCGAGCGGGCGCGCCGCGATGCGGTCGAGCGGGGAATCGTGGCGCGTGGTCGCGACGTAGAAGCCGACCGCCGAGAACGTTGCGCCGCCGATCGTGCTGCCGAACGGGATCGCGACGTCCGAGTCGCGACGGGTGCGGCGGATCCAGCCCCACGCCATCAGGGCGAGCATCACGACCGCGAGCGCGATCATGATGCCGACGGCGAGTTCGCGGGTCATGCGCGAACCCCTTCGAGGTCCACGAGGGCGCCGTCTGAGAGCGTCTCGTATCCGCGGTGGATCGTGCCGCGCACGCTGCCCGGAAGGGTCTCGCCGAAGAACGGCGAGTTGGTGCTGCGCCCCGCGAGGTCGTGGGCCGAGAACTCGCCCCCGGCGCTCGGGTCGTACAGCGTCAGCTCGGCGGGCTCCCCCGCCCGGATCGGCCGGCCGTGGGCGGCGAGCCCGCCGATCCGGGCGGGCGCCTCGGACATGACGCGCGCCACGTCCGACCAGCCGATGAGCCCCGTGGCGACCATGGTCTTGTGCACCACGCGCAGCGCGGATTCGAGGCCGACCATTCCGTGCGCGGCGGCAGCCCACTCGGTGGCCTTCGCCTCGGCGGGGTGCGGCGCGTGGTCCGTGGCGACGATGTCGATCGTGCCGTCGGCGAGGCCCTCGCGCACCGCGAGAACGTCCTCGTCGCGCCTGAGCGGCGGGTTCACCTTGAACCGTGCGTCGTATCCGCGCACGAGCTCCTCGGTGAGCAGCAGGTGGTGCGGGGTGACCTCCGCGGTCACGTTGATCCCGCGCTTCTTCGCCCAGCGGATGAGGTCGACGGATCCGGCTGTGGACAGGTGGCAGATGTGCAGGCGCGACCCGACGTGCTCCGCGAGCAGAACGTCGCGGGCGATGATCGACTCCTCGGCGACAGCCGGCCAGCCGGCGAGGCCGAGCTCGGCCGAGACGACGCCCTCGTTCATCTGCGCGCCCTCGGTCAGGCGCGGATCCTGGGCGTGCTGAGCGACCACGCCGCCGAACGACTTCACGTACTCGAGCGCGCGGCGCATGAGCAGCGGATCCCACACGCAGCTGCCGTCGTCGCTGAACACGCGCACGTTCGCCTTCGAGCGCGCCATGGCGCCGAGCTCGGCGAGCCGCTCGCCCTTCTGTCCCACCGTCACGGCGCCGATCGGCTGCACGGTCGCGTATCCGGCCGCTTCACCGAGGGCGAGCTCCTGCTCGACCACGCCCGCGGTATCGGCGACGGGGTTCGTGTTCGGCATCGCGAAGACCGCGCTGAAACCGCCGGCCGCCGCGGCCCGCGAGCCCGTGAGCACCGTCTCGCTCGCCTCGAAGCCGGGCTCGCGCAGGTGCACGTGCATGTCGACGAGGCCCGGCAGGGCGATCAGTCCATCGGCATCGATCGTCCGGGCGCCCGCACGGCTAAGGCCCGCGCCGACGTCGGAGATGCGGCCGTCCTCGATGAGGATGTCGGTTCGGCCTTCGCCGGCGATCGCCGCTCGGCGGATGAGGATCGGCTCACTCATCGGTTCTCCTTGCTGTCAGTTCCCGCTTGTTCTCCCGCGAGCAGGAGATAGAGCACGGCCATGCGCACGGATACGCCGTTCGCGACCTGCTCCAGCACCGTCGCACGGGCGGAGTCCGCCGCCTCCGCGCAGATCTCGAGCCCACGGTTCATCGGCCCGGGGTGCATCACGATCGTATCGCTGGGAAGCGCCCGGAACCTGACCGGATCGAGCCCCCACAGCCGCGCGTACTCCCGCTCGTTGGGGAAGAACGAACCGGTCATGCGTTCGGTCTGGATCCGGAGCATCATGAGCGCGTCGGGCGCTGCCGCGATCGCCTCGTCGAGATCGAACAGGATCGTCGCCGGCCAGCGCGTCACGTCCTGAGGCACGAGGGTCGGCGGGGCGACGAGCGTGACCTCGGCGCCGAGGGCGTCAAGCAGCCACACGTTGGAGCGCGCGACGCGCGAGTGCAGCACGTCGCCGACGATGGTCACGCGGTACCCGGCGAGGTCGCGGCCGCGGCTGCTCGCGCCGTATCGGCGCCGCCGCATCGTGAACGCGTCCAGGAGGGCCTGTGTGGGATGCTCGTGCGTGCCGTCGCCGGCGTTGACGACGCCCGCGTCGATCCATCCGCTCGAGGCCAGCGTGCGCGGCGCGCCGGATGCGCCGTGCCGCACCACGACGGCGTCGGCGCCCATCGCCTCGAGCGTCTGGGCCGTGTCCTGGAGGCTCTCCCCCTTGGACACGCTCGAGCCCTTCGCCGAGAAGTTGATGAGGTCGGCCGAGAGCCGCTTGGCGGCCGCCTCGAACGAGATCCGCGTGCGCGTGGAATCCTCGAAGAAGAGGTTGACGACGGTCCTGCCGCGCAGCGTCGGGAGCTTCTTGACCTCGCGCTCCTGCGTGTCCGCCATGTCCTCCGCGACGTCGAGGATGCGGATCGCGTCGTCGCGCGTCAGTGTGCGGGTATCGAGCAGATGGCGCATCAGTCGGCCTCTCCCCGGATCGTGACCTCGTCGATGCCGTCGACCTCGCTCAGCGCCACGTTGACGCGCTCACTGCGCGCCGACGGCAGGTTCTTGCCCACGAAATCGGGGCGGATCGGCAGCTCGCGATGCCCGCGATCGACGAGGATCGCCAGCCGCACGGCGGACGGTCGCCCGATGTCGCCGATCGCGTCGAGGGCGGCGCGGATCGAACGGCCGGAGAACAGCACGTCGTCGACGAGCACGACAGTGCGCCCGTCGATGCCGCCGGCCGGGATCGATGTGGGCCGCGGCGTGCGCGTGGGGTGCCGCGAGAGATCGTCGCGGTACATTGTGACGTCGAGCTGGCCGACGGCGATCGACGCTCCCGACACGCGCTCGATGAGGGCCGCGATGCGCTCGGCGAGAGGAACGCCGCGCGAGGGGATCCCGAGGAGCACGAGACCGTCCGGCCCCTTGTTCGACTCGAGGATCTCGTGTGCGATGCGCGTGAGGGCGCGCGCGATATCGGCTTCGTGAAGCACAGTTCGTGTGCTCATCCGCCGCTCCCTTCTCCGCCTCACGGGACGGGGTTAAAGGTGCTGGATGTGTGAAAGTCTACTCAGTTCGAGCGCGCGATGCGCGCGAGCACGCCGTGCACGAACGCCCCGGACTCCTCGGTCGACAGCTCCTTGGCGAGCTCGACCGCCTCATCGATCGCGACGGCCGTCGGGACCTCGTCGTTCCAGAGGATCTCCCAGGCCGCGAGCCGCAGCAGCGCGCGGTCGACGGCGGGCATGCGCTCGATCCGCCAGTCGCGACTGTGCGTCTCGATCTGCTCGTCGATCTCGTCGCGATGGTCGAGGTAGCCGTCGACGATGTCGCGGGCGTAGAGCCACGACGCCTCGCGTTCGGGCTCGCTCGCCGCGCGGCGCGCCTCCTCCTGGAGGGAATAGGCGATCGCGTCTCCCCGCACGTCGGCGGAGAAGAGGATGTTGAGGGCGCGCTTGCGGGCCTTGGTGCGTGCGCTCAAGGTCAGTCGTTCACTCGGCCGAGGTAGTCGCCCGTGCGGGTGTCGACCTTGACCTTGACGCCCTCGCCCAGGAACAGCGGAACCTGGATCTCGGCGCCCGTGGAGACGGTTGCGGGCTTCGTGCCCGCGTTCGAGCGGTCGCCCTGCAGGCCCGGCTCGGTGTAGGTGATCTCGAGCACGACCGACGGCGGCATCTCGAGGTACAGCGGCTGCCCATCGTGCATGCCGATCTGCACCTTCATGTTCTCGAGCAGGAAGCGGCTGGCGTCGCCGACGACCGTGTCGGTGACGTTGATCTGGTCGTAGTCCTCGACGTCCATGAACACGTAGCTGTCGCCGTCGTTGTACAGGTACTGGAAGTCGCGGCGATCGACGTTCTGCACGTCGATCTTGGCGCCGGCGTTGAACGTCTTGTCGATGATCTTGCCCGACACGACGTTCTTCATCTTCGTGCGCACGAACGCACCGCCCTTGCCCGGCTTCACGTGCTGGAACTCGATGACGTTCCAGAGCTGTCCGTCGATGGACAGAACGACGCCGTTGCGGATGTCTGCGGTGGATGCCATGTGTGTGAGATTCCGTTTCGTGGTGTGTGCGGGCGCGGCGTGATCAGCGCCCAACGAGAGATTCTATCGCGAACGCGTGCGAATGATGTTGCCGGAGGATTCTTCGCCGATCTCCTGGTACGCGGCGAACAGCAGCGACTGGTCGGGCGCCTGCATCACGGCGGGCTTGCCGATCTCGTCGAGCACGATGAATCGCAGCTGCCCCGCCCGCGTCTTCTTATCGCGCTGCATCGTCGCCAGCAGCTGCGAGAACGCGCCCGCGCGGTACGTGGTCGGAAGACCGAGCGCGGTCAGGATCCGGCGATGCCGGTCGACGGACTCGTCGCTCAGGCGCCCCGCGAGCCGCGACAGCTCGGCCGCGAACATCATGCCGATCGACACGGCGGCCCCGTGGCGCCACTGGTAGCGCTCGGCGTGTTCGATCGCGTGGCCCAGCGTGTGCCCGTAGTTGAGCATCTCGCGCAGCCCCGCCTCGCGGAAGTCCTGCCCCACGACGTCGGCCTTCATGCGGATCGCCAGCTCCAGCGCCCGGCGGAACTCGTCCGACTCGGGATCGAGGGCCTGAACCGGGTCGCGCTCAACCATGTCGAGGATCTCGGGGTACCGGATGAATCCGGCCTTCAGCACCTCGGCGAAGCCCGCGGTCAGTTCGTTCTTCGGCAGCGGCTCGAGCAGGTCGAGGTCGCAGAGCACAGCCCGCGGCGACCAGAACGCCCCCACGAGGTTCTTGCCCTCCGAGGTGTTGATGCCCGTCTTCCCGCCGACGGCCGCGTCGACCATGCCGAGCACGGTCGACGGCACCTGCACGACGGCGACCCCGCGCAGCCAGGTGGCGGCGACGAAGCCCGCGACATCGGTTGCCGCTCCCCCACCGATGCCGACGATCGCGTCGGTGCGCGTGAAGTCGGCCTGCCCCAGGATCCCCCACAGGAACGCGGCGACCTCGATGCGCTTGGCGTCCTCGGCGTCCGGGATCTCCGCGAGCAGCACCTCGAGGTCGCCGCCGGCGATCATCTCGTCGCGCAGGTCGGCGACGATCCGGCCCATCGTCGGCTGATGGACGATGAGGACCTTCTTCGTCTCCTCGGGCAGCGCCTCGCGGATCCGGTGTCGCAGCCCGCGCCCGATCGTAACGTCGTAGCCGGGGGTTCCCTCGACATGGATGACGGTGTCGTCGCTCATTCGGATTCCTTTCGTTCGAGAACGATGCCGAGGCGCTCCGCGGCCCATTCGGCGGCCTCCTCGACGACGTTCTTGAGGGGCCCGCGCGACGTGTCGTACGTCACGTCGGCCAGCGATTCGTAGATGGGGCGCCGCTCCTCGGCGATGCGCGCCCACTCCTTCATCGGATCCCCGCCGTTCAGCAGCGGGCGCTTCGAACCGTGGATCCGCGACGCGATCGTGCGCAGGGAGACGGTGAGGGCGACGACCAGGTGGGGTTGAAGAGCCTCGCGCGTCTCGGGGGCGAGCACGGCGCCGCCGCCGAGCGCGATGACGCCTCCCGCGCCCAGCGCCGTCGCCACCGTCTCGCGCTCGATGCGCCGGAACTCGGCCTCGCCCTGCGCCTCGAAGAGGTCGGCGATCGGGCCGTGCTCGCGCACGATCATCGAGTCGGTGTCGGTGAACGTCGTGCCGAGCCGCTTGGCGACCCTGCGGCCGATGCTCGACTTACCGGCGCCCATCGGCCCGATGAAGACGATCGCCTCACGCATGTCCGAGCGACTGCGCCGTGCTCCGCAGGTTCTCCGGGATCGCGGCGAGGTACGCATCGACGTTGCGCCGGGTCTCGTCGATCGAGTCTCCGCCGAACTTCTCGAGCACGACGTCGGCGAGCGTGATCGAGACCATCGCCTCGGCCACGACGCCGGAGGCCGGGACCGCGCACACGTCGGAGCGCTGGTGGTGGGCCGCGGCCTTCTCGCCCGTGGCGACGTCGATCGTCTCGAGGGCGCGCGGCACGGTCGCGATCGGCTTCATGCCGGCGCGCACGCGCAGAGTGGTGCCGGTGGACATGCCGCCCTCGGTGCCGCCGGCGCGATCGGTGCCGCGGGCGACGCCGTCGTCGGTCGGGAACAGCGCGTCGTGCGCGGCGGATCCGCGGCGGCGCGTGGTCTCGAAGCCGTCGCCGACCTCGACGCCCTTGATGGCCTGGATGCTCATGAGCGCCTGCGCGAGCTTGGCGTCGAGGCGGCGGTCCCAGTGCACGTGCGAACCGAGCCCCGGGGGAACGTTGTAGGCGAGCACCTCGACGATGCCGCCGAGCGTGTCGCCGGCCTTCTTCGCGTCGTCGACCTCCGCGACCATCTTCGCGCTCGTCTCCGCGTCGAAGCAGCGCAGCGGATCCGCGTCGAGCGACGCGACGTCGTCGGGCGTCGGCACGGGCGCGCCCTCGGGAGAGGCGACGGGGCCGATCGAGAGCGTGTGGCTGACGAGGCGGATCCCGAGCTCGCCCAGGAACTTGCGCGCGATCGCGCCGAGGGCGACGCGCGCCGCCGTCTCGCGGGCGCTCGCGCGCTCGAGCACCGGGCGCGCCTCGTCGAAGCCGTACTTCTGCATGCCGACGAGGTCGGCGTGCCCCGGACGGGGGCGGGTGAGAGGAGCGCCGCGACCGCGCGACTTCTCGCTGAGCTCGACCGGCTCGGCGCTCATGACCTCGGTCCACTTCGGCCACTCGGTGTTGCCGATCCGAACCGCGATGGGGCTTCCCATCGTGAGGCCGTGGCGGATGCCGCCCGAGATCGACAGCTCGTCCTGCTCGAACTTCATGCGCGAGCCGCGGCCGTAGCCGAGCTTGCGCCGCTGAAGATCTGCCTGGATGTCGTCCGGGCTCACGGGCACGCCAGCAGGCAGGCCCTCCATGATGGCGATGAGTTCGGGGCCATGAGACTCCCCGGCGGTCAGAACGCGAAGCATGACCTCTAGCCTAGGGCGTCCCGCATCGCCCGAATGACCTGAGCCTCGTCCGGCAGCTCGCGATCGGCGTCGCCCGACACGAAGATCCGCACCTGCAGCACGGCCTGGTGCAGCAGCATGCCGAGGCCGTGATGCGCCTCAGCCTGCCACCGCTGCGCGAGCGCGCTCGGCCACGGGCTGTAGGCCACGTCGAACAGCACGCCGCCCGCGTCCGCGAGCGCGTCGGCGTGGCCCGGATCGAGCTCCGCGCCCCCGGGCAGCGTCGCGATCGTCAGATCCACCGGATCCCGCACCTCGCCGAGCGCGACCGCGCGCGCCGGGACGCCGATGCGCGCGGCCAGAGCGAGCATCGCCGCGGCGCGCTCGGGCCGGCGCGCGGCGATCTCGACGCGGCGCGCCCCGAGCGCGGATACGGCGACGAGCGCCGAGGTCGTGGTCGCGCCGGATCCGACGAGGCGAACCGTCTCCGCGCCGCCGACGCCCGACTCCTCGAGCGCGTTCGCGAGCCCGCCGACATCGGTGTTGAACCCGCGGAGCCCCTCGTCGTCTCCGAAGAACAGCGTGTTTACCGCGCCCGTGAGCTCGGCGGGCCGGTCCCGGAGCGCCGCCTGACGGAAGGCGGCGTCCTTCAGCGGGAACGTGACCGCGAGCCCGCGCACCGAGGCGCGCGCAAGCTCATCGGCGAACCGGTCGGCCTCGACGAGGCGCCGTTCGAACGTCCAGTCGAGGCCGAGCGCGCGGTACGCCGCGAGGTGCAGCTCGGGCGACCGGCTGTGGGCGATCGGGGCGCCCCAGACCTCCGCGCCGGTCAACCGCCGCATCCGGTCGAGTCGGGATTATCGGCGCACCATTCCTGCAGCAGCGCGACGTTCTTCTCATGCTCGTCCAGCGTCGATGCGAATCGCGTCTCGCCTGTTGCAAGGTTCACCGTGGCGAAGTACAGCCAGCTTCCGTCGGCAGGTTCCACCGCCGCCTCGATCGCAAGCTCGCCGGGGTTCGCGATCGGCCCCGCAGGAAGGCCCTTGTGCACGTACGTGTTCCAGGCGTTGTCGTCTTCGAGCGCCTCCGCCGAGCTGAAGACGTCGCCGTCGTGCATTTTGCCGACGCCGTACTGCGCCGTCGAGTCCATCTGCAACAGCATGTCGTCGTCGAGCCGGTTCTCGATCACGCGCGCGACCTTGAAGAAGTCCTCTTCCGCGGCCGCCTCGCGCTGGATCACGGACGCTTCCGTGAGGATCCGCTGCCGGTCCTCCTTCTGCACCCCCGCGTCGTCGAGCGACGAGCGAGTGCGATCGACCATCTGCTGCACCGCTTCTGTCGCGTCGGTTCCGGGCGCGAAGTCGTAGGCGGCGGGGAACAGCCAGCCCTCGAGCGAATCGGCATCGACGCCGTAGTCCGAGGGATCGGCCAGCGCGTCGTCGACGTCGTCCTCGGACACCTCGAGCACCGACGCCATGATCGGCACGATCTGCGTGATCGTGTAGCCCTCGGGGTAGACGACGCCGGGCAGGCGCGAGTCGGGATCGGTCAGCGTCGTGAGGGCCGCGGACGCCGTCATCTTCTGCTGGAGCTCGTACACCCCGGGACGGAACTCGGGGTTCTGCTGGGCCGAGACGAGCATGTCGTAGAACACCGACTCGGTCATCGTCACGCCGGCTTCGTTCAGCTTCTGCGACACCTCCCACCCGGTGTCGCCCTGCTCGATCGCGATGACGGCCTCGCCGGTCGCCAGGCCCTCCTCGTAGTCGGTCGGCTCGGCGTTCACGCCGAAGAAATCGCCGATCGGTCCGCCGATCTGCTTGGCCGCCCACCAGCCGCCGAAGGCGAGCGCGGCGATCAGCGCGAGGATGACGAGGAGGATGATGATCGCGCCGCGCCGGCGCTTCTTCGGTCCGCGCGTCGTCGGGGACGAGCCGGTGGTCAACAGGTCGTGCAGGCCCGCGTGCGAATCGTTCGACTTCGCAGGCTCGAGGCGGGATCCGCCGGACATGACGATCGCCTCCGGCGCGGTCGTCTCCAGCACCGCGCCGCGCGCGGGCGTGGCGCGCGGGCCGGTCGACCCGCGTGCGGGTTCGCTCGACGGCGAGGGATCCGAGGGCGTCGAGTCGCCCGCCGCCCGGGCGGCAGCGTCCCAGTCGGCCGACTGTCTGGCGCGCAGCTCGCGCAGTTCGCGCCTCGACAGGGGTCGGCCCTCGGGGGAAAGGGGGTCGCTCATGGCGGGTCTACTCCTCGTCCAGCAGCGCTCCGGGCGCACGTCCGGTGCTCTTCTCGGTGTCGACGGCGTGCTGCAGGAACACGACCGCCGCAATCTGATCGACGATACCGCGAGAACCCTTCTGCGACCTGCCGGACTGGCGGAGCGCGGTGTGGGCGCTCACGGTGCTCAGGCGCTCGTCCACGAGCCGCACGCCGGTCTCCGGCAGCGCCGCGGCGATCAGCGCGGCGAATTCGCGAGCGTCGGCGGTCGACGGCGTGTCGTCGCCGCGCATGTTCAGGGGCAGGCCCACGACGATCTCGATCGGAGAGTATTCGCCCGCGATCTCGACGATGCGGGCGATCGAACCGTCGTTCCTCGCGACGGTTTCGACGGGAACGGCGAGCATGCCGTCGGCGTCGGACCGGGCGACGCCGATGCGCGCCCGGCCGACGTCGACGCCGAGGCGCACGCCCCTTCGGAACTCGCTCACAGCGCCAGAACGGCCGCCCGCACCGCGTCGAGGGCCGCGTCGACGCGAGTTGCGTCCTGGCCGCCGCCCTGGGCGAGGTCGGGCTTGCCGCCGCCGCCGCCGCCGAGCACGCCGGTCGCCGTCTTCACGAGGGCTCCGGCCTGTGCGCCGGCCTGGCGCGCGGCCTCGGTCGTCGCGATCACGACGACGGGGCGCGAGCCGACGACGCCGACGAGCGCGACCACGGCCGCCTGCGCGGCGAGCCGCTCGCGCACCTGCGTGACGAGCGCGCGCACGTCATCCGCGGATCCGACCTCGCCGACCGATGCCGCGACCAGCTGGACGCGACCGGCGGGCGCCGCGCCCGATACGAGCGCGGGCACGCGCTGCGACAGGCTCTGGGCCTCGAACGCCGCGATCTTCTTCTCGGCGCGCTTGAGGTTGGCGCTCAGCTCAGCGATGCGCGCCGCGAGCTGATCCTTCGGCGCCTTCAGCTGGCCGCTGAGCTCGGCGACGAGCGCGCGCTCTGCCGTGAGCTCGCGCAGCGCGTCCTGGCCGACCAAGGCCTCGACGCGGCGGTTCGACGCGCCGACCGATGCCTCGCTCGTGAGCGAGATGAGGCCGATCTCCGACGAGCGCCCCACGTGGGTGCCGCCGCAGAGCTCGCGCGACCACGGGCCGCCGATGTCGACCATGCGCACCTCGGCGCCGTACTTCTCGCCGAACAGCGCGGTGGCGCCCGCGGCCTTGGCGTCGTCGAGGCTCATCACCCGGGTCGTGACCTCGAGGTTGTCGGAGACGGCGCTGTTGGCGATCTCCTCGATCTCGGTCTTCGTCGCGTTCGACAGCGACTGTCCCCAGGAGAAGTCGATCCGCAGGTAGCCCGCGCGGTTCAGGGATCCGGTCTGCGTGGCGGCCGACCCGAGGGTGTCGCGCAGCGCGGCGTGTACAAGGTGCGTCGCGGAGTGCGCGGCCTGAGCGCGCCGGCGGTTGTTCTCGTCGACGACGGTCGTGGCGGCGTCGCCCACGGCGACCTCGCCGGAGTGCACCGTCACGGTGTGGCTCACGAGCCCGGCGACCGGGCGCTGAACGTCGATGACGTCGAGCTCGAACCCGGCGCCCACGATCGTGCCGCGGTCGGCGACCTGACCGCCCGACTCGGCGTACAGCGTCGTCTCGGGCAGGATGACCTCGGCCGTCTGGCCGGCCGAGGCGCGCTCGACCGGGGCGCCGTCGACGATCAGTCCGAGCACGCGGCTCTCGGCGACGAGCTCGTCGTACCCGAGGAACCGGGTCTCGCCCGCTGCGCGGTACTCGCGGTAGACGCTGAGGTCGGCGATCTGGGTCTTGCGCGACCGGGCGTTCTCCTTCGCGCGCTCGCGCTGGGAGCGCATGAGGTCGTCGAAACCATCGCGGTCGACGCCGATACCGGCCTCCTCGGCGATCTCCAGCGTGAGATCGATCGGGAATCCGTAGGTGTCGTGCAGAAGGAAGGCCTGGTCGCCGCCGAGCTTCGCGGTTCCCGCCTCCTTGGCCTTGGTCACGGCCGTGTCGAGGATCGTGGATCCCGACGCGAGCGTGCGCAGGAAGGTCTCTTCCTCGGCGAACGCGTAATTCGAGATGCGCTGCCAGTCGGTATCGATCTCGGGGTACCCGGTCGACATCGCCTCGCGCGACGCGGCGAACAGCTCGGGGAACGTCGCCTCTTCGACGCCGAGCAGGCGCATCGAGCGCACGGTGCGGCGCATCAGGCGGCGGAGGATGTAGCCGCGGCCCTCGTTGGACGGCGTGACGCCGTCGCTGAGCAGCATGAGCGACGAGCGCACGTGGTCGGCGATGACGCGGAAGCGCACGTCGTCGGCGTGGTCGACGCCGTATCGGCGCCCGGAGAGCTCCACGGCGCGATCGAGGACCGGGCGCACCTGGTCCGTCTCGTACATGTTCTCGACGCCCTGCTTCAGGAACGCGACGCGCTCGAGGCCGAGGCCCGTGTCGATGTTCTTCTGCGGCAGCTCGCCGACGATGTCGAACTCGGTCTTCGAGCGCACGTTGTCGATCGCGTACTGCATGAACACGAGGTTCCAGATCTCGAGGAACCGGTTGTCGTCGACGGCGGGGCCGCCGTCCTTGCCGTACGCGGGGCCGCGGTCGACGTAGATCTCGGAGGAGGGCCCTGCCGGTCCCGGCTGCCCCGTCGTCCAGTAGTTGTCCTCGCGGCCCAGCCGCTGGATCCGGTTCGCGGGGAGCCCCGCGATGGAGCGCCAGAGCTGCTCCGCCTCGTCGTCGTCCTCGTAGACGGTGACCCAGAGGTCCTTCTCGGCGAAGCCGAGCCCGCCGTCCGACTCGCTCGAGGTCAGAAGCTCCCAGGCGTAGCCGATGGCTTCCTTCTTGAAGTAGTCGCCGAACGACCAGTTGCCCATCATCTGGAAGAAGGTGCCATGACGCGCGGTCTGGCCCACCTCTTCGATGTCGTTCGTCCGGATGCACTTCTGCAGGTCGGCGACGCTCTTGTACGGGGCCGGCACCACGCCGGTCAGGTACGGAATGAACGGCACCATTCCGGCGATCGTGAACATGATCGACGGATCGTCGCTGACGAGCGACGCCGACGGAACGATCGTGTGATCCTTCGAACGGAAGTAATCGAGGTAGCGGTTAGCGATCTCCGCGGTCTTCATATCAGGGAGTGTGTCCTTGTGTCTGGCGAGAGGATGTCAGTCGTTGGTTTCGCGCGCGACCTCGGCGTGGTACGCCTCGGACATCGTGCCGGTGAAACCGCTGATGCGCGAGTCGATCGATGCCAACAGTTCGTGACCTCGCGGATCCTTGTTCATGAAATGCGCGGCGACGAAACCGCTGATGATGCCGAACAGGAACCACGCAACGTTCTTCATGCCATCTCCCTTGGTCGCGAGCGGACGGGCGCATCCATCCTAAGCCGTTCGGCCTGCGCGTTCGCGCTCACGAGAGCGTAGCCTGTCTTCCCGAGCGCCTATGCTGACGTCGTGGCGAAACGCGGATTCTGGTCAACGGTGCTCACTCTCGGCGTCAAGGCGCTCGCCGATTCGTCCGGCAACAAGCGAAACCGATCACAGCGCGCCGGTTCGACCGACACCATCGAGGTCTCCCCCGAACAGGTGCGCGGGCTGCTGCTCGAGTACTCCCCCAACGACGACGGCGACCCCGACGCAGGCGAGATCGTCTGGACCTGGGTGCCGTATGCCGAGAACGACGGCCGCGGGAAGGACCGGCCCGTTCTCGTGATCGCCCGCCAGTCGGCCGACCGCGTGTACGCCGTGAAGCTGACGAGCAAGCAGAAGACGGGCCGCGACGACAGGCTCGGCATCGGTTCGGGCCCGTGGGACTCGAGCGGACGCCCGTCCTGGGTCGACACCGACCAGCTCTACAGCGTGCACCGCGACGGCATGCGCCGAGAGGCCGCGGCCCTCGACCTCGACCGCTTCACGCGCGTCGCAATGGTCCTCCAGAAGGCGTACGGCTGGAAAACGCGCTGACCCGGTTCCTCCCGGAATGCCTCGTGGTCGTTATGGGCGCTCAGAACGACCACGAGGCACTCCCGCACACGCAAAAGGCGCCCCGGACGGAAGTCCGGGACGCCTTTTCGACGGGCGCTTAGCGCGCGGCGTAGTACTCGACGACGAGCTGCACTTCACAGGTCACGGGGACCTCAGCGCGCTTCGGACGAGCGACGAGCTTCGCCTGAAGCTTGTCGAGCGTCACCTCGAGGTAGGCGGGGACGGGAGGCAGAACCTCGGCGTGTCCGCCGGCGGCTGCGACCTGGAAGGGCTCGAGGCCCTCGCTCTTGGCCTTGACCTCGATCGTCTGACCCGGCTTGACGCGGAACGACGGGCGGTCGACGAGCTTGCCGTCGACGAGGATGTGGCGGTGCACCACGAACTGACGAGCCTGTGCGGTCGTGCGAGCGAAGCCCGAACGAACGACGAGCGCGTCGAGACGCATCTCGAGCAGCTCGACGAGGTTCTCACCCGTCAGGCCCTCGGTGCGGTTCGCCTCGTTGAAGGCGATGCGCAGCTGCGCCTCGCGGATGCCGTACTGCTCGCGCAGACGCTGCTTCTCGCGCAGACGCACGGCGTAGTCACTGTCGGTCTTGCGCTTGGTGCGTCCGTGCTGGCCGGGGCCGTACGGGCGGTTCTCCATGTAGCGCGCGGCCTTCGGCGTCAGCGGGATGCCGAGTGCGCGCGAGAGCCGGACCTTGCGGCGGTCCTGGGACTTGGTAACCATTGAGGTTCCTTTCACGTGCCGCCGATCAGGCGGCTTCACGGGCGTACATTCCGCCTTCTTCCCATGCGCGGGCGTACGCCGGAGTACCCGCAGGATAAGCGAAGGGGATGTGCTCGGAGATCGAGCCATACGATTCTACCAGAACGGCTGGGTCCTGCCTGAGCGCGGGCGTCAGTCCCCCACGATGCGGCGGATCTTCTCGAGCCGGTCGGCGACCTCGCGCTCGGCGCCGTGCGTCGTCGGCTCGTAATACCTGGTGCCGCGCAGCGCGTCCGGCAGGTACTGCTGGGTGACCACGCCCCGCGGATCGTTGTGCGGGAAGAGGTATCCCTTGCCGTGCCCGAGCCGCTTCGCCCCCGCGTAGTGGACGTCGCGCAGGTGCAGCGGCACCGTGCCGATCCGGCCCGCCTTCACGTCGGCGATCGCCGAGTCGATCGCGTTGATCACGGCGCCCGACTTCGGCGCCGTCGCGAGGTAGATCGTCGCCTCCGCGAGCGGGATCCGCGCCTCGGGCATGCCGATCAGCTGCACCGTGTCGGCGGCCGCGACGGCGATCTGCAGCGCGCGCGGGTCGGCGAGCCCGATGTCCTCCGCCGCGTGCACCATCAGCCGGCGGGCGATGAAGCGCGCGTCCTCCCCCGCCTCGATCATGCGCGCGAGGTAGTGCACCGCCGCGTCCGGGTCGGATCCGCGGATCGACTTGATGAACGCGCTGATCACGTCGTAATGCTCATCGCCCTGCCGGTCGTACCGCAGCAGCGCGCGGTCGACGGCCTGCGCGACCTGGTCGGCCGTCACGCGCGGCTCCGCGGATCCGTCCGACTCGCTGAGCGCGACGCCCGCGGCCGCCTCGAGCGCCGTGAGCGCGCGCCGGGCGTCGCCCGAGGACAGGCTCACGATCGCGTCGCGCGCCTCGTCGTCCAGCACGACGGATCCGTCGAGCCCGCGCGGATCGGTCACCGCACGGTCGACGAGGCTCGCCAGGTCGCCGTCGGTGAGCGGCTTCAGGGTGAGCAGGAGCGAGCGCGACATCAGCGGGGAGATCACCGAGAACGAGGGGTTCTCGGTCGTCGCCGCGATCAGGATCACCCACCCGTTCTCCACGCCCGGCAGCAGCGCGTCCTGCTGGGCCTTCGTGAAGCGGTGGATCTCGTCGAGGAACAGAATCGTCGTCTGCCCGTAGAGGTCGCGATCGTCGAGGGCCTGCTTCATGACCTCGCGCACGTCCTTCACGCCCGCCGTGATCGCGGACAGTTCCACGAAACGGCGGCCCGACGAGCGCGCGATCGCTTGCGCGAGCGTCGTCTTCCCCGTGCCGGGCGGACCCCAGAGGATGACCGAGACGGTGCCGGGCTTCGCGGCATCGGGGTCAGCCAGCGCGACGATCGGAGATCCGGAACCGAGGAGGTGGCCCTGCCCGGCGACCTCGTCGAGCGAGACGGGCCGCATGCGGACCGCGAGAGGGGTCTGCCCCGAGAAGAGCGCGCCGGAGGAATTCATCCCACCCACGCTATCCGGTTCGGCGCACTTTCATCCCGGGAATGTCATAGGCTGGGCCCGTCCCTTTCCCCCTTCACGCGGTCGCCGCGCCAAGGAGCCTCTCGTGTCGATCTCCGACAACACCCCCACATCCGACAGCGTCACCGAGCCCGAGAACGCGCCCGACGTCGAGTCCGCCGAGAACGCCGCTGTTCCGGCCGAGCCCGAGGCTGCGGAGCCCGCGACGGCAGAGCCCGAGGCTACCGAGCCCGAGCCCGCCGCCCCGAAGAAGGCGCCGGCTCCGAAGCCCTCCGCCGTGCCGAGCCCGGCCGCGATGGCGCGGCTCGCGAAGCCCGCGGCCCCGACGGCGCCCGTCGTCGCGCCGGCCGCTCCTCCCGCCACGCCCGGCGCGAGCGACTGGGGCCGCGTGGACGAGAACGGCGTCGTCTCCGTCAAGGAGGGCGACGAGTGGCGCGTGGTCGGCGAGTACCCGGACGGATCGCACGACGAGGCGCTGCAGTACTACGTGCAGAAGTTCGATGACCTCGCGTTCAAGGTGCACACGATCGAGCAGCGCCACCAGGCGGGCGGCGCATCGGCATCGGATCTGCGCAAGCAGGCCACGCAGCTGAAGAGCGACGTCGTCGGCGCCGCTGCCGTCGGAGACCTCGCGGAGCTCGACCGGCGCCTCACGGTGATGGTCGACGAGCTCGCCGAGGCGAGCGCACAGGAGGCGGCGGCGCAGCGCGCGGCCGTCGACCAAGCGATCGCCGACCGCACCGTGATCGTCGAGAAGGTCGAGGAGCTCGCCGCGCGCGACCCGCAGCAGGTGCAGTGGAAGCAGGCGACGGCCGACCTGAACGCCCTGTTCGCCGCCTGGCAGGAGCACCAGAAGTCGGCACCGCGCCTTCCCAAGTCGACCGCGCAGGCGCTCTGGAAGCGATTCCGCGACTCGCGCTCGAAGATCGAGCGCGCCCGCCGCGCCTTCTTCTCCGAGCTCGACGAGGTGCACAAGGCCGCGAAGGCCGACAAGACCCGCCTCATCGAGCGCGCCGAGGCGATGGCCTCGCGCGGCGAGGACGCGATCCCCGCGTACCGCGACCTCCTCGACGAGTGGAAGCGCCTCGGCCGCGCCGGCCGCAAGGCCGACGACGCGCTGTGGGCCCGGTTCAAGGCTGCGGGAGACGTGCTCTACGGCGCGCGCGCCGAGCGCTCCCTCGAGGAGCAGGCCGAGTCGAAGCCGCGCATCGAGGCCCGCGAGGCGCTCGTCGTCGAGGCCCGCGTCGTGGCCGACATCGCGGATCTGAAGAAGGCCCGCCAGACTCTCACCGACATCCAGCGCAAGTGGGACGAGATCGGCCGGATCTTCCCGCGCGAGGTCGAGCGCGATCTCGACTCGAAGATGCGCAAGATCGAGCTCGCGCTGAAGGACCGCGAGGACGTCGACTGGAAGCGGAACAACCCCGAGACCAAGGCGCGCGCGAACGACATGGAGACGCAGCTGCGCGAGTCCATCGAGGGATTCGAGAAGGATCTCGAGAAGGCGCGCGCGGCCGGCGACGACCGGGCTGCCCGCGAGGCGCAGGAGTCGATCGACGCCCGCACGGCGTGGCTGCGCGCCATCGGCGGCTGACGCCTCAGTTATCCACAGGCGCTCCCGGACGGGGCCATATCGCGACATACTCGCGGTATGGCCCCGTCCGCGCTCATCGCAGGTTCCCCGCTCTCGATCGCTGAGCTGACCGCCGCGACCCTCGACGGCGACCTCGCGCGCGTCTCGCGAACCGCCTACGCCTCCACGGCGCTCCCGGACAGCGTGGGCCTTCGAGCATCCGCCGCCCGCGAGTTCGTGCCCGACGGCTACGCCGCCACGTGGACGACCGCCGCGTGGATCCACGGCGCCCTCGAGCGCGAGCCCGATCCGCATCACGCGCACATTCTCGAGGGATCGCCGGCCAAGCGGCACTGGCGCGGCGGCCTCGTCGCCCACTCGTGGCCGCTTCCGCTCATCGACGTCGCCGTGATCGCCGGCACCCCGGTCTCAACGTTCGAGCGCACCTGTTACGACGTCGCGCGCGAGAGCATCGAGGATCCGTCGAGCGCGGACGCGTCGCTCGCGCTCGCGGGGTTCCTCGCGCTCGCCGAGCGGCGCGCCGACGTACTCGCCTGGCTCGCCCAGGGCCGGCGCCTGAAGTTCACGAAACAGGTCGCGGAGATCCTTACGACGAGGTGACGCGATACACGTCGTAGACGCCCTCGATGCGGCGCACGGCGTTCAGCACACGGTCGAGGTGCACGGTATCGCCCATTTCGAACACGTACCGGCTGATCGCCAGCTGGTGGCGGGTGGTCTGCACCGACGCCGACAGGATGTTCACGTGGTGCTCGGTGAGGATGCGCGTGATGTCGCTCAGGAGCCCTCCGCGATCGAGCGCCTCGACCTGGATGTGCACGAGGAAGATCGCCTTGGAGGCGGGCGCCCAGGTCACGTCGATCATGCGATCGGGCTCGTTCTTGAGCGAGCCGACGTTCGTGCAGTCGGCGCGGTGCACGCTCACGCCGCTGCCGCGCGTGACGAAGCCGACGATCTCGTCGCCCGGCACCGGGGTGCAGCACTTGGCGAGCTTCACGAGGATGTCGGGCGCGCCGCGCACGAGCACTCCGGAGTCGCCCGTGCGCGAGCGCTCGCGCTGGCTCGCGGTGGGCGGAAGGTCGACGGATCCGGTGGAGTCGTCGGCGGTGCTCAGCGCGTTCTGGATCTTCTCCAGAACCGATTGCGCGGAGACGTGGCCCTCGCCGACGGCCGCGTACAGTGCCGACACGTCGTCGTACCGCATCTGCGAGATGACGTCGGGCAGCGCCTCCTTGAGGCGCGCGAAGGTCACGCTGTTGCGCCGCATGGCGCGGGCGATCGACTCCTTGCCCTGCTCGATCGCCTCCTCGCGGCGCTCCTTCGTGAACCACGCACGGATCTTGTTGCGGGCGCGCGTGCTCTTGACGAAGCTCAGCCAGTCCTGGCTCGGGCTGGCGTCCGGGTTCTTCGATGTGAACACCTCGACGACGTCGCCAGAGTGCAGTTCGGTCTCGAGCGGCACCAGCCGCCCGTTGACCTTCGCGCCCATCGTGCGATAGCCGATCTCGGTGTGCACCGCGAAGGCGAAGTCGACGGGGGTGCCGCCGGTCGGCAGGCCGATGACGCGCCCCTTCGGGGTGAAGACATAGACCTCCTTCGCGCCGATCTCGAAGCGCAGCGAATCGAGGAACTCCCCCGGATCCTTCGTCTCCGCCTGCCAGTCGCTGATGCGCGCGATCCAAGCCATATCCTGACTCGACGCGTTCGCGTCGGGAGCGCCGCCCGTCTGGGTCATGCGCTCCTTGTACATCCAGTGCGCCGCGACGCCGAACTCGGCCTGGTAGTGCATCTCCTGCGTGCGGATCTGGATCTCGACGGTGCGGCCGCCGGGGCCGATCACGGTCGTGTGCAGCGAGCGGTACAGGTTGAACTTCGGCGTCGCGATGTAGTCCTTGAACCGGCCGGGAAGCGGGGTCCACCGCGCGTGGATCGCGCCGAGCACGGCGTAGCAGTCGCGCACCGACGGCACGATCACCCGGATGCCGATCAGGTCGTAGATGTCGTCGAACTCGCGGCCCCGGACGACCATCTTCTGATAGACGGAGTACAGCTGCTTCGGCCGGCCCGACACGGATCCGCGCACGCGCAGGTCGCTGAGGTCGCGACCGACCTCGTCGATCACCTTCTGCACGTACTGCTCGCGCTGCGGGGTGCGCTGCTTCACGAGGCTGTCGATCTCGTTGTAGATCTTCGGATACAGCACCGCGAACGAGAGGTCTTCGAGTTCGCTCTTGATGGCCTGGATACCGAGGCGGTGCGCGAGCGGCGCATAGATCTCGAGAGTCTCGGTGGCCTTCTTCTTGGCCTTCTCTGGCGGGACGAAGCCCCAGGTGCGCGCGTTGTGCAGGCGGTCGGCGAGCTTGATCACGAGTACGCGCACGTCTTTCGACATGGCGACGATCATCTTGCGCACCGTCTCGGCCTGCGCCGATTCGCCGTACTTGACTTTGTCGAGCTTCGTCACGCCGTCGACGAGGAGCGCGACCTCCTCGCCGAACTCATCGGTGAGCTCGGACAGGGCGTACCCGGTGTCCTCCACCGTGTCGTGCAGCAGCGCCGCCGCGATCGCGCGGGGCGCGAGGCCCAGCTCCGCGAGGATCTGCGCGACGGCCAGCGGGTGCGTGATGTACGGCTCGCCGCTCTGACGCCGCTGCGAGCGGTGCTTCTCCTCCGCGACGCGATAGGCCTTCTCGATGAGGCCCACGTCGCCGCGGGGGTGGTTCTGCCGGACCGTGTCGATCAGCTTGCGCACCGACGCGTTCGGCTTCGCGCGGGTGAAGATGCGCGGCACCAGCCATCGAAGGCTCGGCCCGGAGGCGGGCGAGGTCGGGTCAGCCATGTCGCATCTCCGAGTCAGCCCTCATGACCCCATTCTAGGCCTCGACCGAGGCGGCCTTCGCCCGCGCCGCGAGCACCTTCCGGTCGTGTTCGCGGATCTTCGGCTCGCGCTCGCGCATCAGCGAATACAGCGGCGCGGAGACGAACAGCGTCGAGTACGTCGCCACGATGATGCCGACGAAGATCGACAGCGAGATGTCGCTGAGCGTCTCCGCTCCCATGCCGAACACACCGATGAACAGGATCGCTGCAACCGGCAGCGCCGCGACCACAGACGTGTTGATCGAGCGCACGAGCGTCTGGTTCACACCGAGGTTCACCGACTCTCCGAACGTGCGATCGCCCTGATCCTCGACCGTATTCTCGCGCACCTTGTCGAACACGACGGTCGTATCGTAGAGCGAATACGCGAGGATCGTCAGGAACCCGATGACGGCGGACGGCGAGATCTGGAATCCGGCGAGCGAATACACGCCGATCGTGACGACGAGCACGTCGACGAGACCGACGATCGCCGCGACCGACATCTTCCAGGTGCGGAAGTAGATCGCCAGCACGAGGAACGTCAGCGCGAGGAAGATCGCGAGGCTCCAGAGGGCCTTCGTCGTCACGTCCTGACCCCAGGTCGGGCCGACGAAGGAATCGGTCACCTGATCGGCCGAGACGCCGTAGCCCTCGGCGAGGGCCGCGGCGATCGCCCGCGTGTCGTCGTTCGTGAGCGTCGAGGTCTGGATCTGCAGGTCGCCGCTGCCGAGCTCGGTCACGGACGACTCGGCGTCGGGTGCGACCGACGCGACGGCGTCCGTCGCGATCTGCTGGTCGGTCGACGCGGGCGCCGAGATGGTGAACTTCGATCCGCCCGTGAACTCGATCGACAGCGGCACGCTGCGCACGAACGGCGCGAGAGCCGAGAGCACGACGAGCACGATCGCGATGATGAACCACAGCCGGCGACGAGCGACGAAGGGAATCGACGTCTCGCCGGTGTAGAGGTCGTTGCCGAGCTGATTCATGGTGCGCATCAGTGGTCGCCCTCCGCGTTCGATGTCTGCTTATCGCCGGCCGCCGCGCGGCGCTGTTCCTCGAGCTTGCGCTCGGCGATCGTCTGGCGCTTCTCGGCCTCGCCGCGGGACCGCTGCGCGCGGCCCTTGGCCGCGGTGGGGCTGCGGAAGCTCGTACGGCTGGTGTGCACGGCGCCGAGCGCGCTCGGATCCAGGCCCGACAGCGGGTGACCGCCGCCGAAGAACCGCGTGCGCACCAGCAGCTGCATCACCGGGTGGGTGAACAGCACGAAGATGACGATGTCGATCACGGTCGTCAGGCCGAGCGTGAACGCGAAGCCCTTCACCGTGGCGTCCGCCATGATGTACAGCACGACGGCGGCGAGCACGTTGATCGATTTCGCGCTGAAGATCGTGCGCTTCGCGCGCGCCCAGCCGTCCTCGACGGCCGCGAACGGCGACTTCCCATCGCGGAGCTCATCACGGATGCGCTCGAAATAGACGATGAACGAGTCGGCCGTGAAGCCGATCGTGACGATCAGGCCGGCCACGCCGGCGAGCGACAATCGATAGTCGATGCGCCACGAGAGCAGACACAGCATCACGAACGTGAGGATCGCCATCACCGCGAGCGACGCGATGATCACGAACCCGAGCGCGCGATAGCTGACGAGCAGCACCCAGGCGGCGACGAGCACGAGGCCGATGAGCCCCGCGACCAGGCCGATCATCAGCTGCTGCGAGCCGAGGGTCGCGGAGATCGTGTCGCTCGAGATGACGTTGAAGGTCATGGGCAGCGCGCCGAAGCGCAGCTGGTCGGCGAGCACCTTGGCGGATTCCTCCGTGATGCCGCCGCCCGAGATCTGGGCGCTGCCGCCCGTGATCGCCTGGTTCATGCCCGGTGCCGAGATGACGTTGCCGTCGAGGACAAACGCGAACTGGTTCTGCACGCCCGTGAGGTTGACGAGGCGCTGGCTGATCTCCGCGAACTTGTCGGCGCCGCTCTTCTCGCCGTCGCTCGCCGACTTGTCGAAGTCGATGCTCACGAGCCACGAGCCGTTGTCCTGGTTGACGCCGGCCTGGGCATCGACGATGTCGGAGCCGTCGATCTCGACCGGTCCGAGGATGTACTTCGCCGACCCGTCGGCCTCACAGGTGATCAGGGGCTCGTCGTGCGGCGCGTGCGCCGGGTCGTTGTCCTCGGCCTCGCAGTTGTACGCGAGCATCTCTGCGTACATCTTGTCGGTGACCCAGTTGAGGTCGCTCGGGTCGGTGGGCTCGGCCGTCGGCTCGTCGGCCAGCGTGGGATCGGGCGTCGGGTACGGCGTCGACTCGCCGTCGTCGCCGACGAAGGTCGTCGCCGGGTTCGAGGCGTACAGCACCGGGCGCAGCTGCATCTGCGCGCTCGCCTCGATGCGCTCGCGCTGAGCCTGGTCGGGGTTACCGGGAAGCGCCACGACGAGGTTGTCGGATCCCTGCGTCGTGATCTGCGCCTCCGAGACGCCGGACGCGTCGACGCGCTGGCGAATGATCTCCACGGCCTGGGCCATCTGCTCGTCCGTGGGCGTGGCACCGTCGGTGTCAGCCTCCATGACGATCTGGGTTCCGCCCTGCAGATCGAGCGCCAGCTCCGGGACCCACGTGCCTTCCTTGAACACGTGGACACCGGCCGCGTTAGCGCCGAAGAGTACGAGGGTGAGGCCCAAGAGGCCGATGAGTGCGCGCCAAGCATGGCGCGTGGGAGTGGAAATCGCCACGACAGTGGTGCCTTACGTCGGTCGCCGGAGTGGAAAGTAGATCAGTCGTTCTTGCGCTCGTCGGTCTCGCCCGACGTCTGCTCGTCATCGAGACGCGCGTCGTCGAAGACCTGCTCCTCGAGGGTAGCGCCTTCGTCGTCCTCGACGAACTCCTCGTCGACCTCGTCGACCTCGTCGTATTCATCGGCGTCTTCCGCCTGCAGCGACTCCTGGTCGAGAGTGACCGTCTGCGCGTGCACCTCGATCTCGACGCCCGGAGCGATGGCGATCACGGCGCGCTTGGTGAGGTCGTCGGCGTCGAATGCGACGAGCGTGCCGTAGAGGCCGGATCGCGTCATGACCGGCGTGCCGGGCGTGAGCGCCTGCTGACGGCTCTCTTCGTCGGCCTGCATCTTCTTCCGGCGACGCGACGAGCTCCAGAACATGAAGATGAGCAGGGCGCCGGCGACGACGAGAAGAATGATGTCCATAGAGCGGGAGAGCCTTTCGCGGATCGGTGTGACGTGGGTATCGCGTTCAGCACCCAACAAGCCGGGAGATGCCCGGCACATCCTCACGATTGTATGGCATCGGTGGGCTCGGCAAGGCCCAAATGAGCGTATGCATAGGGAGTCGCAACACGGCCGCGCGGGGTTCGGCCCATGAACCCGATGCGCACGAGATACGGCTCGACGACGCTCTCGATGGTGTCGGGCTCCTCGCCGACCGTGACCGCGAGCGTCGACAGACCGACGGGGCCGCCGCGGAACCGATGCACGAGAGCATCGAGCACCGCGCGGTCGAGCCGATCGAGGCCGATCGCGTCGACGTCGTACAGGTCGAGTGCCGCGCGCACGCCGTGGAGCGACACCTCCCCCGCCCCGTGCACGAGCGTCCAGTCGCGCACGCGACGCAGCAGGCGGTTCGCGATTCGGGGTGTGCCCCGCGAGCGACGGGCGATCTCGCCCTGCTGTTCGGCGTCGAGATCGACGCCGATCATCGACGAGGACCGTTCGACGACGCGCTCGAGCTCGTCGGGCTCGTAGTACTCGAGGTGCGCCGTGAAGCCGAAGCGGTCGCGCAGCGGGTTCGGCAGCATGCCGGATCGCGTCGTCGCGCCCACGAGCGTGAACGGCGCGAGATCGAGCGGGATGCTCGTGGCGCCCGCGCCCTTGCCGACCATGATGTCGATGCGGAAGTCCTCCATCGCGAGGTAGAGCATCTCTTCGGCCGCGCGGGCCATGCGATGGATCTCGTCGATGAACAGCACCTCGCCGGGCGTCAGGCTCGACAGGACCGCGGCCAGATCGCCTGCGTGCTGGATCGCCGGCCCGCTCGTCATGCGCAGCGGGCGCCCGGCCTCGTGGGCCACGATCATCGCGAGCGTCGTCTTGCCGAGGCCGGGCGGGCCCGCGAGCAGGATGTGATCCGCGGGCCGATCCTGCATCGCGGCGGCGTCGAGCAGCAGCTGCAGCTGGCCGCGCACCTTCTGCTGGCCGATGAACTCGCCGAGGCTGTGCGGGCGCAGCGCGCCCTCGACGGCGAGCTCGGTCTCGTCCTGGGGCTCGGGTGAGACGACGGGATCAGACACGCGTACCGCTCTTACTGGCGGGTCCGAGCGCGGCGAGCGTCAGGCGCAGCAGAGCCTGCACCGATGCGCGATCCGCGTCGGAGGCGCCCTCGACGACCTGGTCGACGGCCTCGGCCGCCGTGCGTTCGGGCCAGCCGAGGCCCGTGAGCGCCGCGATCACCTGGGCCGAGACTCCCGCCGGAGCCGATGCGCCGCTCGCGCCCGCAGGGGCCGGCGCATGCAGCTTGCCCTGCAGCTGCAGGGCGATGAGCTTCGCCGTCTTCGGGCCGATGCCGCTGACCTTGCGGAACGGCTTGTCGTCTTCTGCCTCGACGGCCGAGGCGATCTGATCGATCGTTAGGACCGAAAGAATGCCGAGCGCCGACTTCGGGCCGACGCCGTTCACGCCGAGCAGCACGCCGAACACCTCGAGCTCGTCGCGCGTCGCGAAGCCGAAGAGGCTCAACGCGTCTTCGCGTACGACGAGGTGGGTGTGCAGGAACAGCTCGTGACCGTGGCCGGCGGTGCGCGCCACGTCGGGCGGAACCGCGACCGAGTATCCGACGCCGGACACGTCGATCACGACGCTGTCGGCCGCGGTGTGCACGACGGTGCCGCGAACAGAAGAGATCATCGCCCCAGGCTATCGGGAGTTTCGTAGCTTTGTTCGAGCAACACGCGATTTCTTCTCGGCCTCCGCCCACGCGCGCTGTGCCGGCGTGGCACCGGACGGCGAGGGACCCGACGACACCGGTCCGCGGCGCCAGGCGTGGCACAGCGCGATCGCCAGGGCATCGGCGGCATCCGCCGGCTTCGGCAGCTCGGCGAGCCGAAGCACCCGAGCGACCATGTGCTGCACCTGCGCCTTGTCGGCGGATCCGTACCCCGTGATCGCGGCCTTCACCTCGCTGGGCGTGTGCGTCGCCGTCGGCAGGCCGCGCTCGGCCGCGAGCATGAGCGCGATCCCCGACACCTGCGCGGTTCCCATCACCGATGCGACGTTGTGCTGCGCGAACACGCGCTCGACGGCCGCAACGTCCGGCGAATGCGCATCGAGCACCGCGCGGATCCCGCGCGCGATCGTCGCGAGCCGGTCCCCCGGATCCGCGTCGATGGGCGAGCGGATGACGCCGACGTGCACGAGCGTCGCGGAGCGATCGGGCGCCACGTCGACGACGCCCACGCCGCACCGGGTCAGGCCGGGGTCGATTCCGAGCACGCGCAGGGTCATAGCTCCCACGTTAAACGCCCCGCGACTGCCTGGACGGCTGCCGCGGGGCGTTTCGACGGCGAGAGGTCATTCCTCGTCGTTGTCGTTCAGCTCCGCCTGGACCTCAGGGGTGAGGTCGAGGTTCGTGAACACGTTCTGCACGTCGTCGAGATCCTCGAGCCCGTCGATGAGCTTGAACAGCTTGCGCGCGGTGTCGGCGTCGAGCGGCACCTTGACGTGCGGCACGAACTCGGCGTCGGCCGACTCGTAGTCGATCTCGGCGGCCTGCAGCGCCTGGCGCACAGCGACCATCTCGCTCGCGTCGGTGATGATCTCGAACCCATCGGGGTGCGGCTCGACCTCTTCGGCGCCGGCCTCGAGCGCGACCATCATCACGTCGTCCTCGGTCGTTCCGTCGCCCGAGACGACGATGACGCCCTTGCGTTCGAAGTTGAACGAGACGCTGCCGGGGTCGGCCATGTTGCCGCCGTTGCGGGTGACGGCCGTGCGCACGTCGGCCGCGGCGCGGTTCTTGTTGTCGGTCAGGCACTCGATCAGAATGGCGGTGCCGCCCTGGCCGTAAGCCTCGTACATGATCGTCGTGTACTCGACGGCGTCGCCGCCGACGCCCGCCCCGCGCTTGAGAGCGCGGTCGATGTTGTCGTTCGGGACCGACGTCTTCTTCGCCTTCTGAACGGCGTCGTACAGCGTGGGGTTTCCCTGCAGGTCGGGACCGCCCATGCGGGCCGCGACCTCGATGTTCTTGATCAGCTTGGCGAACGACTTCGCACGCTTGGCGTCGATCGCCGCCTTCTTATGCTTGGTGGTCGCCCACTTGGAGTGTCCAGACATATGCCTCCTCGGATGTCTCTCGACAGTTTACGCACCAGCGGGTGCGCGCGTTCACGAGATGACGACGGGCGTGCCCACGGGCAGTTCCGCGAGCCGGGAGGTGACATCCGCGTCCACGCGGATGCATCCGTTCGAGATCGCCCCGGAGCGCACGTCGTGGTAGTGGAACGCCGTGACGGCGACGTCCTGACCGTCGAACCCGGCGAGGGTGCTCGACTGCGCGCCGAGATAGACGATGGGATGTCCCCGCGTGTACGCCAGCGAGGGGACGACCTCGGTGTGCATCACGAACGTGCGCCCGACGGGCGTCGGGGTCGCCTCGGTGCCCCAGGCGAAATCGTCCGCGATCCGCTCGCGCGACTGATCGGATCCGTCGCCCGTGACGATATCGATCGCGTGCGCGTCCAGATCCACCTCGACGACGACGTCGTTGGGGGTGAGCACCGCGTCGGAGACGCGCAGCCAGCCGACCACTTGGCTCGCGTCGCCCTCGCCCGCTCGCGCCTGGCGTCCGGCGAGCAGTACCTTGACCCACGACTCGTGCATCTCGACGACCGGCAGGTCGGTGCCGCCGTACGTCTGCTCCTGCGGCAGCCAGGCGATGGGCTCGCCTGACGGATCCGCGAAGACGGGCGCGCCGGCCTCGTCGCGCGGCGAGGCCGTCAGCGGCAGGATCTCACCCGTCGGGTCGTCGTCGACCGGCAGCGCGGCGTCGACGAGGAAGACGTCGTCGATCGGCAGGTCCCCCTGGTCGTAGGCGGTATCGTTCGCGGGCGGGCCGCTCGGCGTCGGGGTGGGTGTGGGAGTCGCGGTCGCCGCCGGAGAGGGCGTCGGGGCGGGCTGCGCGGCCGGAGCCTCGCGGGGCCAGACCAGGTACGCGACGATCACCACCACGACCACCGCGATCGCGATGGCCGCGCCGATCCATATCCCCCGTTTTGTCACACCTCCATGGTGGCATGATCGAGGGATGAAGATCCTCTCGATTCAGTCGGCAGTCGCGTTCGGGCACGCGGGAAACTCCGCGGCGGTGTTCCCCATGCAGCGCATCGGCGTCGATGTGCTCCCCGTGTACACCGTGAACTTCTCGAACCACACCGGCTACGGCTCGTGGCGCGGCCCCGTCATGGCGCCGCAGGACGTCGCCGACGTGATCACGGGCGTCGAGGAGCGCGGCGCGTTCGGCGGCCTCGACGCGGTGCTGAGCGGGTATCAGGGATCCGAGGGCATCGCCGACGTCATCATCGACGCGGTCGCGCGGGTCAAGAGCGCGAACCCGAACGCGCTGTACGCCTGCGACCCCGTGATGGGCAACGCCAAGTCGGGCTGCTTCGTCGCCCCCGCGATTCCCGACCTGCTGCGCGACAAGGTCGTTCCGGTCGCCGACATCATCACGCCGAACCAGTTCGAGCTCGGGTACCTCACGGGAACCGACCCCCACACGATCGACGAGACGCTCGCGGCGGCCGACGCCGCGCGCGCGATGGGCCCGCGCACCGTGCTCGTCACGAGCGTGGAGCGCCCCGACCGCGACGACGGCACGATCGAGATGATCGCGGTCGACGACAGCGGCGCGTGGATCGTCACGACGCCGTATCTGCCGCTCAAGGCCAACGGATCCGGCGATGTGACCGCCGCGCTGTTCACGAGCCACTACGTCGCGTCCCGCAGCGCCGCCGACGCCCTCGCGCGCACGGCGTCGAGCGTGTTCGGCCTGCTCGAGATCACGCACGCCGCCTCCACCAACGAGCTGAAGCTCATCGAGGCGCAGGAGCACTACGCGTCGCCGCGGATGGAGTTCGAAGCGCGTCAGCTGCGCTGAGCCGCGCGCGCGAGGAAGCGCTCGTGGAGGCGCGGGTCTCCGGTCTGCTCGGGGTGGAAGGACGTCGCGAGGATCGCGCCCTGCTCGACCGCGACCACGCGCCCGTCCGGCAGCGCCGCGAGGGCCCGCGCCGAGGGCCCCACCTCCTCGACGACCGGCGCGCGGATGAAGGCCGCGCGCACGGGCGGATCCCCCAGCTCGCGAACCTCGAGGTCGGTCTCGAACGACTCGCTCTGCCGCCCGAAGGCGTTGCGGCGCACCGTGACGTCGAGGCCGCCCAGGGTCTGCTGATCCGCGGCCCCGTCGACCAGCCGGTCTGCGAGCAGGATCAGGCCCGCGCACGTGCCGTAGACCGGCAGGCCGGACCGGATGAGGTCCGCCAGACGATCCCGCAGGCCGAACGCGCGCAACAGCTTGTCGATCGTCGTCGACTCGCCTCCCGGCAGCACGAGCCCGTCGATGCGCTCGAGCTCCTCCGGGCGCCGGACGCGGATCGTCTCTGCGCCCAGCGCGCCCAGCATGCGCTCGTGCTCGACGACGTCGCCCTGCAGGGCGAGGATCCCGACGCGCGCGGCGCTACCAGCCACGCTCGGCGAGGCGGTGGGGAGCGGCGAGGTCGGACACGTTGATGCCCACCATCGCCTCGCCGAGGCCGCGCGAGACCTCCGCGATCACCGCGGGGTCGTCGTGAAAGGTCGTCGCCTTCACGATCGCCTTCGCGCGCGCGGCGGGATCGCCCGACTTGAAGATGCCGGATCCGACGAAAACGCCGTCGGCGCCGAGCTGCATCATCATCGCGGCGTCCGCGGGCGTTGCGACGCCACCGGCGGTGAACAGCACGACCGGAAGCTCGCCCGTGCGCGCGATCTCGGCGACGAGCTCGTAGGGAGCCTGCAGCTCCTTCGCCGCGACGTAGAGCTCGTCCGAGCTCTTGCCCGCAAGCGCCCGGATCTCGCCCGTGATCTGGCGGATGTGGCGCGTCGCCTCCGACACGTCGCCCGTGCCGGCCTCGCCCTTGGAGCGGATCATCGCCGCGCCCTCGGTGATGCGGCGCAGCGCCTCCCCCAGGTTGGTCGCCCCGCACACGAACGGTACGTCGAAGGGCCACTTGTCGATGTGGTTGACGTAGTCCGCCGGAGAGAGCACCTCGGACTCGTCGATGTAGTCGACCCCGAGGCTCTGGAGCACCTGCGCCTCGACGAAGTGGCCGATGCGCGCCTTCGCCATCACGGGGATCGACACGGCCTCGATGATGCCGTCGATGAGATCGGGATCGCTCATGCGCGCCACCCCGCCCTGCGAGCGGATGTCGGCGGGAACGCGCTCGAGCGCCATGACCGCGACGGCGCCCGCGTCCTCGGCGATCTTCGCCTGGTCGGCCGTGACCACGTCCATGATCACGCCGCCCTTCAGCATCTCCGCGAGACCGCGCTTGACGCGGCCGGTTCCGGTGGTCTGTTCCGTCATGAGTGCCCCTTATGGCCTAGGTCAATGATTGATCTATGCCAAAGCGTAACCGATCCGCGTGAGACAATCGGCATCGATGCGACACGATCCGACACACGAGATCTCCGGGGCCACCGCCGCCGAGATCGCGTCGAGCGTGCGCGGCCTGATCGAACGCGGAGCGCTGGCCCCCGCGGATTCCCTGCCGCCCGTGCGGGTGCTCGCCGACCGTCTCGGCGTGAATCGCAACACGGCCGTTTCCGCCTACCGGCAGCTGGCCTCGTCGGGCCTCGTCGTCAGCCAGGGACGCGGCGGCACGCGCGTCTCGGCGCCCGAGGCCGTCGCGCGGGAGGGATCCGCGAACGACGCGACGCTCGCCGACGTCGGCGCGGGCAATCCGGATCCGCGGTTCATCCCCGATCCGATGCGCGCGCTGGCGGCGCTCGACGGGCACCCCGTGCTGTACGGCGCGCCCGTCGTCGACACCGACCTCGAGCGCTGGGCGCACGCCCGCCTCGGCGGCGACCTCGAGGTCGCGCCCGAGCACGTGCGCATCACCGTGACGAACGGCGCGGCCGACGCGCTCGACCGGCTCTTCACCGCCGTCCTCGCCCCGGGCGACCGCGTGGCGGTCGAGGATCCGGGGTTCCTCACCGTCATCCACACGCTGCGGATCGGCGGATACGACGCGGTGCCCGTGTCCGTCGATGAGGAGGGTATGACGCCCGATGGCCTCCGGGCCGCGCTCGATCAGGGCGTGCGCGCGGTGATCTGCACGCCGCGCGCGCAGAACCCGACGGGGGCATCGCTCTCCGCGGGCCGCGCCGCCGCGCTCCGCGCGGAGCTCGCCGACCACCCGTACGTGCTCGTCGTCGAGGACGACCACTTCTCCCTGCTGTCCCGGCGGCCGTTCCATTCGATCATCGCGCCGCGCCACGAGCGGTGGGCCCTCGTGCGGTCGGTGTCGAAGTTCCTCGGCCCCGACATGGGTCTCGCCCTCGTGGCGTCGGATCCGCACACCGCCGAGCGGCTCGGCAGGCGGCTGCGTCCCGGCACCGCCTGGGTCAGCCACCTGCTGCAGCGCCTCTCGCTCGCGCTCGTGACCGACGAGGACGTGCGCGCGGAGATCAAGGCTGCGGGCGCCCACTACTCCGAGAGGAACGACGCCTTCGGCCGCGCGCTCGAGCGGCACGGGATCCGCGCCCGCCCCGGCGACGGGCTGAGCCTCTGGGTGCCGGTCGCGCGCCCCGCGGCCGAGGTCGCCGCCCGGCTTCGCGAGCGCGGCTGGATCACCCGCTCGGGCGATGAGTTCCGCGTCTCCCCGGACGCGGCCCCGTCGCACCACCTGCGCGTCACGGCCCACGACCTCGACGATGCGGCCCAGGATCGCCTCGCGGAGGCGATCGCCGACTCGGGCGGCGCCTGATCGACGGCGGCTACTTCACCGCGCCCGACGTGAGTCCCTCGACCAGGCGCTTCTGCAGCAGGCCCGCGATCGCGAGCGGCGGGATCGCGCCCATGAGGGAGGCGGCCGCGACCTTTCCGAAGTCCTGCACCCGCTCGCTGAGCATGAGGCTGATGACGACCGGAACCGTGCGGGAGTCGGCGCTCTGCGTGACGAACGCCGCGAACAGGTATTCGTTGTAGCTCAGGATCACGAGGATCACGCCGACCGCGACGAGCGCCGGCCCGGTCAGCGGCGCGACGATCCGCACGAGCACGCCGAACTCTCCCGCGCCGTCGAGCCGCGCTGCCTCCTCGAGCTCGACCGGCAGGCGGCGCACGAAGCCCTCGAGCAGCCAAACGGCGAGGCCGACGTTCATGATCGCGTACAGCAGGGTGAGACCGGTGAGAGTGTTGTTGAGCCCGAGCACGCGCAGCAGCACGAACAGCGGCACGATCGCGACGATCGGCGGCAGCAGCCACGGCGCCAGGAACGTGCCCGCCAGCAGCCGGCCTCCCGTGCGGTGCCGCACGATCGCCCAGGCCGCGGGGAGCGCCAGCACGAGCGTGATCGCCGCGCTTGTGAGCGACACGACCAGCGAGTTCGCGATCGCCCTCGGCACGGGGCCGGTCAGCGCGCCGATCCAGTGGGCGAGCGTCGGGTGCTCCGGGAACAGGCGCCCCGCCGCGACCTCGCCCTGGGTCATGAACGAGACCGAGGCGAGATACAGGATCGGGACGGCGGATACCGCGAGCGCCGCGATGAGCCACGCGCTCGCGGCGCGGGACGAGGCTCGGCCGTCGGCCGCGACGCGCTCAGCCATGGCTCCTCCTTGCGATCAGGATCGGGGGCAGGGTGATGAGGGTGACGACGACGGCGAGCAGTAGCGTGATCGCGGCGCCCCGGCCGACGTCGAACTGCTCGATGGCGGCCTTCCAGACGAGCCAGGCCGGCACGGTCGTCGCCTCCCCCGGCCCGCCCTTCGTCATGACGTCGACGAGGTCGAACAGCTTGAACGCGAGCACGAGGCGGATCACGAAGGCCGCCGCGATGGTGCCCGCAACGGCCGGCACCGCGATCTCGCGAAGCAGGCGAAGGCCGTGGGCGCCGTCGAGCGAGGCCGCCTCCATGACCTCGCGATCGATGCCGATCAGGGCGGCGAAGACGAGGATCGTGATCAGCGGCGTCCACTCCCAGATGTCGGCGACCGCGATGCCGACGATCGCGAGCACCGGGTCCGACAGGATCGCGAGCGGCTCCGTTCCCGGCGCGATCATCCGACGGATCGTGTCCAGAAGCCCGCCGTTGGGAGTGAAGATCAGCCGCCAGAGCACGCCGACGACGACGGGCGGAAGCGCGAGCGGCAGCAGCAGGATGATCCTGGCCGCGGAGCCCGCGAACGCCGACCGCCACAGCGCGAGCGCGGCCGCCGTGCCGAGGATCGTGGAGGCGGCCGCCACAACGAGGGCGTAGAGCGTGCCCCGAACGAGGGATCCGATCACGCCCGCGTCCGTCGCGGCCGCGACGATCTGATCCGCGCCGACGACGCTCTGGAAGGGCTTGCCGAGACTCGACTCGGTCACGGCGGCACCGACGATGAAGATCAGCGGATACAGGCCGAGCACCACGGTGACCAGCACGGTGGGTGCGACGAATCCCCGCCGCACCCACCGCGGCCCGCTGCGGCGCCTGGTCGCAAGGTCAGTCATCGGCCAGCAGCGTCTCCCACTGTTCCTGGACCCGCTGCATCGTCTCCTCGGCCGAACCGCCGGTGCCGGCGATGAGCGAGGCGAGCTCGTCGGTGAGCACCTGCGCCGCCTGCGTGGCGTTCTTCCCGGTCGGCCACTCGAGCGCGTCGCTCAGGGTCGCGCGGTTGACCTCCTGGATCTCGGGGAACTCCTTGCCGTACGTCTCGTCCTCGAGCGAGGAGAGCCGGCTTGGGTCGACGCCCGTGGGCGGCGACTCGGTCAGAAGCGCCGCGTTGACCTCGCTCGACGCCGCGAACTCGATGAAGTCCTCCGCGAGCTCGCGCTTTTCGGTGTTGGCCGTGATCACCCAGCTGAAGCCCGAGACGAGGGACGCACGGGGCTCCTGTCCCTCCTCGCCGACCGGGAGCAGCTGCACGCCCCACTTGCCGGCGACCTCGCTGCCCGTCGTCGGATCCTCGCTCTTGACACCGAGGTCGGTCCAGTTCTCGATGAACGCGACCTTGCCGGCGAACCACGCGGAGTTTCCGACGCCGAAGTCGGTCTCGGCCGGCGTCGGCAGCGCCACGTCGTCGATGTCGACGAGCGCCTGCGCCGCCTCGATCGCCTCCGGGGAGTCGATCGTCGGGGCGCCGTCGTCGTCGAGGAACGAGCCGCCGAATCCGGCGAGGCGGTTCGCGAAGCTCGCGCCGAGAATCAGCGGCGACTGCTGTCCGAATACCGAGGCGCCATAGATGCCGTCGGCGCTCTCGTTCTCCGTGATGGTCGTGGCCTGCTCGAGGTACTCGTCCCAGGTCGCCGGCGGCTCTTCGATCCCGTTGCGCTCGAGGATCTCCTTGTTGTAGAAGAGCACGTGCGTGTCGCCGTCGAACGGGAGGCCGTAGATCTTGTCGTCGATCGTCGAGTACGGCTCCCAGATCGCCGGGATGAAATCGTCCACGTCGATCTCCGGGGTCTCATCCACCCAGTCGGTGATGTCCTGGATCACGCCGTCGGCCGCGAGGTCGCCGAGCGAGACGTACCAGGGAGTCGCCACGTCGATCGTGTTCGCGCCCGACTGCTGGTCGAGGGCGAGGTTGGACGCGATCTCGTCGTAGGGCGAGAGCACCGGGTTGATCTTCACACCGGTGCGCTCCTCGTACTCCTTCGCGAGCCACTCGGAGCCGGCCTCGTTCGACTGGTTGAACAGGACGGTGAGCTCCTGCTCCCCCTCGGCGCCGCCGGCCTGCGATGCGCAACCGGCAAGGCTGCCGACGCCCACCATCATGACGAGCGCCGAGGAGACGGAGAAGGCGCGTGCTCTGCGGGATCGGTTCATGAGGTGCTCCGTTGTCGGTATCGGGCCGGTGCGGGGCGGGCACGGCGAGGTCGAGTCTGAGGCGCGCGATCGCCGCGGGCCAAGTCGGCGCGTAGCAGAACGACACATTGCGTCATGTCGCGTAGCACGAACAGGGCGACGGGCGGCCGGGACCATAGCGTGGAGCCACCGATAAGGAACGGACACTGATGAAGCGCATCATCCTGAACGCATTCGACATGTCGTGCGTCACGCACCAGGCCCCCGGCCTGTGGCGCCACCCCGAGAACCGCGCAGATCGATACACGTCGCTCGACGAGTGGGTCGAGCTGGCGAAGCTGCTCGAGCGAGGGGGCTTCGACGCCCTGTTCCTCGCCGATGTGCTCGGCGTGTACGACGTGTGGCGCGGATCCGGCGAGGCGGCGCTGACCGACGCGGACCAGGTGCCGCTCGGCGATCCGGTCGTTCCGATCTCGGCGATGGCGTACGCGACGACGCACCTCGGCTTCGGGATCACGGTCGCCTCGACGTACGACCACCCCTACGCGCTCGCCCGCCGTTTCACGACGCTCGACCACCTCACGGGCGGCCGAGTCGGCTGGAACGTCGTGACGAGCTACCTCGATTCGGCCGCGCGCAACCTGGGTCGCGAGACGCAGATGGCCCACGACGACCGCTACGGCGTCGCGGAGGAGTTCCTCGAGGTCGCGTACAAGCTGTGGGAGGCGTCCTGGGAGGACGGCGCGGTCCTCCGCGACCGCGAGACCGGCGTGTTCACCGACGCGACGAAGGTGCATCCCATCGAGCACGCGGGCGAGCACTTCCGGGTGCCCGGCTTCCACCTCGCCGAGCCGAGCCCGCAGCGCACCCCGGTGATCTTCCAGGCCGGCGCGTCGCCGCGCGGCCGGGAGTTCGCGGCGGCGCACGGCGAGGCGATCTTCATCAACGGCCTCACCCCCGAGCAGACCCGACCGATCTCGGACGACATCCGATCACGAGCCGAGGCGTCATCGCGCCCGGCCGACACCGTGAAGATCCTCGTGCTGGCGACCGTCATCGTCGCCGCCAGGGATGCCGAGGCCCGTGCTCTCGAACAGGAGTACCGCGGGTACGTGTCGCTCGAGGGCGCCCTCGCGCTCTACGGCGGCTGGTCGGGGCTCGACCTGTCGACGTATGACCCCGACACCCCGCTGGAGTACGTCGACACCGACGCCGCGCGTTCCGCGCTCGCGGCGTTCACGACCTACGACCCCGACCGCAAGTGGACGCCGCGCGACATCGCCGAGTACGTCGGCATCGGCGGCATCGGCCCCGTGATCGTCGGCGGCCCCGAGACCGTCGCCGACGAGCTCGAGCGCTGGATCGACGTCGGCGGCATCGACGGCTTCAACCTCGCGTACGTCGTCACCCCCGGATCTTTCGAGCAGATCGTCGAGCACCTCATCCCCGAGCTGCGCCGCCGCGGCCGGGTATGGGACGAGTACCCGGAGGGCACTCTCCGCGGCCGCCTGACGGGCGACGGGTCGCCGACGGTGCCCGAGTGGCATCCCGCGTCCCGCCATCGGGGCTCGCTCGCGGGCAGAACGAGCGTCGCGGATCAGTCGGGACCCGCCTGGGCAGAGGAGGCCGCGCGATGAGCGTTCAGGACGACCTCCGACGCTTCGTCGCCGTCGCCGAGGAGGTGGGGCGGAGCCTCGCCGCCGACGTTCTCGAGCGCGACCGCACGGGATCCGACCCGCTCCCCCAGCTCGACCTGCTGCGCGAGTCGGGGCTCACCACGCTGCTCGCTCCGTCGGAGTACGGCGGGCAGGGCGCGACGTGGAGCACGGCCGTGCGCGTGATCCGCGCGCTCGCCCGGACCGACGCGTCCGTCGCTCAGGTGCTCGCCTACCACTACGTGAACGAGTCGAACGCGGGCTTCGCCGCGACGCCGGAGGCCGGCGAACGCTGGTACCGCGCGTCGGCCGCGAACCGCTGGATCTGGGGCGATTCGGTCAACCCGACGGATCCTGATCTGGCGTTCGAACCGGCGCCCGGCGGCTGGACGCTGCGCGGCACGAAACGGTTCTCGACGGGCGCCTCGGCGGGCGACGTCATCCTGGTCAGCGGAACCGTGCGCGGCGGGGACGACGATGGGCGCGGCCTCACGGTCGTCGTCGAGCGCACGCGCGCAGGCGTCGCACCGCTCGGCGACTGGGACGCGCTCGGGCAGCGCCAGTCCGCGAGCGGATCGGTGAGATTCGACGACGTCGCGATCTCCGAGAGCGATGTGCTGGCCTGGGCCGGCGATGAGCCGTTCGGCTCGCTGTTCACTCCCGCGATCCAGCTCTCCTTCGGCAACCTCTACCTCGGGATCGCGGAGGGCGCCCTCGCGCAGGGCATCGAGCTCGTGCGCCAGCGCCGCGGTTCGTGGTTCCTGTCGACGGCCGAGAAGTATCGCGACGATCCGTTCACGCAGCGGATAGTCGGCGACCTCGACGCGAGGATCGCGGCCGCCGAGGCGCTCGCCGACCGTGTCGGCGACGACTTCGACGCCGTCGTCGCACGCGGATCCGCCGTCACGAGCGAGGATCGCGGACGCATCGCGATCGACATCGCTCGCCTCAAGATCGTCACGAACGAGACGGCCCTCGACGTGGCGAACCGCGTGTTCGAGGTCACCGGTTCGAGCTCCGCCAAGGCGTCCACCGGCCTCGATCTGCACTGGCGCAACATCCGAACGCACTCGCTGCACGACCCGGTCGACTTCAAGCGGCTCGAGGTCGGCGCCTATGTGCTCAACGGCGAGAACCAGCCGATCTCGCTCTACACCTGACCGTTCGGTCGCCGATTCCTACGCGGGCCAGGCATCGGCGACCGAACGGCGGACATCGCCGAGCAGCTGCGGCAGCGCCTTGGTCTGGGCGATGATCGGGAAGAAGTTCGCATCGGACTGCCACCGCGGCACGATGTGCTGGTGCAGGTGCTCCTCGACGCCGGCACCGGCGACCTCGCCCTGGTTCATGCCGATGTTGAAGCCGTGGCATCCGGCCGTGGCGCGCAGCACCCGCATCGCCGTCTGCGTGAGCCGGGAGATCTCGTCGATCTCCTCGGGCGTGGCCTCGTCGTAGGTGCCCACGTGGCGGTACGGGCACACCAGCATGTGCCCCGCGTTGTAGGGGAACAGGTTCAGCAGCACGTACGCCGTCTCGCCGCGATGAACGATCAGGCCGTCCTCTTCGGACTTCTCGGGCGCGGCGCAGAACGGGCACCCGGCCCCGCGGTTGGCGTCGGCGCCGGCCTGGATGTACGCCATGCGATGCGGGGTCCACAGCCGCTGGAACGCGTCCGGCACACCGCCGAACTCGCTCTCCGGTTCGAGCTGTGCGAACTCTTCCTGCGGGCCCGTCACGCAGTCTCCAGCAGAGCGTCCTCGTCGGTCAGGACGAGCTTCTTCTGCTCGATGAGGCCCGCGACGAGGGCGACAGCCTCGTCGATCGGCACGCCATTGCGCTGGGTTCCGTCACGGAACCGGAACGACACGGTGCCCGCGGAGCGATCCTGCTCCCCCGCGATCATGATGATCGGCACCTTGTGCGTCGTGTGGGTGCGGATCTTCTTCGGCATGCGGTCGTCGGAGTAGTCGACCTCGACCCGAACGCCGGCGGCGCGGAACTTCTCCGCCGCCTCGCCGAGGTAGTCGGCGTACTCGTCGGCGACCGGAACGCCCATGATCTGCACCGGCGCCAGCCAGAGCGGGAAGTCGCCGGCGTAGTGCTCGAGCAGAATCGCGAAGAACCGCTCGATCGAGCCGAACAGCGCGCGGTGGATCATGATCGGGCGCTTCTTCGTGCCGTCGGCGGCCGCGTACTCGAGGTCGAAGCGCTCGGGCAGGTTCGGATCGACCTGCACGGTGGACAGCTGCCACACCCGGCCGAGCGCGTCGCGGGTCTTGAGGTCGATCTTCGGCCCGTAGAAGGCTGCCTCGCCCGGCACCTCGGTGAGCTTCAGTCCGCTTGCCACCGCGACGTTGCGCAGCGCGTTCGTGGAATCGTCCCAGAACTCCTCGGATCCGATCCACTTCGACTTCTCGTCGTCGCGCATCGACAGCTCGAGCTCGAAGTCGCTGAGGCCGAAGTCGCGCAGCATCGAGATGATGAACTCGAGCACCTTCGTCACCTCGCCCTCAAGCTGCTCGTGCGTGACGAACAGGTGCGAGTCGTCCTGCGTGAAGCCGCGCACGCGCGTGAGGCCGTGGAGCGCCCCGGAGAGCTCGTTGCGGTAGACCGTGCCGTTCTCGGCGAACCGCAGCGGCAGATCGCGGTAGCTGCGCGCGCGCTCCTTGTAGATGAGGATGTGCATCGGGCAGTTCATCGGCTTGAGGTAGTAGTCGGCGCCCTGCTTGGTCACGTGGCCGTCGTCGTCGCGCTCCTCGTCCATGCGGATGGGCGGCCAGATGCCCTCCGCGTAGGTCTGGAGGTGGCCCGAGACGCTGAACAGGTCGCTCTTGGCGATGTGCGGCGTGTACACGTAGGTGTAGCCGCTCTCGATGTGGCGGCGGCGCGCGTGCTGCTCCATCTCGCCGCGGATCACGCCGCCCTTGGGGTGCCAGACCGACAGGCCGGATCCGACCTCGTCCGGGAACGAGAACAGGTCGAGCTCCTTGCCGAGCTTGCGGTGGTCGCGCTTCGCCGCCTCGGCAAGGCGATCCTTGTAGGCGACGAGCTCGTCCTTCGTCGGCCACGCGGTGCCGTAGATGCGCTGCAGCTGCGGGTTCTTCTCGCTGCCGCGCCAGTACGCCCCGGCGACGCGCAGGAGGTCCCAGCCGTTGCCGACCATGCGCGTGGTCGGCACGTGCGGGCCGCGGCACAGGTCGCCCCACTTCGTCTCGCCCGTCTTCGGGTCGACGTTGTCGTAGATGGTCAGCTCGCCCGCGCCGACCTCGACGCTCGCGCCCTCGGCGGCTTCCTTCTTGCCGCCCTTTAGCCCGATGAGCTCGACCTTGAACGGCTCGGCCGCGAGCTCCTGCTGCGCCTGCTCGTCGGTGACGGCGCGGCGCACGAAGCGCTGGCCCTCCTTGACGATGCGCTGCATCTCCTTCTTGATCGCCCGCAGGTCGTCGGGCGCGAAGGGGTCTGCGACCTGGAAGTCGTAGTAGAAGCCGTCGGTGATGAACGGTCCGATGCCGAGCTTGGCGTCGGGGTTGATGCGCTGCACCGCCTGCGCGAGGACGTGCGCGGTCGAGTGGCGCAGGATGTTCAGCCCGTCCGGGCTGTCGATGGTGACCGGCTCGGTCGTGCCCGTATCCGTCACCTCGGCGGCAAGGTCTTTCAGGATGCCGTCGACGCGCATCGCGACGACGTTCTTCTCGGGGAACAGATCAAATCCGGTAGTCACCCGAACATTCTAATGTCCCGCCGGATCCGTTCCGGACTACACCGGAAGGGTGCGGCCGAACTGCGTGGCTGTTTCGCGCACGCTCGGCGAGCCGGCGCCGACGTCCGCTCCCGCACGGACGAGCGAGAGCACGATGGCGTCGTGCCCCTTGAAGACGGCGCCGGCGAGGGGAACGAGCCCCTTCGCGTTCGGACGGTTGAGGTCGGCGCCGCGGGCGATGAGGCCGCGCACGAGGTCCGCGTGCCCGTGATAGGCCGCGAGCATGAGCAGCGTATCGCCGTTCTCGTTGGCGCTGTCGACGCTGTATCCGTCGTCGATCTCCTGAAGGAGAACCGGGTCCCCTGTGCGGGCGAAGGTGAAGGCATCCATGACCTCAGTATCCACCCGTGACGGCGCTCGTAGGAGAACGAATCGGGGGAGCCTTGTCGCGCCGAAACGACGAAAGAGGCCCCAGAAGGGACCTCTTTCGTGATTCTGAGCGGATGACGAGACTCGAACTCGCGACCCTCACCTTGGCAAGGTGATGCGCTACCAACTGCGCTACATCCGCGGATGCAAAAGCCCCCTCGCGGGGGCTTTCGTGCGCGATACTGGGATCGAACCAGTGACCTCTTCCGTGTCAGGGAAGCGCGCTACCGCTGCGCTAATCGCGCCTATGAAGGCTATTAAATTTTCACGAGGTGGCGACGGGATTCGAACCCGTGTAAACGGCTTTGCAGGCCGGTGCCTAGCCTCTCGGCCACGCCACCATGCAGGATTCGAACCCGCGTACCTGACCCGAAATGGATCCTGCACTCGAGCGGATGACGAGACTCGAACTCGCGACCCTCACCTTGGCAAGGTGATGCGCTACCAACTGCGCTACATCCGCAATACTCATCCCCGGCCTTCCGGTCGGGCACTTGGAATACATTACCCCGAATCGCGAGGCCGACCAAACCAGCCCACGCATCCGGGCGTGTCCGCTGGGCGACCCGAGCGACACCCCCGGCGGACAGCCGCGTTCGAGCCCCGCGCACATATCCTGTACTATCGGTTCTTGTGCCGCAGGGCACGACAATCTCTACATGGGCGTTTGGCGCAGTTGGTTAGCGCGCTTCCTTCACACGGAAGAGGTCGTGGGTTCGAGTCCCGCATCGCCCACCACCCCGGAGGGCCTTCTGTCGCTTGACAGGAGGCCTTTTCGACGCCATCACGACTTGCCCTCCGTGCCGCTATCGCGCACCCCCGGCGCACCCCCGCCACCGTTCAGCAGTGCGAGGCCAGCCACATCGGCTTGGGTGCCGAGGTGGTGCATGTACCGATCAGTGATCGACACCGACGTGTGCCCCAACCACTTTGAGACAGTCGCCAGATCCACCCCCCGCGAGAGCGAGAGCGTCGCGAACGTGTGCCGCAAATCATGGATACGGCGACCCTCCGACGCTTCTGTGAAGCCCGATGAGCGCAGGAACTGCGACCGCCAAAGTTGCCCGCCGTGCTCACCGGTCAGCAACAAGTCGCCCGGATGCTTCATCTGCATGAGGTCGCGGACGATCACCCATGCAGGCTCAGCCAGCGGCACACGTCGAACGCGACGCCCCTTCGTGCTCTTGACCGGCTCGCCCTCTGACCGGCTCCGCGCGACTCGCAACGACGGCGTAGGCAGTTCCGACACGTCTTTCACGCGAAGTTCGCGGGCCTCACCCCAGCGAACGCCCGACCACGCGAGTACCGTCACCAGATTCGCGCAATGCGCGCAGCGACCATGAACCTTATCGACCACGCCCGACAGATCAGCCTCAGACAGCGGGCGCATCTCAGAAGGCGGATCGATCTGCGCCGGAAGCCGCGATGCCGTCACCGGATTCTCCGCAGCACGCCCCTCAGCGATGCACCACGTAAAGAACGCCGACAGCGAGCCACGGTACCGCTTCATCGAACCGTCCGATTGCCCTTGACTGCGCAGGTACACGTACCAACGATCAACATCGACCGGCAGCACCGACGCAACCGCGCGCGCCCCGAGTGGCGGCGACATAAGACGGATCAACTGCCCATCCGTCGCCGCCGCCTGAGGCGTCACCGTTGCCCGCCGATGTCGCACCCATTCAGCCAAAAGATCACGAACGAGAGCCTTACCAGCCCGGACATCTACACCTCCCGAAGCAGCGGCCTCGGTACGTTCGGCCCATGCCAGGGCATCACGGCGCAGATCGAACGTGCGCGATCCCAGCGTCGCCCGACCGTGCTTCGCGATTCCCCGCCAACGCCCCGCCTGAGTCTTACGGACGAACGCCATCAGGCACCCCCTGCCAACTTTTCCACCGCCGCACGCGGATACACACGGCGATGCCCAACGTGCACCGGCTCCACCGGCAGATGCCCTTGTTGCGCCAGCCTCGTGAGCGTCGATGGATGCACGCCGAGTTGCCAGGCGAGTTCCCGCTCGCTGATGAACAGACGCCCCGCACCGCGACCTTCGTCTTCACGCATCACGTCGTCCCTTCTCTTCATAGAGGCCTCGTCGTCCGCCTTCGTCCACTGCCCGCATAAGGCCTTACCCATCGCGACCCGCTGAGCACGTTCAATCCGAGCGTTAAGGTCACCCAGCCGATCCATCGCCCTGCTCCCTTCTCGCTTCGAGGCGGCGACGCTCGTCGTACAAGTCCCCGAGCCGATCCACGAATACGGCGACGAAGCGTCCGCCGCTTCCCATTCGCTCTCGGAACTCCTTCATCGCCTCGACCTCCGCGATCCGCTCATCGACCTCAGCGATCCGCTCATCCAGCGTGAACACGTCGTCACACATCGCCCGGCACCTCCACAGGAGCCGCGAACCGTCGCGCAATCTCCGCAATCGCCTCGTCCGACACCCAGGACGACCGGAACTGCACAACATCGCCGGTATCGCCCTCGATCGCGTAGCCGATTCCCGGCTTCGACGTCGGGATGCGGTCTGCGTGCGCGCCCGCTTCATACGCAGCCGACCCAAGCGTGAGCACGGCATCATCCTTCGTCCGGAACCGGAGCGCGACAGTAGCCGTGAACAGGTCACGAGACGCCAGTGATTCCTTCCGAGGGTCTTGCATGGCAGCCAAAACCGCGATACCCGCAGCGCGCCCCGTAGACAGCACCCGTTTCAGATTCGCGTCTACCGCGTTTTTCGCCTTCGTATCCGGCGCGAGATAAGACAGCGACGCCGCCTCGTCGATCAACAGCAGTTCCAGCGGCTCCGCAGCAGACGGCACGTGCTTACGCAGCCCGCTCTCACGCATATACGCGAGCCGATCATCCAACCGCCGAGCAAGACCCTCGATCATCGACGCAGCCTCGTCGTACGTATACGCCACATCGTGAAACAGGCCCCGGCCAGCGGTCAGTTCGACACCGCCTTTCAAATCGACCCCGTGCACGCGCACCATGCCCTCGTTGATACTCGGCGCGAGTTGCCCCAGGACCGACCAGAGCACCGAGCCCTTGCCCGAGCCAGAAGCCCCCACAAGGAGCGTCTGGCGTCCGAAGATCGGGAGCAAGAACGGGCCTTCTGACGTGACACCCACACACACGGGCGCAGCAGGGTCGGCCAGCGGCACCATCCGGAACGGAACCGTGCCCTGATCCGCGAGAGCATCACGACTGCGCACCTGAATCCGTATTTTTGATGGCGACGCGGCGACACATTCGACAGCGAACCCGAGCGCAGCGCTCACTTTCTCGTCGTCGTAATCGCTCGGCACCGACCCCGGCACCACCTCGAAAACCGCAGCCGGCCCATGAGCCCGTAACTCAACCCATACAAGCGCCGGGAACGTACGCACACTATCGCCGTTCCGAGTCGTCGCATCGCGCGTCACTCCCGCAGCCACAGCCCACCCAGGACTTACACGCCGCAGGCTCGCAACGGCACGCTTCTCGCCCTTCGACAACGACGCCCGATCCGTACGCTTCAACCCCGGACGAAACATCGACCCGAGCACCTTACTCCGCCCGAACACGCGACGCCGCAGAGGACGAATCCCGATCACAAGCACCGCAGCGATAAGCAGCACTACCCAGAGCACACGGCCAAGCGTGGCGAGTGATTCAAGCCCAGACGGTGCTCCAAACGCGAGCACGAGCAAGACCCCGGCCATAACCGCCACCGTCGCTACCGTCAAAAACTTATTCATCATTGCTCTCCTCCAGTTCGTCGTCACTCACGTCTCCAGGCACTTCCACCCGCAGCCGTTCAACCGACCGGATGCCGTGGAGGAAATCCCAGTCGCCGCCGTCACGCACCAACGGCCGCTTCTCCACCTCAAGCACGTGCTTCCCGACTCCTAGCCCCGACACACTCAGACGGACACCATCCAGCGATCCGTTCACTCGCCTCGGCGGCTCAACCGCACAGTCCGAATAGACGCCGACATCGACACCGCTGGTGACCACGACCTCGCACACAACGACACCCGGTTCATGAGGGAACAAGCGAGTGATACGGATCACCGCGCCGTGACTCAACGCAGGCACATACAGCACCACCGCCGCATCCGTCACCGCCTCAACCCTTAATTCCTTCGGGTCGTCCTCATACACCTGCACGGACTCCGAGGACTCGTCGGTCCCAGACGGCACACCGCACCCCGTCAACAGCACCAACAGCCCCATCAGCACGGCGACGCCCCGCGCCTCAAACCGCTTCATCGCGCGCCACCTCTCGCTTCGAACCCCACGGCTCCGGCAGCACGGCCCACACGAACACCACGGCAGCAGCGACCGTGAGAAAAGTAAGCACGTCGCCCTCGATCCCGCGATACAACATGTCCCCGTCGAACACGACGAAGAGGGCGACAGACTGGACAATCGCGGCGGTCATCCGGACGGCGATTCCCAGGACCACGACGCGGGCCGCCAGCACGAGTGCAGCGCGTAACCACCGCGGCAACTTCTTTATGCCCGACATGATCAGGCCTGTAACTCAACTAAGCCCGACGCCCGGAAGAACAGGCCCGCAGCCTGAATCCCACCACCGTCGCCAGGGATCGCGTAGTTTCCGACCTCCAGCCCCTCGAAGCCCGTAGCCAGCGGCACCACCTCCGGCTCTGTACGCGACGTGACGGACACAGTGATCAACTCCGGCTTCTCCAGCGGGTCATCGCTCATCTTGAGTGCAGACACCGACCACACGGGCAGGTTGCTCACGCGGTCGATCTTCTGCTCGCCCGTCTTGCGATCTGCGATCTTCGGCTGCACGGCCAGCACGCGGATGTCTTCGGTCTCGTCGATCTTGAACACAAGGGTTCCCTTCGTTGCGGTGCGTCGCACCGGTTCCTATTCGCAGATTTTGCGATACCGGAACGCTAGCACGATATCGCCTTATCTGCGATAGATTCGACTCATGACACCACGCAGACCAGGCCCACCGGCCCACAAAGACCCGGCACGTTCCTACCCGGCGCACGAGGCGAAGCGCAGCGCTGACCTCATTCGCGACGCAGTACAACCCGCCCTTGAGACGCTCGAAGAGGCGGTGAAGGCGATCACCGAGAGCAAGCTTTCAGACGAGAAGAAGCGCCTGCTGCTGCTTGACTACATGCGCAAGGCGCACGCCCAGATCACGGAGGGACGCCAACTCGCTGCCGAATATGCGATGCGCTCAGGACTGAGCCAGTCGCTTACCGCGCAAGCCCTCACCACCGATACCGAGGCCGCGAAGGAGCGTCCGTGGCTGGCAGTGAGCCATGACACGTGCAATCGTTGGTGGCATCGCCCACTCGCTGCCGATGACCTCACGAAGTAGTCGTGTTCCCAGCCCCTGGCCTGTTCACAGGTCAGGGGCCTTTTTGTTGCCACGGAGCGGGGGCCGCTGACGGCTTCCCGGCATTGCCGTGCCAAAACGCCCCACAGGTACAAGACGGGCGCTGACGCGCCCGTGCGGGTGAGCGTGTGCGCCTTGCGCGTGCGGCCTGGCGGCCGTTCGCGGCGCACACGCACCCCGCCCGCAGGGTCACGCCGCCCTGTCTGGGCCGGTTTCCCTGTCAATTCCGACCGCATCAGGGCTGCCGCACGCCGCAAACGGCGCTTGCCCTCCAACACATGGCCACCCGAGCACGCCAAATAGGGCCGACAGCCGTAGCCGCCAACCCTCACGCCCGATGCGCAGCGTTACGGTGCCCGCGCGTGCTGCTTCGGGCTCCACGCCTCCCGAGCGCGCCGCGCCGCTTGCTCAGCCAGCCACTCCGCCAACTTCACATCACCGTCGCTCAATCCTCCGCCCACGTCAGCAGGCCGATTCGCCTCCATCCAGGCAGCTCTTTGCTCGCGCAACAATTTCCGGGTCACGTGCGACAGACTCCACCCCTCGCGCCGCTCAGTTGGACGCGAAACCGTTACGACATGGCCCCCAAAGCCGAGGTTGTCGTGCGCCCGCCGAGGGCAATCCGATGGGCCGCCAGGAGGGCAATCGACACAGCGCACACCGAGCCGTGCCGCCTGCCGTAGCCGCTTCACAAACTCAACACGCTCAGGTGTCGCCGTCTCATCACGCTCTCCCGGCAGAATATCCTTCGTGCTATACATCAACGCCTTGGATGTATACGAGATCACGCGCGCAGCAGCCCGCGACATGTCCGGCGTGACGTCGTCCGACTCCGTGACCCGCGCCCGAATCTCCCGATCCTGCACACCCCGCTTGCCCCACTCAACGACCTCGCCCGTTTCCGGATGCGTCGCCGTCGCCATACGCGCCGCATGTCCCATCGTCTCCGCATCGACGACTGCCCCCACAGGAACTCTCACGACGATATGGAGGTGCAGCGCCATGCGCGATTGCAGCTCTCGGACGGCGTAGTACTCGGCGTCCGGGCAGAGCCGCCGCATTGCCGCCACCGACGACCGCCAGAGTTTCCCGAGCGCCCCGTGCCACCGCACCTGATCCTCATACCGGTATGAATCCTGGTCAATCGGCAGCCCGCGTAGGTGCACGTCATCGTGCCCATGGGTCTGCCCGCACTTACAACGCCTGCCCGCGTCACGCTCCCATTTCGGCACCAAATGCACCGGGCCGAACGATGGAGCCGACAGCGTGATGAAGAAGTACTTGTACGACGGGAGCGGGTGCCCGTCGGCGTCGTAGATGCCCGACCGCGCGATGCGCTGCCAATCGCCGCGATATAGACCAGCGCACGACGGACACACCGCTGTACGGCGAGACTGGCACCGAATGAACCGGCCAGGCTCAACTTCGTACGGACGGGCGCAGATGTGCGAGCGGATCGCGGCGAGGACATCATCGGACGGTAGGCCAGATGTGCCCGTGGAGGTCATATCGTGCGCACCCCCGGCGCACCCCCACCGTGCATACGACCACCGACCATCGCAGGAGATGCAACGGAATCACCACGTGGAACCCGCTGCACAGCAGGTTCCGAGTCCTTCACACGGAAGAGGTCGTGGGTTCGAGTCCCGCATCGCCCACCACATCCCTTCTCCCGTCGATTCCCCGTTGCGGCGTGATCGAGTGATTCGACGCATCGCGCGGCGGGCACTGTGGAGCACACGCAGGCGCTGAATACAGCGACGCGCACCTTCCTCGCTGGATGTGCGGGAAGGTGCGCGTCGCAGTGAAAGCTCTCAGGGGCGAGCTGTCGCGTTCGACGGCTGCGGCTTCGAGAAGATGACGACGATGATCACCACGACGCCCACGACGACATGCGGAAGCCACACGTTCATCGCTTCATCGGCAAATCCGAAGATCCACGGCGACAGCGCGAGGAACAGGCTCGCCACAACATCGAAGACGAGGTGGACCGGCATCGGAATGAAGCCGAACGGCCCCCACTCGTACTTCGTGAACAGGCTGTAGACGATGAGGCCGATGCCCAGCACGATCGGGATCACAACGGCCGCGCCGCCGACGCTCGCGAAGCCGAAGAGCCAAGGCGCGGCGATCAGCGCGATGCCCACGAGATAGTCGAGGACACCGTGGACCTTGGTAGGGATGAAGCGCATGATTTCCTCCTAGATGAGATCCGCATTGAGCGGCTGTCATAGAAGGTTCGGCGTGCTCCGTCAAACGGATTGGATCCGACCAGATCGATATCGAACGGCGGGTGCGAACGTCAGGTAGCCCGTTCCGGATCCCGGCGCCACGATCTCATCGAGCGCGGCGAGATCCTCCTGGGTCGGTGTCCATCCCATCGCCGCAGCGTTCGCTTCGATCTGTTCCGGCCGCGTGGCGCCCGCGATGATCGTGTCGATGGCCGGCTGCGTGCGCAGGCCGCCCAGAGCAACGTCGAGCATCGAGATGCCGCGCTCACGCGCGAAGTGCCGGATCCCTTCCACGATGTCCCAGTTCGCCCCGTCGAAACGCGCCTTCTCAGTGGCGAGACGCGTCCCTTCGGGTGCGCCGTCCGCCTGAGAGTACTTGCCCGTCAGCAGGCCGTATGCGAGCGGGAAGTACGGCAGGAGGCTCATGCCATAGTGCTCCAGAGCGGGCGAAAGCTCGGCTTCCGCGCTGCGGTTGTACAGCGAGTACTCGTTCTGCGCCGTGATGAAGTGCTCAGAGCCGATCGCGTCGGCAACACGAGCGGCATCTGCGACCTCCCACGCGGCGAGATTCGAGCAGCCGATGTAACGCACCTTCCCCGACCGCACGAGGTCCGTGAGAGCCTGGAGCGTCTCATCGATCGGTGTGATCCGATCCGGCGTGTGCAGCTGGTACAGGTCGATATGATCGGTGCCGAGCCGCGAAAGCGACCCCTCGACCGCACGCGCGATGTAGCCGCGGCTCGCACGATTCGTGCGCGCACCGGGGTACGTCTCCCCCATGTCCATGCCGAACTTCGTCGCGATGACGACCTCGTCCCGGTGCTGCCCGAGGGCGCGCCCGAGCGACTGCTCCGACGCGCCCACGCCGTACGAATCCGCTGTGTCGAAGAAATTCACGCCCGCGTCCAGCGCGGCGTTGACCACCGCTGCCGACTGATCCTGATCGATGCGACGACCGAAAGCGTTGCACCCGACCCCGAGGGCCGAGACGACGAGTCCGCTTGATCCGAGTGGTGCGAAGTCCATGCTCGTACGCTATCGCGACACGATCGCGTAGCCCTCTTCGCCGTGCACCGACACGTCGACCCCGGCGAGCTCGTCCTCGTTCTTGATACGAAAGCCGATCGTCTTCTCGATCGCGAACCCGAGGATCAGCGCGACGATGAACGAGTATCCGAAGGTTGCCACGGATCCGATCACCTGTACGACGAGCTGCTCGAGGCCGCCGCCCGTGAACAGGCCCGTGTCGATCGCGAAGAAGCCCAGGTAGACCGTGCCGATGAAGCCGCCGACGAGATGCACGCCGACGACGTCGAGCGAGTCGTCGTACCCGAGCTTCCATTTCAGCTCGACCGCCAGCGCACAGGCCGCTCCCGCGATGACGCCGAGCACGATGGCCCACACCGGCTCCAGGTGCGCACACGCCGGAGTGATCGCGACGAGGCCGGCCACGGCGCCCGACACCGCACCGACCGAGGTCGGCTTGCCGCCCTTGAGCTTCTCGACGATGATCCAGCCGAGGATCGCCGCGGCCGGGCACACCATCGTATTGATGACGATCAGTCCGGTCTGCAGGTTGCCGTCCGCGCCGAGCGGTGCCGCGGTGACGCCCGCGTTGAAGCCGAACCATCCGAACCACAGCAGCGACCCGCCGAGCATCACGAGCGGCACGTTGTGCGGCTTCTGGATGCCCTTCTGGAAGCCGACGCGCTTGCCCAGCACGATCGCGAGGGCCAATGCCGCCGCACCCGCGTTGATGTGCACCGCGGTGCCGCCGGCCCAGTCGATGACCTCGACGCCCGAGTCGGGGAACATCATCGAGCCGAGGTTGAAGATCCAGCCGCCGCCCCAGACCCACGCCGCGACCGGGAAGTACACGACCGTCGCCCAGAGGCCCGCGAAGATCATCCACGAACCGAACTTGGCGCGGTCGGCGATCGCGCCGGAGATCAGCGCCACCGTGATGATCGCGAAGGTCGCGCCGAACGCGACGCCGATCGTGTTCTCGCCGGTCGGATCATCGGCGATGGTCGTGCTCAGCCCGAAGTCGGCGAACGGGTTGCCCGCGAAGGTCCCCGGCGACTGCACCGAGCTCATGCTGAACCCGAACAGCACCCATAGCACCGCGACGATGCCGATCGCGCCGAAGCTCATCATCATCATGCTCACGACGCTCTTCGCTTTCACGAGGCCGCCGTAGAACAGTGCGACGCCGGGCGTCATGAGGAGCACGAGCGCCGTCGCAATAATCACCCACGCGAGGTTTCCGCTGTCCATTTTCATCCTTACGGGTCGAGTGTCGAGGGATGAGCCCATCGTGGACACTCGGCGTTTCCCGCAGGGTGGCTGAGGATTTCCGCGGCGTTACGAACCGCCCCGGGTGTGAACGGCGTGTTTCACGCGTGTGTGGAGGCGATCAGGCGCGACACGGCGCGCAGGTACTTCTTCCGGTAGCCGCCGTCGAGCATCTCGTCGGAGAAGACGTCGCTCAGCGCCGCCCCGGTCGCGCGCATCGGGATCTGCGCGTCATACACGCGGTCGACGAACGCGACGAACCGCAGGGCCTCCGACTGGTCGGTCAGCTGGCGCACCCCGCGCAGGCCGACCAGGTCGATTCCCTCGACGAGGCGGATGTACCGCGATGGGTGCACCTGCGCGAGGTGCGAGATCAACGCGTCGAAGTCGTCGTCCGAGGCGGTGCCGTCGATGCTGACGAGAGCTGACTCGTAGTCATCCGGATCCGTCACGACGGCGCCGCCCGCGAGCGAGCGCTGCCGGTAGTCGACGCCGTCGATCCGGATCGTCTCGAAGCTGTCCGACATCGACTGGATCTCGCGCAGGAAGTCCTGCGCAGCGAATCGTCCCTCGCCGAGAGCGTTCGGCGGGGTGTTGCTCGTGGCCGCCAGCCGGGTGCCCGTCCGCACGAGCTCCGCCAGCAGCCGGGTCATGACCATCGTGTCGCCCGGATCGTCCAGCTCGAACTCGTCGATGCACAGCAGCGCGGATCCCGTGAGCAGGTCGACGGTGTTCTTGTACCCGAGCGCCCCCACGAGGGCGGTGTACTCGATGAACGATCCGAAGTACTTCCGCCGGGCGGGCACCGCGTGGTAGATCGACGCGAGCAGGTGGGTCTTGCCGACGCCGAAGCCGCCGTCGAGGTAGACGCCCGGCTTCATCTCCGCGGGGCGCTTGTTCTTGCGGCCGAACGAGAAGAGGCCTCCTCGCGCGAGCGGGGCGGATCCGTGCGTCGCGAAGCGCTGCAGGAGCTCTTTCGACTCCTGCTGAGACGGATACGCGTCGTCGGCCCGATAGGTCTCGAATGTCGCACCGCGGAACTGCGGGGGCGGCACAAGACTCGCGAGCATCTCCTCCCCCGTGAGGCGGGGGCGGCGTTCGGCGAGCTGGACGGTCGTTGCCTGGGCGGAAGTCATCACCTCTCAGGATACGTCGGCGCCGAGACCTCGATCTCTCAGCCAAGCCAGGATGTGTCGGCGCCACCGCGCCTCGTCGTAGTTCCAGAGCTTCGTGTGGCGGGCCTCGGAGTACGACACGAGCCGCACGAGGTCGGGCCGCGCCTCCGCCAGCGAGTGCGAGGCCTCGGACGGGACGAACCCGTCGTCGTCGCTGTGCATCAGCAGGATCGGGTGCACCAGCTCGTCGGCTCGACTGACGACGTCGAGGTCGTTCAGCGAGATCGCGTTGCCGGCCCGCACGACGCGCGACCAGCGCGGCAGCGTGAGCTGTCGCCGCACGATGTGCGCGACCGGGGCGGGCACGTGCAGGGCGCGCGCCTGGAAGTTCAGCACCGTGCGCCAGTCGACGACCGGGGATTCGAGGATGATGCTGTCGACCACGTCGGCGTGTGCCGTGTTCAGCACCGTCTGCAGCGCGATCGCGCCGCCCATCGACCACCCCATCAGCACGATCCGCGTCGCACCGCGTGAGCGCGCGAACTCGATCGCCGCCTCGACGTCGCGCCACTCCGTCGCGCCGAGACCGTACCGCCCGGAGCTCGAGCGCCCGGCCTCGCCGTCGTTGCGGTACGAGACTGCGAGGCTCGTCAGCCCCGCATCGCGGAACACGGGGGCGGCGCGCAGCACCTCGGAGCGCGTGGTGCCGCGGCCGTGCACGCTGATGGCCCACGTCGAGCCGGATCCGCCCTCGCGCGCTGGGAACAGCCACGCCGGGCACGGACCGACCGGGGCGTCGATCTGCACGTCCTCGTACGGGATATGGAGCTCTTCGGGGTGCACGAAGTACCACCCGCTGAAGGTCGCCCGATCGGCGATGCGCTTGCCCGGGGCCACGTGCGTGAGCAGCTTGCGCGTCACCGTGTGCTCGGACGCGGAGAGCACCGAACCGATCTTCAGGTACTCGTGCGCCTCGTTGACGAACAGGCCGTACCGACCGGGCAGAACCGTGTCGAAGCTGCGCGCGAGCGTGATCGTCTGCGAGCCGCGATCGATGCCGACGATCTCGACGTCGGTCAGCCTCCGAGTGGCGGGAGTGACGACCTTCCGCGCGATCGCGAACGAGAGCATCGTGCCGCCGACGATCACGCCGATGGCCAGCGCCGCGGCGGCTCCGAAGACTTCGAGAAGGCCTGCTCTGTCGGACGCGGCGCGCCTGGATCTCCTCAGCACACAATCAGCCTAGTCTGACCGCGTGAACGTCGACGGCGGATCGTCCCGCGGATTCGAAGCCGCCGCAGAACGCCTGCGGACGGTGACGTTCCGCGATGATCTCGCCGTCCGGCAGATCCCCTCGCCTGCCGGGCTCGCCCCCGACAGCATCGCCTTCGCCGCGGACGTGCGCCCGGATTCTCACGGCGACTCCCCGTTCGGCACGGGGCGCTTCATCCTCCTCCACGATCCCGACGAGCCGGACGCCTGGGACGGCGCGTGGCGCATCGTCACGTTCGCGCAGGCGCCCCTCGAGCCCGAGATCGGCACCGATCCCCTGCTCGCCGATGTCGCATGGTCGTGGCTGACCGACGCGCTCGCGGAACGGGGCGCGTCGAGCCGTGCGCTCGCGGGAACCGCGACGAAGACCGTGTCGCGCGGCTTCGGCTCGCTCGCCTCCCAGGGCGACGGCGCGCAGATCGAGCTGCGCGCGTCGTGGTCGCCCGATACGCCCTCGAACGCCCACATCGAGGCCTGGGCCGAGCTCGTCTGTATGCTGGCCGGCCTGCCGCCCGGGTCCGAGGACATCGCGGTGCTCCGCCCCGGCGCACATCCGGCGTGACGATATCCGCGAGAATGGAACCTGCATCATCCCCTCGTGAAGGAGCCCCGTCATTTCGTACCGCGTGATCGACACCGCCGATGAGTTCGAGTCCGCCTGCCGGATCCTGGCGGCGGCGAGCGGCCCCGTCGCCGTCGATGTCGAGCGGGCGAGCGGCTTTCGGTACTCGGCGCGGGCGTATCTCGTGCAGGTGTCCCGACGCGACGCGGGCGTGTTCCTCTTCGATCCGCCGGCGATCGGCGACATGCAGGCGCTGCAGCGCGCGATCGGCGATGAGGAGTGGGTGTTCCACGCCGCCTCGCAGGATCTCCCGTCGCTGCGCGAGCTGGATCTCGTGCCGCCGCGGATCTTCGACACCGAGCTGTCGGCCCGGCTTCTCGACTGGCCGAAGGTGGGGCTCGGCGCTGTCGTCGAGCGCACGCTGGGCATCGTGCTGAAGAAGGAGCACTCGGCGGCCGACTGGTCGACGCGGCCGATGCCGCAATCGTGGCTCGAGTACGCCGCGCTCGACGTGGAGCATCTGCTCGACGTGCGGGACCTGATTGCCGACGAGCTCGCCGAGACGGGGAAGCTCGAGTGGGCCCTGGAGGAGTTCGCGGACGAGCTGGTGCGGCTGCCCAAGCCCGCTCCGGCGGAGCCGTGGCGCAAGCTCAACGGCCTGAACAAGATCCGGGGCCGACGCAACCTCGCGATCGCGCGCGCGTTCTGGCTGTCGCGGGACGCTCTCGCCCGCGAGCTGGACGCGGCCCCCGGCCGCCTCGTGCCGGATCGCTCGCTCGTGGCCGGCGTCGTCGCGCAGCCCCGCTCGAAGGGCGAGCTGTCGAGCCTCAAGGAGTTCACCGGGCGACAGAGCCGCACGCAGATCGATCGGTGGTGGCAGGCATTCGTCGACGGGCGCGCGACCGATGACCTCCCCGCCGAGCGCGTGCCGAGCGATGCGCTCCCGCCCGTGCGCGCGTGGAGCGGGCGCCGCCCCGAGGCCGACGAACGGATCAAGGCCGCCAAGCCCGCGGTCGAGGCGCACGCCGAGTTCCTGTCGATCCCGACCGAGAACCTTCTCACGCCCGACCACCTGCGCCGCGTCGCGTGGCAGCCGCCCGAGCCGCTCACTGAGGACGCCATCGGAGAAGCGCTCGCGAGCCACGGTGCGCGGCCCTGGCAGATCGCCCAGACCGCCCCCATCATTTGCTCCGCGTTTGTGCACGCGGCGCAAGCCTCGGACGATACGGACGAATCGGCTTCGTAGGTTCGGCCCAACCGGATCGCCGCCGCGCGCACCCGGCGCCATAGGCTGGCGGGGCACACCAATTTCAGGAGGCACTGTGGCCAAGCTGACCGACGTCTACTTCGTTGACGGCGTTCGCACCCCCTTCGGTCGCGCAGGCGACAAGGGGATGTACGCACACACCCGCGCAGACGATCTCGCCGTCAAGGCGCTGATCGGGCTGATGGAGCGCAACGGCGACGTTCCCAAGGACCGGATCGACGATGTCGCGATCGCCGCGACATCGCAGACGGGAGATCAGGGCCTCACCCTCGGTCGCACCGTCGCCATGCTCGCGGGTCTGCCGCAGTCGGTTCCGGGGCTCGCGATCGAGCGCATGTGCGCCGGCGCGATGACCGCCGTGACGACGATGGGCGCCTCGATCGGCTTCGGCGCCTACGACTTCGCCATCGCGGGCGGCGTCGAGCACATGGGGCACCACCCGATCGGGGCGAACGCCGACCCGAACCCCCGGTTCGTGGCCGAGAAGCTCGTCGACCCGCAGGCGCTGAACATGGGCGTCACGGCCGAGCGCCTGCACGACCGGTTCCCGCAGCTGACCAAGAAGCGCGCCGACCGGTTCGGCATGCTGAGCCAGCAGAAGGTCCAGGCGGCCTACGACAAGGGCCTCATCCAGCCCGACCTCGTTCCGATCGCCGTCTCCGATGCCGAGGGCGCCTTCGCCCTCGCCACCCAGGACGAGGGGCGGCGCCCGAACACGACGATGGCCGACCTCGAGGGCCTGAAGACGCCGTTCCGTCCGCACGGGCGCGTCACCGCGGGCACCTCATCGCCGCTGACCGACGGCGCGACCATCGGCCTCCTCGCCGGCTCGCACGCCGTGAAGGAGTTCGGGCTCTCCCCCAAGATGCGCATGGTGTCGTTCGGCTACGCCGGCGTCCAGCCCGAGGTGATGGGCATCGGGCCGATCCCGTCGACCGAGAAGGCGCTCGCCAAGGCCGGCCTGACCATCGACGACATCGGATTGTTCGAGCTCAACGAGGCGTTCGCGGTGCAGGTGCTGAGCTTCCTGGATCACTTCGGGATCGACGACGACGACCCGCGCGTGAACCCGTGGGGCGGCGCCATCGCGCTCGGCCACCCGCTCGCCGCGAGCGGCGTGCGGCTCATGATCCAGCTGGCGGCGCAGTTCGCCGAGCGCCCGGACGTGCGCTACGGGCTGACCGCCATGTGCGTCGGCCTCGGGCAGGGCGGCAGCGTGGTGTGGGAGAACCCGCACTACACGGGCAAGACGAAGAGGAAGTGACCGGGCCGATGACCGACTACAGCACCATCGATTTCTCGGACCTCGAGCAGGCATCCGTCGACGAGGTCATCACGCACTCGATCGTGCGCGATGTGACCCTCGCGAGCGGCCGCACGCTCGCCCTCATCACGCTCCACAACGGGCGGGACCACAAGCGACCCAACACGCTCGGCCCGCTGACGCTGCGCGAGCTGAGCGACACGCTCGACGAGCTCGCCGAGCGCGCGGCGAAGGGCGAGATCGACGCCGTCGCGGTGACCGGAAAGCCGTACATCTTCGCGGCCGGCGCCGACCTGTCGCAGATCTCCTCGCTCAGCACGCGCGACCTCGCGCTCAAGATCGCTCAGCGCGGCCACCACGTCCTCGGCAAGCTCAGCGAGCTCGGAGTGCCGTCGTTCTCGTTCGTGAACGGGCTGGCGCTCGGCGGCGGCGTCGAGATCGCGCTGAACTCCACGTATCGCACGATCGACTCGTCGGCCGCCGCGATCGCTCTCCCGGAGGTGTTCCTCGGCATCATCCCCGGATGGGGCGGTGCCTACCTCCTGCCGAACCTGATCGGCATCGAGAACGCGCTCGAGGTCGTCATCTCGAACCCGCTGAAGCAGAACCGCACGCTGAAACCGCAGCAGGCCTACGACCTCGGTATCTTCGACGCGATCTTCTCCCCCGCGAACTTCCTCGAGGCCTCGCTCAGCTGGGCCGACGGCGTGCTCGACGGATCCGTGGCGGTCGAGCGGAAGAACGCACCGGGCAAGATCGAGCGCTCGATCAAGTGGCCCGCCGCGATCAAGATCGCGCGCGGCATGCTCGAATCGAGCGTCGGCCCCATGCCGCGCTCGCCGTATCGGGCCCTCGACCTGCTCGAGCAGGCCGTGAAGGGCACGAAGGAAGAGGGCTTCGAGCGCGAGGACGAGGCGCTGGCGGATCTCGTGGCGAGCGACGAGTTCGCCGCGTCGATGTACGCGTTCGACCTGGTGCAGAAGCGGGCCAAGCGCCCCGTCGGCGCCCCCGACAAGGATCTCGCGCGCCCCGTCACCAAGGTCGGCGTGATCGGAGCGGGCCTCATGGCCAGCCAGTTCGCGCTCCTGTTCGTTCGCCGCCTGCAGGTTCCGGTGCTCATCACCGACGTCTCGCAGGACCGCGTCGACAAGGGCCTCACCTACATCTACGACGAGATCGCGAAGCTCGAGGGCAAGGGGCGCCTCGACGCCGACACCGCCAACCAGCTGCGCGCACTCGTGACCGGAACGACCGACAAGGCCGATTTCGCCGACTGCGACTTCGTGATCGAGGCCGTGTTCGAGGAGACGTCGGTCAAGCAGCAGGTGTTCCGCGAGGTCGAGGAGTTCATCGCCGACGACGCCATCCTCGCAACGAACACCTCGTCGCTGTCGGTGGAGGAGATCGGCTCGGTGCTCGCGCACCCGGAGCGCCTCGTCGGCTTCCACTTCTTCAACCCCGTCGCGGTCATGCCGCTCGTCGAGGTCGTCCGCACGCCGCAGGCCAGCGACGCGGCGGTCTCCACCGCGTTCGTGGTGGCGAAGAACCTGCGCAAGAACGCGATCGCGTCGGCCGATGCGCCGGGCTTCATCGTGAACCGCCTGCTGGCGAAGGTCATGGGCGAGGCCAGTCGTGCGGTCGATGAGGGCGCCGACCTCGTCGATGTCGAGAAGGCCTTCGAGCCGCTCGGCCTGCCGATGGGTCCGTTCGAGCTCATCGACCTCGTGGGCTGGAAGGTCGCGGCCCACGTGCAGGACACGATGGTGCACCACTTCCCGGAGCGCTTCTACGCCTCGCCGAACCTGCACGCGATCGCCGAGATCGAGCAGCCGCTCGAGCGCGACAAGAAGCGCAGGATCACGGGCTGGTCGAAACAGGCTCGCAAGGCGATCGAGGTCGGCAAGTCCCCCGCGAGCGGCGAGGAGATCCTGCGCCGCGTCGAGGACGAGCTCGCGCGCGAGATCCGGCTGATGCTCGATGAGAAGGTCGTCCCGGAGGTCGAGGACATCGACCTCGGGCTCATCCTCGGCGCGGGTTGGCCGATGATCGACGGCGGTGCGACCGCGTATCTCGACCGCGTGGGCGCCTCCGCGCGCGCCGCGGGCGGCGACTTCCACGACCCGAAGATCCTCGGCGTGAACTAGAACCGCCCCGCGACACAAGAGCGGCCCCGGCGATCGCCGGGGCCGCTCTTCGTCATCGGGTGCGTCTGCGCACGGGCTCGGCGGCCCCTGTGGCGCTGCGCGGCGCCTCCGGACGGGCAACGGGCACGCGGGTGCCGAGCACCTGCGAGACGACGTCCTGCGCGATCTTGGCGGGCGTCAGGCCCGTGTCCTCGAGGATCTCGGCGCGCGACGCGTGATCGATGAACTGATCCGGCAGGCCGAGCTCGTCGACGGCCGTGTCGATGCTCGCCTCGCGCAGCACCTGGCGCACGCGCGTGCCGATGCCGCCGACGCGGATCCCGTCCTCGAGGGTGATCACGAGGCGATGGCGCGCCGCGAGGTCGACCAGCGACGCCGCAACGGGCACGACCCAGCGCGGGTCGATCACGGTCGCACCGATCCCCTGCGCGCGCAGGCGCGCGGCCACATCGAGCGCCGTACGCGCGAACGGGCCGATGCCCACGAGCAGCACGTCCTCGTCGCCCTCGCGGAACAGCACGTCCACGCCGTCATCGAGGCGCTCCAGCGCCGGAATATCATCGCCGACGTCGCCCTTCGGGAACCGGATCACCGTGGGCGCGTCGTCGACCTCGACCGCCTCGCCGAGCTCCTCGCGCAGGCGCTCCCCGTCGCGCGGTGCGGCGATGCGGATGTTCGGCACGATGTTGAGCAGCGCCAGGTCCCACATGCCGTGATGGCTCGGCCCGTCGGGGCCGGTCACGCCCGAACGATCGAACACGAAGGTCACGCCTGCCTTGTGCAGCGCCACGTCCATGAGCACCTGGTCGAATGCGCGGTTCACGAACGTCGCGTAGAGCGCGACGACCGGGTGCAGTCCTCCGTAAGCGAGGCCCGCGGCGCTCGTCACGGCGTGCTGTTCGGCGATGCCGACGTCGTAGACCCGGTCGGGGAAGCGCTCGGCGAACGGCGCGAGCCCCGTCGGCCGCAGCATCGCCGCGGTCATGGCGATCACGTCGTCGCGCTTCTCGCCGACCTCGACGAGGCTGTGCGCGAACACGCTCGTCCACGACTGACCGGATCCGCCCGCGACCGGGCGACCCGTCTCCGGATCGATCTTCCCCACCGAATGGAACTGATCCGCCTCGTCGTTCCGGGCGGGCTCGTAGCCGCGGCCCTTCTCGGTGATGACGTGCACGAGCACGGGAGCGCTGTAGCTCTTCGCCAGCTCCAGGGTCTCGGTGAGCGCCGCGAGGTCGTGGCCGTCGATCGGCCCGAGATACTTGATGTCGAGCTGCGTGTACAGCGCGTTGTTGTTCGTGAACCGCGAGAGGAAGCCGCGCGTGCCGCCGCGCAGGCCGCGGTGCAGCGCGCGCCCCACCTTGCCGAAGCGGCGCGCCGCCTGGCCAGACTTCGCGTCGAGGTCGCGGTAGGTCGTGCCCGTGCGCACCTTGTTGAGGAAGCGCGCCATACCGCCGATCGTCGGGGCGTAGCTGCGCCCGTTGTCGTTGACGACGATCACGAGGTTGCGATCGTTGTCGTCGGTGATGTTGTTGAGCGCCTCCCACGTCATGCCGCCCGTGAGGGCGCCGTCGCCGACGACCGCGACGACGTGGCGGTCGGCCCGGCCCGTGCGCGCGAACGCGCGCGAGATGCCGTCGGCCCAGCTCAGCGAGCTCGAGGCGTGCGACGACTCGACGATGTCGTGCGGACTCTCCGACCGCTGCGGGTATCCGGCCAGGCCATCGCGCGAGCGGAGGTCGCGGAAGTCCTGGCGCCCGGTCAGGAGCTTGTGCACGTACGACTGGTGCCCCGTGTCCCAGACGATCGGATCCTCGGGCGATTCGAACACCCGGTGCAGCGCGATCGTCAGCTCGACGACGCCGAGGTTCGGCCCGAGGTGGCCGCCGGTCTGCGACACGTTCTCGATGAGGAACTGCCGCACCTCGGCCGCGAGGTCGACGAGCTGGCGCTTCGACAAGCGATCGAGATCGCGCGGGCCCGAGATCGAATCAAGCAGACTCATAGACTCGACCCTACGCCCCGGCGCTGGAAATCTGGCGGGACGCGACGAGCCCCTCGCCTCCGACCGGAAGCGAGGGGCTCGATGTGCGCGCGAGACTCAGACGAGGCTGCGGAGCACGTACTGCAGGATGCCGCCGTTGCGGTAGTAGTCCGCCTCACCGGGGGTGTCGATGCGAACGACCGCGTCGAACTCGATGGTCTGCTTGCCGGCCGGCGAGTGCTCGCTCGGCTGCGCGGAGACGCGCACCGTGCTCGGGGTGACGCCGTTGTTCAGCTCCGTGAGGCCCTCGATCGAGAACACCTCGGTGCCGTCGAGCCCGAGCGAGTCGGCCGACTCGCCCTCCGGGAACTGCAGCGGAACGACGCCCATGCCGATGAGGTTCGAACGGTGGATCCGCTCGAAGCTCTCGGTGATGACGGCGCTCACGCCCAGCAGGCTGGTGCCCTTGGCGGCCCAGTCGCGCGAGGATCCCGAACCGTACTCCTTGCCGCCGAGCACCACGAGCGGGGTGCCCTCGGCCTGGTAGTTCACCGACGCGTCGTAGATGAACGACTGCGGCGCGCCCTCCCGCGTGAAGTCGCGGGTGTAGCCGCCCTCGACGTCGTCGAGGAGCTGGTTGCGGAGGCGGATGTTCGCGAACGTTCCGCGGATCATGACCTCGTGGTTGCCGCGGCGCGATCCGTAAGAGTTGAAGCTCTTGCGCTCGATGCCGTGCTCGGTGAGGTACTGGCCCGCGGGGGTGTCGGCCTTGATCGCGCCGGCCGGCGAGATGTGGTCGGTCGTGACCGAGTCGCCGAGCTTCGCGAGAACCCGCGCACCCGTGATGTCCTCGACGGGCGTCGTCTCGCGAGTCATGCCCTCGAAGTACGGGGGACGGCGCACGTAGGTGGACTCGTCGTCCCACTCGAAGATCGAACCCTCGGGGGTCGGCAGGTTGCGCCAGCGGTCGTCACCGTCGAACACCGTCTTGTACTGCTTGATGAACTGCTCGCGCGAGATCGACGAGTCGACGATCTCCTGCACCTCTTCGGGCGTCGGCCAGATGTCGTTGAGGAAGACCTCGTTGCCATCGGCGTCGGTACCGAGCGAGTCGGTGTCGAAGTTGAAGTGCATCGAACCGGCCAGCGCGTACGCGACGACGAGCGGCGGCGACGCGAGGTAGTTCATCTTCACGTCGGGGCTGATGCGCCCCTCGAAGTTGCGGTTGCCCGAGAGCACCGCGGTCACGGCGAGGTCGTTGTCGTTGATCGCCTCGGAGACCTCGGTGATCAGCGGTCCCGAGTTGCCGATGCAGATCGTGCAGCCGTAGCCGACGGTGTAGAAGCCGAGGCCCTCGAGGTCCTTGTCGAGGCCCGACTTCTCGTAGTAGTCGGTGACGACCTTCGAGCCCGGGCCGAGCGTCGTCTTGACCCAGGGCTTCTGCGTGAGGCCCTTCTCGCGCGCCTTGCGCGCCAGCAGGCCGGCCGCGATCATGACGGACGGGTTCGACGTGTTGGTGCACGAGGTGATCGCCGCGAGCGTCACGGCGCCGTGGTCGAGCACGTACCGGTCGCCCGCCGCCGAGGTCACCTTGACCGGCTTCGAGACGCCGCTCGCGCCGCTCGAGATGTGCACGGGACGCGTGTCGTGGTCCTCGTCGCCCGGGACGGCGCCCGGGTCGGATGCCGGGAACGAATGCTTCGACTCGAGATCGACGATGTCGTCGGTCGTCGACGCGTCAGCGTAGTTGACGATGTCCTTCTCGAACTGCGTCTTCGCCTCGGAGAGCAGAATGCGGTCCTGCGGGCGCTTCGGGCCGGCGATGGACGGAACGACCGTGGACAGGTCGAGCTCGAGGTACTCGCTGAACTGCGGCTCGTTGGACGGGTCGTGCCAGAGGCCCTGCTCCTTGGCGTACTGCTCGACCAGCTCGACCGCGTGCTCCTCGCGCCCGGTCAGGCGCAGGTAGTCGAGCGTGACGTCGTCGACCGGGAAGATCGCCGCGGTCGAGCCGAACTCGGGGCTCATATTTCCGATGGTCGCGCGGTTCGCGAGGGGCACGGATCCGACGCCGGCGCCGTAGAACTCGACGAACTTGCCGACGACGCCGTGCTTGCGCAGCATGTCGGTGATCGTCAGCACGACGTCGGTCGCGGTCACGGCCGCCGGGATCTGACCGGTGAGCTTGAAGCCGACGACGCGCGGGATGAGCATCGACACGGGCTGGCCGAGCATGGCCGCCTCCGCTTCGATGCCGCCGACGCCCCAGCCGAGCACGCCGAGGCCGTTGACCATCGTCGTGTGCGAGTCGGTGCCGACGCAGGTGTCGGGGTATGCGCGCAGCACGCCGTCGACCGAGCGGTCGTAGACGACCTTGGCGAGGTGTTCGATGTTCACCTGGTGGACGATGCCGGTTCCCGGGGGGACGACCTTGAAGTCGTCGAACGCCGTCTGGCCCCAGCGCAGGAACTGGTAGCGCTCGCCGTTGCGCTCGTACTCGATCTCGACGTTGCGCTCGAGGGCGTCATCGCGGCCGAACAGGTCGGCGATGACCGAGTGGTCGATGACCAGCTCTGCGGGCGAGAGGGGGTTGATCTTGTCGGGATCGCCGCCGAGGCTCGTCACGGCCTCGCGCATCGTCGCGAGGTCGACGATGCAGGGCACACCGGTGAAGTCCTGCATCACCACGCGTGCGGGCGTGAACTGGATCTCGGTGTTGGGGTCGGCATTCGCGTCCCATGCGCCCAGCGCCTCGATCTGCTCGCGGGTGACGTTGGCGCCGTCCTCCGTGCGAAGCAAGTTCTCGAGCAGCACCTTGAGGCTGAACGGAAGCTTGTCGTACCCCTCGACCGCATCGAGTCGATAGATCTCATAGTCGGTGCTACCGACCGTCAAGGTGCTCTTCGCACCGAAGCTGTTCACCGTGGACACGGGCGTCTCCTTCTGGTCGACCGCAGCATTGCGCTCCCAGTTTCCTCCCCCGTCGGCGACGAGGCTAGGAAGGCGGACCTAATGTTGCGCAATTTATCTTGATGTCAAGATAAATATAGCACGCGTCAGGACGACTTCCGCGGGTATGTCGCGCGCACCACGAGCCACGTCACGGCGACGAGCGGCGCGAACAGCGGGATCCCCATCACGAGCTTCACGGTGCCGAGCGTCTGCACGTCGACGTCGGCGAACCACATCGGCAGCTGGACCCCGAGGCGCAGGAAGAACAACGCCGCCCACATGATCGCGAGCCAGAAGAACGCGCGGCGCTTGCGCTTGTCGGCACGCCACGCGATCCCGTCGTCCATGAGGAACCCGACGGCGAGGCCGATCAGCGACCAGCCCACGAGCGCCGAGATGAGGAAAGCGGATCCGTACGCCACGTTGGTGATGAATCCCGGGATGAAGTTGTCTTCGGCGCGCCCCGTGAACAGCACCAGCGCGCCCGCCACACCGACCGCGATGAGACCGCCGAGCGCGGCCGACGGCGGCTGACGCTGGATCAGGCGCGCGACGGTGAAGATCGCCGCCGCGCCGATCGAGGCGACGACCGCCACCGCCAGCTGCTCGGGCCACAGCGCGAGGCTGATGAGGAAGACCATGAGCGGCAGCACCGATTCGACGATGCCGCGCGCGCCGCCGATCGCTTTCCACACGACCTTGCCCGTCGTCGCCTCGTCGGACGGGTCCATGCCGGCGCGGCGCGCGGCCTGTCCGAGGGCCTCGCCGAGCACACGCGACGCGCTCGGCTCCTCCGGCGCGGGCGGCGTCAGCGGCGTCGCGGCGTCGTCGCGACGCGCGTCATCGTCGCTCATCAGGATCCGGGGGTCTGCGGCATCGTGAGCGGGATCAGATCGCGAGGAGGCATCGGTGCGGCCCCGCGCACGACGACGATCGAACGGAACAGGTCTTCGACCTTCTGCGCGGCCTCGGCCGAGCTCGCCCCCTCTCCGCCGATCACGCCGCGCAGAAACCACCGGGGGCCGTCGATGCCGACGAAGCGCACGACGCGCCGGCCCGACTCGGCGCCGGTTCCGGCGGGCACCTCGGCGAGCAGCTCGGCCCCGAGCGGCCCCTCCCGCTCTTCGACCCGCCCGCCCTGCTGCGACACCTGGGCGCGGATCTGTTCGCGCGTCTCGTGCCACAGACCGCTCGAGCGCGGCGCGGCGAACGGCTGCACCTGCAGCGTGGATCCGGCGTAGTCGAGCCCGACCGCGACGATGCGCTGCGTGTTCTCCTCGACCTCGAGGCGCAGGTTGAGCCCCTCGCGCGGCAGCACTTTGATGCCGCCGATGTCGATGTACGGGCGCACCGGGTTGGCCTCGCTCGCGTCGAACGGGCCGGCCTCCGCACGATCGGCCGGGGCCGACTTCTCCGTCGAGGGGACTGCCTCTTCTGCGGCGTCCGAAGTGTCCTGGGGGTCAGTCATCGTTGTCACTCTCCGTTGGTCTTCTCGGCGGCGTATCCGGACGAGCCGAACCCGCCGTCGCCGCGCACGCTGTCGTCAAGGTCGTCGACCGGGAGGAATCTCGCCCGGACGACCGGCGCAACGATGAGCTGCGCGATGCGGTCTCCGGCGGCGATGTCATACGCGCTGTCCCGATCGGTGTTCAGCAGCGCGACCTTGATCTCGCCACGGTACCCCGCATCGATCGTGCCGGGCGCGTTGACGATCGTGATCCCGTGCTTGGCGGCGAGCCCGCTGCGCGGAACGACGAAGCCGGCGTATCCGTCCGGCAGCGCGATGCGCACTCCGGTGGGCACCACCGCGCGCTGACCGGGCTCGAGACGGAGATCGATCGACGACACGAGGTCGGCGCCGGCGTCTCCGGGGTGGGCGTAGGTCGGCACGACCGGTGCGACAATGGGAAGATCCACGGAATCACTCACGCATCGAGGGTAATGCAGAAAACCGCCTCCTCCCCCGATCGGACCCGTTCGACGGGGCCGATCTACCGCGAACGGCTCGCGCCGTCGCTGAAGATCCTCAGCGCGGCAGCCATCGTCGCGCCCATGGTGTCGCTCGTCTTCGTGAAGATGAACAGTGTCGTAGCGCTCGCGCTCGGCGTCGCGTCCGCCGCCGTGCTCATCCTCGTGCTGATCTTCCTCGCGCCCGTGATCTCGGTCTCGGGGCGGGAACTCCTCGCCGGGCGCGCGCATATCGAAGCCGCCCACCTCGGCGAGCCGCTCGCCCTCTCGGGCGACGAGGCCCGCGCCGTGCGCGGAGTGAATCTCGACCCGCGCGGCTGGTACCAGATACGCGGAGGGATCGACGGGATCGTGTTCGTGGAGAACACGGATCCCGACGATCCCGTCAGGTCGTGGACAATCTCGTCCCGCACGCCCGACCGCTTGGCGGCCGCTATTCGGCGTGCGAAGAGCGGGGCGTCCGCTTAGGCGCAGTCCTTGCACACGGGGCCGGAGGGCCCGATGTGGTCGGTCTGCGAGCGGTGCTTCACGAGGAAGCACTCCATGCAGGTGAACTCGTCCTGCTGCGGGGGCAGCACGACGACGTCGAGCTCGACGTTCGAGAGGTCGTTGCCGCCCAGTACGAAGCTGGGGTTGTCGGCGTCCTCGCTCTCGACCGCGGTGCTCTGGTTCGATCGCGCCGCCTTGAGGGCCTCGATCGATTCGTTGCCTTCGTCTTCGTTCTTGTTACGCGGAGCGTCGTAGTCTGTTGCCATCGCCGGGCGTCACTTCTTTCGGGGGTCTGTGGTCAAGTGCAGGGTGCCCCTGCAGTGGTCGCGCGTGCGGCGGAACCGTGCGGAATTCGACATCTGATGCACATCGTGCGTCGTACGCGGGGCGGCGTTAGTTTGCACGACGAAACCTGAATTCGCAAATGCGAGATGTCATGGGCGCGTCATCCGGGAGCCGCAGCAGGTCAAACCCGCGGCGCGCCCGCTGTATTCCCGCACTTCCCGGCCCGCGCGTGACACCATGTGTGCGACGCGATCCGCTCGCGCCAAGCGGAAGGAGCAGGATGGAACAGCTGACCATCGTGGGCACGGAGGGGCAGACGCTCGTCCTCGCCACGGAGCACGGACAGCGCTTCACCCTCGACATCGACGACATGCTGCGCACGGAGGTGCGCCGCGCACGCGCCGAGGCCGAGCCGAAGCCGCGAGAGGCGGGGCCCGGTCCGCGCGAGATCCAGGCGCACATCCGATCGGGCATGTCCGCCGAGGACGTCGCCGAACTGCTCGGCTGCGACATCGAGCGCGTGCGGCTCTTCGAGGGCCCGGTTCTCGCCGAGCGCGAGCACATCGTCGACCGCGCGCTCGCGATGCCGGTCCTCACCGGGGTGCAGGTCGATCTCGACGACGCACCCACCTTCGGCACGTCGATCCGCCAGAAGCTCGCCGACGTGTCGGCGGGGCACGAGCGCTGGTCGAGCTGGAAGACCGACGACGGCTGGGTCGTCAAGCTGAGCTTCGAGGCCGGCGGTGTCGAGCGCGACGCGCGCTGGTCCTTCGACCCCCGCCGCAGCGCGCTCTCCCCCGCCAACGACGACGCCGTGCAGCTGTCGCGCCAGGGCAAGCTGCCGGACGACGGGCTGATCCCGCGCCTCAGGGCGCTCGATGCGTCGGGGGCCGCCAAGGACTCCTCGACGTTCGACGACCAGGCGTTCCAAGAGGAGCACTCGCCCGAGCCGGTCGAGCCCGAGCGCCCCGCCGACACGGCGGACCTCCTCGAGGCCCTCCGCCGCAAGCGCGGGCAGCGCGAGGCGCCTCCCGCGTTCACCGACGCCCCCGACGATCAGCCGTCGCGTCCGGTCGCGACGCTCGGCGGCCTGGATCCGCATCTCGAGGAGACGCCGCCCGCCGGGGACGACGACGCGGACGCGCCGAGCGCGGAGAGCGACAAGTCGTCGCGCCGCAGGGGCCGCCCGACGATGCCCTCGTGGGACGAGATCGTGTTCGGATCCCGCGGAGAGGACTGACTCAGTCCGCATACCCCCCGGCCCGGATGAGCGGAACCGTCGTCTCCTCCGGGGTCAGGGAGCCGTGCTGGCCGATCATGGCCTGCGAACGCTTATCGGCAAGCCGATCGTCGTAGAACGCCCAGAGGCCGCGCGCGGCCACGAGCACGTCCCCGATGCGCCCCGCGACGTGCGGCTGCACCTCGGCGCCGAACAGGCCGTCGGCGATCGCCTCGTCGCGCGTGACGACGTCCGCCGTCGCGCCTGAGACCTCTCGCCACGTCTCGCACAGCGCGGCTGCGTCCTGGCCATGATCGGCGTACACGTGGAGGAAGCGCGGCTCGCCTCCGAGGTGGCGCACGCCGTCCAGGCGCGGATCCCCGTCCTCGAGCAGCACGTGCCTCGTGGACGGCACGTCGATCATCCCGTGATCGGCCGTGACGATGACGCCGATGTCGCGCCCGAGCCCGAACGCGGGCCGCAGCGCGCGGTCGATCTGCTCGAGCGTGTCGCGCCAGCGGTCGGAGTCGACGCCGTGCTTGTGGCCGGCCTTGTCGAGCTCGGGCAGGTAGCAGTACACGAGCGCGCCGTCCTGCTGCTGCGCGAGGGCGCAGGCGACCTGGACGCGCTGCGCGAGATCGCTCTCCGCGGCGAACTCCGCGCCGCGATGCAGCGCCGCCGTGAACCCGCTCCCCCGGTACTCCGGGGATCCGACCGAATACGGCTTGAGGCCGGCGGCGGCCGCGCGCTCGAACACCGTCTCACTGCGCTGCCACGTCGCGGGATCGAGCCCGTTCTCGCCGTAGCCGCTGATCTGGTTCTCGACGACGTCGCGGTCGGGGTCCAGCGCCCGGTACCCGACGAGCCCGTGGACGCCCGGCCATTCGCCCGTGAGGAACGACGCCAGCGCCGCGGCGGTCGTCGAGGGGTATACGGTCTGGGCGACGTGCTTCTTCGGCATCGCCTGCGACAGGGTGCGCGCGTGGGCCCGGTGTGCGCGCAGCTGAATCGCTCCGAGCCCGTCGACGACGAACGCGATCGCCGACCTCACGGGGGGCAGCCATTCGCCCCCGCCGCGCAGAGAACGAAGCATCTCGGGCGCCACTCCGGCGAGATTCCGGGCCGAACGGGCCGCCACGGGTACGATTTTCTGCATCAGGGTCAGTCTCGCACAGGCGCTTTCTGCCCGACATTCGTGACGTGAATCAGAAAGGGCCGCATGGCGCGCAAGCAGGACCAGGTCGCCCCGGTGAACGAGCGCATCGAGGACATCGCGCTCGAGAACGAGATGCAGGGGTCGTACCTCGAGTACGCGTACTCCGTCATCTATTCGCGAGCCCTCCCCGACGCGCGCGATGGGCTCAAGCCCGTGCAGCGACGGATCCTCTATCAGATGTCCGAGATGGGGCTGCGGCCCGACCGCGGGCACGTGAAGAGCGCGCGCGTCGTCGGGGACGTGATGGGAAAGCTGCACCCCCACGGCGACTCGGCGATCTACGACGCGCTCGTGCGCCTCGCGCAGGACTTCGCCATGCGCGTGCCGCTCGTCGACGGTCACGGCAACTTCGGATCCCTCGATGACGGGCCCGCCGCGAGCCGCTACACCGAGGCCCGCCTCGATCGCGCCGCGATGCGGATGTCGGAGAACCTCGACGAGGACGTCGTCGACTTCGTGCCGAACTACGACGGCCAGTACCAGCAGCCCGACGTGCTCGCCGCGGCCTACCCGAACCTGCTCGTCAACGGCGCGACGGGCATCGCGGTGGGAATGGCGACGAACATGGCGCCGCACAACCTCATCGAGGTCGTGAACGCCGCCACGCATCTGCTCGAGCACCCCGGCGCGACCACGACCGAGCTCATGCAGTTCGTGCCGGGGCCCGATTTCCCCGACGGCGGCATCATCATGGGCCTCGACGGCGTCCGCGACGCCTACGAGACCGGGCGCGGATCCGTCAAGGTGCGCGCGAAGACGCAGATCGAGCAGATCGGCCCCCGCCGCACGGGCATCATCGTCACCGAGCTGCCGTACATGGTGGGCCCCGAGCGCGTGATCGAGAAGCTCAAGGACGCCGTGCAGTCCAAGAAGCTGCAGGGCATCAGCGACGTCAACGACCTGTCGGACCGCAAGCACGGCCTGCGCCTGGTCATCGGCGTGAAGACCGGCTTCGACGCCGAGGCCGTGCTCGAGCGCCTGTTCCGGCTGACGCCGCTCGAGGATTCGTTCGGCTTCAACAACGTCGCCCTCGTCGACGGGCAGCCGTCCACGCTCGGGCTGCGCGACATGCTCGTCGTCTACGTCAACCACCGGATCCAGGTCATCACCCGGCGCACGACGTTCCGCTTGGCCCGTCGCCAGGAGCGCCTGCATCTCGTGCAGGGCCTGCTCGTGGCGATCCTCGACATCGACGAGGTGATCCAGGTCATCCGCTCGTCCGAGACGAGCGAGGAGGCCCGGGGGCGCCTGTGCCAGGTGTTCGACCTCGACGATGTGCAGGCCGAGTACATCCTCGAGCTGCGCCTGCGCCGCCTCACGAAGTTCTCCCGCATCGAGCTCGAGACCGAGCGCGACGAGCTGCTCGCCGAGATCGCGCAGCTCCAGGAGCTGCTCGGGTCCGATGCGCTCATCCGCCGACAGGTCGCCGTCGAGCTCGAGGCCGTCTCGGACGAGCTCGGCACGCCGCGGCGCACGGTCCTGATGAACGCGAAGCCGCAGCCGAAGAGGTCGGCGAAGGCGAGCGAAGAGGATCTCCAGATCGCGGATGCGCCGACCCTCGTCGCCCTGTCGACGACGGGCCGCGCGATCCGGATCGACGTGCCGGACGGCGAGGAGATCACTGCCCCCGCGCGCCGCGGCAAGCACGACGCGATCCTGGCCGCCGCGCGCACGACCGTGCGCGGCGAGCTGGGCGCCGTGACCTCGGTGGGCCGGCTCGTGAAGTTCCACCCGATCGATCTGCCGTCCGTGCCGACGAGCTCGATCTCGCTCAGCGCGGGCCAGCGGCTGCGCGACTACATCGGGCTCACCGACAAGGCCGAGGAGATCGTGGGGCTCGTCGAGCTCGCCTCCGACGCCCCGCTCGCGATCGGCACCGCGCAGGGCATCGTGAAGCGCGTCGTGCCATCGGGCCTGCCGTCGAAGCCCGACCTCGAGATCATCTCGCTCAAGCCCGGCGACCGCGTGATCGGCACCGCTACGACGACGGACGAATCCGACCTCGTGTTCGTGACGAGCGATGCGCGCCTGCTGCGGTTCGCCGCCTCGACGGTCCGCCCGCAGGGCGCCTCGGCGGCGGGAATGGCCGGCGTCAAGCTCTCCCCCGATGCCCGCGCCCTGTTCTTCGGCGCCGTCACGGGCGACGGCAACGTCGTCGTCACGGTGTCCACCTCGTCGACGGCGCTTCCGGGCACCGACCCGGGGCGCGCGAAGATCAGCGACTACGGCGAGTATCCCTCCAAGGGGCGCGCGACGAGCGGCGTGCGCGCGCACGCGTTCCTGAAGGGCGAGGACGGCCTGCAGCTCGCGTGGGCCGGCCCGGATCCCGCATACGCGCTCGACGCCAAGGGATCCGTCCGAAAGCTGCCGATGACGCTCTCGAAGCGCGACGGCTCCGGCCAGCTGCTCGACGCGCCCGTCGACACGATCGGACGCGCGCTGTAGCGTCTGGCGCATGAAGATCATCATCTCGGGCGCGAGCGGATCGCTCGGGCGCGCCCTGGCCGGCTCGCTCGTGTCCGACGGCCACGATGTCGTCGCCCTCACGCGGGCACCGGGCCGGCACCCGATCCCGGGCACCACCGAGGTCGGCTGGGATCCCGCTGATGTGGCGGCCTGGGCGCACGCGCTCGAATCGGGCGGCGAGGTCGGCGTCGTCAACCTCGCGGGCAAGCCGGTCGACTGCCGCCCCACAGAGCAGAACATCCGCGAGCTGCGCGATTCGCGGGTACGGGCGACGGAGGCCCTCGTGGCCGCATCCGAGCGCCGCGGCCAGCCCGTGGACCGCTGGGTGCAGGCGTCGACGACGGCCATCTACGGCGACGCCGGCGACGAGCACATCACCGAGCACACGCCGGATCCTGTCGACGGTCTCCCCCAGATGACCGGGATCGTCCTCCCCTGGGAGGCCGCAGCCCGGGACGCGAACGCGACCCATCGCGTGACCCTGCGCACCTCGATCGTGCTCGATCGCAACACTCCCGCGCTCGACCGCCTCCTCCTGCCCGCGAAGCTGGGCTTCGGCGGCGCGATCGCCGGCGGCCGCCAGTGGTTCAGCTGGATCCACGTCCACGACTGGCTCCGAATCGCCCGCGCCGCGCTCGGCCTCGAACCCGCGCTGGAGCTGCCGGACGCCCCGGTCATCGCCGCAGCTCCGAACCCCGTGCGCAACGCAGATCTCATGCGATCGCTCCGCGAGGCCGCCGGCGTGCCGTTCGGGCTGCCGACGCCCGAGTTCGTGCTGCGACTCGCGTCGATCGGCCTGCGCACGGATCCGCTGCTCGCGCTCACGGGGCGCCGCACGACGTCCGCGGTCCTCGCCGAGCGCGGCTTCGAGTTCCGCTATCCCACGCTCGAGAGCGCCCTGGCCGACCTCGGCACGTAAGGCGTGAGTCGCTCCGGCTACGCGTCGATCGCTTCTTTGTCGAGGTTCGCCGCGCCCTGCACGATGAATTCGCGGCGCGGAGCGACCTCGTTGCCCATGAGCATCTCGAAAACGCGACCGGCCGCCTCGGCGTCGGCCATGCGCACGCGGCGCAGCAGGCGGCCGTCGCGCGACATGGTCGTCTCGGCGAGCTGGTCGGCGTCCATCTCTCCCAGACCCTTGTAGCGCTGGATCGGCTCCTGCCACCGCTTGTTCTGGCGGCGCAGCTTCGCGAGCAGCGCGTTCAGCTCGCGGTCGCTGTACGTGTAGATCGGCTCGTTCGGCTTCGACCCGGGGTTCATCACGATCACGCGGTGCAACGGCGGTACCGCCGCGTACACCCGGCCGTGCTCGATGAGCGGACGCATGTAGCGGTAGAACAGCGTGAGCAGCAGGGTGCGGATGTGCGCGCCGTCGACGTCGGCATCGCTCATCATGATCACCTTGCCGTACCGCGCGGTGTCGATATCGAACGACCTGCCCGACCCGGCGCCGACGACCTGGATCAGCGCCGCGCACTCGGCGTTCGAGAGCATGTCCGAGACCGAGGCCTTCTGCGTGTTCAGGATCTTGCCGCGGATCGGGAACAGCGCCTGATACTCGCTGTCGCGAGCCTTCCGCGCCGTGCCGAGGGCCGAGTCTCCCTCGACGATGAAGATCTCGGTGTTCGAGACGTCGGTCGAGCGGCAGTCGATCAGCTTCGCGGGCAGCGACGACGACTCCAGCGCGTTCTTGCGGCGCTGCGTCTCTTTGTGCGCGCGCGCCGAGACACGCGCCTTCATCTCGCTGACGACCTTCTCGAGCAGCATCGAAACCTGGTTCTTGTCGTCGCGCTTGGTCGAGACGAACCGCTGCCGCATTCCCTCGCGGACGACCTTCGCGACGATCTGGCGCACGGCGGGCGTGCCGAGCACCTCCTTCGTCTGGCCCTCGAACTGCGGCTCGGGAACGCTGACGTTGAGCACGGCGGTCAGCCCCGCGAGCACGTCGTCCTTCTCCAGCTTGTCGCTGCCGACCTTCAGCCGGCGCGCATTCTTCTCGATCTCAGCCCTCAGCTGCTTGGTGAGCTCCTGCTCGAAGCCCTGCTGGTGGGTGCCTCCCTTGGGCGTGGCGATGATGTTCACGAACGACCGCATGTGCGTGTCGTAGCCGGTCCCCCAGCGCAGCGCGATGTCGACGTGGCACTCGCGATCGACGACGGTCGACTTCATCGACCCGTCGGCCTGCAGCGTGGGGACGGTCTCCGTGAAGGATCCTGTGCCCTCCAGCCGCCAGGTGTCCGTGACGGGCGCATCGTTCGAGAGGAACTCGACGAACTCCGCGAGGCCGCCGTCGAACTTGTACGACGTCTCGCGGATGCCCGTCTCGGGGTCGTCGGCGAAGCGCTCGTCGCGCACGACGATCTCCAGGCCGGGTACGAGGAACGCGGTCTGCCGCGCGCGGGTGACGAGCTCGTCGTACTGGAAGGCCGCGTCCTTCGTGAAGATCTGGCGGTCGGCCCAGTAGCGCACGCGGGTGCCGGTGACGCCGCGGGGCGCCCTGCCCGCGATCCGCAGCTCGCTGCCGTTCTCGAACGGGCTGAACGCGACATCGGGGCGCGCCTCGCCCTCGTCGGCGAACACGCCGGGCTCGCCCCGGTGGAAGCTCATGGCGTAGGTCTTGCCCGCGCGATCGACCTCGACGTCGAGGCGCTCGCTCAGCGCGTTCACCACGGATGCGCCGACGCCGTGCAGCCCGCCCGAGGCGGCGTACGAACCGCCGCCGAACTTTCCGCCGGCGTGCAGCTTCGTGAAGACGACCTCGACGCCGGTGAGGCCGGTGCGCGGTTCGACGTCGACCGGCACGCCGCGGCCGCGATCCTGCACCTCGACGCTGCCGTCGCCGCGCAGGATCACGAGGATGCGATCGCCGTTGCCGTCCACGGCCTCATCGACCGCGTTATCGATGATCTCCCACAGGCAGTGCATGAGGCCGGGGGAACCGTTCGAGCCGATGTACATGCCGGGCCGCTTGCGCACGGCCTCGAGCCCCTCGAGGACCTGAAGATGGTGGGCGGAATACTCGGCTGTCACAATCTTCGAGCTTATCTTCGAATCAGCGCGATGCCGGTCGGAACACACGGAACGCCCAGTCCGCGTACGCCGTAGGCGAAACCCGAGGCGCGAAGGAAATCTTTGTCGGCCCTGCGTGGTTGTATGGGGCATGGCCCGTGACACGGAACGAACCACGAAGGAGACAGATCGATGACTGCAGCACCCCTGGCCGAAGCCCCTGTCTCCCACCGACTGACGGCGCTCGATCGCTGCGACGCGTGTGGAGCCCAGGCATACATCGCCGCCGAGGTCGGCGGCAGCGAGCTTCTGTACTGCGCCCACCACGGCCGCAAGTTCGAAGAGAAGCTGCGCGCCGTCGCCACCAACTGGCACGACGAGACTGCGAAGCTGCAGGACTGACCTGATCAGCCTCAAGGGCCGCCTCCCACTCGGGAGGCGGCCCTTTCGCATCCATGTCCGGTTGATCAAAATGGCATAGGTCTCACAAATTTGAGAGCGCTCTGATGGATGAATCACTTCCCAAGGAGCAACTCGATGACCATTTCGACCCTCACCCTCATCGCCATCGACATCGTCGCGGCGCTGATCCTCGCCTTCGGCGTCTATTACCCGCGACATCGGAGGCGCGACCTCGTCGTCGCATTCCTCGGTGTCAACATCGGCGTGCTCGCGGTGGCGAGCGTGCTCGCCACGGCGCAGGTCGCGGCGGGGCTGGGGCTCGGATTGTTCGGCGTGCTCTCGATCATCCGTCTGCGTTCGTCCGAGATCTCGCAGCGCGAAGTCGCCTACTACTTCGCGGCCCTCGCGATGGGCCTGATCGGCGGGCTCGGCGGCAGTTCCGTCACGATTCCCGCCGCGCTCATCGCGCTCATCCTCGTCACGATGTGGGTCGCCGATCATCCCGCGCTGCTCGGACGCAGCCGACACCAGGTGGTGCGCCTCGATCGCGCGATCGCCGATGAACAGGAACTGAGCGACGAGCTCGGCGAATGCCTCGGCGGCACCGTGACGGCGATCACCGTGCAACAGCTCGACCTCGTCAACGACTCGACGCTCGTGGACGTGCGCTATCGGGTGACGGCAAGTCGTGAGAAGCAGACGCAGTCCGTCGCGGAGAGCGCGGCCTCGCGATGATCGCCCTGAACGCGTTCGCGCCCGTCACCCTCGAATCGCTCGTCGCGCAGGCCGCGCTCCTGACGCGCGTCGATCGCAAGTACCTCCTGCCGCTCGACACCGTCGCGGACGTCGTCTCCCACGCGGATCCGCGCGTGCGCGTGCTCGACATCGACGGATCCCGCGACTTCGCGTACGACTCGGTCTACTTCGACACCCCGGACTTCCTCGCCTATCGACTCACCGCGCTCCGGCGCCGGCGTCGGTTCAAGCTGCGCACCCGCACATATCTCGATACCGGCGGGTCGTACCTCGAGCTCAAGACCAAGAGCGGCCGCGGCACGACCGTCAAAGAACGCATGCCGTACGCGCCGATCGACCGCGCCCGCATCACCCCCTCGGGCGGCGCCTATGCCGCAGACCTGCTCGCGCAGCGCGGTCACGAGCCGTCGCTCGTCGCCGAGATGCGACCGTCTCTCGTCAGTCGATACCGCCGCTCGACGCTGCTGCTGCCCGATGGCAGCCGCGCAACGATCGACACCGATCTCCGCTGGTCGGATCCCGACGGCCGCGCGCTGAGCCTGCCGGGCTACGCGATCGTCGAGTCGAAGTCGCCGGGGCGTCCGAACGACCTCGATCGCGCGCTCTGGCGCACCGGCCACCGGCCGAGCGGAATCAGCAAGTTCGGCACCGGCACCGCAGCGCTGCACCCCGAACTGCCGGTAAGCAAGTGGGCTCGCACGCTGCGCGGGCCGTTCTCCGAATCCATTCTCACCACCGACCCCCAGGAGCAACGATGAAACGCACCGCATTCGCCCTGACCGCTCTGGCCGCGACGGGCATTCTGCTCGCCAGCTGCAGCGCCTCGGCCGGAGCCGCCGATGCCGGATCGAGCGAAACGACGGCACGCGCGTTCACGGGCGATCTCTCCCCGGAGGAGGTGCTCGCCGCGAACAGCGACTACACGACCGTGAACGACGACGAATGGTCGGCGGACGACGCCGTCGACGTCGCCCTCGACGGATCCACCGCGGAAGCGTCGGGAGACGGCGTGAGCGTGGACGGCTCCACCGTCACGGTCACCGCCGCCGGTGTGTACCGGTTGTCGGGATCGCTCGAGGGCGCGGTCGTCGTGGAGGCGCCCGAGGACGCCCAGGTCGTCCTGATCCTCGACGGCGCCGAGATCTCGAACGCCGATGGCCCGGCGATCGAGGTGCGCACGGCGGACGACGTGGCGATCAACCTCGCGTCGGGCAGCGAGAACACCGTCTCGGACGCCGCCTCGTACGCCGAGGACGCGACCGTCAACGCGGCGATCGACGCCAGCAGCGACCTCACGATATCCGGCGACGGATCCCTCACCGTGACGGGCAACGGCAACGACGGCATCTCGTCGACCGATGACCTCGTCGTCCTCGCCGGCAGGATCACGGTGTCCGCCGCCGACGACGCCCTGCGCGGGAAGGACGCGCTCGTGGTCGAGGGAGGCGAGCTCGACCTCACGGCGACGGCCGGCGACGGCCTCAAGAGCGACCAGGAGGAGAACGAGACCCAGGGATATGTTCTGGTGAGCGGCGGCACGATCGGCATCGCCGCGGGAGACGACGGCATCCAGGCGCTGACGGACGTCGTCATCACGGGCGGAGACACCACGATCGACGCCGCAGACCACGGCCTCGAGGGCGAGAGCATCCTCACCATCGGCGGCGGCACGATCACCGTGACCGCGTCGAACGAGGGGATGCAAGCGATCTCCGTCGGCATCTTCGACGGCACGATCGACCTCATGGCGGTCGACGACGGCATCAACGCCTCCGGCATCAACGCCGGCGGTCAGGAGCGCGAGACCGACACGGGCGAGCGCCTCGAGATCTCGGGCGGCACGATCACGATCGACGCCGGGTTCGACGGGCTCGATTCCAACGGATCCGTCACCGTCTCGGGCGGCGACGTCACGATCTCGAGCGCCGAGAACGGCGGAGACAACCCGATCGACGCGAACGGCACCGCGACCGTCGCGGAGGGCGTCGTCGTCGCGAACGGCGAGGCGTTCGATTCCGATTCCATCCAGCAGATGCCGGGCGGCCCCAGGATGGGCGGCGGTGAGCCCGGAGAGGGCCGACAGGGAACGGGCGAGATGCCCGGTGGCGGAGAGATGCCCGCGCCGACCGACGCCCCGGACGCCGACCGGGCGTCCTAGCCCGTCAGTCGACGTAGGTGCGCGTCACCAGCGGTGACACACGCAGCAGCGGCTCCTCGCCGACCGTACCGATCGCCTCGCCGAGGTCGGTCGGGGTGGGCTCGCCGTTCTCCCCCGGACCGAACAGGATCACCTCGTCGCCGACCGCGGCTCCCGGCCATGGTTCCACGCGCGAGGTGAACGGATCCACCCTCGTGACGGCGCGCACGCCCGCCGGCGTCGCGACGCTGACGCGACCCGCGAGGGCCGACGCGTACCCGTCGACGGATCCGATCGCTACTTCGACGTCGTCTCCGACGGCGACGACCGGCGCGACGAGCGCCGACGCCGGGGCGACGCCCGCGATCTCGGGGCCATCCTCCGAGCGGATCCCGTAGCAGAACGCCCCGACGCGCACGAGGTCGTAACGGAACTCGGCGCGGTGCCATGCGGCCGCGCTCGCCGCCAGGTGGCGCACCTCCGGCTCGAGACCGGCCGTGCGGGCGATCTCGACTGCACGGTCGAACTCGGCGCGCGAGGCATCGTCCTCCTCGTCGCTCGCCTCGGCGATGTGGGTCCAGATGCCGACCACGCGGATCCGTCCCCCGCGCTCGTGCTCGGCGGCTCGCGCGCAGAACGCCGCCCATTGCTCGGGCCGCACGCCGTTGCGGTGCAGGCCCGTGTCGATCTTCAGGTGAACGATCGCGGTGCCCTCGGCCGCCGCGACGTGCTCGAGGTAGTCGGCGTCGCCGACGCCGAGCTCGAGGCCTTCGTCGATTCCCTGCTGAGCCTCCTCGGACGACAGCGTCATCCAGCAGAACACCCGCGCGCGCTCCCGCGCCTCGCGCTTCGCGCGCACGGCGCTGTCGAGATCGATGCCGCCGAACCACGTGGCGCCGGCGTCGAGGGCCGCGGAGACGACCGGTTCGACGCCCTGCGCGTACGCGTTGTCCTTGATCACGACGAGCACCTCGGCGGGATCCATGCGTTCGCGCACCGCCCGCACGTTCTGGCGCAGGCGGGCGAGGTCGACGCGGAGCTCGGCGCGCATCATGCGACCTCCTCCCGCGCAACCGAGAGCCCGACGACGGCGGCGAGCTCGAGCTCGGTCCAGCCGGTCGCGTCCGCCCAGGCCCGCAGCAGATCCGGGCGCGCGGCGCCGAAGAACCGCGCCTCGTCGCGCGGGCCGACGTCGATCCCGCCGATGTCGACGACGCACACGTCCATCGCCACGCGGCCGATGATCGGTGCCTCGTCGTCGCCGAAGAGCACGACGGCCCGGGATCCGATCGCCCGCGCAACGCCCTGGGCGTATCCCCCGGACACGAGCGCGACGCGGGTGTCCCGCTCGGCGCGGTGTCGGTATCCGTAGGAGACGCCGTCGCCGGCGCGGAGCGTCTTCACCTGCAGCACGGGCGCGGCGAGCGTCATCGCGGGCTCGCCGTGACCGGCGAGTCCGAAGACGGCATCGAGGGGCAGCGCCGTGTCCGGCGCGGGCGCGAAGCCGAACGGATCCGCGCCCTCGTCGACGATCGCCGTCGTGATCCCTGTCGCGCGAGCGGCTTCCGCGACGATCGGGGCGCCGTGACCGCAGGCATCGCGACGCAGATCGATCGCGGATCCGGGTGCCTCGCGCGCCGCGCGGGCGATGTTCCGCTCGAGAGCGGAACGCGACACGCGCGTGCGCGGAATGCTCGTCCCCAGTATCGACTCACTCATCCGCCCTAGACTATGACGCGGTCGCACGGTGCTTCTTCAGCGCGCCGCGCGATCCGTCCACTTACCGCCGACTCGGAGGATCCATGACGTCGAATGGCCTCGCCCTCGGACCGAAGCTGCGCTACCTCGCGCAGCGCGCCCGCCGCATCGATATCGGTGCGGTGATCGAACGCGCCAAGGAAGTCCGCCAGGAGCACGGTAAGCCGGTCCCGACCGTGCTCGCCGACATGCTCTGGCAGGCCGCCCGCAAGGACGTCGCGTTCCAGGACTACGTCGACTTCGACTTCGCCATCCTCACGCCCGAGGAGCGCGCCACCTTCATGACGCACCCGGTCTCCGCCCAGCTCGCGCAGCAGTACTCGCAGCCCGCGGGCCGCCGGATCTTCGAGGACAAGATCGCGTTCAACGAGCGCTTCTCCGAGTTCCTGAACCGCGCTTGGCTGGTCGTCACCGACGACAACGCCGACGAGGTGCGGGAATTCGTCGAGCAGCAGGGCACGGTCATCGCCAAGGTTCCCGTCAGCCACATGGGCCTCGGCGTGCGTCGTTATCACGCCAAGGACGTCGCGGACTGGGGTGTTTTCCACCGCGGGCTGATCGATGCCGGCGAGATCCTGCTCGAAGAGGTCATCTCCCAGCACGCCGACCTGTCGGCCGTGTGCCCCGGAACCGTCAACACCACCCGGATCACGGCGTTCTACGACGGCAAGGACGTGCACATCCTCGCGGTCGCGCAGAAGTTCGGCCGCGGCGAGGTCAGCGACCAGATGTCGTACGGCGGCTTCTACACGATGCTCGACCCCGACTCGGGCCATGCGATGAGCGCGGGATACGACTCGCACGCGAACGTGCACGAGAACCACCCCGACACGGGCTTCCGCATCGCCGACTTCCAGCTGCCCGGATTCGACGAGGCCGTCGCCCTCATCGACCGCGCCGCGCGCGTGGTTCCCGAGGTGCAGTACGCGGGCTGGGACGTCGTCGCGACCGAGAAGGGCCCGGTGCTCGTGGAGGGCAACTGGGGCGCCGGCGTGTACGAGAACAAGCCGAGCGTGTCGGGCATCCGAACGGGCCACAAGCCCCGCTACCGCGCCGCCATCGGCTTCTAACCCCACCGAACCTTCATTTCTGGCACATTTCTGCGCGGATTTGCGCGCGGAAATGTGCCAGAAATGAAGGGTTAGGGTGGTCAGGCCGCGCGGCGGATGATGCCCATCGGGGTCGACTGGTGGCCCTGGCCGAGCGGGTTGTCCTTGAGGATCCGCACCAGCTGACGTTCGCTGGCCTTGTCGATCGTCGAGCCCAGGATGTTGCCGCCGATGTCGTTGATGTCGACGACCGCGACTTCGCAGCCGACGAGCTTCTTCACGTCGGCCGCCACCTCGTGCGGGCGCTCCGGGCCGAGCACGACGGCGTCGTTGTACGGCGGGATCGTTCCGGGCGTCGGCCCGTCGATCGCGCGCGCCTTCTCACCGGCGATGCGGTAGAAGTCGCCGCGGCGTCCGAACAGCTTCGTCACGGCGGAGACGGCCGCGGCGAACAGGATCCGCAGCGTTCCGACCTCCTTCAGCGCGAACTCCATCGTCTCGGGAATGCCGAGGCCGATGCCGTACGCCGTCTTGGTGACGTAGCGCGACAGGAAGACCGCAAGCCGCCGGGGGTGGATGTCGCTCATCATGTACGACCGGCCCTGCATGATCGCCACGATCTTCTCCGTGACGAACAGGATGTCACCCTGCTGGGTCTTGCCGACCGCATACTCGCGGATGATCTCGTCGAGCGTGTCGCCCGGCATGACCACCCGCGTGCGCAGCGGGATGCGGAGGAAGTCGGTTCCATCGACGGAGACCTCGAGGGCCTTGCCGTCGTTCGCTTCCGAGCTCACTCGAGGTAGTCCCGCAGCGACTGCGAGCGGCTCGGGTGGCGCAGCTTCGCCATCGTCTTCGACTCGATCTGACGGATCCGCTCGCGCGTCACGCCGAAGGTGTCGCCGATCTGATCGAGCGTCTTCGGCTGACCGTCGCCCAGGCCGAAGCGCATGCGGATCACGCCCGCCTCGCGCTCCGAAAGGGAATCGAGCAGGCTCTCGAGCTGGCGCTGCAGCATCGTGAAGCCCACCGCGTCGGCCGGAACGACCGCCTCGGTGTCTTCGATCAAGTCGCCGAATTCGCTGTCGCCGTCCTCACCGAGGGGCGTGTGCAGCGAGATCGGCTCGCGACCGTACTTCTGCACCTCGACGACCTTCTCGGGCGTCATGTCGAGCTCGCGGGCGAGCTCTTCCGGTGTGGGCTCGCGACCGAGGTCCTGCAACATCTGTCGCTGCACGCGGGCGAGCTTATTGATGACCTCGACCATGTGCACCGGAATGCGGATCGTGCGCGCCTGGTCGGCCATGGCGCGGGTGATCGCCTGGCGGATCCACCACGTCGCGTAGGTCGAGAATTTGAAGCCCTTGGTGTAGTCGAACTTCTCGACGGCACGGATCAGGCCGAGGTTCCCCTCCTGGATGAGGTCGAGGAACTGCATGCCGCGGCCGGTGTAGCGCTTCGCGAGCGACACGACCAGGCGCAGGTTCGCCCCGAGCAGGTGACTCTTCGCGCGGCGTCCGTCGCGCACGACCCACTGCATGTCGAGACCGAGCTGCTTCGCCTTCTCGGCAGCCGACATCTGGGTCAGCTTCTCCTCGGCGAACAGGCCCGCCTCGATGCGCATGGCCAGATCGACTTCTTCGGCCGCGTTCAGAAGCGGCACCTTGCCGATCTGCTTCAGGTAGTCCTTGACAGGGTCGGCGGTCGCGCCGGTGATCTGCGTGGAGTAGACCGGCACTTCCTCCTCTTCGGAGGCGCTGATGACGATCGCACCGGACGGAAGCGGCTCGACCTGCTCGGGCTTCGCCTTCTTCTCCTCGGTCTCTTCGACCTCGGGCACGTCATCGCCGATGAGCTCCGCGACGACATCGCTCTTCTTGCGCGTCGCCTTCTTCGCGGCGGGCTTTTCCGCAGCCGTCTTCGCCGGCGCCTTCTTGGCCGGAGCGGCCTTGGCAGGCGCCTTCTTCGCCGGCGCCTTCTTGGCCGGAGCGGCCTTGGCAGGCGCCTTCTTCGCCGGCGCCTTCTTGGCCGGAGCGGCCTTGGCAGGCGCCTTCTTCGCCGCGGGCTTTTCCGCAGCGGTCTTCTTCGGTGCCGCCTTCTTCTTGGCGGTGGTCTTCGCGGCCGTGGCCGTCGTCTCGTCGGATTCGTCGGTCTTCGTGGCAGCAGTCACGTTTCACCTTTCGCCAGGATCACCGCGCGCCAGCGCCCTGGTTGTGTTCGAACACGATTAAGGCCCTTGTCAAGCGCGAACCACCCAGGGGTGCTTCAGCTCGACAACGGCTCGGGTCAACATTCTCTCATACATTCGTGCGCGCTCTTGACCAAGAGATGCAGTGTGTGAGACAACGCGCACGGCGCGATCCCTATTCCCAGCGGCGGTGCTCGTCATCGCCCGGGTGATCCGCGAGGAACCTCTCGAGCTCCGCCGCGAGCTCGTCCGCGCTCGGCAGGTCTCCCTCGTCGAACGCGGCGTCATCGCGCGAGCGCTCGTCGCCGTCGAACTCGCCGGCCGCGTAGGCGTCGAATCGTTGCTCGAGCGTCGTGATCATCCGTGCGAGGTCGTCGTTGCGCGCGATCTGGTCCTCGATGCGTTCGAGGTACTCGCGGTTGTCGTTTCGCAGGTCGTCGAGTCCGAACACGAGGCCGGTCGCCGTCATGAGCTTGTCGAGAGCGGCGAGGGTGGATCCCGGGTAGTCGGTCTCCGCGAGATAGTGCGGCACCAGCATGACGAAGCCGGCCACGGGGAAGCCGCCCTCCGACATGCGGTACTCGATCAGGTGTCCGACGGTGGCCGGCACCTGTGTGTGCGGCTTCCACACCGAGTGCGCCTGGATGAGGTCGCCGCGCGACCCGCTCACCGTCGTCGACAGCGGGCGCGTGTGCGGGACCGGCATGGCGATCGCGTGCACCCACGTCATCGTGCCGACATCGAACTCATCGGCGAGGCCCATGAGCAGTGCGACGAACCGCTCCCACTGGAAGTCGGGTTCGTAGCCGGCGAGCAGCAGGAAGGGCTGCCCCAGCGCATCGTGCACGAGCGACAGCTCGAGCCGCGGCGAGCGGAACTCGGACAGGTGATCCTGGTCGAAGGTCACGATCGGGCGCCGCGCCCGGTAGTCCAGCAGCGCGTCGTTGTCGAAGATGACGATCGGCCTCGGCTCCAGATCCTCCCGCATGTAGTCGACGACGCTCGCCACGGTGCCCCCGGCGTCCGTGAATCCCGTCAGCAGAACCACCAGCGGCAGGCGGGGCGGCACGACGGGTGCATTCGCAACGCGCTCGAACAGATCCATTCCCCCATCGTACGAGCGCGCCCGGGGCGCGAGCTCGAAACTAGGATGGTTGGTATGCCGCTTCCTGATATTGCGATCACCCATGTTCCGTTTCCGACCGAAGCAGCCGACGCGCTCATCCTCGCCATCCCGGCGACGGACGACCCCGCGGTGAGCGACGAGCTGCGATCCGCGCTCGACGCGATCGGCTTCACGGGGAAGAAGGGATCCTTCGCTCGCGCATACGCGCCCGGGTTCACTTCGCTGCCGCTCGCGGTCGTCGGCCTCGGTCCGGATCACGACCTCAACACGATCCGCGAGCAAGTCGGAGCGGCCGCGCGCCAGCTCACCGGGTTCGAGACCGTCGCGATCGACGCCGTCACCACGGTCGACGGCGCGTGGCGCGCCATCGCCGAGGGAGCGATCCTCGGTGCGTACCAGTTCGACGCGTTGAAGAGCACGCCGGAGGACGAGCTCGCCCGGTCGCGCCGCGCCCGTCACGTGCTCGTCCACGCCCCCGAATCCGTCACCGACGACGACCTCGGAACCGCCCGCGCGCACGGCGCCGCCGTCGCACTCGTGAAGGACCTCGTCTCGACGCCCGCCGATCGCCAGAGCCCCGAGCAGCTGGCCGACGGCGCCGTCGAGCTCGTGAGCGACCTGCCGATCCAGGCGACCGTGTGGGACGAGCAGGCGCTCGCTGACGGCGGCTTCGGCGGGATCCTCGGCGTCGGCATCGGATCCGACCGCCCGCCGCGCCTCGTGCGCCTCGACTACGCGCCCGAGGGCGCTGAGCGCCACGTCGCGCTCGTCGGAAAGGGCATCACCTTCGACACGGGCGGGCTCTCGCTCAAGCCCGCCGCCTCGATGGTCGGCATGCAGGAGGACATGACCGGTGCGGCCGAGGTGCTCGCCGTCGTGCGCGCCGCCGCCCAGCTCGCGCTCCCCGTTCGCGTGACCGCATGGATGTGCATCGCAGACAACATGCCCTCGGGCCGCGCGACGCGCCCCGGCGACGTGCTCACGATGGTCGACGGCACGACCGTCGAGGTGACCAACACCGACGCGGAGGGTCGCCTGGTCCTCGCCGACGGCCTCGTCGCCGCGAGCCGCGAAAACCCCGATGTCGTGGTCGATGTCGCGACGCTCACGGGCGCGATGGTCGTCGCGCTCGGCACGCGCCACACCGGCATCATGGGCCACGGCGACGCGCCCGACGCGTTCCTGCGTTCGTCGGATCGCACCGGCGAGGCAGCCTGGGCCCTGCCGCTCATGGACTACATGTCGGATCAGCTCGATTCGCGCGTCGCCGACATGCAGAACGCCAACGTCGGAAACCGCGCCGCGGGATCGATCTACGCCGGACTGTTCCTGCAGCGCTTCGTGGGCCGCATCGGCAACGACCCCGAGGCCGACCGAATCCCATGGGTCCACCTCGACATCGCCGGCAGCGGCATGAGCACGACGTCGCCGTACGGCTTCACGGACAAGGGACCGACGGGCGCGTCGACGCGCGCCCTCATCGATTTCGTCGCCGCGGGCGGCGAGGTCGTCTGATGTTCCCCGCTCAGAGGACGGTGTGACGTGACGGACAGCAGCTACGACCTCGTCGTGCTCGGCGGCGGGAGCGGCGGCTATGCGGCCGCCCTTCGCGCCGCTGAGCTCGGCCGCACGGTCGCGATCGTCGAGCAGGATCTCCTCGGCGGCACCTGCCTGCACCGCGGCTGCGTTCCGACCAAGGCGCTGCTGCACACGGCCGAGGTGGCCGACGGCGTGCGCCGCGCGGCCGCGGTCGGCGTGAACGCCACGCTCGACGGCATCGACCTGTCCGCGTCCCTCGCTTGGCGCGAGAAGCTCGTCCAGGGCAAGCACCGCGGCCTCTCGTCACTCGTCAAGGCGCGCGGGATCACGGTCGTCTCGGGGCGCGGCACCCTCACGTCCGTCGACGGCCGCCCGGCCATCGATGTGTCGGGCGACCGGCTCGTGGGAACGGACGTCGTCATCGCGACCGGCGCCTCCAGCCGCACGATTCCGGGCATCGAGCTGGGGCAGAAGATCCTCGACTCGGAATCGGCTCTGGCGCTGGACGAGGTTCCGAGGCGCGCCGTGATTCTCGGCGGCGGCGTCATCGGCGTGGAGTTCGCGAGCGCCTGGCGCTCGCTGGGCGCCGAGGTGACGATCGTCGAGGCGCTCGACAACCTGATCGCGAACGAGGATCCGTCCTCGCGCGACGCGCTCGAGAAGGCGTACCGCCGCCGCGGCATCGCGCTCGAGCTCGGCGCGCGCGTGACGGCCGCCGAGCAGTCGGATGACGGCGTGACCGTCTCGATCGATCGCGACGGCGAGGCCCGCACGCTTGATGCCGACGTCGTGCTCGTCGCGGTCGGGCGCGGCCCGGTCACCAACGGCCTCGGTCTCGCCGAGGCGGGCATCGAGATCGATCGCGGATTCGTCTCGGTCGATGAGTCGCTCCGCACGAACGCTCCGCACGTATGGGCGGTCGGCGACATCGTCGCGGGCCCCCAGCTCGCGCACCGCGGTTTCCGGCACGGGATCTTCGTGGCGGAGACCATTGCGGGCGAGAACCCGTCGCCGCTCGATGATTCGCTGTTCCCGCGCGTCACATATTCGACGCCGGAGGTCGCCTCCGTCGGCTCGACCGAGCCGCAGGCCATCGCGGCGCACGGCGCGGATCGCATCGTCACACGCGAGGTGTCGCTCGCGGGCAACGCGAAGAGCGAGATCGTCTCGGCCGGATCCGAGTCGCGCGCCGGCTTCGCGAAGGTCGTGGCGCTCGCGGACGGGCCGATCCTCGGCGTGCACCTCGTCGGCGAACGCGTCGGCGAACTCATCACAGAGGGCCAGCTCGCGGTCGCGTGGGAAGCACGCGCCGACGATCTCGCCCCGCTGATCCACGCCCACCCGTCGCAGAGCGAGGCGCTCGGCGAGGCCTTCCTCGCGCTCGCCGGTTCTCCCCTGCACACACTCTGATCGGCGCCCACGCGTCACTCACCTAGGACGCACGTCGATCCCCTAAGCTGATAACAGCATTTTCGCTTTCTGAAGGAGACTCGAATATGAGCACTTCCGTTGTCCTCCCCGCTCTCGGCGAGAGCGTCACCGAGGGAACGGTCACCCGCTGGCTGAAGCAGGTCGGCGACACCGTCGAGGTCGATGAACCTCTGCTCGAAGTTTCGACCGACAAGGTCGACACCGAGATCCCGTCGCCGGTCGCCGGCGTGCTGCAGTCGATCGCGGTCGACGAGGACGAGACCGTGGAGGTCGGCGCCGAGCTCGCGACCATCGGCGACGGCTCTGGTTCGTCGGAGGCACCTGCGGCTCCGGCCGAAGAAGCCCCCGCTGCTCCCGAGGCTCCGAAGGCGGAGGCCGAGGCGCCTGCCGCGCCGGCCTCGGACGCTCCGGCGGCTTCTGGCGACGCGACCGACGTCACGCTCCCAGAGCTCGGCGAGAGCGTCACCGAGGGAACCGTCACGCGCTGGCTGAAGCAGGTCGGCGACACCGTCGACGTCGATGAGCCGCTCCTCGAGATCTCCACCGACAAGGTCGACACCGAGGTGCCCTCCCCCGTGGCCGGCACCGTCCTCGAGCTGCTCGCAGCCGAAGACGACACCGTCGAGGTCGGCGCTGTGCTCGCACGCGTCGGATCCGGCACCCCCGCCACGGCCCCCCAGGAAGAGGCCCCGAAGGCCGAAGCGCCTCAGGCAGAAACACCGAAGGCAGAAGCCCCCCAGGCAGAGGCCCCGGCCGCTGCTGAGGCGCCGAAGGCCGAGACTGAAGCCCCGGCGGCTTCTGGCGACGCGACCGACGTCACGCTCCCCGAGCTCGGCGAGAGCGTCACCGAGGGAACCGTCACGCGCTGGCTGAAGCAGGTCGGCGACACCGTCGACGTCGATGAGCCGCTCCTCGAGATCTCCACCGACAAGGTCGACACCGAGGTGCCCTCCCTCGTGGCCGGCACCGTCCTCGAGCTGCTCGCAGCCGAAGACGACACCGTCGGGGTCGGCGCTGTGCTCGCACGCGTCGGATCCGGCGCCCCCGCCGCGGCCCCCCAGGAAGAGGCCCCCAAGGCAGAAGCGCCTAAGGCGGAAGCCCCGAAGGCCGAAGCTCCCAAGGCCGAGGCACCGAAGGCCGAAGCACCCAAGGCTGAAGCCTCGAAGCCCGCTCAGGCACCCGCCGCAGGCGCCGACACGGTCTACGTGACCCCCCTCGTCCGCAAGCTCGCGGCACAGCACGGCGTCGATCTGGCCTCCGTGTCCGGCACGGGCGTCGGCGGACGCATCCGCAAGGACGACGTGCTCGCCGCCGCGAAGTCGGCACCGACCGGTTCGGCGTCCGCGCCGGCCCCGGCGGCTGCTCCCGCCACGCAGCTGGAGACCTCCGAGCTGCGCGGCACGACGCAGCCGATGTCGCGCCTGCGCAAGGTCGTTTCCTCGCGCGCCGTCGAGTCGCTCAACACAACGGCTCAGCTGACGACGATCGTCGAGGTCGATGTCACGAAGCTCGCGCAGTTCCGCGACCAGAAAAAGAACGAGTTCCTCGAGAAGAGCGGACAGAAGCTCTCGTTCCTGTCCTTCTTCTCGCTCGCCGCGGTCGAGGCGCTGAAGGCGTACCCGATCATCAACTCGACGCTCGACGGCGAGAACATCGTCTACCCCGAGCAGGAGAACCTCTCCATCGCGGTGGACACGCCCAAGGGCCTCTACACGCCGGTGCTGCGCGACGCCTCGTCGAAGTCGCTCGCGGAGATCGCGTCCGGCATCGCCGATCTCGCGGCTCGCACGCGCGACGGCAAGCTGAAGCCCGACGACCTCGCGGGCGGCACGTTCACGATCACGAACACCGGATCGCGCGGCGCGCTGTTCGACACTCCGCTCGTGTTCCTGCCGCAGTCGGCCATCCTCGGCACCGGAATCGTGTACAAGCGACCCGGCGTGACGAAGGTCGACGGAGCCGACGCGATCGGCGTGCGCTCGTACGTCTACCTCGCACTGTCGTACGACCACCGCACGATCGATGGGGCAGATGCTGCTCGCTACCTGTCGGCGGTCAAGAACCGCCTCGAGGAAGCGAACTTCGCGGCGAACCTCGGTCTCTGACCTGATCGCGATCGGAATGGGCCGCACCTTCGGGTGCGGCCCATTCCGCGTTCTCACGGAGCGTCGAACACATCGCGGATCCGCCATTTCTCCTCCGCGCGCTCCAGCACCATCAACTGGGCGCTCTCCTCGGGCGCCGTAACCTTCAGTAGCACGACCTCGCCGTAGTCGTCGACGAGCGCGATCGCGGGCTCAGGCGCCGCGACAGCTCCCGCGCGTTCGAGCCCGCGGGCGAGATCGCAGTCGGCCGGGCAGGCGCCCCATTCGACGAGGATCCGCGCCGCAGCCTCGCGCGGATCCTGCGCTGCCTCGCCCGGCAGCGACGTGGGCGTCGGCGTCGGCGTGGGCGTCGCGGTCGCGCTCGGTGATGCGGCCTGGGACGGGGGCGCCGACTCGACCGGCCAGAGCATGCCTCCCGCGAGCACCACCGCGGCGGCGCCGAGGCCGATGAGCGCGACCCGACCGTGGTGCGCGCTCTTCTCTCGGGTGCCGCGCCTGGCCCGCCACTCGGACATCGATCGCAGTGCCCCCGCGACCGCATCGCCTACGCCCGTGTCGACGTGGCGCTCGATCAGGGCTCGGATCCGGTCGACGAACGTTCCCTCCGCGTCGTGGCCGACATCGATCGAACGCGCGGGCCGCGCGGCGGCGCGGTGGGCCGCTGACGCGGCGATCGGCTGCGGCGCGGCCGCCTCGAACAGGGCCGTTTCGATCTCCTCTGCACGCCGAGCGAGCGGGCTCGGCCCCTCAAGAGCATCGAGCGCGTCGTCGACGATCCGCGCGATCACGCGATCGTCGCACGCGAGCTGAATGCGCCGCAGCGCGTCGCCCGTGGCCTCCGCGACCGTGCGACCCTCCGCATCGCCGCACACGAACGCGAACACGGGGCGGCCGTCGGCGGTGATCCACCAGTCGCCGGTGCGCGCCGCGTCGTCGAGCCCGCGCTCGGCCGCCTCCGAGACCCCGCGCAGCATCGACACGATGCAAGTCACGGCCTCGCCACGCAACCAACCCGCGCCTGCCTCGTCCCGGGCCCCGAATGTGCGGGCGCACGGTTCGCGCAGGTCGCTGAGGATGGCCTCGTGGCCAGCGTGCCCGCGCAGCACGTCGGTCGGTCCGAGGAGGTGCTGCGCGCCCGCCGCCTGCCAGCCCGGCCAGTCGTCGAGATCGTCGACGTCGACGAGCAGCACGGGTTCCTCCCCCGCCATGACTGCTCGGGTCGCGGTGAACGGCGCCTCGGGCGTGCCCACGCGGCGGATCCGGCGGACTCCGATCTCGAGCGGGTCGAGGGGCGCGGTGCGCGGGGTCGTGGTGCTCATGGTCCCATCGTGCGACGGGTTCAGCTCTCGCGCTGGGCGGGATCCCCGGAATGTGGACAACCTCCGCGATCTGCGGAATGTGCACGCGCTGACCTCTAGGCGGACTCCCCGCGCAATGCCCGGTAAACTGGTGCTCATGGCATCACGTACGTCCGCTCCGGAAAAGCGCCCGGGCTTCTTCACGACGATCAAGCAGCTCCTGAGCTTCACGCGCAAGTCGTACCCGTGGGTCGTATGGGTTCTGCCCCTGATCCTGCTCGCGGGCGTCGGCCTCGGCGTGGGCGGTGCGTTCGCCGTGCAGCAGCGCTGGTGGGGCATCATCCTGTGGGGCGTGTTCGGCCTCATGCTCGGCATGATCTTCAGCATGTTGCTGCTGAACCGCCTCGCGACGGGCGCGATGTACAAGCAGATCGAGGGCACCCCCGGCGCCGCCGGTCACGTGGTCTCGAACATGCTCGGCCGCAGCTGGCGCGCCGATGACATGCCGGTGGCGATCAACGCCAAGGCTCAGGAGGGCGTCTACCGCGCCGTCGGTCGCGGCGGGGTCGTCCTCGTCGGCGAGGGATCCCGACGTCGGCTCGAGAAGCTCATCAAGAAGGAACAGACGATGGCGCGGCGCATCACGCACGATTCGGTGCCTGTCACGGTCTTCTTCGTGGGCAGCGGCGAGGACGATGTGCCGATCGACAAGCTCGCGAAGAGGATCAAGAAGCTCCCGAAGGCGGTCGACCGTCGCGGCATGACGCAGCTCGTCGCCCGCACCGAGTCGATCTCGCAGGGCGCGATGTCGTCGCTCCCGATCCCCAAGGGCGTCGACCCCGCCCGGGCGCGCGCGCCGAAGCCGCGCTGATCCGCTGACGCACTCTGATGCCCCGTTCGCCGGGGCATCAGTCGTCTACCGGGACGAAACGATGACCGTATCGACCGCGACGTCGTGCAGCCCGCGGTTGTTCTCGTCCCAGATAGCGGCGGGGATCACGACGACCGTCAGCAGTGCGCGCACCAGGGGCCGCCACGCCCCGGCCCATTCGCCGTTCCGGCGCGTGACCCGCAATCCCCAGATCCGGTGACCGGGGCTTCCGCCCGCGGTCGGGATGAACAGCGCCTGGATCAGGACGAAGAGAATCAGCTCCGACCACCAGGTGTAGTCGAAGAATGCCGCGGACAGCAGGACGACCGCCGCCCAGTCGGTCACGAACGCGCCGATGCGGCGCGGCAGCGTCGCAAGGCTCCCCGGGCCGGTCTGCGGAAGACCGATCGACTTGCCGGGATAGTCGGATGAGCGCTGGTCGGGGGTCACGCTCTCAGCCTATGATCCCGCGTTGTGGCGCGTCTGGGAGGCATACGCGTCCGGGGCGGGTTTGGCCCGGCCTCGCCGCGCGCCGTAACATTGAGGAAACAATCGAGACACTCACGGGCAACGGCCGCGAGATAGTTTCGACGAGTCAGCCCGCCACGGGCGATGACTCGATAACCCTCCTGGAGCTTTCATGTTCAAAGATTCGTCCGAAGTGCTCGCATACATCGAACAGGAGGACGTCAAGTTCCTCGACATCCGCTTCACAGACCTCCCCGGCGTGCAGCAGCACTTCAACATCCCCGCGTCGACGGTCGACGATGAGTTCTTCTCGGTGGGTCAGATGTTCGACGGCTCCTCGATCCGCGGCTTCGCGTCGATCGACGAGTCCGACATGCAACTCATTCCGGACGTCACGACGGCCTACCTCGACCCGTTCCGCGAGCACAAGACGCTCGTGATGGTGTTCGACATCTTCAACCCGCGCAACGGCGAGACCTACTCGAAGGATCCGCGCCAGGTCGCGAAGAAGGCCGAGAAGTACCTCTCGTCGACGGGCATCGCCGACACGGCCTTCTTCGCCCCCGAGGCCGAGTTCTACATCTTCGACGACGTGCGCTACGAGGTCTCGAGCAAGCGCAGCTTCTTCTCCGTCGACTCGGAAGAGGCCGGCTGGAACACCGGTCGCAAGGAAGAGGGCGGCAACCTCGCCAACAAGACGCCCCAGAAGGGCGGATACTTCCCCGTCTCCCCCGTCGACAAGCAGGCCGACCTGCGCGACGACATCTCGCTGCATCTGATCGATGCGGGCCTCGAGCTCGAGCGCGCTCACCACGAGGTGGGGGCGGCCGGCCAGGCCGAGATCAACTACCGGTTCGACACCATGGTGCACGCCGCCGACGATGTGCTGAAGTTCAAGTACATCGTCAAGAACGTCGCCGATCAGTGGGGCAAGACCGCAACCTTCATGCCGAAGCCCGTCTTCGGCGACAACGGATCCGGCATGCACACCCACCAGTCGCTCTGGCAGGACGGCAAGCCCCTGTTCTACGACGAGCAGGGCTACGGTCAGCTCTCCGACGTCGCGCGCTGGTACATCGGCGGCCTGCTCAAGCATGCCCCCGCGGTTCTCGCGTTCACGAACCCGACGATCAACAGCTACCACCGCCTCGTCAAGGGCTTCGAGGCGCCGATCAACCTCGTCTACTCGGCCGGAAACCGTTCGGCCGCGATCCGCATTCCGCTGACGGGCTCGAACCCGAAGGCGAAGCGCATCGAGTTCCGTGCGCCCGACGCCTCGGGCAACCCGTACCTCGCGTTCGCGGCACAGCTGATGGCCGGCATCGACGGCATCAAGAACCGCATCGAGCCGATGGATCCGATCGACAAGGATCTCTACGAGCTGCCTCCCGAGGAGGCGAAGGGCATCCCGCAGGTGCCGACGACGCTCCCCGCCGTGCTCGACGCGCTGCGCGAGGATCACGCGTTCCTCCTCGAGGGCGGCGTGTTCACGGAAGAGCTCATCAACACGTGGATCGACTACAAGGTCGAGAACGAGATCCTGCCGATGGCGCTGCGCCCGCACCCCTACGAGTTCGAGCTCTACTACGGCGTGTGACCGCCTACAGGTCGTAGAACACGTCCTCATAGGTGCGGCGGGCGCGGCGAGCGACCCGCAGCCACTCCTCCTCGAGCTCGCGCGCTGATCCGGGCGCGTGCTCGAGGATGCGTGCGATGCCGTCGAGCGCGTGGTTGTCGGTCGGCAGCATGTCGCTCGTCGTGCCCGTGAGCAGCGTGTTGGCCGACCGCAGCCGCGTCGCCAGGCGCCACGCGGCGCCGAGCTGACGGGCATCCTCCTCGCCGAGGAGCTCGTGTTCATACGCGGCCTGGAGGGCGTGCAGCGTGCGCGGCGTGCGCAGGTCGGGAATCGCGTGCGCGTACTTCATCTGCATGAGCTGCGCGAGCCACTCCACGTCCGCGAGCGCCCCCGGGCCCAGCTTCAGGTGGCGCGCGGGATCGACGCCGCGCGGCATGCGCTCCGACTCGACTCGCGCCTTGATGCGCTTGATCTCGCGCACGTCCGACTCGGTCGCGTGCGCGGGGTACCGAATATCGTCGACCATCGCCATCACGTCTTCGAGCAGCTCGTCATCGCCCGCGACGGGACGCGCGCGCAGGAGCGCCTGAGCCTCCCACGACACCGACCACCTCGCGTAGTACGAGCGATAGGCATCGAGCGTGCGGGCGATCGGCCCCTTCCGACCCTCGGGGCGCAGCTCGGCGTCGAGCTCGAGCGGCACCCGCGCGTCGTCCGACTGTTCGCGCAGCTGGGCGACGATCTTCCGCGCGAGAGGTTCGGCGACCTGCGGATCTACCGTACCGGGCCGATAGACGAAGAGGACGTCGGCGTCGGAGCCGAAACCGACCTCCGCCCCGCCGTACCGTCCCATGCCGATGATCGCGAACTGCATGTCGCGGTGCTCGGCGGGCACGACCTCACGCCGCACGGCCACAAGCAAGGACTGGATCGTCACGTCCGTGATCGCCGTGAGCGACGTCGTCACGTCTTTGATCGACAGCGACCCCGTCATCGACGCCATCGCGGTGCGCAGCAGCTCGCGGCGGCGGATCTCGCGGATCCTCCTGGCCGCCTCGGGCAGCGCCGTGCGCCTCTTGAGCACCGCCGATGCCTCGTGCCGCAGCACCTCATATGCGCGCGGCCGCAGCTGCTCGGCGCTGTCGAGCCACGCCACTGACTCCGGGATCCACTCCATCAGCTCGCCGACGTAGCGCGATCCGCTGAGCAGCATCGTGAGGGATTCGGCCGCGCCCGTCGAGTCGCGCAGCATGCGCAGGAACCACGGGCTGTCGCCGAGCCGCTCGCTGATGCGGCGGTAGGCGACGAGGCCGTAGTCAGGGTCGACGCCCTCCGCGAACCACCGCAGCATCACGGGCAGAAGCGTGCGCTGAACGGTCTTCTTGCGGCTGACGCCCTTCGTGAGGGCCGCGATGTGCGACAGCGCACCGCGCGGATCCCGGAACCCGATCGCCGTGAGACGGTCGTGCGCCTCACTGCCGGTGAGCGAGCGCGAATCGTATTCCGTGGACGCCACGGCCGACAGCAGCGGGCGGTAGAACAGGCGCACATGGATGTCGCGCACCTCGTTGCGCACGCGGTTCCACGTCGCCGTGATGTCGCTCGCGAGGCCGCCTGCGACGCGCTCGGACACGTCGAACAGCCCGGTCGACCGGGCGAGCACGCGGCGACCGTCGGCGTCGTCCGGCATGAGGTGCGTGCGCCGCAGCTGCTGCAGCTGGATCCGGTGCTCGAGCAGGCGCAGGATCCGGTAGTCGGTGCCGAACGCGGCGGCGTCGTCGCGGCCGATATAGCCGCGTTCGACGAGCGCCTCGAGCGCGTCGAGCGTGCCGCTCGCACGCACGCTCTCATCGCTGCGACCGTGGACGAGCTGCAGGAGCTGCACCGTGAACTCCACGTCGCGCAGGCCGCCCGGGCCCAGCTTGAGCTGGCGGCTCGCCTCCTCCGGCGGGATGTTGTCGTTGACGCGCTTGCGCATCGCCTGCACGCCGTCGACGAAGCCGTCGCGCTCCGAGCTCGCCCAGACGAGCGGGCGGGTGCGCTCCACGTACGCGCGGCCGAGCTCCATGTCACCGGCCATCTCCCGGGCCTTCAGCAGCGCCTGGAACTCCCAGAGGTCTGCCCAGCGCTCGTAATAGGCCAGGTGCGACTCGAGGGTGCGCACGAGCGCGCCCTTCTTGCCCTCGGGGCGCAGGTTCGCGTCGACCTCCCACAGCGGCGGCTCAGTCTCGAACTCGCTGAGCCCCCACATCGTGTGCTTGGCGAGGCGCGTGGCGATATCGATCATCCGCTCCTCGGAGATCTCCGCCCCGGGCGCCGCCCCGGCGACGAAGATCACGTCGACGTCGGAGACGTAGTTGAGCTCGCGCGCGCCCGCCTTGCCCATGCCGATGATCGCGAGGCGCGTGGCGTCGATCTCGTCGGCCGTGAACTGGTCCGCGAGCATCGCCCGCGCCACCGCGAGCGACGCCTCGAGCGCAGCCGATGCGGCATCCGACAGCGCCGAGGACACGGCGCGCACGACCTCGACGGGATCCGCCGCCGACAGGTCGACCGCGGTGATCGAGAGCAGCTCGCGCCGGTACGCGAGCCGCAGTGCGTTCCACGCATCGGATCCGACCGCGCACGACGCGCCGTCCTCGGCCTTCACTGAGGCGAGCAGCCGCTCGGTCATCGCCTCGAGCGATGGCAGCGTGCGCACGCCGCCGACGAGTTCGCCGAGCACCTCCGGGTGGCGCCGGAACAGCTCGCCGAACCCGACCGATGCGCCTACGACCCGCCAGAGCAACCGAGCGCTGGTCGCGTCCTCGAGCACGCGCCGCACCGGATCCGGATCGCGGCGGGCGACGTCGAGGATCGACCGCAGGGCGGCGTCAGGATCCGCGCTCCGGGCCCCGCCGGCGATCAGCTCATCGCGCGGGATGCCCGTCGCCTCGTGGAGCTCGTCGAGCGCCGCGGTCGCGTCGCCGACGTCGGTGAAGCCCGCGCCGGCGAGGCGCGACCGCGCGGAGACCCTCCCGCCAGACACGTCGCCCGAACCTCAGATGATGTCGAGCGTCGTCTTGAGCTCCACCGACGTGACCTGAGCCCGGTACTGCTCGAACTCGCGACGCTTATTGGCCAGCACATACTGGAACACCTGCTCGCCGAGCGTCTCGGCCACGAGCTCGCTCTCCTCCATACGGTGGATCGCGTTGTCGAGGCTGCGCGGCAACGAGCGATATCCCAGGGCGCGCCGCTCGGCGTCGCTCAGGGCCCAGACGTTGTCCTCCGCCTCGTCGGGCAGCTCGTACTCCTCTTCGATGCCCTTGAGGCCGGCCGACAGCATGAGGGCGTACGCGAGGTAAGGGTTCGCGGCGGCGTCGATGCCGCGGTGCTCGATGCGGGCCGATTGACCCTTGCCCGGCTTGTACAGGGGAACCCTGACGAGCGCGGAGCGGTTGCTGTGGCCCCACGTGATGTGGTTCGGGGCCTCGTCTCCGCCCCACAGGCGCTTGTAGGAGTTGACGAACTGGTTCAGCACGAGCGACATCTCGTCGGCGTGGTGCAGGAGGCCGGCGATGAATCGGCGGCCCGTGACCGACAGCTGGTGCGGTGCGCTCGCGTCGTAGAACGCGTTCGTGTCGCCCTCGAAGAGGGACACGTGCGTGTGCATGCCGCTGCCGGGCTCGTCCGCGAGGGGCTTCGGCATGAACGTCGCGTGCACGCCCTGTTCGATCGCCACCTCCTTGACCACGGTGCGGAAGGTCATGATGTTGTCGGCCATCGTCAGGCCGTCCGCGTAGCGCAGGTCGATCTCGTTCTGACCCGGACCGCCCTCGTGATGGCTGTACTCGACCGAGATCCCGAGGTCTTCCAGCATGCGGACGGCGCGTCGGCGGAAGTCGTGGGCGGTGCCGCCCGGGACGTTGTCGAAGTAGCCGGCCGAGTCGACGGGCACGGGGACCTCGCCGCGAGTGCCCGGCTTGAACAGGTAGAACTCGATCTCGGGGTGCGTGTAGAACGTGAAGCCCGCGTCGGCCGCCTTCGACAGCGCGCGCTTGAGCACGTTGCGCGGATCCGCCGCGGCGGGCTCGCCGTCGGGCGTGCGCAGGTCGCAGAACATGCGCGCGGTGGGATCCACGTCGCCGCGCCACGGCAGCATCTGGAACGTCGTCGGATCCGGGTGCGCGAGCAGGTCGCTCTCCTGCACGCGGGTGAGCCCCTCGATCGCGGAGCCGTCGAAGCCGATCCCCTCGCTGAAGGCGCCTTCGGCCTCAGCCGGTGCGATTGCGACGGACTTGAGGGTGCCGACGACGTCCGTGAACCACAGACGCACGAACTTCACACCGCGTTCTTCGATCGTGCGAAGTACGAAATCCTGCTGCTTGTCCATGCGTCACAGCCTAATCGCCCGCGGGCCCATCACTCGTCGCGGCGCTCGTCTTCTTCCCACGCTTTGGTGCGTTCGCGCATGATCTCGGGCGCGCGCGCCGCCTCGGCGGCGGTATCGAAGGGCCCGGCCCGATCGACCGCGGGCGACTCCGGCCCGTGCTCGACCTCGCCCGTACGCAGGTTGTACCAGTAGGTGTCACTCATGCCTGAAGACTAGCCGCGCTGTAGGCGCGAAGCGAGCACTCCGAAGATCGCCGCCGACACGAGAGGGATCCACAGGAGGAACCCGCGGATTCCCGCGCCCAGCAGGATGCCGGGCGTCGTGCCATCGCGCAACTCGACATCGGCGATGATCGCACCCCGCTCGTCGACGCCGATCTGGTCGATCGTCGTGCCGTCGGGCGCGATCACCTGGCTCGTTCCGACGGTCGAGACGTTGACCACGCTGCGGCCGGACTCGATCGCGCGCATCCGGGCGAACGCGAGCTGCTGAAGGTTCTCATCGGTGCCGCGGAAGTCGGCGTTGTTGGTCTGGAAGATCAGCACCTGTGCGCCGCCGGAGATCCCCTCTTCGATGTGCTGGTCGAACAGCACGTCGAAGCAGATTGCGAGCGCCGCCTGCACGCCGTCGATGTCCATCACCGGCGAATCCGTGCCGGGCTCGTACTCTCGGCCGATCATCCCGATCAGCGACGGCACGATCTTCTCGTAGAGCCCGCGGTCCGGCACGTACTCGCCGAACGGCACCGGATACCGCTTGTCGTGCGACTGCTCGACCCCGCCTGCTGTCCACAGCATTGAGCGGTTGAAGACGAGATCGCCGTCGGGAACGGCGGCGTTCAGCAGGATCGGCGCGCCGACCATTCGGGTCGCGCGGTCGAGCACGGCGGCGGCGTTCGCGTCGTCGAGCGGATCGAGGCCGACGCCGCCCTCGGGCCAGACCACGAGATCCGGATCCACGCCGACGGCTTCCTCCGTCGCCTGCAGCTGCGCGTCGAGCACGTCGTACCGCTCCCCCTGGTCGAGGTACGCGGTCGGTCCGTTGCCCTGCACGGCGACAACGCGGAAGGATCCGGCATCCGCCGTCGGAAACTGCGGCAGGAGGATGAGCGCGATCAGCAGCAGGGCCGGGGCCGTCAGCGCCCACCAGCCGACGGTGCGGCGAACGCGCATCACGCGCACCGCCTCGATCGCGAGCGCGACGACGAGCACCATGAGGAAAGTGAGCCCCGCGACGCCCACCCACGATGTGACCACGGCGAGCGGGCTCTCGGACTGGCTCATGCCGATCCGCCCCCAGGGGAAGCCGCCGTAGGGCCACGACCCCATGATGAGCTCGCGCGATGTCCACACGCCGGCGACGACCAGGGAGGTCGCGGCGAGGCGCCATGGCCCCGGACGCATGACTCGTGAGATCCATCGATACGCGAGGGCGATGACGATCGCGCCGGCCCCCATGAAGATCGATTCCACGCCGGCGAGGGCCACCCAGGGCACCCAGTTCAGCGGGTCGTCGCCCAGGAATCGCGCCGCCCAGTCGATATGCGGCAGATAGAAGGCGAGCCCGTAGACCAGCCCGACCACGGACGCGGACCACACGCGCCGCCCGATCAGCGAGACGAGTGACAGGGCGACCGATACGAACGCGAGCGGCCAGATCCCGAGCGACGGAAACGAGGCGTCCAGCGCGAGTCCGCCGACAACCGCGGCGACCAGTGCCGCCCAGAGGGGAAGGATCGCGCGATCAGGCGCCGGGGATGTCACGCGACGAGCCTACTGGTCGTCGTCTGCGAGCTCCTCGAACAACCCGGCCGGCGGCGTGATCACGACACGGCCCCCCGCGGGGTCGACCTCCGGCACGATCGCCGAGACGAAGGGCACCATGACCTCGCGCTCGCCGATCTTCACGATCAGCAGGTCCTGCGCGGGCATGTGCTCGACGCGAGCGATGCTGCCGACGGCTGTGCCGTCGCGCACGACGTCGAGGCCGATCAGCTGGTGGTCGTACCAGGCGTCGGGTTCAGCAGAGGCCTGGTCGTCCTGATGGTCGACCCACAGGATCGCCTTCACGAGCGTCTCTGCCTCGGTGCGGTCCTCGATGCCCTCGAAGAAGATCACCGGGCTGGCGTTCATCCAGCGGAACTCCCGCACCGTCACCGTCTGACGGTGCCAGCGGGACTGCTCCGGGGCCTGGAGCGTGAACGATGCCCCGGGCACAAAACGGCCGTCGGGATCATCGGTGTACAGCTCGAGCTTCAACGCGCCCTTGAGTCCGTGTGCCTTGAGCACACGGCCGACGCGGAGCTGGTTCTTCGGTGACGCGGCGGCGACCATCAGTCGTCGGCCACGTCGACGCGGATACGGCGGTCTCCCGCCAGTGCGGCCGCCACAGTGCGGATGGCCTTGGCCGTGCGGCCGCCGCGCCCGATCACGCGACCGCGGTCCTCCTCGGCGACGTGCACTTCCAGCACGTCGCCTCGGGAGGATGCGGTCTCGTCGATGCGGACGTCGTCGGGGTTATCGACGATGCCCTTGACGATGTGTTCGAGCGCAGCTGCCAGCACGATCGGAGTTACTCCGCGTCCGTTGCCGGAGCGTCCTCGGCCGGAGCCTCGGCAGGCTCGGCGGCCTTCTTCTCGGCCTTCGGCTTCACAACCGACTTCTTGGACGAGTTCGGCTCGTAGGGCTTCTTCTCCTCGGCGACGCGAAGCGTGCTCTTGGCGTCCTTGTCGCCCTTGAACTTGCCCCAGTCGCCCGTGATCTTGAGGAGGGCAGCGACCTGCTCGGTCGGCTGAGCACCGACGGACAGCCAGTGCTGCGCACGCTCGGAGTCGACCTCGATGAACGAGGGCTCCTCGGTCGGGTGGTACTTGCCGATCTCCTCGATCACGCGGCCGTCGCGCTTGGTGCGCGAGTCGGCAACGACGATGCGGTAGTACGGCGCGCGGATCTTACCCATACGCTTCAGACGGATCTTGACAGCCACGATTCTCCTGTGGATTGAAAGAGTTGATGAACCTGTGCGCGCGGCGCGTGGGGTCATGCACGCTGGCGGAAGCTCTAAGGGTGGACGCACCGCTGGATAGAGGGTCGAACGGGCGTACCAACGTTCTATTCTGCCAGATGATCGAGACGATCGCGAACACGCGGGCGGCCGAGTTTGCAATTTCAGTTCCGTAAGGCAAGGCTTACCTACTGTCCCATTCGTGAGCAGAAAGGCTCGCATGTCCCGCCATCGCTTCTTCGTCGCGGCCGGCATCGCCGGATCCATCCTCGCCCTCGCCTCGTGCGCAGGCAGCACTCCCGCGGAAGACGCTGCCGCAGGCGGCGGTGAAACCTGCGATGCGACCGAGCCGGCGCCCCTCGGCAACGACGCCGTCACAATCGATCACGCGCTCGGCACGACCGAGATCCCGGCCGACATCTCGCGCGTGGCGTCGGTGGGCTGGGGCAACCAGGATGTCGCGCTCGCCCTCGGCGTCGCACCGGTGGGCACCGACGACCAGACGTGGTCGATGTCGGGCGACGACGAGCTCGGACTGTACGAATGGACGCTCGACGCTTACGACGAGCTGTGCGCTCCGAAGCCGACGATATTCGAGGCGACCGACGGCGTCGACTTCGAGGCGATCGCCGACACGGCGCCCGATGTCATCCTGGCCGGATACTCGGGTCTCACGGAGGACGACTACGCCACCCTCAGCGAGATCGCCCCGACCGTCGCCTACCCGGACATCCCCTGGTACACCCCGTGGCGCGACTCCATCCGGATCGATTCCGAGGCGCTCGGCAAGGCCGACGAGGGCGAGCAGCTCGTCGAGGACCTCGACCAGCAGATCGCGGACGCCACCGCCGATATCACGAGCTTCGAGGGCAGAACGGCGGCGTTCTTCTACGTCAACCCGACCGACCTTTCGACGATCTCGATCTACGCGACCGGCGACGCGCGCACGGCCTTCCTCGGCGACCTCGGCTTCGACTTCCCCGAACTGGCGCGCACCACGAGCGACGGCGGCGGGTTCTACGCGGACATCGCCGCGGAGAACGCCGATCAGCTCGCCGACGTGGACGTCTTCGTCATGTACGGCGACGAGGCCCTCGTGCAGGCACTGCAGGACGACCCGCTGTGGGGCACCCTCGACGCCGTGAAGAACGGCTCGGTCGTTGTGACCGGTTCGGGCGATGACTTCAGCGGCGCGGTCACGCCGACCGCCCTGTCCATCCCGTGGATGCTCGACGACTACGTCGCACTGCTCGACGACGCAGCGCAGAAGGCGGAGTGACCTCCGCGACGGCTCGAACCCGCCGGTCCGCCCGCACGATCTGGGGCGTGGCCGGCGGAGTCGTGCTGGTCGCCGTCGGGGTCACCGTGTCGCTCGCCTTCGGGTCGCGCGTGGTCTCGATCGCCGAGATCGGCGAGGGACTCCGAGCATTCGTCTCCGGTGACACCGCCCAGGAGATCGGCGCGATCGCGGTGGCCGAACGGATCCCCCGTACCGCGCTGAGCGTGATCGCCGGCGCCGCGCTCGCCCTCTCGGGCGGCGTCATGCAGGCGATCACGCGCAACCCGATCGCCGATCCCGGCATCCTCGGCGTCAACACCGGCGCGGCCCTGTTCGTGGTGTGCGGGATGGCGTTCTTCGGTATGTCGTCGGTGTTCTCCTACCTCGGCCTCGCGCTCGCGGGCGGCGCTCTCGCCGCGGTCGTCGTGTATCTCGTGGGATCCGTCGGCGCGGGCGGCGCCACCCCCATCAAGCTCGCGCTGGCCGGCGCCGCCGTCACTGCCTCCCTCTCCTCCCTCGTGAGCGCCGTACTGCTGCCGCGCGCCGCGGCGATGAACGAGTTCCGCTTCTGGCAGGTGGGCGGCACGGGAGGCGCGGACTGGTCATCGATTGCGATCGTCGCGCCCCTGATCGCCGTCGCGGCGATCGTCGTGTTCTGCCTCGCGTCCGGGATGAACTCGCTCGCGCTCGGCGACGATGTCGCCCGCGGCCTCGGCGTGCACGTCGGGCGCACGCGCGCCCTCGCTGCTGCGGCCGGCGTCGTGCTCTGCGCCGCGGTCACCGCCGTCGCCGGCCCGATCGCCTTCGTCGGACTGATGGTGCCGCACGCCGTGCGCCTCGTCGTGGGCCCCGATCACCGCGCGATCCTGCCGATTTCGGCGCTCGGCGGCGCCGCGCTGCTGACGATCGCCGACACGATCGGCCGCGTCATCGGATCCCCCGGCGAGATCGAAGCCGGCATCATCACGGCGTTCGTCGGAGCCCCCGTGCTCGTGGCCATCGCCCGCCGCACGCGGATGAGGGCGCTGTGAGCGGCGCCACCGCGGTGCGCACAGGCCGCACCCGTCGCGCGCGCCGGCGCCGAATCGGCATCGCCGCCCTCGCCGCGCTCCTGGTCGTCCTCGCGGCCGGCATGCTGATGCTCGGCAAGACGGTGTATCCGATCGACGACGTCGTCCGCGTCATCATCGGACAGGACGTGCCGGGCGCGTCATTCACGGTCGGTACTCTGCGGATCCCCCGGCTCGCCGCGGGTGCGCTTGCGGGGATCGCCTTCGGCATCGCCGGATCCACCTTCCAGACATTACTGCGCAACCCGCTCGCGAGCCCCGACGTGATCGGCATCACCTCCGGCGCATCGGCCGCTGCCGTGCTGTCGCTGGTCGTCCTGCACTGGTCGGCCGCGGCGACGACCGCGCTCGCGCTCGCCGTCGGCATCCTGACGGCCGTCGTCATCTACGCGGCGGCGCGCGGGGGCGAGTCGACCGGCGGCCGGCTGATCCTCATCGGCATCGGCGTGGGCGCCATGATGAACGCGGTCGTCCAGTTCCTCGTGCAGCGCGCCGCCGAGTGGGACGTGTCCGTGGCCATGCGGTGGCTCACAGGTTCGCTGAACGGCGTCAGGCTCGAGGACCTCGGGCCGCTCGCGATCGCAGCCGTGGTTCTCGTGCCGATCGTGATGGTGCTCTCCCGCGATCTGCGCGCGCTCGAGCTCGGAGACGCGTCAGCGACGGCACTCGGCGTGCGGGTCGACCGCGCACGGGTGCTGCTGATCGTCGCGGCCGTCGCGCTCGCCTGCTTCGCCACCGCGACGACAGGACCGATCGCCTTCGTGGCGTTCCTTTCGGGCCCGATCGCGGCGCGCATCGTCGGCGCGGGCGGATCCCCCGTGATCCCCGCGGCGCTCGTCGGCGCCTGTCTCGTGCTCCTGGCCGACCTCGTCGGGCAGTTCGGCTTCGACACCGCGTTCCCCGTGGGCGTCATCACGGGCATCGTCGGCGCGCCGTACCTCATCTTTCTCCTCATCAGGACGAGTCGTCTCGGAGGTTCCTCGTGACAGGTTCACACGTGCTCGAAGCGCGTTCCCTCAGCTCGGGTTACAGCGGCCGCACGGTCGTCGACGGCGTCGACCTCGTGCTGCCCCCGGGCCGGATCAGCGTCATCGTCGGGGCGAACGCCTGCGGCAAGTCGACGCTGCTGAAGACCCTGTCGCGCCTGATCCCCGCAACCGATGGAGCGGCCGTGCTCGACGGCAAGGCGATCACGCAGATCCCGACGAAGAAGCTCGCGCTCACGCTCGGCCTCCTCCCCCAGCAGCCCATCGCCCCCGAGGGCATCGCGGTGTCGGATCTGGTCGGGCGCGGCCGGCATCCGCACCAGAAGATGTTCCGGTCCTGGACCGCGGAGGACGACGACGCGGTCGCCGATGCTCTCGAGACGACGGGCATCTCGGAGCTCGCCGATCGCGCGATCGACGAACTGTCGGGCGGTCAGCGTCAGCGCGTCTGGATCGCGATGGCGCTCGCGCAGGGCACGGACGTGCTGCTGCTCGACGAGCCGACGACGTTCCTCGATCTCGCCCACCAGGTCGAGGTGCTCGACCTGCTCACCGACCTGAACCGCAGCCGCGGCACGACGATCGCCATGGTCCTGCACGATATCAACCTCGCCGCGCGCTACGCCGACCATCTCTTCGCGATGCGCGACGGCCACATCCTCGCGTCGGGCGCTCCGCAGGACGTCGTCACCCCCGCACTCATCGACGAGGTCTTCGGCCTCGATGCCGAGGTGATCTCGGATCCCGTCTCCCACACGCCGCTCGTGATTCCGCGCGGCCGCCACCATGTCTCCGGAGGACAGTCCGCATGATCGACACCCGACCGAACCGCGCCTTCCGTGTGCGAGTGACGCGCATCGAGGATCTCACCCCCAGCTTCCGGCGGTTCACCGTCACGAGCGACGACATCGCCGACTACGGCGATCCCGGGTTCGACCAGCGCGTCAAGGTGGTCTTCCCGACTGCGGCTCTGCCGCTTGATGCGATGCCGACCGGCGACGACTGGTACGCCGAGTGGCGCGCCATGCCGGAGGACGCGCGCCCGCCGTTCCGCACGTACACGACGCGGGCCGTGCGCGCGAGCATGGGAGAGGTCGATATCGACATGGTCGCGCACGAGCCCGATGGGCCCGCGTCCGCGTGGATCGAGCGCGCGAGCATCGGAGATGAACTGCTGATCATGGCGCCGACCGTTCACCATGAGGGCGTCAGCTACGGGATCGACTTCGTCCCGCCCGCACGGACCGAGAACTACCTGCTCGCGGGCGACGAGACCGCGGCCCCCGCAATCGCCGTGATCCTCGAGCAGCTTCCGCGCGAGGCGCGCGGCATCGTGGTGCTCGAGGTGCCGGATCCGCGCGACATCGCCTATCTCCCGCCTCATCCGGGGTTCACGGTCCACGCGGCGGGTCGCGGATCGGGCGATCGGCACACGCACCTCGAGTCGGCCACGCGCGAGCACGCCGGTGCGCTGTGTCCCGACGGCACCGGCTCTGACGTGGAGGAGGTCGACATCGACGCCGGCATGCTCTGGGAGGTGCCGCGCACCGCGAAGGGCGGCGCGGCGCTGAAGTCGGCGCCGCTGTATGCCTGGATCGCCGGCGAGGCGAGCGTCGTCAAGTCGCTGCGCCGCCACCTCGTGCGTGATGTCGGCATCGACCGCCGCGCCGTCTCGTTCATGGGGTATTGGCGCCTCGGACGCGCCGAGGGAAGCTGACGCTCAGCACAGCATCCAGATGTCGGCCTGCGGGTCGGCGATGCGCCCATCGGTGAGCATCTCGAGGAACTCATCCGGGTCGACCCCGGCGTCCTGATCCTCGCAGCGCCTACCGCACACATGCGGCAGTGACCTCGAGACCGGCCCCCACAACCCGGCGTCGTGGATCTCTTGCCGGTCCCGGGCATAGACGCGCCGGTCTTTGGCCTCGTGGTCGCGGGCGATCTGTTGACGTTCGGCCCGGGCCGCGTGTGGGGTTTCGTGGAAGAACACCCGGCTGATCGGTTCGTCGGTGACAACATGCCCGGTAGGCGTGGTGAACACGACCACCCCGTCGGCGGTCTGGGTCACCGTCCATCCGGCTTGGTGTTTCATCTGGTGATGCGCCGGACACAGTGCTTCGAGGTTGTCCAGGCGGGTGGGCCCGCCGCGGGCATAGTCGTGCCCGTGATCGATATCGCATCGCCGGCCTGGGACTTCGCAGCCGGGGATGCGGCAGGTCATATCTCGCGCCATCACCGCCCGCCGCTGCGGGGTGGTGGGCCGGTAGTGATCGACCGCCTCGATCGTGCCCGATTCTGGGCGGATGAAGATCCGCTCCCACCCCGCCGTGTTGCCGGCGAGGATCCTCGCCGTGTCGGCATCGATCAGGGTGCCATCATCCAACCACGCCGCACCGATCCCACCCTCAGAGTCAGTCTCGGCCTCGGGGCCGATCAGGTGCGTGACGGGGATCGTGACCTGCACGCCCGCCCGAATCTGACTGAGACCCGCCCCAGTACCTGAGGCGAAGAGGTCGTGCCCGCTGGGTGCGGCCGTGAGGAGCACATCGAGGAGCAGGTCCGTGCGCACCTGCGGGAGCGTGCGCCGGTCACTGGCTGCGACGACTTCCGGATCCGTGCCGTCCAGGCCACCGGATACCGGCGCCATCCACCCCTCCTCGGGGAGTTCACCGTGTGCGCGCTCGTAGGCGCGGCGGGCACGGGCCCGGTCTTTCTTGATCTCGCGGGCCATCTGATCGACCCGGTCGAACACCGACCGCACCTCCACCGTCGGACCACACAGCAACAGCTCACTCATCCCCGCCCCCACGTCGCGGATCGTGACGTGCCGGTGCGCCCGGGCCTCGGCGTGTCGTTCCCGGAACGACCGGGAATCCAGGTCGGCGGCCTGCTTCTGCAGTACCTTCCCGAGCTGACGGGCCGTGCGCTGCTCACCCAGGGCGACGGCCCCGTGGTCGAGCGAGGCCCGTCCGCCCGCATCCAAGGAAAGGCCGGCTTTGACGACCTGTTCCGCGTGCCGCAGGGAAAGCCTGCCCTCTTGGAGGGCGGCGAGCGTGACGGGGCAGTCATCGTGGATCTGTTCGGCCATCGCCAACCGGGCCCGGGCTTCGGCCGGGCCGGTGTGCAACGCGATGCCGGCCTGCGCGGCGAACGAGCGCCGCGCGTCCTCGCGCGCACGCGACCCCGAAAGCGACGCGGCCGCCTGCGCATCGGAGAGCCGGCCGAGGCGGGCGAGGAGGTCGACGACGTGTCCCTCGATCATCGCCGCCGCCCGCCGCGCATCGGCGAGCTCGTCGAGCACGGCGCGAGCCTCGACGGCCTGCTCGGGCGTGAGCCCCCGCAGCTCGTCCTCGAACTCATCCTCGGTCATGCCCCCCATTCTATCGCATCTTTGTTCTATTGCAACATATACAGTCAACTACATACTCGTTACTTTGTTCTACACAATTCATCGCCCCGCGCACCCCGCAGATCGTTACGCTGGTCGTATGAGCGCCTCACCTCGCAACGTCGTGAACCAGGTCCGTGATGCCGGTCGCACGCAGGTCGTGATCATCGGCGGCGGCATCAACGGCATCGCCGCCTTCCGAGACCTCGCCCTGCAGGGCGTGGAGGTCGTGCTCGTCGAACGGGGCGACTTCGCGTCCGGCGCCTCGGCCGCGTCGAGCCACATGGTGCACGGCGGGATCCGCTATCTCGAGAACGGCGAGTTCCGGCTCGTGCGCGAGTCGGTCCGCGAGCGCAACGACCTCCTGAAGACCGCGCCCCACTTCGTGAGGCCGCTCAAGACGACCGTGCCGATCTACTCGTTCTGGTCGGGCCTTCTCCAGGCTCCGATGAAGTTCGTGTTCGGCCGCAAGGGCAAGCCGGCCGAGCGCGGTGCGGCACTGATCAAGGTCGGGCTGACGATGTACGACCTGTTCGTCGGGCCCACCCGGCGCACCCCGTGGCACAGGTTCCGCGGCCGCGCGGCGTCGCTGCGCGAGCTCCCCCGCCTCAACCCGGACATCAAGTTCACGGCGACATACTTCGACGCGTCGATGCACGATCCCGAGCGGCTCGCGCTCGACGTGCTCACCGACGGCATCAAGTCGAATCGCAGCGCGCACGCGCTGAACTACGTCGAGGCGACCGGCTTCACGGGCGACGGCGTCACCGTGCGCGATCTCGTCTCCGGTGAGGAGTTCGCGCTCGCGGCCGATGTCGTCGTCAACGCGACGGGGCCGTGGGCAGACCTCACGAACGCGGCGCTCGGCACCCCGACCCGCTTCATGGGCGGCACCAAGGGGTCGCACATCGTGCTCGACAACCCCGAGCTCGTCGCCGCGACCGGCGGGCGCGAGATCTTCTTCGAGCACTCCGACGGGCGCATCGTGCTGATCTACCCGCTCAAGGGGCGCGCGATGGTCGGCACGACCGATATCGAGGCCGATCCCTCCGAGCCGGCCCGCTGCACCGAGCAGGAGGTCGACTACTTCCTCGACCTCATCAACGATGTCTTCCCCGACGTCGCCGTGTCGCGCGACGAGATCGTCTACCGGTTCAGCGGGATCCGCCCGCTGCCCGCGAGCGACGAGTCGAACAACGCGCAGATCTCGCGCGATTACCGCGTGGTCGTCGATTCGTCTCGGGGCATTCCGCTCGTGACCCTCGTGGGCGGAAAGTGGACGACCTTCCGCTCCCTCGGCGAGACCCTCTCGAACGTCGTGCTCGACCTGGTCGGCGCGCCCCGAGCGATCTCGACGCGCGGGCGCCCGATCGGCGGCGGCCGCGACTTCCCGACGACGCGCCGCGCGCGCGGCGTGTGGCTGCGCTCGCGCGTGCCCGGATCCGGCACCCGCGGATCCGTCCTGCTCGACCGATACGGAACGCGAGCGGCGCACGTGTGGCGCGTGCTCGAGGATCACGACGACGTGCCGATCCTCGGCGACCGGCTCTCGACGTGGGAGCTCGCGTGGATGGTCGATCACGAGCACATCGTGCACCTGTCCGATGTCGTGATGCGCCGCACCGACCTCGCGTTCACCGGTTCCGTCTCCCGAGAGCTGCTCGATGACATCGCCCGAACCCTGGCGAAGTTCCTCGACTGGGACGACGAGCGCACCAACGACGAGATCGCCGCGACGATCGATGAGCTGCGCGACGCACACGGCGTCGAGCTCGATGCCGACCTCGATGCGGAGGCCGCACATGCCTGATTACATCCTCGCCATCGACCAGGGCACGACCTCGAGCCGCGCCATCATCTTCGACCGCACCGGGAACATCGTCTCGACCGGTCAGAAGGAGCACGAGCAGATCCTGCCCCGCCCCGGCTGGGTCGAGCACGACCCGATGGAGATCTGGAAGAACGTGCAGGAGGTGATCGGCATCGCCCTGAGCCGAGCCGATCTCACCCGCCACCACCTGTCGGGCATCGGCATCACGAACCAGCGCGAGACGACGGTCGTGTGGGACCGCACGACGGGCGAGCCGGTGTACAACGCGATCGTCTGGCAGGACACGCGCACGCAGCCGATCGTCGACCGGCTCGCGAAGGATCACGGCACCGACCGCTTCAAGAGCATCGTCGGCCTGCCGCTTGCGACGTACTTCGCGGGCACGAAGATCGCGTGGATCCTCGAGAACGTCGACGGCGTGCGCGAACGCGCCGATTCGGGCGCTCTGCTGTTCGGCACGACCGACACGTGGGTGCTCTGGAACCTCACGGGCGGATCCCACGGCGGCGTGCACGTCACGGACGTGACGAACGCGTCGCGCACACTGTTCATGGATCTCGACACGCTCGAGTGGCGCGACGACATCCTCGAGGAGTTCGGCGTGCCGCGTTCGATGATGCCCGAGATCCGCTCGTCGAGCGAGATCTATGGACACGCGAAGGACTCGTCGCTGCTGCGCGAGACGCCCATCGCCGGCATTCTCGGCGACCAGCAAGCCGCGACGTTCGGCCAGGCGGCGTTCGATGCGGGCGAGAGCAAGAACACCTACGGCACCGGCAACTTCGTCATCTTCCAGACCGGCGAAGAGAAGGTGCTCTCCTCGGACGGGCTGCTGACGACGATCGGATACAAGCTCGGCGATGAGCCGGTCACCTACGCGCTCGAGGGCTCGATCGCGGTGACGGGATCCCTCATCCAGTGGCTGCGCGACCAGCTCGGCATCATCCGCTCCGCGCCCGAGGTCGAGACCCTGGCCGCGAGCGTCGACGACAACGGCGGCGTGTACCTCGTGCCGGCGTTCAGCGGCCTGTTCGCCCCGTACTGGCGGCCGGACGCGCGCGGCGCGATCGTCGGCCTCACGCGGTTCGCGAACAAGGGCCACATCGCTCGAGCCGCGCTCGAGGCCGTCGCGTTCCAGACGCGCGATGTGCTCGATGCCGTCGGAAGCGACACCTCCCTCGATCTGGGCGAGCTGCGGGTCGACGGCGGCATGGTCCAGAACGACACGCTCATGCAGTTCCAGGCCGACCTTCTCGGCGTGCCCGTCGTGCGCCCGGTGATCACCGAGACGACGGCGCTCGGGGCCGCCTACGCCGCCGGCCTCGCGACGGGCTTCTGGTCGGATCTCGACGAGCTGCGCGCGAACTGGCGCGAGGACGAGCGCTGGGAACCGAGCATGGACTCGAAGGAGGTCAATCGCCTCATGCGGCAGTGGCGCAAGGCCGTCACGAAGTCGATGGACTGGGTCGACGACGACGTCTGAGACTCAGACGCTAGGCGCGTTGGCGCGGATGTGACAGCCGTCGCCGGAGCTTCGCCACCGTCAGAGCGAACGTGCCGACGACGAGGGCGCCGATCAGCGCGAGGGCGAGCACCATGCTCGGCACGATCGTGACCACTCCGATCAGAGCGACCGCGAGCAGAAGCATCATCTCGCGCAGTTCGCTTCCGAACTGCTGCAGTCGAGCGGGCCGCGCCCGCAGCGTGCCGAGCTGCTGGGGCGCGATGCCGAGCCGGGCGCGCGTCGACGCATCGACGAAGACCGTCGGGATATCGGGCCACACGCCGATCGTCTCGCGCACCCCCGGGAATCGGGCGCCCCAGATGCCGTTCGAGACGCGCTCGCGCTCGATCTGCACGTCTTCGGGCACCTCGAACGCTTTGACCGCGAGCGTGCTCACGACGCCGTTGGCATCCGGGCCGCCCTCGAGCACGACGTAGTCTCCGCTCGCCACGCCGAGCAGCTGCAGGGATAGCCTGCTCATGAGGCATACGTCGCGCTCGGTCGACGAGGTGTCAGCCAGCGTGACGCGCAGGGTCAGCGAGTTCGGCGGCCCGAGGATCTTATCGGCCCATCGCGGGCGCTTCACCGTGACCTTTCGAGCTCGCACCTCCTCGCCCGCCTCGATTCCGAGCCCCATGCGCAGCACATGGTCGAGTTCGATGGCCTCGTCGGGGATCGCGTCGCCGTCGTCGTCGCGCAGTACGGTAGCGACCGCGCGCGGCGCACGGGCACCTGCGACGTCCTGCAGCGCCTCCGCCACCAGCTCGACGTTCTTCGGGTGTCCGAGCGCCTCATCCATCGCCGCGCCCAGCCGCACGACCGATCGGCCGCGCCTCTCGAGGAAGTCGTTCGATCGTCCCGCGATCGCGACGACCGTGCCGTCGTCGTTCCGCGAGACGATGCGAGCGTCGATCAGGGATCCGTACCGTCGCGCCTGCCCCCCGATCTCGTCGGGCCGGCCCCACAGCGGGTTGTCGTCGCGGACGAAGCCGCCCGCGCGGAGCGCGGCCGTCGACGCGACCGGATCCGCCCGGCGGGTGACGATCTCCTCGGGCGTGGATCCGATGACGGCCGCAACCCCCGCATCCGCGCTGACGCGAGCGAGCACCGCCGACTGGTCGGCGAACCACCGCTCGGGCGACACCGAATCGGGTCGCGTCTGGCCCTCGGACGCCATGACCCACGGGCCGTCGTCGTCGGCAAGATACCCGTCGCGGGACACGTACGCGTACGCGCCGAACAGCCGCTCGCCGGTCTCCAGCTGAATCGGCGTCTCGACCCACACCCGGCGGTAGGCCGGAGACTCGGTGCGGTCGATCTCGCGGAGCTGTTGGTCGTCGAGCAGCTGCAGCGACATCTCGGCGACCGCGCCGGGCTCGGGAACGAGCGTCGCCGGGACATACCCGAGCGGCGAGACGAACGAGCTGAAGCCCGCGGTCATCTCTTCCACTCGCGCGCGGATCGACGGCACCACGAGCGGCACGGACGTCGTCGCGAACTTGTGGCGCATCTGCGAGGGCGCCGCGTTCGATCCGATCGCGAGCACCGGAACCCGCGTGTCCGGCCCGTACCCGTAGGCCTCTTCGAGCACCGACGACAGGTGCGGGAAGGCCGTGCGGGACAGGCGGAGCTTCTCCCGCTCGTCGACGGTCAGCGCGACCCGGCAGGTCGGGAGGCGCTGCAGGTGGTCGGACTGCCACGCGAGCGCGCCGCCCTCACGATCGCAGATCTCCCAGATCGCGTCGTGGGTGATCACGACCGAGGCGGCCGGGCGCGTGCCCGGATACGTCAGCGGGTGCGCGCGCGGTGCGCTCGACGCGGCGTACGGGTCGGTCAGAGTTTCGTCCGGCATGACCGCCAGCTTACCGAGCGCGCGGGGCCCTACTTGTTGCCGAACAGCTTCCGGATCTCTTCCATGTCGGGCTCGCTCGCGTCGGTGGGCGCCGCGGCGCCGAGCCCGAAGCCGGCCCCCGCGGGAGCTTGTGCGGGCAGCTCCGGAGCGGCCGCGCGCTTGGCGGGGTTGCCCGACCGATTGCCCTGGAACTTGCCCTTGTTCTTCTTCCCGCGCTTCGATGAGGCGCCCGGCTTCTGGCCGGGCATCGCACCCATGCCGGGAATGCCGGCGTTCTCGCCGCGGGCGACCTTCTTCATCATCTTCGCGGCCTGCTCGAAGCGGTTCACGAGCTGGTTGATGTCGGTGACCGTGACGCCGGATCCGCGGGCGATGCGCGCGCGACGGGATCCGTTGAGGATCTTCGTGTTCTGGCGCTCGGCCGGCGTCATGCCGCGGATGATCGCCTCGGTGCGGCCGATCTCGGACTCGTCGAAGTTCTCGAGCTGCTGCTTCATCTGCCCGCCCATGCCGGGAAGCATGCCGAGCATCTTCTTCATCGAGCCCATCTTCTTGAGCTGCTGCATCTGCTCGAGGAAGTCGTCGAGGGTGAACGCCTCGTTCGCGAGCTTGTCGGCGACCTTGCGGGCCTCCTCCTCGTCGAACGCGGCCTGCGCCTGCTCGATGAGGGTGAGCACGTCGCCGAGGTCGAGGATGCGGCTCGCCATGCGGTCCGGGTGGAAGTCCTCGAGCGCGTCGAGGCCCTCGCCGTTCGAAGCGAAGATGATCGGGCGGCCGGTGAGCGAAGCGACCGACAGCGCGGCACCACCGCGCGCGTCGCCGTCGAGCTTCGACAGCACGACACCGGTGAAGTCGACGCCCTCCTGGAAGGCCTTGGCCGTGTTGACGGCGTCCTGGCCGATCATCGAGTCGATGACGAACAGGACCTCGTCGGGATCCGTGGCCTTCCGGATCTTCGAGGCCTGACGCATCAGCTCTTCGTCGACGCCGAGGCGACCCGCCGTGTCGATGATGACGATGTCGTGCTGCTTCTGACGCGCGAACTCGACGCCGGCCTTCGACACCTTGACGGGGTCGCCCTGACCGTTGCCGGGCTCGGGCGCGAACACGACCGCGCCGGCCTGCTCGCCGACGACCTGGAGCTGATTGACGGCGTTCGGCCGCTGGAGGTCGGCCGCGACGAGCACGGGGGTGTGGCCCTCGCCTCGGAGCTTCTTCGCGAGCTTGCCCGCGAAGGTCGTCTTACCGGATCCCTGGAGGCCCGCGAGCATGATGACCGTCGGCGGGTTCTTCGCGAACTGCAGCTTGCGCTGCTCGCCGCCGAGGATCTTCACGAGCTCCTCGTTGACGATCTGCACGACCTGCTGGGCGGGGTTCAGCGCCTTGTTGACCTCATCGCCGAGCGCGCGGTCGCGCACGTCGGCCGTGAACTGCTTGACGACCTCGAGCGCGACGTCGGCGTCGAGGAGTGCGCGACGAATCTCGCGGACGGTGCCATCGACATCAGATGCCGACAGGCGTCCCTTCGTGCGGAGGTTCTTGAATGTCTCGACGAGACGGTCGGAGAGCGTGCCGAAAGTAGCCATGGTGGCCCCATTCTACGCGAGCGACGACGCCGATCCGCTCGTCAGCCGATCACGGCGAGTGCGCGATCCAGATGCCCGCCGAGCGGTCCGCTGCCGGCGCCCGATGTCGACCACGAACGGATCGCCGAGATCGCCGCCGCGCCGTACGCTCCCCCGCGCACCTCTGCCGCGGTCTGCTCCACGCCCTCGCGCCGCAGCGCGCCGGCCGCGAGGGCCGCGATGCGCCACATTCTGAGGGCCGCCTCGCGCTCGAGATGGTCCTCGATCTGCATCGCATCGGCGTTCGCGAACGCAAGCGCGAGCGCGTCCGGCACGAAGCCGGCGGCGATCCCGCGCACGGCCTCGTGCGCCGACGACCCCGATTCAGCCGCGAGGCGCGCCTGGGCGATCCGCTCGTCGAGGGATCCCCACAGGAGCTCACCCTTGCTCGATGCGTAGTTGAAGAAGCTCGACCTCCCCACGCCGGCACGCATCGCGATGTCGGCGACGCTGGTCTGCTCGTAACCGCGCTCGAGGAACAGCTCGCAGGCCGCCTCGGCGAGCATCTCGCGCGAGATCGCCTTCGGCCGGCCCGGCTTCCCCGTGGTTGATGACACGCCCCCAGCGTATGTCGAGACCGGCATACGCGGTGGGGTTAGGCTTTCTTGGACTGAGTCCATTTATGCGAGGAGCGTTCATGATCGAGGTGCTCGAACCGGGCTACCACCCCACGTCCGTGGAGTATCGGGCGGGGTGGGATCTGCAGCAGTCGGTCCATGACGAGGTGGTCGCGGGCTCCCGGGAGGAGACCCTCATCCTGCTCGAGCATGCGTCGGTGTTCACCGCGGGGTCGCGCACCGAGCAGCACGAGCGCCCCTCGCACTCCGGCATCCCTGTGATCGACGTGAACCGCGGCGGCAAGATCACGTGGCACGGCCCCGGCCAGCTCGTCGGCTACCCCATCGTGCGCGTCGCCCGGGAGGACGTCGTGACGTACGTGCGGCGCCTCGAGGTCATGCTGATCGACGTCGTGTCGGCTTACGGGATCGCCGGACGGCAGATCGAGGGCCGGTCGGGCGTGTGGGTCGAGCGGGCCGGAGCCTGGAACAAGATCGCGGCGATCGGCGTGCGCGTCGAGAAGGGAGTCGCGATGCACGGCTTCGCGCTCAACTGCAACAATTCGATGGATCCGTATCGCGAGATCATCGCGTGCGGAATCTCCGACGCGGGCATCACGTCGATCGCGCGAGAGGCGGGGCGCGACGTCACGCCGAGCGAGATCGCCCCCGCCGTGGCACGGGCCTTCGACCGCGCCTTCGAGGAGGTACCGGCATGAGCGTCACCGCGCCGGGCGGACGGAAGCTGCTGCGCCTCGAGGTGCGCAACGCCGAGACGCCGATCGAGAAGAAGCCCGAATGGATCAAGACGCGCGTGCGCCAGGGCCCCGAGTACCAGGCGCTGCAATCGCTCGTGAAGACCGAGGACCTGCACACCGTGTGTCAGGAGGCCGGCTGCCCCAACATCTTCGAGTGCTGGGAGGACAAGGAGGCGACCTTCCTGATCGGCGGATCCCAGTGCACGCGGCGGTGCGACTTCTGCCAGATCGACACGGGCAAGCCCGACGCGTACGACACGGACGAACCGCGCCGCGTCGCCGAGTCGGTGCGCCAGATGGGCCTGCGCTACGCGACCGTGACGTCGGTCGCGCGCGACGATCTCGACGATACGGGCGCGTGGCTGAACGCCGAGACCGTGCGCCGGATCCACGAGATGAACCCGAACACGGGCGTCGAGCTGCTCGCGAACGAGCACAACGGCGATCCCCGGTTCCTCGGCCAGATCTTCGACGCGCGGCCTGAGGTCTTCGCGCACAACGTCGAGACCGTGCCGCGCGTGTTCCGCCGCATTCGCCCGGCGTTCGACTACGACCGTTCGCTGAACGTGCTCACGCAGGGGCACGAGGCCGGGCTCATCACGAAGTCGAACCTCATCCTCGGCATGGGCGAGGAGCCCGAGGAGGTCGTGCAGGCGCTCAACGACCTGCACGACGCGGGGTGCGACATCATCACGCTCACGCAGTACCTGCGGCCCTCGCCGCGCCACATGCCGGTCGCGCGGTGGGTCAAGCCCGACGAGTTCGTCGACTTCAAGAAGACGGCGGAGGACATCGGCTTCCTCGGCGTGCTGGCCGGACCGCTCGTGCGCTCGTCGTACCGAGCGGGCCGGCTCTGGGCGCACTCGATGCGCGAGAAAGGCCGCCCGATCCCGGCGCACCTGCAGCACATCGCCGACAGCGCGCCCACCGAGTTTGCCCAGGCCGTTTAGGGGTATTCTGGACATTGGTCCAATTTCTGGATAGCATCCACATTCTCAATCCCGAAGGGGATCCATGCGTTCGCTCCGCCGCGCCCTGCCCGTTCTCGCCCTCGCCTCTGCCGCGCTCCTCCTCGCGGGATGCTCGGCATCCGAGGCCCCCGCTGACGGCGGCGCGGAGCCGGAATCAGGCGGCACCCTGGTGTACGCCACGGGCGACGCCGAACCGACGTGCCTCGACCCGCACGTCGGCGGCAACTATCCGCAGGGCCTGATCTCCACGCAGTACCTCGAGCCTCTGTTCGGGCGCGACGCCGATGGCGAGGTCGTGCCGTGGCTCGCGGAATCGGGCCAAGCCTCGGACGACGGCCTGACGTGGACGATCACACTGCGCGATGACGTCACGTTCACCGACGGCACGCCGTTCGATGCCGAGGCGGTCAAGGCCAACATCGAGCACCTGCAGGATCCCGACACGGCCAGCTCGACCGGCTACCTCTCCGTCAAGGAGATCAGCGACGTCGAGGTCGTCGACGACACCCACGTCGAGCTGCACCTGGACAGCCCCAAGTCAACGCTGCTCGAGGTGCTCAGCCAGCAGTGGTCGGCCATGGAGTCGCCCGCGGGCATCGAGCGCGGAATGGACGAGAACTGCCAGGCGCCGATCGGAACCGGTCCCTTCATCGTCGAGAGCTGGACGCCGCAGGAGTCGGTCACGATGACCCGCAACGACGACTACGTGCCGACGAACCCCGAGCTCGATCACGACGGGGGCGCGCTGATCGACGCGATCGAATGGCGGTTCATCCCCGACGCGGCCACCCGTCAGGCGGCTCTCGCCTCGGGCGAGGTCCACGTCATCGACAACCCGCTGCCCACCGATATCGCCGCAGCCGAGGGCCAGGGCCTCTCGCACATCGACGCGCCGCGGCCCGCCGCCTCGAACCGCATCGAGCTCAACTCGGCGCAGCCCCCGTTCGACGACCGCGACGTGCGCGAGGCGTTCATCCGCTCGGCGGATCCGAACCCCGGCATCGAGACGCTGTTCGCCGGCACGACCGAACGGTCGTACTCGGTGCTATCGAGCGCCGAGCCCCTCGCGCTCAGCGACGACGACCTGTTCCGCACCGACGTCGACGAGGCGAACGAACTGCTCGACGCGGCGGGGTGGACCCAGAAGGACGACGACGGCGTGCGGATGAAGGACGGCGAACGCCTGACCGTGCGGTTCCCTGTTTCGACGAACCAGTCGACGGCGGCCGAGCAGTCGCTGTTCGAACAGATCCAGGCGAACACCGCCGCGGTCGGCTTCGACGTCGAGCTGCAGCCCACCGACCTCTCGACCTGGTACGGCGCGCTCGCCGCGCACGAGTACGAGGCCGTCTCCGCGCCGTACACGACGGTCGGCCCCGACGTGCTGCGGATCCTCTATCACTCGGACGGCACCGTTCCCGCGCCGAGCGGATACTTCGCGAACAACGCACAGCTGAAGGACGATGAGCTCGATCAGCTGCTCACCGACGCTCTCGCGACGACCGATCCGGAGGAGCGCGGCGCGCTGTACACCGACGCGCAGCGGATCGTGCTCGACAGCCTGACGGTGCTGCCGCTGTACGACCAGCAGAACCACTTCCTCACGAACGGCGTGGAGGGCGTGACGAACCTTCACACGATCTCGACCCCGACGTTCGTGAACGCGACCCTCACGGAGTGATGCGCGCCGTCGCCCGATGGACCGTCGCGAAGATCGGCGGTGCGGTCCTCGTCGTCTGGATCGTCGCGACGCTCGTCTTCTTCGCGCTGCGCCTGTCGGGCGATCCGCTCGAGGCGATCCTCGGCGGGCCGGGGTCGCAGGCCGGCGAGGACACCGTGCGCGCCGCGATCGAGAAGTACGCGCTCGACGAGCCGCTCGCGTGGCAGTACCTGCTGCAGCTACGGGACATCGCGACGCTGCAGCTCGGCGATTCGTTCGCGCGCCGGCAGCCGGTCGCCGACCTGTTGGCCGCGCAGTTACCCGCGACGCTGCTGCTCGCGGCCCTGGCACTCGCCCTGGCCTGGGCGATCGCCGTTGCGGGCTCGATCATCCAGGCCGTCTCGCGCGGTCGCACGGGAATCGTCGTCGGGGCGGTCATGCGGGGGCTCGAGATCGTCGCGAGCGTCACCCCGCAGTTCTGGCTCGGCGCCGTCCTGATCATGCTGTTCGCGTCGGGCCTCGGGTGGCTGCCCGCCACGAGCGCCGGGTCGAGCCCCGCAGCCCTCGTGATGCCCGTCGTGACCCTCGCGATCCCGATCGCGGGCTTCCTCTCGCAGGTGTCGCGCGACGCGCTCGACGAGGCGGATGCGGCGCCGTTCGCCACGACCTCGCGCTCCCGCGGCGCGGGTGAGATGCGCGTGCTGCTGCGCCACACCCTGCGCCACGCGAGCCTGCCGGCCGTCGCCCTGTCCGGCTGGGCGTTCGGCAATCTGCTCTCCGGCGCCGTCGTCGTCGAGGTGCTGTTCGCGCGCCCCGGCCTGGGGCGCCTGCTGCAGGAGGCCGCGCTCTCGCGAGACGTTCCGGTCGTCATCGGCGCGGTCGTCGTGATCGCGCTCATGTACATCGTCGTCGTCATCCTGACCGACGCGATCGAGCTGCTCGTGGATCCGCGGCTGCGCGCACGAGCGGCCTCACGACGCGCGCCCGAGATCGCGGTGGGATCATGAGGCGGATCGGCGTGCCCGCGGAATTCGCCGCAGCAGTCCTGCTGCTGATCTTCGTCGCTGTCGCGGCGCCCGGCCTGATCGCACCGGGCGATCCGCTGGCCGTCTCGCCCACCGAGGGGTTCCTCGCGCCCAGCCTCGTGCACCCGTTCGGCACCGACGAGTCGGGGCGCGACATCCTCACCCGCATCGTGCACGGGGCGCGGTCCTCCGCCGGCATCGGCATCGCCGCGACCGCCATCGGCGTGGGGCTCGGTGTTGTCATCGGCTTCGTCTCGGGGCTCGGTCCGCGTGCGGTCGATGCCGCGCTCACGCGCGTCGTGGAGGTGCTGTACTCCCTCCCGACCCTCGTGATGGCGCTGCTGTTCGTCGCGGTGATCGGGCCCGGTCCCACGAGCTCGATCCTTGCGATCGGCCTCGCGACCGCCCCCGGATACGCGCGCGTGGTGCGAGCGCGCGTGCGGCAGGTCGTGCGCAGCGATTACGTCGCGTACGCGCGACACGAGGGAGTATCTGCTCCTGCGGCGTTCGGTCGCCACGTGCTGCCGAATACGCTGTGGCCACTCATTGCGATGATCACGCTCGGCATCGGCCAGGCGATCGTGTGGGTGTCGGCGCTCAGCTTCCTGGGGCTCGGCGCGGAACCGCCCTCGCCGGAGTGGGGATCGATGCTCAACGCGGGCCGCGTGTACCTGTCGACGGCGTGGTGGATGACGCTGTTCCCCGGTCTCGCGATCATCGTCACCGCGATCTGCCTCACGGTGCTCGGCCGCCGCATCTCGAAGGGATCCGCATGAGTGCGCTGCTGAGCGTGCGCGACCTGACCGTGTCGCTGCCGGGAGCCGGGAACGTCGTCGATTCCGTCTCGCTCGACGCGCTCGCGGGCGAGGTGCACGGCATCGTCGGCGAGTCGGGGGCGGGCAAGTCGGTGCTCGCGCGGACGCTCCTGGGGCTCACGCAGCAGGATCCGCGGGCGCGCGTCACCGCGGGCGCGCTGGCGTTCGACGATCGGGATCTGCGGTCCGCGTCGCAGCGCACCTGGCGCGCGCTGCGCGGCCGCGAGATCGGGCTCGTGCTGCAGGACGCGCTGCAGTCGCTGGATCCGCTGCGCACGGTGCGCGCCGAGGTCGGCGAGACGCTCGCGGTGCGCCGGACGCCGCGCGCCGAGCGGCGGGCGCGGATCGTTACTGCGCTCGACCGCGCGGGGCTCTCGGGTGCGGAGCATCTGCTCGGGCATCGCTCCGGCGAACTGTCGGGCGGCATGCGGCAGCGCGTGCTGATCGCGTCGGCGATCGTCGGCGGCGCGCGGCTGATCATCGCCGACGAGCCCACGACCGCGCTCGACGCGACCGTCGCGCTGCGGGTGCTCGACCTGCTGCGGGTGCTCGCGAACGACGGAGCCGCGGTGATCTTCATCACGCACGATCTCCGGGCCGTCGAGCGCATTGCCGATCGGATCACGGTGCTCGAGCGCGGACGCGCCGTGGAGCAGGGCGCCGCTCGCCGGGTGCTCGATTCCCCGGCGCACCCGACGACCCGCACGCTGCTCGAGGCCGTCCCCGCCGGGCCCAAACCCTCCGCGGCCTCCCCCGGTGCCGTCGTACTCGAGGCCCGCAGCGTCGGCCGGAGGTACGGATCGACGCGGGCCGTCGACGACGCGAGTCTGTCGCTCCGCGCGGGCGAGACCGTCGGCATCGTCGGCGAATCCGGCTCCGGGAAGTCGACGCTCGCGCGCCTGCTGATCGGGGCGGAACGCCCCGACGACGGATCCGTCTCGCGCACCGGCGCGCCGGTCGTTCGCCTCGTGCCGCAGGATCCGCTCGGTTCGTTCGACCCGCGGCATTCGGTCGGGCGCATCCTCGAGCATTCGAGACGGGGACCGGGCGCGACCGGCGCCGAGCTGCTGGCCAGGGTCGGGCTGGACGAGTCGCTGCTCGCGCGGATGCCGGCCCGATTGTCGGGCGGGCAACGGCAGCGCGTCGCGATCGCGCGGGCGCTCGCCGCGGATCCGGACGTGCTCGTGCTGGACGAGCCGGTCTCAGCGCTCGATGTGACCACCCAGGCAGGCATCCTCGATCTGCTGGACGACCTACAGCGCCGAGAGCGCCTGGCGATGATCTTCATCTCGCACGATCTCGCGGTCGTGCGGCAGATGGCCGACCGGGTCGCCGTCATGCAATCGGGTCGCATCGTCGAGACGGGCCCGACCGAAGAGGTCTACGCGATGCCCACGCACGAGGTCACGCGCGCGCTCGTCGAGGCGTCCGGCAGTCCCTAGTCGGTGCCGGTGGCCGACTGCACCGTGCCGTCGCCCGCGAAGTTGACGAGCAGAACGTCGTCAGCCTCGTCGGGATCGAGCGCATACTCAAGCACCGCGAACGGATCGTCGCCGCCGTGCTCGTCGGCGAGGATCGTCATGCTCATGAGCTCGAGCGAGCGCACGATATCGACGGGCGCGTCGCCCGAGACGTCGACGAGGATCTGATCGATCTCGCTGCCGTAGCGGTCGGTCATCATCAGGATGAACTCGGTCACGTCGCTCGCGCGATTGTCGACCTCGGCGAGCATGAAGTTACGGGCGCGACGATCGATCTCGTCGAGCGCGGTGATGAGCGCCGCCGCGGCGTCGAGCGCGTCGGGCGTGACGTCATCCTGATCCGGCGCCGTCAGGTCGACCGTGACGGTCATGTCGCCGAGGTCGATGCTCTCCGACCAGAAGATCGCGCCGTCGGGGCCTGACTCGAGCAGCCCGAAGTAGTCGTGTTCGATCGCCATGGGTCTACTCAATCACGCCTTCGGCGCTCAGCCAACGAGTCCGGCGGCAAATGCCGAGGGTGTGAAGCCGGAGATGTCGCCGATTCCCTCGCCCTCGCCGATGAGCTTGACGGGAATGCCGGTACGCTCCTGCACTGCGAGCACGAACCCGCCCTTCGCAGAGCCGTCGAGCTTCGTGATGACAAGCCCCGTGACACCCGCGTGCTCGAGGAACGACTCCGCCTGCATGACGCCGTTCTGGCCGGTCGTCGCGTCGAGCACGAGCAGCACCTCGCTGATGGGCGCCTGCTTCTCGATGACGCGGCGCACCTTCTGCAGCTCGTCCATGAGGCCGGCCTTGGTGTGCAGCCGGCCGGCCGTGTCGACGAGCACGATCTCCGTGCCGGTGCGCTTGGCGTAGTCGATGGTCTGGAACGCGACGGAAGCGGGATCCTGGCCCTCGCGCTCGGGGCGCACGATCGCCGCTCCCCCGCGCTCTGCCCACGTCGCGAGCTGCTCGACGGCGGCCGCGCGGAACGTGTCGGCCGCGCCGACCACGATCGTGCGGCCGTAGCGCTTCAGGAAGTTCGCGAACTTGCCGATCGTCGTGGTCTTGCCGACGCCGTTGACGCCGACGACGAGCACGACCGCCGGGCGCTCGGTGAGCTTGAGCGTCGTGTCGAACTTGTCGAAGCGCTCTTCGAGGCTCTCCACGAGCATGCGCTTGAGGTCGCGCGGATCCTCGGTGCGGAACCGGTCGACCTTCTCGCGCAGGTCATCGATGATCTGCTCAGTGATGTCGGGACCGAAATCGGCCGTGATCAGCGCCGTCTCGAGGTCGTCCCACGTATCCTCATCGATCGTCTCTTTCACGAACATGCCGCGCAGCGCGCGACCGAGCGACCACTTCTCTGCCATGGGATCCAGCCTACCGGCGCGCGGAGGCCGTCACCGTGAACGTGCGGTCGCGGCCGACCTGGCGCGTGGGCCCGACGATCCGTTCGAGCTGCGGACGGTAGCGCAGGTGGCCGTTCCAGACCGTCCAGAGCTCGCCTCCCGGGCGCAGCACGCGCGCCGCGTCCGCGAACAGCCGCGGCGCGATCTCGTCGGTCACGGCCGTTCCCGAGTGGAACGGCGGATTCAGCAGCACGAGATCCGCGGATCCGTCGAGCTGCGCGCGCAGGCCGTCCTCGCGCACGACGTCCACGCGATCCGTCACGCCGTTCGCGGCGGCCGTTGCGGCGGCGGACGCGACGGCCGCCGCGGACCGGTCCGCGGCCAGCACGCGAGCGTTCGGGCGCGCGAGCGCGTAGGACGCCGCGATCGCACCTGTGCCGCACCCGAGATCGATCGCGCGCGCCGCCTCGGGCATGTCGTCGAGGAAGCTCAGCAGGAACCGGGTGCCGATGTCGAGGCCGGTGCCGGCGAACGCGGCGCCGTGCGCGACGATCGTGAGCCCCTCGCGATCCGCGCGCCGGGGCCATGGCACGCCGGCGCCCGCGATGGGCGTCGCCGCGTGCAGGGCTCGCGACTTACCCGCGCCGCGGCTCGCGCGCACGTCGCGGAAGTGCACGCGAAGAACATCGTTCATCGACGTCGTCATGTGCTTGACGCGCCCTCCGAGCACGACCTCGACGGACGGATCCGCGTGGTCCGCGATCACGCCGGCGACCTCGTCGAGGGCATCGAGCCCGCGCGGCAGCTGCGCGATCACCCGGTGTGCGCCGCGCACGAGCGACGCGTCGAGGTCGTGCCAGCTGAGGCCTGCAAGATCGATTCCGAGGCGATCCGCGTTCGCTCGGAGCGCCCGCTCGCCGGTGATCGCATCCTGGTGCACGCGGATCCGGGCGCCGGGCGCCACTGTCAGGATCGACAGCGCGAGCGCGCCGAAGCGGTCGCCGATCACGACGACGTCGTCGGGGATCACGCGCGCCTCCGCCAGGATCAGCCGGTCGCTCTGATCGGCGGCGACGAGATCGTGAGTCTCGATGTCGGGCCAGCGGCCGAGGCGCGAAGAGATCAGATCGAATGCTTGCTCGGGCGCCATGCCTCAAGCCTATGGCGGCGGGGCGCCTAGGCGCTCTCGCGCTCGCTGATCCGCTGGCCCACGACGGCAGATACGCCGTCCTGACGCATCGAGACGCCGTAGAGAGCGTCGGCGATCTCCATCGTGCGCTTCTGGTGGGTGATCACGAGCAGCTGGCTGTTCTCGCGCAGCTTCTCGAACACGCCCAGCAGGCGGCCGAGGTTCGCATCATCGAGGGCCGCCTCGACCTCGTCGAGGATGTAGAACGGGCTCGGGCGCGCCTTGAAGATCGCCGTCAGCAGCGCGACCGCGGCGAGAGAGCGCTCACCTCCGGAGAGGAGCGAGAGCCGCTCGATCTTCTTGCCGGCGGGGCGCACCGAGACCTCGATGCCGGTCGCGAGCAGGTCCTGCGGGTCCGTCAACGAGATCGATCCCTCCCCGCCGGGGAACAGGATCGGGAACATCTCGCCGAACGCGACCTTCGTGTCTTCGAACGCGTCGGCGAAGATCTGCTGCATGCGCTCGTCGAGGTCGCCGATGATCGTCTGCAGATCCTTTCGGGTCTTCACGAGGTCGTCGAGCTGCTCGGCGAGGAACCCATGCCGCTGCTCGAGCGCCTCGAACTCCTCGAGGGCAAGCGGGTTCACGCGGCCGAGCTGAGCGAGGCGCTTCTCCGCAGCGCGCAGCCGCTTCTCCTGGTCGGCGCGGTCGAACGGCATCGCCTCGACGTCGTCCTCGTCGGCGGGAACCGGCTGATCCGGCCCGTACTCGGCGATGAGGACCTCCTCGCCCATGCCGAGCTCCGACTGCGCGCGCTCGGTCAGACTCGCGAGGTGGAGCTTCTTCTCGTGGGCCTGGAGCTCGATCCCGTGCACGCTCTCCGTCAAGCGAGCGAGCTTCTCTCGGATCGACGCGTCGCGCTCGCGCAGCTGCCGCAGCTCGCCGGACACGGCGCTGCGCACCCGCTGCGCCTCGCCGAGCGCCGCGCGCGCCTCCGACACGGATCGATCCGCCGAGTCCAGAATCTCCGGCACGCGCTCGGCGACCCCGCGTGCGATGTCGCGCTGGCGGCGACGCAGCACGGCGCGGCGTGCGGCCTGCTCCGCGGCCTCCTGCTCGCGCACCCGCTGGCGCTCGAGCCCCGTCGCGCGGGCCTCGGCCGCGCGGACCCGCTCCTTGGTGGTCTCGACCTCGAGCCGCGCGGCCATCTCTGCCTCGCGGGCCGTCTCGACGGCCTGGGCGAAGCGGTCGCGCGAGGACGCATCGAGGATCGGACGGGGCTGCTGCATCGCGGTCTCGAGCGCGCGCTGCGCGGCGCCGGCGCGCTTGTCCGAGTCGGCGACCGAGGCCTGCGCCTTCTCGATATCGGCGGCCAGCCGATCGCACTCGGCGATCGCGGCCTCGTGGCGCACCGTGATCCGGTTGACGTGCTCGGCCCGCTGCGCGAGCTGCGCATCGTGCGCGCGCAGGTCGTCGAGCGCTTTCTTCTGCGCCGCGCGCGTCGTCTGGACGTCGTCCTGGCGCGCGCCGCGCTCGTCGCTGAGACGAGCGACGTCGTCGCGCACGGCGGCGAGCTGTTCGGTCGCCGCATCACGCTCGGCCTGCAGCGCCAGGCGGGATCCGCCGCCGCCCGACCCGGCGCGGACCGTGTGCGCGGTGATGATCTCGCCCGACCGCGTGACGATCGTGTGCTCCGACTCGATTGCGCCGGTCGCGACCCGCGCCCGGTCGAGGTCGTCCGCGACGAAGACGCCGCGGAGCAGGCCAATGACTCCCGCGGGGGCCGTGACGACGTCCGACGCGCGCCGCAATCCCGAAGGGGAGTCCGGAAGATCTCCCGACGCGGCGTTCGCGATCACGATGTCAACGGATCCGTCGTCGCCCGCCCCCGAGGCGATGCGGAACGCCGCGTCGCGATCGTCCGCGAGCACGCCCTCGGCGAGCGGGCCGAGCACGGCTTCGATGGCCTGCTCGAATCCGCGCTCGACCTCGATCGACTCGCTGACGAGGCCACCGACGCCCTCACCGCCGCGGGCGATGATCTCGCTGGCGGCGTTCTTCACATCGAGCGCGGAGCTGAGGGCCGCGGCCTTTGCGTCCAGCGCGTCCGCCTCGCGCTCGGCCGCGCGATGCAATTCGCGCACCCGGTCGAGTGCCTTCTCGGCGGCGCTCACATCCTCCTGGGCCCGCTCGTATGCGCCCTGCAGGTCGGCCGACTCGTTCTCGCCGGCCTTCGCGGTCTCGAGCGCGTCGAACGCCTCCTGCGCCTCGATCCGACGCTCGTGCGCCGCGTCGAGGCCCTGCTGCTGGCGCACGACGCCCGCGCGCACGGCGTCGAGCGTCTGCTCCGCCGCCTCCGCGGATCCGCGCAGGGTCGTCACCCGCATGTCGTACTCGCTGATCAGCGCGCTCTGCGCCTGGATCTCGGCGTCGACGCCGTCGAGCTCGCCGCGCGCCACCAGGAGCGCTCGGGACGCCTGTTGCACCTGGTCCTGCGCATCATCGATGCCGTCGGTCAGGCGGGTGACCTCCTCGTGGGCGGCGTCGATCGCCTGTTGCGAGACCGTGACGTGCTGGTCGGAGGAATCGTCGTCGACCCCGAGCAGCGACAGCCGCTGGTTCGCGAGCGTGAAGAGGCTGCGGATGCGCTCCTGGACCTGCTCGAGCGCGAACAGCGTCTTCTGGGCGTCGTCGACGGCGCGCGGGGTCTGTTCGCGTTCGAGCTGCGAGATGCGCAGGCGCACGCCCGAGGCCTCCTCCTCCAGCATCACCCGTTCGGTGTGGCGCTCCTGCTCGCCCCGCGCGTGGTCGGCGAGCTGTGTGCGCAGCGTCACGACGTCGTCGGCATACAGGCGCGCCTTCGCGTCGCGCACGACCGCGGCGATCGTCTGCGCCTGGCGCGCGATCTCGGCCTGTCGCCCGAGGGGCTTGAGCTGTCGCCGGATCTCGCCGGCGAGATCGCTCAGCCTCGCGAGGTTCTGCTGCATGGCGTCGAGCTTGCGGACCGTCTTCTCCTTGCGGCGGCGATGCTTCAGAATGCCCGCCGCCTCCTCGATGAAGCCTCGGCGCTCCTCCGGCGTGGCGCGCAGCACCGTGTCCAGTCGGCCCTGCCCGACGATGACGTGCATCTCGCGGCCGAGCCCGGAATCGCTCAGCAGCTCCTGCACATCGAGCAGACGACATGTCTCGCCGTTGATCGCGTATTCGCTCTGGCCGCTGCGGAACAGCGTGCGACGGATCGTGACCTCGCTGTATTCGATCGGCAGAGCGCCATCGGCGTTATCGATCGTGAGCTGCACCTCGGCCCGCCCGAGAGGGCCCCGTGTCGACGTGCCCGCGAAGATGACGTCCTCCATTTTGCCGCCGCGGAGGCTCTTGGCGCCCTGCTCGCCCATGACCCACGCGAGCGCGTCGACGACGTTCGACTTGCCGGATCCGTTCGGCCCGACGATCGCCGTCACGCCCGGCTCGAGCGAGAACGTCGTCGGCTGCGCGAAGGATTTGAAGCCCTTGAGGGTCAGGCTCTTGAGGTGCATGCCGTCCCTCCGTGTGCGATCACGTGCGAGATCACCCTATGGCGCACCCCTCTCACTCCCGCGGAACGACGCGGGACACGCCGATATCTGAGAGAATCCTTGACGCCGGCAGGCATCGTGCGTAGCGTTACATCTCGCACGATCGATTCCGGGCGCGATCGCCCGCAGAGACTGAAGAGGAGGAAGACCATGATGTTCATCAACCACACCATCGGCGCTTCCGGCCCTGCTCTGCGAGATGCGAACGCTCGTCGAATCATTCTCGGCCAGGCATAACAGCGCACTTCCGCTCCGCCCACGGGATCTCGGCCATTCTCCGGCCGCCCCGAGCTCATCTGTGAGCACCCCGCTGCGCATCTCGCGCGCGCTGCACTGACGCCGACCATCGGCACACGTTCTTTCTCATTCTTTCGGAGATCACCCATCGTGAACATCACTGTTCCCACCCATCCGCCGAGCACACCCGAAAAGGTTCTGACGGGGCGCACGCCGCGCACCGCGCTCGCCGACCGCATCGCCATGCGGATCGGGCTGGCGCTCCTCCTCTGGGGCACCCGCCCGGTCAAACAGATCGGGCCCGACGTGTCGGGCTTCGGCGTGCACCAGCGCGTCGACCCGCGCCGCGAGATCGACCGCACGCTCTCGAAGCGTTCGCACCCGTTCTCCCCCTTCGCCCGATGACCAGGAAAGGCGCTCCCGTGCGCACCACGATCACGCCGCTCACGGCGCCGCACGACGCGTCTCACCCCGATCTCGTTCGGTACGTCGAGATCATGAACGCGTCGTACGCGCACGATGCGGGCAACGGCCTGCTCACGTGGCGCCCCGATGTCGAGCTGTCCCGCCTGCGCCGCCAGGAGCACCGCGTCGTGCGCGTGTTCCTGGCGCGGACGGGCGACGAGATCGTCGGGGCCGGATCCCTCGAGTTCGAGCGGTCGACGAGCCGCGATGTCGAGCTCATGGTCTCGGTGGATCCGGCCCGCCGCGACCCGGCGCTCGCCGACGCGCTCTACGAGCGCCTCGAGCACGAGGCGCGAGCGCTCGGCCGCACGAACGCGATCGAGTACTCCTCGACGGCGACGGACGTTCGCGGGCTCGACGAGGCCGACGTGATCCGGCCGTCGTCCGGGATCGGCGGCCTGCCGCGCGCAGCGGACAGCGTGCGGCTGCTGCTCGCGCGCGGTTACTCGCTCGGACTCGTCGAGCGGGCGAGCGTGCACGACCTGCGCGCGGATCCGTCGCCGATCCGCGCGATGCTCGAGGCTGCCGAGCGCACCGCCGGATCCGATTACGAGGCGGTCTGGTGGTGCGGCCGCACGCCCGATGAGTACGTGGACGCGTATGCCTATGCGATCTCGCGGATGTCGACCGACGCGCCGCACGGCGACATCGACGTCGAGGAAGAGACCTGGGATGCGGCACGCATCCGTGCCCGCGAGGATCGGGTCGCGTCGATCGATCAGCTGTGGGGCATCACGGCCGTCGTGCACCGCCCGTCGGGCCGCATCGTGGCCTTCAACGAGCTGGTCCTCGGCGCCGACCGCACGGACACGACCGAGAACTACGGCACCCTCGTGCTCGCCGAGCACCGCGGCCGCCGGCTCGGCACGATCGTGAAGTGCCTCGGCCTGCTGAAGTGGCGCGAGGTCGCTCCCGACTCCCCCGCCGTGTTCACGTTCAACGCCGAGGTCAACCGCTACATGCTCGACGTGAACGAGGCGGCCGGGTTCGTTCCGATGCACTGGGAGGGCGCCTGGAACAAGCAGCTCGCCCCCGCGGTCAGCGCGTAGACAGCGCCGAGGCCAGCGCCTGCTCGAGGTCGGCCCAGAGGTCGTCGACGTGCTCGATGCCGACGCTGAGACGCAGCAGGCCCTCGGGCACGGTGTGCGGCTCGTGCACGTGCCGGCGACGGCGCTCGATCAGGCTCTCGACGCCGCCGAGGGAGGTGGCCGGCGTCCACAGAGATACGCAATCCGTCACCGCCAGCGCGGCGGCCGAGGTCGGCAACACGACGCACAGGATCGACCCGAAGCCCGTCAGCTGGGCGGCCGCACGGGCGTGACCCGGATCCGATTTCAGCCCCGGGAACCGCACCTCGATTCCCGGAACGTCGGACAGGCGCTTCGCCAGTTCGAGCGCGTTCTGCTGCGAACGTTCGATGCGGAGGGCGAGGGTGCGCAGGCCGCGCAGGGCGAGCCACACCTCCCAGGGGCCGGCGACGGCGCCGCGGATCGAGCGATGGTGGTGCAGCGCCTCGTGCAGGTCCGTGTTCGAGGTGAGCGCGGCCCCGAGCACGACGTCCGAGTGCCCCGCGAGGTACTTCGTGACCGAGTGGACGACGACGTCGGCCCCGACCGTCAGCGGCTGCTGCCCGAGCGGCGTCGCAAACGTGTTGTCGACGACCGTGAGCGCGTCGACGCTCTTGGCGTGCGCGATCACAGCGGGCAGGTCGGCGACCTCGAGCATCGGATTCGTGGGGCTCTCGACCCACAGCATCACGGCCCGAGGCGTTCCGGCATGGCGCTCGGCTGCGGCCGAAACGGCGTCGTTGACGGCGTCGGTATCGGCGATGTCGACGGTGACCACGTCGAACCGCCCGACGGCCGCGGAATCCCTCGCCGCGCTGAGTGATCCGAGATAGCAGTGCCGGGGCATCACGACGGTGCCGCCCGGGGCGACGAGCTCGAGAGCCGCCGAGACGGCGGCGAGGCCGGACGCGAAGACGAGTCCCGGCAGTTCGGCTCGTTCGAGCTCGGCGAGGGCACTCTCGAATGGCGACCAGGTCGGGTTTCCGAACCGTCCGTACTGAATCCCGTCGTCCTCCGCGCCCTCGGCGCCGAGATCGTGCGTGCCGACGAAGGTCGAAGAGAGCACGACGGCCGGGTTCAGCGGAGCGTCGCGCTCGCGCTGCGGACGCGCGGATTCGACGACGACGGTTTCTGGGGCCCACTTCTGCGTCATGCTCCGACAATAACGTCGATTGCCACACCGCCCATTCTGCCGAGGGGAATGGAACAGGCACGGAAGCGTTGGCAGTGGGTGTGGAGTTTGCGACCGTCATCATCATCGGAGCCGGCCAGGCGGGGCTTTCGGCTGCCCATCACCTGCAGCGCCGGGGCATCGATTTCGTCATCTTCGATGCGAATTCCGAGCCGGGCGGCGCGTGGCAGCACCGGTGGGAGTCTCTGACCGTTGCGAAGCTGAACGGCATCTTCGACCTGCCGGGAATGCCGACCCCCGCGATGGATCCGAACGAGCCGTCGCACGACGCCGTGCCGCGGTACTTCGCCGACTTTGAAGAGCGGTACGACCTGCACGTGCGCCGGCCCGTGCACGTGCGGTCCGTCGAGTACGCCGACGACGACGAGACCGGCGACCTGATCGTCGAAACCGACGCCGGATCCTGGCGCACCCGCGCGATCGTGAACGCGACGGGCACCTGGCAGAATCCGCTGCTGCCCGCATACCCCGGCGCCGAATCGTTCCGAGGGCGCCAGCTGCACACCCGCGATTACACCCGACTCGAGGACTTCCGCGGGCAGCGCGTGGGAATCGTCGGCGGCGGCATTTCGGCGGTGCAGCTGCTCGAGGAGATCTCGCGCGTCGCCGAGACGCACTGGTACACCAGGCGGGAACCCGTGTTCATCGAGGGCGATTTCATGCCCGAGACGACAGGGCGCGACACGATCGCCAGGGTCACCGCGGCGGTCGAGGCGGGCCAGCCGTCCGGCAGCATCGTGGGCTACACGGGTCTCGGCTGGACCGACTACACCCGCGCCGCCCGAGACCGCGGCGTGCTGGTGCGCCGCCCGATGTTCACCGGCATCGAGCCGGACGGCGTGCGCGAACCGGACGGATCTCTCACCCCGCTCGACGTGATCCTCTGGGCCACGGGGTTCCGCGCCGACATCGCCCACCTCGAGCCGCTCTATCTCGTCAATGAGCTCGGCGGCGTCGCCATGCACGGAACCGAGGTGCGCGGCGAGCCGAGGGTGCACCTCGTCGGATTCGGCCCCAGTCAGTCGACCGTCGGCGCCAACCGCGCCGGTCGCGACGCGGCGCGCGCGCTGAAGCGGTATCTGCGCGATGCATGACGACGGCGGCCTGATCGATACCGTTGAGATATGCGCATCACGGTGATCGGTGGGGGCGTCGGCTGCGCCCGATTCGTCCTCGGCCTTCGAGAGCACGTCCGGAGGACCGGCAACGACGACACGATCGACGTCGTCGTCAACACCGCCGACGACTGGTGGGTCTCGGGCCTCCGGATCTCCCCCGATCACGACAGCCTGCTCTACGCGCTCGCCGGAGTGAACGACACCGACCGCGGGTGGGGCCGCACGGGCGAGACCGAGCGCGTGTCCGCCGAGCTCGCCGCATGGGGCACGGCGCCCGACTGGTTCACCCTCGGCGACCTGGATCTCGGCACGCACATCGCGCGCACGGCCTGGCTGCGCGCCGGCGAGAGCGTGAGCGACGTGTACCGACGGCTCGGCGCGCGCTGGCCGCTCGGCGCCGCGCTGCATCCGGCGACCGACGCCGAGATCGACACGCAGGTCGTGACGCGCGATGGGCAGATCCACTTCCAGGAGTGGTGGGCGAGGCACCGCGCCCAGGTGCCCGCGCTCGGCTTCGAGCAGCAGAACATCGACCAGGCCCGTCCATCCGGCGGCGCGCACGAGGCCATCACTCGCGCCGATGTGATCCTCCTCGCTCCATCGAACCCCATCGTGTCGATCGGTCCGGTGCTCGCGATTCCGGGTATGCGCGATCTTCTGCTGTCGTCGCGCGCGCCGGTCGTCGGCGTCTCCGGCATCATCGACGGATCCGTCGTGCGCGGCATGGCGGACGCGTGCCTGGCTGCCGTCGGCATCGAAACCTCGGCGCGCGCTGTCGCACAGCACTATGGCGCGCGCCGCGCGAGCGGGATCCTCGACGGCTGGCTCGTCGACGAGACCGACGCCGAGTCCGTGGGTCCGCTCGCGGACGCGGGGATCCGCACCCGCGCGGTGCCGCTCTGGATGCGCGACGCGGACTCGTCCGCGCAGGTCGCGCGGGATGCGCTGGAACTCGCCGCCTCCTTCACTTGACACGTTGGCAAGTCCACTTAGACTTAACGACATGGCAAGTAACGTGGATCCTCGAGATGCCCGCCGCGCCCTGTCGGGACTCGACACCGATCGCGCCCGCCTGGCCGCGAAGGTCGTCACGCCGCGCTGGTACCACCCCGTTTATGCATCGATCCTCGCGGGGCTCGTGCTGTCGCAGGCGCTGCCGCCGTTCTACGGTCTGACCGTCGTGATCGTGGGGCTCATCGGCCTGATCGCTCTGCGCATCGCCTATGACCGGCGCTACGGCATCTCGTTCACGAAGGTGACGGGGCGCCGCACGCGCACGCTGATGTTCAGCGTCATCGGTGTGCTCGTGGCGGGAATGATCGCGTCAAGGGTCATCGTGGCCACCGGCGCGAGCCTCTGGTGGGTGCTCGTGCCCGCGGCCATCGCGTTCGTGACAGCGCTCGTGCTCGGGCCTCGGTATGACGATGCGCTTCGTCGCGAGATCGTCGCGAGATGACGGATCCGCAGTTCAACGACCTGGTGCACTCCCCCGTGCGCCTGCGCATCTGCGCGCTGCTGCGCCCGGCGAACGAGCTCGAGTTCGCGACGATCCGCGACACGCTCCGAATCTCCGACGCGCACCTCTCGAAGAACCTGAAGCTGCTCTCGGATGCGGGGATCGTGCAGCTCCGCAAAGATCCGCGCACGTCGAACACCCGAATGCGCACCTGGGCCGCCCTGACGACAGAGGGCACGACCGTCGTCGACGGTCACCTCGCGGCTCTGGCGCAGATCGCGGAAGGCTCGTTCTAGCGAGGCTCAGCGCGCGAGCACGGGCTGCCGCAGGATCGTGCGCATCCGCTCCGGCGCAACGCGGCGCGGATCGCCGAGGTAGATCTCGTGATGACGGCCGGTCATCCGAAGGCCCGCTCCGGGGATGAACTCGTCATGCATCCGCACGTCATGGTTTGTCCCGGTCACATCGAGCGTTCTGCCTCAGTCGACGGTGCGGAGCGCCGCACGCACCGATTCGTCGAACTCATCGGGCGTGAGCACCTCGTTCAGCAGGTCGCGCAGTGTGCCGCGATGCTCGACCACGCGGAAGTACACCTCGTGATCGGTCGTGTACACCGCGGGATCCGCCGGGTTCGGATCTTCCGCGAGAACGAAGAAGTGATTCGGCCAGCCGTCCGAGTAGCCGAAGAGGACGACCGTGGGTGCGGAGATGCCGCTGGCTGCCGCGACGGCAGTGTCGTCGATCGTCTCGCCCCATTCATCGTGATCCGGTGTTCGCGGGGCGAACGGCGTGAATCGGACAACGTCCCAGTCCAGCGCCGGGTACCGGACGAGTTCCCGCGCGCGCGAGGGATCCGCCGCGAGGCCCGCATAAACGTCCTCGTCCGCGTAGTCGGCCCAGTCAGCGAAGATGAGCGGACCAGCGAACGACACGCCGTCGAACTCGGCGCCGGATCCGCCGAGCTGCGTGATGCGCGAGACCACCGCGCGCGAGAGCGTCACGCCTGCACCCGCGTCGCGGAGAGCAGCAGAGCCGCGATGCCGTCTCGCTTGTCTGCGAGCTCATCGACGGAGGATAACTTGACGTGCCGCATCGATGCCGTGCCGGTCAGGAGCCCATCCGGATCAGTCAGCTCGGCCCCCTTCATGAGCGTCAGCGACACCCACTTCGTGAACGGCGATACGGCGGCCATTCCCCACCCGCCGTATCCGTACTCGTGCGCGCCGTACCCGATCACGGCGTCGACCTCGTCAACGGAGTGTCGGATCGTGGGAAGGGTCGCGATCACGAGCGCATGCAGCGCGAGATAGACGTCTGTCAGCGGACGGTCGCCGATCACGCGCATAAGGTCGTCGGCGGTGGGCGTTTCGATATGCGGGTGCGTCTTCGCCATGAGGCTCAGGCTAGCGTGGGCGGCAGCGACCTGTCACCGCTTGCGCTGACACCTCGGGCAGAAGTGGCTCGAGCGGTTCATGAACGATACCCGCGCGATCGGATCCCCGCAGCGGGAGCACGGCTTCCCGCCGCGGCCGTATGCGTTGAGGGAGTGCGCGAAGTACCCCGCTTCCCCGTTGACGTTCACGTACTGTGCGTCGAAGCTCGTGCCGCCCTCGATGAGGGCCTTGTCGAGCACGTGGCGCACCTCGACGAGCAGGTGGTTCACCGCGCGCGTCGACATGTCTGCGGCGCGCGTCTCGGGATGGATCCGCGCCGCCCACAGCGCCTCGTCGGCGTAGATGTTGCCGATCCCGCTCACCAGGTTCTGATCGAGCATGGCCCGCTTGATCGCCGAGCTGCGACGGGCGAGCGCCGCGCGGAAGAGATCGTCGCGGAACGCGGGGTCGAGCGGATCCCTCGCAATGTGCGCCGCCTGCGAGGCGACGAGCGGCAGCGGATCCCCGTAGCCGCCGGCCGCACCGTCCGGCGTGGGAACGAGCGCGTCGACCGCCAACGATCCGAACGTGCGCTGGTCGGCGAAGACGACCGCGAGCTCGCCGTGATCCGCGTGTTCGATCGAAAGGCGGATCCGCTCGTGCCGCTCGGCCGGAGCGCCCGGCTCGCGCAGCAGCAGCTGTCCGCTCATGCCGAGGTGCGCGATGATCGCCTCGTCGGATCGCTCAAGCGGCAGCCACAGGAACTTGCCGCGGCGCACGGCTGCGCGCACCGACCGGCCGGTGAGCCGGCGCTCGAAATCAGCCCCGCCGCCCGCGTGCCGCGTCAGGGCGCGCTCGTCGAACACCTCGATGCCGAGGACGCGCGCGCCCGTCACGGCCGGGGCGAGGCCCGAACGGACGACTTCGACCTCGGGCAGCTCAGGCATGGGCGTCGCGCCACAGCGTGAGCGCGGCGGCCATCTCGGCCTGCTTCTTGCTCGTGCCGGTGCCCGTCGCAGAGCGGTCGCCGACGGTCACGATCGCCGTGAACCGTCGATCATGATCGGGGCCCGTGCTCGTGATGGCGTACGACGGAGGGTCCACGCCGAGACGTGACGCCAGCTCCTGCACGCTGGTCTTCGGATCCACGGCCGCGCCGTAGCGCGCCGGATCCTCGATCAGGGGGGTGATCAGCCGCAGCACGAGCGCTTCGGCGGCGACCCGACCGAGCGAGAGGAAGGCGGCGCCGAAGACGGCCTCGGTCGCATCGGCGAGGATCGAGTCTTTCTTGCGCCCACCGGTCTGCTCCTCGCCGCGCCCCAGCTTGAGGTGCGCGCCGAGCCCGATCCCGCGCGCGACATCGGCAAGCGCGACGGTCGAGACGACGGCGGCGCGACGCTTCGCGAGGTCGCCCTCGGGAGCGTCAGGGAACCGCGTGTACAGCTCGGCCGTAACGGCGAGGCCGAGCACCGAATCGCCGAGGAACTCGAGACGCTCGTTGTGCGGCAGCCCGCCGTTCTCGTACGCGTATGAGCGGTGCGTGAGCGCTAATGCGAGAAGCTCGGCGTCGATCTCGACGCCGAGCTTCTCGGTGAGCGACTCGCGCGCGCTTCGTTCAGTGCGCTGAGTCATGACGCGATTCAGGCGTCAGCGACCTTGCGGCCCTTGTACTCGAGGAACAGCTCGGTGCCCTGCGAGTCGGTGACGACCTTCGCCTGGTGCGGGCGGCTGTAGACGACCTTGCCGTTCTCGACAGTCTTGACGAGTGCCGGGACCGAGGCCTTCCACTGCGCACGACGCGAGCGCGTGTTCGAGCGGGACATCTTCCGCTTCGGGGGGTTACCAGCCATGGCTAGTTCTCTTCTCTGCTCAGACCGGCGTCAGACGCCGGTGCGGTTTCGGTAAGTTTCTGGAGCGCGGCCCACCGAGGATCGATGGGGTCCTGCACCTCGCCGGAAGATTCGGCCAGCCTCACGCCCGTGGTGGGATCAAGACCGGGGCAGTCCGGCTGGCAGACCGGCTGAAACGGAAGCGACAGTACAATCGCATCTCTGACCAGAGTTTCAAGATCCACGTGGTCGTCTTGAAGCTCGAAATCAGAAGTTTCGTCACCAGGATACGCGAAAAGTTCTTGGAACTCGACTTCGACGCCCTGAGAGATCTCGCGCAAGCACCGGCTGCATTCCCCCTCGTACTCGGTCTCGGCCGTTCCGCTCAGGAGGATTCCCTCGTGCACGGATTCGAGCCGCACGTCGAGCTCGACCGGTCGGTCCTTCTCGATCCGCACGATCCCCTCGCCCCAGGCTTCGGGCACGGGAACAGTCAGCTGGTGTTCGCGCATCTCGCCCGGGCGACGCACGATGTCGCGCGCCCGCAGGACGAAAGGTCCGGAGAGGTTCTTCTTCACCCCTCCAGCGTACGGCCTGTGGGACTCAGAAGTCGCTGGGCGTCGACTGTTCGAGATACCGCACGACGGCCGGCGGCACGTAGGGCGAGACGTCGCCGCCGAGGCCCGCGACCTGGCGCACGAGCGAGCTCGACACGACCGAGTTCGCGGGGTTGGCGAGCAGAAAGACCGTCTCGACCCCGGTGAGGTGGTTGTTCACGACCGCCATCGGGGTTTCGTAGCTGACGTCGAGCTGAGAGCGGATGCCCTTGATCAGTACGCCCGCGCCGACCTGCTGTGCGTAATCGACGAGCAGACCGACCGTCCAGACGCCGACGATGACCTTGCCCTTGATGCCGGCCTCTTCGATCGACTGCTCCAAGAGGCGCAGGCGCAGCGCGCTCGGCAGCATGCCCTCTTTGTCGGGGTTGTGCACGACGAGCACGTGCAGCTCGTCGTAGAGCCCTGCCGCGCGGCGGATGATGTCGAGGTGCCCGAGGGTGGGCGGATCGAACGATCCGGGCACCACGGCGATCCGATTGCTCATGGCAACCACTTTAGAGGCCCGCTCACTGACGCGGGTCAGTTCTTGCGCAGTGCGGCGCGTTCTTCCATGCCGAGCCGATCCTGAAGCGCCGCCGCGAGACCGGGGTGGCGCTCGAGTGCCGGATCGCCCGCGAGAGCATCGTCGGCGATGTCCCGTGCGCGTGCGATCAGCGCGGCATCCTTGATCACACGCAGCAGCTTCAGCGACGAACGCGCCCCGGACTGCGCCCCGCCGAGCACATCGCCCTCACCGCGCAGCTCGAGGTCGACCTCGGCGAGCTCGAACCCGTCAAGCGTCGCAGCCACCGCCTCGACGCGCTCGCGCGCAGGAGTTCCCGGCATCGCGTCGGTGACGAGCAGGCACAGGCCCGGAACGCCGCTGCGCCCCACGCGTCCGCGCAGCTGGTGCAGCTGCGAGACGCCGAACCGGTCGGCCTCGAGAATGATCATCGTCGAGGCGTTCGGCACGTCGACGCCGACCTCGATCACGGTCGTCGCGATGAGCAGGTCGATCTCGCCGCGCGCGAAGGCGCGCATGATGCCGTCCTTCTCCTCACCGGTCATCCGTCCGTGCAGCGTCTGCATGCGCAGCTTCGCCGTCACCGGTTCGCGGGCGAGGCGCGCCGCCACCTGTTCGACGCCGAAGCGCGGCCCCTTGCGCGCGGTGTCCTCGCCGTCGGGCCCCGGTTCGCCGTCATCCTCGATGACGGGCTCGGCCGCATCCTGCGCGTCGATCGCGGGACACACGACGAAGACCTGGTGTCCCTTATCGACCTCTTCAGCCGCCCGCTGCCAGACGCGCGAGAACCACGCCGGCTTCTCGGCGATCGGTGCGACGAACGTCTGGATCCCCGCGCGGCCCGCGGGCATCGTGCGGATGGTCGACACGTCGAGATCGCCGAACACCGTCATCGCCACGGTGCGCGGAATCGGCGTCGCCGTGAGCACCAGCACGTGCGGGTTATTGCCCTTCGCGCGCAGCGTCTCGCGCTGCTCGACGCCGAACCGGTGCTGCTCGTCGACGACGACGAACGCGAGGTCGGCGAAGATCGTCTTGTCGCTCAGCAGCGCGTGCGTGCCGACGACGATCCTCGATTGCCCGGACGCGACCCGCAGCGACGCGCGGCGGCGTTCCGGCGCCGTCATCTGCCCGGTGAGCAGCGTCGGCATCACCTCGGCGGAGGTCTCCGGTCCGAGCATCTTCGTGATCGAGCGGAGATGCTGGCCCGCGAGCACCTCGGTCGGCGCGATGAGCGCGCACTGTCCGCCCGATTCGGCCACCTGCAGCATCGCGCGGAGCGCGACGAGCGTCTTTCCGGACCCGACCTCGCCCTGGACGAGCCGATTCATCGGGGCCGCGTCGCCGAGCTCGTCGGCCACCCGCGCACCGACCGTCTGCTGATCCGGCGTCAGCTCGAACGTCAGCGCGCGGTCGAAGCGTTCCAGGAGGCCGCCCGGCTGCGCGCGCCGCGGCGTGGTCGACATGGCGCGGACGAACCACCGCTGCTGCAGCAGCGCCGTCTGCATCACGACGGCCTCGTGCATGCGCAGCGTGTGGCGCGCCTGGTGCACGTCGATGTCGGTGCGCGGGCGGTGGATCTTCTCGAGCGCGTCGCGGGCCGTCAGCATCTTCTGCTCGGCCCGCGTATCGGCATCGAACGGCTCGGTGATGTCGCCGAGCTGAGCGAGGACCGTCTCGATCAGGTGCTGGATCTTCCACGTCGGCAGCGTCGAGGTCGCCGGATAGAACGGCACGGGCCGCTCCGCGAACTCCTCAGCATCGAACTGCGCCTCGAGTTCGTCTTCGAACAGCTTGTAGTCGGGGTGGGAGAACTGCAGCTGCTCGCGGTACTCGCCGACCTTGCCGGAGAAGATGCCGCGCGCGCCCGGCACCAGCTCGCGCTCGCGCCACGCCTGGCCGAAGAACGTCAGCGACATCTCGCCGTCGTCGTCGCCGATCACGACCTCGAGGATCGTGCCGCGCCTGTTCTGCATGGGGCGCGACTGCGAGCGCACCACTTTGGCGATGATCGTCGCGGGCTGGCCCACCGGAAGCTCGTTGATCGGCGTGAGGTGACCGCGCTTGGCATAGCGCCGCGGGTAGTGGGACACGAGGTCGCCCACGGACTCCATCTGGAACGCGCGAGCGAGCGACTTCGCGAGCTTCTCCCCCACCGCCTCGGCGAGCGGGGCGTCCAGTGCCAACGTCATGCTTCGATCCTCACCTAGACCACCGACAGAGTTTCAGACGGCGGGTTCGCCCCACCAGAGGGCCGTGTCACCGAACGTGCGATCGCGGACCGGTCGCATGCCGGCCGCCTCCCACTGCGGCGCCCCGGATCGTGTCGCGCGCTCGACGATGACCAGCGCGTCCGCCGCGAGACGAGGTCCGAGCAGGGCGAGATCCGCCGTGAGCGTGTCATCCGCGAGATCGTACGGCGGATCCACGAACGCCACGTCGTACGTGCGCGCCGCGGACCGCAGAAACGTCTGCACGGCCGCGGCGTGGACCGCCGCGCGAACGCCCGTCGCGCGCGCAACGGCCTCGGCATTGCGGCGTGCGACCTGCGCGGCCTTCTGCGACTTCTCCACGAGGTCGCACACCGCGGCTCCGCGGCTGATCGCCTCGAGCCCGAGCGCGCCGGATCCGGCGTACAGGTCGACGACGGCCGTGTCCTCGAGCATTCCGGTCGATTCGAGCGCCGAGAACAGGGCCTCGCGGACGCGGTCGCTCGTCGGCCGCGTTCCCGACGTGGGGACAGTGAGGCGGGTCCCGCCAGCGGTTCCCGAGATGATGCGCGTCACGCCGTCCAGCCTACGGCCGGGCCTGATGCCCGCCAGTCGCGGTACGGATCCCACCCCGCCGGGCCGGCGTACGCGGCGCCGCCCACGAGCAGCGGCGCATCGCCAGCCTCGCGCACGCGCCCGATGGCGCGGAACCCGTCTGCGACCTCGCCCGGGAACGTCGCGAGCAGCGCGTGATCCTCGCCTCCGCGAAGAGCGCGTTCGGGGTCATCGCCGAGTGATGCGCGCACCAGATCGATCGCGACACCGGACGCGGTGGCCATGCGCGTCGCGTCGAGCACGAGCCCGTCCGAGACATCCATCATCGCCGTTGCCCCCGCCCGGGCCGCCCGGACGCCGAGCGCGAGCGGCGGCGTCGGGCGCAGCTGCTGCTCGACGGCCCGGCGGTCGGCGGCGTCGAGCTCGTCGAGCCGCGGCGCGCATCCGTCGAAGCGCGCGAAGAGCACGTCGAGGCCCCGCGCGGCGACGCCCATATCGCCGGCGATCGCGACCGTGTCGCCGGGCCGCGCGCCGGAGCGCAGGACCGCGTCGCTGCCCTCGGTGTCGCCAAGCGCGGTCACGGCCACCGTCAGCACGGGCGACTGCGTGAGGTCTCCGCCGACGACCGCGCATCCTGGAGCGAGCTGTTCGCAGGCCTCGCGCAGACCATCGGTGATGCGCTCGACGTAAGCGATCGGAGTGTCGTTCGGCAGCGCCAGCGCCACCAGCAGCGCCGTGGGACGCGCGCCCATCGCCGCGATGTCGGCGAGGTTGACGGCGGCGGCCTTCCAGCCGAGCGAGTACCCGTCGGACCACTCGCGTCGGAAGTCGGGCCCCTCGATGAGAGTGTCGGTCGTCGCGACGACCGCTCCGCTGACGGCGAGCACCGCCGCATCATCGCCGACACCGATCATGGTCGCGCGCGCCGTGCCCGTGCGCGCGGCGATCCGCGACAAGATCTCGCGCTCGGAGAGGTCGCCGACGACCTGGGGTGTGCTCACCCTTCAACCCTAAGGAGCACACAGGCGCGCACGAATAGGCTGAGAGGGTGATTCGTCGTCTGTCCGCACTCGGAGCGCTCGCGCTCATCGCCGTTGCCGCGGGATGCACCCCGACGGTGCACCTCGAGACCGCGCCGAACGCGAACGATCCGCTGTGCGCGGACGTCAGCGTGCGCCTGCCGCAGACGATCGGCGACAACGACCGCGTGTGGACGGACGCGCAGTCGACGGCCGCCTGGGGGGATCCGAGCGTGGTGCTGTTCACCTGCGGACTCGAACCGCCCGCCCCCTCGACGCTGCAGTGCGTCTCGTTCGGCGGCGTCGACTGGCTCGTCGACGACGCCGAACGGCCCTACCTGCGGCTGACGACGTACGGCCGCACGCCGGCCGCGCAGGTGTATGTGAACACCGAGGAGATCTCGGGAGACGCGGCGCTCGATGCCATCTCCCTGCAGGTCGCCGCACTGCCGCAGGATTCCGAGTGCACCTCGGTCGAGGAATCGGACCCCGACCAGAACGCCCCGCAGACGGGCTAAGCCCTGGCGAGCTCGATCAGCTCGGAGATCAGGTCGGCGTAGCTGAGACCGGTCGCCACCCAGCACTTCGGGTACATCGAGATCGGCGTGAAGCCGGGCATCGTGTTCAGCTCGTTGACGATGACCTCGCCGTCGTCCGTGAGGAACACGTCGACGCGCGCGAGCCCGCGGCCGTCGACCGCGTCGAACGCGCGAGCGCCGATCTCGCGGATCCGCACCGTCTGTTCGTCGGTGAGGTCGGCCGGGCACACGACATCGGCGCCGTCGCCGCCGAGGTACTTGCCCTCGAAGTCGTAGAACTCGCGCGTGGTCAGCACGATCTCGCCCGGCAGCGACGCGCGGGTGGGCTCGGATCCGCGCCCCTCGAGCACGGCGACCTCGATCTCGCGCCCGACGATGCCGCGCTCGATCAGCACCTTGTCGTCCTCGGCGTACGCCACGGCCATGGCCTCGGCCAGCTCGGACTCGTCGTGGGCCTTGGACACGCCGACGCTCGAGCCCGCGCGCGCGGGCTTCACGAACACCGGGTACGACAGCTCGGCGACCTCGCCGCGCACGACACCGGGTTCGGCGTTCCAGCGGCCTCGGCGCACCGTGATGCCCGGAGCCGTGGGAATGCCGTCGGCCTCGAGAGCGATCTTCATGAAGTGCTTGTCCATGCAGATGGCCGAATCGAGCACGCCGCCGCCGGCGTAAGGAATCTCGAGGATGTCGAGGAAGCCCTGCACCGTGCCGTCCTCGCCGTGCAGGCCATGCAGGATCGGCAGCACGACGTCGACCTCGCCGAGCGACTCGACGGATCCGTTCTCGCGCTCCACGCGCAGCTCGCGGGGGCCGCCCGGCATCGGCCAGATGATCCGCGATCCGTTGTCGACGACCTGCGGCAGCTTGTCGGCATCGAGACGGAACCGCGCGGGATCGTCCTTCTCGAGGACGAAGACGCCGTCGCGCGTGATGCCGATCGGAATCACGTTGTACCGCTCTCGGTCAATTGCGCCGAGAACTCCCCCCGCCGTCGCCGAAGAGATCTCGTGCTCGCTCGAGCGTCCGCCGAAGAGCACCGCCACGGTCGCCTGCTGCATGCTGAATCTCCTCCTGGGGAGTGTCGTCGTCTGTCGTCAGGTGCGGTGCGATGTCTCGCGGCACCATCGTGCCATCGAGCACCATCTTCACCTGCTGCACGATCGGCATGTCGACGCCCTTGGCCTGCGCGAGCTGCAGGATCGGGGCGACCGAGCTGAGCCCCTCCGCCGTCTGTTCCATGTGCGCGACGACGTCGTTGAGCGTGTAGCCCTGACCGAGCAGACGACCAGCGGTGTTGTTGCGGCTCAGCGGCGACTGGCACGTGGCGATCAGGTCGCCGAGCCCCGCCAGGCCCTGCATCGTCTCGTGCTGCGCACCGTAGGCGACGGCGAAGTCGGTCATCTCGACGAGCCCGCGGGTGATGATCGATGCCTTGGTGTTCTCGCCGTAGCCGACGCCGTCGACGATGCCGGTCGCCACGGCGATGAGGTTCTTCAGCACGCCGCCGAACTCGGTTCCGGCGACATCGGTGTTGACGAACGTGCGGAAGTAGCTGTTCGAGCAGGTGCGCGCGACCTGCGCGGCCGTGTCCGCGCTGTGCGACGAGGCCACCGCCGCGGTCGGCTGCTCCTGCGCGACCTCGCGGGCGAGGTTCGGGCCCCCGACGACCGCGACGCGCGATCGGTCGCAGCCGAGGACCTCCTCGATGATCTCGCTCATCCGGCGCCCGGAGCGCTGTTCGACGCCCTTCATCAAGCTCACGACCGGCGCATCGCTCTTGGCGAGGATGGGGCGCACCTGCTTGAGCGTCTCGCGCGCCGATTTGCTCGGAACCGCGATGTAGACCTCGTCGGCGCCCTCGAGGGCGCGCGCGATGTCGTGCGTGGCGTGCATCGAACGGGGCAGGTTGATGCCCGACAGGTAGCGCGAGTTGCGCTTGGCCTCGTCGATCTCGCGCGCGAGCTCGGGCCGCCTCGCCCACATCGTCACGCGGGATCCGCCGTCGGCGAGGATCTTGCCGAACGTCGTTCCCCAGCTTCCGGCGCCGAGAACCGTGATCCGGGCGCTCACATGCGCCCCGTCTCGTTCTGACCGTTCTTCATCGGATCCCACCGCTCGAGCGGAGCGGTCTCGCCGCGAAGCTGCTCGAGCAGTCGCGTGATCGCCGCCATCACGCGATCTGTCGCCTCGGTGAACGTGCCCTGCGCGTGCTCGCGGCCCGCGAGGTCGCTGACATCGACCCGCTCGCCGATGACGACCGTCACCTGGCGGCGCGGCGGGAACGGCTTGAGCTTGCCGTACCGCGGCATGAACTGCTGCTCGCCCCAGTGGGCGACCGGGATGAGGGGGATGTCGCCGGCCAGCGCGAGCCGCACGGCGCCCGACTTGCCGCGCATCGGCCACAGGTCGGGGTCGCGCGTCAGCGTGCCCTCGGGGTAGACGATGACGCCGCGCGAATTCTCGACGATTTCGGTCGCCTGGGCGATCGACTGCGCTGCCCCGGACTTGCCGCGGGTGACCGGCACCATTCCGGTCGAGCGCATGGCCCAGCCAAGCACGGGAACCTTGAAGAGGCTCTCCTTCGCCATGAATCGCGGAGCGCGCCCGATGCGCCACGTGGCGATTGCGACCGTCAGCGGATCGATTTCGCTGTGGTGATTGGGAGTGAGCACGTAGGCGCCGTCGCTCGGAAGGTTCTCCGCGCCACGCACCTCAATCTTCGCGAACCACCCCATGACGGGGATCACGATCGCGGCGAGCAGCCAGAACAGACTCGGTCGCGACTTCTCCTGCGAGGCCCGCGCCATCAGCCTACGACGTCGAAATCAGCGCCGAGCGCGATGAGCTTGTCGAAGAACTTCTCGTACCCGCGGCGGATGATGCCGACGTTCGAGACCACGGACGTGCCTTCGGCAGCGAGCGCCGCGATCACGTACGCGAACCCGCCGCGGAGGTCGGGAACGACGATGTCAGCGCCCTTGAGCGGAGTCGGGCCGGTGATGACGGCGGCCTGCTCCAGCTCGCGCTCCGGAACGCGGCGGTACGCGCCCTTGAGCCCGTCGTGGTGCACGACGATGTCGGACCCCATCTGGTTCAGCGCCGAGGTGAAGCCCAGCCGGTTCTCGTAGACGGTCTCGTGCACGATCGATACGCCCTCCGCCTGGGTGAGCGCGACGATGAGCGGCTGCTGCCAGTCGGTCATGAAGCCGGGGTGCACGTCGGTCTCGACCATGACGGGCGTCAGCGGGGTCTTCGAGCGGCGGAACGTGATGCCGTCGTCGGTGATATCGAAGGATCCGCCGGTCTTGCGGAAGACGTTGAGGAACGTGAGCATCTCGTACTGGCGCGCGCCCTTGACGAAGATCTCGCCGTCGGTCGCGAGCGCGGCGCAGGCCCAGCTGGCGGCTTCGTTGCGGTCGAACAGGCTGCGGTGGTCGTAGCCCTTGAGCTCGGAGACGCCCTCGATGAAGATGACGCGGTTCGGCTCGTACGAGATGATGGCGCCCATCTTCTGCAGCACGCCGATGAGGTCCATGATCTCGGGCTCGATCGCCGCGTTGCGCAGCTCGGTGACGCCCTTCGCGCGCACGGCTGTCAGGAGCACCTGCTCCGTCGCGCCGACGCTCGGGTACGGCAGCTCGATGTTCGCGCCGTGCAGGCCGTCGGGCGCCGACAGGCGGATGCCGTTCGGCTGCTTGTCGACGATGGCGCCGAAGTTGCGGAGCGCCTCGAGGTGGAAGTCGATCGGGCGATCGCCGATACGGCATCCACCGAGGTCGGGGATGAACGCCTGTCCGAGCACGTGCAGCAGCGGGCCGCAGAACAGGATCGGAATCCGGCTCGACCCGGCGTGCGCGTCGATCTCCTCGAACCCTGCGGACTTCGCGCGCGTCGGGTCGAGCACGAGCGAGCCCGGCTCGTCACCCTCAGTCACGCTGACGCCGTGCACCTCGAGGAGCGACCGGACGACCTCGACGTCGCGGATCTCCGGGACATCGCGGAGCGTCGACGGCGTCTCACCCAGGAGCGAGGCCACCATCGCTTTCGTCGCGAGGTTCTTCGCGCCCTTCACGTCGACCTGCCCGCGCAGCGGCTGGCCGCCCCGGATCTCCAGAACGTCGCCCTTGGCGGGTGTCTTCTGCGCGTCAGTTCCTGCTACGAGCGTCATTCCAGTGGATCCTCACTTCGATACCGCGACCAGCCGCGCCCGGGTCTCGGGTCGGCCTCTCAGCTCACGGAACCGGAAGGGTCCGCGGCCGCCACGCCTCTCGGCGGGCCTCGAACTTCGTGATCTCGTCCTGATGCCGGAGCGTGAGCCCGATATCGTCGAGGCCTTCGAGGAGCCGCCACCTAGTGTAATCGTCGATCTCGAACGGAGCCGTATAGTCGCCAAGAGTCACGGTGCACGCCACGAGATCGACCGTGATCTCGACGCCCGGGTTCGCGCCGATCGCGGCCCAGAGATTCTCGAGGACCTCCTCGGTGATGACGCCGGCGATCAGCCCCTGCTTCCCGGCGTTGCCGCGGAAGATGTCGGCGAACCGCGGCGACAGCACGACCTGGAAGCCGTAGTCGCGCAGCGCCCAGACGGCGTGCTCGCGGCTCGAACCGGTGCCGAAATCGGGCCCCGCCACGAGAACCGTCGCGTTCCGGAAGGCATCCTGGTTCAGCACGAAATCATCCTGCTGGCGCCAGTTGTAGAACAGCGCGTCGTCGAAGCCGGTCTTCGTGACCCGCTTGAGGAAGACCGCCGGGATCACCTGGTCGGTGTCGACGTTCGACCGCTTCAGCGGCGCGGCCACACCCGTGTGCGTCGTGAACTTCTCCATGATCAGGCTCCCACCAGCTCGCGGTCGTCGGCATTGTCGAGGTCGCTCGGGCTCGACAGGGTGCCGCGCACCGCCGTCGCCGCCGCCACCAGCGGAGAAACCAGGTGCGTGCGCCCGCCCTTGCCCTGGCGGCCCTCGAAGTTGCGGTTGCTCGTCGAGGCGCACCGCTCCCCCGGCGCCAACTGATCCGGGTTCATGCCGAGGCACATCGAGCAGCCGGCGAAGCGCCATTCCGCGCCGAAGTCGGTGACGATCTTGTCGATCCCCTCCGCCTCGGCTTCCAGCCGAACGCGGGCCGAGCCGGGAACGACCATGACCCGGACGCCCTCGGCCTTCGTGCGGCCCTGGATGACCGACGCGAACGCGCGCAGATCCTCGATGCGACTGTTCGTGCACGAGCCCATGAACACGGCGTCGACCGCGATGTCCTTCATCGGGGTGCCGGGCGCGATATCCATGTACTCGAATGCGCGCTCGGCGCTCTGGCGCGCCTCGTCGTCGGCGAAGCTGTCGAGCGTCGGGACTGCGTCGTTCAGCGACACACCCTGGCCGGGGTTCGTGCCCCACGTGACGAAGGGCTCGAGCTCGTTCGCGTCGATGAACACCTCGGCGTCGAACGTTGCACCCTCGTCGGTCGGCAGCGTCGTCCAATACGCGACCGCGTCGTCCCAGTCCTGGCCCTTCGGCGCGTGGTCGCGGCCCTTCACGTACTCGAACGTCGTCTCGTCGGGCGCGACCATGCCGGCCCGGGCGCCTGCCTCGATCGACATGTTGCAGATCGTCATGCGACCTTCCATCGACAGGGCGCGGATCGCGCTGCCGCGGTACTCGAGCACGTAGCCCTGGCCGCCGCCGGTGCCGATCTTCGCGATGACCGCGAGGATGATGTCCTTCGCCGTCACGCCGGTCTTCAGCTCGCCCTCGACGTTGATCGCCATCGTCTTGAACGGCTTCAGCGGCAGGGTCTGCGTGGCCATGACGTGCTCGACCTCGCTGGTGCCGATGCCGAACGCCAGCGAACCGAACGCGCCGTGGGTCGAGGTGTGGCTGTCGCCGCAGACGACCGTCATGCCCGGCATCGTGAGCCCGAGCTGCGGGCCCATGACGTGCACGATGCCCTGTTCGGCGTCGCCCAGCGAATGCAGGCGCACGCCGTACTCCGCGGCGTTCTTCCGCAGCGTGTCGACCTGTGTGCGGCTCGTGAGGTCGACGATCGGCTTGTCGATCGCCAGCGTCGGAGTGTTGTGATCCTCCGTGCCGATCGTCAGGTCGACGCGTCGAAGCGGACGACCTTCGGTGCGGAGGCCGTCGAACGCCTGCGGGCTCGTCACCTCGTGGATCAGGTGGAGGTCGATGTAGATCAGATCGGGTTCCTGGCCCGAACCGGGAACGACGACGTGGTCGTCCCACAGCTTCTCGGCCAGCGTGCGCGGGTGATCAGTGATGTGGATGTCAGCGCTCATGCGTGTTTCTTACTCCTAGACGAAGCGGTGTCGGCCGTCGACAGACTCCGCGACGGGGAAGGCCTAGAAACGGATCCCGTCGCGGCAGCTAAGAAGGAGGCTGTTGCACCGCACACGACGAGAATAACAGAGTGCTCACCGCCGACCGTTCACGATGGCCGATCGGTGAGCACTCTGCTCAGGCATACACGCTGTGGCGTGTCATTCATTGCGGCTGGCCTGCTTCGACTCGAGGGAGTTCGCGATGAGGCTCGCCACGGTCGCGACGACCATCGACGCGACGATGACGCCGAGCGACAGCCAGTTGCTGATCTCCGGAGCCCACAGGATCGGCTCGCCGCCGTTGATGAACGGCAGCTCGTTGACGTGCATCGCGTGGAAGAACAGTTTCACGCCGATGAAGGCCAGGATGAACGCGACGCCGTACTTGAGGTAGCGCAGCTTGTCGAGCAGGTCACCGAGCAGGAAGTACAGCTGGCGCAGGCCCATGAGCGCGAACAGGTTCGTGGCGAAGACCAGGAACGGGTTCTGCGTGATGCCGAAGATCGCGGGGATCGAGTCGATCGCGAAGATCAGGTCGGTCACACCGATCGACACGAAGACGATCACCATCGGCGTCAGTATCTTCTTGCCGTTCACCACCGTCCGCAGCTTCGCACCGTCGTACGCGTCGTGGATCGGGATGAACCGTCGCAGCACCCGCACGATGAACGATTCCGCCTGGGCGTCGCCGTCGTGCTCCTTCTCGAACACCTGCTTGGCCGCCGTGTATACGAGGAACGCGCCGAAGATGAAGAAGATCCAGCTGAAGTTCTCGATGAGCGCGGCGCCCAGGAGGATGAATCCGCCGCGCAGGATCAGCGCGATGATGATGCCGAACATCAGCACTTCCTGCTGATAACGCCTCGGCACCGAGAACTGCGTCATGATCAGCACGAAGACGAACAGGTTATCGATCGATAGGCTGTACTCGGTGAGCCAGCCGCTCAAGAACTGGACGGCGTGCTCCGAGTCGCCGATCATCCAGAGCACCAGCGCGAATATCAGTGCGAGCGTGACGTAGAACGCGACCCAGAGCGCGGATTCCTTCGTCGAGGGAATGTGCGGCCGCTTGAGGATGAGCAACAGATCGGCGATCAGGATCAGGACCAGGACGGTCATCGATCCGATCTCGAACCAGAGCGGAATAACATCCATAGGGTGCCTCTCGGGGGGTCTGTTGACGTCCGAAAGTCTCTCCCCGCATCGGACGGATGCGCCACACGCCCGGAGCCTCTTCGATGGTGCTCGTGTTGACGCTGCGTGCGGTGACGGGATACTCCCTCTCGCGCAGACCAGGTTACCGCGTCTCTGCGAAGAAAAAGACGAGCGCCCGAACCGAAGTTCAGGCGCTCATCTTCTGCGGTGACCCCAGCGGGATTCGAACCCGCGTTACCGGCGTGAGAGGCCAGCGTACTAGGCCGCTATACGATGGGGCCGCATGTTTTTCACTTGTTGTTCCCGCTCGCGGCAACTAGATCACTATATACGGATCGCGAGTGCACGACAAAATCAGGCGACGCACTGCGTGTCGCCCGGGCGTGTCCGCTGATTCGGATCCTAATCGACATCGTCGCTTCACGAAACCCTCGATCTCATGGCACGGTGAGGGTATGCGCATCACGAAGCACGACCACGCCTACCTCACGCTCGAGAAGCGCGGCGAAACTCTCGTCATCGACCCCGGTGTCTTCGCCGCGGACGTCAGTGACCTGTCCGATGTCGTCGGCGTCGTCATCACCCACGAGCACGCGGATCACTGGACGCCCGACCACCTGCAGGCGATCGCCGCCGCGTTCCCCGGCGCGCCGATGTTCACGACGGCCGCGACCGCGCAGTCCGCGCCCGTGGAGATGACGGCCGTCTCCCCCGGCGACGAGGTGCGGGCCGGCTCGTTCTCGCTGCGCTTCTTCGGCGGGACCCACAACGAGATCCACTCGTCGATCCCCCTCATCGACAACGTCGGCGTGCTGATCGACGACATCCTCTACTACCCCGGCGATTCGTACGCCGTCCCCGAGGGCGTGGACGTGCGCGTTCTCGCGGCGCCCGTCGGGGCGCCCTGGCTCAAGATCGGCGAGGCGATGGACTTCGTACTCGCGGTCGCGCCGCGCGAGGCGTTCGGCACGCACGATTCGACGCTGTCGTCCGCCGGCCTCGGCATGCACCGCGATCGCCTCGCGTGGGCGGCCGAACAATCGGGCGGCACATTCCATCGCCTCGACAGCGGCGACTCGATCGAGGTCTGACGATTCGTTCCCTCGGGGTCAGCGCACCCGGATCGCATCCGGCTGGACGCTGATCCGCACGCGCGTGACCTCGCCGACGTCGTCGCCGTCGACCTCGAACACGCGCGGCTCGGCGAGCACGATGTCGATCGATGTGAGGCGCCGATGGGTCACGCTGTCGCTGCTGGCTGCGGTCCGATCCTTTCGGAAGACGCGCCCGATTCCGTTGTCCCAGACGACGTTCTTGAGCGTGTCGGCCCAGCCGCTCGCATCGGTCGCGTCGAGCACGATCAGATCGAGCTCGCCGTCGGACGGATCCGCGTCGGGCAGCAGCGTGATGCCGCCCTGCAGCATGCCGCAGTTGCCGACGATGAGCGTGTGGACGGAGTGCTGCTCGGCTTCCGCGTCGTCGGTCGCGACCGTCACCTCGATCACCTCGCTCGCCGACAGCGCACGTCCGAGCGACTCGACGTACGCGAGCCAGCCCGCGCGCGACTTCAGGTCGTCGTCGGTCTCCGTGATCATGTGCGCGTCGATCCCGAACCCCGCCATGACGACGAACGCGTATCGCGACTCGTCCGTGTCGGCCCACGCGGCGTCGATCACGCGCGGCTCTCCGGACAGGGCCCGGTCGACCGCCCCGCGGATGCTGTTCAGCGGCACCCCGAGATTCCGAGCGAGCAGGTTGCCCGTGCCGAGGGGGACGATGCCGAGATCCGCCTGCGCTTCAGAGTCGGCCAGGTGCTCGCAGACCGCCCGCACCGTGCCGTCGCCGCCCGCCGCGATCACGAGATCGGCGCCCGCCGCCAGGGCCTCGCGCGTCGCCCCGACGCCGGGATCGTCGACGGACGTCTCGTGCCAGGTCACGGGGAGGCCGGTGGCGTCGGCGATCGACCTCTCGAGGTCATCGCGCTCGCCCTTGGACGGGTTGAACACGATTCCGATGTGGGTCGTCTCGGACATGTTCGATCTCCTTCGATGCCCGCGCCGGCCATCGGCGGAGGATGAGGCGATTGTAAGACGGAATGCGCGCCCGGCGGCACGCCTGGCGTCCGCCGCGCCGCGTAGCATGCAGTCATGGATCCATACGTGCTCGCCGCGGAGCGGACGGTTCATAGGATCGGCCGCCGCGACTTCGACTTCTCGCACCAGATCGCGGTGATGGCCGTGATCAATCGCACGCCCGATTCGTTCTTCGACCAGGGGGCGACGTTCGCCCTCGACAGCGCCGTGGCGGCCTGCGTGCAGGCGGCCCGGAACGGCGCCGACTGGGTCGACATCGGGGGCGTGCCGTTCGGGCGGGGGCCGATCGTGTCGGCGGAGGAGGAGATCGACCGCGTGGCGCCGGTCGTCCGCGCCGTCGCCGCCGAGACCGACGTCGTGATCTCAGTCGACACCAATCGCGCCGAGGTGGCGCAAGCCGCCATCGACGCCGGCGCCGCCGTCATCAACGACACGAGCGGCCTCGGCGACCCCGACATGGCGGACGTCATCGCCCGATCCGGCGTGCACGTCGTCATCACGCACAGCGTCGGGCCGCCGCGGATGGAGAAGCCCGCTGCCCGCTTCGACGATGTCGTCAACGAGGTGCGCGAGTTCCTCGTCGAACGCGTCGACCGCGCGACGGCCGCCGGTGTTCCGCGCGAGAAGATCATCATCGATCCGGGACACGACCTCGACAAGAACACGCTCCACTCCCTCGAGCTCACGCGGCGGCTCGACGAGATCTCGGACATCGGGCTGCCCGTTCTCGCGGCCGTGTCGAACAAGGACTTCATCGGAGAGTCGCTCGAGCGCGCGAAGCCCGATCGCCTCGCCGGTTCGCTCGCGGCCATGGTGATGTGCGTCGAGCGCGGCGCGCGGATCCTTCGCATGCACGACGTCGCGGCCTCGGTCGACGCCGCGCGCATGGTCGAATCGGTCATGGGCTGGCGGAAGCCGGTTCGCCTCGAGCACAACACCCACCCGACGCACAACGTATGAGCGCGCGCATCGACCGGCTGTGGCCGGACCCCGAACTCGACGTCGACGACGACTCGCTCGTCGAGACCTACGCCTTCCCGGACGGGCCGTGGCTGCGCATGAACTTCATTTCGAGCCTCGACGGGGCCGCAACGCGGGAGGGGCTCTCCGGCGGACTCGGCGACGACGCCGATCATCGGGTGTTCGATCTGCTCCGCCGCCCCGCCGACGCGGTGCTCGTCGCCGCCGGAACGGTTCGCGCCGAGGGGTACGAGGCCATGCGGCTCGATGACGATTCGGTCGCGTGGCGCACGCGCCGCGGAAAGCCGCCGCACCCGGTCTTCGCGCTCGTCTCGCTTTCGCTCGACCTCGATCCGGCCTCGCCCGTGTTCGCGGATGCGCCAGTGCGTCCGATCGTCTACACCACGCAGAACGCCCCCGCCGATCGGCGCTCGGTGCTCGAGCGGGTCGCCGATGTCGTGGCGGTCGGCGCCGAGGAGGTCGAGCTTCCGGCCGTCGTCGCCGACCTCGCGCGTCGGGGTCTCCGGCATATCCACTCCGAGGGCGGGCCGAGCATGTTCGGATCGTCTCTCGCGCAGGGCGCGGTCGACGAGCTGTGCCTCACGCTCGCGCCGACGCTCGAGGGCGGCACGGCACGGCGGATCGCCGCCAGCGCAGAGGCCTCCCCCACGCCGATGCAGCTCGTCTCGGTGCTGCGCTCGAGCGAGGAGCTGCTGCTGCGGTATCGCCGGACGCGAGAAGCTTCCTGACCGCGTACTGACCTCGCTCATACCGTGAGCGTGTAGCGTCGCGACGACCGCAAAGACAATCTGGAGGCCATATGTCGATCTCGCGTGCCCTATTCGCCGTCGGGACGGTTGCCGTTCTCGCGCTCGCCGGATGCAGCGCATCAGGCGAGCCGGAAGCGACGCCCGAACCGACCGAGGCAGCCGCCGCCCCTGAGGCCGACCTCAGCGGGCTGCCCGACGTCGTCGCCACCGTCAACGACGAGGAGATCGGGCTCGAGGAGTTCACTCAGGCGTACGAGGCGCAGTTCCAGCAGGCCACCATGATGCAGCAGCAGGGCGGCGAGGCCGTCGATCAGGACGCGCTCAAGCAGCAGACCGCTGATCTGCTCGTCAACAATGCGCTGCTCACGCAGGCCGCGGCCGGTTCAGGTATCGAGGCGACCAACGAAGACGTCGACTCGGTGCTGCAGGACATCGCGGATCAGAACGGCCTGGGATCGGTCGACGAGGTCGTCAAGGCCTTCGGCGAGCAGGGCCTGGACGAGGACGCGCTGCGCGAGCAGGCCGAGGGGCAGTTCCTCGTCGACTCCTACGTCGATCAGGAGGCTGACGTCGCGGAGCCGAGCGAGGAAGAGCTGAAGGCGCAGTACGACGAGCTCGTCGAGCAGGCCAAGGCGCAGGGCGCCGAGGATCAGGTTCCGGAGTTCGAGGACGCGAAGCAGCAGCTCACCGATCAGGCCGTCTCCGAGAGCCAGAACGCGGCGATCGAGCAGATCCTGGAGACGCTCCGCAAGGACGCGAAGGTCGACGTCAAGCTCTGACGCGGCACGCACACAGTGAAGGGGAGGGACGCGCTGGTCGCGTCCCTCCCCTTCACTGTGGTCAGGCGGCGCGCTTCGGCAGCACCCATCCCGCGCGCGGGAAGTGACAGGTGTACCCGTTGGGGTACGTGATCAGGTAGTCCTGGTGCTCCGGCTCGGCCTCCCAGAACGGGCCGACGGGCTCGATCGTCGTGACGGCCTTCCCCGGCCAGAGACCGGACGCATCCACGTCCGCGATCGTCTCCCGCGCGACGGCCTCCTGTTCGGGCGTCACCGGGAAGATCGTCGACCGGTAGCTCGCACCGACGTCGTTGCCCTGTCGGTCGAGCGTCGACGGGTCGTGGATCTGGAAGAAGAACGCCAGGATGTCGCGGTACGTCGTCTCGGCCGGGTCGAACACGATCTCGACGGCCTCGGCGTGCCCGGGGTGGTTGCGGTACGTCGCGTGGTCGTTGTCGCCGCCCGTGTACCCGACCCGCGTGCTCTTCACTCCCGGCTGGCTCCTGATCAGGTCTTCCATGCCCCAGAAGCACCCGCCCGCGAGGACGGCGGTCTCCGTGCCGGGCTCGATCGTCAGCTCGCCCGTGTCCTGCGTTCCGCTCGTCATCGTCTGCGCTCCTCGCTATCGGTCGTACGAGACCACAGTACGCGGCCTCCCCCACGTACAACGCGGGTCGGCGTCCGGAACATTCCGGACGCCGACCCGCGTGTGAACTGCGGTCGTCAGTCGACCGCGATGACGGATCCGTCCGACCACGTGTCAGCGATGAACTGGCGCGTCTCTTCCGAGTGCAGCAGGTCGTTGAGCGCGACCAGCGCCTCGTTGGTCTCGTCGCCTGCCCGCACCGCGAGGAAGTTCGCGTAGGGGTTGTCGGCGCCGGCCTCGACGAGCAGTCCGTCGGTCGTCGGCGACAGGCCGGCCTCGATCGCGTAGTTGCCGTTGATGACGGAGGCGTCCACGTCGTCGAGGGTGCGGGCCAGCGACGCCGCATCGGCCTCGATGAACTCGAAGTTGTGGGGGTTGTCGACGATGTCGGCGACGGTCGCCGAGACGACGTCCACCGAGTCGTCGAGCGTCAGGAGGTCGGCCTGCGCGAGCAGGTCGAGCGCGCGGCCCTGGTTCGACGGGTCGTTGTTGATGCCGATCGTGGCGCCGTCGGGCAGGTCGGCGACGTCCGTGACCGTGTTCGAGTACAGCGCGAACGGCTCGATGTGCACGCCCGGGAAGTGCGCGAGCTCGTAGCCCTGGCTCTCGACCTCGGAGTCGTAGTAGGGAAGGTGCTGGAAGTAGTTCGCGTCGAGCTCGCCGTCGACGAGCGCGCGGTTCGGCAGCGCGTAGTCGTCGTACGACACGATCTCGAGGTCGAGCCCCGCGTCCTCCGCGAGGTTGTCGCGCACGAACTCGAGGATCTCGCCGTGCGGAACGGGCGAGACGCCGACGGTGAGCGTCGTGATGCCGCCGTCATCGGATCCGACCTCTTCGTCTGCGCCGGACGCGCCGCAGCCGGCGAGAACGAGCGTCGCCGCGGCCGCGGCTGCGAGGGTGGTGAGGGTGCGTCGCATGGTGGTGCTTCTTCCTGTGCTGTGAGGGATCCGCTGTTCAGCGGTGGTCGATCTTCTTCACGATGGCGTCGCCCGCCCACTGCATGAGCGCCACGAGGGCGACGAGCAGCACGATGCAGGCGATCATCGTGTCGGATTGGTAGCGCCGGTAGCCGTAGTCGATCGCGAGGGCACCGAGGCCCCCGCCGCCGATCGTGCCCGCCATGGCGGTGTAGCCGATGAGGGTGACGACGGTGACGGTGAGCGCGCCGACGATGGCCGGCAGCGCCTCGCGCACGAGGACGTGCAGCGTGATGTGGCGCTTTGAGGCGCCCATCATCTGAACGGCCTCGATCTTTCCCGCGTCGATCTCGCGCAGGGCATTCTGCACGAGTCGAGCGAAGAACGGGATCGCACCCACCGCCAGCGGCACGACCGTCGCCTGCCATCCGAGCGCGCTGCCGACGACGAACCGCGTGAACGGTATCAGGGCGATCATCAGGATGATGAACGGGATCGACCGCCCGAAGTCGACGATGAGGCTCAGCACGCGATAGACGGGGGCCTGAGGCGTGAGGCCCTTCGCGCTCGTGGCGTGCAGCAGGAGACCGAGCGGCAGGCCGATGATCGCGACCGCGAGGGTCGTGAAGATCATCATCAGAACCGTCTCGCCGGTCGCCTCCCAGAGGCGGTCGTGGAACACCGGGTTGTTCCAGAAGATCTCGTCGGCCGCGAGCCTCATGAGCCCGCCTCCTCGTCTGCGGCGCGCTCGTCGGTGCGAGCGGCCGCCTGTGCCGTCGTGACCTCGGCCGAGGCGCCGGCGCCGCGCAGCGCGTCCGCGATCCGCTCGGCCTCGGCGGCGTCGCGGGCGAGGAAGCGGAGGCGACCGACCTGCTGATCGTGCATCGTCTCGATCGTGCCCGCCGCGATCCGCGCGGGAAGCTCCGCGCGGCCGAGGGCGGCGAAGAGCGCTCCGACGTCGCGCGCAGCGGGGCCCGTGAGAAACGCCTCCACGATCGTCTCGTCGGGATCCAGGGCGGCCGGCGGAAGCGCGATCAGGTCGCGCGACAGCGCTGATCCGCCGTCGCTGATCACATCGAGCAGTGATCCGGTGCGCACAACGCGTCCGTCCTCGAGCAGCGACACCGCGTCGCAGATCTCGCGCACGACCGACATCTCGTGCGTGATGATGACCACGGCGATCCCGAGCCGGTCGCGCAGCGAGCGGATGAGACCGAGGATCTGCCGGGTCGTGGCGGTGTCGAGGGCCGAGGTCGGCTCGTCGCAGAGCAGAACGCGCGGCTCGGCGGCCAGCGCTCGGGCGATGCCGACGCGCTGCTTCTGCCCGCCCGAGAGCTGCGCGGGGTAGCTGCGGCGGCGATCGGTGAGCCCGACGAGCGCGAGGAGCTCGGCGACGCGGCGTCTGCGCTCCGCGGCGGGGACGCCGGCGACCTCGAGCGGGTGCGAGATGTTCTGCTCCGCGGTGCGCGAGTCGAGCAGGTTGACGTGTTGGAAGACCATACCGATCTTGCGACGGGCCCGTGCGAGGTCGGATCCGCGCGCCGCACCGATGTCCGTGCCGTCGATCTCGATGCGACCGCTCGTGGCGGGGTCGAGCCCGGTGAGGCAGCGGATGAGCGTCGATTTCCCGGCGCCCGATCGCCCGACGATCCCGTGGATCTCTCCCGCGGCCACCGACAGGCTCACGCCGTTGAGGGCGGTCACTCCCCCGGCGTGCACTTTCGTGACGTCGCGCAGCTCGATCATCGGTTCCTCTCCGGCCGCACGGCGACCTGGCTGATCCACCGTGCCAGAAACTTGGGGCGACGAGGAATTCAGCGACGAATTGTGACGCTCAGGCCGGCTCGGGCTCCGAAACCTCGAGGGCGACGTCGCCCATGGGCTCCTCGAGCAGCCATCGAGCGAACGTCTTCACGATCGGATGTCGCACGGCGGGCACGGATCCGTGGATCCCCTTGCGCACGACGACGAAGCGCGCGTCCGGCATCGAACGGTTAAGCGCCTCGGCCGTCGCACGGAAATAGTCGGCGCTGTGTTCTCCCACGAGAATGCAAAGATCGGGCGGCATATGGGCGAAGTCCGAGCCGCGAGCCTCCTCCGCGAACGCGGCCGTGAGCTCCGCGACACCGGCGGGTAAAACCGCCTTCGACATGCCTCGCAGACCCGTGCGCACGCTCACCCCCATGACCCCAGCAACCATCCAGGACGGCGCCCGTGAGAGCGTCGACGACATGCCCATGACCTTCTCGATGACGGCCATCGCGCGGCCCCAGCGGCGCTTGTCGACCAGTTGCTGGAACTTCGGCAGCCAGGACGTGTCGAGCGAGCCGTCGAGATTGATCGCGGGGTCGTACACCGTCGTGGTCGCCGGCAGCAGCGGATCGTCGCCCGCGGCCATGGAGCGCACCGCGTGCAGCACGATGGATCCGCCGAGCGAATGACCGAGCAGGTGACGCGCGCCGGTCTCGCGCAGCGCGGTACGCACGTCGTCGAGTTCGGTGTCGAACGAGTAGGAGTCATCGACCGGGGAGGATTAGCCCTTGCCGCGCCGGTCGTAGACGTGCACGGCCCAGTCGGAACCGAGCTGCTCGACGAGCGCCGACGCGAACGGCGCGTAGACGAGGGCGGGCAGGAACGCGCCGCACACGATGACGACGCTGCGCTCGGGGCTCGCGGACGGTCAACGAATCCCATGAAAAAACCCCCGGCGAACCGGGGGTCTTCATCTTGCTGGGGTACCTGGACTCGAACCAAGAATGGCGGTACCAGAAACCGCTGTGTTGCCAATTACACCATACCCCAAGGGCGCTCAGGCTCTCGCCGTCACAAGAGAACAGCTTATATGAGTCTGAGACCAGGCGCCAATTCGAGCGTGCAACCGGGGCGTGTCGCGCCGGTTCAGCCCGCCAGCCGAGGGATCAGCGCGGCCAGGCGCGCGAGCGTGCGCTCTTTGCCGAGCAGCTCCATCGACTCGAACAGCGGCGGCGATACGCGGCGGCCCGAGATCGCGACGCGCGGTGACGCGTACGCCACACGCGGCTTCAGCTCGAGCCCCTCGATCAAAGCCGCGGACAGCGCGCCCTGGATCGACTCCGCGTCGAATGCCTCGAGCGGCGTCAGTGCGTCGATGCTCGCCTGGAGCACGCGCGGGGCGTCGTCCGTGAGCTTTGCCACCGCGTCGTCGTCGTAGGCGAGCTCGTCGGTGAACAGGAAGCCGAGCATGTCGCCCACCTCCCCGAGCAGCTGCATGCGCTCCTTGACGAGGGGCGCGGCCGCCGCGACGAGCGCGAGCTCATCGGCGCTCGGCGTCTCCCCCAGCGCACCGGCCTGCTGCAGGTACGGCACGAGGCGGCCGGCGAAGTCGTCGAGCTCGAGCAGACGGATGTGGTCGCCGTTGATCGACTCGGCCTTCTTCTGGTCGAATCGCGCCGGGTTGGGGTTCACGTCGGTGATATCGAACGCGGCCACGAACTCGTCGAGCGAGAACACGTCGCGGTCGGGCGCGATCGACCAGCCGAGCAGCGAAAGGTAGTTGAGCAGGCCCTCGCGCACGAACCCCTTGTCGCGCTGCAGGAACAGATCCGCCCGCGGATCGCGCTTGGACAGCTTCTTGTTGCCGTCGCCGAGCACGAGCGGCATGTGGCCGAAGCGCGGGACGAACGACGTGACGCCGGCATCGATGAGCGCGCTGTAGAGCACGATCTGGCGCGGCGTCGACGGCATGAGGTCCTCGCCGCGCAGCACGTGGGTGATGCCCATGAGCGCGTCGTCGACCGGGTTGACGAACGTGTACAGCGGAATCCCGTTCGGGCGCACGATGACGAAGTCGGTGAAGCTGCCGGCGGGGAAGGTCACCTCGCCGCGCACGAGGTCGTCGTAGGTGATGTCCTCATCCGGCACCTTCAGGCGGAGCGCAGGCTTCCGGCCCTCCGCGCGGAACGCGGCCTTCTGCTCGTCCGTGAGGTCGCGGTCGAAGTTGTCATAGCCCTGCTGCTTCGCGCGGCCGTTCGCCTCGTTGCGGGCGTCGATCTCCTCCGCCGTCGAGAAGCTCTCGTACACGAGGCCCTTTTCGAGCAGCTTGTCGAGTGCTTCGCGGTACAGGCCGTGGCGCTCCGACTGGCGATAGGGCTCGTGCGGGCCGCCGACTTCGACGCCCTCGTCCCAGTCGATGCCGAGCCACGTGAGGGCGTCGATCAGCTGATCGTAGCTCTCCTGGCTGTCGCGGTTCGCGTCGGTGTCCTCGATGCGGAACACGAGCTTCCCGCCGTGGTGGCGCGCGAAGCCCCAGTTGAACAGCGCGGTTCGGATCAGGCCGACGTGCGGCAGGCCGGTCGGCGACGGGCAGAAGCGCACGCGTACGTCGCTGCCGGTGGCCGTTGTGGTGCGGGGATCAGGTGCAGATGACATCACCTGCGATCCTACGCCGCGCGGCGCGACGGATCCGGGAAGACGCCTTACGCGGCGTCGCGCGCGATGTTGCGCAGGATGCCGATGCCCGGCACCTCGACCTCGACCGAATCGCCCGCCTGGAACGCCCCGACGCCGGCCGGCGTGCCGGTGAGCACCAGATCGCCCGGCAGCAGCGTGAACGCCGCGGAGACGTACTCGATGATCGACGGGATGTCGAAGATCATGTCGGTGAAGGATCCGCGCTGCACCTCGACGTCGTTGTGACGCGTGATGATCTCGCCCTTGGAGACGTCGAAATCGGTCTCGATCGCCGGGCCGACGGGGCAGAACGTGTCCATGCCCTTCGCGCGCGCCCACTGGCGATCCGGACCCTGCAGGTCGCGGGCCGTGATGTCGTTGGCGATCGTGTAGCCGAAGATCACGTCGGATGCGTCGGCGGCCGCGACGTTCTTCGCGATCTTGCCGATCACGATGGCGAGCTCGCCCTCCCACTGCGTGTCGTTCGTCTGGGGCGGGCGCACGATCGCATCGCCCGGGCCGATCACGGCCGTGTTGGGCTTGAAGAACAGCAGCGGCTCGCTCGGCACGTCGTTGTTCAGCTCGGCGGCGTGATCGCGATAGTTGCGTCCGACGCACACGACCTTCGAGCGCGGGATCACGGGCGCGAGCAGCGCGACGTCACCGAGCGACACGCGCTCCCCCGTCGTATCGAACCCCGCGAACAGGGGATCCCCGGCGAGGACGACGAGCTCCGTCCCGTCGACGATTCCGAACTTGATGGCGTCGTTATGGCTGAACCGCGTGATTTTCACGGGATCAGCCTATCCCGCGCCGACGCCGATCGCCGCGCTCCGCGCGTCCGAGAGCGCGGCGCCGATCGCGCCGATCGGCACGCCCCGCGGCAGGAGTTCGATGCGGGCGGCCAGGCGCAGCGAACCGAGGAACGCCGAGCCGTTCGCCGCACGCTCGAGCTCGCCGATGACCGGCGCCAGGAGCCGGTCGCCGAGCCGGGCGATGCCCCCGCCGATGACGATGCGCTCGGGATCGACCGCGAGCGCGAGCGTGCGGATCGCGGCCGCGGCGCCGCGCGCGACGCCCGAGACGACCTCGCGCGCGGCGGGATCCCCGTCATCGGCGCGATCGAACGCGTCGCGGACCGCGAACGGCCCGCCGCCCGTGCGCTGCGCGATCGCGCCGCCACCGACGAACGCCTCGATGCAGCCGCGCTGGCCGCACGCGCACACCGGACCGGCCGGATCGATGGAGAGGTGCCCGATCTCGCCCGCGACCCCGCGGGATCCGCCGTTGACGCGCCCGTCGACGAGCACGCCCGCCGCGACGCCCGTGCCGAGATTGAGGTACGCGAGCGACGCGATCTGCTTCTGCCTGCCGATGCCGCGCGTCGCGGCCCGCACGTCGTTCTCGAGGTGCACGACGGCTGCGAACCGCGCGGCGACCGGCCCCGACAGATCCGCTTCGGAAATGCCGAGGTTCACGGCATCGTGAACGTGCCCGTCCGCGACCCGGCCGGGCACGCCGATGCCGATCGACGAGATGACGTCATCTGCCGAGACCGCCTCGATCGCGGCGATGATGCCGCCTGTGACGCCGGCAGCCCCGGGGATCGTGGCGCGCTCGTGGCGCGCGATGACCGATCCCGCGCCGTTCAGCGCGACCGCCTCGGTCGTGGATCCGCCGACGTCGACGCCGACGCGCACGCCGGCGCTCATCCCTTCACCGCGCCCGCGACGAGGCCGCCCGTCATGCGTCCCTGCACGATGAGGAAGAAGATGACGACCGGGATGCAGATCAGCGTCGACCCCGCCATGACCGCGCCGTAGTTCGTCGCCTCGGTCGCCGACTGGAACGAGTTGAGCCAGGTCGGAAGCGTGAGGTTGTTGCCCTTCATGATGAGCAGCGCCATCGTGAACTCGTTCCACGACTGCATGAACGCGAAGATGCCGGTCGAGACCAGCCCCGGCGCGAGGAGCGGGAAGGTGACCTTCCAGAACGCCTGCGGCTTCGAGCATCCATCGATCTGCGCCGCCTCCTCGAGCTCGATCGGAACCCCCGCGACGAAGCCGCGCAGCGTCCAGATCGTGAAGGGGATCACCGACGCGATGTGCACGAGAGCCAGCCCCATCAGGGTGTTCATCAGGCGCATGTCGTCGACGAGGTTGTAGACCGTGAACATCATCGCCTCGCCGGGAATCATCTGCACGACGAGGATCCCGACGATGAACGCGTGCCGCCCGCGGAAGCGGAACCGCGCGAGCGCGATCGAGGCGAGGAACGCGACGAACAGCGCCGCGACGACGACCACGAGGACGATCAGCAGGCTGGTCCTCAGCGCGTTCGGGAAGTCCGTCTGGCCGGGGGCCGCGGGGCGCGTCCACGCGGTGACGAAGTTGCGCAGCGTGGGCTCGCGCGGCACGACGGACGGATCGCGGCTGATGATCTGGTTTCCCGGCGTGAACGAGAGGTTCACCATCCAATACACCGGGAACACCGAGCACGCGAAGACGATGACGCCCAGCACGTTGAAGAGGATCCGGTGAGCGGGCCGGCGCACGGGCGACGCGGGCGAGCGGCGCGCGCGCCGCGCGGGGGTCACGAGGGCACGGGTGGCGAGGGCCGTCATCAGTCGTCCTCTTTCAGGAGCAGGCGAATGTTGTACCAGCTGATCGCGAGCATGATCACGACGATGAGCATGCCGATGGCGCTCGTCTCGCCGAACTCGCCGATACCCTGGCGGAAGAGGTACACGGGAAGGACGTTCGTATCGGCGGCGATGCCGCCGCGGCTCTGCAGCGCGTACACCTGGGTGAACAGCTTCATGTTCCAGATGATCTGCAGGATCAGCACGCCGCCGAGCACGGGGCGGATCGCGGGGAAGATCACTCCCCAGAACCGCTGCCACCCGCCGGCCCCGTCGATCTCGGCCGCCTCGAGGGTCTCGCGGGGCACCTGACCGAGGCCAGCATAGGACGTGAACGCCACGAACGGGATCGCACCCCAGACGACGATGATCGTCAGGACCATCACGAACGTCCACGGGTTCAGCAGCCACGGGTGGTTGTGCCAGTCGTTGGTGCCCGTCACGGTGTTGAGCAGCCAGTTGACGAGCCCGTACTCGGTGTCGAAGATGAAGCCCCACACGACGGTCGCCGTCAGCGGCGGAATCGCCCAGGCCAGCAGCAGACCGACCGACACGAGAAGGCGCATCGCGCGGCCGAGCTTCGTCATCAGCACGGCGATCAGGACGCCGCCGATCATGATCAGGGTCGTCGTCAGAACCATGATGCCGATCGTGCGCGCGAGCACCTCCGGGAAGTCGCTGCTCGTGAGGATCTTGGTGAAGTTGTCGAGCCCCACGAAGCTCGCGGGGGTGCCCTGGATCTTGTTGCGCACCTGGTAGTCGGTGAACGACTGCCAGACCATCGTCAGGCCGGGGTATCCGACCATCAGCGCGATCAGCGCGATCGACGGCACGAGGAGGGCCCAGGCGGAGATCGACTGCGATCTGCGGCGCCGCCTGGCGCGTTCGGCGCGCGCGGGCGCGACGGAAGCTGTTGCGTACACGGGGTGTCCTTCCGGGACGAGGAGTGCGGGGCGGGCGCATGGTGCGCGCCCGCCCCGAGCCGGGTCAGCCGTTCAGGATCTCCTCGATCCGCTGGTCGAGCGCCTCCGCGACCTCCGCGGTGTCATCGCCCTGCGCGATGCGCACGAGCGAATCCTGGATCACGAGGCTCGACTCGACCTCCTGCCATTTCGCCGTCGTCGGCACGCTCTTGGACACGGCCAGAGCGGCCGCCTGCGACTGCGCGACGTCGGTGTCGGGAAGCGCCTCGTTCGAGTCGAGGAGCGCGGGCGTCAGGCCGGCCGCGGCCATCACGTCCTGGTACTCCTTCGACAGCATGATCTTGACGGCGTCCTTCGCCATCGCCGGGCTGTCGCTGAGGGCGGCGACGCCGACGTTCGATCCGCCCGCGAAGACCGGCGCGGGTTCGCCCTCGGTGAGCCCCGGCAGCGGGAATGCGCGCAGGTCCTTGCCGTAGGTCTCGGCGCAGCCGGGCACCTCGGCGTCCTCCGGCGCGGTGATGGATCCGGCCATCCACGCCGGCGCCGACAGGAACGCGGTCTCGCCCGCGCAGAACGGCACGTTGGCATCGGCCTCGTCGCCGTCGGTCGGCGCGTTCGTCGCCTCCAGGTAGACCTTCTGCAGCAGTTTCAGGCCCTCCTGCGACTCGGCGCTCGAGAACTGTGCGTCCCAGGTGTCGCCGTCCTGCACCGCGATCTCGCCGCCGTACGACCAGATGTACGGGAGCATGTTGTACCAGTCGCGGCCGGGCGCGTAGATGCCCGACATGCTGTCGGTGCGGTACTCGATGCCCTGGTCGACGTACTCCTCGAGCGTGGTCGGCAGGTTGTCGGGATCGACGTTCTCGGGCGAGTAGAAGACGACGCGGCCGCCCGCGTAGTAGGGCGCGGCGTAGAACACGCCGTCCGCGGTTCCGGACTCTTCGAGGCCGGGGTTGAGGTCGCCGAGATCGCCGCGGATATCGGTGAGATCGGCGAAGAGGCCCTGGTCGATGAAGCCGATCGCCTGCGTGTTTCCGACCTCGACGACGTCGGGGGCGTCGTTGGACTGCAGCGCGGCGACGTAGCTCTCCGACACGTCGGCCCAGGTCTTCTCCTCGACGTGCAGCGTCCAGCCGTCGTTCTGTTCCTCGAAGGTCGACGCGAGCAGCTCGCGCGCCTCGTCGGGCGTATCGGTGCCGACCAGCCACACGGTGAGCTCGCCGGAGTCGGCGGGCTCGGCGTCGGCGGCGGATCCCCCGGATCCGCTGGAGCAGCCTGCGAGCGCGAGCGATGCGCCCGCGAGGATCGCCCCGGTGGCGACAATCGTTTTGCGATTCATGAGAGGACTTCCTTGTCTGTTCGTTCGTTCGGGATGGCGGGCGCCTGTGCCCACCGGAATCAGGTGATACCGAGCTCGCCGTGCAGCAGCATCGCGGTCGCGCCGAGGAGGACGACGTCTTCGCCGAGCGCCGACATCCGCACCTGCACGTCGTCGTGGAGGAAGACGCGCTCGCGCAGCGTGCGCTCCGCCGTGTCGCGCAGCAGGCCGTCGAGGTGCTGCACCGGGCCGGAGAGAACGACCTCCGAGAGGTCGAGGGCACCGACGACCGGTGCGATCGCGATGCTGACGCGCTCCCCCGCCTCGCGCAGGACGCGCTCGGCGGGCTCGCCCTCCGAGATCCGCGTCTCGATCGTTCTGACCGAGGCCCACGTCTCGAGGCATCCGCGGCGGCCGCACGCGCAGAGGCGGCCGGCATCGGTGCCGACCGTGACGTGGCCGACCTCGCCGGCGGCATAGCGGCTGCCGCGCGCGAGCTCGCCGCGCACGACCACGCCGCCGCCGACGCCGCGATCGATCTTGAGGAGCATGAAGTTCTCGCCCGCGCCGCCGAGCGTGCGCTCCGCGAGGGTCGCGACGTCGGCGTCGTTGGCGACGTACACCGGAAGGCCCGTGCGCTCGCGGAGGTTCTCCTGCAGCGGCAGATCGTGCCAGCCGATGTCCGGGGACGCGACCACGACGCCGGTGTCCGAGACGATTCCCGGCGTGCCGACGCCGACGCCGAGCACCCGTCCCGTCGCCGATTCGCGGAGGTCGTCGATCAGCCGCTCGAGAATCGCGAGCGTCTCGGACGCGTCACCGTCGGCCGGCCGCCGGACGTTCGATCGATGCAGCACGGTGCCCGACAGGTCGAGCACGGCGCCGCGGATCTCGTGCGAGCCCGAGAGATCGACGCCGATGATCGTGAGGCCGGTGCGGTCGAGGTCGACGACGACGGCGGGCTTGCCCGGCCCCGACGCCTCGCGTGCGCCCTGTTCGCGGACGAGGCCCGCCGTCACGAGGTCGCCGACGAGCGCCGAGATCGTGACGCGGGTCAGCCCCGTCGTCCGCGCGAGGTCCGCGCGGCTCATCGCCCCATCGTGGAACAGCGCGGTGAGAACGAGCGAGCGATTGTGCTGGCGCATCTGATCGGGCAGCGCTTTGACGCGGCCACCGCGACCCGCTCCGGTGGCCGTGTGCGTCGTGAGGACCGTCTTCGGCATGTTTGTAAGGAAAGCTTACAAACGGGCATCGCGCAAGGGTCTGCGCCATTTTGTGAGTGACCTTTACAAAACCGTGATGTTGCCTCGACCTGGCGGCACGCACGTGCTAGCGTCCCGGGCATGACACCCGCTCTCGTGCCCTGGCCGACGTCCGTCACGCTCACCGGCGGTGCGCTGCGCGCGGAGGGCGCGGGCACGCGATCCGCCGTCGCCGCGACGCTCGCGCGCGACGCTTCTCGCGATACCAGCGCGGCCGAGTACGGCGCCGAGGGCTACGCGCTGCGCGTCGACGGCGACGGCGTCGTCATCGAATCCTCGACCGCGGCCGGCGCGTTCTACGCCGAGCAGACGCTCGAACAGCTCATCGACCGCGACGACGACGGCTTCTTCCTCCCCTGCGCGGACATCCGGGACGAGCCGCGCTTCGCGTACCGCGGCGTCATGCTCGACGTCGCCCGGCACTTCCATTCCGCCTCGACCGTGATCTCGCTCATCGGCCGCGCCGCGGCGCTGAAGCTCAACGCGCTGCACCTGCACCTCACCGACGACCAGGGGTGGCGCGTCGAGATCGCCTCGCACCCCGAGCTGACCGAGCGCGGTTCGTCGTCGAGCACGGGCGGGGATCCCGGCGGTTTCTACACGCGAGACGACGTGCGCCTCATCGTCGAGGCCGCCGAACGACACCATATGATCGTCGTTCCCGAGATCGACGTGCCGGGCCACACGCATGCGCTCGGCCTCAGCCACCCGGATCTCGTCGCGGATCCCGTCATCGGCGAGGAGGTCGTAGCCGTCACCGCGGAGTACGGCGGTGAGCTGCCGCGCGCCGGTGCGCCGTACACGGGGCTCGGCGTGGGGTTCTCGTCGTTGCGCGCGGACGCGGCCGGGACCGAGGCTCTGCTGCGCGACGTCTTCGGCGAGGTCGCCGCGATGACGCCCGGGCCGTACGTCCACCTCGGCGGCGACGAAGCGCTCGGCACCTCGACCGACGACTATCGCGCGCTGGTGGCGCTCGCATCGAGGATCGTCGCCGAGACCGGGAAGACCCCGGTCGCGTGGCACGAGGCGGGCGACGCCGATCTCCCGGACGGATCCGTCGTGCAGTTCTGGGGACTCCTCGACCCCGACCCGGAGCACGCCAGAAGGGTGATCCGCGCCGTGTCCCGCGGCGGACAGGTCGTGCTCTCCCCCGCCGACGCGATCTACCTCGACATGAAGTACGACGCTTCGTCGCCCATGGGACTGACGTGGGCGAACGGCCCGACGAGCGTCGAGCGCTCGTACGCGTGGGATCCGGCCGACGTCATCGCGGGCATCACGGACGAGCACATCCTGGGCGTCGAGGCGGCGATGTGGACCGAGACGATCGCCGATGCGACCGCTGTCGAGGCCATGGCCTTCCCGCGGATCGCGTCTGCGGCGGAGGCGGCGTGGTCGCGGCCGCTCGGCTCGCCTCAGCGCGACTGGGCGTCATTCCGCGCGCGGGTCGGGCGACGCGGACCGGCGTGGCGCGAGGCCGGCATCCGATTCCACGCGTCGCCCGAGATCGACTGGGATCAGGACAGCTCGTACAACCAGTTGTGACGGTCCTCGCGGCGCCCGTACTGGATGTCGGTGAGCTCCTCGCGCAGCGAGAGCGCCAGGGATCCGATGGGCTGCTCGTCGGTGAAGCCGGCCGCCTTGAGCGTGCCGATCGGCGTCACGACCGCGGCCGTGCCGCACGCGAACACCTCGACGATGTCGCCCGACGCGATGCCCTCGCGCCACTCGTTCAGCGAGATCGGGCGGCGCTCGATGGAGTGTCCGCGATCCTCGGCGAGCTGCAGCAGCGAGTTGCGGGTCACGCCGTCGAGGATCGTGTCCGAGGCGGGTGTGACGAGCGTGCCGTCCTTCTTCACGAACACGATGTTCATGCCGCCGAGCTCCTCGACGTTGCCGTGCGCGTCGAGGAAGACGACCTGGTCGCAGTCCTTGTCGTACGCCTCCGACTGCGGCAGCAGGCTCGAGGCGTAGTTGCCGCCCGTCTTCGCCGATCCGGTTCCGCCCTCCGACGCGCGGGCGTAGGTCTCGCTGAGCCAGATCGAGACCGGCTTCACGCCGCCCGTGAAGTAGGCGCCGGCGGGGCTGCCGATCACATAGAACCCGTACTTCTTCGCCGGGCGCACGCCGAGGAAGGCTTCCTTGGCGAACATGAACGGGCGCAGGTACAGGGTCTGGTCCTCGCCCGAGGGCACCCAGGCCTCGTCGACCGCGATGAGTTCGCGGAGCGCCTGGATGAACACGCCCTCCGGGAGCTCGGGCATCGACAGGCGCTTGGCGCTGCGGTTGAAGCGGCGCGCGTTCTGCTCAGGGCGGAAGGTGTGCACCGATCCGTCGGCGTGCCGATACGCCTTCATGCCCTCGAACACCTCCTGCGCGTAGTGCAGGACGGCGGCGGCGGGGTCGAGCGAGATCGGGCCGTACGGCTGCACGCGCGGACGGTGCCAGCCGCCCTTCTCGGACCAGCACACGTCGACCATGTGGTCGGTGAAGACGCTGCCGAATCCCGGGTCGGCGAGCAGCTGCTCGCGCTCCGCCGGCGATTTCGCGGCGAGGTTCTTCGTGACCTGGAAGTCCAGCGTCGTGAGGTCGGGGTCGGTCGTGGTCATGTGCGTTCCTGTCTGCGCGGCGCGGTTGCGCGAAATCTGTGGATCAGGCCGTGAGGCGCGCCGCGATGGCGTCGCCGACCTGTGCCGTCGTGCGGTGCTCGCCGGTCCGTGCGGCGAGGTCGTCCTCGATCGCGCGGGTCACGCGCTGAGACTCGGCGGTGAGGCCGAGGTGCTCGAGGAGCAGTGCGACGGAGCCGATCGCGGCAGTGGGATCGGCCTTCTGGGTTCCCGCGATGTCGGGCGCCGAACCGTGCACGGGCTCGAACATCGATGGGAATGCGCCCGACGGGTTGAGGTTCCCCGAGGCGGCGAGACCGATTCCGCCGGTGATCGCCCCGGCCAGGTCTGTGAGGATGTCGCCGAAGAGGTTGTCGGTGACGATGACGTCGAAGCGGCTCGGGTTGTCGACCATGTGAATGGTTGCCGCATCGATGTGCATATAGTCTACGGCGACATCCGGGTGCTCTGCGCCGACCTCCGCCGTGATGCGCGCCCAGAGCTTGCCGGCGTTGACCATGACGTTCGTCTTGTGCACGAGCGTGAGCTTGCCGCGGCGCTTCTGGGCGAGATCGAACGCGTATTCGACCACCCGGCGCACGCCGTGCGCGGTGTTCACGCCGAGCTCGTTCGCGATCTCGTGCTCGGTGCCCTGGCGCAGCACGCCGCCGTTTCCGACGTACGATCCCTCGGTCCCCTCGCGCACGACGACGAAATCGACCTCGCCCGGGTTCTTCAGCGGGCCGGGCACGCTCGGGAACAGCTTCGACGGGCGCAGGTTCACATAGTGGTCGAGGCTGAAGCGCAGCTTCAGCAGCAGGCCGCGCTCGATGTTGGCATCGGCCAGCCTCGGGTCGTTCGGCGTGCCGCCCACGGCGCCGAGCAGGATCGCGTCGTGCGCCGCAAGCGCGGCGAGGTCGTCATCGGTGAGCACGTCGCCCGTCTGGATGAACCGGTCGGCGCCGAGCGAGAAGTGCGTCTTGTCGAACGAGACGTCGCTTCCGTTCGTCGCGGCGTCGAGCACCTTGTCGGCCTCGGCGATGACTTCGGGGCCGATTCCATCACCGGGGATGATGGCCAACTTCACGACGCGCGACATTCATGCTCCTTGACTCGGGAGGGAGGATCGATCACCGCGACGCCACCGTGCGGCTTGATCCCAGCGTAGTCGCAGACACGACGCACGCGATCACGAGCAGCGCCGCGCCGATGAGGCTCGTGACGGTGATTCCGCCGTCGAACGCGGCGGCCGCCGCCTCCGCGAGTGCGCCGCCCGCGGTGCCGCCGAGCTGCTCTGCCGCGTTCATGGCGCCGGCGAGCGTCTCCCGCGCGTGCCCGGCGAGGTTCTGCGGCACGCCCTCCGGGATGACGAGCGCCGTGCGGTACCAGGCCGTTAGGATCCCGCCGAGGATCGACGTGCCGAGGACCGCGCCGAACTCGTATGCGGTCTCGCTGATGGCGCTCGCGGCGCCCGCGCGGTGGGCCGGCGCCGACGAGATGATCAGCTCGCCGGAGACGGTCTGCGCCGCCGCCGCGCCGCCGCCCATGACGACGAACGCGACCACGAGCATCCAGACGTCGCCCGCTCCGGCGAACGCGACCAGCACGAGGCCCGCCGCGCCGATCGCGAGGCAGATCGGCACCACGATCGCCGCCGAGAACCGGCTCGCGAAGGGGGTCACGACGAAGCCCGCGACGATCGAGCACACGGCGCCCGGGATGAGCGCGAGGCCCGCCTCCATGGGCGAGAGCCCGGCGATCATCTGCAGGTGCTGCGAGACGAAGTACAGGAAGCCGATGTACGCCATGACGCAGCACAGGTTCACGGCGAGGGATCCAGAGAACTTGCGGCGCCGGAACAGCGCCATGTCGAGCATGGGGTGCGGGATCCGCAGCTGGCGCCGGACGAACAGCCAGCCGAACACCAGCCCCGCGACGATGCCGATCGCGCCCGGCCAGCCCGTCACGGCGAGCTCCTTGATGCCGTAGGCGAGGGGCGCGAGCGCGAGCATCGAGAGCAGGATGCCCCAGCCGTCGATCGGACCGGGGTTCGGGTCGCGGCTCTCGACGATGAAGATCGGCGCGCCGATCAGCATCAGCGCGACCATCGGAACCGCGAGCAGGAACACGCTCTGCCACGGGAAGTGCTCGATCAGGAACCCGCCGACGACAGGGCCGAGGGCGCCGCCCGCGGCGAAGGCGCCCGACCAAGCGGCGATCGCGATGCGGCGCTGGCCGCGGTGACGGAACGTCGAGCGCAGCAGCGACATCGTCGACGGCATCAGCGTAGCGCCGAAGACGCCCATCGCCGCGCGCGCCGCGATGAGCCACTCGGCGGTCGGCGCGAATGCCGCAGCGATCGACACGAGCATGAACCCGACGGCGCCGAAGAGCAGCATCTTGCGCCGGCCGATCCGGTCGCCGAACGAGCCCGCCGTGACGAGCAGGCCCGCGAGCATGAGCGAGTACGCGTCGATGATCCAGAGCTGCTCGGCGCTCGTCGGTTCGAGCTCGCGCGCGATCGCGGGCAGCGCGAAGTTGAGGATCGTGTTGTCCATCGAGACGAGCAGCACGGGCAGCATCAGCACGGTGAGCGCGGCCCATGCGCGCCATCCTGCGCGCGGGCCGTCGGTGGCGATCGCGTCGGTGGAGAGACTCACTGCCTGATTCCTGTTCTGTTCATCCCGAGACGACCGCGCCCCCCGCCGAGCGGCGAGGGGCGCGGTCCGAAAGGTGCTGCTACGCCTCGACGATCTCGATCTGGCGGATGATGCGGGCGTCGATCGCGCCGGCGATGCGCGCGAGGAGGTCATCGGGAACGCGCTTGTCGACCGTGACGACCGAGAGCGCCTCCTCGCCGGTGGCGCGCGCGACCTGCAGGCCGTCGATGTTGATGCCGTTCTCGCCGAACTGCTCGGCGTAGACCGCGACGACCCCGGGGCGGTCCTTGTAGAGGATCACGAGGTGGTGCTCGGCGAGCGGCGCATCGAGCTCGTAGCCGTTGATGCCCACGAGCTTCTGCACCATGCGCGTACCCGCGAGCGTGCCCGCGACCGACAGAACGGTGCCGTCGGAGAGCGTGCCGGTGAGGGTGGTGAGGTTGCGGAACTCGGGGCTGTCCTTCTCGACGTTCAGACGCGTCTCGATGCCGCGCTGCTCGGCGAGGATGGGCGCGTTGACGTAGGAGACCTTCTCGCTGACGACGCTGCCGAGGATGCCCTTGAGCGCCGCGAGCTTGTAGACGCTGACGTCGTACTCCGCGAGCTCGCCGCGCACGTCGATCTCGAGGCTCGTGAGGGGTCCGTGAGATATCCCGCTGAAGACCTGGCCGAGTTTCTCGACGAGCGCGATGCCGGGGCGCACGAACGGATCGATCGCACCGCCGGCGACGTTGACCGCGTCGGGCACGAGGTCGCCCTCGAGCGCGAGCTTGACCGACTTCGCGACCGAGACGCCCGCCTTCTCCTGCGCCTCGGCGGTCGAGGCGCCGAGGTGCGGGGTGACGACGGCGCGGTGCTGGCGCGTGAGCGAGTCGTCGGCCGGCGGCTCCTGCGTGAACACGTCGATTCCGGCGCCGGCGATCTCGCCGGCCTCGAGGGCCGCGGCGAGGGCCTGCTCGTCGATGAGGCCGCCGCGAGCGACGTTGACGACGTACGCGGTCTTCTTCATCGCCTTCAGCTGTGCCTCGCCGATCATGCCCGTCGTCTCGGGAGTCTTCGGCATGTGGATCGTCAGGAAGTCGGCCTGCGCGACGAGCTCGTCGAGCGAGACGAGCTCGGCGCCGAGCTGCTGCGCGCGAGCGGGCGTGACGTAGGGGTCGAACGCGACCACGCGCATGCCGAATGCCTGCATGCGGGCCGCGACGAGCGCGCCGATCCGGCCGAGGCCGATGACGCCGAGGGTCTTCTCGAACAGCTCGGTGCCCGTGAACGAGCTGCGCTTCCACGCGCCGTCCGACAGCGAGGCGTTCGCCGCGGGGATGTGGCGCGCCAGGCTGATGATGTGGCCGCAGGTCAGCTCGGCGGCCGAGATGATGTTCGAGGTCGGCGCGTTGACGACCATGACGCCGGCCGTCGTGGCGGCCTTGATGTCGACGTTGTCGAGGCCGACGCCCGCGCGGGCGATGACCTTGAGGTTCGGCGCGTGCGAAATCGCTTCCTCGTCCATCTTCGTCGCGGAGCGGATCAGGACGGCGCTCGCATCGGCCAGGGCCTCGAAGAGCGCCGGTCGGTCGGTCCCATCGACCGAGCGGACGTCGAAATCAGGCCCGAGGGCATCGACGGTTGCGGGGGAAAGCTGCTCTGCAAGAAGGACGACGGGCTTCGACAAAGTGGATCCTTTGGGACGGCGCTGCACACGGGAACGGCCGCGCCCACGGCGCCGCCGTGCGCTCAAGCTTAGTCGCGTCGAGCGGGTGCCCCGCACACCCCGCGGTCAGGCGATGATGCGCGCGGTCATCGTGAACGCCTGCACGTCGAGCCAGAACACCGAGGTGATGGCGAGGCCGGCGAGCAGCAGCAGCGCGAGTTTCCACGCGGCTTTTCCGCGCCCGAGAACCATCGCGATCGCGAAGGCGGCGATCGGCACGAGGATCGCCATGACGAGCGCGATCCATGCGACGGGCGTGAGCGCGACCTCGGCGCCGAGCAGCTCCTCCTGGCGGGAGATCTCCTGCAGGGTCACCATGAGGTACTGCACTCCGGCCCACACGGCGTATGCGTAGAACAGGCCGAAGAGGCCGGCGATGCTCGCGAGGACCCACGCGGGGGCGGACCTCTTCGAGGAAGCGGTATCGGTCACTGTCCGACCACCCCCACCATCATGAAGGGCCACGGCACGAGCAGCAGCACGCCGAGACCGAGCCAGAGGAATCGCTGCCACGGACGCTTTCCGCGGGTGCCGAGAACGGCGGTCACGAACCACACGGCGGGCGTCACGATCGCGAGCACCATGCTGCCGAGGAACATGAAGTCGGCGACCGCGCCGGTGGCTCCTTCGATGCGCTCCCGCAGGCGCATCGCCCCGAGCACCCAGCCGGCCGTCCACAGCGCGTAGATCCCGCCGAGCACGCCGTACGCGACGAGCGCGACGTTGCCGGATCCGGCTACGGGCTCGGCCTCATCGCCAGCGGGCTCGGACACCGGAGCCGCGACCTTCCGCGGCGCCGGGGCCTCGTCGCGCGGCGTCGCCCGCAGGGTCGGATCGTCGTCGCCGTCCCAGCGGAGGGCGTCGTCGTCAGCGGACGTCTCGTCAGTCATTGTCCGCTCGCTTGCGCCACCGGATGCCGGCGTTGATGAGCCCCTCGAGATCGCCGTCGAACACCTGGTCGGGCTGCGTCATCTCGTATCCGGTGCGCAGGTCCTTGACCAGCTGCTGGCCGTAGAGGAAGTAGGAACGGATCTGATCGCCCCAGCTCGCCGTGATGTTGCCGGCGAGCTCCTTCTTCTTCGCCGCTTCCTGCTCGCGCTGGAGCAGCAGCAGGCGCGTCTGCAGCAGGCGCATCGCCGCGGCGCGGTTCTGGATCTGCGACTTCTCGTTCTGCATCGAGATCACGATGCCCGTCGGGATGTGCGTGATGCGCACAGCCGAGTCGGTCGTGTTCACCGACTGGCCGCCGGGGCCGGACGAGCGGAACACGTCCACACGGATGTCGTTCTCGGGGATGTCGACCTCGGTCGCCTCCTCCATAAGGGGGATGACCTCGACGGCGGCGAAGCTCGTCTGGCGCTTGTCCGCGGATCCGAACGGGCTGATGCGCGCGAGGCGGTGCGTGCCGGCCTCGACCGACAGCACGCCGAACGCGTACGGGGCGTCGATCTCGAACGTCGCCGACTTGATGCCCGCGCCCTCGGCGTAGGACGTGTCGAGCACCTTCGTCGAGTAGCTGTTGCGCTCGGCCCACCGCAGGTACATGCGCATGAGCATCTCGGCGAAGTCGGTGGCGTCGTCGCCGCCCGCTCCGGCGCGGATCGTGACGACCGCGGCGCGCTCGTCGTATTCGCCGTCGAGCAGCGTCTGCACCTCGAGGTCCTGGATCGTGGTCTCGAGCGCGGCGAGCTCGGTGCGCGCCTCGGTCGCCGCGTCCTCGTCGTCCATCTCATTGGCGAGGTCGACCATCACCTCGAGATCGTCGAGGCGCGATGCCGCCGACTCGATCTTGCGGATCGCCGCCTTGTGGTGGCTGAGCGCGCTCGTGACCTTCTGCGCGTTCTCCTGATCGTTCCAGAGGTCGGGATCGGCCGCGCGCTCCTCGAGCTTGGCGACCTCGGCGCGCTGGCCATCGACGTCGACCACCTCGCGGATGTTGTCGAAGGTGGTGCGCAGCGAGTGGATTTCGGCGGAGAGATCGAGTTCTAGCATGTCCTGAGAAGCTTATCCTGCTCACGCGGGGAGCGTTCTCACTGCGAGCGACCTGGAGTGCAATGACCGGACAACCCGCGGCGCGGGGCGCGGCTGGGCGGGCGATCCGCGCGTACTGGCCGATGATCTACGCTCCCACGGCGATGTACTCGATGGGTCAGGGCGCGCTCATCCCCGTGCTGCCGAAGATCGCCGCGCACCATGCGGCGGGGCTCGCCCCCGAGGCCCTGCTGCCGGCCGCGGCGCTCGTGGCGGCGATGATTCCGGTCGGTCAGCTGTGCGGAAACCTGCCCGCCGGCGTCTTCATCGCGCGCTTCGGCGAGCGGGCCGCGATGATCGTCGCCGCGGGGATCTCGCTCGTCGGCATTGCGGTCATGCTGCTCGCGCCCAACATCGCGGTGCTCGGCCTCGGGGCCCTGCTCATCGGCACGTGCGCATCGGTCTTCGCGCTCGCGCGGCACGCGTTCATGACCACGCGCGCGCCGCTCGCGTTCCGCGCGCGGGCGCTCGCCCTGATCGGCGGATCCTTCCGGCTCGGCACGTTCACCGGCCCCCTCATGGCGGCGGGCCTCATCGCGATGACCGGCAGCGAGACGTCGACGCTGTGGTTCTTCGGCGCGTGTCTCGTCGCGATGGGCCTCCTCGTCGCGTTCGGACCGGATCCGGAGACGCGCGCCGCCGCGGACGATCGCGCGCGGCGCGCACGGGAGCGATCGATGGAGCTGGAGGACACGGGCGAACCGGTGACCGGATCGATCCCTGCGGCCGGTCGACACGGCCTGTTCGCGACGATCCGCCGGCACCGCGGCGTGCTCGCGCGCCTCGGGCTGTCGGCGGCCTCGATGGCCGCGGTGCGCGCGGGGCGCCAAGCGATCCTCCCGCTGTGGGGGCTCGCGATCGGCCTCGAATCGTGGCAGATCTCGCTCATCGTCGGCTTCGCCGGCGCGGCCGAGTTCTCGCTGTTCTACGCGAGCGGCCAGGTGATGGACCGCTTCGGCCGCATCTGGGCGACCGTGCCGTCACAGCTCATGATGGGCCTGTCGCTGCTCTGCCTCGCGCTGACGCACAATGCCGGATCGGCGGAGATCGCGTTCGCCGTGTGCGCCATCATCATCGGCATCGGCAACGGGCTCTCGTCGGGCGCGCTCATGACGCTCGGATCCGACCAGGCGCCGCAGGACGATCCGGCCCCGTTCCTCGGGGCGTGGCGCACGATGACGGACGGCGGGGCGTCGGCCACTCCCCTGCTCGTCGCCGGGATCACCGCGATCGCGTCGCTTCCCGTGGCCACCGGCGTCATCGGCGCCATCGGCCTCGTCGGTGCGCTCGGCTTCATGCGGTGGGTGCCGCGATACTCGCCGAACAGGTAGCGCGCCGCGCTGGGTGCGGGCGGCGGGACTTGAACCCGCACGGCCGAAGCCACAGGAACCTAAATCCTGCGTGTCTACCGATTCCACCACGCCCGCGCGCCGACCATTCTATGGCGTCGGGCTAGCCGATCAGCGCAACGCCGAAACCCGCGACGACGGCCCGCACCTCGGTGAGGTAGCGCTGCGCCTGCTCGCTGAGCGGGATCGAGGAATGGCCGATCCAGCCGATCTCCATGCGTTCGTCGACATCGAGCGGAATCGCGACGATCTCGGGGTCGAGGTCGTCGCTGATGATGCCCGTCGAGATCGTGTAGCCGTCGAGTCCGCTCATGAGGTTGAAGATGGTCGCGCGGTCGGAGACCCGGATCTCCCTACTGGTCGACATCGTGGAGAGGATCTCCTCGGCGAAGTAGAACGAGTTGTTCGCGCCCTGGTCGAACGTGAGCCGCGGAAACTCGGCGAGATCCGCGAGGGTGACGCGATCTCTCGATGCGAGCGGGTTCTTCCGCGAGATGAAGATGTGCGGCACGGCGAGGAAGAGCGGGTGGAACGCCAGCCCCGAATCGCGCAGCAGCTTGTCGATGACCTTGCGGTTGAAGTCGTTCCGATAGAGGATTCCGAGTTCGCTGCGGAGCGTGCGGACGTCCTCGATGATGTCCCAGGTGCGGGTCTCTCGCAGCGAGAACTCGTACTCGTCCGCCCCGCCGTCCTTCACCATGCGGACGAACGCGTCGACGACGAACGAGTAGTGCTGCGCGGATACCCCGAGCAGGCGTCGCGACAGCGGCTGACCGAGATAGCGGTGTTCGAGCAGCGCAACCTGCTCGACGACCTGCCGGGCGTATCCGAGGAACTCGGCGCCCTCATCCGTGAGCGTCACGCCGCGGGCGGACCGGCGCAGGAGGGCGCGGCCGACCCTCGTCTCGAGATCCTTCATCGCCGCGGACATCGTCGGCTGGGCCACGTAGAGCAGGTCGGCGGCGGCCGAGATCGATCCCTCCGCCGCGACCTCGATGAAATAGCGCAGCTGCTGCAGGGTGATGCCGCTCGATCCTCGGGTCATAGTCAAAAACTATAGAACGTCATAGTCGAGCCGGGTTACTCGATGACCGCGGCGCGCACGTAACGTAGCCGAATCGACTTCCGTTAGGCCGGGCCCGGCCGACCAACCACCGGATTGGCCGCTCATGGCGAACGACTTCACCTTCAGCATCACCACCACCCGCTTCGACGAGGACTACTCGCCGACGGACAGTTCGCGGATCACCACGAACTTCGCGAACCTCGCTCGGGGCGAGCACCGTCAGCAGAACCTCCGGAACGCGCTGACGATGATCGACCGCCGGTTCAACGCTCTCGCGCACTGGGACAACCCGAACCGCGACCGCTACACCCTCGAGCTCGACATCGTGTCCGTCGCACTCGAGTTCACGGCCGAGGGCGACGATCGGGCGTTCCCGCTGCTCGAGGTCCTGGACATCCAGATCGTCGACCGCCACACCGGCCGGCGCCACCACGGCATCGTGGGCAACAACTTCTCGTCCTACGTTCGCGACTACGACTTCAGCGTGCTGCTGCCGGCGGCTCGCGACGCCTCGAACGGCCCCGCCGTTCCGGCCGACTTCGGCGATCTGCACGGCAAGCTGTTCGAGCACTTCCTCGCCTCCCCGGTGTATCGGGAGCGCTTCGCGATGCCGCCCGTGATCTGCATCAGCGTGTCGACGAGCCGCACGTACTCTCGCACCGAGAACCACCACCCGGTGCTCGGCGTCGAGTATCGGCAGGACGACTTCTCGATGACCGACGAGTACTTCGGAAAGATGGGGCTGCGGGTGCGCTACTTCATGCCCGCCGGCAGCTCTGCGCCCCTCGCGTTCTACTTCCGCGGAGACCTGCTCAACGACTACTCCCACCTGCAGCTCATCGGCACCATCAGCACGATGGAGACGTTCCAGAAGATCTATCGACCCGAGATCTACGGCGCGAACGTTCCCGCCGCCGACGTCTACCGACCGAGCCTGGAGGGGCAGGACTTCACGCCGACGCAGATCGCTTACGATCGCGTGGAGCGCAGCGAGCTCGCGATCACGCAGGGACGATACACGGAGGAGCACTTCATGAAGCCGCACGGGGAGATCCTCGAACAGTGGGCCGCCGCCTACCCGGTGCCCGCCGCATGACCGGCGCAGAGCGCCCGGTCACGCCCGCGCTGCTCCCCACCTCCATCGTCGGCAGCCTGCCGAAGCCGTCGTGGCTCGCACAGCCGGAGATCCTGTGGTCGCCGTGGAAGCTCGAGGGCGACGACCTGGTCGAGGGCAAGCAGGATGCGCTGCGCGTCGCGGTCCAGGAGCAGCGCCGCCGCGGCATCGACATCGTCAGCGACGGCGAACAGACCCGCCAGCACTTCGTGACGACGTTCATCGAGCACCTCAGCGGCGTCGACTTCGAGAAGCGCGAGACGGTCCGGATCCGCGACCGCTACGACGCGAGCGTGCCGACCGTCGTCGGTGCCGTGAGCCGCGAGAGGCCCGTCTTCGTCGAGGACGCGACGTTCCTCCGCCAGCAGACCGATCAGCCGATCAAGTGGGCGCTGCCCGGCCCGATGACCATGATCGACACGCTCTACGACAGCCACTACAAGAGCCGCGAGAAGCTCGCGTGGGAGTTCGCGACGATCCTCAACCAGGAGGCGCGAGACCTCGAGGCGGCGGGCGTCGACATCATCCAGTTCGACGAGCCCGCGTTCAACGTCTACTTCGATGAGATGCACGACTGGGGCATCGCGGCGCTCGAGCGGGCGGCAGAGGGCCTGCGCGCCGAGACCGCCGTGCACATCTGCTACGGCTACGGGATCGCGGCGAACAACGATTGGAAGGCGAGCCTCGGGTCGGAGTGGCGGCAGTACGAGAAGTCGTTCCCGCTCCTGCAGCAGTCGGCCATCGACATCGTCTCGCTGGAATCGCACCACTCCCACGTCCCGATGGATCTCATCGAGCTCATCCGGGGCAAGAAGGTCATGCTCGGAGCGATCGACGTCGCGAGCGAGACGATCGAGACGCCGGAGGAGGTCGCCGACACCCTCCGGAAGGCGCTCGCGTTCGTCGATGCCGACAAGCTCGTGCCGAGCACGAACTGCGGCATGGCGCCCCTGTCCCGCGACGTCGCGCTCGGCAAGCTGAGCGCGCTCAGCGCGGGCTCGAGCATCGTTCGCAAGGAGCTCGAGGCGACGACGCACTGAGAGGATTCCTCCACGGAGGCTGGTCAATCCCAGGTCAGAGGCCGAAAACTTCTGGTTGTGGATAACTTTCGAGGCTGATCTCGGATTTCTGGCACGCTTGCCGGATGAATCCGGAGCAGCACTCGATCGTCGAGCGCGTGCGCGAGCGCATCCGCGGCGATCAGTCGGTCCTCAGCGGTCGCGCCGTGCTGGCCGACGACGTCCGGCGCCTCGCGTTCGCGGAGATCCGGCGCCACAACGACTACGCGCTCGCACGCGGATCCCGCACCGTCGACGACCTCGACGCCGCCGCCCGCGAGGTCGTCGCCGCCGTGGCGGGATACGGCCCGCTGCAGCCGCTCCTCGACGACCCCGGCATCGAAGAGATCTGGCTGAACTCCGCCCGAGACGTGTTCATCGCTCGGGCCGGCGTCTCCGAGCGCGTGCCGATGGAGCTCACCGACGATCTGGTGCGCGACATCGTCGAGCGCATGCTGCACACGTCGGGACGGCGCATCGACATCAGCCAGCCGTTCGTCGACGCCTCGCTGCCCGACGGCTCGCGATTGCACGTCGTGCACGGCGGAATCGCGCGGGGCAGCTGGGCCGTCAACATCCGAAAGTTCCTGCCGTCCGTCGGGTCCCTCGACCGCCTCGTCGAGCTGGATTCGCTCCCCCGCCGCACGGCCGACCTGCTCGGGGACGCGATGCGCGAGGGACGCTCGGTGCTCGTGTCCGGGGCCACGCACGCCGGAAAGACCACGCTGCTCGGCGCCCTCGCCTCCGAGTGCCGGCCCGAGCAGCGCATCGTGACGGTCGAGGAGACCTTCGAGCTGTCGATCGATGCACCCGACCTCGTCGCGATGCAGGGGCGGCAGCCGAGCCTCGAGGGCACGGGCGAGATCACGCTGCGCCGCCTGGTGAAGGAGGCCCTCCGCATGCGGCCGGACCGGCTCATCGTCGGAGAGGTGCGCGACGCGGAGGCGCTCGATCTCGTGCTCGCGCTCAACACGGGCCTCCCCGGCGCCGCCACGATCCACGCCAACTCCGCGGCGGACGCGCTCGTGAAGCTCTCGGCTCTGCCGCTGCTCGCGGGCCGCAACATCGACCGCGATTTCGTTCTCCCGGCCGTGGCCGGGTCGCTGGATCTCGTCGTGCACTGCGCGCGGTCTGCCGACGGCGCTCGCTACGTCGAGGAGATCATCGAGCCGACGGGCGAGATCACGGGCGGCGCACCGACCACGCGCACGATCTACCGCGCGCATACCGACCGCGCCCCGTCACTGCGCCGATCGGAGCGCGCCGCATGATCGCCCTCCTCGGCGGAGGGCTCGGCATCGGCTTTCTGCTCGTCGCGTCCCCCTGGCTATGGCCCGCGGATCGCTCGCGCGCGCGGGCGCCGAAGGGTCCGAACGCGCTCGTCTCGCGAGCGACCGAGCTGCTCGAGGCGGCCGGATACGCGCAGGTCGCGCCGCGCGTGCTCGGCGCGGTCATGGCCGGGTGCGCGCTCACCGCGGCCGCCGTGGCGTGGCTCGTGACGACCGCGGGCGCGCTCGCCCTTCTCGCCGGGGTTGCGGCCGCGTGGGCGCCCCTCGTGTGGCTGCGCTCGCGCGCGGCCCGGCTCGTGCGCGTGCGCCGCGCGGTGTGGCCCGACGTGTGCGATCTGCTCGTCGGGTCGGTGCGCGCGGGGCTCTCCCTGCCCGACGCGGTCGCGGTGCTCGGAGATTCGGCGCCCAGCGCCGTGCGGCCCGCCTTCGCCCAGTTCGACCGCGATGTGCGCGCATCGGGTCACTTCGCGTCGAGCCTCGACCGGCTGAAGCAGCAGCTCTCCGATCCGATGGCCGACCGCATCGTCGAGACGCTGCGCATGGCCCGCGAGGTCGGCGGCACCGAGCTCGTGCCCGTCCTCCGGGCGCTGTCGGTCTCGATCCGATCGGATGCCGCTCTCCGCGGCGAGGTCGAGTCGAAGCAGTCGTGGACGAAGGGGGCCGCCGTGCTCGGCGTTGTCGCCCCGTGGGCGGTGCTCGCCGTGATGTCGGTTCGACCCGAGGGCGCGCAGGCCTACGCGAGCGCGTCGGGGGTCACGCTCATCCTCGTCGGTGCGGTCATCTCGTTCGTCGCCTACCGAATCATGCTGCGCGTCGGGCGCCTCCCCGAGCCGCGGAGGTGGTTCGCGTGACCGGGGCCACCGATGTGGCGATCGCCCTGCTCCTCGGCGGCGGCATCGGCGTGGGCGCGTGGTGCGTGGCGGCGGCGCTTCCGTCATGGCGATCCCCCGCGCTCGTGCGCCGCGTCGGGCCGTACGTGCGCGACGTCACGGATCCCGCCGGCACGACGCTCGCCGACGCCATCACCGATCCGACCGCGGCGCTCGCGGGCGGCGTCGGATCGCTGTGGCGGCGCGGGCAGGCGAAGTTCGCCCGGATCCTCGGCGGCGCGGAATCGCTCGAACTGCGGCTCGCGCAGGCGGGCCGGACCCCGGACGTCGCGGCGTTCCGCGGCTCGCAGCTGGTCTGGGGCCTCGCGGGCCTCGGCATCGGCGCCGCGATCGTCGTCGCGATGATGACCGCCGGGCGCATGTCCGTCGCCGCGATCGCCGTCCCGTTCATCGCCGCGGCCGCCGGAGTCGTCGCGCGCGACCTGCTGCTCTCGGCGGCGGCCCGCTCGCGCGTCGCGCGCATCGAGGAGGAGCTGCCGACCGTCCTGGAGTTCCTCGCCCTGTGCCTGTCGGCTGGCGAGGGCGTGCTCGGCAGCGTCCGGCGCGTCGCCGACGTCGGAACCGGCGAGCTGACCGCCGAGCTGCGCGCCGCGACCGTCGAGGTCGACACCGGCGCCACGCTCACCGACGCGCTCACCGCGATGACGAGGCGCATCAAGGCGCCCGTGCTCACGCGCGCGATCGATCACGCCGTGGCCGCGATTGAGCGGGGCTCGCCGCTGGCCGAGACGCTCGAAGCACAGGCATCGGACGCGCGCGAGGACGCCAAGCGCGCGCTCATCGAGACGGCCGGGCGCAAGGAGATTCTGATGATGATTCCGCTCGTCTTCGGCCTCCTCCCCCTCTCCGTTCTGTTCGCGATCTTCCCCGGGGTCGCGATTCTCCAACAGGGGTTCTGATCCGCAGATGAAAGGCGACACGCATGTACGACCGACTGACAGAACTGACCATCAGAGGCTCGATCCGAGCCCGCGACGCGTGGGGCGAGATCCGCGACGAGGAGCGTGGCGACATCCCTGGCTGGGTACTCATAACTCTGATGACCGTGACGATCGGCGTCGCGATCTGGGCGATCGCCGGTCCCGCGCTCGAGGGGCTGTTCGGCAAGGCGCTCGGGCTCATCAACGGCATGTGATGGCCGAGCCCGACAGCGCGGGCGAACGCGGGTCGGCGCCCGCCGAGTTCATCCTCGTCGGGTTGCTGCTCACGGCGCTCACCCTCGCGGTGCTGCAGTTCGGGCTCGCGATGTACGCCCGCAACATCGTGCAGGACGCGGCCGTCGAGGCCGCCTTCCATGCGGCGCTCGCCGACACGAGCGACGCGGAGGCCGAGCACCGCGCTCACGAGGTGGTGACGGCCGCGCTCGGTCACGACACGATCGAGTGGGCGCTCGTGACGCGGATGAGCATGAACGGCGTCGATATGGTCAAGGTCGACCTCGGTGCGACCTATCCGCTCGTCGGGTTCTTCGGCATCTCGGCCGGATCGGTGGTGACCGCGCATGCGCCCGTGGAATCCGCGGGATGACGAGCGCGGCAGCGCGTCGCTCGAGTTCATCGTCGCCGGGCTGATCCTGCTCGTGCCGATCGTCTACCTGGTGCTCGCGCTCGGGGCGGTGCAGAACGCCGCGCTCGGTGCCGAGGCCACCGCGCGCTTCGTCGCGCGCACGATCGCCTCCGGCGACGAGGCCGCAGCGACCGTGGTGCGCGACAGCGTCGCGGCCGGGTACGGGCTCGATCCCGCATCCCTGGCGATCCGCGTCGAGTGCGTTCCCGCGGGCGCGCACTGCCCGGCGGCGGGCGCGACGGTTCTCGTCACGGTCTCCGACACCGTCTCGCTCCCCTTCATGCCCGACCTCTTCGGGCTCGCGGACGCCACGGCGATCCCGGTCGACGCGACCGGCACGTACCGCGTGGAGAGGCTGACCGAATGATCGGCGCGGACGAGGTCGGGGACGACGAGCGCGGCAGCGTGCTGCCCCTCATCCTCGTGTACATGCTGCTCGGAATCGCGCTGACGCTGGTGTGCGCGAACGCGGTCTCGCTCTTCACCGCGCAGAAGCGCACGGATGCCCTGGCGGACGCCGCGGCGCTCGCGGCCTCCGATGGGTTCGAGATCGTCGCGGACGCGGGCGGGGCGCGGATCCGGCTCGACCCCGCTCTCGCGCGCCGTCAAGCCGAGGAGGTGCTCGCGGTCTCCCCCGTCGATGCGCACCTCGCCGAGATCACGACCCCCGATCCGTCGACCGCCCGCGCCGTCGTCGCCACGACGTGGCATCCGATCATGCTCTCGCTCTTCGTGCCCGACGGCGTCGTGCTCGACGCGGTGGGCACGAGCCGCGCCTCGCTCGCCGGCTGAGGCCGGGCGAGAAGGCGCGGATCCGAGCGCTCGCGTCAGAGCGCCTCGAGCAGCGGCACGATCGCCTCGAGCGCGCGGGAGCGGTGCGAGACGGCGTTCTTCTCCGACGCCGTCAGCTCGGCCGCCGAACGGTCGTCGCCGTCGGGAACGAAGATCGGGTCGTATCCGAACCCGCCCTCGCCGCGCGGCTCGCGGGCCACGCGCCCCGGCCAGATCCCCTCGACCGTGTGCTCCTCGCCCTCGGGTGTCACGAGCGCGATCACCGAGGTGTAATGCGCTGTGCGGTCCTCGTCGCGCGCGAGGTCGGAGATCTGGTCGAGCAGCAGCGCGAGGTTCGCCGAGTCGTCTTTGTCGTGCCCCGCCCAGTACGCCGAGAAGACGCCCGGCGATCCGCCGAGCACGTCGACGCAGATTCCGGAGTCGTCCGCGAGTGCGACGAGGCCCGTGTGCGCGGCCGCCGCGCGGGCCTTGATGAGCGCGTTCGCCTGGAACGACGTGCCGTCCTCGACCGGCTCGGGGCCGTCGTAGGAGACGACCTCGATGTCGGGGCGCACGCGCGAGACGATCGACTGCAGCTCGGCGACCTTGTGCGCGTTGTGCGTCGCCAGTACGACTCGGATCATCGGCCGAGCGCCGCCTGCTGCAGCTGGGTGAGGTCGGCGCAGCCCTTCGCGCCCAGCTCGAGCAGCTGATCCAACTCGGCCTTGTCGAACGGCGCGGCCTCCGCGGTCCCCTGCACCTCGACGAACTTGCCCGAACCGGTCATGACGATGTTCATGTCGGTGTCGGCGCGCGAGTCCTCCTCGTACGGCAGGTCGAGCATGGGGGTTTTGTCGATGATGCCCACCGAGATCGCGGCGATCGAGTCACTGAGCGGCGTGGCCTTCTTCGCGACGAAGCCCTTCTCCCGGCCCCACTCGATTGCGTCGACGAGGGCGACGTATGCGCCCGTGATCGACGCCGTGCGGGTGCCGCCATCGGCCTGCAGCACGTCGCAGTCGATGACGATCGTGTTCTCGCCGAGCGACTTCGTGTCGACGACGGCGCGCAGGGCACGGCCGATCAGGCGCGAGATCTCGTGCGTGCGTCCGCCGATCTTGCCCTTCACGCTCTCGCGCGTCGAGCGATCGTTCGTGGCGCGGGGCAGCATCGCATACTCCGCCGTGACCCAGCCCTTGCCCTTGCCGGTGAGCCAGCGGGGCACGCCGTTCGTGAAGCTCGCCGTGCACAACACCTTCGTGCCGCCGAAGCTGATCAGGGCGGATCCCTCCGCCTGGCTGCTCCAGCCTCGTTCGATTGTGACGGGGCGGAGCTGGTCGAGTGCGCGACCGTCGGCGCGAGTTGTCATGGGGATCCTCTCAGAGCGATGCTTGTCAGCGCGGGCGCGATGGGCCCCGCGCACCACGTTCGACCCTACTGTGCGTGTTCGGCCGCGAAGCCGCGGAACGCGGCCGCGCGCGCCTCGTAGTCGGCGAACTCATCGAAACTCGGCGCGCCCGGCGAGAGCAGGATCGCGTCGCCGGACGCCGTCAGCGAGCGCGCGATGGCAACGGCGTCGGCGAAGCCGCTCGCGACATGGATCCGCGCGGCGCGGCCCTGCGCCTCGCGGGCGAGGCGCGCCCCGGCGGGTCCCGTGCACACGAGCTCGACGTCGTCGCGCCCCGCGAGGGCGTCGACGATCGGCGAGAAGTCGAGGTCGCGCTCCGAACCGCCCGCGATCAGCGCGATGCGGGGCGCGACAACGCTCGTGAGCGCGGCGGCGACCGCCTGCGGCGCCGTGGCGAGCCCATCGTCGATCCAGGTGCGGCCGTCGCCCGACGGCACGACCTCGAGCCGGTGCGCGAGCGGGACGAACGTCGCGACCGCCTCGAGCGCGCGCGAGCGGTCCGACGCGCCGAGATAGGCATCGACGGCGGCCAGCGCGAGCGCGGCGTTCGTGAGATTGTGCGTGCCCACGAGATTCATGTCCGCAAGGGCGAGCGATCCGGCGCCGTCCCACGAGATCGCGCGCTCGGTCACCGCGATGCCGAGGCTCGCGGGCGAGAGCATCCGCGCGTCGCCCGCGACCGCGCGCACGCGGCGGCCGAGGTCGTCCGACGGATCCGGCACGACGACGGTGTCGGGGCCGAACGCCGCGAGGCGCAGCTTGTCGGCGACGTAGTTCTCGAACCCGCCGTGCCACGGCAGGTGCTCCGGGTACAGGGAGGTGATCACGGCCACGCGCGGCGACGCCGTGAGCTCTGCGGCCTGGTAGCTCGAGACTTCGGTCACGGCGCAGTCGATGTCGTCGCCGACGTGCGCGCCGACCGGGATGCCGATGTTTCCGGCCAGCTCGGCGGTGCGGCCGAGCGCGGTGAGGATGTGCTGCACGAGCGCCGAAGTCGTGCTCTTCCCCTTCGTGCCCGTGACGGCGATGACCCGGTCGCGGTTCTCCGTCAGCCAGAGGTCCATGAGCGACGTGATCGGAACGCCCGCGTCTCGCAGCGCGATGTACTCGCCGGACGTGTGCGGGATCCCCGGCGACTTCACGATGGCGCCGGCGCTCTGGAGCAGCGCCCACGCCGCGTCGCCCGTGACGACGCCGTCCGGCGCGGGTCCGGTCCCGGTGACCGCGATCACGGATCCGATTCCGCGGCCCGCGAGCTCGCGGTGCGCGGCCATGCCCTCGCGCCCGGCGCCCCAGATGACGACATCGCGTGCCGCCAGCTCGTCAAATCTCACGCGCGACCGCCTCGAGCTCGGGCGAGAGGAAGTGCTCGGATCCGCGCCACGCGAACACGCTGTCGCGCTCGGCATCCGTCGACGACACGGCCCGGACCTCGGGCCGGGCGAGGAACGGATGACCGGCCCAGTCGTCGCGGTCCCGCAGCATGTCGAGCGCGACGCGGCACTCGTCGGGCTCTCCGACGCACTCAAACGGCTTGAACAGGCCGTCCACGCCGAGCAGCTCGAGGAAGCCCTCGGTCTGCTGCTCGTCCGCGAACAGGTCGCGTCCGGCGAAGATCTGAAGCAGCGCGTCGCGGCTGAGGAAGGGCGCGAGGATGAGGAAGACGAACCGGCACTTCGGGCACTCGCCGCACCAGGTGGCGTCGGCGGCCGCGCTCATGCGGAACGCGCGGTTGCAGCTCGTGAAGACCGAGTGGTACGCCGGGTGCTGTGCGAACCGGCGCGCGATGCGGATCTCGGTGATCGGGCGCAGGAGCGAGACGTAGTCGGGCGCGCCGTGAGGGAGGCTCTGGCGCAGCAGCGCCTCGAACTCGCTGCTCTTCGACCACTGGTGGTTGATGTCGCGGCCCGCCCATCGCTGGTTGCCGTAGGACGCGCTCGCCTCGTTGCTGAACACGACGGTGCCGTACCCGTTCGCCGCGGCGGTGATCAGCGCGATGAGGGAGTTGATGGCCGTCACCGGCACGTGGCCGTTGGGCGCGCCCTCGCCGTTGAGCCGCAGCAGCAGCGGGGCGATCCGGCGCTTCGCGCGCTCGAGGCCGATGCCCGCGACCTCGGCCGTGGCCTCGATGGGCCCGCGCGGATTGATCGCGAACAGCCCGACCTCGATGCCTGAGGCCTTCAGCGCCTCGATCGACACGACCGAGTCCTTGCCGCCGCCGACCGCCACGAGCGAACGCGCTCCGGTTCGCTCCCGGCCTGCCGGCACCGGATCCGCGAGCGACGGCGCGAGGACGACGGGATCGAGGACCTCGGGCAGGTCGTTGACGATCGCGAACTCGCCGAGACCGCCCGTGATCAGCTCCGTGACGAACCGGCGTTCGGCGGACGTCAGGCCGCCCGGAACGGCGAAGGTCGTCGGCGCGAAGGCCTTGAAGTAGCTCAGGGACGCCGCGAGGGCGAGCAGTCGCGCGAGGCCCTCGGTCAGGGGCGAATCCGGGATCTCGCCGGGGATCTCGACCTCCTCGACGAACTCGTAGATCGGCCCGTCGTCGCCCGCGGCCGCGTACCGCAGCCGGATCAGGTTTCCCCGTGTCTCCGGCTGCCTCACCTCGAACCGAGTGACGGCCGAACGTGCCTCGGAGAATGCGATTCCCATAGCGGTCAAATCTACACGGCCGTGCCCTCGAAAGCCCCGGACGCACGCCTGCCGATGACCGCCGCCGCACGCCAGTAGAGTGGCGATCATGCTTCAGTCGACCGCGCTCTTGACGGATCGTTACGAACTCACGATGCTCGACGCGTCGCTGCGCGACGGCACGGCGCATCGTCGATGCGTGTTCGAGCTGTTCGGCAGGCGGCTATCGGGCGGCCGTCGATTCGGCGTCGCGGCGGGCCAGGGGCGCCTGATGTCGCTGCTGCGAGACTTCCGCTTCTCCGACGACGACCTGCGATTCCTCCGCGACCAGCGGGTCGTGGGCCCCGAGACGCTGACGTACCTCGAGAACTACCGCTTCTCCGGATCCATCGCGGGCTACCGCGAAGGCGAGCTGTATTTCCCGGAGTCGCCGCTGCTGACGGTCGAGGCCACGTTCGCCGACGCCGTGATCCTCGAAACGCTCGCGCTGAGCGTGCTGAACTTCGACTCGGCGGTCGCGACCGCCGCGGCGCGCATGTCGATCGCCGCGGGCGATCGCCCGATCGCCGAGATGGGATCCCGTCGGGCCCACGAGTACGGCGCCGTCGCCGCCGCGCGCGCGGCCTATATTGCCGGGTTCACGTCGACGAGCAATCTCGAGGCGGGGCGCACCTGGGGCGTGCCCACCATGGGCACGGCGGCGCACGCCTGGACCCTCCTGCACGACACGGAGGAGGACGCGTTCCGCGCGCAGATCGACGCCCACGGAACCGGCACTGCCCTGCTGGTCGACACCTACGACATCTCGGAGGGCGTGCGCACGGCGGTCGAGATCGCGGGGCCGCAGCTGGGCGGCGTTCGCATCGACTCCGGCGATCTGCCGCTGGTCGCGGCGGACGTTCGCGATCACCTCGACCGGCTCGGAGCGACCGGCACGCGCATCACCGTCACGAGTGATCTCGACGAGTACGCGATCGCGGCGCTCGCGGCGTCGCCGGTCGACTCGTACGGCGTCGGCACCTCGCTCGTGACGGGATCCGGATACCCGACGGCCGGCCTCGTCTACAAGCTCGTGGCCCGCCAGGACGCGTCGGGCGCATGGATCCCGGTGGCGAAGAAGGCGCAGGACAAGGGATCGACGGGTGGGCGCAAGCAGGCCTTCCGCCGCGTCGAGCGCGGCACCGCGACCGAGGAGATCGTGCGTCTCACGATGGATGCGACCGTGCCGGAGGGCTCGCGCCCCCTCGTCGTGCCGTTCGTCGACGGAGGCGAGTTCGATTCGAGCCACGAGGGCCCGGCCGGTGTCGTCGCCGCGCGGGCGCACCACGCGCGCGCACGCCAGGAGCTGCCCGTGCGCGCGCTCGCGCTCAGCAAGTCGGATCCGGCGATCCCGACCGTCTCCGCCTGAGGCGGAACCGGGCGCCGCTACTTCCGAAGGTCCTCGTAGATCTCTTTGCAGGTCGGACAGACCGGAAACTTCTCGGGATCGCGCCCGGGGGTCCACTTCTTCCCACAGAGGGCGCGCACGGGCTTGCCCGTGATCGCCGACTCCATGATCTTGTCCTTCTGCACGTAATGGCTGAAGCGTTCGTGGTCGCCCGGATCCTGAGTCTGCTCTTCGATGAGCTCTCTCAGTTCCCGGTCAAGAAGTGCGGTGCCGCCCCCATCGGGGCTGTCGAGTGGCGTGCTCATGTTCTCGATTGTAGAGGGAATTCGAGGGCGTGGCTCGTCAGAGCGCGCGCCCGACATCGACGAGCAGGTGCCCGCGGCGCTGGAACACGAGTGCGCCGATGAGCACGCCGACGACGAGCGCGCCGACTCCGGTGACCGCGCCGCGCAGAAGCACGTCATCGTCGAGCTGCGCGCCGCCGAGCAGCGTCTCGACGGCGGGGATCATCGTCGGCACGGCGGCGGCGACGGTGAGGATCAGGACCAGCGTCGGGGCGATCGCCCCGCGGGCCCCGAGGCGCTGCGGCTGCCGGAAGGGGCTGTCGCCCGGGCGCGCCACGGCGTACGGCGCGGCCGCCGAGGAGATGCTCGACAGCCCGAACCCGGTGAGCGTCAGCGCGAGGGCGACCCCGATCAGGGCGGGCAGGTGATCCCACGCATCCGCGAACGAGGCCGTGAGCGCGATGGTCGCCGATAGGACGGGAATCGCGAACAGCGTGACCGGTACGAGGCGCCCGAGGCGATCCGCGATTCCGCGCACACCGGTCACGAGGTGCAGCCACAGCGCTTCCGAGTCGTACGCGAGGTCGTTGTGCGCGATCCAGCCGATGAACGCGGCGATGATCGGCAACGGCACGAGAGCGACGATGTCCGCGGGAACGCCGGCGATGAGCAGCGGAACGATCGGCAACAGGCCCGCCACGGGGATGATCACGAGGTTCGCGAGGTATCGCACGTCGGCCGCCCAGTAGATGACGCCGCGCGCGCCGATCGCGCCGGTCGCCGTGCGCGGGAACACGCCGAGCCACCCCAGCCCGGAGCGCTGCGCGCCCGGCGCCTGAGGGAGGGACGAGAACGCGCGGCGCACGATGAGCGCCCATCCGGCCGCGGCGGCGACGAGCGTCGCGATCGCGACGATGGAGATCGCGGTCGATCCGCCGGTGATCAGGCCGGCCGCCGCGCCGATCGGGGTGACAGCGAGCACATCGGCGACCCGGATCGCGAGCGCCGGCGCCCCGAGCTGCCACGACGCGGAGAGCGCGTAGCTGACGGCCGGCACGACCACGGCGATGCCGATGAGCACGGCGAGCACGGCACCCTCCCGGGTGCGCCCGCCGAGGCGGATCCGCACGAGCGCGGCGTAGCCGAGGCGTGCGAACAGCGCGCAGGTGAAGACGTGGCACGCGACGCCGGCGACGGCGATCCAGGCGGGTGCGCCGTGCGCGATGCTCGCGGTCGCGAGCCCGATGTCGAACGCGACAACCGCGAGGATCGGCACGCTGATCACGCTCGCGAGCGCCCCGCCGAGGGCGACGCCCGATCGCGGAACGGGCAGCAGCGCGAACGACGCGGGATCGAGGGGATCCGGGCGCGCGGACCCGGCCGGCGCGATGAAGAACGCGAGCGCGAGGAGGGATCCGGCAACGACGGTGACGACCCGCGCGGTGTCGACCGGCAGGCTGGCGAGGGCGAGGGCGCCCCAGACACCGAGGCCCGTCGCGATGACGACGCAGACGAGCACGACGACGGCGCGGAGCAACCGGTGCGATCGGTACGGCGCAAGCGCTTCGACAGCCCTCAGGCGGAGGACGTGTGCAACCACTCGAGCCCGCCCCCTTCCGTGCCGCTTCCGCTGAGGTCGATGAACCGCTGCTCGAGCGTCATCTCGCCGCGCACTTCGTCAACCGTGCCCTCGGCGAGCACCTGGCCGGTCACGAGGACTGAGATGCGCGAACACATGCGCTCGATCAGGCTCATGCTGTGCCCCGAGAGGATCACGGTGCCGCCGCCCGCGACGTAGGTGCGGAGCACGTCGAGAAGCTTCTGGGACGAGATCGGGTCGACCGATTCGAACGGCTCGTCGAGCACGAGCAGGCGCGGTGCATGGATCATGGCGCACGCGAGCATGAGCTTCTTCGTCATGCCGGTGGAGTAGTCGGATACGGCACGGCCGAGCGCGGGCGCCAGGTCGAAGGCCTCGGCGAGCTCGTTCGCGCGCTCTCGCGCCGAGCGCGCCGACAGCCCGCGCAGCGAGCCGACGTAGTGCAGCAGCTGACGACCCGACAGGCGGTCGAACGTGCGCATGCGGTCGGGCAGCACGCCCATGAGGCGCTTGGCCGCGCGGGGATTCGCGCGAGCGTCCTCGCCGAACACGCGGATCTCCCCGCGATCCGCGCGCAGCAGCCCGGAGATCATCGACAGCGTCGTCGTCTTGCCCGCGCCGTTCGGTCCGACGAGCCCGTAGAAGGATCCCGCCGGAACGCTCAGGTCGATGCCCGCGACCGCGGGCTCGCCCCGGTACGTCTTCACGACGCCGCGCAGTTCGAGGGCGAGCGCGGGTTCTGACTCGCTCACCGCGTGCGGTGCGCCGGACGGGGCCGCGTCAGTCTCGGCGGCGTCGATCTCGGCAGCGTCATCGGCTGGGGCCTCGGATGCATCGTCGGCGTCGGACGACGCCTCTGCGACGCGGTCATCCTCGAGCCGACGCGCAGCGTCTCCGGCGGTCTCTGCCGGTTTCGGCGGCGCGGGCACCAGGTCCGCGACTTCCGCGTCGGACGCGGGCTCTTCGCGCACGGCTGTCCCCTTCTGCCCCGGCGATCTCGTCACCGCCCCAATCTAGCAATCGGATCGCGAACAGCCTCCGCGCCACGGCGGCGGGCGGCGGGAATCCTCCAGATCCGCCGCACAATCCTGCGTTTTTCAGCATCGGTTGGTATCCTGGCAACAGACAAGGGATGAATTCCTGATGAACCGACCGCCACCGCGGGGTTCTCGGATTCACGGGCAAGCCCCTCCCCCAGATCAAGGAGTAACCGCATGACCCTCCAGACCGTCATCCTCGCAGCAGGTATGGGCACGCGCCTCGGGCGCGAGCTGCCCAAGTCGCTGACGATGCTGTCCGACGGCCGCACCATCATGCAGCAGCAGCATGAGAACATTCGCGCCGCATTCGGATCCGATGCCCACATCACGAGCGTCGTCGGCTACCGCGCCGAGACGATCATCGACGCTTTCCCGGACGCCAGCTACGTCCACAACGAGGCGTACGACCAGACGAACACGTCGAAGAGCCTGATGCGCGCCCTCGCCGCAACCGGCCGCGGCGGCGTGCTCTGGATGAACGGCGACGTCGTCTTCGACCCGCGCGTTCTCGGCCGCGCCGTCGAGCTCATCGAGAACGAGCAGTCGTTCGTGACCGTCAACACCTCGCAGGTGAGCGACGAAGAGGTCAAGTACACGCTCGACCGCAACGGCTTCGTCGACGAACTGTCCAAGACCGTCGTCGGAGGCATCGGCGAGGCGGTCGGCATCAACTACATCGCCCGCCAGGACAAGCGCGCGCTCCTCGCACAGCTGCAGCGCGTCGATGACCAGGACTACTTCGAGCGCGGCCTCGAGCTCGCCATCAGCGAGAACGGTGTGCGCATCGCCGCCATGGACATCAGCGACCTCTACGCCGTGGAGGTCGACTTCGCGGAAGACCTCGTGCGGGCCAACGAGGTTCTGGCCTGACGCATCCGCGTCGAGAACCCCTGACATTCGATCATCTGTTCGAATGTCAGGGGTTCTTCGTATGTTGAGGGCATGACGCAGAACGTCGATTCCCTTCCCCGCCCTACCCCGTGGCGCGTGCAGCGCGACCTGCCGCACCCGATCGTCGCCAACGCGTCGGTCGAGCCTTTGGAATACGGGCGCGCCCTGATCCGCGCGGGCGATCGGGTGACGACCGAGCACTGGGGCACGATCCTGCCGGGCGACGAGAACGAGATCTGCCTGTGCAACATCGACGTCGCCGACATGGCGATCACGCTCAGCTGGCGCCGCGCCGGCGTCGACGAGGAGCTGCTGTGGCAGTTCGTGTTCTAGTACACGACGCGCGTGCTGCGGCGGCGCTGCGGCAGCTCGGTGTATCCGTAGGGCAGCCGCCCGTTCTGCAGGTCGTCCACGCCGAGCCCGGTGACGAGCTCTCCCACGTCGACCTCGAGCGCCACGGCGATCTGCAGCAGCGTCGAGATCGTCGGGTTTCCGCGCCCGCGCTCGATGCGCTGGTAATTGGTCAGGTCCATGTCGGCGCTCTCGGCGAGAGCGCGAGCACTCACGCCCGCCTTGGCGCGGAACGCCGCGATGCGACGCCCGACCTCCGCGGAGGCGGGCGAATGAGTGGCGGGCATGAATCGATGGTCTCGAGGCCACCGCGCAAACGCCTAAGCATTCACGCCGTAGCTTCTATGCCACCCCTCGATGAGCCGGAGGCCCACCTCATTCCGAGGCGAATCTCTCCCATTTCGTCATCAGTTGCGTGATCGCAGCGTGGAAGCGGGCCGTCGGCGCACCGGGCGCCGTGTCGCCGAAGTAGTGCTGCACCCAGACCGCGAGGCGCGATGTGGTGTCCGGGTCCTCGAGCACCCGCGTCAGCTCGGGCACGATGTCCGCCGACCCCGCCGTCGTCAGCCAGTCGCACGCCCCGAGGTACCCGCTCTCGTCGACGTCGGCAGACGGATCGACGGGCCGCGTGACCATCAGCGGCTTGCCCACCGCGAGACGGTCGTAGACCATGGCGGAGATGTCGACGATCGCGACATCCGCCGCGGCGAGCTGCCAGCCGAGTTCCGGCTTGTCGTCGAACACGTGCTGCGCCGAAGGATCGGCGGCGTTCGCCGCGGCTACGGCTGCGATGATGCGCCGGTTCGCCTCGCCGTATGCCGCATCCACGACGCCGCTGCGCGGATGCGGGCGGTAGATCACGCGGTAGCGCGGATCGGCCAGCAGCGTCGCCACGAGCGCCTCCCCATGGGTAGCGATCGATCCGTACGCGGCAGCGGGGCGGTCACCCTCCCACGTCGGCGCGTAGAGCACGACGGTGCGCCCATCGTCTGCGAACGGCGTCACCCCCGAATAGTGATCGGCCTGCGGACGCCCGATATCGAGCGTCTTGTTGTCGAGGTCGAAGTCCCACAGGGTGCGGGCGAGGCGGTCGCGCGCTGCCTGCCCGGCGATCAGCGCATAGTCGTACGCCTTGTACTGGTTCGTCGTCATGTACATCTTGTCCGACTCGCCGTGGTTGATGAAGACGTGCCACCGACGGCCGTACCGGAACATCTGGAAGTTGCGCGTGTTCTGGTTCACGTACAGCACGATGCGGATGTCCTGCCGCTCGATGAAGCGCTCGACCCCCCGCACCTCGGGAACGAACGCGACCGGCAGCGCGCCATCGTTCACGATCGCCTTCGCCCCCGTCGCGTTGCGCGCGATCACGACGACCGGCCACGTCTTCGCGAGCTCCTGGAGCGGCCGGTACCACTGCCGGATCTGGTACATGTTCACGTCGCCGTCGGCGAAGTACACCGCGATCTGGAAGCGTCCGCGCTCGAGCGGGCCCTGTTGCCTCATCGCGCCGGTGACCTCGCGATAAGCCGCGCGGGAGCGCCGCGCCTTCTTCACGAGTGCCACGGCCTTCTTCGCGTCATTCACCAGCTTCACGCGTTCCACGGTATCCAGGCGTCCTGTCATGACCCCGTGCGATGATCGAAAAATGCGTAACGATCCCGGCTCGATCTCCGCTGCACGCATCTCGAGGGACGCTCCCGCGGTGCCGCGCGGATCCGGCGTGTCCTTCGTCATGCCCGTGCTCAACGAACGCGATTACCTGTCGCGCGCCGTCGCCTCCACGCTCGCGCAGGAGGTCGACGCGCCCATCGAGCTCGTGCTCGCCCTCGGCCCGTCCACCGACGGCACGACCGAGCTGGCGCGCGAGCTGGCCGCGAACGATCCCCGCATCGTGCTCGTCGACAACGCGGCGGCCGACATCCCGGTCGGGTTGAACCTCGCCATCCGCGCGTCGCATCACCCGACGATCGTGCGCGTCGACGCGCACTCCGAACTCACTCCCGGATACACCAGGCGCGCCCTCGAGACGCTCGAGCGCACGGGCGCTGCGAACGTCGGCGGCGTGATGCGCGCCGAGGGAACGTCCGCGTTCCAGCGCGCGGCGGCCGCCGCCTACAACTCGCGGATCGGCCTCGGCGGCGGTGCCTATCACGGCGGCGGAACCGAGTCCGAGGCGGAGTCGGCGTACTTGGGCGTCATGCGCCGCGAGGTGCTCGACGAGGTCGGCTACTTCGATGAGTCCATCCGCCGCGGCGAGGACTGGGAGCTGAACCTCAGGATCCGCCGCGCCGGCTACCGCGTGATGTTCGATCCCGCGCTCTCGGTCACCTACCGTCCCCGCGAGAGCTGGCCGCGACTCGCGCGGCAGTTCCTCGCGACGGGGCGCTGGCGCGGAGAGCTCGTGCGCCGCTACGGATCTCGCAATTCGATGCGTTTCTTCGCGCCGCCCGCGCTCGTCGTCACGCTCGCCACCGCGCTCCTCGTGCGCGTGCTGCGCGGATCCGGCGCGCTCACGGGCGTCATCGGCGCGATCGCGAACCTCGTCTACGTTCCGGTGGCGCTGTATGCCGCGATCGTGACGGTGTTCGCCGCGGCACGCAGCGGCGCCACCCTGTCCGAGCGCGCGTGGATCCTCGCCGTCGTCCCGACGATGCACATCGCCTGGGGCGCCGGGTTCCTCGCGGGAGTCGCCCGCGGCGCGAGCGAAACGGTCGACACGTCGCGACTGTCCGGGCGGAACACGCCGCTCCCCTGACGCACTGAACCCGTCAGATCATGCGCTGGTCGATCAGGCGCGCGACGACGCGCTCGGCCGCGTGGCCGTCGTCGCGGGCGTTGAACACCGACCGCCACTCGGCGTACGCGTCGGCGTACGCGGACGGATCCATCTCGAGCGCCTCGATCAGCTCGTCCTGCGTGCGCACGACGGGGCCGGGAACGCGCTTCTCGAGGTCGAAGTAGAATCCGCGCAGGGTTCCTCGGTAGTGATCGATATCGGGTACCAGGAAGTACATCGGCTTGCCGGTGCCGGAAAAATCGAACATCACCGATGAATAGTCCGTGATGAGCGCGTCGGCGGCGAGCATCAGCCGTGAGGCGTCGGCGAAGCCGGTCACGTCGATGACGCGGGGCCCCGTCACGCTCTGCCCGGGGATCAGCGTGCGGCTGTGTCCGCGCACGAGCACGACCGACGAGGTGCGCTCGGCGAGCTCGGAGGGATCGACGAAATCGACCATCTCGTCGCGGTCATCGCGCCACGTCGGGGCGTAGAGGAGCACGCGCTCGCCGTCCGCGATGCCGAGCGATCGTCGCACCTCGGCGCTCGATCCGGTTGTCAGCACGTCATTGCGCGGATAGCCTTCGACCCACACCGGCCGGGTGAAGAACGCGTACGCCTTCGACAGGATCCGCGCGGCGTAGGGGTTCTGCGCCAACATCACGTCCCAGCGTCGCGATTCCTTCAGCACCGCGCCCCACCGGCGGGGCTGGAAACCGCGGCGGTGCAGCGCGAGCCGCTTGAGCGGCGTGCCGTGCCAGGTCTGCAGCACCTTCTGACTCTCGCGCTTCACGAAGCGGTGCCGCAGCCAGTCATTGACGATCAGCAGTCGCGCCTCGCCGCGGGCGCGCCACCAGTCGGCCGAGCGCTCGACGACAGGGATCGCGCCGTCGGGCACCTCGACGGAGAGGTCGACGACGCTCCAGTAGCGCGTGATGTCCGGGCGCACGCGTGCGATCTCGCGGTCAAGAGCGAGCGGATTATCGCCGGCGACGCGCCCGTAGAAGCTCTCGAAGAACACGGCGTCCTGGAGAGGAGTCGTCGGCGTCGAGTGGCGGCGCTCGAGCGCGGCGCGCGCCTCGGCGGACTCGATCGACGGATCCATCGGCGGACCGATCGTCACCATCGCCCCGACGGCCGCGATACGCAGCCGATCGTCGATCGTCATCGGCATGGTGCCGCCGACCGTGGCGCCCGCGATCTCGATGCGGTACTCGCCCGACGGAAGCGGCAGCTGCTTGCCGCCCCAGCGGGACGAGACGAGCGGGAACTCCGCCCGCCAGGTCGCGTCGTCGCCGGTCAGCCGTGCGGATACGCTCGCCCGAGGCCCGATGAGCTCGGCGCTGGCCGGCCGGGGTCCCTCCCCCACGACGACGAGGTCGCCCGATGCGTGATCGATCTGTGTGACGGTCGCCTCGCTCATGACCTGATCTCCCCGATCCGCTGAAGGATCTCGTCGAGCACACGACGCGTGTTGCGTCCGTCTCGAAATGTGTGGACCCGCGCGCTGAGGGCGCGCGCCGCGCCCGCTCGGCGCTCACGCTCCTCATCCTGCCCGAGAAACCGATCGATCTCGGGAAGAAGCGCCCGCCACGTCGTCGCGGGTTCCTCCCCCGCGATGTCGGAATACGAACCGTAGAAGCCGCGCCGGCCCGAATAGTCCTCGAGGTCAGGCGCGAGGAACAGCGACGGCACCCCCGCCAGCGCCGCGTCGTACACGAGCGACGAATAGTCGGTGATCAGCGCCGCGAACGCGGGGATCGCGGGGGTGACGTCCGGCAGCAGGTCCGCGCCGAGCAGCACGACGCGATCGGTGTCGACCGGAGGCGTGTAGTCGCCCTCGCCCAGCCGGTGCGAGCGGATCACGAGCACGGCATCGCGGCGCGCGAGCACCTCGATGATCGCGCCCCATTCCTCCGCGCTCGGGATGCCCGGATCCGCGTCGCCGTCGCGCCAAGTCGGCGCGTACAGCAGCAGCGTGCGTTCCGCGCCCGCCTCCGGAATCAGTCCCGCAACGACCCTGCGGGCACCGTCGGGCGTCTCGGACGCGAGAACGTCGACGCGCGGTTCGCCCGTGACGGCGATCCGGCGGTGGTCGATGCCGAAGGCCGACTCGAGCCGGCCGCGCACGAGGTGGCTGGCCGCGGGGAGCACGCCGATGCGCTGCGCCGACCGGGCGTACATCCACCCGATGAGGCGGCGCACGAGCGCCGAGTTCGGCAGGAACGCGCTGCGCACGAGCTCTGGCGCATCGAGCCCGATGCGCTTCAGCGGGATCCCGTGCCACAGCTGCGCGACGAAGGCCCCCGTCACCGCGTAGGGATTGACGTCGCCGAATCCGTGCGTCACGACCGCGACGCGAGCGCGCGCCGTCGCCCAGAACCCGCGCCACGACATCTTCGGGAGCGTGGGGATCCCCGCCCCTTCCGCGTCGGCGCGCTCGTGCGGCGTCGTCGTCAGCCAGACCGCGTCGATCCCGCGCTTCTCCGCCTCGCGCCAGAGCGCGAGCGCGCCGTCCGCGATTCCCGCGCCGCAGCCGAAGACCCACCGACCCGTGCGGGGGGTGACGAGCGTGACGAGGCGTCCGAGACCGTAGAGCGGAATGCGCGCGAGCTTCTGAGCATTGCCCGCGCCGAACGAGAAGGACGCCACCCATCGAGCCTAGCGGCCCGCGGGCGGCGTCCTTCTCGCCTGGGGGATTATTCGAGCGTGCCGAGGGTCGCCGTCGCCTCGTGCTCTTCGCCGTCGCGCACATAGACGAACGTCGCCTCGCTGCCGGCCGCGGCGGCGCGCACCTGCGCCGTGAGATCGACGGAGTCGTTGACGCGCACGCCGTTGAACTGCGTGATGACGTCGCCCTTCTTCAGGCCCGCCTCCTCGGCGGCACCGTCGCCGACGACCTCCGCGATGTACGCACCGGTCGTCGTCGTGCCCTCTACGGAGGACGACGGCGTGACGCTCGCGCCGAGCAGTCCGTGGGTGGCCTGGCCGTCCTCGATGATCTCGTTCGCCACGCGCTCGGCGATGTTCGACGGGATCGCGAAGCCGAGGCCAATCGACCCGCCCTCCTCGCTCGAGCTGCTGCCCGTCGCGATCGCGACGTTGATGCCGATGAGCTTGCCCTCGTCGTCGACCAGTGCGCCGCCAGAGTTGCCGGGGTTGATGGCCGCGTCGGTCTGGAGCACGGCGATCTTGATCGACTCCGCCGACTGCCGCTGTTGCTCCTCCTGACCGGGAAGGTCGAAGAACCAAGGGCTCTGGCTGTTGTCGTCCTCGCCCTCGCCGCCCTGACCGCCCCCGGTGTCATCACCCTCCGGAGCCGCGGAGGACTGAATCTCGATCGAACGGTTGGTGTTGCTGATCACACCCGTCGTCACGGTGTTGGGCAGCCCCATCGGCGCGCCGATCGCCACGGAGTTGTCGCCGATGTTGACCTTCGACGAGTCGGCGAAGTCCATCGGCGTCATGCCGCTGGCGCCCTCGAGCTTGATCACCGCGAGGTCGTAAATGGGGTCGGTGCCGACGATCGTCGCGTCGTAGAGCGTGCCGTCGGATCCCGTCACGCGAATCTGAGCGTCTGAGGTCGCGCCGCCGAGCGTCACGACGTGCGTGTTCGTGAGCACGTAGCCGTCCTCGCTCAGCACCACACCGGATCCGCTGCCGCCCGCGCTCGACGACTGCGCCTCGATCGTCACGACGCTCGGGAGCGCCGACGCCGCCACCGCGGCCGTCTCGTTGACGTCGTCGGGGTTGTTGATCGTGATGCCCTGACCGGTGTTCGAGGCGACGGCCGCCGGCTCGTCGGATCCGTCGAACGCGGCCAGACCGAGCCAGGCGCCGCCGAAACCGACGCCGCCGCCGATCAGGGCCGCGACCACGACCAGGCCGGCCAGCTTCGCGCCGCCGGTCGAGCGCTCCTTCTTCTTCGGCTCGTTCTGGGGCTGCGGTGCCCACTGGTACGACGGCTGGGACGTGGGGCCGGGGTTCGGCGACTGGTACGTCGCGGTCGGAGGCGGGTAGGCGCCCTCGGCCGCCGCGTCCTGCGCCGACCGCTCGGGAAGCGGGGGAATCGGGGATCCGATGTCATTGCTCATGGCTGACTCCTTCTGCCTGGTTCCCTCAGCATGCGCGCGAAACCTATGACGCGTCTATGTCCAGGGTACGTCGTTGTTGTGAGGGTGGTGCGGATACCCTTCTCGTCATGACGCATGTGCACGGTTCATGGCTGCGGGCCGCGGACGCCGCCCGCCTGCTCGGCGCGGACGGCGCCGTCGCCCCGACGATCTTCGCGGAGATGTCCGCCCTCGCCGACGCGACCGGCGCGATCAACCTGGGCCAGGGGTTCCCCGACGACGAGGGGCCGGCCGAGGTCCTGGAGACCGCGCGCGAGGCGATCTTGTCGGGGCAGAACCAGTACCCGCCGGGGCGAGGCGCGCCCGTTCTGCGCGAGGCCATCGCCGAGCATCAGGAGCGGTTCTACGGTCTCTCGTGGGATCCGGAGACGGACATCATCGCGACCGCGGGCGCCACGGAGGCCATCGCTGCCACGCTGCTCGCCCTGCTCGACGGCCCCGACGATGAGGTCGTCGTCTTCGAGCCGTTCTACGACGCGTACGCCGCCGTCATCGGGCTGGCGGGCGCGCGGATCGTCCCCGTGCGGCTGCGCTGGCCCGACTTCCAGCCAGATCTCGATGAGCTCTCGGCGGCGGTGACGGATCGCACGCGCGTCATCCTCGTGAACGACCCGCACAACCCCACCGGCACGGTCTTCTCCCCCGACGTGCGCGCGCGGATCGTCGAGCTCGCCGAGCGCCACGACGCGGTGATCGTGACCGATGAGGTGTACGAGCACCTCGTGTTCGGGGATCCGCATGTGCCGATCGCGACTGTTCCGGGCGCTGCGGATCGCACCGTGTCGATCTCGTCGGGCGGAAAGACGTTCCGCACGACGGGGTGGAAGATCGGGTGGGTGACGGCGCCCGAGCGCCTCACGACGGCGATCCTCGCGGTGAAGCAGTACCTCACCTATGCGAACGGTTCGCCGTTCCAACCGGCGATCGCCCGCGGCCTCAGAATGCCCGATGAGTTCTTCGCGGGCCTCGCGGCGGACATGCGGCAGAAATCGGCCGTGCTCGGCGCGGGGCTGACCGCTGCCGGGTTCGATGTCTCATCGCCTGCCGCGACCTACTTCACGGTCGCGGATACCTCCGCGCTCGGGTTCGACGACGCGGCGGAGTTCTGCCGGGCGCTCCCCGGCCTCGCCGGCGTCGTCGCCGTGCCGCTCACCGCGTTCGTGACGGCCGAACACCACGACGAGTACCGCCCGTTCGTGCGCTTCGCGGCGTGTAAGAAGCGCGAGGTGCTCGAACAGGCGGCGGACAGGCTCGCCGCGATCACGCGCTGAGCCGGAGCTCTCAGTCCCGCGGCGCCACGCGGTACCGGCGCAGGTCGAGCGCGGGGTTCACACGGCGCACTCCCGTGATCTGCTCGTGGCTCGCCCACCCGATGGCGAGATCGCCCGCCGCCGTTCCGAGCGAGGCGATCGGCACGCCCTGAGGATCCACGATCATCGATCGGCCGACCCCGATGGGCGGCGCGTGGTCGGCCGCCGCGATGTACACGGTGTTCTCGATCGCTCGGGCCGTGATGAGGGTCTCCCAGTGGTGCTCCTTGAGCGGACCGCGCACCCATTCCGCCGGAACGAGGATGATATCCGTGCCGGCATCGACGAGCGTGCGCGCGGCCTCGGGGAAACGCAGGTCGTAGCACGTCATCATGCCGAATCTCAGCCCGTCGACGACGAACGTCTCGGGCTCGCCGAGCGGCCCCGGCTCGATCCAGTCGCTCTCGGTCTGTCCGAAGGCGTCGTACAGGTGCTGCTTGCGGTACGCGGCGATCACGCCCGTTCCGTCGACGGCGACGGCGGCGTTGCGCACGCGATCGCCCGTGCCGCGCTCGACGAGGCCCGCAACGATCGTCAGATCGTGCTGCGCCGCGATCGTCGCGAGAGCGAGCGCGAACGGGCCGTCGAGATCCTGTGCGTTGTCGAGGAGCGAGGCGTCGAACGGGTTCACGAAGTAGCTCGAGTACTCGGGGGCGACGACCACGCGCGCTCCGCGCTCGGCCGCCGTCGCCACGAGCTCGGCGATGGCCGTGAGATTCGCGTCGGTATCCGCAGTCGGAACGAACTGCACAACCGCGATGCCAACCGGAGCATGAGTCGTCATGACGCCATCATGCCACCCATACAGCTCCTCCACAGACACGCCCGGCACCGGGTTCCGGGCCGCCTGAATTTGCCTCTGCGTGAACGGCTGGTAAAGTAATTGATGTAGCGCGGGATGGAGCAGTTCGGTAGCTCGCTGGGCTCATAACCCAGAGGTCGTAGGTTCAAATCCTGCTCCCGCAACCAAGTGGAAAGACCCGGATCCGATCGGATCCGGGTCTTTTTCGTGTCACGAGGTGGCGACGATCGTTCCTTCCATCCCCATCTCGCGGTGGTTCGAGACCGAGCACCAGAACTCCATGTCCTCGCCCACCACGCCGACCTCGATCGCCGTGGTCTGTCCCGGGTTGATCCGCTCTGACGTCTCGCCGTTGCCGAACGCCATATCGTGCAGGTCGGTGCCCGTGTTCTCGAACTCGACGACGAGCTCGTCGCCGACCTGCACCTCGATCTCCGAGGGCGTGTAGTGCATGCCGTTGACCTGTACGGTGACGGTCGTCGTCTCGCCGGTGGGCGTCACGTCGGGCTCGGAGGAGCAGGCGGTCACAGCCGCGATCGACAGGACAACGGCGGCACCGGAGAGGAGTCTTTTCACGCCTCCACGGTACCGCCGCTTGCTCACGAGAATGCGGTGATGACGCCCGTGAGGATCAGGGTGACAGCCGTCGTCCACCCGATGATGGCGATGAGCTGCCAGATCAGGATGCGGGTCCTGCCAATGCCGGACGCGGCGAGCATCGCCGCCGTGAACTGGGTGGGGATCAGTAACGGGCCGAGCAGGCTCACCCCGGGCACGCCGTATCGTGCGAAGGCGCGGGCGAACTTCTCGCGCCGGGCCTCCGACCGAGGAGCGACGTCCACCGACTCCGGCTCTCCCCCGCGCGCCCCGGCGCGGGCAACGACGGCCTGCCGCGCACCCGCGCCGAGGAGGACGACGAGCGCCACGCACAGGAAGTTGCCCGCGACGGCGGCGATGGCGGCGATGACCGGGTGGATCCCGCCGACGATGCCGATCGCGGCCGCGCCCTCCCCCTCGATGAACGGCACAGCCGCCGCGGCGGCGACGATCAGCGGCTGAATGAGATCCGGCACCTGTGCGACCAGGTTCTGGAAGGTCTCGATGAGGTTCATGGAGTGGCTCCGATCGTTTCGGGCGGGATCCCCGCCTGATTTGACCAGTTCACTCGAGTCCGGCCGCCCGCAGAAGTGGCGCCCTGTCACCGCTCACCGGACGTTGCGCATGGCGGTGGGTGACATCTGTCACGGACCTAAGCTTGAGTTCATGACGACGCTCGATGCGGCGAGATTCGCGACAGGGGGCCGCCGCATGCGCGGACGCATCACGGCCGCATGGTGGTACACGGTGGCGGGCGTACTCGCGTTCGAGGTGATCATGGCGCTGCTGATCGTCAGCGTGTCCGCGTCGCTGACCGACTCCGGGCTCGAGGTCGCCCTCGTCGCGATCGGAAGCGCGATCTGGGTCGCCGCGACGGTGCCGCTCCTGATCGCCTATCGCGGCCGCGACGAGACGGATCCGGTGCGCGGACGCACGCTGGCCCTGCTGCTCGTGTGCGCCCTGTGCGGCGCCGGGGCATGGCTCGTCACCGGGATGTGGGTCGCGACCGTGTTCGCGATCGCTCAGCCGATCGTGATGCTCGACTGGCCGCGCGGCGTGCGCGTCAGGATCGTCATCGCGATCACGATCCTGCTCGCCGCGCTGTGGTTCATCGACGTGCAGCGGCACGTCGATACCAATTCCGCGACGTTCGCGTTCTTCACCGTGGCAACGCCCGCGATGACGGTGCTCACCCTCTGGTGGTGGGACATCCTCCTCATGCTCGACACCGCTCGGCTCTCGGAGTCGCGCACCAGCGCCGCGCAGGAGAGGCTGCGGATCGCCACCGACCTGCACGACCTCCAGGGACATCACCTGCAGGTCATCGCGCTGCAGCTCGAACTCATCGATCGCCTCTGGGAGAGGGATCCCGCTGCCGCTCGCGAGCACGTGCGCATCGCCCGCGAGAGCGTCGACGACGCGCGGCAGGGCACGCGCGACCTCGCACGCGGGTTCCGCACCGTGCCCCTCGCTGATGAGATCGCCAATGCGGCCGATCTGCTGCAGGCGGCGGGAGTGCGCACCGAGGTGCACGTCGACGCACGCTCCTCTGACGCGCCCGTGGACGTCTTCGGCCCCGTGATCCGCGAGACGACGACCAACGTCCTGCGTCACGGCGGCGGATCCTGGGCGACGCTGTCGCTCGCCCTCTCGGACGGCGGCGTCTGGCGCTACGAGATCGCGAACGATCGCGCATCGCAGGGCGCCCCGGCGATCGACGGATCCGGCCTCGAGGGGATCTCCCGGCGGGCCGCCGAGGCGGGCGGCGGCGTCGACGTCGACCAGGACGGAGCCCGTTTCGCCGTGACCGTATCCGTGCCCGCGACTGGAGGCCCCGCATGATCCGTGTGCTGCTCGCAGACGACGAGGCCATGATCCGTTCGGCGCTCGCGACTCTGCTGCGCCTCGAGGACGACATCGACGTTGTGGCAGAGTGCGCCGACGGCACGGAGGCCGTCGCCGAGGCGCAGCGGGTGATGCCGGATGTCTGCCTGCTCGATCTGGAGATGCCCGGCCTCGACGGAGTCGGCGTCGCCGAGCGCCTCCGCGGCCAGGGCACGCGGTGCGTGATCGTCACCCGGCACGCGCGTCCCGGGGTTCTGCGACGCGCACTGGCCGCGGGCGTCGCCGGGTTTCTGCCGAAATCGCGCGGTGCCGACGAGGTGGCGATGGTGATCCGGCGAGTCGCGGCTGGGGAACGGTACGTCGACCCGGAGATCGCTGCCGATGCGCTCACCGATGCACGCTGCCCGCTCACCCAGCGCGAGCGGGATGTGCTGCACGCCGGCCGCCGAGGCGAGACCAACACTCAGATCGCGCGCGCCCTGCATCTCGCCCCCGGCACCGTGCGGAATCACGTGTCGTCGGCGCTCGGCAAGCTGCACGTCGAGACCCGCCAGCAGGCAGTGATCATCGCGGAAGAGCGCGGGTGGATCTGATCGGCCTCACGCCGCGCGCCGTTGCGCCGGCTCGCCGATCAGGTGGGCGCCGTCCTCGGAGAGGATGAGCTGGGCGCGCAGCGCGTCGGGATGGGCCGTGAACGCCCGGCGCATGCCGTCGATCCATGCGAGGGTGTCCGGGTCGGCTCCCGCCGCGCCTGGCCTCTCCCACACGACCACGACCGCCTCGGCGGGCGTCTGGTCGACGATCTGGGCGACCCGCGCGCCGAAGCCGGTCGAGGCGGTCACCGCGCCGTCGATGGGCATCGCGACGGGCTCTGACGGGTCGGGCGGCAGATCGTCGATCGGGATGATCACGTCCGTCGAACGCAGTTCGTCGTCGAGAAGCATGAGCCATACCCGCCGAGCGCGCGCCTTCTCGAGCAGCGCGGTCACGAGGCGTGTGAGGTCGTGGTCGTTCGTCAGCGGGCGGTGGGCGAGGGCGTAGATCGTGTCGTCATCAGTCATGCCGCAAGCCTGATCGAGACGGCGGACGCGCGTGATGCGGAAGGCCCCGATTGTGAAGAGAAATCGCGACGCGGCGCGATCTGTGGATAACCGCCTACGACTTCGACGCGCAGTCGACGCACTTGGTCGCCGTCGGGCGCACGCGCAGGCGCGCCACGGGGATCCGTTTGCCGCAGTCGGCGCACACGCCGTACGTTCCGTCGTCGATGCGCCCGAGCGAGCGGTCGATGGCGAGCAGTTCCGCCTCCGCCTCCGCGTCGAGGCCGGCGAGCCGCGCCCACTCCTCCGAGAGCGTCGCGCCCTCGGGATCGTGCTCGTCGTCCGCGGTCGCCGCGGACCGTGCCGACGCGAGGTCGCTCAGGTCTGCGTCGCCGCGCCGTTTCGCGTGCAGCACGCGCTCGCGATGCTCCTCCAGGAGATCCCGGAACTCGGCACTGCGTTTATCGTCCATGCCGACACCCTAGACGCGAAGAACCGCCCCCGCAGAATGGCGGGGGCGGTTCTTCGTTCGCGAGAGGTCAGCGCGCGGCGCTGCCTTCCGTGTAATCGTCATCCGTGTTCTGCCAGGAGAAGAGCGAGCGCAGCTCGCGGCCCGTCGTCTCGATCGGGTGCTGCTCCTCCTCGGCGCGGAGCTTCTTGAACTCGGGCGCGCCCGCGTCCTGGTCCTCGATGAAGCGCTTCGCGAACGCACCGGACTGGATGTCGGCGAGGATCGCCTTCATGTTGTCCTTGACGTGCTGGTCGACGACGCGCGGGCCCGAGACGTAGTCGCCGTACTCGGCCGTGTCCGAGATCGACCAGCGCTGCTTGGCGATACCGCCCTCCCACATGAGGTCGACGATGAGCTTGAGCTCGTGCAGCACCTCGAAGTAGGCGATCTGCGGCTGGTAGCCCGCCTCGGTCAGCGTCTCGAAGCCGGCCTGCACGAGGTGGCTCATGCCACCGCAGAGCACGGCCTGCTCGCCGAACAGGTCGGTCTCGGTCTCCTCCGTGAAGGTCGTCTTGATGACGCCCGCACGGGTGCCGCCGATGCCGGCCGCGTAGCTGAGCGCGAGAGCCCAGGCCGAGCCCGAGGCATCCTTCTCGACACCGATGATGTCCGGGATGCCGCGGCCCGCGGCGAACTCGCGGCGCACCGTGTGGCCGGGAGCCTTCGGGGCGATGAGGATCACGTCGACGCCCTCGGGCGCCTCGATCAGGCCGAAGCGGATGTTGAAGCCGTGCGCGAACGCGAGGGCTTTGCCATCGGTGAGGTTCGGCTTGATGCTGTCCGCGTAGATCGAGCGCTGGTTCTGGTCCGGCGCGAGGATCATGATGACGTCGGCCCACGCGGTCGCGTCGGCGACGTTCTTCACGGCGAAGCCGTCGTCGGTCGCCTTCTGCGCCGACTTCGAACCGTCGCGCAGTGCGACGGTGACCTCGACGCCCGAGTCGCGAAGGTTCTGCGCGTGGGCGTGGCCCTGCGAGCCATAGCCGACGATGGCCACCTTCTTCGACTGGATGATCGAGAGGTCTGCGTCCTGGTCGTAGAGGATCTCTGCCACGGGGTTACTCCTTAGATTGGCGGGGTTTGCAAAAAATATGACGGATCAGCGCAGCGCGCGCTCGGAGATCGACTTCGCACCGCGGCCGAGTGCGACCAGGCCCGACTGCGAGATCTCCTTGATGCCGAACGGCGTGACCGCGCGCTGAAAGGCCTCGACCTTGCCTCGGTCTCCCGTGATCTCGATCACGACGGAGTCGGGTGCGTAGTCGACGATGCTCGCGCGGAACAGGTTCACGACCTCGATCACGTTGGTGCGGGTCGAGTTGTCGGCGCGCACCTTGACGAGCATGTGATGCCGCTGCACCGAGGCCGACGGGTCGAGCTCGACGATCTTGACGACGTTGATCAGCTTGTTCAGCTGCTTGGTCACCTGCTCGAGAGGCTGCGCCTCGACGTCCACGACGACGGTGATCCGCGACAGGCCGGGGACCTCGGTCACGCCCACCGCGAGCGAGTGGATGTTGAAGCCGCGACGAGCGAACAGGCCCGAGACGCGGGTGAGCAGGCCGGGGGTGTCCTCGACGAGAAGGCTCAGAACGTGCGTCGACATGTTATGCCTCCTCATCGAATGCCGGCGAGTTGTCGCGGGCGTACTGGATGTAGCTGTTGCTGACGCCCTGCGGAACCATGGGCCAGACCATCGCGTCGCTCGAGACCACGAAATCGATCACGACGGGGCGATCGTTCGTCTCCAGCGCGAGCTTGATCGCGTCGTCGATCTCGTCTTCTTTCTCGACGCGGATCGCGAGGGCGCCATAGGCGTCCGCGAGCTTCACGAAGTCGGGAATGCGCTTCGAGTCGTGACCCGTGTTGAGGTCGGTGTGCGAGTAGCGACCGTCGTAGAACAGCGTCTGCCACTGGCGCACCATGCCGAGCGACGAGTTGTTGATGATCGCGACCTTGATCGGGATGTTGTTGAGCACGCACGTCGCGAGCTCCTGGTTCGTCATCTGGAAGCAGCCGTCGCCGTCGATCGCCCACACCACGCGGTCGGGCTGCGAGACCTTCGCGCCCATCGCGGCGGGAACCGAGTACCCCATCGTTCCGGCGCCGCCGGAGTTGAGCCATGAGTTCGGGCGCTCATACTTGATGAACTGAGCCGTCCACATCTGGTGCTGGCCGACGCCGGCGACGTAGACGCCCTCGGGTCCGGTCAGCTCGCCGATGCGCGAGATGATCTGCTGCGGTGCGAGCAGGCCGTCGGTCGGTGCCGTGTAGCCGAGCGGGAACTGGTCGCGCAGCCCATTGAGGTACTGCCACCACTCCGCGTACTCGGGAACCTCGGCGCCGACGGTCGAGCGGAACGCCGTGTCGAGGTCGACGAGCACTTCTGCCACGTCGCCGACGATCGGCACCTCGGCGGCGCGGATCTTGCCGATCTCGGCCGGATCGATATCGACGTGCACGACCTTCGCGTTCGGCGCGAAGAGCGACGTGTTGCCCGTCACGCGGTCGTCGAAGCGGGCGCCGAGCGCAACGATGAGGTCGCTCTCCTGCAGCGCCAGCACGGCCGGAACGGCACCGTGCATGCCGGGCATGCCGAGGTGCTGCTCGTGCGAGTCGGGGAACGCCCCGCGCGCCATGAGCGTCGTCACCACGGGCGCTCCGGTCGTCTCGGCGAACGTCTTCAGCTGGGCCGAAGCGCGACCGCGGATCACGCCGCCGCCGACGTAGAGCACCGGCTTCTCCGCCTCCGCGATGAGCGTCGCGGCGGCCTGGATCTGCTTGCCGTGCGCCTTCGTGACCGGCCGGTAGCCGGGAAGGTCGTACTTGGGCGGCCAGACGAACGGCGCCTCGGCCTGCTGGGCGTCCTTCGTGATGTCGACGAGCACGGGGCCCGGGCGACCGGTGGACGCGATCTCGAACGCCTGCGCGAGCGCGCCCGGCACGTCCTCGGCGCGCTTGACGAGGATGGAGTGCTTCGTGATGGGCATCGTGATGCCGACGATGTCGGCCTCCTGGAACGCGTCCGTGCCCATGAGGGTGGAGAAGACCTGTCCCGTGATCGCGACGATCGGGACCGAGTCCATGTGGGCGTCGGCGATCGCCGTCACGAGGTTGGTGGCGCCGGGTCCGGACGTCGCGATCGCGACGCCGACTTTGCCGCTGGCCGAGGCGTAGCCCTCGGCCGCGTGGCCGGCGCCCTGCTCGTGGCGCACGAGGATGTGGTTGAGAGAGTTCGCGCCCATGAGCGCGTCGTACGCCGGGAGGATGGCTCCTCCGGGCAGTCCGAAGACGTCTTCGACGCCGAGGAGTTCGAGTGAGCGGACGACGGCTTCGGCACCGGTCAGCACCGGGGTGCTGGAGGCGGAGGCGGCTGGCGGCCGGGGAACGGCGGTGGGTTCTGCAGGCATAGTGCTTCCCTGATTCGGTCGAACGTTATTCAGCAACGGACTGGGTCAGCCGGTGACGGCGCCCAGTGCGGCGGAACGCACGAGCTTCGCGTACTTGGCGAGAACGCCGCGGGTGTATCGCGGAGGCAGAGGCTCCCAGCCTTCACGGCGGGAGGTGAGCTCCGCTTCGTCGACGAGTAGGTCGAGAGTGCGAGCGGAGACGTTGACCCGGATCGGGTCTCCATCGCGCACGAAGGCAATCGGACCTGCGTCCACAGCTTCGGGAGCGATGTGGCCGATGCACAGGCCAGTTGTGCCGCCGGAGAATCGACCGTCAGTCAAGAGTAGTACATCCTTGCCGAGCCCAGCGCCCTTGATGGCTGCCGTGATGGCGAGCATCTCGCGCATGCCCGGGCCGCCCTTCGGGCCCTCGTACCGGATGACGACGACATCGCCCGGCTGGATCTCGCCGTTCGTGAGCGCGTCCATCGCGGCGCGCTCGCGCTCGAAGACTCGAGCGGGGCCCTCGAAGACCTCGGCGTCGAAGCCCGCGGTCTTGACCACGGCGCCCTCGGGCGCGAAGGATCCGCTGAGGATCGTCAGGCCGCCGGTCGCGTGGATCGGGTTGTCGAGGTCTCGCACGACGGTGCCGTCGAGCGGCGCCGGGTCGATGTCCGCGAGGTTCTCGGCAAGAGTCTTGCCGGTCACCGTCATCGCGTCGCCGTGCAGCAGACCGGCATCGAGAAGCGCCTTCATCACGACGGGCATTCCGCCGACGCGGTCGAAGTCCTGCGCGACGAACTGGCCGAACGGCTTGACGTCGGCGAGGTGCGGCGAACGCTGGCCGATGCGGGTGAAGTCATCGAGGCTGAGCTCGACGCCCGCCTCGTGCGCGATCGCGAGCAGGTGCAGCACGGCGTTCGTCGAACCGCCGAGGACCATCGCGACGGTCACGGCGTTCTCGAACGCCTTCTTGGTGAGGATGTCTTTCGTCGTGATGCCCTTGCGCAGCAGCTCGACGACGGCCTCGCCCGAGCGGTGCGCGTACATGTCGCGGCGACGGTCCGAGCTGAGGGGCGTCGACGATCCGGGCAGGCTCATGCCGAGCGCTTCGGCGACGCAGGCCATCGTGTTCGCCGTGTACATGCCGCCGCAGGCGCCCTCGCCGGGCGCGAACCCGCACTCGACCTTCTTGAGGTCGGACTCGCTCATCTGACCGGCCTTGCAGGCGCCGACGGCCTCGAACGAGTCGATGATCGTGATCGTCTTCTCGGTGCCGTCGTCGAACTTGACCCAGCCGGGCGCGATCGATCCGGCGTACAGGAAGACGCTCGCGAGCTCGAGACGCGCGGCCGCCATCAGCATGCCGGGGAGCGACTTGTCGCAGCCGGCGAGGAGCACCGTGCCGTCGAGCCGTTCGCCCATCACGACGGTCTCCACGCTGTCGGCGATGACCTCGCGGCTCACGAGCGAGAAGTGCATGCCCTCGTGGCCCATGGAGATGCCGTCGGAGACGCTGACCGTGCCGAACTGCAGCGGGTACCCGCCGCCGGCGTGCACGCCCTCCTTCGACCCCTGCGCGAGGCGGTCGAGCGAGAGGTTGCACGGCGTGATCTCGTTCCAGCTCGATGCGATGCCGATCTGGGGTTTCACCCAGTCGTCATCGCCCATGCCGACCGCGCGGAGCATTCCGCGCGACGTCGTGGCCTCGATCCCGTCCGTAACGACACGGCTGCGGGGTTTGATGTCGATTCCGGGCGCTGCATTATCAGTCACCATCGCAGTCTATTCCCCGCGCGCGATCGCCCCGAACTCGCCGTCATTATGCTGACCGAGCCGAAATCCACCTGTCAGGATGCGCGCAGTTCCGCAACGCGAGTAAGCACTGCGGCAAGCTCGGGCGTGTCGGCCACCGTGAGCGCCGCGGCGGTGTCGCCGGGGCCCACGCGGATCCCGAGATCGCCCGGCTCGAGTGACCGGAGCGCGTCCTCGTCGGTCACGTCGTCGCCGGCGAAGATCACGGCGTCGGCGCCGGTCTGGGCGCGCAGCTCCGCGACGGCTCCGTCCTTGCCCTCGTGCCGCCACGAGAACTCCAGAACGTGCTTTCCCCCGCGGCGACGCCAGTCGGGCGCCAGTCGCTCGACGACCTCATCGACCGCGCGCTGGGCCCTCGGCTCGACCCCGTCGGGCGACGTGCGGGTGTGCAGCGCGAAACCGAACTGCTTGTCTTCGATCCATGCCCCCTCGAACCCGTCGGCAGCCGCGCGGGCGGCGACGGCGACACCGGTGTCCCCCGCGTCGCCGACTACCTCATCGACGGGCGGCGCGCCCGCCGGTCGCCACCGCTCGGCGCCGTGCGATCCCGCGAGCCAGAACGGTGAGTCGTCATCGTGCTCCGCGATGATGCGCAGGTCGACGAGGCTGCGCCCGGAGACGAGCGCGACCGTCACGCCGCGGCACGAGGCGAGGCGCTCGAGCGCGCGCTTGGCGTCGGGCGTCGCGCGCGCCGCCATGGGATCCGCCACGAGCGGCGAGAGCGTGCCGTCGAAATCGAGCGCGACGAGCAGATTCTCGGCGGCCGCGACCTCGCGGATCCGCTCGTCGATCGTCGGGGTCACTCCCCCACCTCGCGCGGTCGCAGCGCGTTCACGTCGGCGAGGAATTTCTTGCCCCACTTCGCGACGTCGTTCTCGATCACCTTGCGGCGCATGGTCTTCATGCGCCGCGTCTGTTCGGCCACGGGCATGCTCACGGCGCGCATCATCGTGTCCTTCATGCCCTCGATGTCGTGCGGGTTCACGAGGAGGGCGCTTCCCAGCTCATCCGCGGCGCCCGCGAACTCGCTCAGCAGCAGCACGCCGGTATTGTCCTGGCGGACGGCGACGTACTCCTTCGCGACGAGGTTCATGCCGTCGCGCAGCGCCGTGACGAGCATCACGTCGGCGGCGAGATACAGCGCCACCATCTCCTCGCGCGGAAACCCTTGGTGCAGGTACCGGATCGCGGTCGTCTCGACGGTCGAATAGTCGCCGTTGATGCGCCCGACGGTGATCTCGATCTCGTCGCGCAGATCCTGGTACGCCTCGACGCCGGGCCGCGAGGGGCTCGCGACCTGGATCAGCGTGACGTGCTCGCCCGTGATCAGGCCGTCGGCGAGCAGCTCGCCGTACGCCTTCAACCGGTGGCGGATGCCCTTCGTATAGTCGAGGCGGTCGACGCCGAGCATGATCTTCTCGGATCCGATCTGTTCACGCAGGCGCGCGGCGCGCGCGATGACATCGGGGCGGCGTGCGAGCTCGAGGAACTGATCGGCGTCGATCGAGATCGGATAGGCCTTCGAGATCACCGTGCGCGGCGTCGTATCGATCGTCGGCACCGTGACGGTGTCGCCCTTCGTCGGGTACCGCAGCAGGCGGCGGATCGAGCGCTGGAAGTTGCCCGCGTCCGCGACGCGCTGGAAGCCGATGACGTCGGCGCCGAGCAGGCCGTCGAGCACCTGGCGCCGCCACGGCAGCTGGGCGAACAGCGCGTATGCCGGAAAGGGAATGTGGTGGAAGTAGCCGATCGTCACGTCGGGCCGCAGCTCGCGGAGCATCTGCGGCACCAGCTGCAGCTGATAGTCGTGCACCCAGACGAACCCGCCGTCCGCGGCGTGTTCCGCGGCGGCCTCGGCGAAGCGCCGATTCACCCGCACGTACGCGTCCCACCACGATCGCTTGAACTCCGGCGTCGCGATCACGTCGTGATAGAGCGGCCAGATCGTGCCGTTCGAGAACCCCTCGTAGTAGTCGCGAAGGTCCTCACGGCTGAGCGAGACCGGAACGAGGAGCGTGTCGTCGAAGACGAACGGCTCGAGGTCGAGGTCGGGCTGGCCGCCCCATCCGACCCAAGCGCCGTCCATGCCCTGCATCACCTGCTCGACAGCGGTGACGAGCCCTCCGGGGGATCTGCGCCAAGCCGGTTCGCCGTCGGGTCCCTCGATCCGATCGACGGGCAGGCGGTTGGCGACGATGACGAGGTCTGCTCGAGTCATATTCGCACTCCTTCTTTGATGCCACCCTATGGCACGGGCGGGCGCGGCGGTCACGTTCGCGTTACGGTGTATCCATGCGGAAATACCTGTTGGGAACCGGCATCATCGGCGCGATCACGAGCGGCTGGTCGCTGCTGCGCGGATCCGAATCGCAGGCATTCACGTGGCGCGTCGCGCTCGCGTGGCTCAGCTGGGCGATCACCTTCTCGCTCTCGATCGGCATGATCCTCGACGTGCGCAAGGCTTCGCACGGTCGCGCGGTGCCGGACGACTCCCCCATCGCGGGCAGCGAGTACAAGTACGCCAAGGGCGCCGACGCCGAAGAACTGAAGAAGAAGCGCAAGAACGACAAGAAGAAGAACAAGAAGAAGTAGCGCGTCAGACCCCGAGGCGGCCCGTGTACGCGTTCGCGAGTCGCCCGGACGGATCCATTCTCGCGCGCAGCTCGCGGAACTCGTCGAAGCGAGGGTACTGCGAGGCGACCTCCCCCCCAGAGCGCGTGAAGACCTTGCCCCAGTGCGGGCGGGCGTCGAACTGCTCAAGCGCGCCCTCGAGCACGGCGAGCACCTCGCGGACCCGCGCCTCGTCGCGATGCCAGGTGAAGTGCAGGGCGACCGAGTCGCGGCCGTTCGACGGGCTCAGCCAGAGGTCATCGGCCGCCACCGACCGGATCTCGCACACGTGCAGCAGCGGCGCGATCCGGCCCGCATGCTGCCGCACCGCGTCGATCGCGGCCGGAGCATGCGCGCGATCGACCAGGAACTCGCTCTGCAGCTCCGCACCGACGCTCGGTGTGAAGTCCATGCGGAAGTGCGGAAGCCGCTCGAACCAGGGCCCGACGAGGCCCTGCTGAGGGTTGCACGCCGCGGCGTCGACACCGCGGATCGGGTGGCGCGGGCCGTCCGCGGGTCGCGCCCCGAGTCCGGCGACGATCCTCTCGTCCACGTCCTCCGCGCGCGTTTTCACCCAGAGCTGGTCGGCACGCTCCGCGTCGTCCCAGGTCGTGAAGATGCTCACGCTGTCGCCGAGGGAGGTCACCGCGTCGTAATCGGCAAGGATCGCTTCCCAGCGCGGACCGTCGTACGCGTATTGGGCGACGCGATACGTCGGCTCGGTGTCGAGCACCAGGGAGGTGACCACACCGAGCGCGCCGAGGTGCACGGGCACGCCGCCGAACTCGTCGTCGCCGCGCGAGATCGTCTTCTCCTCGCCCGACGTCGTGAGCAGCGTCACCGACCGCACGGCCGTGGCGAGCGAACCGAGGCGGTCGCCGGATCCGTGGGTTCCGGTCGCGATCGCGCCGGCGACCGAGATGTGCGGGAGGGATGCCAGGTTCGACAGCGCCCTCCCACTCTTCTCCAGTTCGGGCGCGACGTCGCCGTAGCGAACGCCGCCGGAGATCCGCACCGTGTCGCCGGCGACCTCGATCTCGCGCGGCATGTCCGCGAGCGAGATGAGGGTGCCGGTCGTGTCCGCGATGTCGTTGAAGCAGTGCCGCGACCCGAGCACCCGGATCTGCTCCGAGCCGCTCACCGCGTCGCGGAGCTCATCCGGTGTGCGCGGGCGCACCAGACGGCGCGCCGAGTACGTGAGGTTCTCGGCCCAGTTGCGTTCGTCCGTCATGGTGCGGCGATCCCGGCGCGCGGGTCAGAGACCCTCGGCGATGTGGAAGTAGACCTGGTTCCACTTCAGCTCGTTGCGGAAGCCGCGAAGCGTCGTGTCTTCGTCGATCGCGAGCAGTTCGATGCCCGCCATCTCGGCGAAGTCGCGGTAGGTCTCCACACCGACGGCCGTCGACATGACGGTGTGGTGCGCGGCTCCCGCAGCCATCCAGCAGGCCGCCGACGTCGGCAGGTCGGGCTTCGGCTGCCACACGGCGCGGCCGACCGGCAGGTTCGGCAGGTCGGGCGGGGTGATGTTCTCGACGACGTTCGCGGTCAGGCGCAGGCGCGTGCGGATGTCGCTCAGCGCGACGACGACGGCCGGGCCGGCGTCCGCGGTGAAGACCAGGCGCACGGGATCCGCCTTGCCGCCGATGCCCAGCGGGTGGATCTCGACACGGGCCTTCGCGCTCGACAGCGACGGCGACACCTCGAGCATGTGGGCGCCGAGGATCTTGCCATCGCCCGGCGTGAGGTCGTACGTGTAGTCCTCCATCAGGCTCGCGCCTCCCGCGCGGCCCGCGCCCATGACGGCCGACAGGCGCACGAGGATGGCGGTCTTCCAGTCGCCCTCGCCGCCGAACCCGTATCCCTCGGCCATGAGGCGCTGCACGGCGATGCCCGGCAGCTGTTTGAGCGCGCCGAGGTCTTCGAAGTTATCGGTGAACGCCTTGAAGCCGCCCTCATCGAGGAAGGCGCGCAGGCCGACCTCGATCGCCGCGGCATCCCGCAGCGACTCGTGGCGGTCAGCGCCCGGAAGAAGCTCCTCGGCGACGTCGTACTGCTCGAGGTATTCGGTGACGAGGGCGTCGACCTGTGCCGCAGTGGCGGCCTCGACCTTCTCGACGAGCTCGTTGACGCCCCAGGTGTTGACCTCGGTGCCGAGACGCTGCTCGACCTCGGTCTTGTCGCCCTCGGTGACCGCGACGAAGCGCATGTTGTCGCCGAAGCGCGCGACCTTGAGACTCTTCGCCTCGGCGATGCCGGCCGCGGCGCGGATCCACGATTCGGTTTCGGAGACGACGCGCGGGTCGCTCGCGTGGCCGACGACGGTCTTGCGCGAGGTGCCGAGCCGCGTGGCGATGTAGCCGAACTCGCGGTCGCCGTGCGCGGCCTGGTTCAGGTTCATGAAGTCGAAGTCGATGTCGCCCCACGGCAGCTCGACGTTGGCCTGCGTGTGCAGGTGCAGCATCGGCTTGCGCAGCTCTTCGAGGCCCTTGATCCACATCTTCGCGGGGCTGAACGTGTGCATCCACACGATGACGCCCAGCACGCTGTCATCGGCGTTCGCGTCGAGCATGGCGCGGCGGATGGCGTCGGCGTCGGTGAGAACCGGGCGCCAGACGATCGGGGCAGGGGTCTGCTCGTTCTCGTCGAGCAGCTGGGCGACGCCCTGCGACTGCTCGGCGACCTCGCGCAGCGTCTCTTCGCCGTACAGCCCCTGGCTGCCGGTGAGGAACCAGATCTGCTTGTCTGCGTATGGCTTCGTCATGGTGGGCACTCCTCGGGCCTTACTGGCCGTAAACGTTCTGGTAGCGGTCGTACAGCGAATCGATCTTGTCCTGCGGAATCATCAGGGGCGCGCCGAGCTGGCGCGAGATGTGCACCGTGCGGGCGACCTCCTCGAGCAGCACGGCCGTCTTGACGGCCGACTTCGCCGTGCCGCCGATCGTGAACGGCCCGTGATTCTGCATGAGCACGGCGGTCGAGCGGTGGTCCTTCAGCGTCTCGACGATGCCGCGACCGATCGAATCGTCGCCGATGATCGCGAACGGGCCGACGGGGATGGGGCCGCCGAACTCGTCGCCCATCATCGTGAGCACGCACGGGATCTCCTCGCCGCGCGCGGCCCAGGCCGTCGCGTAGGTGGAGTGCGTGTGCACGACGCCGTTGACGTCCGGCATGTGGCGGTAGACGTACGCGTGCGCCGCCGTGTCGGACGACGGCTTGCGCTCCCCTTCGACCAGCGCGCCGTCGAGGTCGCAGACGACGATCGAGGCGGCGTCGAGCTCGTCGTAGCTCACGCCGGACGGCTTGATCACGAGCAGGTCGGGATGCCCGTCGACGCCCGGCACCCGCTCGGAGACGTTGCCGGCGGTCCAGGCCACGAGATCCCATCGGGGCAGTTCGGCGTGCAGGTCGGCGACGCGCTCTCGGGCGGCGTCGACCGCCTCGCGCATCGCCGGGGGCACCTGTGCGGCGGAGGTCATTCGTGCTCCTTCAGTCACTTCATGGCGTGGACGGCGGTGCGCTCGATGTCGAGGCCTGCCTCCCACCGGTCAAGGAATTGTGCGTACTCGGCGACGTCTGCAGGTTCGGGGACGATCGTCGTCGCCTGCTCCTCGGCGAACACGTGCTGGTCGAGCCAATCGGTCAGCGCGGGCTGGGCCGATTCGGACGCGGCGTGCGCGTAGGCGGCGAGGATCGCCATTCCCCAGGCGCCGCCCTCGCCGGCCGTCGCCCCGACCGTGATCGGTGCCGCGAGCGCGTCGGCGAGGAGCCGCTGCGCCACACCGGCCGTGCGGAAGATGCCGCCGTGTGCGCGGATCCCGTCGATCTCCACGTTCTCCTCGGCGAGGGTGCGCATGCCGAGGCTCAGCGTCGCGAAGGATCCGCGCACCTGCGCGCGCATGAGGCCGTTGAGGCTGAGCTTCGACGACGGCGTGCGCGCGATGATCGGGCGGCCCTCGTCGAGGCCGGCGATCGGCTCGCCGGACAGGTGATTATAGGCGAGCAGCCCGTCGTCGGATCCGCGCTCGAGCGCGCCCGACAGCAGCGCGGCGAACACGTCGTCCGCCGACGCATCGGCGCCGATCGCGTCCGCGAACTCGCGGAACACGCCGGCCCACTCGCCGATCTCGCTGGCGCCGTTGTTGCAGTGCACCATCGCGACCGCATCGCCCGACGGCGTGGTCACGACGTCGATCTCCTCGTGGCGCGCGCGGAGCGGGCGCTCGAGCACGATCATGCTGAAGAAGCTCGTGCCGGCGCTGACATTGCCGGTGCGCGGCGTGATCGAGTTGGTCGCGACCATGCCGGTTCCGGCGTCGCCCTCGGGCGGCGCGGCGACGGCGCCGGGCTGGAGCGCGCCGGACTCGTCGAGCACCCGCGCGCCGTCCGTGGTGAGGCGGCCCGCTGATTCGCCCGCTGTCAGCACGCGCGGCAGCACATCGGTGAGGCGCAGGTGGGCGGCCCCCGCTTCGCTCAACATCGCGTCAGCGGTCTCGAGGCGCGCCGCGTCGTAGTCGCCGGTCGCGGGATCGATCGGGAACATGCCGGACGCATCACCGACGCCGAGCACCCGCTCGCCTGTGAGCAGCTCGTGCACGTAGCCCGAGAGCGTCGTGATGCGCGCGATGTCGGCGACGTGCTGCTCGCCGTCGAGGACGGCCTGATAGAGGTGCGCGGTCGACCAGCGCAGCGGGATGTTGACGTCGAGCGCTTCCGAGAGCGCCTCAGCGGCGCGGGTCGTGTTGACGTTGCGCCAGGTGCGGAACGGGACGAGCAGCTCGCCCGCACCATCGAAGGCGAGATAGCCGTGCATCATCGCTGATACGCCGATGGCGCCCGTGTGGTCGAGCGCGACGCCGTGCCTGTCGCTCACATCGGACGCAAGCGCGGCGAAGGCCGCACGCAGCCCCGCGTGCACGTCATCGAGCGAGTAGCTCCAGAGCCCGTCGACGAGCGAGTTCTCCCAGTCGTGACCGCCGGAGGCCAGCGTGTCGCCGTCGAGCGTCGTGAGGCACGCCTTGATGCGTGTCGATCCCAGTTCGATGCCGAGGGCCGTGCGCCCGTCGGCGATCGCGCGCCGCACCTCGTCCGTATGCAACTGCCCCATCGCGGTCTCCGTTCGTCGTGTGCGTCCCGCGGTGCGGGCACTCACCATATGTTAGCGCTCACAGGTCGTGTGCGAAACCTTCATCGGCGCGGGGGCGCCGTGCTCCCCCGCACGATGACCTCGGGATCGATCATCGGCTCTCCCGTCGTCGCGCTCGCGTCGCGCTGGGCGAGCAGTCGACGCACGGCCGCGTCGCCGAGCTTGTCGAATGGCTGGTGCACCGTCGTCAGCGACGGCACGAAGAAACCGCTGCCGTCCACGTCGTCGAACCCGACGACCGACACGTCGTCGGGCACCCGGATCCCTGCCTCCCAGAACGCGCGGATCGCGCCCAGCGCGAGGTGGTCGCTCGCCGCGAAGACCGCGGTGACCTGTCCCGATTCCACACCCTGCACGAGGGATGTTCCGGCCGCGTACCCGTGCTCCGCACCCCAGTCGTCGGCGTGCACGACGCGCGCGGCGACCCCGCGGCACTCGGCCGCATCGGCGAACCCGCGCGAGCGCTCGATGGCGTCGAACCAGCCGGCCGGCCCCTCGATGTGCACGACGCGCTCGTGGCCGAGATCCGCGAGGTGCTCGGCGACTCGCGCCGATCCCGCGTACTGGTCGACCGCGACGTACACGGCCGCGGACTGACTCGGGGCATCGCGTCGTGCCGCGACGACGACCACCGGGATCTGCGGCGCCACCTCATCCACGCGGCGCGCGACGTCTGCGGTCGGCGCGACGACGACGATCCCATCGACCCCCTGGTCGATGAGGCGGTCGAGCACGTGCGCCGCGGCGTCCGCGTCGCGGGAGGTCATCGCGGCCAGCGAGACGAAGTGGTCGGCACGGCGCGCCGCCTGTTCGATCGCGAGCACGGTGCTCGCGGGACCGTGGTGCGCCATGCCCGTCGCGACGACGCCGATCGTGGCGCTGCGGGTCGTGACGAGGGTGCGCGCGGCCTGGTTCCGCCGATAGCCGAGCGAACGGATCGCGGCCTGCACGCGCTCGCGCGTATCGTCCTTGACGTAGGCGTGCCCGTTGAGCACGCGAGACACCGTCTGGTGCGAGACGCCCGCCGCCGCGGCGACGTCGGCCATCGACGGGGGTCTCGTGATCGACATGATTCTCACCCTAACGCGGCTTCCAGCATGCGCTCAGACACGCCAGAACGTGCGAGGGATTGGCGCAGCGCGCCGAAAATGGGTAATGTAAATTCTCGTTCCCGGCGAGTTATTTTCTCTCCGCGATCATGCGCCTCTAGCTCAATAGGCAGAGCAATTGACTCTTAATCAATGGGTTCCGGGTTCAAGTCCCGGGGGGCGCACCACACGGAAGAAGGCCCGTCGCTCCGCGCAATGCGGACGGCGGGCCTTCTTTCGTTGTCGCCATCGGGGCGCCGCCCGCGCGCTCACCCGTGGCCCGGCCGTCCCGCGGGTAGCCTGGTCGTATGCCCACGGTTGCCGCGTCGCTCGCCCACGATCTCTCGCTCGCTCTGCGTCTCGCCGACGCCGCCGATGCCGAGACGATGGCCCGCTTCGATCGCGCCGATCTCGCGGTCAGACTGAAGGCCGACCGCTCGCACGTCACCGAGGCCGACCTCGCGTCCGAGCGCGCGATCCGGGCGCTCCTCGAGCAGGAGCGCCCATCCGACGCGATCTTCGGCGAGGAGTACGGACAGACCGCGCAGGCGGCGCGCCGCTGGATCCTCGACCCGATCGACGGCACCGCGAACTTCCTGCGCGGTGTGCCGGCGTGGGGCACGATGATCGCGCTCGAGATCGACGGATCCATCGTGCTGGGCGTCGTGAGCATGCCGGCGCTCGGCCGCCGGTGGTGGGCGGCCGATGGACTCGGCGCATGGACCGGCGGCGGCAGCGAACCGCGACGGATCGCTGTGTCCGGCGTTGAGACGCTCGGCGAAGCCTCGCTCAGCTTCCAGTCGATCGGTCAGTGGCGCGACGCCGGGCACCTCGACGAACTTCTGCGCCTGCAGGACCGCGTGTGGCGCGACCGCGCGTACGGCGACGTCTGGGCCTACATGCTGTTGGCCGAGGGCCGCCTCGACATCGTCGGCGAGTTCGACGTCAAGGAGTACGACATCGCCGCGGCGGCCGCGATCGTGAGAGAGGCCGGGGGTCGCTTCACCTCCCTCGAGGGATCCGATCAGCTCGACACGCTCTCCGCGATCGCGACGAACGGCCACCTGCACACCGCGGTTCTCGAGGCACTTGCCGAGGCCGCCGAGTGAGACTGACGCGGCGAGCGACGACGACGGCGAGCGTGCTGTTCGCCGCGGGCGCCCTGCTCGTCGCGTGCAGCGGATCCCCCGATGCGGATGCGCAGCAGCCGACCGCGTCGGAAGAGCCGAGCACCCCGACGTGCGAGTCGATCCTTCGCCCGTCGTTCGTCGATGAGCTGTCGGAGCTCGGCTGGTCGGCCCAGGAGCGCCCGTTCCAGATCGGCGAGCACGAGGTCGCGGGCGGCGTGCAGTGCGTCTGGGGCGACCTCTCGAGCGGCACCGACCTCGCCCAGATGTACGGGTGGGCGCCGATCGATGCCGACCAGGCCGCCGAGCTGCAGAACTACCTCGAGGACAACGGCTGGGTGCGCGAAGACGGCGAGCACTACGTGTACCTCACGGAGGATCCGAACCTCATCGGGTACCTCGAAGAGGGCGAGTACGGCATCACCTACCAGTTCGCGGACGGGTGGGTCGCGCTGGCCGACACCAAGTCGGGCCTCGACCTCGTCACCTGGCGCGGTTGACCCCGAGAGGCTTGCGTCGCGGCTGCATGCGTGCAAGTGTCGGAGGGGTAACTGACCGTCGATCGAAGGAGGCAATCGTGGGACTGGATGACAAGATCTCGGCCGCTGCTGACAAGGCCAAGGGCAACGCGAAGGAAGCCGTTGGCAAGGCCACCAACGACGACGAAAAGGTCGCCGAGGGCAAGGCAGATCAGACCAAGGGCGACATCAAGAGCAAGATCGAAGACGTCAAGGACAACATCAAGAAGGCGCTCGACTGAGCAGCTGATCGATGTGCGGCCCCTGCTTCGGCGGGGGCCGTATCGCTGTGCCCACGGGGCGGGTTCACAGCGTGCGTACGCGACCGGTGGAGCTGGGGGGAATCGAACCCCCGTCCAGTACTGGGTCACTGGGTTTTCTCCGGGCGCAGTCTGTGAAGACGTTCTACTCGGCTCCGATCTTTAGCACAGACACATAGATCGACGAGCCCAGTCGCGGAAAAGTCCCATAACGCGTCACGACGCCACGTCACAGCAAGATCCCTAAATGACGCCAGGAACCGTGTCGGGATCACCCACGGCCTGACGGACTATCGGGCTCGCTTAAGCAGCGAGGGCGAAGTCAGTGCGCTTAGAGTTGGCACTTATTAGTTTTGCAGGGGGCGTTTACGAGACAACCCTGCATCCTCGGCCCGCTTCTCTCAGATCAGCAGCCACTGTCGAAACCGATCAGCCCCGTTGATCCTTCTTTCGAAGGGAACCGCGTACGCACGCTGTGGAGTTACCATCGTGCTCTCGCACGGGTGTTCGGGATCTCTCCCGAGCAGTTCAGTCTACATGATGGTCGTGGCCGGGGGCTGCCCCGACGAGGTGCTCCTGACCCGGCTCGATCACGACGAACTGCCCCATCATTCCTTGGTCTTCGTGCAGCAACATGTGGCAGTGGTACATGTACGGCGTCTCGGGACGTGCGAGATCGCTCGCCGCGCGGAACTCCATCAGGTCGAACTCGTCGTTGCCGCCGATCGTCGACGGCAAGAGGATATCCGGGATCAGCCCCGCAGCACCTTCTCCATCGGGCGACCTTTCGCGAGTTCGTCGACGAGCTTGTCGAGGTACCGGACCTGCTGCACCAGCGGGTCCTCGATCTCCTGCACCTTGACTCCGCAGATCGACCCCGTGATCAACGACGCATTCTCGTTCAGCGTGGCGGCACCGAAGAAATCTGGGAACGTGCTCTCGGACGCGAGCTCGGCGTCGATCGCCGCGTCGTCCAAGCCGGTGAGCCATCTGATGACCTCGCGCAGCTCGGTCTCGGTGCGGCCCTTGCGCTCGAGCTTCGCCACGTACATCGGGTATACGGACGCGAACGTCATCGCATGGATCCGGCTCATGCGCCGAGACTACAGCGGCAGGTTCACGAGAACCACAAAGGTGAGGGTGCCGAGACCGACGCTCAACAGCGTGCGGCGTCCGAACACAAGGTGCACGGCGATCGTCACGGCGGCCGCAACGATCGCTGGCATAACGTAGCGGGCGTTGTCGATGATCGTGGATTGGAAAGTCGACGCCGCGAGGATCGCGAGAATTCCCACCGGCATCCAGACACTGAGCGCCCGCACGATCTTTGACTCGCGCAGCGGCTTGAGAATCGCGAACGGGATCGCGCGCAGCGCGAGGGTGATGATGAACGCGATCGCGAGCACGGCCACGATGTACCAGGTGCCGGGAATCATGCGATCGTTCCTCGCTTCTTCGCGACCAGGAAACGACCCGCGAGAAGCAGAAGGAAGAGCACCATCGCGGCGAACAGCGCCTGATCCGGAACCGCGACGGCGGCGACCGCGAAGCTCAACGCCGCGAGCAGGAGCGACGGCACCTGGTCCCATTTCCGGCAGGCGTCGAGCGTCAGGGTGATGAACAGTGCACACAGCGCGAACTCGAGCCCTTCGATGGGCGTCGTCATGAGGGATCCGATGAGCAGTCCCGCGAGCCCTCCTCCGACCCAGTACGCCTGGAGCGCGAGCTGAAGGGTGATGAGGCGGGGCGAGGTCCAACGGCCGTCGTGCGACGCCGTGATCGCGTACGCCTCGTCGGTCAGCGCGTACACCGAATATGCCTTCGCGATCGGATGACGGACCGCGCCGATCGGGAACGAGAACGCATAGAAGACGTGGCGGAAGTTCACGAGCAGCGTCGTGAGTGCGATCGTCGCAAGCGGCGTTCCTGTGGCCATCAGCCCGACGAGCAGCAGCTCGAGCGACCCGGCGTATCCGAAGATCGACAGCGCGGGCCCTGCCCACAGCGGTAACCCGGATTGCGCCACGAGCAGCCCGAACGCGATCCCCAGGGGAAACAGCCCCAGACCAGCGGAGAGCGATGCGGCGATGCCGGCGGAGATCTCCTGCCGTCGCCATCCTGGTTCGCGGACCACATCCATCACCCGGTTATCATCTCAGACCAGTGCCCGGCCGATTCCGGGCATCATGGTGAGACTCCCACGGAGCAGATATTCGCTCACGCCGTCGGGGCACCGCGTGTCACGAGTTCCCGGAGGCGTGCAAGATCGGCCGCGACCATGCCGCAGTCGCGCTCGAACTCCTCGTCGGTCAGCTCGATCTGCCGAACCGTGAACACGACCTCGGCGCCGTCCGGATGGGAAAAGACTCGCAGCGGGTTCGTGACGACGGTGCCCGATGGGAGCACCACGTCGTGGTCGAGGATCCCGAGCGCGTTCCGCGGCGCGAAGCGCACCAAGACCTCCCCCATCGGCGACTGCACCACGAGGTCCTCACCCCGCAGTTCGACCTCGCTCTGCGCGAGCCCCGCCGCCCACTGTGGCAGGTTCCGGGGATCTGATGCGAACCCGTACACATCGTCGACGGATGCGGGGACGACGATACTCACGTGGCGCGATTGCATAGAGAGATGCTACGCGCGCCGCGTGCAGTTCGGGGGTGCTGTGCGGGCGGCTCCGACGCAGGGAACGAACGTCCCGCACCCCACGAGGTCAGGACGCGAACAGCGCGTATCCGCCGCCCGCGACGGCGACGCAGGCGGCGAGGGTCGCGACAGATCCGAGTGCGCCCGCCGCGAGGCGCCGCTCGAGCAGAAGGCGCGCCGCATCGACGCTCGCCGTGCTGAACGTCGTGTACCCGCCAAGCAAACCGACTCCGAGGATCGTGGACCAGTCGCCCGAGACGGCGCCCGTCATGGCGCCAAGCGCGAAGGACCCCGTGAGGTTCACGAGGAAGATCCCCCACGGATACCGGCGACGCAGCCTCTCCGGCACCGCGTTGTCGACGAGGTACCGCAGCACAGATCCGACGCCGCCCGCGGCGCCGACGGCGAGCGCGAGGAGCAAGACGCTCATCGTCGCGCCCTTCGGATCACGGGCCACCGTCGTCCCAACAGGATCCCGAACGCCGCGCAGGCAACGCCGAGCACGACCGATGCGGCCGCGTAGACGATTCCCGCTGCCACGGATCCGCTGGCAATCGCCTCGAAAGAATCGACGGCGAGCGCGCTGTACGTCGTGTACCCCCCGAGCACGCCGGTGCCGAAGAAGAGGCGGAGTTGCGCGCGGCGGCCTGACTCGGTGCCCTGCGCGGCGAGCGCGGACAGCAGCCAACCGAGCGCGAGGGCGCCGCTGAGATTGATGAGCAGCGTTCCGAGCGGGATGCCTGCGACGTTCGGAGTCACGGCGCTCAGCAGAAAGCGGACAATCGTTCCGAGCGCGCCGCCGACGCCGACGAGGATCGCGGAGATCATTGTCGTCATCGGTCCCACGTGTCGCGGCATCCACTCATTATCGCGAACCCGCGAGACGCGAGAGAATCGACGTATGGATGACTTGAGAGTGCCGCCCGGCCCCGGCGCCCCGCGCGGGATCCGTGTGCCCGCGGCGGAACTCGTCGAGCATTTCTCCCGTTCGTCCGGCCCCGGCGGCCAGGGCGTCAACACGACGGACTCGCGCGTCCAGCTCAGCTTCGACGTTGCGGCAACGTCGGCTCTCGACGACGCACAGCGCGCACGCGTGCTCGCACGGCTCGAACCGCGGCTGAGCGGAGGCATCGTCACGATCACGGCATCCGAGGAGCGCGCCCAGCGGCGAAACCGGCAGGCAGCCAGGCAGCGACTCGCCGACATGCTGCGGGAGGCCGTAATGCCGGCGATCGCGCGTCGGAGCACGAAGCCGACACGGGGATCCAAGCGCCGTCGCCTGGAGGGAAAACGTCAGCGTGCCCTTACGAAGAAAGCGCGTCGGAGGCCGGACGCCGAGTAAGGAGTGGGGTCGACGGCGCCATGCCTCACACGGATTCGCGGAGTCCCGCGACGAGCGTGCGCACGCCGTAGTCGAACGCACCCGACACGTCTCCGCCGAGTCGAAACGCTCCCGACAGCTCCATCTGCAGGAAGCCCGTCGCCCAGGCGGTGAACAGTCGCGCCGCATCGAGCGCACGTTCGTCGCCGACGATCTCCGCGAGAGTGCGGATCACCGGCTGCGCTGATCGTCGCAGCGCTTCTTCGGGAGCCGCACCAGTGAAGATGAGGTGGAAGGCCTCGGGATGCGCGTGGCCGAATGCGCGATACGCCTCCGCGAGGAGAACCGGATCGGGAGCCGCCTCCACCAATCGCGCCGCGAGTGCATCGACCGACGCCTCTGCGACGGCGGCCACCAGAGCCGCCCTGTCGGCGAAGCGCTTGTACAGCGATGGGGCGCGAACACCGACGCGCGCGGCGACGGCCTGCATCGTGAGCCCCTCGATCCCATGCTCCTCGAGGATCGCGCCGGCCGCAGCGATGACCTGTTCATTCGTGGTGCGCGGTGGTGCGGGCATCCGTTCTCCTTGGCTATTGACATTAGCCATCATGGGTGCATACCGTGTGCATGTCAACCGAAGGGATCACCGTGAAGCTCGCCCCCTCCCTGCACCGCCTCGGCAACGACATCGTCGCCTGCTACATGCTCGATCTGCCCGACGGCATCACGCTGATCGACGCCGGCCTCCCGGGACACTGGAACGACCTTCTGCGGGAACTTGACGCGGTCGGCCGTCCGCTAGCCGACGTTCGCGGACTCGTCCTGACCCACGGCGACAGCGACCACATCGGCTTCGCCGAGCGCCTGCGCCGAGAGACCGGCGTTCCGATCTTCATTCATGCTGCGGACGCGCACCGTGCACGCACGAGCGAGAAACCGAAGACCGCGATGGGGCCGTTGAGACTCGGTCCGACACTCGGATTCCTTGCCTACGGTTTGCGCAAGAACGCAGTGCGTACGCGGCATGTCGAGGAGCTCGTCGAAATCGATGACGGTCACGCGCTCGACCTCCCGGGCGCGCCCCGGATCGTCGGCCTTCCCGGACACTCCCCCGGCAGCATCGCCGTGCACGTGCCCGCCGTCGACGCTGTCTTCGTCGGTGATGCGCTTACGACCAGGCACGTACTGACCGGACATACGGGCGCCCAGCTCGCGCCCTTCACGGATGACCGCGCTGGTGCGCTCGCGTCGATCGACCAGCTCTCCCAGGTGTCCGCGTCGTGGGTGCTTCCGGGTCACGGCGCGCCGTGGCACGGCTCACCCGTCGACATCGCGGCCGCGATCCGTGAGCCCTAACGAGCACACGCGCACAGAGCGACCGGAAACGATCACCGGTGCTCGCTACTCACGAGGCCGCCTCAAAGCCCCAGCACTCGGCGAGCGTTGTCGGCATACAGGCCTGACAGCAGCCGTCGAGGAATGTCCGCTCCGGAGATCGCCCACCGCCCCTGCGGAGGGATGTCCTCCCCGGCCGCATAATCGAAGCTCTCGTCGTCGGTCTCGAGGAATCGGAAATGCGTGTGCAGGTCTTGTTCGTCGAGCGGGAACGCGTCTGTGCCGAACAGCACGCGATCCGGATACTTCTCCACGAGCCGACGAAATCGGCGCGGCTGACGCCCCAACTCGGCGAGGCGGCCCGCAATGTCGATCGACAGATTGGGCGCACCGTTCAGAAGCCGCTCGACGCGATCAAGGTCTTCCGCCACACAACCGACATGAGCACCGATGTACTGCGTGCCCGGCGTCGCGCTCAGCAGCCGCTCGAATGATTCGATGAGATCGTCGAATCGTGGAAACCTCGCGCGATCGGCGAAAGACCACTGCGGCATCGCGGAGAGCTCGTCAATGCGCTCGTTGCGTTCATCGAGAGGATCGAAGAACGCACGCGGGTCGGCGACGTGAATCAGCACGGGCAGGCCGAGTTCGCCGGCGACGTTGAGAATGTGCACGACCTCCGGCGCGTCCGGCAGCACAAGGGCGCCGTGTGAGCCACGCACCGACAACCCGAGGTTCTTCCAGACCTTCACCCCGCGCGCTCCCCGCGCCGCCGATTCTCGAAGCTGACGTTCGATGGCCTCGACGCCGTGGGGCTCGGCCAGCAGATCCCAGTCGAGCTGGCAGAAGGTGACGAGACGTCCGGGATGAGCGCGGTCGTATCGATCGAGGTTGGCTTCCAGCTCGTCGCCCCAGCGCCCATCGAGGTTCACGATCGCCGCGAGGTTGGTCTCGTCCATGAGATCGACGAGGCGGGCGACATCGGGGGCGCACCAATCATCGGTGAGCCAGCGCCCCAGGTGATTATGTACGTCGATCGCGGGCACGATCGCACGATGCACGTGCGTCGCCGGCAGGCTCACCTGCGCGCGCGGCCGCCAGCATGCCAGAAGCAGTTCAGATTCCGTCGCAGAATCAGACGGTTCGATCATGCTGTCGGACATCTCAGCACGCGTCGTAGACGTATCCGGAGCTGCCCGCGGGCACCAGCTCGACGTCCCGGAGGATCGTCAGCGGCGCGCGATCTGCGAGCACGCACACCTCATCGAACGTCATCCCCGCTTTCTCGAGCGCCTCGGGATACTCGATCTGCAGGACGTGGTCGCCGTAGACATCGGTGTATGCGGCGCATTCCTGCCACACACCGCACTCCTCCGTGACGGCGAAGTCGAAGCCGATCTCGTCGTGTGCGACCTGCGTGATCTCGGCGGAGTTCTTCTGCGCAATGGCCATGCCCGCGTCGTGTGTGCGCGTGACGTACGCCTCCGCCAGTGCGTGCGCCCCTGATTCATCGATCTCGTCGAACCGCGTCCAGGTATCGAGGTTGTCGATCTCGACCGCGTCGAACCCGTCGTCCTCGCACCCATCGATAACGGGGCCGAGGATCTCGAGGATGCCGTCTCGTTGGGCCGAAGTGCTGGGATCCAAGACATACTCGTCCGGCCATTCCGGGTCGATGACGAGCTCACCGTTCGAATCGTGCAGCAACAGGTCCTCGCGCTCGAGCCAGAACTCCGCATCGTCGGGCTGCGTCTGAAATCCATTGACGTAGCAGACGCTGTAGGCGCCGTCGAGCGGCTCGGATGTCGCGTCGCGCACGACGACGTCGATCGCAGTGGGACCTCCCCCGAGATCCAGCTCGTCGTACGACCCGCCGAGCTGGTAGTCGAACACCCCGCTCGTCGGCGGTAAAGCGACGTCGCTGCTCTCGCTGGCGGGCGTCACAGCATCGGCCGCTCCGGCAGAGCACGCGACGAGCAGTGAGGCGGCAATAATCGCGCCGCCGAGGGACGTGAGTTTCTTCATGGCAGGGGTCACTTTCGTCGACGTTATCGTGCGAGACTGCCGATCAGGGCGCAACGAGCAGCGCGCTGAGCCGAGCTGCGGACTCCGTGACGGCCTCACGAGCGGGCGCGAGGTAGCGGCGAGGATCCGTGACGTGCGCGTCTGCGGCGAGCGAGGCGCGAACACGATCCGTGTACCCGACGTTCAGTGCGGTACCCACGTTGATCTTCCGGATCCCCCGCGCGACGGCATCTCGCAGGACCTTGGTGGGAACGCCGGACGACCCATGCAGCACGAGCGGCACGGGCACCGTCTCCGCGAGACGTTCGATCAGGTCGAGGTCGAGGTCGGCCGTGGCGGTGGTCATCGCGTGCGAACTGCCGACGGCGACGGCGAGACCGTCCACACGGGTTTCCGCGACGAAGGCCGCTGCCTCGTACGGATCGGTGCGCGTTCCGGGCGCGTGCGCACCGTTCTTGCCACCGATCTCCCCCAGCTCCGCCTCGACCCACAGGGACGTGCGATGTGCCTCGGCAACGAGCTCGGCTGTCACAGCGACGTTCTCGGCGTAGTCGAGATGCGCGGCGTCGACCATGATCGAGCTGACGCCCAGCGGCCAGGCTTCGGCGATGCCCGCTCGCGCAAGCGACAGGTCCTGCACGTGATCGAGATGGATCGCAACGGATGACGACGACGCCGCCGCGATCTCACGACTTGCGGCGACGATCGGGGCCAGTCGACCGCCGTGATAGCGGATAGCGTTCTCGCTGATCTGCAGGATCCCGGGGGCGCCAGAACTCTCCAGGCCCGCAACGATCCCCTCCGCGTGCTCGAGGCTGATGACGTTGAAGGCAATGACCGCACCGCGTTCGCGTACGGCGTCCGCGATGAGCGCGCCTGTCGTTGCAAGCGTCATTGTGCGCCGGCCGCTGTGCGATGACGAAGCGCACCCGGAAGCAGTTCGCCATGGGCCTCGGTGAGTTCGTCGCAGACCTGCCAGATCTCGTCAGGTGTGAGCGTCGATTGCGCGTTCGGATCCATCAGCACGGCCTGCCGCACGAGCAGAGGGTCGCCCGTTCGCGCCGCCTCGACCGCGAGTCGGCCGACCGACACGTACGGCATATTGACCGCGGCGCACTGGATGGGAATCGACCCCATCGCGATCGGTGTGATCCCCGATGCGTCGACCGATGCGGGCACTTCGACGACGCAATCCTCAGGGAGGTTGTCGATGAGGCCCCGGTTCGGCACATTCACGTGCACCTCGCGCGGCGTGCCGGTTACGAGGGAGTGGATGATCTGCGGTGCGTACTCGCTCGCCCCGTCATCCGGCAGCTCGAGGTCGCGTCCGGCGTCGAGCGCGTCGCGCGTCGCTTCAAACTCCGCGACGTTCTCGCGGCTGATGCCGACGTATTCGAGGGGTTCGAGCCGGAAGCGCTGGACCTGTTCGTCGGAACGGAGGAACCACGACAGGTACTCAGACGAATGTTCGCTCGTCTCAGTCGGGTAATAGCCGAGTCGCTGGAACATTTCGACCCGCACGCGGCGAGCGAGGTCGTCATCACCACGGATGCGCTCGCGCAGCTGCGGGTACAGGTCCTCACCGCGATGCGTCCATTCGAGCAGCCACGCTTGGTGGTTGACGCCTGCTGCGCGGTAGTGCGTTTCGTCGAACGGAACGTCGATGAGCTCGGCGAGATCGTTCGCCGTCCAGTGCACGCTGTGACAGAGCCCGACTGCCTTGATGTCCGGCGCCACGACCGACAGCCACCAGAGATTCATCGCCATCGGATTGGTGTAGCTCAGCAACCACGCATCGGGGCACAGCTCGCGCATGTCGTCGGCGATCGCCGTGAGCACCGGGAACGTGCGAAGCGCCCGGAAGACGCCGCCGATACCGGTCGTGTCGCCGATCGTTTGCCGCAGACCGTGCGCTGCAGGAATCTGCAGATCCGCGAGCGTGGCGTCGATGCCGCCGACTTGAACCATGTTGATGACGTAGTCGGCACCCTCAAGCGCTGTCCGTCGGTCCGTCGTCGCCGTGACGTCGGCACTCGTACCGAACCGGTCGTTCACGTGCTTCGCGGTTCCGGCGGCGACGGCCAGGCGGGCGTCGTCGATGTCGTGCAGCACGAGGCGCACGTCCGCGAGCTCCGGGTAGCGCAGGATGTCGGCGACCAGCTGACGCGTGAAAACGACACTTCCTGCACCAATGAATGCGATGTTGACCATTCCTCCATGATTGCGGACTGCGCATATTCCGCGCAATAATTACCGTAGGATGGAGTCAATTCGATCAGTTTTATGATCGAATGAACTCGTCATCACTCCAGATTCGAGCAGATAGGACGCCGCATGTCGGTCACCAACGATCTCGTACCGCACGCAACGTCGCGCCGCCGCGCGCAGCGCATGTCGAGCATCCTCAGGTACATCAACGAACACGGATCCGCGCGGCTCACCGAGATCGCGGACGAGCTCGGCGTATCCACCGCGACGATGCGACGCGATCTCGCGGACATGGACGATCAGGGGCTGCTCATCCGCTCGCACGGCGGGGCGCGAGCCCTCGATCCGGCGACGGAAGTCTCCGTCCAGCTCCGCGATTCGCGCTTCAAGGATGCCAAGCTGCGCATTGCCGAACATGCCGCGAGACTGCTGCCCGAGGGACAGTATTCGGTCGCAATCAGCGGAGGCACGACGGCGGCCGCCGTCGCGCGCGCGCTGACGTCCCGAGACGACCTGTCGGTGGCGACCAACGCCCTCACGACCGCCGCCGAGCTCGCGACCGGCAGCAACCTCACGGTGATCATGACGGGCGGTTTCATCCGCTTCAACTCGCTCGAAGCCGTCGGTGTGCTCGCGGAGAAGACGTTCAGCGCAATCAACGTCGGAACCGCATTCCTCGGCACCGACGGCATTAGTGCCCGGGGCGGTGCCACCACGCACAACGAGATCGAGGCCCGCACGAATCACGCAATGGTCGCGCAGGCCGATCGCGTCGTCGTCGTCGCGGACGGCTCGAAGATCGGTCGCGCAACGCTTGCGAAGGTCGCTGACCTCGACGAAATCGACGTTCTCGTGACCGATTCCAGCGCCGACCCCGATGAGCTCACGGCGATCGCCGCGGCTGGAGTCGATGTGCAGGTCGTGGCGGACGCGGCCCTACCTGCGTGAGGCCCACGGCGAGCGTCAGAGCGGCGCGTTCGCACGGTAGGCGCGCACCTCGACGCGTGCCGCGATCTCGCGCGCGAGCGACGGATCCAGCAGGCCCGCCCCCGGTATCTGCGCGTTGGCGACGCCCGCGCCCGTGGCCAGAGCGAGCGCGTTCGACAGCGACTCCCCCGCATCGAACGCCCTAGCGAGACCGCCGAGGAATGCGTCGCCACTTCCCACGGGGAAGCCACCGATCGGCCCGGCCATCTGCGCATGAAGCACCTGCGCGCCGTCGCACGACCAGGCGCCATCGGCGCCGTCGGTGACGACCGCCCTCGCCGTAGCCGAATCGAGACGGTCGTGCAGGCCAGATACGAGCTCATCCGGGGGCGCATCGGGCGCGTATCCGAGCAGTGCGACGGCCTCCGCCCGGTTCACCTTCACCAGGTCGGGTCCCTCTTCGATACCGCCGCTCAGCGCGGTGCCATGAGTATCCAGCGCGATGCTGCCGCCCGCGGCGCGCACGCGGCGCACGGCTCGCCGAGCATGATCCTCCGAGAGTCCGCCCGACAACAGGTACAGGCCGCGCTTGGAGCCCATCGCCTCGACAGCCGCATCCAGCGCATGTTCAACCTCGATGTCGTCGAGCGCCACGGCATGCTCATAGATCTCCGTCAACTCGCGCGACGAGCGATCGAACACCGACACACAGGTGCGCGTCGGGACGTGCCCGTCGATGATCCGCAGATGCAGTCCCTGGGCGCGTGCGTGCGCAGCGATGTCCGTTCCCGCACCTCCGGCCAACACTGCGGACGCGGCGACCCGGTCCGCGCCGAGCATCACGGCGACGCGTGCGGCGTTCAGCGATTTGCCGCCGGCGACCCGCACGACCTCGAGCGGGCGCTGGATCCCGTGAAGTCGCTCGATAACATAGGTGACATCGAGCGAGGGGCTGAGAGCGATCGCCGCGATCACGCCTCCATCGCCCCCATCAGCTCGGCGAGCGACGCCTGCGCGGCCGTGCCGCCGGGCTGAGTCGTCGACAGGGATCCGCACGTCGCTGCCCAGCGCAGCCGTCGCGATTCGTCGTCGACGCCGTGCGCGATGGCGGCGAGGTAGCCGGCGTCGAAGCTGTCCCCGGCCCCGGTCGTATCGACGACGTCCACCGTCAGTCCCGGCGCCCGCACGACGCCTCCGCCGTCGCCGATCGACCATCCGCCGCGAGCGCCGTCCTTCACGACCACTCGCGGTCCGCGTCGGGCCACGGCGCGCGCGAGGTCCTCATCGCCGCCGCCGACCGCCCCGATCGCCGCCGCAAGGGCTCGAAGCTCGCTGCCGTTGGGCAGCAGCACGTCGAGGTGCGGCAGGACGTCGGCGACGCCGCGCCACCGTTCGGCCGGATCCCAGTTCGTGTCGAGCGACGTCGTCCAGCCGAGGCTGTGCCCGCGGGCGAACACGTCGGGAAGATCCGCGGCGAGCGCCGGCTGGAGGAAGTAGCTCGCCGCATGAAGCACCCCGGGCGGCCCGTCCCACGCCTCGAGGCGCTCGAGCACATCGGCGCCGACGAGCGCGGGGATCGCCCCGAGCGACGTGAGGATCGCGCGATCTTCGGGCGCGGACAGGATCACGGACAGTCCGGTGGCCGCTGCGTCGTCGACGATCACATCCGCGACGTCGACGCTGCGCGAGCGGAGTGCGTCGAGGGTGACCTCGCCGAAGGCGTCGCGGCCGACGCGAGCGATGAGCGACGTCGGGGCGCCGAGGTGCGCCGTTCCGCACGCGACGATCGACGCGGATCCGCCGAGCACGAGATCCGCACGGTCGAGCAGCTGTTCGGCCTGCCCGAACCGTGGCACGACGTCGCCGCCGAGTACGAGGTCGACGTTCGCGTCGCCGACGACGAGGATCGGCCGAACGGTATCGGTCATCATTTCACCCCGGAGAATGACATAGTGGCGATGAACTGGCGCTGCGCGAAGACGAAGAAGACGATGAGCGGCAGGGTCGCGATGACGTTGGACGCCATGAGGAGCGACCAGTCGGTGCGCCTGGCACCCTGGAAGTTCGTGATGCCGAGCTGCACGGTGAACGCGCTCGGATCGTTGATCGCGATGAGCGGCCAGACGAGGTCGTTCCAGGAACCGAGGAGCGTGAAGATGGCGAGCGTGGCGAGAGCCGGGCGCGCGAGCGGGAAGATGATCCGCCAGAAGGTACCGATCCGCGAACAGCCGTCGAGCAGCGCCGCCTCCTCGAGCTCGACGGGCAGCGACATGAAGAACTGCCGCATCAAGAAGATCCCGAAGACGCTTGCGAGCCAGGGCACGATCGCGGCCATGAGGGTGTCGATGATTCCGACGCGCGCGAACATCACGTACGTCGGCACCATGAGCAGCTGGGTCGGGATCATGATCGTCGCGACGATCATGAGGAAGCTCACGTTCCGTCCGGCGAACGTCAGGCGTGCGAAGCCGTAACCGGCGAGTGAGCAGAGCACGATGTGGGACGCGATGCCGACAGCGGACACGATCACGGAGTTACCGAGCCACAGGAGGATGTCGGACTGCTCGAACAGTTTCACGTATCCGTCGAGAGTCAGACGCGATGGAATGAACGACGGCGGAAAGGTATTGATCTCGGATTCCGGCGTCAGAGACGTCAGGAACATCTGAAGGAACGGAATCGAGAACACGAGCGCGACCGGCACGAGAAGGAGGTGGATCCACGAGCGACGGCGACGCTTGCGATTCGGCACGGTGAGAGTTCGCGTCGCATCGAGCGGCGCCGGCGGCGGTTGGGGCGGTCGGTGACCGATGAGAGCCGTCATAGCGCTCCTCCCTTGGCTGATCGTCGCTGCTGCACGACGACGAAGATGGTGATGGCGAGAGTGACGGCGAACAGCCCGTATGCGACGGCCGATGCGTATCCGAACTCCAACTCTCGGAACGCGGCGTTCCACAGGTAGTACACGATCGTCTCGGTCGCGCCGAGCGGCCCGCCCCTGGTCGTCGTATAGACCACGTCGAAGAGTTGGATCGCTTGAATGCCCTGCCAGATCGTGACGAACACCGTGATCGGCGCGAGCTGCGGGAAGACCACGCGCCAGAACGCCTGCCATTTGGTCGCGCCATCAACCGTCGCCGCCTCCGTGAGCTCGGCGGGGATGTCTTGGAGAGCCGCGAGGTAGATCACCGTCGTGAGCGCGGCTTGGCCCCACACCGACATGATCGCGATGACGAGCATCGCCTGCGAGGGATCTTCGAGCCACCCCTGCTGCGGCAGGCGGAGGACGCGCAGAACGTTGTTCACGAGACCGAACTGCGGGTTGAACAGGTAGGTCGTGAGAATGCCGGTGGCCGCGGCCGACACCACGAAGGGGAGGAAGATGAGCGTGCGATACACGCCGATGAGGACGACTTTTCGATTGAGGGCGACGGCGAGCCCGAGCCCGAGCAGAACCGACGCCGGCACGAACATCGCCGTGTAGACGATCGTGTGCACGACAGCGTCGGCGAGCCCGGCATCCGTGGCCATCTCGGCGTAGTTGGCGCCGCCCACCCATTCGGGCGTCGAGAAACCGTCCCACTCCTGCAGCGAGAGGAGGAAGGCCCACACCGCTGGGAAGATCGTCAGGCCCAACACGATGATGGTCGCCGGCCCGATGAAACCCCACCCCGTCGCCGTGTCCCACATCCGGCGCACGCGCAACCTGCGCGTGCGCTCCGACATGGCGGCCGGGGTCATTCGTCCTCCAGAGCCGCTGTCGCTTCGTCGGCGGCCTGCCCGAGCGCTTCCTGCGGCTCAGCCTGGCCCTGCAGGACCTGCGAGATGGCGGTGCCGATCGCCTCGGACAGCTGCACGTAGCCCGATACCGTGGGGCGCGGGATCGTCGCGTTCGCGGTGTTCTCGGCCATCACCTCGATGCCCGGCATCGCCTCGATCTGCTTCTGGAACTCGGGCGAGTCGATCTCGCTCTCCCGCAGCGGGAGGTTGCCGTAGACGACGTTCCAGCGCTCGTCCTGCTCGGCGGCCGTCAGCCACTTCATGAACTCGTACGACCAGTACTCGCGGTTCGGATCGTCGTGATCGAACATCGCCCAGATGTCGGCGCCGGAGATGGTCGTGTGATTGCCGTCGACGCCCGGCAGCTGCACGACGCCGTAGTCGGTGCCGGCCGTCTGCAGGTCGTAGAGCATCCACGGACCCGACGTGATCATGCCGATCTGGTCGCTGGCGAAGAACGTGCCGAACTTCGTATCGGTCTGATCGAGGTAGACCGACCCGTCGTCGACGGCCATCTCCTGCAGGAGCGTGAGCGCTTCGACGCCTTCCGGCGAGTCGAACGTCGCCTCCCTGCCGTCGAGGATCTCGCCGCCGCGCTGCCAGAGATGCGGCCAGAACTGCCAGGTCGTCTCTTCGGATCCGGACACGGAGTATCCGTACCCGTACGTCTTCGTGGCGGGATCCGTGAGGTCGGCCGCCGCGTCGCGGAAGTCCTCCCAGGTCCAGTCGGCCGTCGGATAGTCGACGCCGGCGTCGTCGAAGACGGTCTTGTTGTAGATCAGCGAGATGTTGTCGACGACCGCCGGGAAGCCGATCGTCGGGCCGCCCTCTGGCTGCGCGGTCGCCTGCGCCGCGCCGGAGAATTCGTCCCACTTCACCTCCGCATCGTCCTGCACCTGATCCGTGATGTCGAGGGTTCGTCCCGAACCCGCCAGTTCGCTCGCCCACGATCCGAATGCGTAAGAGATGTCGGGATAGGTGCCGCCCGCGAAGGACGACGACAGCTTCTGGAGCAGATCCTCCGTCGACGGGGCGCCGGACGAGATCTCGATCGTGACATTCGGGTGATCCTCCTCGAACTCGTCGACGAGGCCCTCGAGGATCGTCTGCGCCTGGTCGGCCTGCCCCGTCCACCAGGTGATCGTGACGCCGGCGTCGGGATCGAGCTCCGTCGCAGGCTTCGAGCCCGACGAGCACGCGGCGAGGCCTACCGCGAGGCCCATCGCGAGCGCGCCAGCGGAGCCCCGCACGACGGCGCGACGCGTGTGGGAGATGTGGTGACCGAGATGACTCATGAGCTCTGCCTCCTTGCAGAATGGTGCATACATTGACTGTGCCTGTCGTCGACCGTGATTCCGTCGATGGATGAGAGTTCCTCAGCCCAGGACAACGGATCGGGTGAGGTGTCTCGGCGAATCGATATCGAGGCCGCGCGCCGAGGCGAGGTCAGCCGCGAGCGCCTGCGCGCGTGCGAGCTGCACGAGCGGATCGAACTCCTCGCACACGATTGTCGCGCGGGTTCGCCGGATATCGTGCTCGAGGTCATGTGCGAGCTCGCCGAACACGACGACGAGGGTCTCCTCGTGAGCGACCGCGATCGGTCCGTGCCGATAGTCGAGCGCGGGGTACGACTCGGACCATGCCTGCGCGGCCTCGCGAACCTTGAGCGCGGCCTCCTGCGCGAGTCCATAGGTCCACGTGCGTCCCAGGAAGACGAAGTGCGAGAAGTCGGATGCGCGGACCGCCGTCTCGCGCGAGAGCGCGTCTTCGGCCTGAGCCGGAAGATGGGTGACGTCCTCTCCGAATGAGCGACGAGCGAGCAGCAGCACCGTCGTCGGGAAGCGCGTCTGCACAACCGATTCTTCATCGGCGTAGTCGAGCACGAGCGCGCTGTCCACGGCCTCTGCGACCGGCGATGCCCCGACGCCGACGATGGCGGTCGTCGCGGTGCCGTCGGGGATCTGCGAGAGCACCGCGAGCACTTCGCTCGTCGTACCGGACCGGCTGATGACGACGACGCGATCATATTCTCTCCCCGGAGACCATTCGGATGCGTAGCCCGCATCCGAGACGCCGTATCCGGCCCGCTCTCGCAACTCGGCGATCGACTCCGCGACGAATGCGCTCGTCCCGCATCCGAGAAAGAGGACCCGCTCCCCCGGTTCCCCGAATGCGGGGACGTCGAGCGTCATGCTCAGCGCCTGTCGCCACACCCGGGGCTGGCTGAGGATCTCCTGCTGGGTCACGGTGCTCGTAGTCAATGGGTCCTGTCTTTCTCACTCGGTGGTGAGGTCCGCCCGCTTCGTTGTCGGCGAACCACGTGAACTCATCGTGCACAGTTTCCGCGCGAGTGTCACGATAACTGCTCGATTCGATCATTCTTGTTGAGCGTTTTAATGACATTTCGTGCAGTCACCGCGCTCGCAGAGCGAGCGACAAGCCTGCGACGCGTATGTTTAACAGCGGAGCTGTTTGGTTCCCAATGATGGGAGGCTGGATGTCCAGCACTGCTCAACCGTCCTTCGACGTCAATGCCACGTCAGCGCCTGCCCCGAGCGCGGGGCTCCTGACCCTCGGGCTGCTCGCAGGCTCGTCGATGGAGAACGAACGCCGACTTCCGATTCACCCTCATCACCTCGATTACATCGACGCCGACGTGCGAGCACGGATGATCGTGGAGCGCGGCTATGCCGCGGACTTCCATCTGGGACCCGGCTATATCGAGGCGCGCGTCGGCAGGGTCGCGGAACGGTCCGAAGTGATCGATTCTGCTGATGTGCTGTTGCTGCCGAAGCCGCAGGCGGCCGACGTCGCGGCCGTTCCGGAGGGCGGCGTGCTGTGGGGATGGCCCCACTGCGTGCAGGATGCGGCGATGACGCAGACGGCGATCGATCGTCGACTGACCCTCATCGCCTTCGAAGCGATGAACCATTGGACGGGGCAGGGCGATGTCAACCTGCACGTGTTCCACAAGAACAACGAGCTCGCCGGATACTGCTCGGTGCTGCACGCCCTGAGCCTCACCGGAACGACGGGAGACTACGGCCCGCGCCGCAGCGCGGTCGTCATCGGGTTCGGCGCAACGGCGCGCGGCGCGGTCACCGCGCTGAAGGCTCAGGGGATCCACGACGTGCAGGTGCTCACGCAGCGCGGCGTCGCGGCCGTCGGTTCGCCGATCCACAGCGCGCACATCACCCAGCTCAACACGGGTGACGGGCCTGCCCACCTCAGCACGGTCCTCACCGCGGACGGCGACGTCCTCCTCCCGGCCTTCCTCGCATTGCACGACATCGTCGTGAACTGCACGTTGCAGGACGTCGCGGCACCGATCACGTACCTGCGCACCGAGGATCTGGACGATTTCGCGCCGGGCAGCCTGATCATCGATGTCTCGTGCGATGAGGGCATGGGGTTCGAGTGGGCGAAGCCGACGACGTTCGATGATCCGATGTTCACCGTGGGATCGGGGGTCGACTACTACGGCGTCGACCACAGCCCGTCGTATCTGTGGAACTCGGCGACCTGGGAGATCAGCGCGGCGATCCTGCCGTTCCTGCGCACGGTTCTCGAAGGCCCGGAAGCGTGGTCCGAGGATCCCGCGATCTCCAACGCGATCGAAATAACCGACGGCGTGATCAGGAACCCGAGCATCCTGAGCTTCCAGGGTCGCGGCGCTGAGTACCCGCACCTGTTCGCACCGTAGAGCTCAGCCCGGTGACTGGTCCGGATACGTCACGAGGCCGTCGTTGCCGACAACGGGCGGCGCTCCCCATTGGCCGAGCACGTGCTCATGAACAGCGCCTTCAGGCAGCAGGTGCTTCACCATCCACGCCTCGGCGACGAGAGTATTGGCCACGATCAGGCGGTGACAGCGCCAGGGAACGGGCTCGCCGCACATGACCACCGTGCGTCGCGATCGCGCGAGCGCGGTGAGCTCCTCGATCCCCCGGCGGTAGTCACCGGTGAGGGTGTAGTCCGCGTAGTTCTTGAAGCTCGCGTTCTGCCAGGCGGCGTTGAGCTGCGAGTCGACGTCCTGGCGAGGGCGACGGCCGCCCAGATTCGGCAACCGCCGGTACTCGATGCTGTCCTCCGCCAGCCACCCAGCCATGGTGTCTGACCCGAACTGCGGACTGCGGCGGGAGCCGGGATGGGCGCGCACATCGACGAGCACCTCGATGTCGTGCTCGTCGAGCGGCGCGAGGAAGTCGGGAATCTCCAACGTCCAGTGGCCGATCGTCCAGATCTCGCGACGTTCATCCATCGTGCGGCTCGATCAGCGGATCCTGTGCAGCGCACCGGGCTTGTGCATCGCGATGTGGTTCGTCTTGTCGCTCTTGATCTCATACTGCGGATCATCGGGAGAACACCGGCGCGTATGCCCCTTGTACTCGGTGTCGCTGGTGTGCTTCTTGACGATGACGCCGGAGACCTCTCCGACTTCGGAATTCCAGCGAACGTGATCGCCGACGGCGAAATCCTTACTCATGGTCGCCTTCCTTTCACAAGGTGCCCGTGTTGGCCATCGTAGGCCTCGGCGCCGATCGGGGGTCCGGAGCGTGTCCCCGCGCGACGAACGCCGGCGCTCTCCACGTCATGCCTGAGCAGCTCACCCTTACGTAAAGCGAGCTATACATGTAAAAGTTGCTTGTCCAATAAAGCGAACTTCACAGGGGGACGACGATGAATGTTGATCCAAAGTCCGACACTCGCACGCGCTGGGGCCGCATCCGCTTCTTCGGCGGGCGTGTGCCCGCAATGTCTGTCGCGATTCCAGCCGGGCTGGCCCTGGCGGTCGGAGTCGGCGCACTCACTCTCCTGACGGGCGTCTCACGAGGCGACGAAGCGCTCCTCATCGCCGGAGTATTCTCGATCATCATGTCCTGGGGACTGATCGGGCTCATCTGGGCGCTCCTCGTCGATCGGTCCACACTGCGCGGAGTCATCGACAAGCCAGATGAATCGATCGAATCGAAGTGGCTCGATGCCGCAATGTCGGGCGCGTTCAGCGACACGGTCATGCTGACGGGATTCGCCCTGGCGGCCCTCGCCATCTCGGGCTTCGAGTTCGACGCGATGTGGGCACTCATCGGGGTCATCGTGATTGCCTTCTTCAGCGCTTTCGTGCGCTACCTCATGGCTAAAAAGCGTGGCTGATCATGAGAAACTCACTCCTCGCACGCCGGCGGGAGCGCAGTTGGTCACAACAGCGCCTCGCCGACGAACTCGGTGTCTCCCGGCAAACAGTCATCTCGATCGAACGAGGCAGATTCGACCCGTCGTTGCCGCTCGCCTTCCGCCTCGCGGAAGTCTTCGAGTGCACGATTGAGGACATCTTCACACCGGGAACAGACGATCAGCCGAGCTAGCCGAAACGCCACCCCGCGTTGAACCGACTGTGTACGCAGCCGTGTCGCGCATCGAGCGGGGCGAAACACCTCGGAATACTGCCGGAACCACGCCGTCATTCGGCGTCCTCGCCGTATATGCAGGATGGGTAATTCCACCGGACTAGGCTTGCTCGAAATGAAATCCGATCCTCCCTCCCCCGTTGGCGCGCCCGATCTGGCCATCGCGAACGGCAACTCCACCACTCGGCATTCGAACGTCGCGCTCCTCGGGCTCGCTGAGGCGATCGCTCCCGTCGAGGTGAGTTCGCGATCCTTCGACGAGCGACTCAGCGACACGCTCCGGGAACTGCGCCTTCCGCAGGGGCTCCTTCAGCGCGTGGCCGGAGTGTCTTCTCGGCGCAACTGGGAGAATCCGACGGATTACATCGAGGGGGCCGCCTCCGCGGGACGCGACGCTCTGGCGCAGGCGGGAGTCGCAGCTCACCAGATCGGTCTGCTGATCAATACCTCCGTCTCGCGCGAGACGCTTGAGCCGTCCGTCGCAGTAGCGGTTCACGACAGCATCGGCCTCAGCCCCGCGGCCATGAACTTCGACATCACCAACGCTTGCCTGGGCTTCGTGAACGGAATGACCGTCGCGGCCAGCATGATCGACTCGGGACAGATCGACTACGCGCTCATCGTCGCGGGCGAAGACATGTCGAGAGTGCAGGAAGTCACTGTCGCTCGCTTGCAGCGCCCGGGAATCACCCGCGAGGAGTACCTCAACGAGTTCGCAACGCTGACGCTGGGTTCCGGAGCCGTCGCCGCCGTGATCGGCCGCGCGGACCTGCACCCCGAGGGGCACCGGATCCTCGGCGGCGTGGCGCGAGCCGCAACCTGGAACCACGAGCTCTGCGTCGGCGACTACGAGGGCATGTTCACCGACACCCAAGGCCTCCTCAGCAACGGCATGGATCTGATCGCCGCCGCGTGGGGCGAAGCGCACGAGAGCGATTGGTACTGGAGGGACATGGATCACTACATCCCCCATCAGATCTCCAACGTGCACGTCGATGCCCTCACGAGCGCCATCGAGATCGACGCGGACCGGATCGCCAAGACGTATCCGGAGCTCGGCAACGTCGGCCCGGCCTCCCTGCCGATCACGCTGGCGCGCAGAGCACCCGGTATGAAGCGCGGCGACCGCATCCTCTGCCTGGGAGTGGGTTCCGGGCTGAACACGGCCATGATGGAGATCACCTGGTGAAGTTCGCGGCTCGTCCCGCAACCGTTCCCGGCCCGCTCCCCGAATGGGACGCCGCGTGGTCACGCCTCGTGACAGTCGATACGGTTGACGGCGAGCGCACGTTTCATGTCCTCGACACCCTCCCGGCGTTGCGCGCCCGGGGGCTCGAACCGACCGGAACCATTCTCGCGCTGCATGGAAACCCCACGTGGTCGTACCTGTGGCGCGGGATCGCGGCGGCCTCGTTGGCCGACACCGACGGCAGGATCTGGCGGGTCATCGCGCCCGACCAGCTCGAGATGGGCCACTCCGAGCGCCTCGCGCACGACGCGCTGCCCACGACGCACGGATCCGGCTACCGCCGCATCGCGGAGCGCGTGAGCGACGTCGATGCGGTCATGCGCGCGCTGCTCGCGGACACGGGGGATGCTGCGGGCGCTCAGCCGCATCCCGTCGTCACCCTCGGCCACGACTGGGGCGGGATCGTGTCGCTGACCTGGGCCGCCCGGAACCGCGACGTGGTGGACGGCGTGATCAGCCTGAACACGGGCGTGCACCTGTCGGAGGGCACGCCTCTCCCGTCGCCGCTCCGCGCAGCGCTCAGTGGTCCGGTCCTGCCGATGGCAACGGTCCTCACCGACGGGTTCCTCCGCACGACGCTGTCGCTCGGCCAGGGGCCGCTCCGCGCCGAGATCAAGGACGCGTTCCGCTCCCCCTATCTGACGGCCGACGAGAGAAGCGGCATCGGCGCGTTCGTCGCCGACATCCCGGCTCGGCCCGGCCACCCGTCGTACGACGAGCTGCAGCAGCTCGCCGAGGACATCGCCGGCATTGACGCTCCCTCCCTGCTGGTGTGGGGGCCGAAGGATCCGGTGTTCGTCGAGCACTTCCTGCGCGATCTGCGCCACCGCCTGCCGCACGCCGACGTGCACCGCGTCGAGAAGGCATCGCACCTCGTCAGCGAGGACGCGGATGTCACCGGCGTCGTGCTGCGCTGGCTCCGACAGCAGTTCCCTCGTGAGGCCGTTCCTGCCCTCGGCGACGCGGATGTCGCAGTGGATGACGATCCCGCCCCGATGATCTTCGAGGCGCTCGACGCGCGCCGCGACGACGCATCCGTCGCGAGCGTCGATATGACGCGCACGCCGCCGCAGGCGATCACCTGGAGACAGCTCACCGCGGTCAGCGACGGCATCGCGCGCGGCCTGCAGCGGCTCGGCCTGCAGCGCGGCGACCGCGTCTCGTTGCTCGTGACCCCGGGCAACGACCTCACCGCCGTGCTCTACGGCGTGCTGAAAGCCGGCGGGGTCGCCGTGGTGGCTGATTCCGGTCTCGGCCCGGCCGGAATGACCCGCGCGATCCGAGCATCCGATCCGCAGTGGATCATCGGCCTGAGACCCGGACTCGCGCTGGCGCGCGCGGCGGGCTGGCCCGGTCGGCGCATCTCGGTTTATGCGCTGAACCCGATCGAACGCGCGGCGCTCGGCGTCGAGACGAGCGTGACCGAGCTCTCTCGCACGCCGGCCCATGACCCCATCTCCCACCCGGGCCTCACCGATGACGCCGTCATCCTGTTCACGTCCGGATCGACGGGACCGGCGAAAGGCGTCCGGTACACGCACGCCCGATTGGGAGCGCTGGCTCGCACCCTGCGCGAGCAGTTCAACGTGCATGAGGAGACGGGCTGGGCCGCCGGCTTCGCGCCGTTCGCGCTGCTCGGACCCGGTCTCGGCATCAGCAGCGTGACGCCCGACATGTCGGTCACGAAGCCGCGCACGCTGACGGCCGCCGCGCTCGCCGACGCGATCCTCGCGGGCGCGTCCACGATGGTCTTCGCCTCCCCCGCCGCCTACACCAACGTGCAGGCCACCGCGGGCGAGCTGACGACCGAGCAGCGCGCGTCGTTCGAGGGCATCGAGCTGGTGCTCTCGGCCGGGGCCCCCGTGCCGCTGCAGCTGCTCGACGCGCTCGCGGCGCTCTTCCCGAACGCAGAGATCCGCTCGCCGTACGGGATGACGGAGGGCTTGCTGCTCACCGACATCAACCGCGAGGGCGTGACCGCCGCCGAGGAGCAGTCGCGCGATCACGGCGTGTGCGTCGGCCGCCCTGTTCCCCGCGTACGGTTCGCCGTCGCGCCCCTCGATGCCGCGGGCGTGCCCGGCGACGAGGTCCTTACGGATGATGCGGCCACCGACGTTCTGGGCGAGTTCGTCGTCTCCGCCCCGCACATCAAGGCGGGCTACGACCGGTTGTGGGACATGGATGCCTCGTCGAAGCGCGATGATCTCGACGGCCTGATCTGGCACCGCACGAACGACATCGGCCACATCGACCCCGAGGGTCGGATCTGGATCGAGGGACGCGTGCAGCACGTGCTCACCCCTGCGTCCGGCCCACTCGGACCCGGCGGGATCGAGGCCGTCGTCGACACGGTGCCGCAGGTGTACCGCTCCGCCGTCGTCGGCGTCGGTCCGACCGGAACGCAATCGGTCGTGGTCGTCGTCGAGCCTCGATCGGGCGTCCGCATGACGTCGGGGCTCGCGCCGATGGAGCTGGCGGACGCGATCCGTGCCGCCGTCGCCGAGCACTATCCGCACGACATCGCCGCGGTGCTCGTATCGACCGCGTTCCCCACCGACATCCGCCACAACTCGAAGATCGATCGCACTCGGCTCGCCGTCTGGGCCGACGCGGTGCTGCGCGGCGGGCGCGTCGGCACCCCGTGACGCGGGCGAGCACGGCCATGAAGGATCCCTCGTGAGAGTACTTGTCACTGGCGCCTCTGGCGTGCTCGGCTCATCTGTCGCGCGAGCACTGGTCAGCAACAACCACGACGTCACGACTCTTCAGCGTCGCCCCTCCGGAGTCGACGGCGCACGCGATGTTCTGGGCAGCTCGACCGAACCGGACACCGTTGCGACAGCGACGGCCGGACAGGACGCAGTCATCCACCTGGCCGCCAAGGTCTCGATGGCGGGTGATCCGCGCGAGTTCGAGCGAGTCAATATCGACGGCACCCGGAACGTGCTCTCGGCCGCACAGGCCGCAGGAGTGTCCCGGTTCGTCCACATCTCGTCGCCCTCCGTCGCAAACGCAGGAAGCTCACTCGTCGGAGCTCCTGCTGCGCCAGCCGATCCGGCGGTTGCCCGTGGAGAGTACGCGCGCACGAAGGGCGAAGGCGAACGCCTTGCCCTGGCCGCCGATTCCGAAGCCTTCCCCGTGCTCGTGCTGCGTCCACACCTCATGTGGGGCCCGGGCGACACCCAGCTCACCGAGCGGATCATCGAGCGATCGCGACAGGGCCGCATGCCGATCCTCGGCTCCGGTGCCGCGCTCGTTGACACGCTGTATGTCACCAACGCGGTCGACGCGATCGTCGCGGCGCTTGAGGCGGTCACCCGCGTGCACGGCGAACCACTGGTCGTGACGAATGGGCAGCCGAGGCCGATCGCGGAGTTCATCGAACGGCTCGCGCTTGCGGGGGGCGCGAAGAAGCCCACCCTGCGTCTTCCCGTTGCCGCCGCGCTGGCGGCCGGATCCGCGGTGGATGCGGTCTGGAACCTCGGCGAGCACGACGACGAGCCGCCACTCACACGGTTCCTTGCCGAGCAGATGTCCACCGCACACTGGTTCGACCAGCGCCGCACCCGTGAGGTACTGCAGTGGGAGCCCGCGGTGACGTTCGATCAGGGCATGGCGGCCGTGGCTCGGCACTACGCGCAGTGACAGTTCGCAGCCGATCGACGTTGCTTGCTCCTGCCGTTCTCTGATTCGCGCGGACAGGATCTCGGTGGCGATTCGCGGCATCTACCATAGACGCATGGCCGAAATTGAAGGACTTGACGACCTCCTCGACGCGCTGAACGCCGGGGAGACGATTCCGGAAGGTTCGCCGCACCACGCGGCGATGCACGAAGCGAGTCAAGAGTCGCTCCGTATCACGGCCGCGCTCAACGGAAGCTACCGCTCGCCCGACGAAGTGCGCGCGCTGATGAGCGAGTTGACGGGGCGCGCGGTTCCCGAGTCGTTCCGGCTCTTCCCACCATTCTCCGCTGACTTCGGTAAGAACATTCGCTTCGGCGACGACGTCTTCATCAACAGCGGATGCCGATTCCAAGACCAGGGCGGCATCGACATCGGCTCCGGATCCCTCATCGGCCACAACGCGGTCATCACCACGTTGAATCACGACATGACTCCCAGCCGACGAGGCGACATGCATCCGGCGCGCGTCGTGATCGGCCGCGGCGTGTGGTTCGGTGCCGGCGTGACGGTACTGCCCGGTGTGACGATCGAGGATGGCGCCGTCGTCGGCGCGGGCGCGGTCGTCACGAAAAACGTCCCCGCGGGGGCGATCGTGGTCGGAGTGCCGGCGAAACAAGTGGGACAGGTTCCTGAGGGCTAGTACCGGCTACCGGGTCTGCTTCACTTCCGCCGCCGATCTTGCCGCCCGTTGCCATCGGGCAGCGATCGAGAGGAAATGGTCGACGGGGTGTCTTACCGGATCCGTAACCACCGCGCCGCAGCCGACGAAATCCGCCGACCACTCGTGCCCGCACATCGGGCACACGAACAACCCACGATCCTCGTAGGTGAAGGCTTCAGAGCACGCCGGGCAGGTCGGCAGAGCGTCAGACATTGAAGCGAAACTCGACCACGTTCCGGACAGCACTACCGTCTCGAATGCTCGGGCTTGACCTTGCTTGACAGGTCGGATAGGATCGCGACAAGCCTTCTGAGATCGCGAGAGCAAGATCAACGAAGGGGGATCACCCCACTTGGGCTGTGTCGAGCAGCGCGTAGTCAGCACCGGGTAGCACCGGGAACCACGTCGAGATTCAGATTTAGACGACCCGGCAGGGAGTGACTTCTCCCGTAAGGCACGGAGGTCCGGAAGGGCCCAGTGGAGCATCGCGCACGGCGACCGGGAAAGTAGCCGGACAACTATTCCCCCCGTCTCCGGACAGATATTTCTGTCTGGAGTTCTCATGGGGTACACCACTCCTCCCAAGTCAAACCTGTCCCACTACATCAGCCTGACTGAGGCTGTCCAGCTCGGGTATGGCGCGTATCAAACGCTTCGTCGATACATCGCCGATGGCAGGCTGCCCGCTGTCAAGGTCGGCGGCCGTGTCAAGGTCCTACGCACTGATCTCGATGCGCTCGCTGTACCGACACGCGCCAGCGGCTTCGAGTCCATCGAGTCCGCCGTCGAGCGGATCGTAGCGTCTGCTCCCCCGTTGTCGGATGAACAGGTCCGCCGTCTGCGCGCTCTCCTTGGCGGTGCCAAGTGAGTACTGCACAGGCATCCGTCGTGGGCGGCGTCCACCGCGAGCCCTGTTATCGCGTGCTTACCCAGCGCCGCAGCCAGTGCGGTTGGGGTGCCAGTGAGGAACATACCGGGAACGATGTGCTGTGGGATATCTCTGCGACTAAGAGTTCTGTGGAGCTTAAGCAGGAACACTCCACCTACGGGCGCGGCGAAGGGCTTGTAGATTCGCCGCGCCTTGCCGCAACCAGCGTGTTCCCGCCGATCCCGCCGCGTGGAGCAGCCGTTCATGGCACCTCACCGTCTGGGGTACAGCGGGGGGAACATCGGGGGTACATCGGTCTGCCTGCGAGCGCCGATGCTCCCCGGCTCCGGGGTGATCGCTATGGCGCGTAAGGCAGCGAACCCGACTCTGGTCATGCTGGTGCAGCAGATCAAGCCCGAGTGCTGGCAGCACTCGACTGATCCGGTGTTCGCCGGCCTGTTGGAGCAGGCGCACGCAGCGAACGGTCGCCCGAAGGATGATCCTTCGCGCGTCGATGCGCTACGTGCGGCTGCCGCGTCGTTCTCGCAGTACTTGGTCGTGCTGCTGGAATCTGTCGGTCTCGTGATCGAAGAGGCTCACTGCATCCTGCACGGTGACGATACTCAGCTGGGCTGGGATGATGCGACCGCTTCGATGGTCGAGGTGCTGAAGTACCTGCACCTGCATCTGCTGTTGAAGTTCAAGAGTCGCGAAACCTCGGCAGCGGTCGAGAAGCTGGCCGCGATTCTGGGAGTCGAGGTCCAGTACGTTGAACTCGACAAGTCGCGCGGCGGTGCGCCTGTCGAGGTCTGCGGCAAGAAGATCACCCAGCAGCACGACAACGGCTTGGCCTATCTCACGCACGTGAAGTACCCCGACAAGTTCCAGTACCCGCCGGAGCAGGTCGCCTCGGTACGGGGCATGGAATATCAGCAGGTGTACCGCGAGCGGTATCCGGCGTGGCGGAAGGGCCGCGCTCATGTCAAGGCGAAGCGGGCGAAGCTGGAGTTCGAGCCGTTCCGGGAGATGGTGCTCCAGGGTGAACTCACGCGTGACCAGATCATGCTCACCGATGAGTACTTCGATATCTATTCACGGCATCAGCGGGAGATCGATGATGCGTTGTCGGCCTACGGGCAGCGCCGTGCTTACCGTGCGGCGGCGAAGCTGCGTGCCGGTGCTTTTTCGACCCAGGTCGTCTTCATCCATGGCGAGGCCGGGGTCGGCAAGACCAGGTTCGCGAACGCGTTCATCCAGGAGGCGATCTCGTGCGCCAAGGGACACGGGGAGCGGTGGCAGGTCTACCGTGCCGCGACAACAAACCCGCTCGATGACTGGCGGGGCGAGGAGATCATGCTGCTTGATGATCTGCGGGCCTCGGCTATGGATGCCAACGACTGGCTACTTCTGCTCGATCCGCACAATGCCTCGCCTGCTCGGGCGCGGTACAAGAACAAGGGTGAGGTCGCTCCCAGGCTCATCGTGATCACTGCGACCATCGAGCCGGTCGAGTTCTTCTTTTTTGCCCGTCAGAAGGGCAATGTCGATGAAGCGCTCGATCAGTTCATCCGCCGCTTGCAGTCGGTGGTGCGGGTCTTCCGGGAGGATGACATTCTCCGGTACCTGGTGCAGCCCGTAGTCAAGGGCGATCCGTACAAGCGCGCCATCTCAACGAAGCAGGCAAGTGGCTACACCAGCTTCGAGGTGTTGTCGCTGAGCTACGGCCCGGCAGGCGGTGGCGCTCACGACGCTGGCGCTGCTGTCGACGAGTTGCTGGATGGGCTCGCCGAGCACAGCCGTGACGTGCCGTTGGCGCTCACCACCGGGGGTACGGCATGAGTGCGGTCGCCGCGACCTTGCAGTCGATTCGTCGTCGCCCAGGTGGGGCGACGGCGGATCGCTGCATCGAGGTCCGTCAGGACCGAGGCCCCCGGAGGGCCCCAGGAACTTCGACTCGCGAAGCGACGGTCGAAGTGTATGGGGCTACACCTTCCGGATCGGAGGTTGCCGCAGAGGCTCCACACACGGGCGCAGGGTCCCGGGTGTGGAGGAGCGGGGACCTCCGATCTGGAAGGCCCCTCGGGAGAGCCGCCGGGGGCTCCGGGGAAGCAGCGTCAACAGGCGGTGCTTCCCTGGAACAGGTCGAGAGGAGATCAGCATGAGTTACACGATGACGTATGACGCGAGCCACAAGGTGGGTCGCGCGGGAGGGCATGTGCAGGGTTTCATGCGACACATCGCACGGGAGGCCGATGAGGCTGCCGGGTACTCGTTCAAGCACGCGAACACGAACATCGATACGAGTAGAACACACCTGAATATGTCGTTCGTCAACGATCGCGGTGGCAGCTACCGGTCGGTGCAGTCGGTCGATGGCGACCCTCCGTCCAACGAGTTGGAGGAGTACCTGAACACGCGGCTCGCCACCGTACACAAGTCTCTGCGCAAGGATGCAGTGGTTATGCGCGGGATCGTGCTGCAGCTCGATCCATCGTGGTTCGAAGATCACTGTCCTGAGTGGAGGAACGAGGGTCTGAACGAGGAGGCTGGCCGCCTCACGATCGCTGCGCTCAACTGGGCAAGTGCCGAGTTCGGACAGGCCAATGTCGTAGGTGGCTCGATCCACCTCGATGAGCACTCACCGCAGCTGCAGGTCATGATCACGCCGGTGACCCAGGATGGTCGTTTGTCGCAGAAGGACTTCTTCAAGGGTCCGGGCGATCTCAAGCGTCAGCATCGTGAGCTTCGTGCCCACATGGAGAAGATCGGGTATGAAGTCGAGCATGCCGTGACCGAGCGCTCGACCGAGCATCTGTCGAGTAGTGAGTTTCAGGCTCGCGCGGTGCGCACCAAGCGCACCGCGGAGAAGGCTGCCGCGCATCTGGCCGACACAGAACGCAACAGCAAGAAGGCGTGGGAAGACTGCCAGGCTGCCAAGACCGAACGCGATGCCCTCCAGGCTGAGCGGGCCGATCTCCCGAAGCTGCGCAGCAAGGCGAAGACGGATGGGTACGCCGAAGGTCGTGAATTGGCCGAGCGTGATACTGCACAGGCTCGTCACGCAGCTGAACAGACTCGCATGGATGCTGAAGAGGCGAGGGCCGCTGCGAGGGCACGGGAAGTGCATCTGCACGCGCTGCACGATGAGATTGAGCGCGAACTGCGGGAGGCTGGGCCTCCGCCATCCCACCCGAGCTACGAGGACGTGCGCAAGGATCTTCTCGCTGCGCAGTCGGCAGTAATGACACGCTTCCTCAAGGGGACGAAGTTCAAGGACGGCACGACGCTGTTTGATCGGTTCGAGCAGCACGCAAAGAGCGAGTTCAAGAAGCATCAGCGGCGCACGACTGACGGGCTCGGAACGTACCGGGGCCCGAGCTTCGAGAAGTGGAAGGAGCGCACTGTCGCTGCACAGTCGCGCCTCATCCGAGACCTGGCGACCGAGATCAGCACAGAGGAGCCGGAGCAGGATGCGGGCCACCAGTTTGGTGGGCAGGCATAGCTTTGGAAACGCAGAACCCCGCAGCCATCAAGCTGCTGGGTTCTGCGTCGAGTGAGGAGCGGTCAGCTCGCGATCCAGTTGTCGTTGGCGTCGCGCATGTAGTCCTTGACCTCACCTGCCACCCCGATGGTGCCGTCGGCCATCACCGACAGCTGGACGGTCGCGGTGGTGTCGCTCTTTCCGTCGGCGTCAACCAAGGGTAGCTCCAACTCAATCGCGTTGTCCGGGTCGGTCGCGGAGGCGGCGCAGTCGCCTACCACGGTGAGGGTCGAGAAGTCAGCGGCAATGTACGTGCCCGCCTCGGGTGCGGACTCGTCGAAGTCGGATAGCGCGTTGGGTTCCTTGCTGGAAGTGAGTCCCAGCGCCTTGGCGATGATCCCCGCGTTCGTCGACTCGCCTTCACTGCCGCCGCTGAGGTAGCCATCCACCACTTCTTGGCCGGTCGCACCGTCGGTGTAGAAGGTGCCCTGGATCCCGGCGAACATCTCGATTCGGTCTCCGATTTGCTGGGCCGTGAGACCGCGCTCTTCGCCGTCGGCGATGAGCCCATCGACCTCGGCGACAATCTCTTCGATCGAAGATGCTTCGGAGCGTTCCAGAAGTGCGTCCTCCGCCTGCGACCGCTGACCGGCGTCTGATCCTGCCGACACGAGGCCATCGGGCTGACCGTCCATGTACGTGATCGCCAAGTCAGCCGCGCAGACCTGCGCGCCGCCAAGGTCGTGGCCGGTCACAACGATCTGGTCAATGACGAGATTGTTAGCGTCTGCGCCCATGACCTCTCGGAGGTCGTCGGGTGTGCGGACGGTCACTTCGTTCGACGGCTCGATGCCGTTGGTCTGAAACTCGTAGACGCTGGCAGCGGTGTCACCCCCGGTCTCGTTGTCAGGCGTCTCCGCCGGGTCGGAGCCGCATCCCACAAGGGTGAGGCCGAGGATCGCCGCGGCGATCATTGCCGCTGGTCGGTGCAGTGTTCTCTTCATCGTTCGCTTGCGCGGGTAGGCGCGTTCCTCTCTGTGCACATGTCCTGGTCTAGCCACTAATCCTAGTGGAAGCGATGAGTACCTGGTACTCTTCGCTTCCTTCTTTGAGGCTTGAAGGGTGAAGGAATCCCTCAAACACCGCCTGGGCCGGAACCTCCGCGCCCTGCGCGTGTCGAGAGGGCTTACCCAAGAGAAGCTGGCTGAAGATCTCGATGTGACGCCGCGCTATCTCGCGGGCATCGAACGGGGCGAGCGCAACCTCACGCTCGACTCGATCGACGCTCTTGCCGAGGCCCTTCGTGTGGACAGCGTCGCGTTGCTCACGGTCGGCGTCGACGCCTCGACCACGACTCAGCGCTTATAGCGACGGCGGGCAGCAGCGGGACTGATGCTGAGGGCATCAGCGACAGTTGCCCAGGAGATGCCCTCGTATGTGGCGACCTGGTGAGCGTGCATGGCGATCTCGTACTCCACCGCTTCGCGCAGTGCGGCGAGGTCCCGCAGCTCTGCTTCGGCGCGAGTCATCTCGGGGTTGCCCACCCACCACCGGAATGCGTGGATGTGGTCACGGGCATTGCTCTCTGCGGACATCTTCATTCCTCCTCTTGAGTGCTGACCGGCTTCACGGGGACCTCCGCCACGGAGACCGGGCCGTGGGTAGGGCAGGTGTGGACGCGCCACATTCCTCGGTCGGGTACGACGACATAAGCGCGGTCCGTGAACTCGGGTGGCGAGCATTCGAAGCACAGGCAGAGCGTCAGTTCGTTGTCCGACATCACAGGCTCCGGAAGACGTAGGCGCCGTGGGAGCCGTCGTCCATGACCGCGTAGTCGTATATGAGGTCGCGGGTCCATGCCTCCCAGTCGAAGTAGCGGGCTACCTCCTCGGGCACGTCGGCCAGCAGGCCGCTGTCTTCGACGAGTTGCTCGGCGTACTCGCGAAATGATGACCATTCCCCGCAGTAACGTTCTTCAAAGTCGCTGATGCTCGGCAGCCCGTCCCCGTCTTCGATGTAGTCGCCGGACAGGACCCAGGCATTGAGAGCGGGCCTCTCACGTTCAGGCACGTCTTCGAGGGTGCGGGCCAGCTCGGCGGCGTCACGAGGTGAGCACTCCGCTGTGATGGGTAGGTTCTCATGATCGAGGCACCAGAGTTCTTCGTGGGTACCAGGGTCGATTGCGCGTCCGTGCAGCTGCGATGTCGTGATCTCATCTGCATCAGTTGCGTTGTGCCAGTCACCAACGAGATTCCCTTCGTTGTAGCACTGGAGGCAGCCGATCCAAACGCGGGGTGTAGTGTCGAAGCTCCTTGTCATAGCGGTCTCCTCTGTGTCGAGGAGAGCGGTGGCGCGACTGGCAGTCAGGCTCTAGTGAAATGACGCGCTTATGCCGCGTCAGCCGCTCTCGGGAGACCTCCCGGGTCCGCTTCGCGGACCGCGGCCTACTTCGACACGATCTCGACCGATGCTGGATCGAACCCTTTGCGCCCTCTGGGCTGTGGAAACACCGTGACAGTAACCAGCGCGTCGATCACTTGACGTCGGATCTCAAGCGATGCGCCTCTGAACGCGCCTGGCGGGTCATCGGTGTCGAGGATTGGTCGCAGCACACCAGCGCGTCCCCGCAGTGCCTTTTGGGCCTCCAGCTCCTGTATGCGCTCCTCGGCGGCGTCGCGCACGCGCTTGAGGTCGCGCCCCTCGATGATCTCCTCGTCGTAGTCGTGCTGCGCACGACTGATCCTGGCTCGTTGGTCGCTGATCGCAGCGTCGAGGGCCTCGGTCTGTGAGCTGTCCTTGGGCTTGAGGATCTTCTCCGCCGCGTCATCCATGGCGAGACGGGCGCTGATTGCCTTCGTGACGTACTCGTCTATGGCGGGACCAGAGCGGACCAAGTGACCTGGGCACGTGTACCCGCGTGGTGCGCCTGTGACTTTCTTGCCGCAGACCTCTCCAGTCACAGAGACGACGACACCACAGCGGTACAGTCCACTCCCGAGGCGCTTGCGTTTGGTTGCACCACTGGTGTTGGTCACGCGCTTCTTGTCGTCGAGAATCTCCTGGACCTTCCACCAGGTTTCGTCATCGACGATCCGCTCCCACTGGCCCCGGATCGGCTCTCCGGCGTCGTCGCGGAGGATTTGTGCCTTCCACATCCGGCGACGCTTCCCGTCCGCCTGGGCGAACTTCGGCGTGTAAGTGCTCAGCGCCGCATAACGCGGGTTGCGCAGGATGCCGAGCACGGTCGAAGGCGACCACGGACCGTCTTCGACGATCGGTCGGGGGTCGAGGCCCTGCTCCTCGCGGGCGGCGGCGCGCTCGACGCTGACTGTGTGCGTGTGCTTGGGAAGGGCAGAGAGCCCTTTGATCTTCTCGGTACCACTGAGCGCCCGGGCGAGCGAGCGTAGCGACTCAGGGTTTTCGATCCTCGAGAACAGGGCATAGATCGCTTTCACGACCACGGCTTCATCAGGCATCACACTGCCGTCGACGGCATAACCAAGCGGACGCATGCCCTTCGGGGCACGCCCCTGCATAGCGCGCTGTCTCTGCGCCGCAGACTGACGGGCGCTCTTGCGCTCCATCTCGGCGCGCGCCACGGCGGCCTTGATGCGTGCGTACATGCGACCGCCGTCGGTGGAGAGGTCCGCGTCGCCGTTGGCCGTTACGAGGGCGAGGCCGCGAAGCTCGGCGGCGTCGATCCAGTCCTCCAGCTGCCGCGGCTGCCGGGTGAGCCTGTCGAGGTCGTAGCAGATGATGGGGTCGAACCGTCCGACCAGGTAGTCGGCGACCATGCGGTCGTAGTCCGGACGGATCGCGGACCGGTCGGTAGCGCTCTTCGACTGGTCCACATAGGTCTCGACGATCTCCCAGCGCCGGAACCGAGCGAGGTTCTCACAATCCTCGCGCTGGCGTTCGATGGCGAGCCCATCCATCTCGCGGTCCTGAGAGATACGGAGGTAGATGGCTGCCTTGCGGGGTGCGCTGCTCATACGTGCACCATAACAGCATCACGTAAGCAGTGTTCGGGACACAGGAATATGCGCTCCCCTCCTACAATCTCGGAAGGATCACGCCGTTGGGCTGCAGGCGTGGCAATACTACTTTCGGCGGCGTCACCATAAGAAGTCAGCGGTCCATGAACGGCCAGACCGGCCAGAATTGGCTCGCGGGTGGCACACGGCCGGCGCAGGCATGCTCGGGGCCCGTTGACTAGCCGAACTCGTGCCTGCTGAGTGGGGCTTATGAAGCCTCTACGCTCGCCAACATTGAACTCTCAAGCCGGTCTATTGCGTTGGCCTCCAACCGGTTAGCCTCGGCGAAGTCCTTCCAGCACTGGTACGCAGCGTCTCCACGGACTTCATCGATCGGCGGGAGGATCACGTCGTCCAGGTCGCCCGGGTAAACGGCGTCGACCACTGAGCCGCACGATTGCGCCTTCACCTGAGCCTGTACCTGCCAGCTGGCGAAACACAGGTAGAGCCAGCCCGGGTTCACCCCGGCACGTGGGCGAACGCGCATTACGTGGTTGTTGGCTAGCCGAGGTGCCCCAAACGCACTTACCCGTGATCGTGCGCGTGTGCGCGGTCTTATTCTACCCCTGAGGGTCAGCTCTATGCCTGCTTCTTCTCCTGAACCCGGTAGACGACGTAGCCGATTGTCCAGCCAACGATGCCGAACAGTAAAAACACACTGATGGCCACTGGCAGAGTGAACCATTCGCTGAAGAGAAGTAGCGGAAATACGGTTGCGAGCATCGCAAGAAAATGTACGAGTGAGCGTTTCGTGAGAGACCACGAGTTGATATCGTAAATCGGTATCGCAGCAATGGTGACCGCCGCAATAAGCCCCGCAACCAACGTGCTCTTCGATTGGGCGGCATCCTCGATGAAGAATGAGATTGCCACCATGACTGTGCCCGTTATTACGCCTGAAATAGCGAACGGCCGCGTTTGTCTCATACCTGTGATTCTAGCCGCGGCCTGCCCGTGAATGAAGCCGCCCACCGGCTGCACAGAAGGGAGCGTCGTCGGAGCTAATCCAGGCATGCTACTTCTTACCTCCAGATGTAAGTCCTGTCCTAAACTCGACCACGTCGCCGTCCTGCATGACGTAGTCCTTACCTTCCATGCGCACGCGGCCGGCGGCCTTCGCGGCCGACATCGTGTTGTACTCGTCGAGATCAGCGAACGACACGATCTCGGCCTTGATGAATCCGCGTTCGAAGTCGGTGTGAATCACCCCGGCTGCCTGCGGTGCAGTCGCGCCCTTGCGCACTGTCCACGCGCGGCTCTCCTTCGGGCCCGCGGTCAGGTACGTCTGCAGGCCGAGCGTTTCGAACCCGACGCGCGCGAGCTGGTCAAGACCCGATTCTTCCTGGCCGAGCGCCTGCAGCAGTTCGAGCGCCTCGTCCCTGTCGAGACCGGTGAGTTCAGACTCGACCTTCGCGTCGAGGAACACGGCCTTCGCCGGTGCCACGAGCACCGCGAGCTCAGCCATACGAGCGTCATCGGTCAGCACTCCTTCGTCGACGTTGAAGACGAACAGCGTCGGCTTCGCGGTCAGCAGCCCGAGCTCCCTGATGGGAGAGATATCGAAGCCCGCCTGGAACAGCGTCTTCCCGGTCTCGAGAATCTCGAGCGCGGTCTTCGCCGCATCGAGCACGGCCGGGTCGGCCTTCTTGCCCTTGACCTCTTTCTCGAGCCGCGGAACCGCCTTCTCCAGCGTCTGCATGTCGGCGAGGATCAGCTCGGTGTTGATCGTCTCCATGTCGCTGTGCGGGTCGACTTTGCCGTCGACGTGCGTCACGTCGCCGTCGGTGAATCCACGCACCACCTGGGCGATCGCGTCGGCTTCTCGGATGTTGGCGAGGAACTGATTGCCGAGCCCCTCGCCCTCACTCGCGCCGCGCACGATGCCCGCGATATCGACGAACGACACCGGCGCGGGCAGGATCTTCTGAGAGCCGTAGATCTCCGCGAGCCGGTCAAGGCGCGGATCCGGCAGCTCGACGACACCCACATTCGGCTCGATCGTCGCGAACGGATAGTTCGCCGCGAGCACGTCGTTCTTGGTCAGTGCGTTGAAAAGGGTCGACTTGCCCACGTTGGGGAGTCCCACGATGCCGATTGTCAGAGCCACGGAAGTCGATTCTATCCGGGGCGCCCGCATAGTTTGTCAGGGGTTCAGGAGACAGTGGATCCATGGACTTCTTCTGGATCGTCATGCTGTTCGTCGGCGCCGCCGCTGGGATCGCCATCGGCTGGTTCGCGCGGTCATCTCGCGCGACGAGTTCCGAGGCCGACGCCGCTCGCGCGAGCGCCGAGGCGGCGGCCCTCCGAGACGCCCTCGAGGCCTCCGAACAGCGTGCGCGCGACGCTGCCGAGCGCGATCGCATCGAGCGCCGCGAGCAGGCTCTGCGCGCCCAGCGCGATAGCACGGTGATGCAGGCCCTCTCCCCCGTGCGCGAGACCCTGCAGCGCATGCAGCAGCGCGTCGACGAGATGCAGCGCGAGCGCACAGAGCAGTTCGGGCAGGTCTCCGAGCAGCTCCGCAACGCTCAGACCCTCGACGAACAGCTCCGGGCCACAACCGAATCCCTTGCCGGAGCGCTGCGCTCGAACACGACGCGCGGCGTGTGGGGCGAGACGCAGCTGCGCCGCATCGTCGAGTCGGCTGGCCTGCTGGCGCGAGTCGATTTCGACGAACAGGCGTCGATCTCCTCCGACGCCGGATCGGGGCGCCCGGACATGCTGGTGCATCTGCCCGGCGGCACCTCGATCGCGATCGACGCGAAGGCCCCGCTCAGCGCGTTCCTCGACGCACAGGCCTTCCCTGAGACGGCGACCGGCGAAGACGGCGCCCGCCGCGCGGAGCTCCTGCACAAGCACGTCAAGGCCGTCCGCTCGCACGTCGACGCGCTCGCCAAGAAGGCCTACTGGGCGGGCCTCGAGGCGAGCCCAGAATTCGTCGTGTGCTTCATTCCGAGCGAATCGGTGCTCTCCGCCGCTCTCGCGGAAGATCCCGCACTGCTCGAGTACGCGTTCGGTAAGCGCATCGCGCTCGCCTCGCCCGTCAACCTCTGGGCAGTGCTGAAGACCGTCGCGTATTCGTGGACGCAGCAGGAGGTCTCCGAAGAGGCCAAGACGCTGTTCAATCTCGGCAACCAGCTGTACGAGCGCCTCGGCTCGCTCGCTGGCCACGCCGGCGACATGCGACGCGCGATCGAGCGCACGGTCGATGCCTACAACGGCCTTGTCGGCTCCCTCGAGTCACGAGTTCTCGTCACAGCACGCAGGTTCCCCGGGATCGATGCCTCGAAGCTGGCGTCGACAGATGCGCCGAAACCCATCGACTCGCCCGTGCGGCGCGCGTCTGCTCCCGAGCTGCTCGAGGGCGGGGTCAGCCCGGAAGCCAGTTGAGCGAAAGGAGAATACCTGCGGCAACGACGATGAACGCGCCGACCGACCACCAGACGTTCGGCTCGGCACCGGCGGGTCGACGTACGCGGAAAAGCACGTCGGGGCGACGTGCCGGATCCTGTGCGTCGGCAACGACTGCGCGCGCCCCGTCCGAGGGCGACTTCTCCGAAGCTTCAGTCATGGGGACGATTATCCCACGCGAAACCTCAGAGCCACTTCGACTCGAGGTGGTCGCTCGAAATCCGACGCAGCGTTCCCGAGTGCCCGCGCAGCACGATGCTCTCGGTGAACAGGTAGCCTTCGCGCCGCTTCACACCGGCCACCAGGGCACCGTCCGTGACGCCGGTCGCGACGAAGATCGTGTTGTTGCCCTTCACGAGGTCCTCGGCCTCCAGCACATCATCCATCGGCAGCCCCGAGTCGATGCCCTTCTGGCGTTCGTCGTCGGTCTGCGGCCACATGCGGCCCTGGATGTGACCGCCGAGCGCCTTGATCGCGCACGCCGTCACAATGCCCTCCGGGCTGCCGCCGACGCCCACACACATGTCGGTGCGCGAGTCGTGGCGAGCGGCGTTGATTCCGCCGGCGACGTCGCCATCGCTCATCAGACGCGTTCCCGCTCCGGTCGACCGGATCTCCTCGATCAGCTGAGCGTGCCGCGGGCGGTTCAGCACCGACACGACCATCTCTTCGACGGGCTTTCCGAGCGCCTTGGCCATCAGGCGAATGTTCTCCTGAATCGGCAGGCGGATATCAACGACACCGATTCCTTCCGGTCCGGTGACGAGCTTGTCCATGTAGAAGACGCTCGATGCATCGAGCATCGTGCCGCGATCCGACATCGCGATCACCGAGATCGCGTTGTTGCGTCCCTCGGCCGTCAGCGTGGTGCCGTCGATCGGGTCGACGGCGATGTCGTATGAACGGCCGCGGCCGGTACCGACACTCTCGCCGTTGAAGAGCATCGGCGCGTTGTCCTTCTCACCCTCGCCGATTACGATCCGACCGTCGAACTCGACGGTCGATAGGAACGCGCGCATCGCGTCGACAGCGGCACCGTCGGCCACCTCCTTCTGCCCCCGGCCGATGAACGGCACCGAGCGGATCGCGGCCGCTTCCGTGGCGCGCACAAGCTCGAGCGCAATGTTGCGGTCCGGCTGCAGCGGGATCAGGTCGTCGGTGTTGTGGATCTCGTGATCGGCAGTCATTTGCCGAGCGTATCTCCGCTCGCACTCTCAGCTCTTCGGAATCGCCCCGTTTCGCGTGAAGGAATCGCGATTCTTTCTTGATCCGTGTGTCGCGCGGGAAGTTCCCGCTCGAGCAGTCCACCGAATAGGCTGGAGCCGCCCCCTATTTCCTGATCCCGAAGGAGCCGAGCTATGTCGGTCGCAACGAATGACCAGTACGCCGAGATGCTCAAGCGCGCGAAGGACGGCGGATTCGCCTTCCCCGCGTTCAACGTGTCGAGCTCGCAGACCATCAATGCCGTCCTCCAGGGCCTTGCCGAGGCCGGCTCGGACGGCATCATCCAGGTGACCACCGGCGGTGCCGACTACTTCGCGGGCCAGAAGGTCAAGGCCCGCGCGACCGGCGCGATCGCCATGGCGCAGTACGTGCGCACGGTGGCCGCCAGCTACGGCGTCACGGTGGCCGTGCACACCGACCACTGCCCGAAGGACGCGCTCGACAGCTTCCTGTTGCCCCTCCTCGCCGCAAGCGAGGAGCAGGTGAAGGCCGGCGGCGAGCCGATCTTCAACTCGCACATGTGGGACGGTTCGGCCGTGCCGCTCGACGAGAACATCCAGATCGCCCAGGAGCTCCTGCCCCGCACGAACGCGATCGGCGCGATCCTCGAGATCGAGGTCGGCGTCGTCGGCGGCGAAGAGGACGGCGTGCAGCACGAGGGCTCGAACGACGCGCTCTACACGACCGTCGGCGATGTGACGAAGGCCGTCGAGGCTCTCGGGCTCGGCGAGAAGGGCCGCTACATCTCGGCCCTCACGTTCGGCAATGTGCACGGCGTGTACAAGCCCGGCAACGTCAAGCTCCGCCCCGAGCTGCTCGGCGAGATCCAGGCCGGCATCGCCGAGAAGTTCGGTACCGGCGAGAAGCCGCTCGACCTCGTCTTCCACGGCGGATCGGGTTCGTCCGCCGAGGAGATCTCGACGGCCGTGGGCAACGGCGTCATCAAGATGAACATCGACACCGACACGCAGTACGCGTTCACCCGCTCGATCGCGGGCTACATGTACGAGAATTACGCGAGCGTGCTCAAGGTCGACGGCGAGGTCGGAAACAAGAAGCAGTACGACCCGCGCGCGTGGGGCAAGGTCGCCGAGTCAGCGATGGCAGCCCGCGTCGTCGAGGCCACGCAGCAGCTCGGCTCCTTCGGCAAGTCGATCACCGCGTAATACGCACCGCACGAAAGAGGCGTCTCGCGGCCGCGGCCTGCGAGACGCCTCTTTCGTGCGCGAGAGTGCTAACCGACGAGGCCCTGCTGCTCGATGAACGCGCCGTAGACTCCCGGATCCATGACGAGCGGAACCGCAACGAGCATCGCCCCCAGGAACGTGAACACGACCCCCGCGATCAGCGCGATCCACCACATCGATTTTCCGGCAGCGCCGCGGCGCCATACCAGCCAGGTCGTCGCGAGCCAGCCGATGAGCATGACGATGATCGAGGCCACGCCGAGGCCGCGGATGAGGCCCGGATCCGACAGGTCGGTGTCGAGGCGCAGCGCCCCGAGCAGGGCGTCAGGGTCGGTGTAGAGACCGATCCCGGTGATGATGCTGTACAGCCCGAACGCCAGGAGCGCGATCGTGACCACGCGGTCGACGAGGCGGCCCGTCGTCGCCGGAGAGCCGCTCGCCTGCCGCGTCGGCGCCGCGTCCCATTCGGGCGGCACATCGCGCGGAATGAGCGCCGGATCGACGTCAGGATCCGGCTGCCCGCTGCGCGCACGCTGCTCGGCGGGACTCGCGTACGCGCCGTACTGCGGTCGCGGCTCGGCGTCGTTCGTCACGCCGACGCCCGCCGTCCACCGCGCGGCCCGTCGCGCAGCTCCTTCGGCAGCGAGAAGATCAGGTCCTCCTCAGCCGTGCGCACCTCTTCGACATCGGCATAGCCGGCGTCCGCGAGCTCGCGCATGAGCTGCTGCACGAGCACATCCGGCACGCTCGCGCCGCTCGTGATTCCCACGGTGCGCACACCGTCGAGCCACTCCTGCCGCACCTCGTCGGCGTAGTCGACGAGGTATGCGGCCTTCGCGCCGTACTGCAGAGCGACCTCGACGAGGCGCACGCTGTTGGACGAGTTCTCGGATCCGACGACGATCACGAGATCCGCGTCCGCCGCGACCTTCTTGATGGCGACCTGGCGGTTCTGCGTCGCGTAGCAGATGTCGTCCGACGGCGGATCCTGCAGTTCGGGGAAGCGCGCGCGCAACCGGTTGACGGTCTCCATCGTCTCGTCGACCGACAGCGTCGTCTGCGACAGCCAGACGAGCTTCGACGGATCCTGCACCACGACGGTGTCGGCCTCGTCGGGGTTGTTCACGATCGTCACGTGCTCGGGCGCCTCACCGGCGGTGCCCTCGACCTCCTCGTGGCCCTCGTGCCCGACGAGCAGGATCTCGAAGTCGTCGCGTGCGAATCGTTTCGCCTCGCGGTGCACCTTCGTGACGAGCGGACATGTGGCATCGATCGCCTGCAGCCCGCGGTCGGACGCGGAATCGACGACGGCGGGCGAGACACCGTGAGCGCTGAACACGACGTGCGCGCCCTCGGGAACCTCGTCGACCTCCTCGACGAACACCGCACCCTTCGCCTCGAGCTCGCGCACGACGTGGATGTTGTGCACGATCTGCTTGCGCACGTAGACCGGCGCACCGTATCGCTCGAGCGACTTCTCGACGGTGATCACCGCGCGATCCACCCCCGCGCAATAACCGCGAGGCGCGGCGAGCAGGATCTTCTTGGGCCCGTCAACAGGGATGTCACGAAGGCTCTCGCGCCGGGCTGGGACGCGTGGAACAGGCAGTGCGACCGCGGTCTGACTCATACTCCCCAGGGTACGTGGCTTCTATTGTCAGACGTCCCGAATACCCTGAAATCGTGACAACGTTCCAGAACTCGCTCGGCGATAACTCAGCTCCCACGAGTGATCAGGTCGCGCCGCGAGATTCCTCCCCCGATCAACCGACGTCGATCGCCCGTCTCAACCAGACGATCAAGGCATCGATCGAACGCTGGGGGGCCATCTGGGCCGAGGGCGAGATCACTCAGTGGAACGTGCGCGGCCGCAACGTCTTCGGCGGCATCAAAGACCTCTCGAGCGACGCGCAGATCAACATTCAGGTGTGGTCGAGCGTGCTCGCGCGCCTCACCGACGACTTCCACGTCGGCGATCACGTCGTGGTCCATCTGAAGGCCGACTACTTCACGAAGCGCGGCTCGTTCTCGTTCCAGGTGTCGACCATGCGCCACGTCGGCCTCGGCGCGCAGCTGGAGAAGCTCGAGAAGCTGCGCCGTCAGCTGCGCGAAGAGGGCTTGTTCGAGGCCGCGCGCAAGAAGCCGCTGCCGTTCCTCCCCTCGCGGATCGGGCTCATCACGGGCGCGAGCTCCGACGCCGAGAAAGACGTGCTGCGCAATGCCCAGCTGCGCTGGCCACAGGTGGACTTCCGCACGATCCATGCGACCGTCCAGGGCGACCGCAGCGTTCCCGAGGTGATCGCCGCACTCCAGCAGCTCGATGACGACCAGACGGTCGACGTCATCGTCATCGCGCGCGGCGGTGGGGATCCGCAGACGCTGCTCGGCTTCAGCGACGAGCGCCTCGTGCGCGCGGTCGCGGCGGCGACGACACCGATCGTGAGCGCGATCGGCCACGAGAACGACCGCCCGCTGCTCGACGATGTCGCCGATGTCCGGGCCTCGACGCCGACTGATGCCGCCAAGCGCGTGGTCCCCGATGTCGGCGAGCAGCGGGCCATCGTCGATCAGCTGCGCTCACGCCTCACGTCTCGGCTCCAGCAGCAGGTGCAGCACGGCATCCAACAGCTCGAGCAGGTGCGCTCGCGCCCGTCGCTCCGCGATCCCGATGCGCTGATCCGCGACCGCGAGCAGGAGGTGTTCCTCTCGGTCTCACGCGGCCGCGATCTCATGAGCCGATCCGTGGACAAGGCCGAAAGACGCACGGCCGAGCTGCGCGCGTCTCTGCGCGCGCTGTCGCCGGCCGCGACGCTCGCGCGCGGCTATGCGATCGCCCAGACGACGGGCGGCACGATCCTCCACGATGCCGCCGATGCCCCCGACGGCACGGCCTTCACCCTCACGCTCGACAGCGGGGCGCTCACGGCGACCTCGCACGGACAGACGGCGTCCGCGATCATGCCGGACGAAAAGTAGGATAGACACGATGACCGATCAGTCCCCCGACGTTCAAGAGCTCTCGTTCGAGCAGGCCCGCGATGAGCTCGTGCGCGTCGTCTCCGAGCTCGAGCAGGGTTCTCCGACCCTCGAACATTCCCTCGCCCTCTGGGAACGAGGAGAGGCTCTCGCGAATCGGTGCGAAGAGTGGCTGCTCGGCGCCAAGCGCCGGCTCGACGCGGCCCGCGCCGACGCCGAGGCGTCAGAGTGATGGCGCGCGCTCCGCGCGAGCCTCGCATTGCCGCACATCTCGGCCGCCCCGAGACGCCCGCAGAAGAGGCCGCGCGCAAAGCCGAGAACTCGAAGAACTATCGGCAGAGCCAGAGCTTCCGCAACCTGATCATCGCGCTCGTCGCCAGCCTCGCGATCGTCGCAGTGGTGTACTTCATCGTGCCGCGCGGGGAGATCGCAGACGCCCCGCAGCCCGATATCGCCGCCACCGCGAGCGAGGTCGCCGAGCAGTTCGATCGCACGGTGATCGTGCCGACGGCGCCCGATGACTGGGGGAAGAACATCGCCCAGGTCAACCCGGGCAGCCCCTCGGTCTGGTCGGTGAACTACAACGACATTCCGGAAGCGAAGCGCGGGTTCATCAAGTTCGAGCAGGCGTTCGACGCCGATGAGGTGTGGGCGTCTCAGGTGCTGCGCGGCACGTCGCCGTCGGGCACGACGAGGATCGACGGCCTTGAGTGGACCGAGTTCGAGATTCGCGATCCCGAATCCACCGGCAATGTTTCGTACGCTCTCGGAATCCAGGCGGGTTCCGACTACGTGCTCGTCTACGGCAGCGCCGAACCCGACGTGGCCGCCGTCATCGCATCGTCCGTCGCTGACGATGTCGAACAGTTGAAGAAGGAGTCGGCATGACGCAAACCCTCACCCCCACCGAGGCATGGCAGCGCATGAAGCGGGGAAACAACCGCTTCGTCGCCGGAGAGCCCAATCACCCCCATCAGGATGTCGCGCGCCGCCACGATCTGGCGGGCAGCCAGCGTCCGTATGCCGTCCTCTTCGGGTGCAGCGATTCGCGCCTCGCCGCCGAGATCATCTTCGACCTGGGGCTCGGCGACCTGTTCGTCGTGCGCAACGCCGGTCAGGTGACGGGCGAGTCGATCATGGGAACGATCGAGTATGCGGTCGATCTGCTCGAGGTTCCGCTGATCGTCGTGCTCGGCCACGACGAGTGCGGCGCGGTAGCCGCTGCCGTCGACAGCCTCGGCCCGGACGCTCCTCTCCTCGCCCCCGCGATCTGGCGCCAGGTCTCCCCGATCGTTCCGGCGGCACGTCGTGCGCGCCAGGAGAAGATCGACGCAGGCGAGGACGGCGCGCACATCGACGCGTGGCGCGTCGGACAGCTGCACCTGCGCGATACGATCACAGCGATCCTCCACTCGTCAGAGATGATCAGCGACGCCGTCGCATCCGGGCGCCTCGGAATCGTGGGCGCGAACTACAAACTTGCAGAGGGCACGGCCGTGCCCGACGTCATGCTGGGGATCGCGGACGAACCCGCCCCCGCCACCACGGAAAGGACGACGACGTGACCGAGTACCGCATCGAACACGACACAATGGGCGAGGTGCGCGTCCCGGCCGACGCGCTCTACCGCGCGCAGACGCAGCGAGCCGTCGATAACTTCCCGATCTCGGGATCGGGCCTCGAGTCGCGCCACATCGCCGCGCTCGCGCGCATCAAGAAAGCAGCCGCGCTCGCGAACAAGGATCTCGGCACGCTCGATGCCGGCATCGCTGACGCCATCGCCTGGGCCGCCGATCAGATCGTCACGGGCGAATACGACGCCCAGTTCCCGGTCGACACGTACCAGACCGGGTCCGGCACGAGCTCGAACATGAACATGAACGAGGTGCTCTCCACCCTCGCGACCGAGAAGCTCGGCAGCGAGGTGCACCCGAACGACCACGTCAACGCGTCGCAGTCGTCGAACGATGTGTTCCCGACGTCCGTGCACGTCGCCGTCACTGAGGCCCTGCTGCAGGACCTCATCCCGGCGATCGACCACCTGGCGCAGGCGTTCGAACGCAAGGCCGACGAATGGAAGAGCGTCGTCAAGTCGGGCCGAACGCACCTGATGGACGCGACGCCGGTCACACTCGGCCAGGAGTTCGGCGGCTATGCGCGCCAGATGCGCCTCGGGATCGAGCGGATCCAGGCAACGATCCCGCGCGTCGCGGAGGTGCCCCAGGGCGGCACGGCCGTGGGAACCGGCATCAACACGCCGAAGGGGTTCCCGCAGAAGGTCATCGCGAACCTCGTCGCCGAGACCGGACTGCCGCTCACCGAGGCCATCGACCACTTCGAGGCCCAGGCGAACCGCGACGGTCTCGTCGAGGCGTCCGGAGCGCTGCGCACCATCGCCGTGTCGCTCACGAAGATCAACAACGACCTGCGCTGGATGGGCTCGGGCCCGAACACCGGCCTCGGCGAGATCCACATCCCGGATCTGCAGCCCGGGTCGTCGATCATGCCCGGCAAGGTCAACCCGGTTCTGCCGGAGGCCGCGCTCATGGTGTGCGCTCGTGTCATCGGAAACGACGCGACGGTCGCATGGGCCGGCGCGTCGGGCGCCTTCGAGCTCAACGTGGCGATTCCCGTCATGGGCACCGCACTGCTCGAGTCGACCCGCCTGCTCGCGAACGTCTCGCGCACGCTCGCTGACAAGGCCATCGACGGCCTCGAGGCGAACATCGAGCGCGTCACGGCGCTCGCGGGCATGAGCCCCTCGATCGTGACGCCGCTCAACAAGCTGATCGGCTACGAGGCGGCCGCGAAGATCGCCAAGCACTCGGTGGCGAAGGGCATCACGGTGCGCGAGGCGGTCATCGACCTCGGCTACGTCGATCGCGGCGACCTGACGGAGGCCCAGCTCGACGAGAAGCTCGACCTTCTGAGCATGACGCACGCCGGCTGATCTGCGCACGCGAACGGGCGGAGAGGACAACGGTCCTCTCCGCCCGTTCGTCGTTATCGCCAGGCGGTCAGCTCGCGTTCCTCCGGACGTCACCGCCCGTACACCTGAAGTCGATGGGCTGATGTCGAGGGCTCCGCGCTGCGTCGTGGGAGCCACCGACCTCGACTAGGAGCCCGCATGACGATCAATCTCGGACGCACGATCCTGCCCATGGCCCAGCACGTCAAGGGAAAGCGCAGCGCCGTCACGTGCCAGTTGAAGTGCAATAACGCCTGTGCGAAGGGCGTGTGCAACACCTCCTCCAACTCCTACTTCCGCGATATCGTCGACGCGCAGCTGTCGCGCCGGGCGCTGCTCGGATTCGGAGCGGCCGGCGCCGCGGCCATCGTGCTCGCCCCGGCCCTCACGGGCGGATCCAGCGCCGCAGCCGCCGCGGCTCCCGCGGTTCCCGTCGGCCAGACCGGGGCGTTCGGCTTCACGCCGATCGCGCCCGTCGCCCACACGGTCGACACGTTCGCCGTTCCCGAGGGCTTCGACTGGACGCCGATTCTGCGCTGGGGCGACCCGCTCTTCGCCGACAGCCCGGCGTTCGACACGTCGAATCAGACGGCCGCCGCACAGGCGCGCCAGTTCGGCTACAACGTCGACTACACCGACATCATCCGCACGTCCGCAACGACGGCGATCCTCTTCGTGAACCACGAGTACACGAACGAGTCGATCATGTTCCCCGCCGACCAGCTCGAGAACGACCTCGAACGCGTGCGCGGAGTCGGGCTCAAGGCGCACGGCCTGAGCGTGGTCGAGCTGGTCCGCGACGACGAAACCGCCCCCTGGACGCCCGTCGTCGGTGCGCCCCTCAACCGCCGGTTCCTCGACGACACCGCATATGCCTTCACGGGCCCCGCCGCAGGATCCGAGCTGCTGCGCACGTCCGTCTCTTCCGACGGCACGACCGCCCTCGGAACGTTCGGAAACTGCGCCGGCGGCACGACCCCGTGGGGCACGATCCTCTCCGGCGAAGAGAACTTCAACGGTTACTTCCGCACTACTGGCACCTCCGAGCAGGACGCGCGCTACGGCCTCGCGGACGAACCGACCGTGCGCGGGTGGGAGGAGCTCGATCCGCGCTTCGATGCGCGAAACGCGGGCTTCGAGAACGAGGTGAACCACTTCGGCTGGATCGTCGAGATCGATCCGACGGATCCGACGTCGACGCCGCGCAAGCACACCGCAATGGGTCGCTTCAAGCACGAGGGCGCGAACGTGATCCTCGCCTCTGACGGCCGGGCCGTCGCCTACATGGGCGACGATGAGCGCTTCGACTACCTCTACAAGTTCGTCTCGCGCGACGCATTCATCGACGGCGACCGCGCGCACAACACCACTCTCCTCGAGAACGGCGACCTCTTCGTCGCGCGATTCGCGGGGAACTCCCCCGAGGCCGAGATCGACGGCTCGGGCGCCGTGCCGTCCGACGGCGCATTCGACGGGACGGGAGAATGGATCCCGCTCACGCGCAACGGCGAGTCGGTCATCGATGGCATGTCGATCGACGAGGTGCTCGTCCACACACGGCTCGCCGCCGACAAGGTGGGCGCGACGAAGATGGACCGTCCCGAGGACGTCGAACCGAACCCGATCACTGGCCGCGTGTATGTCGCGTGCACCAACAACACCCAGCGGGGCGTCGATGGCGATCCCGCCGCCGACGAGGTGAACCCGCGCACCGAGAACCGTGATGGCCACATCGTGGAGATCACGGAGGCCCACGGCGACCAGACGGCGACGACGTTCGGCTGGAACCTCCTGCTCGTCGCGGGCGACCCGGCTCAGAACGGCGCGACCTACTTCTCGGGATTCCCTGCCGACCAGGTCTCGCCGATCTCCTGCCCCGACAACGTCGCCTTCGACTCCGTCGGAAACCTGTGGATCTCCACCGACGGCCAGCCGGGCACGATCGGCTACAACGATGGCCTCTTCCGCGTCGCGCTCGAGGGGCCCGAGCGCGGCAAGGTCGAGCAGTTCCTCTCCGTGCCGCGCGAGGCGGAGACCTGCGGTCCCGTCATCCACGACGACGAGTGGCACGTCTTCGTCGCCGTTCAGCACCCGGGCGAGGACGGATCCTATGAGGCGCCCACCTCGCAGTTCCCCGATGCGATGAAGGACGCCCCGCTCGCATCGGTCGGCGGCTCGGCGTCGGTGCCGCGCCCCGCGGTCGTGCAGGTCCTGCCGATCGCCCGGCCGACACCCACGCCGACGCCGAGCCCGACGCAGGCGCCGTCTCCGACGCCCACGGCATCGCCGACAGCGAGCCCCGCGCCCTCGCCCAGTGCGACCCCCAGCGCCTCCCCCACGGCCGCGCCCGCCGCTCCCTCGCCCACCGCGTCGCCGACCGCCGCACCGACCCCGTCTCCGACCGGAAGCCCTGCTCCCGGCGGGCCCCTGAGCCCCACGGGCGGCAGCGTCGTCGGCGGCCTGCTGGCGGGCGCCGGCGCGCTCGTCGCCGGCGGATTCGCGATCCTCACGCGCCGCAAGCGCGAGCGGGAGAATCCTGCCGAGGAGGCCTGACCTCGTAACGACGGTGGGGGCGGCGGATCATCGGATCCGCCGCCCCCACCGTTTCGTTCCTACGACAGCTCGTCACCCTCCAGCAGCGACGTGACGAGCGCCGCGATCTCGCTGCGCTCGGAGCGTGTGAGCGTGACGTGCCCGAACAGGCCGTGGCCCTTGAGCGTCTCGATGACGCTCGCGACCCCATCGTGGCGCCCGACACGCAGGTTGTCGCGCTGCTGCACGTCGTGGGTCAGCACGACCTTCGAGTTCTGGCCGATGCGGCTGAGCACCGTCAGCAGCACGTTGCGCTCGAGCGACTGCGCCTCGTCCACGACGACGAATGCGTCGTGCAGGGAGCGCCCGCGGATGTGCGTCAGCGGTAGAACCTCGAGGATCCCGCGCTGCATCACCTCGTCGAGCACGTTCTCGGAGACGACGGATCCGAGCGTGTCGTAGACGGCCTGGCCCCACGGGTTCATCTTCTCGCCCTGGTCGCCCGGCAGGTAGCCGAGTTCCTGGCCGCCGACGGCGAACAGCGGGCGGAACACGATGATCCGCTTCTGCTGCTGCCGTTCCAGCACCGCTTCCAGGCCCGCGCACAGCGCGAGCGCCGACTTGCCGGTGCCCGCGCGTCCGCCGAGCGACACGATGCCGACAGTGGGATCGAGGAGGAGGTCGAGCGCGAGCCGCTGCTCAGCCGACCGACCCCGCAGCCCGAACACGTCTCGGTCGCCGCGCACGAGGCGGAACTCGCCATCGCCGCCGGTTACCCGTCCGAGGGCCGATCCCCGCTCCGATTCGATCACCAGTCCCGTGTTCGTCGGCAGCCCGATCGCGTCCTCGTGCGAGGCGACCTCCGCCTCGTACAGGTCGCTCATCTCGTCACCCGATACCGAGAGCGAGGCGAGCCCCGTCCACCCCGAGTCGACGGCCTGCTCGGCGAGGTACTCCTCCGCAGTGATCCCGAGCGCCGCGGCCTTGACGCGCATCGGCACATCCTTCGACACGACCGTGACCCAGCTGCCGTCGTCCGCAAGGTTGGCGGCGACTGCGAGGATCCGCGTGTCGTTGCCGCCGCCGCGCATGCCGGACGGCAGAACCGACGCGTCGCTGCTGTTCAGCTCGACGCGGACGGTGCCGCCCGATGCGGTCGGCACCGCGAAGTCGAGACGCCCGTGCTCGACCCTCATCTCGTCGAGATAGCGCAGCGCCTGTCGCGCGAAGTAGCCGATCTCCGGGTCGTGACGTTTGTTCTCAAGCTCCGTGATCACAACGATCGGGATGACGACCGCATGCTCGGCGAAGCGGAACAGCGCCCGCGGATCGCTCAGGAGCACGGAGGTGTCGAGCACGTACGTGCGCAGCGCCGTGTCGCTCTCAGAGCTCGCGTTCTCGCCCGCTTCGGTGGCCTTCATGGTGACGTCGGTCACGACCCACACTCCCGTTCACCGGGCTGCCGCCCGTTTTCTCGAGTCGACCTGTGGGCCACGAGTCGCGATCCGAAGGCCGACCCGATCGAGCGCTCTGCCCGATGACTCGACGGTAAATCACATCGGTGCCATTCGGAAGGAGCCGCCGCCGATTTCACTCGGCGTTCACTTGCCGAAGCGGCGGTCTCTCGTCGCGTAGTCGCGGATCGCGCGCAGGAAGTCGACCTCGCGGAGGTCGGGACCGAGCGCCTCCACGAAATAGAACTCGCTGTGGGCGCTCTGCCACAGCAGGAAGTCGCTGAGCCGCTGTTCGCCCGACGTGCGGATCACGAGGTCCGGATCCCGCTGCCCGCCGGTGTAGAGGTGCTCGCCGATGACTTCGGGAGTGAGGCTCGAAGCGAGCTCCTCGAGCGTGCCGCCCCGGTCATCATGCTTCTGGATGATCTTGCGCACGGCGTCGACGATCTCGTACCGACCGCCGTATCCGACCGCGAGGTTGACGTGCAGACCCGTGTTGTCGCGCGTGAGATCCGCCGCATCGCGCAGCGCCTCGAGCAGATGCTCGGGGAGGTTGTCCTCGCGCCCCACATGCTGCACACGCCAATCGCCGCGGCGCGACAGCCGACCCGCGAGCCCCGCGATGATCTCGATGAGATCCTGCAGCTCGGCCTGGTCACGCTTGACGACGTTGTCGTTCGAGAGCAGGTAGAGCGTGACGATGTCGACCCCGATGTCGTCGCACCAGCCGAGGAACTCGACCATCTTGCTCGCGCCCGCGCGATGGCCGTGAGCCGGCGATTCGAATCCCAGCTGCCGCGCCCAGCGCCTGTTGCCATCGATCATCATCGCGACGTGGTTCGGCACCCGCTCCAGATCGATCTGGCGACGCAGACGCGACGCATAGAGGCGATAAAGAGGCCCTGTCCCCTCATTCGATCGCGAGCTGTTCATCACTCGAAGACGATACCGCGCCCGCATGCGCGACGCGTGAACTGAGGCGTCATGTGTCGCAGGGAGAATACCTCGCCGCGTAGGCTCGACGAATGGCCCCCCGATCCTCCGATCACCCGTCGGACACCGACGCCCCCATGCCGCGACTCCCCCTCATCGAAGCGGAACAGCCCCTCGCCGAGGCGAAGCCGAGCTGGCGCGGTTGGATCCACGCAGGCACCGTCCCCGTCGCCCTCGTGGCGGGCATCGTACTGATCGTCCTCGCCGAGGGCGCGCCAGCGAAGTGGGCCTCCGCCGTGTTCACGCTGTCGTCGTTGCTGCTCTTCGGCAACTCCGCCGTATACCACCGCTTCGACTGGGGGCCGAAGGTGAAGGGCGTGCTCAAGCGGATCGACCACGCCAACATCCTGCTCCTGATCGCGGGCACCTACACGCCGATCGGAGTACTGGCCCTCCCCCCGCGCGACGGCGCGATCCTCCTCGCCTGCGTATGGGGCGGCGCGATCCTCGGGATCCTCTTCCGCGTACTGTGGATCGGCGCGCCGCGCTGGCTGTACGTCGCGCTCTACCTCGCGCTCGGCTGGGCGGCCGTGATGTACATGCCGGCGCTGTTCCGGGCGAACCTCGCGATGATGATCCTCGTTGTCGTCGGCGGCCTGCTCTACTCTCTCGGCGCCGTCATGTACGCGATGAAGCGGCCGAACCCCTGGCCGAATCACTTCGGGTTCCACGAGCTCTTCCACGTGTGCACCGTGATGGCATTCCTCTGCCATTGGGCCGGCGCGCTGCTGCTCGCGATCGACCCGCCGTTCAACGCGGGTCTGTAGGACCCGTTTCGTTCGGCTCCGCGTCGGCCGCGGGTGCGCCATCGGCGCCAGCGTCGGACTCGGATGCCGCCGCCTCCTCCGCGTCCAGCATCTCCTGCACCTCGGCGCGGTATTTGACCCGACGGATGCGCCGCAGCATGTCGATGGCGAGCAGCACCACGACGACCGCGAGCAGCGCCACGATGAGGAATCCGTACGGGCCCGGCGTCACGTCCTCGGGCTTGACCGTCGGCGTCGGAACCGGGGTTTCCAAGAGTCCCGTGCGAACGGCGGCGAGGATGTGCATCGAGCTTCTCCCGAGATTGGGCGGCTAACCTTGAACCACCACCCTATTCCTCCCCTGCCTGAGAGGTCCTCGTGACGACCAAGGAGCAGCTCGACGACCGATACGGTCGCACGAGTCGGCGCACTGTCCGGATCTGGATCTCGGTGGTTGCCGCGGTCGCGGCCCTGGTCGCGGTGCTGTACTTCTGGTCGTACTTCAGCGAGACGGGCAAGAACGTCGACGTCGACGACCTGGGCTTCACCGTCGTCTCCGACAGCGAGACCGAGGTGAGCTTCCGCATCACCTCCGCCCACGATGAGCCGGTCGTATGCGTGCTCGAGGCCCTGGACGAAGACTTCGGGAAGGTCGGCTGGCAGGTCGTCGAGCTGCCGCCGACGGGATCCGTCACGAATGATTACGTGCGGTCCGTGCGCACCCTGGACACGGCGACGACGGGTTACGTGAACAGCTGCGTGCTCCGGTAAGTTAGGTCGGATACTGACCTCTCGGATCCCCGTGATCTGTGTAAGGAGAATCAACGTGTCTGACGAGAATGTGCCCTTCCTGACGCAGGAAGCATACGACCGACTCGCTGCCGAGCATGAGCAGCTGTCGACGGTGGGCCGCGAGGAGATCGCAAAGCGCATCGAGGCCGCACGCGAAGAGGGCGACCTCAAGGAGAACGGCGGGTACCACGCCGCGAAGGACGAGCAGGGCAAGCAGGAGGCGCGCATCAGACAGCTCGCCGCGATCCTGCGCGACGCCGAGATCGGCGAGGCGCCCGAGGCCGACGGCGTCGTGCGCCCCGGCACCGTCATCACCGCCCTCATCCTCGGCGACGAAGAGCGATTCCTCCTGGGCAGTCGAGAGATCGCCGGCGGCACCGACCTCGACGTCTACAGCGAGGTGAGCCCGCTCGGCTCGGCCATCATCGATATGAAGGTCGGCGAGAAGGGGTCCTACGAGGCCCCGAACGGCAAGAGCATCCCCGTCGAGATCGTCGCCGTGGAGACGTTCGAGGGCTGAACACAGACGCACCGAAGGGCCGGCCGATCACTCTCGGCCGGCCCTTCTTCGTCCGTGGTGCGAGCGGTCAGTCCTGCATGACCTGCGGGCGGAATCCCGCCGAGCGCAGCGCCTCGAGAACGATGTGACGGTGCTCCTCGCCGCGCGTCTCGACCGACACCTGCAGCATGACCTCGCTGATCTGGATCCCCTGCCCGTGGCGCGTATGCATGACCTCGATCACGTTCGCACCCGCCTGGGCGAGCGTCTCGGAGACCTGCACGAGCTGCCCCGGACGATCCGGCAGCGGAATGAGCACCGTCAGGTATCGGCCCGCGGCCGCGAGGCCGTGCGCGACGATGCGCTGCATGAGCAGCGGATCGATGTTGCCGCCCGACAGGATCACGCCGGCCGGGCCCTTGGCGCGGATCTTGCCCGCCATGATCGCCGCGACGCCGACCGCACCCGCCGGCTCGACGACGAGCTTCGTGCGCTCCAGCAGGGCGAGCAGCGCACGCGCGATGTCGTCCTCCGACACCGTCACGACCTCATCGACAAGGTCGCGGATCATCTCGAACGGCACATCTCCCGGGCGCACGACCTTGATGCCGTCGGCGATCGTCGGCTCGACCGTGATGGTCATCGGGTGCCCCGCCTCGAGCGAGACCGGGTACGCCGCGGCGTTCTCGGCCTGCACGCCGATGATGTGCACGTCGCGGCCCTCGCCCTGAGCGCGTGCCTTCGCCTTCGCCGCTGCCGCGACGCCGGCGATGAGCCCTCCGCCGCCGATGCCGACGACGATCGTCTCGATCTCCGGCGCCTGATCCATCAGCTCGAGGCCGAGCGTTCCCTGTCCGACGATGATGTCGCGGTGGTCATAGGGGTGGATCAGGATCGCGCCGTCGCGCTCCGCGTGCTCCTGCGCCATCTGCAGGCCGACCTCGACGCCGTCACCCGCGAGCACCACTTCCGCGCCGTAACCGCGCGTCGCGAGCAGCTTCGGAACGGGCACGCCGAGCGGCATGTAGATCGTCGCGCGGATACCGAGCTGCTGCGCTGCGAGCGCGACGCCCTGCGCGTGGTTGCCCGCCGATGCCGCGACGACGCCGCGGGCACGCTCCTCGGCCGTGAGACGCGACAGACGGTGCGTCGCCCCGCGAACCTTGAACGATCCCGTGCGCTGGAGGTTCTCGAGCTTCAGGACGACCTTCTCGCCGAGGAGGTCGCTGAGGTGCTGCGACTGCTGAATCGGCGTGCGCTCAATGACGGGCGCGAGCCCTTCCGCTGCTTCCTCGAACTCGGCGAGCGTCGGCATCTCGGCGTGGGTCATTCATTCTCCTCGGGATCAGAGCGCCCGATCGAACGGGGCTCGGTCTTCCATATCAAGTCGTTCTCGGGAACGTGGCCCGTACGCCAGGATCCCGTCGTCAGCGTGACGGCGACGACGTTCACGAACGCCGCGAGCGGAACCGCGAACAGGGCGCCCGGGATGCCCCCGGCCATCGTGCCGGCCATCACCACGAGCACCACCGCGAGCGGGTGCACCTTCACGGCGGCGCCCATGATGAGAGGCTGCAGAACGTGGCTCTCGACCTGCTGCACCAGCAGCACGACGAGCAGCATCAACAGCGCGATGAACGGCCCGTTGTACGCGAGCGCGATCAGCACCGCCAAGGCGCCCGAGACGATCGCGCCCAGGAACGGCACGAACGACGCGAGGAACACGGTGACGCCGATCGGAATCGCGAGCGGCACGCCGAGGATCGCGGCGCCGACACCGATGCCGATGCCGTCGATCGAGGCGACGAAGATCTGCGTGCGGGCGTAGCTGATCAGCGTGGCCCAGCCGTTGCGCGCGGCACGGTCGACGGCGACGCGGGCCTGGCGCGGGAAGAGCTTCGTGGTCCAGCGCCAGATCCCTTCGCCGTCGAAGAGCAGGCAGACGAGCGTGAAGAAGGCGAGCAGCGCTCCCGCGCCGACGTGGCCGATCGTCGATCCGAGCGAGACGACGCCGCTCAGCAGCAGATCGCTCTGCGTGCTCACGAAGTCGGACACGAAGCCCACGACCTCGTTGACGACCTCGTCCGGCAGGATGCCGACGGTCAGGACCCATTCCTGCAGCTCGGCCCAGCGATCGATCGCGCGGTCGCGAACGACCATCCACTGCTCGGAGACCTGCCAGATGACGAGCCAGACGAGTCCGGTGACGATCGCGATCGTCGCCACGAGCGACACCACGATCGCGACGAACCTCGGCACGCGTTTCGCGAGCATCCACTCGAAGCTCGGCCACAGCAGCGCGGTGAGCAGAATCGCAACAAGCACGGGCACGACGATGATCTTGAACTGGATCACCAGCCAGACGAACAGCGCGACGACGGCGGCGATCACGAGCAGGCGCCACCCGTACGCGGCGGCGATCCGGAGCGGCCGCGGCACCTGCGAGCGCACTGGAACTTCGACCTGCGCGGGTTCCGCGGCTCGCGGCGCGCCCCCGAACAGACCGCGTCGCCTGCCGGTGTGCTCGCTCATCTCTGCGATTGTATTCCCGCGCCGTGCCTGCGAACGACGATCAGAACTGCACGCGCGGCGGTTGACGCAGCGCCGCGGCGTCGTCGGCCTCGAAGAAGTCGCGCTCCTCGAACCCGAGCCCGCGCGAGAACAGGTTGTTCGGGAACTGCTTGATCTTGATGTTCAACTCGCGGGTGCCGCCGTTGTAGAACCGGCGCGACGCCTGGATCTTGTCCTCGGTGTCGACGAGCTCGCGCTGCAGCTGCAGGTAGTTCTGGCTCGCCTGCAGGGCCGGGTAGTCCTCGGCAACCGCGAAGAGCCCCTTGAGCGCCTGCTGCAGGTGGCCTTCGGCGGCGCCCGCGGAGCGCGGTCCATCCGCGGCCAGCACCTCGGAGCGCGCCTTCGTGACGTTCTCGAGCACGGTCTTCTCGTGCGCGGCGTATCCCTTGACCGTCTCGATGAGGTTCGGGATCAGATCGGCGCGGCGCTTCAGCTGCACGTCGATGCCGCTCCATGCCTCTTCGACGCGCGTGCCGAGAGATACGAGCGAGTTATATGTCGCCCACAGGTAGATGCCGGCGATCACGATGACCGCAACGACGATCAGAACAGGTACGAGCCAAGCCATCATTCGCGGTGTCCCCTCATCAGCTTGCCGCCCATCGTACGATCCGAATCTGACGGGGAGGTGGATTTACTCCTGCCCGGCACGACCCGACGCCGCGACCCACGCGTCGAGCTTCGCCGTGGCGAGCCCCTCGTCGATAGCCGCGGCCGCGGCATCGCGGGCCTCGACGAGCCGCTGAATCATATTGCGATCGGCCTGCGCCGGATCCTGTGAGAGGCGATACGCGACGATGCCCGCCGCCGCGTTGAGCAGTACCACGTCACGAACGGGCCCCGACTCGCCCGCGAGGGTGCGGCGGAGCGTCGCGGCGTTCTCGGCGGGCGAACCGCCGAGCAGGTCGTCGATCGTGGCCGTAGGCATGCCGAGGTCGCGCGGGTGAATGTCGAACTCGTGCATGTCGCCGTTCGTGATCTGCCAGATCCGGCTGTAACCCGTCGTGGTGAGCTCGTCGAGCCCGTCCTCGCCACGGAACACGAGGGCCGTCGCACCGCGCGTGCGGAACACGCCGGTGATGATGGGCACCACATCGAGAGATGCGACGCCGACTGCGTTCGCCTCAGCGCGGGCCGGGTTCACGAGTGGGCCGAGGAAGTTGAACGCCGTGGGCACGCCCAGCTCGGCACGCACCGGCGCCGCATGCTTGAAGCCGGGGTGGAAAGCCGCGGCCCACGCGAACGTGATCCCCGCCTCGTCGAGCACACGGGCGACCGCCTCAGGCGAGAGCCGCAGGTCGATCCCCAGCTCGCTGAGGACGTCCGATGCGCCCGCCTTCGAGCTCACCGCGCGATTGCCGTGCTTGACGACCGGGATCCCGGTGGCGGCGACGATGATCGACGCGGTCGAGGAGATGTTCACCGTTCCGTACCGATCGCCTCCCGTGCCGACGATGTCGAGCACGTTCGGATCGACGGACAGCGGCACCGCAGCGTCGAGGATCGCGTCGCGGAAGCCGATGACCTCGGCGACCGACTCGCCCTTCGCGCGAAGTGCCATCAGCAGTCCGCCGAGCTGCGCGCCCGTCGCCTCGCCCCGCATGACCTGTCGCATCGCCCACGCCGCCTGCGAGACGGTCAGGTCGGTGCCGGACACCGCGGCGGAAAGAACTTCAGGCCAAGTCGGTTGCGTCATACACGCCAGGTTAGAGCAGACCACATTTATCGACACGCTGTAGAAGTCACACCGGCCCTCCGCCGCGGCGCCGCGGAGTGTTCAATTCTCGTGGGCTGACCTGCCCTTTCTCACTCCGGACATCGGACATTCGCGGCAGGAGCATAGGTGCGCCGCCCCTCTGCCTCGGGCGCTCGTGCAAAAATCCTGCGGGTTTATCGGCCATAATGGAAGAGTGACGACCTCAGCTACCTACACCCCTGCGCCCAGAACGGTGAAGCGCCCCGATTCCGTCGCCGTCGGCACGATCGTGTGGCTCGGCTCGGAGGTGATGTTCTTCGCGGGACTGTTCGCGATCTACTTCACGATCCGCAGCACCTCCCCCGGCCTCTGGGAAGAGCAGACTCAGCTCCTCAACGTTCCGTTCGCGTTCGTCAACACTGTCATCCTCGTTCTCTCGTCGGTGACGTGTCAGTTCGGCGTCTGGGCGGCAGAGCGCCTGCAGCCCCACACCATCAAGGGTCAGGGCTGGAAGTCGCTCGGCATGATCCCGTGGTTCTGGATGACGTTCGCGCTCGGCGCGATCTTCGTCTGTGGCCAGGTCTGGGAGTACGCGCAGCTCGTCGCCGAGGGCATCTCGATCAGCAGTGACCCGTACGGCTCGGCCTTCTACCTGACGACGGGCTTCCACGCCCTGCACGTCACGGGCGGCCTCATCGCGTTCCTCACGACGCTCGGTCGCGCGTTCGCGGTCAAGCGGTTCACGCACAAGGAGGCAACGACGGCCGTCGCCGTGTCGTACTACTGGCACTTCGTCGACGTCGTCTGGATCGCCCTCTTCGCCGTCATCTATTTCCTTCAGTAAGAGCGGAGCAACACCACCGTCATGGCACGAGAGAAATTGAAGCGTCGCGCGCGAGGTCGTCGCAGCCCGCTCGCAGCAGGGATCCTCATCGGAGTCGGACTCCTGATGACCGGCGGAATCTACGCAGGAGCATCAGCCGCCGTCGCCGCCACCGATGAGGCCACGCCCATCACCGCGAGCGTCGACGAGGGCGAGAAGCTGTTCCAGGCGAACTGCGCTACCTGCCACGGCATGGATCTCGAAGGATCCTCCGCTGGCCCCGCGCTTCACGGCGTCGGTGCGCTCGCGGTCGAGTTCCAGGTGTCGACCGGCCGCATGCCCATGCAGATGCAGGGCCCGCAGGCCGCCGAGAAGCCCGTCCAGTTCACGGACGAGCAGACCCAGGCGCTGGCCGCGTACGTCGAGTCGATCGCACCTGGCCCGGCATACCCGGCAGAGACCGTGCTCGACGGCCGGGGCGACGTGTCGCACGGCGCCGAGCTGTTCCGCATCAACTGCGCGATGTGCCACAACGTGGCCGCAGCGGGCGGTGCCCTCACCGAGGGCAAGTTCGCGCCGGACATCATGGACACGTCCGCGCTGAACATCTACGCCGCAATGGTCACCGGCCCGCAGAACATGCCGGTGTTCAGCAACATGAACCTCACTGAGGACGACAAGCGCGACATCATCTCGGCTCTGCTGTACCAGCAGGAGATGGCGTCGCCCGGCGGGTTCACCCTCGGATCGCTCGGCCCCGTTTCAGAGGGCCTGTTCATCTGGATCTTCGGCATCGGCGGACTCATCGCCGTCGCCGTCTGGATCACAGCGAAGTCGAACTGACCATGTCGCACGAGGATGACGTGACAAGGAGCACGATGGAACACGACGATTCGAAGGGTGCCGTGAAGGCGTATGAGCCTTCCTCGGGTCTCGCCGTATCGATCGACGACCCGATTCAGAACCCGGGTCTCCCCCCGCACCGCGCGCGGTTGACGGATGTCGATGTCAAGGCGGAGAAGCGCGCTGAGCGCACGATCTACACGCTCTTCTACATCTCGGTCGCGGCGAGCATCTGGGCCGTTGCGGCGTACATGCTGTTCCCGATCGAGGACATGGAGTTCGTCTCGATCCGTCAGAACAACCTGTTCATCGGCCTCGGCATCGCTCTCGCGCTGCTCGCGATCGGCATCGGCGCGATCCACTGGTCGAAGACGCTGATGAGCGACAAGGAGTACGTCGAGGAGCGTCACACGACGCGCGGATCCGAGGACACCCGCGAGGCGGTCGTCGAGGCGTTCCGCACGGCGGACCAGGAGTCGGGCTTCGGTCGTCGCAAGATGATCCGCAACTCGCTCTTCGCCGCGCTCGTCGCATCGATCATTCCGGGCGTCACGCTCTTCCGCGGCCTCGCGCCGCACAACCCCGACTACTCCCCCGCCGAGCTGCTCAAGCAGACGATGTGGGAGGAGGGCGAATACCTCACCCGTGACCCCTCCGGCACGCGCATCAAGGCGTCGGACGTCACGCTCGGCAGTGCCTTCCACGTGATCCCCGAGAAGCTGGCGGCACTGTCGCACTCGGACGGTCTGCTCGAGGAGAAGGCGAAGGCCATGGTGCTCATGGTGCGCATGCGCCCTGAGCTCCTCACCGAGCGCGAGGAGCGCAAGGACTGGTCTTACGACGGCATCGTGGCCTATTCCAAGGTCTGCACGCACGTCGGCTGCCCTGTCGCCCTGTACGAACAGCACACGCACCACCTGCTGTGCCCCTGCCACCAGTCGCAGTTCGACGTCACCGACGAAGCGAAGGTCATCTTCGGTCCGGCGTCGCGCCCGCTGCCGCAGCTGCCGATCGCCGTCGACGATGAGGGCTACCTCATCGCGCAGAGCGACTTCAAAGAGCCCGTCGGCCCGAGCTTCTGGGAGATGCATTGAGTACCGCCACCGAAGAGAAGAAGGCACCGCTCGGCGGACGCTTCGTCGGCGCAACGGCGAACTACCTCGACGAGCGAACGAGCCTGTCCGGGCTCGTCAAGGCGCTCGGCCGTAAGGTCTTCCCCGACCACTGGTCGTTCATGCTCGGCGAGATCGCGCTCTGGTCGTTCGTCGTGGTGCTCCTCTCGGGCACCTTCCTGACGTTCTTCTTCGACGCATCCATGGTCGAGACGCACTACACGGGTGCATACGCGCCCATGCGCGGAATCCCGATGTCGGCTGCGATGGAGTCGACGCTGAGCATCAGCTTCGACCTGCGCGGCGGCCTGCTCGTGCGTCAGCTGCACCACTGGGCTGCTCTGACGTTCGTCGCGGGCATCGGCATCCACATGCTGCGCGTGTTCTTCACCGGCGCGTTCCGCAAGCCGCGCGAGCTCAACTGGGTCGTCGGATTCGTCCTGTTCGTGCTCGCGATGGCCGAGGGCTTCACCGGTTACTCGCTGCCTGACGACGTGCTCTCCGGCAACGGCCTGCGCATCATCGACGGCATGGTGAAGGCGGTTCCCGTCGCGGGCCCCTGGATCTCGTACATGCTGTTCGGCGGAGAGTTCCCGGGCGATGCGATCGTCGGGCGTCTGTACACGCTGCACATCCTGATCCTGCCGCTCATCGTGATCGCACTCATCGCGGTGCACCTCGTGCTCATGATCGTGAACAAGCACACGCAGTTCGCCGGCCCCGGCCGCACGAACAAGAACGTCGTCGGCTACCCGATGATGCCCGTGTACATGTCGAAGATGGGTGGGTTCTTCTTCATCGTCTTCGGTGCGCTCGTGCTGATCGCGTCTCTCGTTCAGATCAACCCGATCTGGGGCTATGGGCCGTATGACCCCTCCCCCGTTTCGGCCGGTACGCAGCCCGACTGGTACATCGGCTTCGCGGATGGTGCGCTGCGCCTCGCGCCGCCGCACCTGGACTTCACCATCTTCGGCAAGGTCTACCCGATGGGTGTGCTCATCCCGCTGGTCGTCCTGGTGGTCTTCATCATCCTCGTCGCGATCTATCCGTTCATCGAGGCGTGGGTCACGGGCGACAAGCGCGAGCACCACCTCGCCCAGCGTCCGCGCAACGCCGCGACGCGCACCGCGATCGGCGCCGCCGGCGTCTGGTTCTACGCGGTCCTGTGGGCAGCGGCCTCGTCCGACCTCATCGCGACGCACTTCCATCTCACGATGGAGGGTGTGATCCATGCGCTGCAGTTCCTGCTGATCATCGGAACGGTGTTCGTGTACTTCATCACGAAGCGCATCTGCATCGCACTGCAGAAGAAGGACCGCGAGATCGTCCTGCACGGCTTCGAGTCGGGCCGCATCGTCCGACTGCCGGGCGGTGAGTACCAGGAGGTCCACAAGCCCGTCGACGAGTACGAGCGCTGGAAGCTCGTCGCCGACGAGACCTTCGAGCCGCACGTGCCGCGCCCGAACGACCAGGGCAAGATCAAGGGCAAGTTCCGCGCAGCGATGTCGCGCTGGTTCTTCGAGGACCGCCTGCAGCCCCTGACGAACGCGGAGTACCTGGCCGCGATCGAGCACCAGCGGCACGCGCTCCACGAGCACGGCGACGGTGGCCACCCGGAGATCGAGTCGGGCGACACCAAGCACTGACCCGCTCCCCTACGGCTGTGGGCCCCGATCCGAAAGGATCGGGGCCCACAGCCGTTTCTGTGTGCAGGTCGTCGTCACAGGGCAGTAGCTGCGACGTCAGCGTCAAGAGGCCTACTCGAGCTCATTGAGGAACGCCGTATAGGTGTCGATGACGCCCGGGGCGAGAAGCGCGCGGGGCCAGAAGACTCCCACGATCAGGCCGACGAAGTCGCTGTCGTCGACGACGGGCCGCGCCATCGAGTGCACGGCGTCAAAGTGTTCGACGGTGAGGTCAGTCCCGAACATCTCTCGATACACCGTCTCGGTCTCGATGATGTCGACGTTGCGGTCATACTCACCGGCCATCAAGAAGATAGGGATGTTCCTGACTGCAGCGTCGCGCAGGTCGGCGGTGGCATCAACGTTATGGTTTCGGGCCACAAAGGCCCACCGATCGGGCGTCATCGGTGATTCCTCGGTGGTAACGATGCGGTATTCCTCGTAGCTCGCGCCGCGCTCGAGCAGCTTACGTATCGCATCGCTGTCAGCGCTGGCCTGCTTTCGCTCCGCGCCGGTTGCGCCGTCGTGGTCGAGTTCGGCGAGCAGGTTGTAGCGACCTTGGGAGAGCCAGTTGATCGCGGTGCCGACCGCGACCACTGCGTCGATGTCATCGCGTTCAGCCACCACTTTCGGCAGAACCCATCCGGCCTGGCTGGCACCCCACAGCACGATCTTCTCGGTCGGGACCCCGGGTTGGCGACGAGCCCAGTCGACCACGGCGGCGACTTCGTTGGCACGGTCGACCATCGACTGGTCGAGCCAGTTCCCGGTCGATCCGCCTATCCCAGGCTTGCTCCACGACAGCGTCGCGAAGCCCGCATCCGCCGCGCCTTCGAACCACGGCGAGTACAACTCGTCGGGGTTTGCTTGGACAGCGGCGTCCCCGTGCACCATGACCACCAGGCCGCGGGCATCGCCGTCGCGCGGCGTGGTCAGGACGCCCTCCAGTTGGCCAGGCCCGACCGGAATCTGAATCGGCGCCTGCACGAAACGGTAGTCGTTCCCCACCACTGTCACGCCCACAGAAACAAGAGCAAGTGCGGCGATCATACTGACGATAGTCAGAGCCCGTCGAGAAACTTTCTTTTTCTTCACGTTCGTACTTTAGATGATACTCTTTAGTTGTGAAAGCACGCGATATCGCCATCGGATTCAACGAGGCCGAGCGCGCCCGCGTTGGTTCGCTCTACTGGGAAGCGTTCCACCAGAAGCTCCGACCAGCGTTCAACAATGAGGCCATAGGGCTGCGAGTCGTTCGCGCCGCGATGCGCGCGGACCGGATGCTCGTTGCTCGCGTGGATGGCACGGTGGCCGGAGTCTGCGGGTACTACGACCGCGGATCCGGCGCTGCGGATCTCTCCTGGCGGGCACTGCGCCAGGTACTCCCTCGAGGGCAGGCGGTGCGCGCATCGCTGGCGCTGAGCGTTCTCGCCCGGCAAGAAAAGGACCGGCTGCTCGTTCTCGACGGCATCTGTGTTGATTCGGCGCATCGAGGCGATGGCATCGGTACCGCGCTCCTCGATGCCGCAGAACAGTACGCACGAGATCGTGGACTCGCCGCGGTGCGCCTGTCAGTCATCGACCGCAACCCCCGCGCCGAGAAGCTCTATCGCCGCCGCGGGTATATGCCCGTCGACCGCGGGGCACTTGGCCTCCTTGGCTTCGTCTACGGGTTCGACAAGTACATCGTCATGGATAAGGAATTGGCCCGGTGACATCGCACATCTCGCCCCGAACACTGCTTGAGGCGCTCTTACCCTTCGACGGGGATGCCAGCTTGGGCGTCGTGTACGACACCGCGAACCTCGTACACATCAAGGACCAACCCGTTCGCCTTGCACTTCGCCGCCTCATCGCCGCCGGTGACATCGTGCAGGTCGGACGCGGACGTGGCGGCACGATCGCGTTGACGAGCTCGGGGCGAGCGCGCCTCTCTCGTGATCGGGTCGGGCTCCAACTCGCCTTCAGCCAAGATTCCGATCTCGCGGGATGGGACGGCAACTGGCACCTGCTCGCGCTCGGCGCGCCCGAGAGTGAACGGGCGATCCGCGACGCCTTCCGCCGCGACGTCCAAGCGCTCGGCGCCGCGTCGATCTCCACGGGCCTCTATCTCACACCCCACGACGTCGCCCCACTCCTCCCGGAACAGGTCGGACGCTACCTCGTCACCGCAACAGCCACCACGATGAGCGTGCGGGGAATGACCGAACCTCGCGCCATCACCGAAGCGCTCTGGCCCGCCCACGACACGGTCACATCCTATACAGCGCTCGACGCAGCGCTCGACGCAGACGATGACGAGACTGATCCGCTTGCTCGGCAGCTCTTCCTTGCCGGGGCCCTAGACGCAGCACTACGCAACGACCCGCTCGTTCCTCCCGAACTCCGCCGGACACCATGGCCGCCAACCGAGATCCGACGCCGCTGGCTCACCCATTGGCACGACGCGATCAGCTCAGCCGAGGGACCGCAGGTTTATCAGGGATGGTTGAGGGACTGAGCTTTTAGGACTCGCGGGGCACCTTGACAAGCGCTCCCGCCGCGAGGAACGCCACGGCAGCGACGAACTGCGCAATCGTCCAGGCGGCACCGTCGAAGGCGAACGGGAACACCGGGTTCCACAGCACAGCTACAGCGGCGAACACAATCGTCCACCACCACTGACCTGCCTGCAGCGCGAACCACGCGACGATCAGAGCACCGATCGCGGCGACGTACAGCACGACGCTCGCCCACTCCGTCTGGAACAGCACGGGTGCGAGAAACAACACGATCGCCGCGAGCAGGCCGGGGGCGAGCGCATTGCGCTGGAACTGGGCGGGCTTGGGTGCGCGTGTAGCCATGATTCTCCGTCGATGCTGCGTGCTCTTTCTGCTTCCATTCCATCACGCTCGCCCGTGCGGTGGCCGTCCGTCGTTGCCCACCCTGGCGTCGGGCGTGCCCGTGTGCGGCAAGAGAAAACGGCCCCCGGGAGTGATTCCCAGGGGCCGTCAATCTGACGTCGATGACTCAGCGTGCGAAGTTACCGCGGTAGTACTCGAAGACCCATCCGACGAGGCCGATGACCAGCAGAGCGGCAGCGAGCGGCAACAGGAAGTGCGCCGTCGCGAGCCCCAGCACGCCGACGGCGGGCGCTGCGGCCAGCACGATCGGCCACCACGACCACGGGGCGAACTCGCCGACCTCGGGGTCAGCGTCGTCGATGCCGACGTCGAGGCGGTCCTCGGGCAGCTCAACGCCCTTCTGGCCGCGGTGCAGTGCCGTGACGAAGAAGCCGATGAGGCCCGTCATGAAGGCGGCGAAGAGGAAGACGACGGTACCGATCCATTCGACGCCGCCGTGGTCGACGATGTTCCACACCGCATACCCGGCGAAGCATACGAAGAAGAATACGGCGAGCATCCACCAGATGACGATATTGGTCTTCATCTACTTAGCCTCTCCCTCGAGAACCGGCTCGGCAACGCGCGTCGGGTCGTAATCGTCGAGCGACTCGGGGTGGTTCAGGTCGAAGGCGGGACGCTCGGAGCGAATGCGCGGAATCGACGTGAAGTTGTGTCGCGGCGGCGGGCAGCTCGTGGCCCACTCGAGCGAGCCTCCGTAGCCCCACGGGTCGTTGACCGTGACCTTCGCGCCCTTGCGCGCCGTGATCCACACGTTCAGGAAGAACGGAATCATCGACAGGGCGAGAATCATCGAACCGACCGTGGACAGCTCGTTCTCCCACGCCCAACCGGTCGATTCCTCCCAGTCGGCGTAGCGACGAACCATGCCGTCGACGCCGAGCCAGTGCTGCACGAGGAAGGTCATGTGGAAGCCGATGAACAGCAGCCAGAAGTGCACGTATCCGAGGCGCTCGTTGAGCATCTTCCCCGTCCACTTCGGCCACCAGAAGTAGAACCCGGCGAACATCGCGAACACGACGGTTCCGAAGACGACGTAGTGGAAGTGGGCGACGACGAAGTACGAGTCGCTGAGGTGGAAGTCGAGCGCCGGCGACGACAGGATCACGCCGGTGAGACCGCCGAACACGAACGACACGAGGAATCCGAGCGAGAACAGCATCGGGGTCTCGAACGTCAGCGATCCGCGCCACATCGTGCCGATCCAGTTGAAGATCTTCACACCCGTTGGAACAGCGATGAGCATCGTCATGAGGGCGAAGAACGGCAGGAGGACGCCGCCCGTCACATACATGTGGTGCGCCCACACCGAGACCGACAGGGCCGCGATCGCGATCGTGGCGTACACGAGCGTCTTGTACCCGAAGATCGGCTTGCGGCTGAATGCCGGGAAGATCTCCGAGACGATGCCGAAGAACGGCAGCGCAATGATGTACACCTCGGGGTGACCGAAGAACCAGAACAGGTGCTGCCAGAGCAGGACGCCGCCGTTCGCGGGGTCGTAGACGTGCGATCCGAAGATGCGGTCGCTGGCCGCGGCCAGCATTGCCGCCGCGAGAACCGGGAACGCGATCAGGATCAGCAGGCTCGTGACGAGCGTGTTCCACGAGAAGATCGGCAGGCGCCACATCGTCATGCCGGGTGCGCGCATCGTGATGATCGTCGTGATGAAGTTCACGGCACCGAAGATCGTTCCGAAACCGGAGATGCCGAGGCCGACCATCCAGAGGTTGCCGCCGACGCCCGGCGAGAACGAGGCGTTCGCGAGCGGCTGGTACGCGAACCAGCCGAAGGACGCCGCGCCCTGGGGCGTGAGGAATCCGGCGACCGCGATGAGCGAACCGAAGAGGAACAGCCACAGCGCGAAGGCGTTCAGGCGCGGGAACGCGACGTCCGGCGCACCGATCTGCAGCGGCAGAATCGCGTTCGCGAAGCCCGTGAACAGCGGCGTCGCGAACATCAGGAGCATCACGGTGCCGTGCATCGTGAACAGCTGGTTGTACTGCTCCTCGGTGGGGACGATCTGAATCCCGGGGGCGAAGAGCTCGGCGCGGATCAACAGCGCCATCACTCCGCCCAGCAGGAAGAAGATCACAGACGAGATCAGGTACATGTACCCGATCGTCTTGTGGTCGGTGGAGGTGATCCACCGAACAACGATGTTGCCCTTCTCGCCCGTGCGCGAGCCGCTCAGAAGAGCAGCCTGCCGCGGAGGGAGCGGGGCCGAAGCCGTCTGGCTGGCCATGCTCAGTGTCCTTCCTCGGTCTCAGATGCAACCCCGTCAGTGCCGGTGAGGTTCTGGAGACGGTCATATGCGTCGTTGACGTCGCCGACGTTGCCCTGCGCCTCGAGATCGGCGAGGTATTGCTCGTACTCGGACTCGCTCACGACCTCGACGTTGAACAGCATGCGCGAGTGGTACTCGCCGCAGAGCTCCGCACAGCGGCCGTCGTAGTGGCCTTCGCGGGTCGGGATGAACGACCACGAGTTGTCGTGCCCGATGTACATGTCCTTCTTGTACAAGAAGTCGATGATCCAGAACGAGTGCACGACGTCGCGCGACTGCAGGTCGATCGTGACCTTCTTGTCGACGGGCAGTACGAGCGTCGGGAGCGCGTCCTGATCGACGTCTCCGTTCGCGGCCGCCTCGGCCTGCGTGCCCATCGTGTAGACGGGCTCGCCGTCTGCGGTGGCACCGTCGTATTGGAAGTCCCACGCCCACTGCTTCGCGATCGCGGAGACCTCGACCTCGACCTCGTCGTCAGCCCAGGGCCGCTCGATCTCGGTCTGCTCCCGCACGGTGAAGGCGAACATGCCCATCACGAGGATCAGCGGCACCGCAGTGAAGAAGATCTCGATCGGCATGTTGTAGCGCATCTGCACGGGCAGGCCGGTCTGCCCCTTGCGGCGGCGGTACACGACCATCGCCCACAGCATGAGGCCCCAGGTGATCACTCCCACCAGCAGAAGCACGACCCAGGAACCGACCCATAGAGAGGCGATTCCTTCGGTCTGGTCCGTGGCAGGCTGTCCCGACTCCTCGAAGCCGGGGAGATAACCATGGAGCTCGGTGGGCGTGCAGCCGGCAAGTGCGACTGCAGCGGCAGCGATCACGGGGATCGCTGCCCAGCGGATTCGGCGTTTCGAGGGCACGAACTCACCTTTCAAACAGGGATGTGGCTTCCTTCATCCTATGGCAAGCGCACACGCAGTTCATGCCACTTGCCCAGCGAGTTCGACAGTCCGTCGAAATTCACGGGAACGAAAGACGCCCCGCATGCCGGGGCATGCGGGGCGTTTCTCATCGCTGATCAGTGGAAGCTGTCACCGCACGCGCAGCTGCCGCCCGCGTTCGGGTTGTCGATCGTGAAGCCCTGCTCGGCGATCGTGTCTTTGAAATCGATCGACGCGCCGTCGAGGTACGGCACCGACATGTTGTCGATGATGACCTCGACACCGTCGAAGTCGACCGTCTCGTCGCCGTCGAGGTAGCGCTCGTCGAAATAGAGCTGGTAGATCAGGCCCGAGCATCCGCCGGGCTGCACGGCGACCCGCAGACGCAGGTCGTCGCGGCCCTCCTGCTCGAGCAGGCTCTTGACCTTGCCGGCTGCCGCGTCGGTGAGGCTGACGCCGTGCGCGTGGTCGGTTTCTGAGGCCGTCAGTGTGGTGTCAGTCATTGTGAAGCTCCCTCTCGCGTCGTACGCCGCGTGCGGCGGTCTGTCTTCATCCTACGTGTGCTCACCGATCAGAGGCTCAGCGCGCGACGGTTCAGTCGTGCGAGGAGCAGGGCCTCCGACCGGATGGCGTTCCGGAACGTGTCGATGTGCAGCGATTCGTTCGGGCTGTGCGCCCGCGAATGCGGATCCTCAACGCCCGTGACGAGGATCTGCGCGCCCGGGAATCGCTCGACGAGGTCCGAGATGAACGGAATGGATCCGCCGATGCCGTAGTCCACGGCTGCGCGCCCGTATCCGTCTGCGAGCGCACTGCGCGCGGCCTCGACCGCCCATCCGCCGGTGTCGACGAGCACGCTGTCGCCGAGGTCGACGTCGGTAAAGCTCAGGTGCGCACCGAACGGAGCGTGCTCGCGCAGGTGGCGCTCGAGGGCGGCGTACGCGCCGGCCGAGGACTGGCCGGGCGCGACGCGACAGCTCAGCACCATCGTCACCTCGGGCGACAGGGTGTTGCTTGCGGAGGCGACCGAGGTGAAGTCGATGCCGGTGACGGTCACGGTGGGCTTGTTCCAGATGCGCCCGAGCAGCGACCCGTCGCCGATGGGGCGCACCCCGTCGAGCAGCCCGGTCTCCTCGCGCAGCTGCGCCTCGGAATAGTCGGCCGTCTCCGCGTCTCGCACCGCGAGACCGTCGACGGCGACGGATCCGTTCTCGTCCCACAGCGTGGCGATCAGCGTCGTCGCGGCCATCATGGCGTCGGGCACCGCTCCCCCGAACATTCCGGAGTGCGAGGCGTGGTCGAGCGTGCGCACCGTGAGGTGGAACTTCGCGTTCCCGCGCAGAGACACGGTGAGCGCGGGGGTCTCCGAGTCGAGGTTGCCGGAGTCGGCGACCACGATCACGTCCGAGCGCATGTCGTCGGCGTGCGCGTCGAGGAAGTTCGCGAACGAGCGCGATCCGTACTCCTCCTCGCCCTCGACGAACAGCACGATGCCGATCCCGAGGTCGTCGGATCCCACGGTCTCGGCGATCGCGCGCAGCGACGCGATGTGCGTCATGATGCCGGCCTTGTCGTCGGCGGCGCCGCGCGCGTAGATGCGCCCATCGCGCACGGTCGGTTCGAACGGAGGCGTCTCCCAGAGCGCGTCGTCGCCGGGCGGCTGCACATCGTGGTGCGCGTACAGCATGATCGTGGGGCGGCCGGGCTGCGCGCGTCGAACGGCGAGCACGCCCGGCTGGCCGAGCTCGGATCCGTCGTCGACCGGCTCCCGGTGGATGTCGACCGAGTCGAACAGCCCGGTGTCGCGAGCGAGCGCGGCGACGCGCTCGGCACTGGCGACCAGCTGCGACTGGTCGAACGCGGGCCAGGCGATGCCGGGGATCTTGACGAGGGATCCGAGGTCGCCGGTCGCGGCGGGGAAGCCGCCCGCGACCGCCTCGAGCAGGGCCTCGTCCTCAGCGGAGAATGTGCCGTCAGGTGCCGTGGAACTCATGCGGGTAATCTTAGGGGGATCTTCACGCTCCCCGACCCGAGGTTACCGATGGCCAAGAACGCTTCTCCTTCCAGCGACGACGCAGCCACGCCGGCGCAGAAGACCGGTAAGGGACGCGCCACTCCGACGCGTGCCGAGCAGGAGGCGAAGCGCGTGCGTCCCCTCGTCGCCACGACGAAGGATGCGAAGAAGGCCGCGCGCGGCGAGATGCGCGAGCGCCAGGAGCGGGCCCGCGTCGGCATGGCCAACGGCGAGGAGCGCTTCCTCGGCCCGCGCGACAAGGGGCCGCAGCGCCGCTTCGTGCGCGACTGGACCGACGCCGGCTGGCACCTGTCGGAGTTCCTCATGCCGATGATGGTGCTCGTGCTGCTGCTCTCGCTCATGCCGGCCGCCTCGATGCAGTTCTGGGCGTTCATCGGCCTGTGGGTGTACATCATCTTCGCGGTCGTCGACATGTTCTTCCTCAGCCGTCGGGTGAAGAAGCTGGCCGCCGAGAAGTGGGGCGACCGTCGTGAGAAGGGCCTCGGTTGGTACGCGGCGATGCGTTCCATCCAGATGCGCTTCATGCGCATGCCCAAGGCGCAGGTCAAGCGCGGTCAGTACCCGCGCGGCTGACGCGGCTCAGCGCAGCCCGAGGTTGATCTCGCGCGCCCAGAACAGGCCGCGATAGATGAATCCGGTGTACCCCTGGACGAGCGTTGCGCCCGCATCCAGCCGCTCCTGCACGTCGTCCGGCGTTTCCGCGCCGCCGACCGAGATCACGCAGAACGACGGATCCGCAACTGCACCGCGCACGAGCTTCAGGACCTCGAGCGAGCGCTCCTTCACGGGCGGCCCGGAGACCCCGCCCGCCCCCATGCGATCCACCTCGGCGTCATCGGTCGCGAGGCCGTCACGAGAGATCGTGGTGTTGGTGGCGATGAGGCCGTCCAGGCGCAGCTCTGCGGCGAGCAGCGCGACGGCTGTGACCTCGTCGTCGGGCAGGTCGGGCGCGATCTTGACCAGCAGCGGCGTCGCCCCGGCCGCTGCGCGCACGGCTTCGAGCAGCGGGCGCAGCGTCTCGACTGCCTGCAGCCCGCGCAGCCCGGGGGTGTTCGGCGAAGAGACGTTGACCGCCAGGTAGTCGGCGAGCGGCGCGAGACTGCGGGCGCTCGTCACGTAGTCGGCGACCGCATCGTCCACCTCGACGACGCGGCTCTTGCCGATGTTCGCCCCGACGACCGCTCCCCTGCGTCGCAGCTTCGCGATGCGCTTCGCGGCCTGCGCGGCGCCGAGGTTGTTGAACCCCATCCGGTTGACGAGCCCGCGGTCGGCGACGAGGCGGAACAGGCGCGGCTTGGGGTTGCCGGGCTGCGGAATCGCGGTGACCGTTCCGATCTCGACGTGGCCGAAGCCGAGCGCGTCGAGCCCGCGCACACCGACGGCGTTCTTATCGAAGCCCGCGGCGATGCCGAACGGCGTCGGGAACGTGAGCCCCAGCGCCTCGACGCGCAGCGACGGATCCGGCTTCGTGAGCGCGCGGACGAACGGCGCGACCGGCGCGGATCCCATGACGCGGATCGCAGTCATGCCGAGATGATGCGCGAACTCGGGATCGAGGCGCTTCAGGACGGTGCGGAACAGCAGATCGTACATGTCGAGCTCATTCCTGAGTGGCGTCACGGTCGCGGCGCAGGTCTGCGATCGCGTCTTCGAAGTCTTCAAGGGTCTCGAACGCGCGGTACACGCTGGCGAAGCGCAGGTACGCGATCTCGTCGAGTTCGCGCAGCGGGTCGAGGATCGCGAGGCCGATGTCGTTGGCTTCGAACGTGCTCTGGCCCGTCTGGCGCAGCGCCTCCTCGACCTTCTGGGCGAGGATCGCGAGGTCGCCGTCGGTGACCGGCCGGCCCTGGCAGGCCTTCCCCGCACCGATGATGACCTTGTCGCGCGAGAACGGCTCGACCGCTCCGGAGCGCTTCACAACGCTCAGGCTCGCGGTCTCGATCGTCGAGAACCTGCCGCCGCACTCCGGGCACTGGCGGCGGCGGCGAATCGACAAGCCGTCGTCGGTGGTGCGCGAGTCGATCACGCGCGAGTCGGGGTGGCGGCAGAAAGGGCAGTGCATAGCCCGCTCAGTTTAGGGCATCGCCCTTTGTGAATCGGGCGGAGACGGCCTCGCCGTGCGCGGGCAGCGACTCGGCGTCGGCCAGCGCGACGATGCGATCCGCGACCACGCCGAGCGCGTCGCGATCGTATTCGACGACCTGCTGCGGGCGCAGGAACGTGTATGCGCCAAGGCCCGACGCATATCGCGACTGTCCCCCGGTCGGAAGCACGTGGTTGCTGCCGGCCATGTAGTCGCCGAGGCTCACCGGCGTGAACGATCCGACGAACAGGGCGCCCGCGTTCGTGTACGACGCCGCCGCGTCCCTCGCCCCCGCGACGTGCAGCTCGAGGTGCTCGGGCCCGTACGCATTGCTGAACCGCGCCATCGTGTCGGCATCGTCGACGAGGACGATGGCCGACTGCGGGCCCGCGAGCGCCTCGGCCACGCGCGCAGCGTGACGGGTGCGCGGCTGGAGTGCCTCGATCTGGGTCTGAACGCGCGCCGCGACGTCCGTCGAATCGGTCACGAGCACGGCAGAGGCCTGTTCGTCGTGCTCCGCCTGGCTGATGAGGTCGTACGCGATGAGCGCCGCATCAGCCGTGTCGTCCGCCGCGATGAGGATCTCGGTCGCGCCCGCCTCGGCATCCGTGCCCACCGCGCCCGCGACGACGCGCTTCGCGGCGGCGACGAAGTTGTTGCCCGGGCCGGTGACGACGTCCACGGGATCGAGGCCGAGCGACGCAACGCCGTACGCGAGGGCGCCGATCGCACCCGCGCCACCCATCGCGTATACCTCGTCGACGCCGAGCAGACCCGCCACCGCGAGGATGGTCGGGTGCACGCGGCCGCCGCAGTCGGCCCGCGGCGGCGAGCAGAGCGCGAGGCTCGCGACCCCCGCCACCTGAGCCGGCACGACGTTCATGATCACGCTCGACGGATAGACCGCCTTGCCGCCCGGGACGTACACGCCGGCCCGCCCGACGGGCTGCCAGCGTTGCGTCACGCGCGCGCCGGGCGCGATCTCGGTCGCGCGCGGCGCGGGCACCTGAGCGGCGGATCCTTCGCGCACGCGCGCGATCGACTCGTCGAGGGCGGCGCGCACGTCGGGGTCGAGCCCGGCGACCGCCTCTTCGATGTGCGATCGCGGCACGCGGATCTCGTGGCCAGATACGCCATCGAAGCGCTCGGCCTGCTCGCGCAGCGCCGATTCGCCCTCGGTGTGCACGGCGGCCACGATCTCCTCAGCGGCATCGAGCGCCGCGGCGCGCGCGGCACTCGCGCGCGGCACGGCGGCCAGCAGCTCGGCGGGCGTGAGGTTCTGCCCGCGCAGGTCGATTGTGCGCATTCGAAGAGTCCTTACCGAGGAATGATTCGTCGCCCGTCGACGGCGCGTCGGCGGGCGACGCCGCCGGATCAGCCGCGGGTGATGTTCGTCGTGTTGTGCAGGTAGCCGATTCGGCCGTCGTCATGTCGCATGACGAAGTAGGTGCCGCGATCCTCGAGCACGAGCGCCCACGCGGTCGGACCGATGCTGTAGATCGGGCGTCCCTCGAAGTCATGCACGTCGCGCTGTTCGGGCGTGAGCGCCCAGAACGGCTGCGCGGCCGACGCCTGCTGCGGGGCCTCGGCCGGCTGCTGGTTGACCGGAAGCACCGTGGTGGCCGGTTCGGCCTCGTCACGCTGCTCGACCGCGGGCTGCGCGGCGGGCTCGTCGGCGGGGTGCGTCTCCTCGGTGGGCGCGGCCTCGGCCGGTTCCTCGGCGATCGTCTCCGAGACCGTGAGGTCTGCGGCGGGGATCTCGTCGGGATCCTGCGCGTCGTCGCTATGGACGGGGGCCGGAGCGTCCTGAGCGGGCGTCTCGTCTGCCGGAGTCACGTCTGCCGGAGGCTCCTGCGCGGCGGGTGCTTCGTACGCGGCCGGTGCCTCGTACGCGGCGGGAGTCTCGTGCTGCGCGGGCGCGCCGCCGAACGGATCCTGCGCGGCGGGCGCGCCGTATTCGGCCGGTACCTGCTGGGCCGGTGCCTGCTGCGCGGGTGCCTGCGCGCCCTGGGGCGGGTACGCATACGGCTGTCCCTGCGCGGATCCGGGCCACGGTGCCGGGGCCGGCTCAGGCTTCGGCGCGGCAACGATCGGGCGCGCCGGGCGGGCCGTCGCGTGCGCGGTGGTCTCCGTGCGGTTCGCGAAGTCCTCGGCGAACGGCGGCACGAAACGAGCGACGGCGGTGAAGAACACGCCCGCCAGCGCGACGACGAACGAGATCCAGACGATGACGCTGATGCTGATCACACCGCCGCCTCCGCCGAAGAACCCGATCATGTTGTTCACGGCCGACGAGAGCTGGCCGAGGATGAGCCCGAGGTTGAGCCACAGGAATGCGGCGACCGCGAAGGCGACGGAGGCCACCTGGTCGACGCTGAGCGCCCCCATGAACTGCACGCGAGGGACGAAGCGACGCACGGCGATGAGTGCGGCCGCGACGACAGGGAACAGCACGGCTCCGAGCCAGGTGATGCCCAGCGACCACACCGAGGGGTTGATCCGGACGGTCTCGATCGTCACGGCGCTGAAGAACGACAGGACGAGGAGCGCGACAGCGAGCGCCATCACGATCCACTCGCGCAGCGTGAACGGCCCGAGACCGTGCTGTGCGTTCGCGGGAGGCTCGTTCACGACCTGGTCCTCAGACATCGCCTGCGCGACGAAGCGGGGCTGTGTTCCGGCCGGAGTCGCCTCAGGGGCGGCGTACTGACCCGGGTATGGCGCGTTCTGGTCACTCACTGCGACGTTCCTCTCCCTCACGCGCGACAATCGCGCCTTTCGATCTTACGCGGCACCGCCGGTGCGGACAGCCGGCCCAGCGGGCACCCCTACCCCAGGCACTGCGGGCCGAGGATCGCCTTCAGATCACCGAACAGCTCGGCCGATACGCGCACCGGCTTGGGCACCTCGAACACCTTCGCGCTGCGCCCGCGGTGCATCTTCAACCGCACCTCGGTGTCGCCCTGATGGCGCTCGAGAACGTCGACCAGGTCGCCCACGACGCGCTCGGTCGCTCGCTGCTCGGGGATGAGGAGCATGAGCGGACCCGAGTCGTCGAACGATCCGATGTCGGGCGCGAAGGCCGACTGCGCATGGATGTTCAGCCCGTCATCGCGCTTCGAGACGCGGCCGCGCACCACGAGGATCGAGTCCTGCACGAGGATCGGCTGGAACTCGGCGTACGTCTTGCCCATGAACATGACGGTGACCTCGGCCTCGAAGTCTTCGATCGTGATCATGCCGTACGGATTTCCGCTCGACTTCGCGACACGGTGCTGGGCGGTCGTGACGAGACCGGCGATCGTGACCTGCTCGCCATCCGGCACGTCTTCGGCGTTGACGAGGTCGTTGATCGTCGTCGAACGATGCTTCGCGAGCGGCACCTCGAGGCCCGCGAGCGGGTGATCCGAGACGTACAGCCCGAGCATGTCGCGTTCGAACGCGAGTTTGTCCTTCTTCGTCCATTCCGGGCGCTCAGGAACCTTCGACGCCTGATCCGGCTCGTCCCACAGGCTGTCGAAGTCGAACCCGACTTCGCCGTGCGCTGCCTTGCGCTTGTCGGCGACGGCCTGCTCAACGGCCTGCTCGTGAATCTCCATGAGCGCACGTCGGGTGGATCCCATCGTGTCGAACGCGCCGGCCTTCGCGAGCGACTCGACCGTGCGCTTGTTCGTCACGTGGGCGGGTACGCGATCGAGGAAGTCGTGGAAGCTCGCGTACGGGCCGTCGGCCCGCGCGGCGATGATGCCCTCGACCACGCTGTGGCCGACGTTGCGGACGGCGCCGAGCCCGAAGCGGATGTCGTCGCCCACGGCCGCGAAGTACTCGATCGACTCGCTCACGTCGGGCGGCAGCACCCGGATGCCCATGCGGCGGCACTCGTTCAAGTAGAGCGCGAGCTTGTCGCGCGAGTCACCGACGCTCGTGAGCAGGGCGGCCATGTACTCGGCCGGGTAGTGCGCCTTGAGGTACGCCGTCCAGTACGACACCACGCCGTACGCGGCGGAGTGCGCCTTGTTGAAGGCGTAGTCGGAGAACGGCAGCAGGATGTCCCACAGCGCCTTGATCGCGCCGTCGCCGTAGCCGCGATCCTTCATGCCCTGCGCGAAGCCTGCGTACTGCTTGTCGAGCTCGGACTTCTTCTTCTTGCCCATCGCGCGGCGCAGAATGTCGGCCTGTCCGAGCGAGAACCCCGCGACCTTCTGCGCGATCGCCATCACCTGCTCCTGGTAGATGATGAGGCCGTAGCTGGTGTCGAGGATGTCCTTCAGCGGCTCTTCGAGCTCGGGGTGGATCGGGGTGATCGGCTGCTCGCCGTTCTTCCGCAACGCGTAGTTGGTGTGCGAGTTCGCCCCCATGGGGCCCGGACGATAAAGGGCGATGACGGCGGAGATGTCTTCGAAGTTGTCGGGCTTCATGAGGCGCAGAAGCGACCGCATCGGCCCGCCGTCGAGCTGGAAGACGCCCAGGGTATCGCCGCGTGCCAGCAGCTCGTACGCCTTGCGGTCGTCGAGCCCGAGCACTTCGAGGTCGAGCTCGACCTGCTTGTTCGTGCGGATGTTGTCGAGCGCGTCGGAGATGATCGTGAGGTTGCGCAGCCCGAGGAAGTCCATCTTGATCAGGCCGAGCGACTCGCAGGCCGGATAGTCGAACTGCGTGACGATCTGGCCGTCCTGCTCGCGCTTCATGATCGGAATGATGTCGATCAGCGGATCGCTCGACATGATCACACCGGCCGCGTGCACGCCCCACTGCCGCTTCAGCCCCTCGAGCCCGATCGCGTGGTCGAAGACCGTGCGCGCCTCGGGATCGGTCTCGATGACGTTGCGGAACTCGCTCGCTTCCTTGTAGCGCGCGTGCTTCGGATCGAACATGCCGTCGAGAGGCATGTCCTTGCCCATGACGGGCGGCGGCATCGCCTTGGTGAGCCGCTCCCCCATGCTGAACGGGAAGCCGAGCACCCGGCCCGCGTCCTTCAGCGCCTGCTTCGACTTGATCGTGCCGTACGTGACGATCTGCGCCACGCGCTCGTCGCCGTACTTCTCCGTCACGTACTCGATGACCTCGCCGCGGCGCCGATCATCGAAGTCGACGTCGAAGTCGGGCATCGACACGCGGTCGGGGTTGAGGAAGCGCTCGAAGATGAGGCCGTGCTCGATCGGGTCGAGGTCGGTGATGCGCATCGCGTAGGCGACCATCGACCCTGCACCGGATCCGCGACCGGGGCCCACCCGGATGCCGTTGTTCTTCGACCAGTTGATGAAGTCGGCGACGACGAGGAAGTACCCCGGGAACCGCATCTGCAGGATGATCCCGATCTCGTACTCGGCCCGGGCCCGCACGTTGTCGGGGATGCCGTTCGGGTACCGGTATTTCAGGCCGAGCTCGACCTCCTTGACGAACCAGCTGTCCTCGGTCTCGCCCTCGGGAACGGGGAATCGCGGCATGTAGTTCGCCGACGTGTCGAACTCGATGTTGCACCGCTCGGCGATGAGCAGCGTGTTATCGCACGACTCGGGGTGCTCGCGGAAGATCTGACGCATCTCGGCGGCCGACTTGATGTAGTAGCCGTCGCCATCGAGCTTGAAGCGGTTCGGGTCGTCGAGACGGGATCCCGACTGCACGCAGAGCAGCGCTTCGTGCGCCTTCGCATCCGACTGGTGCGTGTAGTGGGAGTCATTCGTCGCGACGAGCGGGATCGCCAGGTCCTTCGAGATCCTCAGGAGGTCTTCGCGCACGCGCCGCTCGATCTCGAGGCCGTGCTCCATGATCTCGGTGAAGTAGTTCTCCTTGCCGAAGATGTCCTGATACTCGGCGGCCGCCTGGCGCGCCTCTTCGTACTGACCGAGTCGCAGGCGCGTCTGGATCTCGCCGGACGGGCAACCGGTCGTCGCGATGACCCCCTTGGCATAGGTCTGCAGCAGTTCGCGGTCCATGCGGGGCTTGAAGTAGTAGCCCTCGATGCTCGCGAGGGAGCTCATGCGGAACAGGTTGTGCATGCCGGGAGTGTCTTCGGCCCACATGGTCATGTGCGTGTACGCGCCGCCGCCCGAGACATCATCGCGCTTCTGCTCCGAAGACCCCCATGACACCCGGGAGCGGTCGCCGCGGGCCGTGCCCGGGGTGACGTAGGCCTCGAGGCCCACAATCGGCTTGATCCCCTGCGCGGTCGCCGCCTTGTAGAACTCGAATGAGGCGTAATTGTTGCCGTGATCGGTGACGGCGATCGCCGGCATCTCGAGCTCTGCAGCGGCCTTCGTCATATCGGCGAGCTTCGCCGCCCCGTCGAGCATCGAATACTCGCTGTGGACATGGAGGTGCACGAAGGAGTCGGAGGCCATGGGACCAGTCTAGGTTCGCGCGCCGGTCATCGCGTCGGGACGTGGCCCCTCTCGCCGCTCGGGTGAGGTTAGGCTCAGCTCATCAAGACGAACCGACTGTCGACCCCAGGATCTCCGCGTGCCCGAACCCGTTCCCCTGCTCCGCATCCATGACCTCGCCATCACCCGCGCGGGTGCGGAGCGAGAGCGACCGCAGGGCGTCACCTTCGACGTCCATGCGGGCGAGGTCATCCTGGTGCTCGGACCCAGCGGGGCGGGGAAGTCCACGCTCGCTCTCGCCTTCAACGGCCTGCTGCCGCAGTCGGTTCCCGCGAGTGTGCGGGGCACGGTCGAGGTGGGAGGACGCAGCGCTCGGACGACTCCGGTCGCGCTTCTGAGCGCCGATGTCGCCATGGTGTTCCAGGATCCGGACGCGCAGATCGTCACGTCGACCGTGCTCGACGAGGTCGCCTTCGCGCTCGAGAACATGCTGCTCACCGTTCCCGAGATTCTCACCCGCTCGGAGGATGCCCTCCGCCGCGTCGGTCTCTGGGAGCGCCGTACGGATCGACCGGACGTGCTCTCCGGGGGCGGGCGGCAGAGGCTCGCCATCGCCTGCGCGATCGCGATGGGCTCGTCCGTCATCGTGCTGGACGAGCCGACCGCCAATCTCGATCCCCAGGGCGTCGAGGACGTCTACCGCGCGCTCGCGGACCTCGTCGCCGACGGCTCCCGCGCGATCGTCCTCATCGAGCACGACCTCGACGCAGCGATGCACCTCGTCACGCGCGTACTCGTGCTGGATCAGGACGGGCGTCTCGTCGCGGACGGATCGGCGGACCACGTGCTCCGCCACCGTGCGGACGAGCTCACGGCCCTCGGCGTCTGGCTTCCGTCCGCGGCGATCCTCGCCCGGTCGCTCCGCGATCTCGGCGCGCTCGACCCGCAGGATCCACTTCCGCTGACCCCTGGAGAGCTGGCCGTCGCGCTCGACGGCGCCGACACGCGCGGAAGGACAGCGCCGCGCCGTCCACCCGCACCTGCGTCAGACGGCGACCCGATCATCCGCGCGCGCGGCCTCACGATCCGGCGCGGCAGGTCGGAGGTGATCCACGAGGTGGACCTGGACATCGCGCGCGGTTCGCTCACGGCCGTCATCGGCACGAACGGCGCGGGCAAGACGACGCTCGCGCAGGCACTCGCGGGCGTGGTCCCGCCGCCGAAGCGCCGGGTATCGGTCGACGGCCTCGACCCCGGCACCGTGTCGCCGCGCAGACTCGCCTCACGTATCGGGTTCGTCTTCCAGAATCCCGAGCACCAGTTCATCGCGCACACGGTGTTCGACGAACTCGCTCACGGCCCGCGCCTGCTCGGCGACGACGACGTCGGGGCAGTCGTCGAGGGCGTGCTCCGACGACTGGGACTGGAACATCGCGCGGCCGCGCATCCCCTCACGCTCTCGGGCGGCGAGAAGCGCCGGCTGTCCGTCGGCACCGCCCTCGTCGCGCGCCCCCGCGTGCTCGTCCTCGACGAGCCCACGTACGGACAGGATCGCGCCCGCGCCGACGAGCTGCTCCGGCTCCTCGAGGAGCTGAGGCAGGACGGCACGACGATTCTCATCGTCACCCACGACCTCGATCTGGTTGCGGCACGGAGCACGCACACGATCGTTCTCGACCGCGGTCGCGTGCACGCCGCGGGACCCACGGAGGAGATCTTCGCCGACGCGCGGATCCTCGAGGACGCCGGACTGCACCTGCCGGAGCTGATGCGCGTTCTTCCCGCCGACCTGCGCGCACTCGCGTCGGAGGCCCGACGTTGACGGCCGAGGTGGCGGCGACCCGCGCTCTGCCGGCCTCCGACCAGCACCCCCGGACGCGCGTCCTCGAGCGGCTGCACCCGCTGGCGAAGATCGGAGCGACCGCACCCACGATCGTCCTGCTCGTGGCGGTGCGGGACATCGGAACACCGCTCGCGCTGCTCGTCGTCGCGTACGCGATCGTGCTGGCCGGTGCGCGCATCACGCGGCACGGCCTGATCCTCCTCGCCGTCGTCCTCCCCGTGTTCGTCGCCGCCACCTCGGTCGGGTTCGCTCTCTGGGCCGATCCGTCGCAGGTTGGTGACACCCACGCGGTGGTGCGCATCGGCGACTGGACCCTGAGTGCCGGCGCCCTGCTCGTCGGGCTCGCCACGGGGCTGCGGTTCGGTGCCATGCTCGCGCTCGGGCTCATCACGGCGCTGACCACGACCGGTCGCGACATCGTGCTCGCCGGCATGCAGTCGTTCCGCCTGCCCTATCGCGTCGGGTACACGGCGCTGGCGGCGCTCGGTTTCATCCCGCGGTTCGCGCACGAGCTGTCGATCATCCGAGCCGCGCACCGCGTCCGCGGCTCCCGCGGCGGCCGCGGACCGCTCGGCCGGATCCGTCGCGAGATGGGGCACCTGGTGCCGCTCCTCGCGAGTGCGATCCGTCACGCGGAGCGTGTGGCACTCGCGATGGATGCTCGCGCCTTCGGCGCCCACCCCACCCGCACGGAGCGCCGGCGACTGCGATTCAGTGCGGGGGACATCGCGTTCACAGCGGGGGTGCTGCTCGCGACCGCGCTCGTGTTCACGGCGGGCCTCCCCTGGCGACTCGGATGACGCGTCGTGACGAAGCGTTCACCCGGGACGGGGGACGTGCACGGCGGTGAGGACGATCCCGTCGCGGATCGCCCAGCGTCCGTGGAAGCGTGCGACGACCGTCCCACCCACGACGGCCGGTTCGATGAGAACGCCGCCGACGAAGGCGTTGCCGTCGAACGTCACCTCGCAGTCATCGAATCCGAGCCACCGTCCGGTCAGCGGGTACCACGCCTTGTAGATACTCTCCTTCGCGCTGAAGAGCACCCGATCCATCGCACACCCCCGCCGTTCGCCGGCGAGTTCCGCGAGCATCGCCCTCTCCTCACCCGCGAGGATCAGGTCGTGCACGCCGTCAGGAAGCGGGGCGTGCGGCTCCGCGTCGATGCCCAGCGAGGCCGCGTCGCGGTCGAGGGCGACCGCCGCCGCGCGGAAGCCGGGGCAGTGCGTCATGCTGCCCACCACGCCGGCGGGCCAGCGCGGCGCACGATCCGTACCCGGCAGGATCACCCCCGCCGGACGGCCCAGTCGGGACAGCGCACGACGGGCCGCGTGACGCACCGCGGCGAACTCGCGGCGCCGCTGCGCGACGGCCCCTGCGACGACCGCGCGCTCCGACGGCGGCAGCACGTCGCAGAGTTCATCCTCGCGGGCTGCGGACAGACCCGAGAGGTCCTCGCACGCGACGGAGGGAGGCAGCAGTCCGTCGAACGCGCTCGCCATTCTCAGCACCTGTTCTCTTCCACTTCTTAGGTTAGGCTAATCTAACTCACTCCGAGACTCGGGGGAACGACGAGAGGAGCGCCATGCTGCCGACCATCGCTGACTACACTCTGCCCGCAGCGGCCCGGGAACCGGACAATCGTGTGCAATGGAACGTCGACCCGAGCCGCGCCATGCTGCTGGTCCACGACATGCAGCAGTACTTCATCGATGCGTACGGTGACGAATCGACGGTGGCGGAACGCACGATCGGGAACATCCGACGCCTGCGCTCCGCGGCCGAGTCGGCGAGCGTTCCGGTCTGCTTCACCGCGCAGCCGCCCAAACAGGATCCGAGCGAGCGCGGACTGCTGTGGGATTTCTGGGGCCCGGGGATCCAGGACGACGGCCGCCATGCGATCATCGATTCGCTCGGCCCCGTCGACGATGCCGACGTCATCACGAAATGGCGCTACGACGCCTTCGTCCGCACGGACCTCGCGACGCGCCTGCGCGATGCCGGTCGCGACCAGCTCGTCGTCACGGGCGTGTATGCGCACATCGGCTGCCTCATGACGGCGACCTCCGCATTCATGCACGACATCCAGCCATTCCTCATCGCGGACGCGACGGCAGACTTCTCGGCAGACCACCACGCGATGGCCCTCCAGTACGCCGCCGACCGCTGCGCCGTCGTCACCGACACCGACTCGGTCGAGGCGCGCTTCCTCGGGGCCGTATGACGCACGCGATCATCACCGGTGCGTCGGGCGGCATCGGTCGCGCCGTCGTGCAGGCGCTCCTGCGAGACGGGTTCACCGTGACCGCAACGGACCTCGAGCTCCCACGGGAAACCGGCGCACACGACTGCCGAGCGCTCGACGTCACCGACGCCGACGCCGTCGAGCGCGTCGTGTCCGAGGCCTGGGAATCGCAGGGCCCGGTCGATCTGCTCGTCAACGCCGCGGGAGTCCACGCCTCTCATTCCGTTCTCGAGACGGATCCGGAGGTCTGGGACCGCCTCTTCGCGGTGAACGCGCGCGGCGTGTTCCTCACGTCGCGAGCGGTCGGATCGCGCATGTCCGCCCGCGGATCCGGGGTCATCCTCACGATCGCATCGAACGCGGCCGTGATCCCCCGCGCGGGAATGGCCGCCTACGCGGCCTCCAAGGCGGCAGCGAGCAGCATCACCCGTTCACTCGGGCTCGAGCTCGGCCGCCGCGGCGTGCGTTGCAACGTCGTCTCCCCCGGCACCACGCGCACGCGGATGATCGAGGCGCTCGGCGAAGAGGAGGTCCTCATCGACGGGTCGCCGACCGCCTTCCGCACCGCGATCCCGCTCGGCCGGATCGCGGAGCCCGAGGACATCGCCGAGACGGTCGCGTTCCTGGGCTCCGATCGCGCGCGGCACATCACCCTTCAAGAAGTCGTCATCGACGGAGGTGCGAGCCAGCGATGAGCCCGGAAGCATTCCCGCATTCGCCCCGCTTCGATCTCACGACCTCGGCCTACCGCCTCCGCACGAGCGGAGTCGCCCGCCGCGTGAGGCCAACGACGTGGAACGGCCCGGCCGTTGCCGAAGCCGTCGAGCGCACCCTCCGCGACGCGCGCGCCGCCGCCGGCGGCGGCGGCGAACCGATCGTCGTCGGCGCGATCCCTTTCGACCCGTCGCGCGAGGCTCTGCTGCACGTTCCCGAGCACGTCAGCTGGGGCGGACCACCGGAACCGGTGCGTCCGCCGCGCACGGGCCGCGGCCGCCGCGTGCGGCTGGACGACGACGATCCCCACTACCGCCGCGCCGTGGCCGCGGCCGTGCAGCGCATTCGAGGCGGAGAACTCGACAAGGTGGTGCTCGCCCGGCGGGCGACCGCTCACCGCGAGGATCCGTTCGATGTCAACGCCCTGCACGCGTCCCTCGCCGCCGCCAACCCGTCCGCGTACGCGTTCCGATTCGACCTTCCGGAGCAGTCGCCGGGGGCGCCGCCGACCACCCTCCTGGGCGCGAGCCCCGAGCTCGTCCTCTCCAGCAGCGGCGGCCTCGTCGAGAGCCATCCCCTCGCAGGTTCGACGCCCCGGCGCGATGACCCCGACGACGACCGCGCGGTGGCGCAGGCGCTGCTCGGATCTGCGAAGGCCCGTGGCGAGCACGGTCACGTCGTGCGAGCGGTCGCGCAGGCCTTCGAACGCCTCGCGACCGACGTTCACGTGCCCGATGCCCCGAGCCTGCTCAGCACGCCCGTGATCTGGCATCTGGGCACGCGGATCACCGGCCGGCTCCGGCCGGGCGCGTCGCCCCTGGAGCTCGCCTACGCGATGCATCCAACGCCGGCGGTGTGCGGGTGGCCCGCGGGCGCCGCGCGGCGCATGATCGGCGAGCTCGAGGACTTCGATCGCGGCCTCTACTCGGGACTCGTCGGCTGGATCGACGCCGAGGGGAACTCGGAGTGGGCGCTGACGCTGCGGTGCGCAGAAGTCCACGGCGCCACCGCGACCCTCTACGCCGGTGCAGGCATCGTCTCCGCCTCAGATCCGGATGACGAGCACGAGGAGACGGACGTCAAGCTCTCCACCTTCCTGCACGCCCTCGAGAGCGCGGACGACCCCGTCCCCGTGGCATGACGGGCCGGGTTGACCGGATCGAGACGATCGCGTTAGAGTGACACGCGATTAGCTTAGGCTTACCTAACTTAATGACGAGTACCGGGCGACCGGTTGCGAGTAGGAGCATTCGATGACACATATCGCCGAGACCCTCGACGTCGCCCAGAGCAGGCAAGCGGAACGACGCCAGCGTCTGGTGAACTGGACCGACCCGGCTCAGGTCATCGACCGTGTGCGCGCGGTAAGCGGCCTCGAGGCCGTCCGCCGGATGGCCGATTCCGAGCTGCCGATCGCTCCGATGGCGGAGCTCATGGACATCCGCGCGCTCGCCGTCGATCCGGGCCGGGTGGTCATCACGGCGCGCCCCGACGAGCTCTTCAGCAACGGCATGGGCGCAGCGCACGGCGGCTACACGGCGACGCTGCTCGACTCCGCCGCCTGGCTCGCCCTGCACACGAGGTGCCACAGGGGACAGTTCTGCTCGACACTGCAGCTCAACATCCACTACATGCGCAGCTTTCCCCTGGGAACGGGTGACGTGACGTGCGAGGGCACGGTGCTGCACTTCAGCAGCTCGACGGCCACGGCGGAGGCGACGATGATCGACGCCGACGGCCGACGGCTGGCCCACGCGACCACGCACTGCATCGTCCGCTCCGCCGCCCGCCGCGCCTGACGGCGCCCCACGAGGAATCGATATCGCCATGCTTCCGCACGCCTCCACCGCGCCCGCAACTCCCGCCGCCGACCGGCTGGTCGACTCGTGGCCCCTCCGTAACGACCACCTCGCCGCGTTCGCACGGCGATTCCCCTCGGCCGACGGATCCGACTACGACTCCCTCGCCGAAGCGGCGCTCACGGATCCCGCCGGGTTCTGGACCGCTGTGCTCGATCACAGCGCGATCGAATACACCGGCTCGCCCTCGCCCGCGATGGAGGAGACCCCGGCCCCGCCGTACGCGCGGTTCTTCCCGAACCTGTCCGTGAACTATGCGCGCGAGATCCTGCGCGGCCCCGCGGACGAGGATCCAACGCGCCCCGTCGTCGTCGCGCTCGCCGAGGACGGAGCGCGCACGCTCTGCACGCGCGCCGAGCTGCGGCTCCGCGTCGGCGCCGTCCGAGCCGAACTCCGCGCTGCGGGGATCACTCGCGGCGACGTCGTCGCCGCGGTCATGCCGAACCGCCTCGACGCGGTCGTGGTGTTCCTCGCCGCGGCATCGCTCGGTGCGATCTGGTCCGCGTGCGGCCCGGATCTCACCCCGGCCGGGATCCTCTCGCGGCTCGCTCCGCTGGAACCCGCGGCCCTTCTCGTCGCGACCGATGTGCGCAGCGGCGGGGCCCGCATCGACCTGAGCGCGTCGATGGGCGCCGTCCTGGACGGACTGCCGACCGTCGAGACGCTGCTCGTCTCCGGCGACGACGTGACCCGCGTGACCGGCGCCGCCGGACGCACGCCCGCACGCTCGCGCACCGTGGACGAGGCCGTCCTCGAGCACGCGGGTGCCGCGGCCGAGTTCGATGACGTGCCCTTCGACCACCCGCTGTGGGTTCTGCACACTTCCGGGACGACGGGACCGGTCAAGGGCATCGTGCACGGACACGGAGGGATCCTCCTCGAGCACTCGAAGCTGATGCGGCTGCAGAACGACATCGGCCCGACCGATCGTGTGGCGTGGTTCACGAGCGTCGGGTGGATGCTCTGGAACGTCAACGTGTCGCTGATCGCGACGGGCGCGACCGTATACCTCCTGGAGGGATCTCCGCTGCATCCCGACGCGATGCAGCCCTGGCGGCTGGCCGCCGAGGAGCGCATCACTTTCCTCGGGTGCGTCTCCCCTCTCGTCAACTTCGCGGCCTCGGCAGGGCTCTCGCCCGTCGACGCGTTCGACCTTGCCGCGCTGCGCGCGGTGACCGTCTCGGGGGCTCCGCTGCTTCCCGACGCCGCCCGGTGGGTCACGACCGCGCTGGGCGACGGCGTCGTGCCGCTGTCGATGTCCGGCGGAACGGACATCTGCTCGGCCTTCCTCCAGCCGGCGCCCGGTGGCCCCATCAGCGCGGACGCCATCGCGGGGCGCGCGCTCGCGGTCGATGCGGAGGTCTTCGATGAGAACGGCCGGGCGACGCGCGGCCGGATCGGCGAACTCGTCGTGACGACGCCCCTGCCGTCGATGCCCGTGATGCTGTGGAACGACCCGGACGGCGAGCTCTACCGCACCGCCTACTACGAGCAGTACCCCGGGGTCTGGTGCCACGGCGACGCCGTCGAGGAGCGTACCGACGGATCCTTCGTGATGCACGGCCGCTCGGACGCCACGCTGAACCGCGCGGGCATGCGCGTGGGCACGACCGAGTACTACCGCGCGATCTCCGCCGTCGCGGGGGTCGAGGACTCGCTGGTCGTCGAAGCACGTTCCGGCGCGACCGAGACCGAGATCATCGCCTTCGTGGTGCTCGCCGATGGTGCCGACCTCGAGGAGGTCTCGCGCGACGTGCGCGACGCGGTCGCCGGCGCGCTGTCGCCCGCGCACGTGCCCGACCGCGTCGTGGCCGCCCCCTCCGTGCCGCGCACCGTGACATCGAAGCCGTGCGAGGTCCCGGTGGGACGCATCCTCCGTGGCGTCGACCCCGACCGCGCGGTGAACCGCGATGCGCTCGCCGACCCCGGATCGATCGACTTCTACGTCGAGTTCGCCGGCACGCGCGGCGTGTGAGCGCACGTATGCAACAGGCGTTTCCGCTCTCCGCCCTCCAGTCCGCGTACCTCGCCTCCCTCGACGCATCGCTGCCCCTCGGGGGCCCGCCGATGCGGGATATCCGGGAGTACCTCGGTCCCGCACTGTCCGCCCCGCGCCTCGCGCGAGCCCTGCGCGAGCTGATCGCCCGTCACGCCGTCCTGCGGCTCGACGCCGACACGGCGACCGGCATGCAGAGGATCCTTCCGCATTCCGAGGAGGCCATCGAGCTCACCGTCCTCACGGAGATCCCGTTGCCCGACGAGCTCGCCGCGTTGCGCGAGCGCCTGCGCACCGAGCCGCACCGGGCGGGGCGCATCGCGCACGTCGCCCTCGTGGCCGAGGCGCAGGACCGCACCCGACTCATCGTCGCGATCGACGCGCTCGGCCTCGACGCTGCGTCTGTCCACCGGCTGCTGAGCGATGGCGCCGCCCTCTACCGCGGCGAGGATCTCGGCTCCGCTCCCGCCGACGACGAGCTGCGCGACACCCTCCTCCGCATCTCCGCGATGCGCGCGGACCGACGCGACGCCGACGCCGAGTGGTGGCGCGAGCGCCTCGCCGCCCTGCCTGCCGCCCCGGAACTGCCCTGGGCGTCGCGTCCCGAGTCGCTCGGGTCGGTGCCCCGTCGTCGTCGTACCGCCGCGATCCCCGCCGAGACGTGCGAACGCGCGATGGCGCTCGGCCGGTCGGCGGGCCTGTTCGGCAACAGCGTCGTCGCCCTCGCCGTCGCCGACGTGCTGCGCGCGTACTGCGGTGGCGCGGACCTTCGCCTGGGAGTCGCCGCCGGACACCTGCGCTCGCAGGACGACCCGCCCGCTCCCGCATCCGACTTCGTGATCGTCGGGATCGCCGGCGCCGATGCCCTGCTCACGGCCGGCGAGCGCGGCAGGCGTTTGCAGACCGAGTTGCTCGGCGCACTCGCGCATCCCGGCCTCAGCGGCATCGAACAGGTGCGGTGCGCGGCGCGGGTCACGGGCAGCCGGGAGATCGTGCCGATGCCGGTCGTTCTCACGATCGGTCTCGATTGGGGGGACGAGGGCGCGCTCGGCGGGCTCCACCTCGTCGACGGCGTGACGCTGACCCCGCAGACCGCCGTCGACATCCGCCTCACCCGTCGCGGCTCCGACGTGGTCGTCAGCGTGGATGCCGCCTCCGGTGCACTCGACGAGGGCATCGACGAGGCGATCGCTCGGGAGGTCGCTCTCGCGCTCGAGCGCCTGGCCGCGGCGGACGCGTGGGAGCGCACGGGCGAGGTTCCCGTGCCGCCGGGATCCCGCCCCTTCGATCCGAGTGAGGTCGCCGCCGTCGACGTCGGCGACCGTATCGCGGCGCTCCTGGCTCCGGAGCGGACGCCGGCGGACGCGGATGCCGTCGTGCACGGCGCCACCCGCTGGACTCGACATGATCTTGCGCGCGCCGTCAAGGACGCGCGCTCCGGTTTGGCGTCGCTCGGTGTGGCTCCGGGCGACGTCATCATCGTGCAGGAAACGATCTCCCCCGAGGTCGTCGCCGTCGTGCTCGCGTGCGTGCTCGACGGCATCGTCTACGCACCGGTGGATCCGCAGACGCCCCCGGCGCGCCTCCGGGACATCGCCGGCGTCGCACGGCCCGTCCTCACCGTCGGGTCGGACGACGCCGCGGGGGTGCGCGCCGCGAGCGCCGGAACGATCATCGCTCGCGGGAGGGAGCACGCCGAGACCCGACCCGCCGCCGCTCGCCCGTCCCCCGACGACCTCCTGTATCTGCTGTTCACCTCCGGCTCGACCGGCACACCCAAGGGCGTCGAGATCACGCGCGGCGCGGTGTCCCGCGTCGTCACGTTCTCCCTCGACCGGTGGCGCACTGATCAGGAGGATGCCGTGCTCGCCGTCACGCCGCTGCAGCACGACATGGCGACGTACGACCTGCTCGGCGCGCTGCCCGCGGGGGCTCGTCTGGTGATCCCGACGGCGCAGAAGGATGCCGTGGAGTGGGCCGCGCTCGTGCGCGCGGAGCGGGTCACGACGTGGATCTCCGTCCCGGCGATCGCCGAGATGGTGCTCTCCGCGGCCGACGACGGCGATCTCGCGTCGCTTCGGGTCGTCGCGCTCGGCGGCGACTGGGTGACGGGTGAGATCGCGGCTCGGCTGCGCAGAGCGGCTCCGCGCTGCGTTCTCCATTCCCTCGGCGGACCGACCGAGACGACCATGTGGAACATCTGGCGCCGCGCCCAGGAGGACGACGGACCCGGCCCCCTTCCGTACGGCCGGCCGCTGCCGGGCAGCGACTACCACGTGCTCGACCGCAACGGGTTCCGCTGCCCCGACGGCGTGACGGGCCGCATCCATTGCACGGGCGAGGGGCTCGCCCGCGGGTATCTCGCGGACCCGGTCGCGACCGCGCGGGCGTTCGTCACCGTCACCGGGTATCAGGGTCGATCGCAGCGGGCGTTCCGCACGGGCGACCTCGGCAGCTTCCGCGCCGACGGGACCGTGGTGTTCCGCGGGCGGGCCGACGGGTTCGTGAAGGTGCGCGGCGTGCGGATCGAGCCGGGCGACGTCGAGCGCGCGGTCCTCACGGTCCCGGGAGTAGAGCGCGCCGTCGCGGTCGCCGTCGACGACGAGCTCCGCCTGGTCTGGACCGCCTCGGATCCGTATGCGGCGAGCGCCGAGGTGTCCGATCGCATCCGAGGTGCGTGCGCCGAGGCGCTTCCGCCGTCGCACCGCCCCGATGTCGTCCGCCTCGTCGACACGATGCCGCTGACGGTGAACGGCAAGCCGGACAGGCGCGCCATCGCGGAGCTGGCACCGGCAGGGACCGTGGATCCGTTGCAGGGCGTCGTCGCAGGCACCGTCGCACGCCTGCTGATGCTGCAGCAGCCGCCGGGCATCGACGATCCGCTCCGCGAGGTGGGCTGGCGCCCGTCGCTGCGCTCCGCGCTCGTCTCCGACCTCACGGCGGATCTCGGCGGATACCCGATCGCGCTGCCTGCCCCGGGCGCGATGACCGTCCGCCAGTTGGCGCGTTCCGTCGCCGAGCGGGCCGCAGACCCGACGACCCTGAACCTCGCGGCCGACCTGGCGTCTCAGCTCGGCGCAACCCCGATGGGAAGGACCACTCGATGACCGCATCCGATACCGCCGCCGACCGTCGCGAACTGATGGCGCGTCTGCTCCGAGAGCGCGGCATCGAGATCCCGTCCGCGCCGGCGGAGTCCGAGCAGCTCCCGGCGGATCCGCTCGCGCTGTCGCCCACGGAGGAGCGCATGTGGATGCTGCATGAGCTCGACCCCGCCGCGGCGACGGGAACGGCGGCCGGCGCCGTGTGGTTGCGCGGACCCGTCGACGAGTACGAGATCCTTCGCGCTCTGCGCCTCGTCGGCGCGGAGTTCCCGGCGCTGCGCACCAGGTATCGGGAGGATCCCGACCGCGGGGTCGTTCCCGATCCGACGCCGTGGGACGAGTGGCTCCCGGACTTCGCTGCGGAGACCGCGGCGAGCGCTTCGGATGCGCTCGATGCGGCACGGGCGCTCGCGCGTCGTCCGTTCGACCTCGAGGCCGATCACGGGGTGCGCATCCGGCTCGTGCGGGTGGTCTCCGAGACCGACCTCGTGCTGCTCGCCGTGGCCGGACACCACATCAGCCTGGACGACGCCGCATGGCCCGTCGTCCTCCAGCGGGTCTGCGCGATCGTGCGCGACGGCGTGACCGAGCCCGCCGCCGAGGATCCGTCGTATCGCGCATACGCGCAGCGCAGGGCGGCAGAGAGCGGTTCGCCCGCGGAGCGCGCCCACCTCGAGTTCTGGCGGGGCGCCTATCCCTCCCCGCCTCGCCCGGTCGCGCTCCCCTCGGCGTGGTTCCGGCGACAACAGGCGGCGCTCGCCCCCGCGGCCGTGATCGACGTCGCCGGCGGCGCGACGGCACCGCGAGACGCGACGACGGCGGGGCGGCTCCGCCTCGAGATCCCGGGCGGGGGCCGCATCGTGCGCGACGCCGCCCGGCGCCTCGGCGTCAGCCCGTTCCACCTGGAGGTGGCCGCCACGGCGATGCTCCTGTCCGCCGCCGGCGGCGACGACGATATGACGCTTGCGACGCCGGTCGTCGATGCGTCGTCCGCCGATGGCCGACCGCTCGTCGGCGCGACTGGGAACCTCGTACCGCTGCGCATCCGTCTCGATTCGGAGCGCACCGTCGCCGAGGAGCTGCGGAGAGTGAAGCAGACCTGCCTCGACGCCGTCGCGCACTCCGAGGTGCCGATCGAGAGCATCCTCGGCGCCCTGGGCTCTTCCGGACGCCGGCCCTTCAACGTCACCGTGCTGCTCCATCAGGGTCTCGAGGACTCGATCGACCTCCCGGGCGTGCGCGCGCTGCCCGCTCCGCTGCCCCCGGTGGGCGCCGAGACCGACCTCACGATCGCGATGGAGCGCCCCGACGACGATCTGAGGCTCGAGATCACCTATGCGCCCGCCGTCCGCACCGCGTCGGCTGCTGATGTGCTCGACCGGCTCGTCGAGATCATTGAGGCGCTCACGCGGGAGGCCAACGCCGACGCGGCGTGGCGCGAGGCGATCGGGGCGCACTCCCCCGCCGCGGAGGTCGTCCGCGGCGACGAATCCCTCGCCCCGGATCGCGGTGCGGGACGCACCGCCTCCGCCGCGCGCGTCGCAGAGGTGCTCGACGCCTTCCGCGCGGCTCTGCCGGACGCCGAGATCGACGCCGACACGGACTTCTTCGACGCGGGCGGGCACTCGCTGATCGCGACGCGCGTCATCGTCGACCTGCGCCGCCGGACCGGCGCGGATCTGCGGATCGCCGACTTCTTCGCCGCGCCGAGCGCCCGCCTGCTCGCGGCGCGCCTGCCCGAGAAGACTCCGCCCGCGGCTGTGAACGCCGTGCCGGCCTCGGAGGCGGCACTCCCGGCCGAGGTTCCGCTCTCGCCCGCGCAGAGCCGGCTGTGGTTCCTCGAGAAGGCGACCGACGCGGGGCGCGCCTACCTCGTCCCGATGCTCCTCGACCTCGACGGAGCACCCGACGAACGGGCGCTCGTCGGGGCGCTGCACGATCTCGTGCGCAGGCACGACGTGCTGCGCTCGGTGATCGGCGACTCGGACGGCACCCCGCGGAGCAGGTACCTCCCCGACGACGAGCTCGCCGAGGCGCTGCCGCGCATGGTCCGCGTCGTCACGGTCGCCGACGATCACGCGGCCGAGACGCTGCTGCGCGACGAGATCGAGGCCCCGTTCGACCGCGCGCTTCCGCTGTTCCGCGCGCTGATCGTCGACACCAACAGCGGCCCGCGGCATCTCGCGCTCGTCCTCCATCATCTGATCTGCGACGAATGGTCCACGGGCGTCCTGCTGCGCGACCTGTCCCGGGCCTATGCGCGGCGCACCGGCGCTCCGACGGATCCGGCACCTGTCGCAGCGAGCTACGCGCGGCACGCGCTGGCGCGCGCCGCGAGCGCCGGCGATGATGCGCACGTGGAATGGTGGGCGCAGGAGCTCAGCGGAGCGCCCCAGGATCTCCTGGTGCGCGGGCGCACCCGCGACCAGGCCGCACGGACGTCCGCGGGCGGTTCGGTCCCCGTCGCTCTCGCCCCGCACGTCGTCCACGCCGTGCACGCGTTCTCCCGCGCCGAGGGGACCTCGCCGTTCGTCGTGCTGCAGACCGCGCTCGCGCTGACGCTCGACCGGCTCGGCGCGGGCTCCGACGTCCTCATCGCGACGCCCGTCTCGGGCCGCGAGGACGCCGCCTTCAGCGACACGGTCGGCCTGTTCGTCAACACGGTCGTGCTGCGGCACCGCCTCGCGGGCGATCCGAGCGGTCGCGACGTCGTCGCCGACGCGCACGCGAGCATGCTCGCCGCGCTCGAGCACAGCTCCGCCGAGTTCGACGCAGTCGTCGACCGCGTCGCCGACGAGCGCACGACAACCCGGAACCCTCTCGCTCAGGTGCTCGTGCAGATCCACGACGATCACGAGCTCGCCGGCGAGATCGGCGGAGAGGGCGACGCCCCGTTCTCCTACCGCGCGCGCCGAACGGCGCAGGACACCGCGAAATTCGATCTGACCCTCGAGCTGTCGGTCACACCCACGAGGATCGACGGAGAGATCGGCTTCGCGCGCGACGTCTACGACGCGGAGGACGCAGAGGCCGTCGCGACGACCTTCACTCGCATCGTCAAGGCCATCACCAGCAGCCCGAGCAGCACGATCTCGCGCCTCGCCGTGCCGGAGGAGGCCACCGTGCTCGACGGCGGCGCCGCCGCGCCGATGGACACGGTTCCGGAGCTCCTCGAGAGCGCGCCGCTCGGAGGCGCGATCACGATCGACGGCGCGCGCATCGACCGGGAGGAGTTCGCGCGACGGGTCGATGCCCTGCGCCGCCGCCTCGGCGGCGCCCTGGCCTCGGGCCGCGGACAGATCGCCGCCGTCCTCGTCGCCCGCGACGCGGATTCACTGATCGCGCTCGTCGCGGCGGCCGCCTCGGGTCTCGCCGTCGCCCCGCTCGATGCCACGGCCCCCGACGCACACCTGCGTCAGCGGATCGACACGCTGTCGCCGGACCTCCTGCTCGCCGACTCGGATCGCGCCGCGCGACTCGCGACCGACGCGCCCGTGCTGGCGCTCGACGGGTCAGGCGACGAGAAGGATCCGCTGCGTTCCGAAGCATCGGGCGCGCACGCCGCCTACGTCGTGCACACATCCGGGTCCACGGGCGCGCCGCGTGCGGTCGCCGGCACCCAGCGCGCCCTCGCGAACCGGTTGCGATGGGACCTCGATCAGGGCGCCGATATCGAACGCGTGCTGCTGCTGTCGTCGCTGACGTTCATCGACGGCGTCACGAGCGTCCTCGCCGCCGCGGCCGGCCGCGAGCTCATCGTTCCCACGAACGAGGAACTCGCCGACCTCGCACTGCTCGAGCAGCTCGCCGTCCGGACCGGAACGCAGTCCGCGACCACGGTTCCAAGCCTTCTCGCCGTCATCCTGCGCGAGCGTCCGGCGCTCGTGCGATCCGTTCGCCGGTGGGTGTCCAGCGGCGAGGCCCTCGCGCCGAGCGTCGTCGCGACCTTCGCCGCGGTCGCGCCCGACTCCGTCCTGATCGATTCCTACGGTCAGACCGAGGGCGCCGGGGACGACGTGCGCGGCGTCCGCGCGGGAGCGGGTGTCACGGACACCGGCGCCATCGGATCCGCCGTGCCCGGAGTGACCGTGCGCGTGCTGGATCACCGCCTCATGCCGGTCCCCGACGGTGCGACCGGCGACGTCTACACGAGCGGAGTGCAGCTCGCCGCCGGTTATCTGGGTGCTCCGGGCGCCACGGCGGAGCGGTTCGTAGCCGCTCCCGGCGGCGCGCGCATGTACCGCACGGGAGACCGCGGGCGGATCCGTCCCGCGTCCGGTCTCGAGCTCGGCACGCGGTCCGACCGCGAGGTCAAGGTGCGCGGCGTGCGGATCGATCCCGCGTCGGCCGCGCACGAGCTCGCCGGGATCCCCGAGATCGTCGACGCGGCGGTGCTCGCCGAGCCGTCGCCCTCGGGCGCGCGCCTCGCCGCGGCCGTGGTGCCCGCCGACCCCGACTCGGCGCCCGAGCAGCTCCTCGCCGCCGCGCGCCGGGACCTGCCGAACCACCTCGTGCCGTCGCGCATCGCGGTCGTCACCGAGATCCCGCGCCTGTCGACCGGCAAGGTGGACGTCCGGGCGCTCCGGTTGCCGCTCGCTGCCGGCGACTCGGGCGGAGCCCCGCGCGGCGAGGAGGAGACGGAGATCGCGCGCATCTTCCGGGACGTGCTCGGAGCCTCGCTCGGCGCGCGCGAGATCGGTCGGGACGATGACTTCTTCGCGCTCGGAGGCGATTCGATCACCTCGCTCGCCGTCGTGTCCCGCGCGCGCGCGAGCGGCCTGGAGGTGACGGTCCCGCAGATCTTCGAGCACCCGACCGTCGCGGCGCTCGCCTCCGTCGCCATGCCGACGACGGCTCAGAGCGCACCGTCCGACACGGCACCGCTCGCGGCGTCGGGCCTGGACGACGACGAGCTCGCCGGGCTCCTCGCCCGCGTGGAGGGAGCAGCATGAGGCGCGTCGTCGATGTGCTCGCGCTGAATCCCCTGCAGGAAGGGCTCTACGCGCTGTCGCAGATCTCACAGGAGTCCGGAGGGGCGGACGCGTACTCTGTGCAGCTCGCCGTCGAGATCAGCGGACGGATCGACACCGACGTGCTGCGACGTTCGCTCGACGCGCTGCTCGCGCGCCACCCGCAGCTCGGCGGTCGGATCGTATCCGACGGCGTCCCGCGACCGGTGCACGTGCTGTTCGCGGACGAGCCGGCGCACTTCGCCGAGCGCACCTGCACGAGCGCCGAGCAGGAGGCGATCCTGCAGGCGGCGCGCACCGAACGGTTCGACCTCGGGACGGGTCCTCTCGCGCGGTTCGAGCTGATCCGGCTGTCCGACACGGGGCGCGCGCTGCTCGTCCTCACCGCGCACCACCTCGTCATCGACGGGTGGTCGGCGTCGATCGTGATGCGCGACCTCTTCGCCGTCTACGCGGCCGGCGGAACGGATCCGCTGCCCGCGCCGCCGCCCGTGCGCGGACACGTGCGCTGGCTGCAGGGGCGCGATCGCGAGGCGGCCGTGGCGCACTGGACGGAGCGGCTCGCAGGTCTCGCCGAACCGAGTTCGATCTCGCGCCCTCGCAACGCCCCGACGCGGTCCATCCCCACGGTCGTGACCCGCGTGCTCGACGGCGCGGCAACGCAGAAGTTCTTCGCCTGGTGCCGGGAGCACGGCATCACCGCCAACTCCGCCGCACAGCTCGCGGTCGCCGTCCTCGTCTCCCGACTCATCGACCGGCGCGACGTCGTCATCGGCACGACGATCGCCGATCGGCCGGCCGAGCTGCCGGGCGCCGATGAGATGGTCGGCGCGCTGATCGCCACGATCCCCGTGCGTGCGGACCTGGATCCCCGCGCGCGCCCGCACGCCGCCTGCCGAGATCTGCAGCGGGCCTTCGCGCTCGACGCGGCCCATGCCCATGTCGGCCTCCGCGAGATCCAACGCTGTGCCGAGACGCCCGCTCTCTTCGACGCGCTCGTCGTCTTCCACAACGCCCCGGGATCCGCCCCGGATCAGGGCCTCCGCGTCGCCGGGCTCGAGATCGACGGCTTCCGAGCCACGAGCCTGACCGACTATCCGCTCGTGGTCGCTCCCCGGATCCGCGGGACCGCCCTCGAGTTCGACGTCGAGTGCCGCGAGGACCTCGTGCCGGGGATCGACGCCGCCGGCGCCGCCGACCGCCTCCTGCAGCTGCTCGAGCAGCTGCCCGACGCCCGCGCGCTCGCCGATCTGACCGCCAGGCAGGGCACCGACCCTGATCCCGTCTCAGGCCTCGCGCGCCACGCGGATCCGGTGCCGCCCGCCGAGCCGACCGTCGCCACGGCCCTCGCATCCGTCGCGCGACGGCATCCCGATCGGGTCGCCCTCCGGCACCGCGGGTCCGGCACGGAGTGGACGTACGCGGAGCTGATGCGCAGGACCGAGCACGCCGCAGGCGGTCTTCACCGCGCCGGAGTGCGGGTCGAGGATCCCGTGGTCGTGGTCGCGGAGCGCGGCCCCGACCTCGTCGTCGGGCTCCTGGCGGCCGCCCTGCGCGGCGCGCGCGCCGTACACATCGCGGTCGACCTGCCCGATCACAGGCGTCGGACGATGCTCGACGCGGCGCGTCCCGCCGCCGCGCTGGTCGACGACACCGGCCGGCGGCTCGTTCCGGAGGACGTCCCGTGCGTGCGCCTCGACGAGGATCCGGTCGGATCCCCCGCCGAACTCCCCGATGCGCCCGGCACCGACACCGCCCTGTACACGATCTACACGTCCGGTTCGACCGGCGTCCCGAAGGGCGTGACCGCGACCCATCGCGGCATCCTCGCCCTGCAAGCCTTCCACCGCCGCGCCGTCCACGACCCCGTCGCGCGGGAGCTCGGGCGGCCGCCGGTCGTCGGGCACGGCTGGTCGTTCAGCTTCGACGCCTCGTGGCAACCGCTCGTCGCCCTGCTCTCCGGGGGCGTCGTCGAGATCCTCGACGCCGCGACGATGCCGGACCCGGATGCGCTCGGCGAGGCGATCCGTTCCTGCGGCATCGACGTCATCGAGATGTCCCCCAGCCTGTTCGCGCAGATCGCCGCCGGCGACGCCGAGGCGATCGACCGCCTGTCCGTGCTGGGGCTCGGCGGCGAGGCCGTCGACGCCCGCACCTGGTCGCGGCTCCGCACGTGGCCGGGGCTCCGGGCGATGAACTTCTACGGCCCGACCGAGGCGACGGTCGATGCACTGGCGGCCGAGATCGGCGTCAGTGCGGCGCCGACGATCGGCCGCGCGCTCGACCACATGCGGGCCGTCGTCCTGGACGGCCTGCTGCGACCGGTCATCACCGGGGGCATCGGCGAGCTGTACCTCGGCGGCGCCCAGCTCGCGCGCGGATACGAGGGTGCGCCCGCGCTCACGGCCGCACGGTTCGTCGCGGATCCCTGGGGCGCCGGCGATCGGCTCTACCGCACGGGAGACCTCGTCCGCGTCCTCCCGAGCGGCGACCTCGAGTACCTCGGCCGGGCCGACGGACAGGTGAAGATCCGCGGCTACCGCATCGAGCTCGGCGAGGTCGAGGCGGCGCTGCGCCGACTCGACGGGGTCGCCGCGGCGGCCGTCGTCGTGCGTCGGCGCACCGCGGGCGATGCGCTGCGTGCGCTCGTCGTGCCGGAGAGGTCGGTCGATCCGGATGCACGAGCGATCCGCCGTCGCATCGCCGAGGTCCTGCCCGCGCACATGGTGCCCGCCGAGGTGCTGTTCGCCGATGCGCTCCCCCTGACGCGGAACGGCAAGCTCGACGCGGCCGCGGTCCTGTCGCTCGCACCCGCTCACGCGGAATCCGGCCGCCGCGCGCACCCGGGCACGGAGACGACGCTGAGCGAGGCGATCGGAGCCGTGATCGGCGAGGACCCCGCAGCCATCCCCGTCGACGGCGAGCTCGCCGACCTCGGGCTCGACAGCGTCGCCGTCGTCGCCGTCGTCGCCGCGTGTCGCGCCCGCGGACTGGTCCTCACCGTGCGCGAGGTCCAGGTCGCCGCAACGATCGGCGAGCTCGCCGAGCAGCTCGACGACGATCGCGCTCTCGCGACGCCGTCACGCACCTGAAGAAGAGGAGAACCTGAAGATGATCGATGTCCGAAGCGACGTCGCGGCCATGCTCGACGTCGACCCGAGCGACCTGCGCGACGACGAGAACCTGATCGGCCGTGGCCTGTACTCGCTCGCCGTGATGCGCCTCGTCGCGCGATGGAGCCGCCAGGGCGCTGCCGTGCGGTTCGGTGATCTCGCCCGCACGCCGACGATCGACGCCTGGCGCCGCGCGGTCGACGACGCCCTCGCCGCGGACTCCGTCCCGGCCGACGCCGGGGAGTCGGACGCCGCCGATGGCACCGCCTTCGGGCTCGGCACGATGCAGCACGCCTATTGGCTCGGCCGATCCGCCACACATGCCCTCGGCGGTGTCGCAGCGCACGGCTGCTGCGAGTTCCGCTTGGACGGGATCGATGCGGAGCGCCTCGCGAACGCGCTGCGCGCGCTGGTGCGGCGCCACCCGACGCTGCGCACCGCCGTCGACGACACAGGGATGCAGCGCGTGCTCGAGGACAGCGCATCCTCGCACCTCACGGTCCACGATCACCGGTCGAGCGCGCCGGACGTCGCGGAGCGCGTCGCCCGCGAGGTTCGCGAGCGCATGGAGCACCAGATGCTCGACGCGAGCGCCGGGCATCTCCTCGACGTCGAGCTCACATTGCTCCCGGGTGGGGCCGCCGTGCTGCACGTCGACATCGACATCATCGCCGCGGACGCCGTGAGCTTCCGCCTGCTCTTGGGCGACCTGGCGCGCCTCTACGAGGATCCCGCCGATCTGGCAGGACCAGCGGCGTACTCGTACCGTCGCTACCTCGCGGACAAGAAGGCGAGCACGAGGCTCACACGATCACTCGACGAGCGGTACTGGCGCGGCCGCGCCTCGAGCCTGCCGATGCCGCCCCAGCTGCCGCAGCGACCGGGCGGCCCGCTGGCAGGCGCGGAGCTCCGGACGACGCGGCGGGCCCTGACGATCGATGCGGAGCGCCGCGAGCACTTCGAGGCCGCCGCGCGCTCGTCCGAGGTCACGCCCGCCGCGCTGCACGCGGCGCTGCTCGCCGTCGTCATCGGCCGCTGGTCGGGCGCATCGCGATTCCTGTTGAACGTGCCGCTGTTCAACCGGCGCCCCCTGCACCCCGATGTCGACCGTCTGGTCGGTGACTTCTCGAGCTCCCTCCTGGTTCCGGTGGATCTGTCCGGGAAGGACAGCCTGGAGGACATCGCCCGCGCCCTGCAGGAGGAGCTGTACGAGGCGGCCTCGCACGCCGATTTCGAAGGGCTCGATGTGATCCGCCTGCTCGGCCGGGAGAACGGCGGCGCGGTCGTCGCGCCGGTCGTCTTCACGTCGGGCATGGGGCTCGGCGACCTCGTCGGCCCCGATGTGCGGCGCGTCTTCGGGCTGCCGACCGCCGGGCTCACGCAGGGCCCGCAGATCCAGCTCGATGCGCAGGTCATGGATCAGGACGGGCAGACGCTGCTGAGCTGGGATTCCCGCGACGGCCACCTGCCGGACGGCCTTGTGGACGAGATGTGGGCCGAGCAGCTGCGCCTGTACGGCCTGATCCTGGAACAGCGCCGCGAGATCGGCGAAATCCGGGGCGCACTGCTCGCGGGCTCCCTCGCCGTCGTCGACGCACCCGACGGATCCGACGAACCTCTCCCGCTCCTCCACACTGCTCTCTACGACCGCGCCCGCCGGGACCCCGACCGCGTGTGCCTCATCTCCGAGGACGGTGGCCGCTCGACGTACGCGGAGGTGCGCGACGCGGTCCTCGCCCGCGCCGGCGAGCTCGTCGCGCGCGGCGTTCGCCTCGGCGACCGGGTCGTGCTCCATCTCGCCAAGGGACCGGAGCAGATCCTCACCGCGCTCGCGGTGCTCAGCGCCGGCGCCGCGTACGTGCCGATCGGCATCGATCAGCCGGCCGAACGGATCCGCATGGTCGCGTCGGCCTCGCGTCCCGCCCTCGTCGTCACGGGCGACCTCGACCGGGAATGGCCCGCCGCGGCCGTCGCACCCTCCGGTCTTTCGAGTGGTGTTCCCTTGGATGGGCCCGTCGACCAGGAGCCGGATGCACCGGCATACGTGCTCTACACCTCGGGATCCACCGGCGTGCCCAAGGGCGTCGTGGTGTCGCACCGAGCCGTGTCCAACACCCTGCGCGCGTGCAACGAGCTCGCGCGCCTCGCCCCCGACGACACGACCGTCGCGATCTCATCACTCGAGTTCGACCTGTCGGCTCAAGACCTCTTCGCGCCGCTGCTCGTGGGAGGATCCATCGCGTGTCCCACGGGCGACATCCGCCGCGACGGCCTGCGCCTCGCCGCCCTCATCCGCGCGGCAGGCGTGACCCAGGTCCACGCCGTGCCGGGAGTCCTGCGGCTGCTCTGCGACGCCGTCCTCGGCGAGAACGATCCCGCCCCCGGGGTGCGCATGATCATGTCGGGCGGCGACCGGATCGACGGCGCGCTCGTCGACGACGCCCGACGGGCGTTCCCCGAGGCTCGGTTCTTCGGACTCGGCGGCGCGACCGAGACGGCGATCCACCACAGCGCGCACGAGGTGGGGGCGGACGGACCGCGCGATTGGTCCGTCGTGCCGTTCGGGCGGACGCTCCGCGGCAACGCGGTCCGCGTGGTCGACGACCTCGGTGCGGACAGCCCCGACTGGGCTCCCGGCGAGCTCTGGGTGGGCGGCGCCGGCGTCGCCGACGGCTACCTGGACGACCCCGAGCTCACGGCGATCCGATTCGTCACGGCGCAGGGCCTGCGGTGGTGGCGCAGCGGCGACATCGTGCGCCGACGCCCCGATGGTCAGATCGAGTTCCTGGGGCGCCGTGACAACCAGATCAAGATCCGCGGACATCGCGTCGACCTCTCCGAGATCGACGAGGCCTTCCGCGGCCTGTCCTGGGTGCGAGCCGTCGCGTCGGCGCCCTTCGAGGTCGACGGCCGCACGCTCGTCGGTCTCGCCGTGACCCCCGCGGAGGGTGCGGAGGTGCCCGCGCGGGTGGCGCTGCGCGCAGAGCTCCGCGACCTGCTCGCGGATCACATGGTGCCCGCGGTCGTCGTCGGGGTCCCCTCGATCCCGCGCACGGCGGAGGGCAAGGTCGACGTGCGCGCCCTGCGCGAGCTGTTCGTCCAGCGCCGCCGCGAGGAATCCGCACACGCGTCCGGTGGGCCGGCCGACGTCGTCGAGCAGGCGCTCGCCACGGTGTTCGCCGATGTCTCCGGCGCCGAGGTCAGCCGGATCGACCCGGATGCCGATCTGTTCGACCTCGGCGGCGATTCGATCGCGGTCACCCGCCTGGTCACCGAGATCCGTCGCGTGCTGATGTTCGACCGGGTCACCGTCGCCGACGTCTTCGAGGCGGGTTCCCTTCGTGCACTCGGTGCGCGGATCCGCGAGCTGCACCCCGAGGACGGCTTCGTCGACGCCGTCTCCGACACGTATCTCCGGGCGTTCGGCCCGGACGCCGCCGAGCTGATCGCAGCTCGCTGAGAGAAAGGCCTCCGATGAGAGACTCCTCCCCTGCCGACACCCGTTCGCACGTGCGGAACGAGGTCGCCGAGCTGCTCGGCATCGCCGCCGTCGAGATCGATGACGACGACGATCTGCTCGACCACGGCCTCGACTCGATCCGGCTGATGATGCTCGCGGATCGCTGGCGCGCGGACGGCGGCCCCGATGCGATGGCGCTCATGGCGGATCGGCGCATCAGCGCCTGGGCGGACCTCCTGCGGTGACGACGAGATCGCCTCGGCACGCGCTCCGCGTGCCGAGGCGATCTTCTCACCGCTGGTCGCGCTTGCTGACCTTGCCGACGGCGGTGTGCGGGAACTCGTCGACGAACTCGATCACGTGCGGCACCTTGAACTCGGCGATGCCTCGCGAGCGCATGAACCGTTTGAGATCGATCGCGCGCGCCGCGGCGGATCCCGCGCGCGCGATCACGAACGCCTTGATCCGCTCGCCGAGCGCATCGTCCGGGATCCCGACGACCGAGACGTCGTGCACGGCGTCGTGGCCGAGCAGCAGATCTTCGATCTCAGACGGCGCGACCTTCTCGCCGCCGCAGTTGATGAGGTCCTTCGACCGGCCCATCACCGTGAGATAGCCCCGTTCGTCACGGCGCACGATGTCGCCGGTGCGGTAATAGCCGTCGGGGGTGAAGCTCCGCGCGTTGTGCTCGGGCGCGCGGAAGTATCCGCGGATCGTGTACGGACCGCGCGTGAGCAGATCGCCGGGTTCGCCGACCGCCACGTCCCGGCCGTGACTGTCGACCACGCGCACCTCGTCGTCTGCGGAGATCGGGCGCCCCTGCGTGCCGACGATGGTCTCCTCGTCGTCGTCGAGGCGTGTGTAGTTCACGAGCCCCTCGGCCATGCCGAAGACCTGCTGGAGACGCGCACCGAGCTCGGGGCGCACTCGGGCGGCCGCGGTGCGGCCGAACTTCGCCCCGCCGACCTGGATCGTCTCGAGGCTCGACAGGTCGTGCGCCGAGACCAGCGGCGAATTCAGCCAGGTCATCACGAGCGGCGGAACGAGGCTGACCTGCGTGACGCGGTGGCGTTCGATGAGCCCGAACGCGACGTCGGGCGCGCCGTGGGGCGCGAGGACGATCGTCCCTCCCGCGAGGATCGCACCCAGGACGCCCGGGGAGCTCATCGTGAAGTTGTGCGAGATGGGGAGCACGACGAGCTGCACGGTGCGCGCGTCGACGCCGCAGATCCGGTTGCTCTCGCGCACCGAGTACAGGTAGTCGACGTGCGTGCGCGGGATCATCTTGGGCCGTCCCGTCGTGCCGCCCGACAGCTGCAGGAACGCGATGTCCCCCGGCAGAGAGCGACGCTCGTGCTCCCGCGGATCCTCCGCCTCGAGCTCGGGCACCGGCGCGCCCGTCGACACGACGATCGCGCCGAGCAGGCTCGGGTGCGCCTCGACGAGCCCCGGCACCGTCTGCGGGCTCTTCTCCGACGACGTGATGTACAGCCGCGCCTCCGCGAACGAGGCGAAGTGCTCGATATCGCGCCTGCCGTGCGCCGCGAGCGCGAACACGGGCAGCGCCCCGAGTTCGAACAGGGCGAACACGACGACGAGGTACTCGGGCACGTTCGGGAGGTGCACGACGACCCGGTCGCCGCGCTCGATCCCGAGGTTCTGGAGGCCCCGTGCCGCACGCAGCACCCGGTCGCCGAGCTCCCGATAGGTCCACGCCGTCTCGCCGGCGATGACCGCCGTGCGGTCGGGGCCAGCCTCGACGCTCGCGAAGAGGATGTCCGCCAGCGTCTCGTCGGTCCAGTGCCCCGCGCTCCGATAGCGCTCCGCGACATCGTCGGGGTACGGCACGACCCCGTCGAGCCGAAGCGGCTCGATCGCGCTCATCGCGTCGACAGCTGATCGACGGCGAAGGGAACCGGCTCGGCGGGGTCACCGCCGAGAGCGACGATGCGGTTCCCCTCGGCGACGTGCACGACGCGCGGCCGATGGTCTGCGAGCTCGGAATCGTCCATCAACAGGTACGAGATGATGATGACGAGATCACCCGGCGAGATCAGGTGAGCCGCGGCCCCGTTGATGCACACCTGCCCGCTGCCGGCTTCGCCGTCGATCACGTACGTCTCGATCCGGGCTCCGTTGGTGATGTCCACAACCTGCACGTTCTCGCCCTCGACCATCCCGGCGGCGCGCACGAGGTCCGCGTCGATGGTGATGGAGCCGACGTAGTGCAGGTCGGCCTGCGTGACCGTCGCGCGGTGGATCTTCCCTCCGAGAACATTTCTCAACATGGTGGCGGCCTTTCAGCGTGCGTGGGCGGGATCGATGGAGGCTCGGACGGACGCGGGACGGATGTCCGTCCAGGTGCGCGAGATCCAGGCGAGGACCTCATCACGCCCACGACCTTCGGGAGCCCCGAATGCGGCGCTCCAGCCGCTCGGGATCTCGGCGAACACCGGCCAGAGGGAGTACTGGCCCTCGTCGTTGACGAGCGCGAGGAACGAGCCGGTGTCGTCGTCGAAGGGATTCTGTGACATGAGTCTCCTAATTGCTGACGCGGCCGCGCCGCGCGATGGACGTCCTGCGCGGCGCACCGCGCAGGTGTCGGGTCGGTTCGGTCACCGCACGGGAACCCGGTCCCCCTCGAGCACCGCTCGAAGGATCTCGGTCGCCCGTGGTGCGAGGTTCGACAGCAGCGACGAGGTGAGCCCGTGACTGTGCTCCACGCCACCGTTGAGGAAGATCCGCCCGGGGATGCCGTCGAGCTTCAGCCGGTAGTCGCGGCTCACGATCGGCTCCGCCGTGTCGTAGGCCTCGTCCGCCGGAATGCTCGTTCCGAGCAGCTCCCGCACCGACCACGGCCGGAACCCCGTCGCGAAGACGACGGCGTCGGCGTCGACGAGCGTCTCGCCGCGCCCGCCGATGTCTCGCAGGGCGACGACGGCGCCGTGCTCGCCCTCCTCGATCGAGGAGACCTCCGTGACCCGGTGGATGAACAGGCGGCGAGTCCCTTCGGTCCGCTCGCGGTACTCGCGGCGGTAGAGGTCCTCGATCAGTTCTGCGTCGACGGCGCCGTAGTTCGTCAGTCGGTGGTGGTCGAGCAGCACCCGCCGGAGGTGCGCCGGAGCGGTGAAGAACTCGTCGACGGATTCCGGGTCGAAGATCCGGTTCGCGTACGGCGTGTCGTCGGCGGGCATGTACCCGAACTTGCGCAGCGAGGCGTGCACCTCGGCCTCGGGATACCTGTCGTGCAGGTACGCGGCGACCTCTGCGGCGCTCTGGCCGGCCCCGACGACCACGAACCGCGCCCGCCGGCGCACGCGCAGGCCGGAGAGTCTCTCCAGCAGGCGGTGGTTGTGGAACACGCGCGGCCCGGGCGCGATGCCGGTCGGCAGGACGGGCCGGATCCCCGTGCCCACCACGATGTCGCGGGCGCGGATCGTCTCCCGAGCGCCGCCCGCGGTGGCGACGTCGACCTCGAACACGGATCCGCTCCACTCGATCCTCGCCGCCGTCGTGCCGTATCGCACCGGCGCGCTCACCCGCTCGGCGGCCCAGCTCAAGTAATCGTGGAACTCACGACGCGTCGGAAAGAACGTCTTCAGGTTGATGAAATCGGTGAGGCGATGCCTCTGATGGAGATAGTTCAGGAACGAGTACGTGCTGGTGGGCGAACGCTGCGAGACGAGGTCCTTGAGGAAACTTATCTGCATCGTGCTCCCGGGCAGCAGCATGCCGTCGTGCCATCCGAAGCCGTCCTTGCTCTCGACGAAGCATGCCGTCGTGCGCCGATCAGGCGCAAGAACGGCATTCCGCTCCTCGATCGCGATCGCCAGGCTGAGGTTGGCCGGCCCAAAGCCGATGCCGAGCACGTCGACGGCGCGCTCCTCGTCGTCCACGGCCGGCGTCTGATCCGCGACATCACCGCTGAGGATCTCCACTGTCGTCATACCGTGTGCACGCCCTTCGTCCGTTCTTCGTGTCTGTTCCGCCCGCCGCCTCGCATCTGCAAGTTAGGTAAGGCTAAGGTAACTTACAACGAAGAGGCAGCCAAACGAAAGGCGTTCATGGACAAGGCAGCACTGAGCCGAGTCGCGACCGAGGTGCTCAGTCACCCGGAGCACGCGACCGGTCTGGACCACCCCACGCTCACGATCCATTCCGTGGTGCGACTCGGCTCGGGGCTCACCCGAGTCATCGGCACGCTGAGCGCCGTGCACGCGCGCGAGATCTGGGAGGGGCCGAATGCCACGCTGCGCCTCGCGATCCCGACGCCGGAGGGGGACTCGGCCTCACGGGTGTACACCGTTCGCCGCTTCCACGACGAGGCCGCCCTCGTCGAGATCGACATCGTCGTTCACGCCGAGAGCAGTCCGGCGATGGACTGGCTGCGCGTTGTCGCGCCCGGCGATGAGATCGCCGTAACCGGTCCGCGCGAACACTTCCTCCCCCTGTTCATCGGCGACGAGCCCGTGCTCATGCTCGCGGATTCGTCCGCCGTTCCGGCCGTCGCATCGATCCTCGCCTACTGGCCCGCGGGGACGCCGGCGCAGGTCGTCGCGGCGGTGGCGGACGAGGCCGAGCTCGACGACGTCCCGGACGTGCCGAGAGTCGACATCCGTACGATCGTCGTCTCGTCTGAAGCGCAGCAGCAGCCGCTGCTCGGCGCCGCGCGCGACGCGGCATCCTTCCGCACCGTGTGGGCGGCGGGCGAGCGCGATGAGATGCGTAGCATTCGCCGGTACTTCCGCGACGACGTCGGACTCCCCAAGGAGGCCGTGCAGGTGTTCGGCTATTGGAAGCACGGCGTCTCGGGAACGGCGCTCGACATCCGGCGCGTCCTGCACCTCAAGACTCTCCTCGACAGCGGAAAGGGCATGGCCGACTTCGATGAGTTCGATATCGATGCCTGATTCCGACGATCCCGTCTCGCAGAGCCATCCGAAGCTCCTGTCGACCCGCACGCTGCTCGTGTGCGCCGCCCTCGGGGTCGTGTGCGGAATCTTCGCACAGCTGTCCCGCGTCCTCGGCCTCGTGATCCAGGCCACGGTGCCGTGGCTCAGCTTCCCAGCTCCCCTGCCATGGTTCCTCGGCGCGATGATCGCCGCGGCGCTTTTCCGTCGCCCCGGCGTCGCGATCATGACCTCGTTCGTCGGCATGATCGTGTCGGTCGGCGGTCTCGTGCTCACCGGCGGCCTGATCATCGAGCTCGTCTTCCTCATCACCCGCTACAGGAAGTGGAACCCGTCGCTCTTCTTCATCGCCGCCGCGCTGATCGCCGTGATGAACTTCGGCTTCATGTACCTCTACGCCGACTTCACGACCCTGCCGCCCGTTGTCCAGGCCGTCGCCTTCGTCGTGCGGCTCCTCGTCTATCTCGCGTACGCCTGGCTCGCGCTGTGGCTGACGACGCAGCTCGAGCGCGCCGGCATCGCCACGGGGCGCCCGAAGCGCTCCTGAGCGCACCGCGCGCTGGCCGCCGAGACCTCAGGCCGTCAGAACGGCCCGTCCACGAGCAGGTCGAGGGCTCGGCTCAGATCCGCGGGAATCGGGGCTTCGAACAACACCCGCTCGCCCGTCGCCGGGTGATCGAACGCCAAGCGGCGGGCGTGCAGCCACTGCCGCGTGAGGCCGAGTCGCTCCGCGAGGGTCGGATCCGAGCCGTACAGCGGGTCGCCGACCAGCGGATGGCGGTGCGCCGCCATGTGCACGCGGATCTGGTGGGTGCGGCCCGTCTCCAGGTGCACCTCGACGAGCGTCGCGCGCGGGAACGCCTCCAGCGTCTCGTAGTGCGTGATCGACGGCTTCCCGTCGGAGATCACCGCGAACTTCCACGAGTGGTTCGGGTGCCGACCGATGGGGGCGTCGATCGTTCCCGAGAACGGATCCGGGTGCCCCTGCACCACCGCGTGATAGATCTTGTCGACCGTGCGGTCTTTGAATGCGCGCTTGAGCACGGTGTAGGCGTGCTCGCTCTTCGCCACGACCATCAGGCCGCTCGTGCCGACGTCGAGGCGGTGCACGATCCCCTGGCGCTCGGCGGCGCCGCTCGTCGAGATCTCGATGCCCGCGGCCAGCAGCGCGCCCGGAACGGTCGGCCCGTCCCAGCCCATCGACGGATGCGCCGCGACGCCCGTCGGCTTATCGACGACGACGATGTGGTCGTCCTCGAAGACGATTCCGAACCCCGGCACGTCCGACGCGACGACCTTCGGATCCTCCTTGGGCGCCCACTCGACGTCGATGACGGATCCCGCACTCAGGCGGTCTGACTTCCCGACCCTCGCGCCGTCGACCTGCACGCCGCCTTCGCCCGCGACCTCGGCCGCGAACGTGCGCGAGAACCCGAGCATCTTGGCGAGTGCGGCGTCGACGCGCACGCCCTCGAGACCGTCGGGAACCGGCAGGCGTCGCCGCTCAGTCATCCCCGAGCGATTCCTTCGCGCGGCCCGAGCGGTCGCGCCGAAGCGGTGCGGGAGAAGACTCGGGCTCGTCGTCGGATTCTGCGTCCGCGTCCTCCGCGTCGGGCTCGTCGAGCGCCGCCTCGGAGGGCTTGTCGCCCCGCGTGCCGTCGAAGTTGATGCCGATCAGCACGAGAACCGCGACCGCGATCATGCCGCAGACGATGAACATGTCGGCAACGTTGTAAATGGCCGGGTTCGTCCAGAACCACATCCACGGGGTCAGGATGAAGTCGACCACGTGGCCCACCCCGAATCCGGGATCGCGGAAGAGCCGGTCGGTCAGGTTGCCGAGCACTCCGCCGAGGAGCAGTCCCAGCACGATCGCCCACGACCGCGTGCGCACGCGCGTGATCGCGAGGAACACGATCGCGCACGCCACGAGCGCGAGCGCGATCGTGAAGATCCAGGTCACACCCTCGCCCAGCGAGAATGCGGCACCCGGGTTGAAGACGAGGTTCCACTGCAGCGCCTCACCGAGAACCTGAACAGGTTCGAACTCAGTGAGGCGCGTAACGGCGAGCTGCTTACTCGCCTGATCGGCGGCCAGCACCACGATCGCGAGAACCGCGATGATGATGCCGGCCGCCGGAGCAGAAAGGCGCGCGAGCCCCTTCACGCGAAGCGCGTTCAGAGACCGACGGTCGAGGCGGGCGACTTGCCCGACTCGGGCGCGTCGAGATCCGCAAGCTTCTGCTCGAAGTAACCGCGAAGCTGCTGACGGTAGTCGCGCTCGAACTGGCGCAGCTCGGTGATGCGACCCTCGAGGCTCTTGCGTTCGGTGTCGAGCTTCTGCGAGATCTCACGCTGCTTCGCCTCAGCGGCGGAGACGATGCCCGCAGCCTTGGTCTCGGCCTCGCTCACGAGCTTGGATGCCGTGGCCTTGCCCTCGGAGACGTGCTCGTCGTGCAGGCGCTCGGCGCGGGCGATGATGCCCGCAGCGTTGGATGCGGTCGAGCTCACGCCGGCCTCGGTGTCGGGAGCCGCGGCAGGGGCCTCAGCCTTGACCTGCGGCGCGGACGCCTCTTCGACCACGGGAGTAGAAGCCGCGGCAGCCGCCGGAGCAGCGGACGCGCCGCCGGCCTCGAGCTCGGAGATGCGAGCCTTGAGCTGCTCATTCTCCTCGATCGTCTTGCGCCATTCCACAACGATCTCGTCGAGGAAGTCGTCAACCTCGTCGGGGTCGAAGCCCTCCTTGAAACGGACGTGCTGGAACTGCTTCGTGACGACGTCTTCCGGCGTCAGTGCCATATCGGGCCCCCTCTTTCGATGGTGATTGTCATGATACGTCAGGACGGATCAGCGTTCAGTTCAGAATCGCGATGACCTGCAGTATCCACAGTGCGATGAAACACAGGATCAGTGTGACTGCGAACCCCAGGTCGATTGCGACGGGGCCGATGCGCAGCGGCGGGATGTGCTTTCGGAAGAACCTGATCGGAGGATCGGTCACCGTGTAGACGAACTCGCAGAGGACGAGCATCGCACCCTGCGGACGCCATTCGCGATTGAACATCGGAATGAAGTCGAGCAGCACTCGCGCAAAGAGCACAACCACGTACAGCGAGAGCACGATGTGCAGAATGCTCGCAATCAGACCGATGATTCCCACAAGAGATCAGCCTACGCGAGAAAGACCCGGTGACGCCTCAGCGGCGCACCGGGCCGAACGAGCGATTCCCGGTTCTACTGGCCGAAAGCCTGGTCGTCAGCGGGCGCGATGCCGCCGTCTCCCGAGACGGCGATGTTCTCGGGGCTGAGCAGGAAGACCTTGCTCGTCACGCGCTCGATGCGGCCGTAGAGGCCCATCGAAAGACCGCTCGCGAAGTCGATGAGGCGGCGCGCGTCGGCGTCGGACATCTGCGAGACGTTGATGATGACCGGCAGCCCATCGCGGAACTGCTCGGCGATCGTCTGCGCGTCGCGGTACTGCTTCGGGTGCACGGTGACGATCTCGTTCACCGCGTCGGCGGCAGGCTGACGCACGACGGTCGGGCGACGCAGCGGCGTCACAGGAGCCTGCTTCTCTTCATCGCGCTTCTCCTCACGCTGCGAGGCGCGAACAGGCGCCTCCACAACTTCGTCTTCGACGTACTCTTCTTCGTCGGCGAGGCCGAGGTAGACCATCGTCTTCTTAAGCGGGTTCGCCATTGCGTCCTCCGGGGTGGTGTGTGCTCGTCTTGCAGAAAGGCTAAACCTGTGAGGGCCGCGGGCCCGTGATTGCCGTGCCGATGCGCAGGTGTGTCGCACCGTGGCTGATCGCCTCGGCGAAGTCGCCGGACATGCCCGCGGAGATCCAGCGCGCGTCCGGAACGACCGCGCGCACGCGCCCCGCAATGCCCGCGAGGCGCTCGAATGCGACTCCGGGATCTTCGTCGAGCGGGGCGACCGCCATCACGCCGCGCAGGCGCAAAGATTCGGATCGCGCGATCGCCTCCGCGAGCCGCGGCGCGTCGTCGTCGCGAACGCCGCCGCGGTTCGGATCTTCGGTGAGGTTGACCTGCACGAGCACGTCGAGCGGATCCTCCCCCGGCGCATCGAGCGCGGACACCAGCTTCTCGCGATCGACCGAGTGCACGACGCCCGCCGCGCGACGAACCGCGCGCGCCTTCTTCGATTGCACCTGGCCCACGAAGTGCCAGCGCACATCGTCGAGGCCCTCGAGCTCCGCCGACTTCGACTGGAGCTCCTGCTGCCTGTTCTCGGCGACATCGCGCACGCCGAGCGCGTGCAGCTCGCGAACGAGCGACGCCGGATGAAACTTCGTCACGACGATGCGGGTGATGTCCGCAACATCACGACCCGCGGACCGCGCCGCGTCGGCGATGGAACCGTCGACCTCGGTGAGGCGGGTCTCGAGCGCGGAAGAGCTCATCGGCGGGCCCCTGCTGCCCACCGGCCGGCGCGCACGCCGGAACGGATGGACGTGGAGACCCGCCGACCCGTCACTTCAGGAACTCGGGAATGTCGATGTCGTCGTCGCCGCCGTCGAATCCGCCGGACTCGCCGCCGAGGACGGGGGTCGGGGGGATCACCGTGGGGGCCTTCTCGGCCGGCTTCTCGTCCGATTCATCGCTGGTCGAGGGCGAGGCGCTGGGTGCGTCGCCCGGCAGCGCGGGACGCTGCGTCACGGCCTCGGCGCGGGCGCCGAATGCGGGCACGTCCACGCGCGCCTGCGGCTCGCCGCCGTCGAAGCCTGCGGCCACGACCGTCACGCGCACCTCGTCGCCGAGGGTGTCGTCGATGACCGTTCCGAAGATGATGTTGGCCTCGGGGTGCGCGGCCTCCTGCACGAGGCGGGCCGCGTCGTTGATCTCGAAGATGCCGAGGTTCGATCCGCCCTGGATCGACAGCAGCACGCCGTGCGCGCCCTCGATCGATGCCTCGAGGAGCGGGGATTCGACGGCGAGCTCGGCGGCCTTGATGGCGCGGTCGGCGCCGCGCGCGGATCCGATTCCCATCAGGGCGCTGCCCGCGCCCTGCATGACGCTCTTCACGTCGGCGAAGTCGAGGTTGATGAGGCCCGGCGTCGTGATGAGGTCGGTGATGCCCTGCACACCGGCGAGCAGCACCTGGTCGGCCGTGGCGAACGCCTCGACCATCGAGATGCCGCGATCGCTGATCTCGAGAAGGCGATCGTTCGGCACGACGATGAGCGTGTCGACCTCTTCCTTCAGGATTGCGACGCCCTGCTCGGCCTGCTGCTGGCGACGACGGCCCTCGAACGAGAACGGCTTCGTGACGACGCCGATCGTGAGCGCGCCGATCGACTTCGCGATGCGCGCGACGACCGGAGCACCGCCGGTGCCGGTGCCGCCGCCCTCGCCCGCCGTGACGAAGACCATGTCGGCGCCCGCGAGGGCCTGCTCGATCTCTTCCTGGTGATCCTCGGCGGCACGACGGCCCACCTCGGGATCGGCGCCCGCACCCAGGCCGCGAGTCAGATCGCGCCCCACGTCGAGCTTGACGTCCGCATCGCTCATGAGGAGCGCCTGCGCGTCGGTATTGATCGAGATGAACTCGACGCCGCGCAGCCCGAGCTCGATCATGCGGTTAACGGCGTTGACGCCGCCACCACCGACGCCGACGACCTTGATGACGGCGAGGTAGTTCTGGTTCTGGCTCATGCTGCCTCCATCGACGGAACCTGGGCTGCAACCGGAGTGTTTAACCTTCAACCTTTACAAGAGGGTTAAACTATTCACCGGAATGTATATTTGCTCGTCACTGACGGTACGTGGCGCGCGCCCGTGATCCCCGAGGCGCGCCGCGGCGTGTCCGAAGAAAACGTTCACTTGACGACGAGCACGCCCGCCGACGACACGTCGTACGTCGAGACGGTGTCGGGCGGCGCGGCGGAGAACGCCGCCGTGAGGATCTGGATCTTCTCGGCCGTGTCGCCCGCGCTCCCCCAGACGACCGTGACTCCCCCGCCGTCCGGCAGGTCGAACGTCACGTCCTCGGGCGAGGTCGCGCGGATCACGGAGATGCGCTTCGCCAGATCCTCCGGCAGCGCGCGCAGCACCTGCCCGACCTCCGCGAACACGTCGGAGTGCGGCCCGTCCTCGACCTCGGCGATCGGAACTCCCTCCGGCTGCGCCTCGGCCGTGTCGAGGGCCACGCCCGCCGCATCCACGGTCGTGAATCCGGCGTCGGTCGCCATCACCGCGACCGGGGTGCGCTCCTCGACGCGGACGATGAGCTCGTGGGGCGGATGGGGCTCGATCGAGAACGTCTCCACGAGCGGGAACGACGTCAGCGCGGCGCGGATCTCATCGCGGTCGATGAGCGGCAGCGGCCGACCTTTCTGTCCCTCGAGCGAGGCCTCGACCGCCGCGACGTCGAGAGCAGACGCGCCGACGACCTCGATCTTCTCGACGGCGAACAGCGGGCTGTACGCGGCGCCGATCGTGCCGATCGCGAGCAGCACCACCGCTCCGACCGACGACAGCCAGATGATCCGGCGCCGCCGCGACCGCGCCGTGAATCGGCGCACCTCGGCGCGCTCCGCCCGCTTCCGGCGCCACCCGAGGCGCCGCAGGCCGACCTTCTCGGCGTCCGGATCCTTCGATTCGGTCGTCTCCGCGCCGTCGGCCTCGTCCTCGACATCCGCGTGCTTCGACCTGCCGAAAGGCAGGATCGAGCCGAGGCGCCCGCGAGCGGGGGCCTCGTCGGGCTCGTCGCCCGCGAAATCGTCCTCGTCCGGCGCCGGGGGCGTCTGACGAGGCGGGATGGGAGTGGGCCGCTTCACCTGGTCATTCCTCCGGCTGCAGCGCGTCCAGGACCTGCGGAACGATGAGGTTCACGTTTCCGCAGCCGAGCGTGATGATGAAGTCGCCCTCGCGCGCGACCTCCGCGGCGCGCCTGGCGGCAGCGTCCCAGTCGGGCAGGTACGACACGTTGGCGGGATCCGCGAACCCGTGCTCGACGAGCTCGCCCGTCACGCCCGGGATCGGATCCTCGCGCGCGCCGTACACGTCGAGCACGACCGAGTGATCGGCGCACCGCTCGAGCACCTCGGCGAACTCGGTCGCCATGAGCTTCGTGCGGGAGTAGGTGTGCGGCTGGTGAAGGGCGATGATCCGGCCCGACCCGACGACCGTGCGCGCCGCCTCGAGAGCCGCCTCGACCTCGGTCGGGTGGTGGGCGTAGTCGTCGTACACGCTCACGCCGCGGCGAGTTCCGTGCAGTTCGAAGCGGCGCACCGTGCCGCCGAACGCCGACGCGGCGCGCACGGCATCCGGGAACGGGTGGCCGAGCTCGGTCATGACCGCGATCGCGCCCGCCGCGTTCAGCACGTTGTGGCGTCCGGGAACCGCGAGGCACAGCTCGGCGCTCTCCTCCCCGCGCGAGACGCGGACGGATCCGTCGTCGGCGAACTCGACGCGCACGTCCGCATCGGCCGCCTCGCCGAACGAGACGACGTTGCGGTGCGTGAGCCGCGCCGCGACGCGGGACGCGCCCGCGTCGTCGGACGAGATCACGACCGCTTCGCGCGCCGAGTCGGCGAACCTCACGAAGGCGTCGTCGAATGCCTCGTGCGAGCCGTAGTGGTCGAGGTGGTCGGCGTCGACGTTGGTGATCAGCGCGATCGACGTGTCGTAGATCAGGAACGTGCCGTCCGACTCGTCGGCCTCGACCACGAACAGGTCATCGGATCCGGCGCGGCTCGATACCCCGTACTGCTGGATGACGCCGCCGTTGACGAAGCTCGGGTCGTCGCCGAGCTCGGCGAGGGCCGTGACGATCATGCCGGTCGATGTCGTCTTGCCGTGCGCTCCGGCGACGGAGACGAGCCGGCGGCCGGCGATGAGGTATTTCAGGGCCTGCGAGCGGTGCAGCACGCTGAGCCCGCGCTCCTTAGCGGCGAGGAATTCGGGGTTCTCGGGCCAGATCGCGCCCGTGTACACGACGGTGTCGACGTCGCCGAGGTTCGCGGCATCGTGCCCGATGTGCACCGTCGCGCCGAGCTCGACGAGATCGCCCGTGTTCTGGCTCTCGGCGCGGTCTGATCCGGACACCGGAATGCCCGCGCCGAGGAACATGCGCGCGAGTCCCGAGATTCCCGACCCGCCGATGCCGATGAAGTGCACCGCGCGGATCTCGTCGGGAATGGGAACGGTGAGGTCTGGAGCGATCACGAACGGTTCTCCTTCATCGCGCGATCGAGGTGCGCGATCACATTCTCTGTTCCGAGGCGAGTTCCCGCCTTCGCCGCCGCCGCCGTCATGGCGTCGAGGGCGCCGCGGTCGGCGAGGAGCGGCACGATCTCTCGGCGCACGCGCTCGGGTGTGAAGTCGGCGTCGTCGATGATGCGAGCCGCCCCGCGGGAAACCGCCGAGGAGGCGTTGAGCTTCTGCTCGCCGTTGCCGACCGGGTAGGGCACGTAGAGGGCGGGGATGCCGAGCGCCGAGATCTCAGAAACGGTCGACGCGCCGGAGCGGGCGACGATGAGGTCGGCGGCCGCGAACGCGAGGTCCATGCGGTCGATGTAGGGCACGACCGCGTAGCCGGGCGCGGACGGGTCGTCGACCGCGTTCTTCTGTCCGGTCGCGTGCAGCACCTGCCAGCCGGCATCGAGGATGTCGCGCCACGAGCTCGCGAGGGTCTCGTTGATGCGGCGCGCGCCCAGGGATCCGCCGAACACCAGCAGGATCGGCCGATCGGGATCGAGGCCGAAGCTCTCGGCCGCCTCGCGCCGCGCGGCCGCGCGATCGAGCTCGACGATCTCCGGGCGCAGCGGCATGCCGACGAGCTCGCCGCGCTTCATCGGCGTGCCCTCGAAGGCGACGCCCACGGCCGATGCCGAGCGCGCCCCGAGTACGTTCGCCATTCCGGGTCGCGCGTTCGCCTCGTGCACGACCGACGGGATCCGCTCGCGCTTCGCGGCGATGTACGCGGGGGCGGCCGCGTATCCGCCGACGCCGAGCACGACGTCGACCCCGCGCTCGCGGAGATACCCGCGCACGGTCTTCACGGCGCGCGAGAAGCGCACCGGGAACTTCAGGGCCGCGCCGTTCGGGCGGCGGGGAAAGGGCACCTTCGGCACGATGAGCAGCTCGTAGCCGCGCTCGGGAACGAGCCGCGATTCGAGGCCTTCGGCCGTGCCGAGGATGAGCACCTCGTCGTCGGGGCGGCGCGCCTTCAGCCCGTCAGCGACAGCGAGCATGGGGTTCACGTGTCCGGCAGTTCCTCCGCCGGCGAGCAGGTACGTCGTCACCGGACGATCCTACGATGCCGAGCGTGAGTGAACGGCGACGGGACGCGTGCCGTCGGGAAGCGTGCGGGCGAGCGCGAGCAGGATGCCACTCGCGATGAGCACGGCGATGAGCGAGGATCCGCCGGCCGATAGGAACGGCAGCGGAACGCCGAGGGCCGGCAGCACGCGCAGCACCACGCCGATGTTCACGAGCGCCTGGCCGATGATCCACACGCCGAGGCCGCCGGCCACGGCGCGGGTGAAGAGATCGTCGGTTCGGCGCACGATGCGGAAGATGCCGACCGCGAGCACCGCGAACAGCAATAGCACGACGACGCATCCGATGAGGCCGAGCTCTTCTCCGACGATCGCGAAGATGTAGTCGTCGGCCGCGGCCGGAAGCCAGTTGTACTTCTCGTGCGAGTTGCCGAGCCCGCGGCCGAAGATGCCGCCGCCCGCGAGCCCCCAGATGCCGTGGTTCGGCTGGTAGCACTCGACGGACGGGTCGCAGTTCGGGTCGAACACGCTCATGATGCGCTTCATGCGGTTCTCGCTGAAGATCGCGAGCATGGCGACGCCGACGGCGGCCAGCGCCACGATCGGCAGGAGGAATCGCAGCCGGACGCCGGCGAAGAACAGCGTGCCGAAGGCCAGCATCGCGATGATGGTCGCCGTGCCGAGGTCCCGCCCGCCGAGGACCGTGACGAGGGCGAACGTGATGCCGGGAAGGATCGGGATCGCGAACTGCCAGAAGCTCGTGAGGGCCTCGCGCTTGCGGTACAGGATGAACGAGATCCACAGCACGAGCGCGACCTTGAGGAACTCGCTCGGCTGGACCGACAGCGATCCGAAATAGATCCAGTTGCGGTTTCCGCCGCTCGCGTTGCCGAGGGGCGTGAACACGAGCATCTGCAGCACGATGCCGAACGCGAGCGCCGGCCACGCGAGCTTGCGCAGCCAGCTCGGGCGGAACCGGCTGACGACGAACATGACGGGCAGCCCCACCGCCGCGAACACGAGGTGACTGAGCCCGCTGTTGTACGGGCTGCCGGTCGTCGAGATCGATTCGACGGTGGTCGCCGAGAACGCCATCACCACGCCGAAGGCGGTGAGCAGGATCGCCGCGGACCCGATCAGGAGGAACTCGACCGGAACCGGCTTGATGGATCGGCCGAGCGCGATGCGCGCCGACAGCGGCCGCGAGGATCCCCCGCGGGGAGGTCGAGTCGCCTGTGTCACCGGCGCCCCCTCTCCATGTCGCGCGTTACGGCCCCCTCAGTCTGATCGCGCGCGACACCGATCCCCCGCACGCGGTCGCGTGTCGCGCGAACACTCAGCTGAGAGGTGAGGCTCAGAGCTCGAATCGGTCGATCCCGGCCGCGACGCTCGCCGGTTCGATTCCGGCCGCGCGCGCGAGCGCCGCCGCGACGAGCACGTCGAAGACGTGGTGCGGGGCGGCGAGGCCGCGCGCGTCGAGGTCGGCGATCGTCGACAGCTCGGCGGCCGATGTGCGCCGGTTCTCGACGAAGGCGCGGTCGGCGAGGATGCCGTCGACCACGCCGAGGTCGCTCGGGCCGGGCGTGTCGAGCCCGACGCCGATCGCGCGGGCGCCGTCGGTGACATCGGCGTCCTCGACCATGCGCATCGTGGCCGAGTCGGTGCGGTTGTAAACGCACGCCGTCACGGTGTGGCGGTACACGGTGCCGAGCGCGTCGTGGTCGGCGCCGTCGGCCGCGCCGAGGCAGGTCGACGCGAGCGGCACCGGGGCGCCGGCATCGCGGGCCGCGCGCAGGTGCCGCAGCTGCCCCTCGGACAGCTCGACGACGAGCGCGTCGAAGCCCGCCGGATCGCGCACGGCGTCGAGGATCGGAACGACACCGGATCCGCAGGGCGCGGCGCGCAGCCCGCCCGCGACGAGCATCGTCGCGGCGAGGGCGACGGTCGTGGTCTTCCCCACAGATCCGGCGACGACGAGCCACTCGGCGGGGGTTCCATCGGCGCGCGCGATCTTGTCGCGCACGCGCCAGGCGAGCTCCGCGTCGCCCCAAACGGCTGCGCCGTTCGTCTCGGCCCACGCCAGGATCGGGTGCGTCGGCGCGAACGCGTCGGTCGCGACCACGACGTCGGGAGCGAACTCCCGGACGGCGTCGGGCACGTCATCGAGCGCGGCCTGCTCGAGCCGCGCACCGACCACGGGCACGAGGCGCGCGAGGTCATCGGGCGCCTGCTCGGCGACCGCCAGCACGCTGCTGCCGAGCTCGGCGAGCGTGTCGACGACCGAGAACGCCACCGCGTCGAGACCGAGAACGACGACTTTCAGCCCCGTCCAGTCGGCATGCCAGCTCGAGAGCGCATCGAGGCGCACGGCCGGATCCGCGCTCATACGCGCGAGAGCCAATCGATGTACATCAGGCCGACTCCCGTGATCGAGAACAGCGCCGCGATGATCCAGAACCGCACGACGATCGTCGACTCGTGCCATCCGCGCAGCTCGAAGTGGTGGTGGATCGGGCTCATCAGGAACAATCGCTTGCCGCGCGTCATCTTGAAGTACAGGCGCTGCAGGATCACGGATCCGCTCGACATCACGAACAATCCGGCGATCAGCACGCCGAGCAGCTCGGTGCGCGTGAGGATCGCCATCGCGACGATGACGCCGCCGATCGCCATGGATCCGACGTCGCCCATGAAGATCTTCGCCTTCGGGGCGTTCCACCAGAGGAATCCGGCGAGCGAGCCGACGACCGATGCCGACACGATCGCGAGGTCGAGCGGGTCTCGCACCTGGTAACAGGCGGTGAGGTTGTCCGGTGAGATGCTTGTGCCGACGCACGCCTGGTTGAACTGCCAGAACGCGATGAGGCTGTACGCGCCGACGACGAAGATGCCGGCGCCGGCCGCGAGTCCGTCGAGGCCGTCGGTGAGGTTCACCGAGTTGCTGAACCCGGTGCCGAGCAGCGAGATCCAGAGCAGGTAGAGGAACCAGCCGACGATCGGCACGGCGGTCATGAGCGTCGCGAAGCTCAGCACATCGATGTCGCGGATGAACGAGACGTATCCCGTCGCGGGCGTGAGCCCGGCCCGGTTCGGGAAGTTGAGCGCGACGATGCCGAACGGCACCATGACGAGGATCTGGCCGACGATCTTCTTCCAGCCGCTGAGTCCCGCGTAGTGCTGCATCTTGACCTTCATGAAGTCATCGATGAAGCCGACCATGCCGAAGCCGAGCATCGACCAGATCACGAGCCATCCCGACAGGGTCGGAGGGTTGCCGCCCGCGTAGGTGCCGGCGACGTAGCCGACGACCGTGCCGAGGATGAAGATGACGCCGCCCATGGTGAGCGTGCCGCGCTTCGTGTCGTGCTTGGGCGCGTTGAAGCCCTCGCCATCCGTGCGGATGACCTGCCCCCATCCCCACGCACGGAACATGCGGAAGAAGACAGGAGCGAGCAGAAGTGTGAACGCGAGCGAGATCGCCCCGGCTGCCAGAAGTGATCTCACGAGAACAAGTCTCCCAGACGATCGCCGAGATTCCGAAGACCGGCCGCGTTGGAGCTCTTCACGAGCACGCGATCGCCGTCGCGCAGCTCGTCCTTCAGATACTCGTAGGCTTCGTCGGCGGTCTCGAAGAACACGGCCTCGTCGCTCCAGCTGCCCTCGGCGATCGCCGACAGGAACAGCGGTCGCGCGTCCGACCCGACCACGACGATCCGAGGAATGCGCAGGCGCACGGCGAGCAGGCCGATCTTCTGGTGCTCCTCGACGTCGCGCTCGCCGAGCTCGCTCATCGCGCCGAGCACGGCGACCATGCGCTCGCCCTCGCCGGTGATCTGCGCGAGCGTGCGCAGCGCGGCCTGCATCGCGTCGGGGCTCGCGTTGTACGCGTCGTTGATGATGCGCACGCTCTGCGACCCCATGACCTGCATGCGCCACCGCTCGGCGAGTTCGATCGTCTCGAGCCGCGCGACCGCGTCGGCCGGGCTCACGCCGAGCGCGACGGCCGCGGTCAGGGCCGCCATCGCGTTCTTGACGTGATGCGCGCCGAGCACGCGGAGGTGCAGCGGAAGAGCGGATCCGTCGACGTCGAGCGTCGCGTGCGTGCCCGACGCCGTCACGACGAGGTCGCGTGCGCGCACGTCGGATCCGTCGCCCTCGCCGAAGAACCGCACCTCGAGGCCGCGCTCCTCGGCCGTCGCCGCCATCGCCGCGACGCGCGAGTCGTCGATGTTCAGAACGGCGGTTCCGCCCGGACGGACCTGCTCGACGAGCTCGCGCTTGGCGAGGGCCGTCTGCTCGATGCCGCCGAATCCGCCCGCGTGCGAGAGACCGACCATGAGCACGACGCCGACGTCCGGCGTGACCAGCCCGGCGAGCCGGGCGATCTGGCCGGGCGCGTCGGCGCCGAATTCGCACACGAGGTATGCGGTGTCGTGGTTCACGCGCAGCATCGTGAGCGGGGCGCCGACGGCGTTGTTGAACGAGGCGACGGGCGCCACCGTCTCGCCCTCCTGCTCGAGGATCGTGCGCAGCATGTTCTTCGTCGTCGTCTTGCCGTTGGATCCGGTGATCCCCACGATCTTCAGCGGGCCGTTCGCGCGCACGCGCGAGACGACCTCGCGCGCGAGATCGGACAGCGCCGCCACGGCGTCTGCGACCACGATCTGCGTGACCGGCGCGTCGACGACGTGCTCGACGATCGCGAGCGCGGCGCCCTGATCCGCCGCCGTTCCGACGAAGCGGTGCCCGTCGGTGTGCGCACCGGGCTTCGCGACGAAGATGTCGCCGCGCGCGGTGTTGCGAGAGTCGGTGTCGACCGTGCCCGAGACCATCGTCTCCGGGGTGTCGTCGCCATGACGGATCAGCTCGCCGCGCGTAGCGGCTGCGATCTCGGCGAGTGAAAGAGCGATCATGTGATTTCGGATCCTCCGCGCCGGAGCGCGCTATTCCTTGAACTTCGGGAGCGGTTCGAACGGCTCCTCCGACGGCGGCACGCGGTAGTTCTTCAGCACCTGCGTCATCGCCTTCTTGAATGCCGACGCGTTGGCCGACGATGACGTAATCCTACGCGGCTCGTCGAGACTGACCATGACGACGTACTGAGGGTCGTCGATCGGAGCGATGCCGATCATGCTCGTGAAGTACACGCCCGACTTGTAGTTGCCGTTGCCGTCCGTCTTCTGAGCCGTACCGGTCTTGATGCCGACGCGGTACCCCGGGATGCTGATCTGGTCGGCGAGGCTGCCCTGTGCCGCGACGTTCTCGAGGATCTCGACCGTCTCGTTCGCGGCCTCCTCGCTGATCACGCGCTCTGACGCCGGGAGGTCGGCCTTGGTCGTGGTGCCGTCGGCGTTCTCGCAGCTGTCGACGATGTGCACGGGCTCGCGCACGCCGCCGTTCGCGAGCGTCTGGTACGCGCTCACGACCTGCTGCATCGTGACGGTGAACGCCTGTCCGAATGTCGTCGCATAGTGCGTCTGGTTGTCCCACTCGCTCACGGGGTGCAGCACGCCGCTCGGCTCGGCGCTGCCGAAGTCGATCGGGCTCTTCTGCCCGACGCCGAACTTCTCCAGGTAGTCGTAGCGCGTCTGGTCGGGTACGAGCTCGCCGATCTTCGACAGCGCGACGTTCGACGAGTCGATGAGCGCGCCCGTGACGGTGTAGCGGTACTCGGGGTGCATGAACGAGTCGCCGACGGCCGCGCCGTTCGGGAACTGCTCGTAGCCGGAGGCCCTGATCTCGGTGAGGGGCGTCGCCGCCCCCTGGTCGAGCACGGTGGCCGCGGTGATCGCTTTGAACGTGGATCCGGGCTCGAACGACCGCGTGAGCGCCTTCGCACCGCGATTGTCAGCATCCGTCTCGCCGGGCGTGTTGGGATCGAGCGTCGGGTAGTCGACGGCCGCCTTGATCTCGCCCGTCTTCACGTCGGCGACCATGATCGAGCCGGCCTGCGCGTTCTGGGTCTCGACCTCTTCCTTCAGCATCTGCAGCAGATACCAGCTGAGGTCGGTGTCGATCGTCAGGTTGAGCGTGCCGCCGTCCTGCGCGGGCGTCTCGGTGGTGGTGCCCGGGATCCGGACGCCGGCGTCCGCTGAGCGCTGATAGGTGATCTTGCCGTCCGTCGACTCGAGGCACGCGTTCTCGAGCAGCTCGTATCCGGCGAGCGGCTCGTCGTCGGCACCCGTGAACCCCACCAGGTTCGCGCCGACAGCGCCGTTGGGATAGCTGCGCGACTTCTGTGGTTCGAGGATCAGCATGGGCGCGTCGATCTCGAGCAGCTCGCGGTACTGCTCGGTCGACAGACCCTTCTTCAGCGAGATGTACTCGGCGTCGGGGTTGTTCGCGATCGCGTCCTCCGCGACCTTCTCGACATCGACGCCCTCCATGCCGACGACCTCGCCGATGCGCTCGGCGATGCGGCCCCAGGTCTCGACGTAGCTTTCGCCTTCGTCGTCGAGGCGGTTGACGTTGTGCGCGAGGCTCGGATCGATCGCGGCGTTATAACGCACGGTGGTGCTCGCGAGCACCTGTCCCTTGTCGTCGACGATGGATCCGCGAACGCCGGGCAGCGTGGCACCGCCGACGAAGTTGCCGACGCTCTGCGCGTCAGCCATGTGGTCATCGGCCCGCACAACCTGAATGTCGAACAGGCGCACGACGAACGCGACCAGCACGATCATGATGATGACAGCCGCCACCGTCGTCCGACGGCGCACACCGTGTCCGGTCGTGGCGTTCATGCGCGTCCCCTCGAGCGAGTCGTGATCAGTGGGTGGCCGGTGCCGGCAGTCCGCCATCGATCGGCGGCGCGGACGGAACCGACTCAGGAAGGCTCGGTGACGATGATTCCGCTACTGTCTCGTCTTCGGCGGTCACGAGCGGCGTGTCGGCGATAAGCGAGTTCGCCGCCGCGTTACCGGCGCTCATGTTCACGGTCGATGTTCCGCTCGCCGGGGTGCCCGCGCCCATGATCGAGGAATCGCTGAGGCGCAGGTAGCTGGGCGAGGAATCGATGACCATGCCGAGCGCGGAGGCGTTCGCCGCGAGGTACTGCGGCGAGCTGAGGCCCGCGATCTGATCGGTCAGCTGCTGCTGATCGAGGGTGAGCTGGTGCTGCTGGCTCTCGACGGCCGCGAGCTCGTAGCTCGACTGCGCCGTGAGCGTCGACAGGCCGAGCTGTGCGGCCGCGATGACCGCGGCGCCCGCGATGGCCGTGAGCGCGTACGCGAGGCGCGGGCGCCGGCGGCGACCGCTGTTCGGCAGTGCCTGCAGCGTGCGCTCGGGTTCGGGGCGCCGGGTCGGCGTTTCGAACGGGATCAGGTCCGTTTCGGCGAGGCTCATCAGCCCTCCCTCACTCTTTCGATCGCGCGCAGCCGCACGGGCTTCGCGCGCGGGTTGCGCTCTGCTTCGTCCTCGGAGGCCTGCTCGGCGCCGCGCACGATCAGGCGGAGCTTCGGTGCGTGCTCGGGCAGCTCGACGGGAAGTCCTGCCGGCGCCGACGACCGTGTCGCGTCCTGGAAGAGCCGCTTCACGAAGCGGTCCTCGAGCGACTGGTAGCTGAGCACGACGAGTCGTCCACCGACAGACAGCGCCTCGAGCGCGGCGGGGATCGCCCGTTCGAGCGCCGCGAGCTCGCCGTTGACTTCGATCCGCAGCGCCTGGAACACGCGCTTCGCGGGGTGACCGGCGTTCTTGACGGCGGCCGGCGTCGCGTCCTGCAGCACGTCGACGAGCTGTCCGGTGCGCACGATCGGATCCGCCTGGCGCGCGGCGATGATCGCTCGCGCGTAGCGCCCGGAGAGCTTCTCCTCGCCGTAGCGCTCGAAGATCCGGCGCAGGTCGCCCTCGCCGTAGGTCGCGACGATGTCGGCGGCGGTGACGCCCTCCTGCTGGTTCATGCGCATGTCGAGCGGCGCATCCTTCGCGTACGCGAACCCGCGGTCGGCCTCGTCGAGTTGCAGCGACGAGACGCCGAGGTCGTAGAGGATCGCGTCGGCGCGCGCGTCGCCGAGCGCGTCGAGGATGCCGTCGTACACCGTGTGGACGAACGTGGTGCGCCCGGCGAACCGCTCGAGCCGCTCCGAGGCGATCGCGATCGCCTGGGTGTCGCGGTCGAGTCCCACCAGGCGCGCGTTCTCGAAGCGCTCGAGCACGGCTTCGGCGTGGCCGCCCATGCCGAGGGTGCCGTCGACGTAGAGCGCGTCGCTGCGCTCGAGGCCCGGTGCCATCAGCTCGAGGCAGCGGTCTCGCATGACGGGGATGTGGATGTCGCGAAGGTTCATACTTTCCGTTGTGTTCGGTGGGCCGGAGGCTCCGATCCCCATCCGCGCGACCTGTCATCGGGGAAGTGACGACAGGGTCGCGGCTGGGAGTCGCAGCCGCCGAATCAGAACAATCCCGGGATCACCTCCTCCTGCATCTCGGCGAAGGAGTCTTCGTTGCCTTCGAGGTAGGAGTTCCAGGACTCGGCGTCCCAGATCTCGGCGTGGGCACCGACGCCGGTGACCACAAGCTCTTTGTTCAGCCCGGCGTACTGGCGGAGGTGCTGGGGAACGGTGATGCGGTTCTGCCCATCAGGCGTCTCCGCGCTCGCGCCGGAGAGGAACATGCGCATGAAGTCGCGCGCCTGCTTGTTGCTCAGCGGCGCCTGACGGATGCGGTTGTGCACCTCTTCGAACTCGGCGGTCGAGAAGACGTAGAGGCAGCGCTCCTGACCGCGGGTGACGACGATGCCGCCGGCGAGCTCTTCGCGGAACTTCGCGGGCAGGATGACTCGCCCTTTGTCGTCGAGCTTCGGTGTGTGTGTCCCAAGCAACATCGGCGAAATCACCCCCTCCGCGAATTCGTCCCCACTTTACTCCACTTCACCCCACAGCTGAAGGATACGGCGCAAATATACCCACATAGCACAGGCCCAATGCCCGTAAAGACGGGCATCGGGCACGGTGGAGGGAAATGGGGTGCTCTCGCGAGATCACGATCGCGTCACGGCGTGTCGGTCGGCCGGACGCCGGATCCGGGCACAAAAAAGAGCCGCTCACAAGGAGCGGCTCTTCGGGGGCGGGTCGGGTCAGCCCTGCTGACGCTTGTCCCACCTGTCGTTCATCTTGTCCATGAAGGATGCGCCGCCGACCGACGGCGTCTTCTGGGGCGCGCGCGAATCGGAGGCATCGGACGAGGTATCGCCCTTGCCGGGCGACACGGCCAGGATCACGCCGGCGAGCATCGCGCCGAAGCCGACCACGCCGACGATCACCGCCGCGACGACGGTCGAGTTCCACATCGCGATTCCCGCGATGATGGCGCCGAGGCCGACCAGCACGAGCACGGCACCGAGCAGCAGATTGCGGTAGCTCAGCGTGCGATCGCCGGTCGACGCATGCACGACATCGGCGTCGGTGTGCATGAGCTGGCGCTCCATCTCATCGAGAAGTCGCTGCTCCTGTTCGGAGAGTGGCATCGTTAACCCCCTCGGGTCGAAAGTTCGACTTTCATTCTATCGCCTTCGCACCCACCTAGGCTAGGTGAGTGACTTCCCCTCACCCGATCATCACAGCCATTTCTGAGCGGCTGGAAATGTTCGCGCGCTCTCGAGCCGCAGAAGTCGACGCCGATGCCGTGTTCGGAACGTCGACGAATGACGCCGTCGCCGCTCTGCTGCTGCAGCACGCGGCCGACTCCTTCTCCGGCGGCAAGCGCCTGCGCGCGAGGTTCGCGTACTGGGGATGGCGAGCGCACACCCGCGACGCGGGCGCCGTTCCGGATCACGTGCTCGCGCTCGGCGCCGCGCTCGAGGTGTTCCAGGCGGCCGCGCTCGTGCACGATGACATCCTCGATAATTCCGACACGCGCCGCGGTCGCCCCTCCGCGTGGCGGGCGCTCGAGGCCGAGCACCGGGCGCGCACCTGGTCGGGATCGTCCGAGGAGTTCGGGCGCTCCGGCGCGATCCTGCTCGGCGATCTGCTGCTCGGCTGGAGCGACGACCTCCTCGAGGAGGCCCTCGCGCAGGTCGATGCCGCGACCGCCGCGCGCACTCGATCCGAATACGCGCGCATGCGGCGCGACGTGATCCTCGGCCAGTTCCTCGACATCGCCGAGGAGGCCGCGTGGCCCGTGACCCCCGACGCCGAGCACGCCGACCGCGCGATGCGGATCGCGGTGCTCAAGTCGGCGCGCTACAGCGTGCAGCAGCCGCTCCTCATGGGCGCGACGATCGGCGGCGCCGGCGCGGACGCGCGGACGTCTCTCGCGGCGATCGGCGAACCGCTCGGACTCGCGTTCCAGCTGCGCGACGACGTGCTCGGCGTGTTCGGGGATCCGGAGATCACCGGAAAGCCGGCGGGCGATGACCTGCGCGAGGGGAAGCGCACCCTGCTCGTCGCCTATGCCCGCGAGCGCATGAGCCCGGCCGAGCGGACGGGGTTCGACGAGCGGCTCGGCGCGGACGATCTCCTCGCAGACGAGATCGCGTCCCTGCAGCAGACGGTGCGCACGGGCGGCGCACTCGATCGTGTCGAATCAGCGATCGCGGCCTACGCGGTCGCGGCGAACGACGCCATCACGAGCGCCGGGTTCGACGAGTCCACGACGGCCGAGCTGCGAGATCTCGTCACTGCGACCACGATCCGGTCGTTCTGACGCGTCAGAGCAGCGCCGCGGCAACGCGGCGCACCTCGGCCTTGCGGCCGGCGAGCAGCGACTGGATCGGCGGGTGCCCCAGCTCGGGCTCGTCGGAGTACAGCCAGTCGATGATCTCGTCATCGTCGTAGCCCGCGTCCTGCAGCAGGATCACGGTGCCGCGGATCGACGGCAGCGGCCGGTTGCCCGCGAGGAAGTCGGCCGGCACGACGCGCACTCCGTCGCGGCGCACGGCGAGGAGCGTCTTCTCGTCCAGAAAACGCCGAACGCGGCCGACCGTCTCCCCCAGTCGCTCTGCGACATCAGGGAGCGTCAACCACTCGGTCGGTCCGGATGCGTCGCTGTTACTCACCCGTTGATTGTGTCACGCGCGTCTGAATGATCCCGACCTCGAGCAGCGACTCCCGTCGTTCGCGTGAGTCCTGCCGGGATCGCGCGCGCGGATCCCTACAATCTAGGGGTGTCCTCTCGTCCTGTCGCCGACCCGCTCGTGGGGCGGCTCGTCGATGGCAGATACCGGGTGCGCAGCCGAATCGCGCGCGGCGGAATGGCGACGGTGTACCTTGCGACCGATCTGCGGTTGGAGCGGCGCGTCGCCCTCAAGGTGATGCACCACCACCTGAGCGACGACGACCGGTTCCAGACGCGGTTCATCCAGGAGGCCCGCGCCGCGGCCGGGCTGAGCGACCCGAACGTCGTCAGCGTCTTCGACCAGGGCCAGGACGGCGACATCGCCTACCTCGTCATGGAGCACCTTCCGGGCACGACGCTGCGCGATCTGCTCAATGACACCAAGCGCCTGTCGATCGACCAGGCCGTCACGGTGATGCATGCCGTTCTCGCGGGGCTCGCCTCGGCGCACCGAGCGGGCTTCATCCACCGCGATGTGAAGCCCGAGAACGTGCTGCTGGCCGAGGACGGGCGCATCAAGATCGGCGACTTCGGACTCGCGCGCGCGACGAGCGCGAACACGGCCTCGGGCCAGCAGCTGCTCGGCACCATCGCCTACCTCGCGCCCGAGCTCGTCACGCAGGGCACCGCCGACGCGCGCACCGACATCTACGCGCTGGGCATCATGCTGTACGAGATGCTCACGGGCGAGCAGCCGTACCAGGGCGAACAGCCGATGCAGATCGCGTATCAGCACGCGACCGAGCAAGTGCCGCGGCCGAGCTTCAAGAATCCCGCCGTGCCCGAGCAGCTCGACGAGCTCGTACTGTGGTCGACCGAGCGCACACCGGACGAGCGCCCCGCCGACGCGCAGGCCATGCTCGAGCGACTGCGCGAGATCGAGCACGACCTCGGGATCACTCCCCTGCCGCCCCGCGGGCATGCCGCGTCGCCGGCCGCGAGCGATGCCGACTACGACGTCGACGGCGAGACCGCGCTCCTGCCCCCATCGATGGATCCGCCGGGCGCCACGAGCGTGCTGCCCGGAACGGGTCCGATCGCCTCCGCGCAGGTCGCGCCGAGCAGCAACGCCGAACGGCTGCGGGTGAAGACCCGGCGCCGACACGCGCGCGGCTGGTGGGCGGTGATCGTGGTGCTCGCGCTCGCGATCGCCGCAGGCGGAACGGGCTGGTGGTTCGGATCGGGCCCCGGCTCCATGGTCACGGTGCCCGAGTTCGCGGCCGATACGACGTTCGAGCAGGCGGCCGCCGAGCTGGCCGGATTGGACGTCCAGGCGGTCGAGGAGCCCGAGAACAGTCTCGATGTTCCGGCCGGAAGGTTCATCAGCATCCAACCCGAGAGCGGTGCGCGCCTGTACCCGGGCGACACCGTGACGATCACGACGTCTCTCGGCCCCGCCCCCGTGACGCTGTCGTCGATGCGCGACATGAGCAGGCAACAGGTCGAGGACTACGCTGCCGACTCGATCATCACGGTGAGCGACGACGTCGGCCAGCGATTCGATCCGCGCGAGGCCGGCACTGTCATCGACGCCCAGATCACCCCCCGCGGCGCCGACGAGAGCTACGGATGCCTCGACGGCTGCGGCGCGCACCAGGGCGACGCGATGGCGATCACGGTATCGGCCGGCCCGGTCCCCGACGTTGCGGGCCAGTCGGCCGACCAGGCGCGGCAGCAGCTCGAGGAGGCCGGGCTGCAGGTCGCCGAGACCGCCGAACGGGAATACAGCGCGTCGGTTCCCGCGGGATCCGCGCTCCGCATCACGCCGAACCCCGAGGAGACCACGCTCTCGCCCGGCGACGACGTCACCCTTGTCGAGTCGCTCGGCCCGCCGCCGGTTCCGGTTCCGTCGGTGAAGGGCATGACCCGCGACGAGGCCGTGGCCGCTCTCGAGGCCGAGGGCTTCAGCGTGACGTTCAATGGGCTGTGGAACGCGTGGCCCGACGACTGGACGACGGTCACCGGTTCCGATCCTGCCGCGGGCACGGAACTGGTGCCGAGCCAGACCGAGGTCACGATCTACAGGCTCATCGCAATTCAGGGTGTAGCGCGGATCTGAATCCTCCGGATTCGAGCAGCGATCGCGCGATGTAGCTGTGCAGGTTGCGGAACCCGAGCGCTGAGCCGCGGAGGTGCTCGAGACGGCCGTTGATGGCCTCCGTCGGGCCGTTGCTGGTGCCGGGCCGGTCGAAGAACGCGAGCACGTCCGTCGCACGCTGCTTGAGGGTGCGGCCGAGGCGACGGATCTCGACCAGCGCTGCGGGGACGCCGCTGGCGACGGAGTCGATGACCGCCTGCATCATGGCCTTGCCCTTCGTCTTGTCGGGTTC
>NZ_AUGQ01000002.1 GCF_000422745.1 Microbacterium gubbeenense DSM 15944
TCTATCTTATCACCGTGATTCCGACTGTCAAATCCGACACGCCGAAGCTACCGAAGCAACCAGGCCATCAGACCGGCAAACCGATCACAGCGACAGACCACAAACTTACCAGACGACAACCTGAGGTTGTCCTGGAAGTGACATCTTCGTGAAGAGGCCGCTTCCCCCAGTAATCCCGCCCCACAGACATGACATCTGAAGGACTTCGTTGTGGTGGTTGTCGCCTTCCTGGGATGGGGGAGCCTCTCAGCTCGACCTCACCGCTTGGCGGCGACAAGGGATTACATTACGCAGGAACGACGAGGGCCACAAAAGCGGCTGCAGCCGGGCGTGTCGAAACGACGTCTGCGAGCGCTGATGCGTCCGCTCCCCCGTCGAACAGGGCGCTCAGCAGCGCGACGGCGCCGATCAGGATCCCGAACAGCACGACGAGCAGGATGATGCCGCCGATCAGGATCCCCTTGCCGGCCTTCTTCAGCGCACCGGTGACGGCACCGTTCGACAGTGCGTCGTGCATCACCGAGCGTCGATCCTCGATCGACAGGCCGCGTTCCGTGAGGTGAGTCCTGAGCGCCTCGCCCGACGGGCCGGACGCGTACTCGGCCATGACCTGTGCGCGCCCTTCGCGGGTGCGCAGCGCGCGCGAAGACTCGAGCAGCTTCGTCGCCTCGGGATCCGAGACGCCGTACCGCTCGGCGAGCCGGCCGGACATGTGCACGCCCAGCTCCTTCATCGCTTTCGTGCGCCCCTCTTCGGTCGTGAGGGCGAGCGCGGTCTCGCTGATGCCGGCGGCGTCGATGTCGACGCCGGCCTTCTGCGCGTACTCGGCGGCGCGCTGGCTGCCGGCCTGTTCGGCGGCGCGTCGCGCTTCCTCGGTGGGGATCATCGCCTCCGAAGCGGCCTGCGGGTCGAGACCGGCCACCGCATCGCGCAGCGGATCGCCGCGTTCGATGAGCTCGATCCCGTCACCGATGGCAACGCCGTCGTCGGGCTCTGCCGAGCGGCGCCACGGCATCTCATGCGTCGAACTGGTGCTCATCTTGACCCCCTCCGATCACGATAGCGAACCGCACGTGCTCAGGCGACGAATACTCCCGCGAGCGCTTTCTTGCCGCGACGGAGCACGGAGACTCCGCCGGGAAGGGATCCGGTCACGACGGCATCGTCGGACGTGACCTTCTCGCCGTCGAGCGATACGCCGCCCTGCTTGATCGCGCGGCGCGCTTCGGACCCCGACGGCACCAGCTCGGTCGCCACGAGCGCGTCGATGATCGAGGTTCCGGCCGCAAGGGTCGCGTGGGGCAGCTCCGCGAGCGCCGACGACAGCGTGCCCGCATCGAGCGATGCGAGCTCGCCCTTGCCGAACAGCGCCTCAGAAGCCGCGATCGCCTTCTGCGTGAGGTCGAGCCCGTGCACCGTCGCGGTCACCTCGAGCGCCAGCCGCTTCTGGGCCGCCCGGCGGAACGGCTCGTCGGCGACGAGCCGCTCGTACTCGGCGATCTCGTCCCTCCCCAGGAAGGTGAACACCTTGAGCCGTTCGATGACGTCGCGGTCGTCGGCGTTGAGCCAGAACTGGTACATCGCGTACGGGCTGCACATCTCGGCGTCGAGCCAGATCGCGTTGCCCTCGCTCTTGCCGAACTTCGTGCCGTCGCTGTTGGTGATCAGCGGGGTACCGAAGGCGTGAACGTCCGTTCCCTCGACGCGGTGGATGAGGTCCGTGCCGCTCGTGAGGTTGCCCCACTGGTCGCTGCCGCCCGTCTGCAGCACGCACCCGTACTGGCGGTGCAGCTCGAGGTAGTCGAGCCCCTGCAGGATCTGGTAGCTGAACTCGGTGTAGCTGATGCCCGCATCCGAGTTCAGCCGCGCGCTCACCGCATCCTTCTTCAGCATCGTGCCGACGCGGAAGTGCTTGCCGATCTCGCGGAGGAACTCGATCGCCGACAGCGGCGCCGTCCAGTCGAGGTTGTTGACCATGCGCGCCGCGCTGTCGCCCTCGAAGCTCAGGAAGCGCTCGATCTGCGCGCGCAGCTTCGCGACCCATTCCTCGACCGTCTCGCGGGTGTTGAGGGTGCGCTCGGCCGTCGGCCGCGGGTCGCCCACGAGCCCCGTGGATCCGCCGACGAGCCCGAGCGGGCGGTGCCCGGCGAGCTGCAGCCGGCGCATCGTGAGCAGCTGCACGAGGTTGCCGAGGTGCAGGCTCGGAGCCGTCGGATCGAAACCGCAGTAGTACACGATCGGATCGCCGTCGAGCAGGTCGCGGAGCGCGTCCTGATCGGTCGAGACATGCACGAGGCCTCGCCAGAGGAGCTCGTCCCAGAGCGTGTCGAAGCTGTCGTCGAGCTGCTGGGGCGCCAAAGTCGTCGCCATGGTCACTTGCCCTCCCCCGCGGTGATCGCCGCGAACGCGTGCTGTGCGCGCTCGGCGAGCTCGACGCGCTGCTCGGCGACGCGCTCGGGAGCGGTTCCGCCGACGCCGGCGCGGCTCGCCACGGATCCCTCGATCGTCAGCACCTCGCGCACGCCGGGCGTCAGGTGCTCGCTCACCTCGGCGAGCACCGCGTCGTCGGCGTCCTCGAGCCCGATCCCGCGCTGTTCGCACGCGCGCACCAGGGATCCGGAGATCTCGTGGGCATCCCGGAACGGCACGCCCTGCTTCACCAGCCACTCGGCGACGTCGGTCGCGAGCGAGAAGCCCTCGGGCGCACGCTCGGCCATGCGGTCGGTGTGGAACGTCACGGTCGCGATCATGCCGGTGAACGCGGGCAGCACGAGCTCGAGCGTGTCGACCGAGTCGGACACCGGCTCCTTGTCCTCCTGCAGGTCGCGGTTGTATGCGAGTGGCAGCGCCTTGAGCGTCGACAGGAGCCCAGTGAGGTTGCCGATCAGGCGGCCCGACTTGCCGCGCGCGAGCTCGGCGATGTCGGGGTTCTTCTTCTGCGGCATGATGCTCGAACCCGTCGAGTAGCCGTCGTCGAGGGTGACGAAGTCGAACTCGCGCGTGTTCCACACGATGATCTCTTCGGCCAGGCGCGAGATGTCGATGCCGATCTGTGCCGCGATAAAAGCGAACTCAGCTACGACGTCGCGAGCAGAGGTCGCGTCCATCGAGTTCTCCGCGGGACGATCGAGTTGGAGCTCGCGCGCCACGAGCGCCGGATCGAGACCGAGAGTGGATCCCGCAAGGGCTCCCCCACCGTACGGCGAGACGCCGGCGCGCACGCGCCAATCGCGGATCCGCTCGAGGTCGCGCACGAGCGGCCACGCGTGGGCCTGCAGGTGGTGCGCGAGCAGAACGGGCTGGGCGTGCTGGAGGTGGGTGCGGCCGGGCAGTATCGCGCCGTGGTGTGCCTCGGCCTGTGCGACGAGCGCATCAATGAGCTGCAGCACGTCGCGCGCGACGATGCTGGCATGGTCGATCAGGTACATGCGCACGAAGGTCGCGATCTGGTCGTTGCGGCTGCGTCCGGCGCGCAGCCGCCCCCCGAGCTCGGCGCCGACCTCGTCGAGCAGCATCTGCTCGAGCGCGCCGTGGACGTCCTCGTCACCGGGGCGCGGGACGAGCTCGCCCGAGGCCACCTTCGCGGACATCTGGTCGAGCCCCTCATGCATCGCCGCCGCGTCTTCCGCCGACAGGTATCCGGCCGCCTCGAGCGCCGTCGTGTGGGCGTGGGATCCACGGATGTCGTACTGCGCGAGCTTCCAGTCGAAGTGCGTCGAGCGGCTGAGCGCCTCGAGCGCGGGACTCGGGCCGGACGCGAATCGGCCGCCCCAGAGGGCGCCCTCGTTCGTGCCGTGCGGGGTCGATGCAGGATCCGTCGTACTCACCCGTCCAGCCTAGCCCGCACGGCACGCGTCGATATCGCGCCCACCGCCCATTCGAGCGGTCCTCGGCCGACGATAAGGTTCCACGCGCAGCAGAAGAAGACCGTTGCGAGGACCATCGGCCAGAACGGATCGACCGCATGGAATCCTCCGATCGGGTCGACGGGCGGATCCTGTGCCCAGATCCAAACGCTCCACGCGATGAGCTGGCCGGCGTACGCGGTCAGCGGCATCGACCCGACGACGCGCACGGGCCACACGATCCACGTGAGCGGTGTGCGGCAGACGAGAACGCAGGCGCAGACGACGGCGACCGCGAGTCCTCCCGAGCCGAACATCTCCCCGATGCCCGTCGTATGCGGTTCGGACGAGAGCGCTTCGACCCCGAAGCGGCCGATGACGCCGAAGCCCGCGCACGAGATCCCCGCGGCGATGAGACCGGTCGCGAGCACCGTGAGCGGTCGGTCGAACCCGATGCGGGCGACCGCGATCCCCACAGCGACGAACGCGATCCAGGCGAGGAACGGGTAGTGCCAACCTGTCAGGTCTTTTACGACCGCACCCTCGAACGACGACCAGAAGTCCGAGTGATCGATGGCGGCCACGACGAACGGGGCGACCACGGCGACGGCGCCGGCCATCGCGAGCAGCCATCTCGGCCGCCACGAGAGCAGCGGCAGGGCGAGGAGGAAGAGGATCCCGTACGCGGGCAGGATGACGTACACGGGCGCGGGCATCAGCCACAGCGCGATGCCGACCGCGTAGATCAGCGCGGCGCGGACGGCAGTGCGGCGGCGATCGGTCGCGAGGCGCACGCCCGCGTGCGGCGCGGATCCGCCCGTCAGCAGGCCGAGTGAGACGCCCGCGAGCACGGCGAACAGGATCGACGAGTTGCCGTTGACCGCCGCCGACCAGCTGGCGGGGTCGGTCCAGTGGAACTCCGGCGCCGTTGCGACCACGTGGGCCGCGAACATGCCGAACACCGCGAGCCCGCGGGCGAGATCGACCCCGCCCTCACGACGGTTCGGTGCTCGCCCGGCCGGCGCGCTCGTGCGCGGCTTCAGGAATGCTCCGATCCGCGCACGCATGGCCCTGCGATCAGACGGTCTCCTGCTGGCGCAACAGCCAGACGAGGAGCGCCTTCTGCGCGTGGAGTCGGTTCTCGGCCTCGTCCCAGATGACGCTCTGCGGGCCGTCGATGACCTCGCTGTCGACCTCGTAGCCGCGGTCGGCGGGCAGGCAGTGCAGGAAGATCGCGTCGCCGTTCGCGCGCGCCATCAGGTCGGTCGTGACCTTGTAGCCGCCGAGCGCCTTCAGCCGATCCGCCTTCTCCTCCTCCTTGCCCATCGACACCCAGGTGTCGGTGACCATGACGTCGGCGCCGTCCGCCGCGGCGACGGGGTCGGTCGTCAGCGTCACGGATCCGCCGGTCTGCGCGGCGATCGCGCGCGCGTCGGCGACGACGTCCTCGCGCGGGTCGTAACCCTCCGGGCTCGCGACGCGCACGTGCATGCCCGCCATCGCGCCGGCGACGAGATACGAGTGGCCCATGTTCGAGCGGCCGTCGCCGTAGAAGCTCATCGTGAGCCCCGCGGTCCTGCCCTTGTGCTCGCGGATCGTCAGCAGATCGGCGAGCAGCTGACACGGGTGGAAGTCGTCGCTGAGCGCGTTGACGACGGGCACCGTCGTGCCCGACGCCATCTGCTCGAGACCGGCCTGCGCATAGGTGCGCCATACGATCGCCGCGACCTGGCGCTCGAGCACCCGTGCCGTGTCGGCCGGGGTCTCCTTGCCGCCCAGCTGGCTCGAGGCGGTCGTGATGATCAGCGGGGATCCGCCGAGGTCGGCGATGCCGACCGCGAACGAAACGCGCGTGCGCGTGGATGACTTGTCGAAGATCACCGCCACCGTCTGCGGGCCGTCGAGCGGCTTCTCCGAGAATCGATCCTTCTTGAGCTCAGTCGCGAGATCGAGGATCTCGGACTGCTCGGCGGGCGTGATCGAGTCGTCGCGGAGGAAGTGACGAGTCATCGGGCGTTCTCCTGGTTCTGGGCGGCGACCGCGTCGAGCGATGCCGTGAAAATGTCGAGGAACTCGGCGATCTCGCTGTCGCCGATCGTGTAAGCGGGCGCGAGGCGGATGACGTCCGGCGCCGGCGCGTTGATGACGAGGCCGCGCGTCAGGGCCTCGGCCGCGACGTCGGCGGCCACCGGAGCATCGAGCACGATTCCGATGAGCAGGCCCGCACCGCGCGTCGAGGCCACGAGCGGAAGAGCCGCGACCTTCTCGCGCAGCTCCGCACCGCGTGCGGTGACGTTCTCGAGCAGGTTCTCGCTCTCGATGAACTCGAGCACGGCGTTCGCGACGGCGCTCGCGAGCGGGTTGCCGCCGAACGTCGAGTTGTGCGTGCCGGGGTAGAACAGCTCGCTCGCGGATCCGTACGTGATGAGCGCGCCGAGCGGGAACCCTGCGCCGACCGACTTCGCGATCGTCACGGCGTCCGGGGTGATCCCGAGGTGCTGGTGGGCGAACCACTCGCCCGTGCGGCCGGATCCGGTCTGCACCTCATCGAGGATGAGCAGCGCGTTGTGCTCGGTCGCGAGTTCGCGCGCCCGCACGAGGAAGCCCTCGGGAAGCGGCACGACGCCTGCCTCGCCCTGGATCGGCTCGGCGAAGATCGCCGCCACGTCGCCCGCCGCGAACGCCTCTTCGAGCGCCGCGATCGTGGGGTCGATCGCCTTCACGCCCGGCATCAGCGGCGCGAACGGATCCTGGTACGCGGCCTTCGGCGTGAGCGCGAGCGCGCCCGTGGTTCGCCCGTGGAACGCGCCGTTCAGACACAGGATCGTGCCCAGGCCGTGCTTGTTGCCGTGCAGCCGCGCGAGCTTGATCGCCGTCTCGTTGGCCTCAGTGCCCGCATTCGCGAGGAACACGCGCCCTTCGTCGCCCGTGCCCGCGAGCCGTTTGAGGCGTGATGCGAGCTCGAGCTGCTGCGGCGTGGCGAAGTAGTTCGACACGTGGATGAGGCGGCCGGCCTGCTGCGTGATGGCGTCAATGACGACCGGGTGGGCGTGGCCGAGGCAGTTCACGGCGATGCCGCCGAGGAAATCGAGGTAACGGCCACCGTCGGTGTCCCACACGTGGGATCCCTTGCCGCGCTCGAGGTTCGCGAGACGGCCGCCCAGGCTCATCAGGTCGCGGCCGGCCTCGTCCTTCCAGTTCTGCGTCATGATGCCGAGACCTCCGTTCCGATTCCGTTGCTGGTGAAGAGTTCGACGAGCACCGAGTGCGGCACCCGTCCGTCGATGATCGAGGCCTTCTGCACGCCGTCGGTGACAGCGTCGAGGCAGGCCTGCATCTTCGGGATCATGCCCGATTCGAGCTTGGGCATGAGGTCGGTGAGCTCGGCTGCAGTCAGGTGCGAGACGAGCGAATCGCGGTTCGGCCAGTCGGCATAGAGGCCCGGAACATCCGTGAGGATCACGAGCTTCTTCGCGCCGAGCGCCCGCGCGAGCGCGGAGGCGGCCGCGTCGGCGTTGATGTTGAGGGTGTGGCCCGGGTTGTCGAGGTCGGGGGCGACGCCCGCGACCACCGGGATCCGGTCGGCCCGCAGGTGGTCGAGCACGGGCGTCGGATCCACCCGCTCGACGTTGCCGACGCGGCCGAGACTCTCCTCGACGCCGTCGATCATCACGCCGCGGCGGCGGCCGCCGAACAGCGCGGCGTCCTCCCCCGAGATCCCCACCGCGAACGGCCCGTGCGAATTGATCTTCGCGACCAGCTGCGGGTTGATCTGGCCTGTGAGCACCATGCGGACCACGCTGATCGCCTCGGTCGAGGTGACGCGGTACCCGCCCTTGAACTCGCTCGGGATCGCCAGGCGGTCGAGCATGTTCGAGATCTGCGGGCCGCCGCCGTGCACGACGACGGGCTTGATGCCGACGTACCGCAGGTAGGCGATGTCCTCGGCGAATGCCTCCTGCAGCTCCTCCGAGATCATCGCGTTGCCGCCGTACTTCACCACGACGATCTCGTCGCGGTACTGCTTGAGCCACGGCAGGGATTCGATGAGCGTGGAGGCCTTGAACTCGGCCTCTTCGGGGCTCGTTTGCTGGAGATCGATCGGTGTCATGAGGAGTATGCGCTGTTCTCGTGGACGTAGGCGTGCGTCAGGTCGTTGGTCATGATCGTCGCCGACTCGGAGCCCGAGCGCAGGTCGATCTCGACGGTCGTCGTGCGGGGCGTGAGGTCGACGTCTTCCCGCGGGCGGTCGGGTCCGCCCTTCGTGCACACCCGCACCCCGTTCATCGTCACGTCGGTGTCGTACGGGTCGAACCGCGCATCGGTCGTGCCGATCGCCGCGAGCACGCGCCCCCAGTTGGGGTCGTTGCCGAACACGGCGGTCTTGAACAGGCTGTTGCGGGCGACCGACCGGCCGACCGTGACCGCGTCGTCTTCGGTCTCCGCGCCCGTGACCGTGATGAGGATGTCGTGGCTCGCGCCCTCCGCGTCGCCCATCAGCTGGGTCGCGAGGTCGAGGCAGACGTCGGTCAGCGCCGCGCGGAACGCATCGGCGTCGGGCGCGATGCCGGAGGCGCCGCTGGCCAACAGCGTGACCTGGTCGTTCGTCGACATCGCGCCGTCGGAGTCGAGCCGATCGAACGTCGTCCGCGTGGCGGCGCGCAAGTGCTGATCCGCCTCGTCCGGGGTGAGCTCGGCGTCGGTCGTGATGACGACGAGCATCGTCGCAAGGCCCGGCGCGAGCATGCCCGCGCCCTTCGCCATGCCGCCGATCGTCCAGCCGCCCTCGGAGCGCGTCGCCTGCTTCGGCACCGTGTCGGTGGTCATGATCGCGCGCGCGGCGCTCTCGCCGCCGTCGGCGCTCAGCGCCGCGGCCGCCGCCGTCGTGCCGTCGAGCACCTTCTGCCGGAACACCTCGTCGCCCGTGCCGATCAGGCCCGTCGAGCACACGAGAACGTCGACCGCGCCGACGCCGAGCAGTTCCGCGGCCTTCTCGGCCGTCAGGTGCGAGGTCTGGAAGCCGAACGATCCCGTGAAGCAGTTCGCTCCGCCGGAGTTGAGCACGATGGCCTCGGCCGTGCCGTTCTTGATGGCCTCCGCCGACCACATGATCGGATTGGCCTTGGCGCGATTCGAGGTGAACACCGCGGCCGCGGTCTTCTGCGGTCCGCGGTTGACGACGAGCGCGACGTCGGGCCTGCCGGTCGACTTGAGGCCGGCCGCGACGCCGGCGGCGACGAATCCCTGGGCTGCGGTGACGCTCACGGCGCTACTCCGTTCATGGTCAGCGCCGTCGTCTCCTCGAGTCCGAGCGCGATGTTCATCGATTGGATTGCGGCGCCCGCCGTGCCCTTGGCGAGGTTGTCGACGGCCGCGACGATGATGACGCGGTTCGCGGCGCGGTCGATCGTGACGCTCATGAGGGCGGTGTTGGCTCCGGTCACGTCCGCAGTGCGCGGGTGCGATCCCTCGGGGAGCAGTTGCACGAAGGTCTCATCGCCGTAGGCGGACTCCCACGCGGCGCGGATCTCGGCGTCGGTCGCGCCGGGCGCGATGCGCGCGGTGGTCGTGGCGAGGATCCCCCGCGCCATCGGCACGAGCACCGGGGTGAACGAGACCCGCGGATCCGTCGCGCCCGCGCCGCGCAGCGCCTGCTGGATCTCGGGGATGTGGCGGTGCGTGCCGCCGACGGCATACGGGTTCGCGGATCCGATGAGCTCGGCGCCCAGCAGATGCGTCTTGAGTGACTTGCCCGCACCGGACGGGCCGACCGCGAGCACCGAAACGATGTCGTCGGTCTCGATCACGCCCGCCGCGACGCCCGGGACGAGGCTGAGCGACACGGTCGAAGCGTTGCAGCCGGGAGCCGCGATGCGGGTCGCCCCCACGAGGTTCTCGCGCTGCTTCACACCATCGACGAGCAGCTCGGGCACGCCGTACGTCCACGGCGTGTGGAACTCGCCGCCGTAGAACTGATCCCATGCTGCGCTGCTCGTGAGCCGGTGATCCGCGCCGGCATCGATCACGAGATCGACGCTGTCGAGCGCGTCTGTGTACTGGCCCGACTGGCCGTGCGGCAGCGCGAGGAACACGATGTCGTGGCCCGCGAGCACCTCGGGCGTGGTGGGCTGCAGCTCGAGGTGGCGCAGCCCGCGGAGGTGCGGCTGATGCGCCACGAGCGGGTCGCCCGCGTTCGAGTGAGCCGTGACCGTGGTGATCTCGACATCGGGGTGATTCGCGAGCAGGCGAAGAATCTCGCCGCCCGCATAGCCGGAGGCGCCGGAAACGGCGACCGAATACGTCATGACTTCTACCTTATTGCGCGATGGGCGGTTGACCGTGACGGCGAACCGCTCGCGCGGCGCGATTTACGCGTGCGCTGGCCGGCGGTCCGCCCGGATTCGGCGGCCGCGACGGCTCTCGCAGAAGGACATGGCTGCGAGATTAGCACGGGTCGGGCCTTGCCGAGGATCTGAGGATTCGCCGAGGGCCTGACGATTTCCTCGAAATCGTCAGGCCCTCGGCAAGAAGTCAGGCGCTCGGCGAGAGCGATCAGATGATCTGCTCGCCGTTCTTCTTCGCCTCCCGCACGTCCTTGACGAACGCGCGGACCAGGACCGCGAGAGTGCCCGCGACGATCACGGGCCACACGAGAACATAGAGCGTGAGTGCGACGGTCATCGCATGGCTCCTTCCTTCTGGGCGGCAGGCGCTTCGGGGTCGAACGATCCCGTGCGCTGCTTGATGAGTTCGAAGTCGAACGACTTGGTGCGGTTCATCATCGTGATCGCCACGCACACGATCGTGCTGACGCTGTAGGCGATCAGCGATCCCGACAGCGTCGGATAGGTGTGCAGGAACCCGATCGCGAACGGCGCCGATGCGAGCGTTGCGACGATGCCGATCACGATGCCCGTCTTCAGGCCGAAGAACCCGAAGGCCATGAGCGCGAGCACCACGCCCACGCCGATCGTGGCGAAAACATCGCTTGCGATCCCCACGCCGCCCGAGAGGCCGATCCACTCGAAGCGCACCGGCAGGAACGCCGCGAGCGCCACGAGAACCGAGACCGTGAAGGCCACGTTCGTCACGCGCTTCCAGTAGAAGCTCGAGATCACCGGGAACACGAGCGCGCCCCACAGCGCGCCCACGAACACGAGCAGGTCGAGGATGCTGAACTGGATCGACGCGAAGCACAGGGCCGCGACGACCGCGACGATCATCGTGATCCGGCCGACCAGGAGCATCGTCTTGGGGTTGGCGTTCTTCTTGCCGGCCACGTTCTGGCCGTACACGTCAGCCATCACGATCGACGACAGCGCCGTGAGGTCGGAGTCAGCCGTCGACGAGAGCGAGCCGATGATCATCACGAAGAACACGCAGATCAGTACCGGGCCGAGGTAGGTGGCCGCCATCTGCGGGATGAGGTTGTTGACATCGCCGCCGAGCGGCTCGATCCCCGCGTACAGCGCGATGACGCCGAGCATGCCGACGCCGATGATCGTCGCGCCGTAGCCGACGGTCGCCGTCACGAAGGTCTTCTTGATGAGGTCCTCGCGCACGGCGAACAGGCGCTGGGCGATCGTCTGGTTGCCGATCGCGTAGGCCAGTACCGCCGCGATGTAGGGTGCGCCCTGCTCGAAGAAGGCCTTCGAGGAGAAGAAGTTCCCCTGCTCGGGCGTGAGGTTCGACGCCCCCTGCTCGAACATGCCGGGGCCGCCGGCGGCGAAGAACACGACGGGCACGATGATGACGACGGCGCCGAGCATCGCGATGACCTGGGCGAGGTCGGTCAGCACCGACGAGCGGAAGCCGGACCAGAGCGTGTAGAGCAGCACGCCCGCGCCGATCGCGAGGATGCCCTGCGTGAAGCTGAACGGCGACAGCAGCGAGATGAGCGCGCCGCCCGCGATGAGGTTCGACGTGAGGCTGATGAGGCTGCCGAGCACGTTGGATCCGGCGAGCATCAGCTGGCTGGAGCGCCCGTGGCGGGCGAACATGACCTCGGCGATCGTGTGCGCGCGGGGCGCGACCGAGCGGATCCGCTTGCCGAAGGGGTAGATGAGGAGGATCATCAACGCGCCCCACAACCCGTAGTGGATCGGGCCGGAGATCCCGAACTGGTAGCCGGATGACGCCGAGGCGTACATCGACGAGGCCCAGATCCAGGTGGCGGTCATAGAAGCCGCCGAGATGCCGAAGCCGAGCTTGCCGCCGCCGGTCATGTAGCCATCGGCGTTCTCCTTCTTCCGGGAGATGCGGACCGACATATAGAAGCTGCCGCCGAAGAAGACGAGCATGAGGATGACCACGACGGGCCAGGAGATCTGTTGGAGGTCGCCCACGGAGGCGGGTCCCTTTCTCTTGCCGCGCAGCACGCAGGCCGCGCGCGGTTGACGTATACGAACCTGGGCCACTGCTGCCGACATCGGACGAGCGAATGACCCGGGGCACTTCTCCTCTCGCGACTGGTACTGGACGCGGGCGCGCGCAAGCGCACTGAGCGTCAGGAAACGGAAAGCGCGGCGAACACGCGCGTGTGTGTCACGGCGATCGCGGTGCGGGGAGCGCACCTGGCGCTCGACCTCCACCCCCGCGCTGTCGCACGGGCACCACACGACACTATCAAAAACCTGGTGCCGAGCCTGGAGAAGCCTGTGAAACAGGTGGTACGCATCGCGTGTTCGCCTCGTTCCGCGCGCGAAAAAGGGCGAGGGATCCGCGGATCCCTCGCCCTTCTCAGCCGTCAGTCGCGGATGTGCGCGCCGAAGCGCTCTGCCGCGACCTCGACCCCGGCCATCTTCGCTTCCGTGGCCTCTGCCGCCGTCAGGGTGCGGTCGGCGGCGCGGAAGCGCAGGGCGAAGGTGAGCGACTTCTGCCCCTCCTCCAGGCCCTGGCCGCGGTAGTCGTCGACGAGGCGGGTGCTCTCGAGCAGCTCGCCCGCACCCTCGACGAGGGCGGCACGCACCTCGGCGGCGGGCGTTGCGGCGCCGACGACGAGCGACACGTCCTGGGTCGCGGCCGTGTAGGACGACAGGTGCGCGGCCGTCACGCGGTGGCCAGCGAGGGCGATCACGCGGTCGAGGTCGAGCTCGGCGACGGTGACGCGGCCGAACAGGTCGGCCTCGTTCGAGACGTCAGGGTGCAGCTCACCGACATAGCCGACGCGCTCGCCCGCCACGATGAGGGCGCCCGCGCGCCCGGGGTGCAGCGCGGCGCGCTGGGTCTGCACGACCTCGATCTCGACCCCCGCGGCCTCGCCGATCGCCCGCACCGCGTCGAGCGCCGACGACAGACCGGCTGCCTCCGCCGCGCGGCCGGGCTGCTTCGGCGCGATGTCTCCCGCGAACAGCACGCCCGCATAGCGCGGCTGCGGCGGGATCGCCGCGTGGATCTGCGCCAGCTGCTCGTCCGTCGGGCGCACGGCGCGCGGCAGGTTGAAGTCGGTGCCGTAGGCCACGCCCTCCTCGGGGAGGAACACGCTGCCGATCTCGAAGATCGACAGGTCGGACGTGCCGCGCGCCAGGTTGCGGTGCGCGGTCGCGACGAGGCCCGGGATCAGCGAGCGCCGCAGGAACGGCGCCGTCTGATCCAGCGCGTTCGCGATCCGGATCGCCGCGGCGGGCTCTCCCGATGCGGATCCGTGGAGCGTGTTGACCTTCTCCCCCACGAACGGGAAGGTGACCGTCTCGACGAGCCCCGTCGCCGCGAGCACGTCGGCGATGCGGCGCCGGGCGCTCTGCTCGCGCGTATAGCCGCGGCCCGACGGGGGCGTCGGGAGGATCGACGGAATCTTCTCGAGCCCCTCGACGCGCGCGATCTCCTCGACGAGCGTCCACTTGTCGGTGAGGTCGGGGCGCCACGTCGGCGCGGTCGCCTCGAACCCGGACGGTGTGCGCACGACGGCGCAGCCGATCTGCTCGAGGATCTGCTGCTGGCGCTCGGGGGCGTAATCGACGCCGACGAGCTCGCTCGCGAAGTTCTCGGGCAGCTCGATCGTGACGACGTCGTGCTCGTAGGCGAGCTCGGTGCCGATGGATCCGGCAGTTCCGCCCGCGAGCTCGACCATCAGGTCGACGACGCGCTGCGCCGCGGCGTGCGCGACCAGCGGGTCCACCCCGCGCTCGAAGCGCTTGGACGCCTCGCTCGGCAGCTTGTGGCGGCGCGCGGTGCGGGCGATCGACACAGAGTCGAACGCGGCGGCCTCGATCACGACGTTCGTCGTGTCGTCGCCGAGCTCGGTCGTCTGACCGCCCATGACGCCCGCGAGCCCGATCGGGCCGGACTCATCGGTGATCAGCAGGTCCTCGTCGCTGAGGGCGCGCTCCGCACCGTCGAGGGTCGTGAGCTTCTCCCCCGGGTTCGCGCGGCGCACCGTGATGCCGCCCGACAGGCGATCGGCGTCGTAGCCGTGGATCGGGTTTCCGAGCTCGAGCATGACGTAGTTGGTGATGTCGATGAGCAGACCGAGCGAGCGCATGCCCGCGAGCTGCAGGCGCGAGCGCATCCACGGCGGCGTCGGGCGCGACGGGTCGACCCCGTCGACCGTGCGCACGACGAACTGCTTCACGCCGGCGTTGCCGCGGATCGGGCGCTCGTCATTGATCGCGAGCGCGAAGCCGTCTCCGGCGGCGACGTCCGATGCGGGGCGTTCGGCGGGATCCTCGAAGGGGACCCCCGTGGCGAGCGCGTACTCGCGGGCGAGCCCGCGGATCGAGAGCGCGTAGCCGCGATCCGGCGTCACGTTCACGTCGACGGCGACGTCATCGAGCCCGAGCAGCGCGATGGCGTCGGTGCCGACGGCGGGATCGAGGCCCCACTCGGACAGGCGGATGATGCCGTCGTGGTCGTCGCCGAGGCCCAGCTCCTTGGCGGAGGCGATCATGCCGTCCGAGGTATGGCCGTACGTCTTGCGGGCGGCGATCGGGAACGGTCCCGGGAGCACCGCGCCCGGAAGCGTCGCGACGATCTTGTCGCCCTGCTCGAAGTTCTGCGCGCCGCAGATGATGCCGCGCACGCCGCCGTGGGCCTCGCCGACATCGACCTGGCACCAGCGGATGAGCTTGCCGTTCTTCTGCGGCTCGACCTCGAACGAGACGACCTGGCCGACGACGATCGGGCCCTGGACGTCGAAGCCGATGGCCTCTTCCTCCTCGAAGCCGACCGACACGAGCGACGCGAACACGTCGTCGGTCGACGTACCGTCTGCCATCTCGACGTTCTCGCGCAGCCACGAAAGCGGAACGCGCATCAGATCACCATCCCGAACTGCTCGCTGAAGCGCACATCGCCCTCGGCCATGTCGCGCATATCCTGTACGTCACTGCGGAACATCAGCGCCCGCTCGATGCCGATGCCGAACGCGAAGCCGCTGTAGACCTCGGGATCGATGCCCGCCGCGCGCAGCACGTTCGGGTTCACCATGCCGCAGCCGCCCCACTCGATCCATCGAGCGCCGCCCGTGAACGTCGGGTGCCACAGGTCGAACTCGGCGCTCGGCTCGGTGAACGGGAAGTGGTTCGTGCGCAGCCGCGTCTCGGCCTCAGACCCGAACAGCTGCTTCGCGATGTGATCGAGCGTGCCCTTGAGGTGCGCCATCGTGATGCCCTTGTCGACGACGAGCCCTTCGGCCTGCGTGAAGACGGGCAGGTGGGTCGCGTCGAATTCGTCGGTGCGCGCGACCTTGCCGGGCGACAGAATGTAGATCGGCACCTCGCGCTCGAGCATCGTGCGCATCTGCACGGGGCTCGTCTGCGTGCGCATCACCAGGTGTCGCTCGACCGGGTCGACGAAGAAGGTGTCCTGCTCCTGACGCGCCGGGTGGTCCTCGTCGAGGTTGAGCGAGTCGAAGTTGAACCACTCGTGCTCGAGCTCGGGGCCCTCGACGATCTCCCACCCCATGCCGACGAAGAGGTCGGCGAGCGCCTCCTGCATGAGGAGGACGGGGTGACGTGCGCCGGCGCGATTGCGGCTCGCGATCGCCGTGATGTCGAGGCGCTCGGCCTCGAGGCGCGCCGCGTCCTCCGTCGCCTTCAGCTCGGCCTCGCGCGCCGAGAACGCCTGGTTCACCTGGCCGCGCGCCTGCCCCAGCAGCTTGCCGGCCTCGGCCTTGCGCTCCTTCGCGACATGGCGCATCTGGGCGTTGAGGGTCGCGAGCGGGCTGCCCTCGCCCTGGTGCGCGGATCGGGCCTGTTTCAGGGACGCGGTATCGGTGGCGTCGACGACCGCGGTAAGCGCATCGGCGACGGCGGTCTCCACCGCTTCGGGAGTGATCTCGGGTACGTCAGACACGAGAGTCGAGCCTACCGGGAGCTCCTGGCGGTCACGGTGTGTAGAAGGCCGTGCCCTCGAACGACCAGTTGCGGTCCGTTCGCCGGATCGTGTTGGCCTCCGACTGGTTCGCGGTGTAGAAGTGCTTGCCGAACGTCTCGCTCCAGAACCGGTACACGGGCGTGCCCGATGTCGCGGCGCAGAAGCCGGTGCCCTCGTACGACCAGTTGCGATCCGTCTCGCGCACGGTCTTCGCCTCGGCGGCGTTCGAGGTGAAGAAGTGCGATTCGAACTTTGACGACCAGAAGCGATGGATCGCGACGGTGCCGGCTCGGCAGGATCCGTTCGATGCCTGCCATGCGCGGAAGTCGGTTCCCTCGTACTTCCAGTTGCGGTCGCTCGTGCGCAGCTTGTTCGCCTCCGACGCGTTCGTCGTGTAGAAATGCGCGTTGTCGAACGTCGACGACCAGAAGCGGTGCACGGAGACCGGTGCGGGCTGGCTGCTGCCGCCGCCGCCGGAACCGCCGAACCAGTCGGTGTAGTAGTTCACGAAGTTGCGGTTCCCGTACGACGCGCACGCATCGTTCGCCGCGCCGTAGCCGGCCGCGAGCGCGGCGCGGTTCGGCTGGTACGGCGTGTAGTAGTACAGCGCAGCGGTCGCGTTGTTGCGGATCGTGACCGGTCCGGATCCGCACGACGCGTTCGGGTGCCAGCGCACCTGGGAGGTCTTCCCGACGGGGTACCAGTTGAAGGACGAGTCCTTCGTGTACCGCTTCAGCTGCTTGGCCGCCATGTACACCTGGTTCTGGAAGCCGAAGTACTGCGAATCGCACGCCGCGCCGTCGGGGCATCCGTAGCCCATCGCGATGCGGTAGCGCCAGTCGCTCGGCCAGGTGTGGGTGACGAGGCCCTGCTCCTTCTGCAGGACCACGAGCAGCACCTTCTCGCTGACGCCGCAGGCCTTCGAGGCCTTCGAAATGATCGCGGCGGCCGACTCGCGGGATGCGCCCTTGTATGTGCCGGAACAGTACGAGTTGGGCGCCTTGGTCCGGGTCGTCTGCGCGAAGTCCTTGAGACACGTGTAGCCCGACTGGCAGCGAGGCACCTTGCCGTCGAGGAAGCGCTGGATCTGTGCCACCGACATGGTGCCGGAGGTGTACATCTTCGCGTCGCTGATCAGGTAGCCGGGGTCGAAGCCCTTGAGGGTGTCGGCGTGCAGCTGCCCCTCCTGCGTCGCGGCATAGTCGCCCGGGTTCGCCTCATGCTCGCCCGTCGACCCCTCGTAGTCGCCCTGGTCCGGCGTCGGGATATCGGTTAAGTCGACCGCCTGCGGCGGCGCCTCGGTCTCGGCGAGCGCGGCCTGAGGCACGAAGGCGGCCATCACCATCGCGATGGCGGCGACCCCGACGAGGGTTCGGGTGCGGAAGGACGTCGTCGAACGCGAATTCGGGCGCATGTCTTCCAGTATGACGGAAGCGGGGCGGGTGCTGTTAGTCGCACCCGCCCCGCCTTGACAACACCCTGCGCTACGGCTTGCCGAGCCGGTCGAGATCCTGCGTTCCGATGACCGACGTCAGCGTCGCGTCGTCGTCTGCCGCGGGGTCGCGCTCTGCCACGTGCGGGTTCTTCAGGTTGCGGTGCGTGCGCTTCTCGAGCCAGTTCGCGAACCACGACAGCAGCAGACACATGATGATGTAGATGCCACCGATGATCAGCGCGGCCTGGAGGATCGGGCGCCCCGGCTGCGTACTGAGCAGCTTCGCGTAGTAGAGCAGCTCGTGGTACGTGATGATGAACCCCAGCGCCGTGTCCTTCATCGTCACGACGAGCTGGGCGATGATCACCGGGAGCATGGCGCGGATCGCCTGCGGCAGCAGGATCAGCATCATCACGCCGCTCTTGCGCAGACCGATCGAGAAGCCCGCTTCGCGCTGGCCGCGCGGGAGCGACTCGACGCCGGCGCGCAGCGCCTCGGCGAGAACGGCTCCGTTGTACACCATGAGCGCGAGCACGACCGCCCAGTACGGCTCCATCTTGATGCCGAGCGTCGGAAGACCGTAGTACAGGATCATCATGAGCACGAGCACGGGGATCGCGCGGAACGCCTCCGTGATCACGGTCACGGGGATGCGCACCCACTTGTGGTCGGACAGCCGTCCGATCGCGAGGATGAAGCCCACGGCCAGGCTCAGCACGGCCGCGGCGGCGAACGCCTTCAGCGTATTGAGCAGCATCGAACCGATCTGCACCCACACCGTCGTGAAGGTGAAGACGTTCCACTTCGAGGCCTCGAACTGGCCGCTGAGCGCAAAGCGCCAGAGGACGAAGGCGACGATCGCGATGACCACCACGATCGTGACGACCGCGAGGATCGAGTTGCGACGATTGGCGCGCGGGCCCGGGACGTCATACAGGACGGAAGTCATCGCGCGATCCTCCATCGGTTCTCAAGAGTTCGCTGCAACCAGGTGAGCAGCATGACGAGCGCAACGAAGATCGCCGCGACCCAGAGCAGCACCTCCATCGGCGTGCCCGGCCTCGTGTGCGAGTTCGAGATCGTCGACTGCAGCAGGGGCAGCACGCCGATGCCGAAGCCGGCCGCGACGGTCGTGTTCTTCAGGAGGGCGATGATCACGCTCATGAGCGGGGGCACCACCGACCGGAAGGCCTGCGGCAGCACGACGAGCGACATGACCTGCCCGAACGGCAGGCCGATCGCGCGCGCTGCCTCGGCCTGGCCGACCGGAACGGTGTTGATACCGGCGCGCAGCGTCTCGGCCACGTACGTCGCGGTGTAGACGCCGATCGCCATGATGCCGAGCACCGTGTTCGACAGGTTGGGAAGCGCCAGAGCGCTGTAGCCGAACACGAAGAAGAAGAACACGAGGGTCAGCGGCGTATTGCGGATCAGGTTGACGTACAGCGTGCCGACCGCGCGCGCCACCGGCACCGGCGAGACGCGCATCGCCCCGACGATCGTGCCGAGCACGATCGCGATGGTTCCCCCGAAGAAGAACACGAGCAGCGTGAAGCCGATGCCCTGTCGCCACAGGTCGAGGTTCTCGAAGATGACGTCCACGCGTCCTCCTCTTTCTGGAGTAGATCGGTGAGGGGCGGCGAGAAAGCCGCCCCTCACCGCGAGTCATCAGCTGGCTGCGTCGACCTCGGGCTGCTCGATCTCGATGCCCGACTGTCCGAGCGTCGCGTCGAAGATCTCCTGCCACTTGTCGCCGCCGTCGGTGAACAGCGTGTTGATGTGCTCCTGCAGGGCCGAGTCGCCCTTGGGGATGCCGACGCCGTAGCGCTCCTCGGTGAACAGACCGTCGAGCACCTTGAGGTTGTCCGGGTCCTGGGCCGCGTAGCCGATCAGGATCGCCGCGTCGGTGGTGACCGCGTCGACCTTGCCGCTGAGAACGTCCTCGACGCACTGCGAGTAGATGTCGTACTCGCTCGCGTTGATCTCGGGGAAGTTCTCCTTGATGTTCTGGATCGGCGTCGAGCCCGTCGCCGAGCAGACGTTCATGCCGTTGAAGTCGGAGACGTCGGTGACCTCGGTCATCTCGCTGTCGGCCGAGACGAGGAAGCCCTGACCGGTCTCGAAGTACGGACCCGCGAAGTCGATCTGCTCCTTGCGCTGATCGGTGATCGAGTAGGTGCCGACGTAGTAGTCGATGTCGCCGTTCATGATCGCCTGCTCGCGGTTCGCGGAAGCGATCGGCTCGTACGTGATGTCGTCCTCTTCGAAGCCGAGAGACGCGGCGATCCAGCGCGCGATCTCGATGTCGAAGCCGCTGCGCTCGCCGGTCGTGACGTCGAGGTAGCCGAGACCGGGCTGGTCCTCCTTGACGCCGATCGTCGGGCCGCCGTTCTCGACCATGCGGTCGTACGTGTCGCTGCCTTCGAGCGCGACGTCCTCCGCGACCTCCTGCTCGGGTGCGTCGCCGCCGCCCGCGGGGTCGGTCGGCGATCCGCTGTTGCACGCGGTGAGCGCGAAGAGCGCCCCCGCTGCGAGGCCTGCGACCGCGAAGTTCCGGAACTTACGCATGTTTTCCTCCTGCTGGGATTGAGACTCGCGCCCTGCTGTGGGCGCTCGTCATAGGGACCTACTTGGTGAGAAGCTTCGAGAGGAAGTCTTTCGCGCGGTTCGACTGCGGCTTCGTGAAGAACGTCTCGGGGTCTGCCTCTTCGACGATCTCGCCGTCGGCCATGAAGACGACGCGGTCGGCCGCCTTCCGAGCGAACCCCATCTCGTGGGTCACGACCACCATGGTCATGCCCTCCTTCGCGAGGTCGACCATCACGTCGAGGACCTCGTTGATCATCTCGGGGTCGAGCGCCGAGGTGGGCTCGTCGAAGAGCATCACCTTGGGGTGCATCGCGAGCGATCGTGCGATCGCGACGCGCTGCTGCTGACCGCCGGAGAGCTGTGCCGGCAGCTTGTCGGCCTGGTGGCCGATGCCGACCCGGTCGAGCAGCTGGCGCGCTTCCTTCTCGGCATCAGCCTTGCTGAGCTTGAGCACCTTGATCGGGCCGAGCGTGACGTTCTCGAGGATCGTCAGGTGGCTGAACAGGTTGAACGACTGGAACACCATGCCGACCTCGGCGCGCAGGGTCGCGAGCTCGCGCCCCTCTTTGGGGAGTTCCTTGCCGTCGATCGAGATCGAACCGCTCGTGATCGTCTCGAGCCTGTTGATCGTGCGGCACAGGGTTGACTTACCCGACCCCGACGGACCGATCACCACGACGACCTCGCCGCGGTCGACGGTCAGATTGATGTCTTTCAGGGCGTGAAACTCACCATAGTGCTTCTGCACGTGGTCAATCACTACAAGAGGCTCTGCCATGCGGGTCAGCTTATCCACAATTCCCGCCCGGCCGCCATAGCGCGCGCCGACGAATTCCAGCTGTTACATAACGCTTACATCGAGCGTTGTGCGAACGCCGTCTCGTACAGGCAGACGCTTGCCGCCGTCGCGAGGTTCAGCGACTCGGCCGCACCGTAGATCGGCAGCCGCAGCGCACGATCGCAGAGGGCGAGGTCGTCGCCGGTCAGGCCGCGCGCCTCGTTGCCGAACACCCAGGCGGTGGGGTTCTCGAGCGCGCCCTCGCTGCGCACACCGAGGAGGTCGTCGCCCTTCACATCGGCGGCGAGAACCTGCAGCCCCGCGCCGCGCGCACGGCCGGTCACGTCGGCGAGATCGGCGTCGACCGCGAACGGCACGTGGAAGAGGGATCCGGTCGTGGAGCGCACGACCTTCGGGTTGAACGGATCGACCGTGCGTCCCGTCAGCACAACCGCGTCCGCTCCCGCAGCATCCGCGGCGCGCAGGATCGTGCCGAGGTTTCCCGGGTCGCGCACCTCTTCGCAGATCACGACGAGCTTCGGCTCGGACGCGAAGATGTCCTTCAGCCCGGTGGGGTTCTGCTTCGCGACGGCCACGAAGCCCTGCGGTGTGACGGTGTCGCTCATCGCGTCGATGACCGCCTCGTCCGCGTACTCCCACTCGAGGTCAGGGTTCTCGGCTTGCGCGTCGTCGATGAGGGTGCGGATGTCGCCGTGCTTCTCGAGCGCCGTCGGCGTCGCGAACAGATCCTCGACGAGGTCGGGGCGATATGTCAGCGCTTCCCGCACCGCCTGAGGTCCCTCGAGCAGGAAGCGCCCGGTCTCGCGGCGAACGGTGCGCTGGGAGAGCTTGCGGATGGTGCGGACGCGCGCGGCGCGGGGGTTCTCGAGCATGCCTCCAGAGTAACGGCGCGCGGCGCGCGAACGGATCCGCGGCGCGTTCACCGCGCACGACGAAGGGGCGCCCCACACGGGACGCCCCTTCGAGAGAAGTGCGCGCTTACGCGGCCTTCGGCGCGTTGACGTCGGAGGGCAGAGCGCCCTTCGCGACCTCGACCAGCGCGGCGAACGTGGCGGCGTCGTTCGTCGCCAGCTCGGAGAGCATGCGACGGTCGACCTCGACACCGGCCAGGTTCAGACCCTGGATGAAACGGTTGTACGTGAGACCGTTCGCGCGGGCGCCAGCGTTGATGCGCTGGATCCACAGGCGACGGAAGTCGCCCTTGCGCTTGCGACGGTCGCGGTAGGCGTAGACGAGCGAGTGAGTGACCTGCTCCTTGGCCTTGCGGTACAGACGCGAACGCTGGCCACGGTAGCCCGAGGCACGCTCGAGGATGACGCGACGCTTCTTGTGCGCGTTTACTGCGCGCTTAACTCTTGCCATGACTTTTTTTCCTTAACGCGTAACGAGATTCGAGCGGCTCAGCGGGCGAGGAGCTTCTTGATGGCCTTCACGTCGTTGCTCGAGACGATCTGGTCCTGGTTCAGACGACGGGTGCGACGGCTCGACTTGTGCTCGAGGTTGTGTCGCATGCCCGCGCGCTGCTTCTTGAGCTTGCCGCTGCCGGTGATCTTGAAGCGCTTCTTGGCGCCCGAGTGGGTCTTCTGCTTCGGCATTGTTCTTTCCTTGACGTGTGCGCCCATCGGGGCGACGTGGGGCGACCCGCCTCGCGGCGGGAAGACATATGGGTGTGACTACGCGGCCGCGGAGCTGTCGGACGAGTGCTTCGCGTCGCGGGCCGCCTGCTTGTTGACGGCGCGCTTGGCGTTCTGCTCGGCCTTGGCCTCGGACTTGTTCTTCACCGGCGCGATGATCATGACCATGTTGCGGCCATCGATCTTCGGTCGCGACTCGACGACACCGAGCTCGCCGACCTCTTCGGCGAACTTCATCAGCAGGCGCACGCCCATCTCGGGGCGCTGCTGCTCGCGTCCGCGGAACAGGATCATGGCCTTGACCTTGTCGCCCGCCTGGAGGAAGCCCTCCGCGCGCTTGCGCTTCGTGTCGTAGTCATGCTGATCGATCTTCAGACGGAAGCGAACTTCCTTGAGCACCGTGTTGGCCTGGTTGCGACGTGCTTCCTTGGCCTTCTGCGCAGCCTCGTACTTGAACTTGCCGTAGTCCATGATCTTGGACACGGGGGGACGCGAGTCAGGAGCCACCTCGACGAGGTCGAGGTCTGCTTCCTGAGCAAGACGAAGCGCCACCTCGGTGCGGACGACGCCAATCTGTTCGCCACCCGGGCCGATGAGACGGACCTCGGGAACGCGAATACGCTCGTTGATACGGGGATCGCTGATGCGGTACTCCTAATGGTGCGGTAGTCGGTGAGCCACCGTCGCACGAAGATCGCGCCACGGGCGGGAGAAATCATCACCATCCACCCGTGCGAGACGCAGGTTCGCGCGCGCACCACCCATCGAGCAAGCCTGTGACTCGCCCCAACCCGCCTGTCGGCGAGCGGAGTGTTACGTGACCCGGTAGCCTGGAACGGCAAGCGCGGGTGGGATGAAGATCCTCTTTCGTCCGGAATCACTTCCGGAGCCCGAAGCAGTCTAACAGAAAGACATTGATGAGCACCACCTCCGGCGAGCACGCCTATTCCTTCGACTCCGACCGCATGGCGAAGTGGGAGGCGAACGAGCAGGCCGCGGCCGCCACGGACGCCGCTCGCGACATCGCCGACGTGGCCGCCGTCGAGGTCATCTCGACAAGCTGCGTTCACCTGATGAGCGCCGCCGCGGTCAAGCTCGGCCTCGGCGAAGAGGGCCAGGCCGACGAGTGGGTCGACCTCGATGAGGCCCGCAAGCTCATCAACGCGCTCGCGGGTCTCGTGACCACCGCGGCCCCGGAGATCAGCGACATGCACGCTCGTCCGATCCGCGATGGGCTGCGCTCCCTGCAGTTGCGGTTCCGCGAGATCTCGCCCATCCCGGATGCGCACGGCAAGGGCCCCGGCGAGAAGTACACGGGCCCGGTCAGCTGACCGGAACGGGCCTCGTCACGACTCGATGCGCACCTGCATCGAGTCGACGAGGACCGCGATGCGATCCTCCGCCGCCCACCGCTTCGCGAGGCGGCCGAGGATCGTGTCGAGCTCAGCGCGCTCGAGCCCGGCCACCAGCGTGAGCGTGACGATCAGCTCCGGACCATGCAGGCGCGCCTCCGGGTCGCCGGCAGAGATCGCGATGTCCTGAACCGCGAGCTCCGATCCGATCGACCGGTGGAACGCTTCGGCGACCTCGGTGCTCAGCCACGACGGCTCCCAGGGCTGTTCCTGCGCGATCGCCCAGATCGCCGGTCGGCGCACGACGAACTCGGTGGGGCTCGTCGGGTCGAGGACGATGAGGTCGGTGTCCTCCCCCGCGGCGGCGAGAGCCGCACGCGTGCCCACTACCGGAATCGGCCTCGCGAGCGGGTTCCACGCGCGCATCGTGTCGACGCTCGTGAAGGCCGGAAGCACCTTGCGGCCGTCGGGAGCCGCGACCGTCACGATCGACAGCTCCTGGGTCTTGTCGACGGCGAGGCCCGTGGGGCCGACGCCCTCGTCGCCCTTCTCCGCGATGAGCGGCACGAGCACGCGCGCGCGGCGCAGGGCGTTGACGACGCCCTCGCCTCCGCCGGATCCTTCCCGGAAGTCGACGAGCGCGGCCAGCAGCGCGGGATCTGCGGATCCGTCGTCGCCCGCGGCCGGGTTCGGCTGGAACGCGCGACCCTCCCAGGCCTGCCCCGCGGAATCCGCGGTGTTACCGCTCAGGTGGGCGGGAAGGCGCGGCTGCGCGCCCTCCGCACCCGATCCGTCACTGTGCGGCGACATCCAGCGCCTCGGCGAGCGTGAACGCGCCCGCGTAGAGCGCCTTGCCGACGATCGCGCCCTCGACGCCGTGCGGCACGAGCTCGCGCAGGGCGGCGATGTCGTCCAGGCTCGAGATTCCGCCGGAAGCGACGACCGGGCGATCGGTGCGCTCGGTCATCTGGCGGAGCAGGTCGAGGTTCGGCCCCTTGAGGGTGCCGTCCTTCGTGACATCGGTGACGACATAGCGGGGGCAGCCGGCCTGCTCGAGCCGCTCGAGAACGTCCCAGAGGTCGCCGCCCTCCTTCGTCCAGCCTCGAGCTGCGAGCGTCGTGCCGCGCACGTCGAGGCCGACGGCGATCGCCTCGCCGTATCGGGCGATGACGGCAGCCGTCCAGTCGGGGTTCTCGAGCGCCGCGGTGCCGAGGTTGACGCGCTCGGCGCCGGAGGCCAGGGCAGCCTCGAGCGAGGCGTCATCGCGGATGCCGCCCGAGATCTCGACGCTCACGCCCTTCATGTGCTTGATGACCTTGCGCAGAATCGCGGTGTTGTTGCCGCGCCCGAACGCCGCGTCGAGGTCGACCAGGTGCAACCATTCACCGCCCTGGTCGCGCCACTGCTCGGCGGCCTCGATCGGGTCGCCGTAGCTCGTCTCGGAGCCGGCCTCGCCCTGCGTGAGGCGTACGGCTTTGCCGTCTGCCACGTCAACGGCGGGCAGCAGGGTCAGTTTGGGGGTCGAAGCGAAGTCGTTCATGTCTCCAGATCGGCTGCGGGGACCTCCCGCAGACCACACAACTGACAACGCTAGCCGTCGCCGACCGTTCCGCCCAACTCGCCTACGCCACGAGGGTGCCGAGCCAGTTGCGCAGAACCGCGATGCCCGCGTCGCCAGACTTCTCGGGGTGGAACTGCGTCGCCGTCAGCGGCCCGTTCTCGACCGCCGCGATGAAGCGCGATCCGTGCGTCGACCAGGTGACCGACGGGATGGGGAACGGCGGCTGCACGTCGAGCGTCCACTCCTGCGCGGCGTACGAGTGCACGAAGTAGAAGCGCTCGGACTCGAGGCCGGCGAACAGGCGCGACCCCTGCCCGACCTCGAGCGAGCTCCAGCCCATGTGCGGGATGACCGGCGCATCGAGCGGCCGGACCACGCCCGGCCATTCGCCGAGCCCCTCGGTATCGACTCCGCGCTCGATGCCGCGCTCGAACATCACCTGCATGCCGACGCAGATGCCGAGCACGGCCCGGCCGCCGGCCAGGCGACGCTCGATGAGCTCGCCGCCTCGGATCGATTCGAGCTGTTCCATCACGGCGCTGAACGCTCCCACGCCGGGCACGAGCAGCCCATCCGCCTCGGCGACGAGCGCGCGATCGCGGGTGAGGCGCACGTCGGCGCCGGCCTTCTCGAGCGCTTTGACCGCCGAGTGGACGTTGCCCGAACCGTAATCGAGCACAGCGACCAAGGGCCGCTCGGATGCCATCAGAGGGCGCCCTTGGTCGACGGCACGCCGACGACGAGCGGGTCGAGCGACTTCGCCTGACGGAACGCACGCGCGAACGCCTTGAACTCAGCCTCGGCGATGTGGTGCGGATCGCGGCCGCCGAGGACGTTCACGTGCACCGTGAGGCCGGCGTGGAACGTGATCGCCTCGAAGGCGTGGCGCACCATCGACCCCGTGAAGTGTCCGCCGATGAGGTGCATCTCGAACCCCGCCGGCTCGCCGGTGTGCACGAGGTAGGGACGGCCCGAGATGTCGACGACCGCCTGCGCAAGCGCCTCGTCGAGCGGCACGAGGGCATCGCCGTAGCGCGAGATGCCGGTCTTGTCTCCGAGTGCCTCGCGGATCGCCTGACCGAGCACGATCGCGGTGTCTTCGACCGTGTGATGCACGTCGATGTGCGTGTCGCCCGTCGCCTTCACGCGCAGGTCGGTCAGCGAGTGCTTCGCGAACGCCGTGAGCATGTGGTCGAAGAAGGGCACGGACGTGTCGATGGAGCTCGAGCCGGTGCCGTCGAGGTCGAGCTCGAGCTCGATCGACGATTCGCTCGTCGTGCGGGTGCGGGACGCGATGCGGGCGTTGGTCATAGCTCGATCCTATTCGTCGCCGATGCGGGCGAGTGCGTCGAGGAACGCGCTCGTCTCGTCTTCCGTTCCCGCCGACACGCGCAGGTGCCCCGGGATTCCGACGTCGCGCACGAGGACCCCGCGCTCGTACAGGCGCCGCCACGTGTCGTGCGGATCGTCGACCCCGCCGAAGAGCACGAAGTTGCTGCCCGACGGGTACGGGTCGTAGCCGAGTGCCTCGAGCGTCGCGGAGATGCGGTCGCGCTGCACGACGATCTCGTCGACGGTGCGCAGCATCTCATCGCTGTGCCGAAGGGCCGCCGTCGCGGCCGCCTGCGTGATGGCGCTCAGGTGATACGGGAGGCGCACGAGGCGAAGAGCGTCGACGACCGCGGCGTCTGCGGCGAGATAGCCGACGCGCGCGCCCGCGAAAGCGAACGCCTTGCTCATGGTTCGCGAGACGACGAGGCGCTCCCGGCCGGGCAGGAGCGTCAGCGCCGATGCGCCGTCGTCGGGCGAGAACTCGAAGTAGGCCTCGTCGACGATCACGATGCCGCGACTGGCCTCGTACACGGCCTCGACCACGTCGAGCGAGAGCGCCGTGCCCGTGGGGTTATTGGGCGTGCAGAGGAAGACGACGTCCGGATCGGCTTCGCGCACCTGACGCGCCGCATCCTCGGGATCGAGCTCGAAGCGCGGGCCGCGCGTGCCGGCGATCCATTCGGAGCCCACGCCGCGCACGAGAAGCGGGTACATCGAGTAGGTCGGGGCGAAGCCCATGGCCGTGCGGCCGGGGCCGCCGAACGCCTGCAGGACGTGTTGCAGAACCTCGTTCGAGCCGTTCGCGGCCCACACCTGGTCAGCTTCGATTCCGTGCCCGAGATACTCGGCGAACGCCTCTCGCAGCTCGACGAACTCGCGGTCGGGATAGCGGTTGAGCCCGGAGATCGACTTGGCGACCGATTCGGCGATGTCGTCGGCGACATCGGCGGGAACCGGATGGGTGTTCTCGTTCACGTTCAGCGCCACGGCGAGCGGCTCTTGCGGAGCGCCGTAGGGCTTCTGACCACGCAGGTCGTCTCTGAGGGGCAGGTCTTCGAGTCTCACCGTCACGCACCCGATTCTACGGCCCCGCCAGAAGTCAGAGACCGCTCGAGTACTGGGCCGGGATCGCGATGCGGTCGCCGGCGTCGACGGCCGAGTTCGACAGCACGTTGAGCGAGATGATCTCGCTCACAACGTCGCGCGGGTCGGCCTCGGGTGCCACCCGCTCGGCGATGCCCCACAGCGAGTCGCCGGGCATGACCGTGACGGACTGGAAGGTGCCCGACGGAGCGCCGGCGTCGTTGGAGCCGAGCGCCGCGCCGCCCGCAAAAGTGCCGATCGCTATGCCGGCGATGACGGGAAGCGCTGCGAGTGCTGCGAGAACCCGCCGACCGCGAGTCGTCAGACGCAGGCGGGTGCGGGAAGTCGCGATGTGCGGACCGGGTGCCGCGAGGGTGACCGTGCTCATCAGATGCCCTTCTCTCGTAGTGATGTTCCGAATCTATCTTCGAATGTTCGAATGTGTCAAGCGCTCATTCGAAACGACGCGATGCGGTCTCGCGACACACTCGAACAAACCTCCCGAAGATCGCACCGCTTCCGGTAACGTTCCTCGTGACGGGTTCCACCCCACCAAGAACCACTGACATTCGAAGAGGAGCGAGCGGATGAGCGCCGATATCACCCCGCAGACCCGCCCGAAGGGGCGCCGCCGCAAGAGCCTGAGCGAGAAGCAGATCGCGATCCTCGAGGTCATCCAGCATTCGATTCAGGTCAACGGCTACCCGCCGAGCATGCGCGAGATCGGCGACGCCGTCGGCCTCAAGTCGCTGTCGAGCGTGACCCACCAGCTCGGTCAGCTCGAGCTGAGCGGCTACCTGCGCCGCGACCCCGGCAAGACGCGCGCCATGGAGGTACTCGTCGATCTGCCCGGCTCGTCGACCGAGAATCCCGCGGATTCGGCGCCCTCTGTGGGCGATGCGGCGATGGTGCCGCTCGTCGGCCGGATCGCTGCGGGCACCCCGATCATGGCTCAGCAGCAGATCGAAGAGATCTTCCCGCTTCCCCGCCAGCTCGTCGGGAACGGCGAGCTGTTCATGCTCAAGGTCTCCGGCGATTCGATGATCGACGCGGCCATCTGCGATGGCGACTGGGTCGTCGTGCGCACTCAGAACACGGCGGAGAACGGCGAGATCGTCGCCGCGATGCTCGACGGCGAGGCCACGGTGAAGACGTTCCGCAAGCGCGACGGCCACGTGTGGCTTCTGCCTCGGAACTCGGCGTTCGAGCCGATCCTCGGCGACGAGGCGGTCGTGCTGGGGCGCATCGTCGCGGTCATGCGCGCCGTCTGACCGACGCGCCGATGGCGTCGCACGTCTGATTCTGTGCGGCTAGCGTGGGCATATGGCTTCCATCGACCGTCGTGCCTTCGGATCCTGGCCCTCGTCCATCCGCCCTGAGGACATGCCCGCGGGCTCTTTGCGCCTCGACCTCGCACGCTTCGTCGGTGACGACTACTGGTGGGCGGAGTCCGTGCCGTCTCAGAAGGGCCGCACGGCGATCCTTCGCTCCAGCGGCGACCCCGTGCTGCCGGCGCCGTGGAGCGCGCGCTCCCGAGTGCACGAGTACGGCGGCGGTGCGTGGACGCTGCTCGACGACGAACGATTCGCGTTCGTCGAGCAGTCGGACCAGCGCGTGTACATCTCGTCGGCGGGCTCCGATCCCGCTCCCCTGACCCCGGCGGATCCGCGCTTCGCGCACGGCGATCTCGTGTGGGCCGAAGGCGAGCTGTGGGCGGTGCGGGAGACGCACGTCGGGCCGCACGAGACGCCGATCCGCGAGATCGTTCGGATCCCCCTCGACGCGTCCGGGGCGAACGACGGGTCGGCCGTCGTGAGCGTCGTCTCCGGATCCGACTTCCTCGCCTATCCCACCCCGCGCGCAGGGCGGATCGCGTGGATCGCCTGGGACCACCCCGACATGCCCTGGGACGCCTCGGAGCTGCGCGTGGGAACCCTCGAGGACGGCCGCGTGCGCGAATGGACCCGCATCGCGGGCGGACGCGAGGCCAGCCGGGGCGAGAACGTGTCGGCGCTGCAGCCCGAGTGGGCGGGCGAGGACGAGCTGCTGTTCGTGCAGGATCCGCCGACGACCGCGGCGCGGGCCGACAGGACCTGGACGCAGCGCTGGAACCTCTTCCACGTGCGCTTCGATGATGGGCTCGCGCACGCGGCAGCCGAACCCGTCTATGCCGTCGACGGCGACACCGGCGGCCCGCTCTGGAGCCTCGGAGCCCGCTGGTACGCGGCGCTCGACGACGGCAACGTGCTCGCCGTCGTGACCGAGGGCCGTTCGCGGCTGATGCTCATCGAACCGGTCTCGGGCAGCGTCGCGGAGCTGGAGACGCCGCTCACCGGGGACATCCACATCCAGGCCGTGCGCGGCAGGCGGGCACTCCTGACGGGCGCCGGCGCCGAGGTGCCGGGCGGCCTGTGGGAGCTCGACGTGTCGGCGCGCTCGCTCCGGGCGGTGCGCGGCGGCGAGGTCGATCTGACCTCCCGCGTGCACTCCGTCGCGGTGCCGATGACCTTCCCCGGCCCCCTCGGCCCGGTGCATACGTTCTTCTATCCGCCGACGAACGGGGCCCTCGGCGGGCTCGACGGCGAGTTGCCGCCCGTGCTCGTGCTCGTGCACGGCGGGCCGACCGGTCACGTCACCGGCGATCTGTCGCAGAACTCCTCGTACTTCACGAGCCGCGGCATCGGCGTGCTCGATGTGAACTACGGCGGATCGTCCGGCTACGGTCGCGCGTACCGCGAGCGGCTCAACGGCGCATGGGGCCTCGTCGACGTGCAGGACGTCGCCGCAGCCGCGCAGGGCCTCGTCGCGAAGGGCCTCGCGGATCCGAAGCGCCTCGCCATCAAGGGCGGATCCGCGGGCGGGTGGACCGTACTGTGCGCGCTGGCCGACACCGACGTGTTCTCCGCCGGAATCAGCCGCTACGGCGTCGCAGACCTGCGCATGCTGCTCGCCGAGACTCACGACTTCGAGGCCCGCTACCTCGATGGCCTCGTGGGGCCGATGCCCGAGGCCGAGGCCGACTACATCGAGCGGTCGCCGCTGACGCATCCGGAGAAGCTCCGCACGCCGCTGCTGATCCTGCAGGGAACCGAGGATCCGGTGGTGCCGCCGTCGCAGTCGGAGGCACTGCGCGACGCGCTCGCGGCGAACAGCGTGCCGCACGCCTACCTGAAGTTCGAGGGCGAGAGCCACGGGTTCCGCCGCGCCGAGACGATCATCGCGTGCTTCGCGAACGAGCTCGCCTTCCTTGGTCAGGTGCTCGGCTTCGAGCCCCCCGGCGTCGCCGCGATCGAGCTCTCCTAGGGCGTGTCGGTCCGGCGACTGCGCGCGGGCGACGCGGTCGTCGCGTTCGCGGATGCCGCGGGCTCCTCCGGCGATGCGAGCGGGTTGAGCGAGACGGACCAGCGCCGCGCCGCGGCCCTCGTCGGGATCCGTCGCGCGCGATTCCTCGTGGGGCGCAGTCTGATCCGGTCCTTGATCGGCGAGCTCGCGCCGGGCAGCGACGCGGCGGTCATCGCGCGCTGCCCGCGCTGCGGGGGCGATCATGGCCCCGTCCGCGCCGTGGGCGCGCCCGTGAGCATCAGCGTGAGCTACGCGGGATCCGTCGTCGCCGTCGCCGCGACGCGCGGGCCGCGCGCCGTCGGCATCGACATAGAGCGCGGCGAGCCGCGCGCCCTGGTCGAGGGCCTCGAGCGGGTCTTCCGCACGCCGCCGACGCGCCGCCGGTGGACCGAGTTCGAAGCCGTCGTCAAGGCGGATGGCCGCGGGCTCGCGGTGCCGCCCGACGCGGTCAGATTCGAGCCCCGGGGAGAGAGCGCACTCGCCCATCTGGCAGACGCGCGCTACCGCGTGGACGCGCTCGACGCTCCGACCGGGTACACGGCCTCGATCGCCGTCGATTGAATCACGTCACAGAACCGGACCGCGCAGTATCGCCGGGGTCGAGGGAAGATCTGTCGGGGGAAACTCCGGCAGCTCGAGGTCTTCGAGCCACGCGACGAACAGGTCGCTGAGGTCTCGGCCCGTGACCTCCTCGACGAGGGCGATGAACTCGCTCGTGTGCGCGGTCGAGCCCGCGAATCGCTCGCACCATTCGCGGAGGAGGCGGAAGAAGTCGTCGTCGCCCACGGTCAGGCGCACGGCGTGCAGCGCGAGCGCACCGCGCTTGTACAGGCGATCGTCGAACATCAGATCCGGCCCCGGATCGGCGATGCAGATGTCCTGCTTCTCGTCCGCGAGCTGCTCACGATGCGCGAGAGCGAGCGCATGCGCCGAGTCGTCGCCCGCGGCCTCGGACCACAGCCATTCGGCGTAGCACGCGGGTCCCTCGTTAAGCCAGATATCGCGCCACGCGGCGATCCCGACGCTGTTGCCGAACCACTGGTGTGCGAGCTCGTGCGCGATCAAGCGGTCGAAGGTGCCCTCTCCGTCGATGAGGTTCGCGCCGAACACCGCGCCGCCCTGCATCTCGAGGGGGATCTCCAGGTCGTCCTCCGTGACGACGACCTGGTACGACTCGAACGGGTACGGGCCGAATGCTCTCTGGAATGCGCGCACCATGTCCCGCAGCGGCGCGAAGTCGGCGCGCGCCCGCGCCGCGATCGACGGCGGGAAGTGGAGTTCACCCCGGACGCCATCGAGGTCGACCTTCTTGACCGTGTAGCGGCCGATCTGCATGGGCACGAGATAGCTGGCGGTCGGCTCTGCGAGTCGGAACTCCCAACTGCGGCGCCCGCCCCGCGCGGAGTTCGCCACGCGTTCGCCCGCGACGACGTCGTAGAGAGTGTCGGTCGTGATGCGGATCCGATAGGTCGCCTTGTCGCGAGGATGGTCGTTGCAGGGGAACCACGTCGAGGCGCCCGTCGGCTCGGAGGCGACGGTCGCGCCGTCCTCGAGCTCTTCCCAGCCGAGGGTCCCCCAGCGCGAACGTCGCGGGCGCGGCGACCCGGCGTACTCGATCGCGATGTCGATCTCGTCGCCGCCCGAAACCGGGTCGGGCAGCGGAATCTCCAGGCGACCGCCGCGCTGGGTGAAGCGCGCGACGCGCTCTCCGCCCACCTGAACCCGGCTCGCTCGAAGGCCGACCAGGTCGAAGGCGATCGAGGTCGCATCCGTCCGCGCCGTGATCGCGATCTCGGCCCGCGCGGAGAAGCGGTTGTTCGACACTTTGTAATCGATGTCGAGATCGTAGTGCCGGGTGCGGAACCGGGCGTCGCCGAACCCCGGGGTGTAGTCGTCCGCGCCGACGTCCGTCGCGCGGAACCTCATGCGGCGTCCGCCTGATACGCGCGCACCGTGACCGCGCGCCACGGCCCGATCGGGTTTCCGCTCCACCGGCTGCCGACGGGAACGGACTCGCCGCGCATGACGAGGGACGCCGGCCCGACGGTGGAATCGGCGCCGATGACCGCGGCGGGCAGAACAACGCTGTGCGGCCCGAGCGTGGCGCCCTTTTCGATGGTGACGGTATCGGTGCTCATCACACGATCATGGAACAAATGCGTCTGAACCACACATCCACGGTTCACCGTCGCCCCGTCACCGAGCGTCACCAGGTCGGGCTCGGGCAGCCAGTAGCTGTCGGTCCACACGCCTCGGCCGATCTTCGCGCCGAGAGTCCTCAACCAGACCGCGAGCGCGGGCGTGCCGGCGGCGGCGTTCGCGAACCATGGCGCCGCGAGCATCTCCGTGAACGTGTCGGAGACCTCGGTCCGCCACACGAAACTCGACCACAGCGGGTGCTCGCCTGCGCGGATCCGCCCGACGAAGGCCCATTTCGCGACCGTGGTCACGAGCGCGGCGACCGCCCCGGCGAGCATCATCACGACGCCCGAGAGCAGGCAGGCGATGAGGATGCCCCACGAATCGATCATCGCGCCGAGCGCCGACATGACGGCGAGTCCGAGCGCGCACGTCACGACGACCGGGACGATGCGGCACAGCTCCCACAGCGCGCGCCACGCGCAGCGCGCGCGTGGGCTTGTACGTGCGCTCGAGATCCGCCTCGCTCACGACTCGTCGCAGGCGCACGGCAGGAGATCCGAGCCACGACGATCCGGCTTTCGCCTTGGCGGGGGCGACGGAGAGCACCGCGACGAGCGCGTTCTTCGGAACCGTGTGGCCCGCGGCTGACAGACCCGAGTTGCCGAGGAATGCGCGCTTGCCGATGCGCGCCCGGGCCAAGCGCATCCACCCGCCGCGCAGTTCGTAGGTCGCCACCATCGTGTCGTCGGCGAGGAACGCGCCCTCGTCGATCCGCGTGAGCGACGGCAGGAGCAGCACCGTCGACGCTTCCACGTCGTGCCCGACGCGCGCCCCGAGGAGCCGCAGCCAAACGGGCGTGAACAGGCTCGAGTAGATGGGGAACAGGAGCGTGCGCGAGGCATCGAGCAGGCGCTCGGTCGTCCAGGCCTGCCACGCCACGCGGCTGCGCACGGGGTACGTCCCGGGCTTCAGCCCGATCGAGAGCAGCCGCACGAGCAGCACGACGGCGCCCGCGAACACGACGCCCGCGACGATGACTCCGGGAACCAGCCAGATGAGCGCGCGCGGGACCGCTTCGGCGAACGAATCGGATCCGCGCATGGCCGCCGCGAGCACCGCGGCTCCCGCGGCGAACGCGATGAACGGCAGCAGCGAGAGGCCGACCGAGCTCGCGGCGTACGCCCACAGCCACCGCGTGCGACTCGGCGGGCGCGACGCGGACAGGGGCTTCGGGGCCGCCCCGGCGCGAGCGGCCGGCGAACCGGACCAGCTCTGCCCCGCCTTCACGCGACCGAAGACGGCGGATCCCGGGCGCACCTCGGCGCCGCGCCCGATCTTCGCGCCGGGCGCCAGCGTGCTGCGCGCGCCGATCGTCGCGTCCGCGCCGATGCGCACGGATCCGATGCGCACCGTATCGCCGTCGATCCATGTGCCCGTCAGGTCGACCTCGGGTTCGATCGCCACCCCGGATCCGATCTCGAGCATGCCCGTCACCGGCGGCAGTGTGTGCAGGTCGACGTCGCGCCCGATCTTCGCGCCGAGTGCGCGGGCGTAGTACGTCACCCACGGCGCCCCTGCGAGCCCGACGGGGTCGATCTGAAGGGCGATCTGATCCGCCAGCCAGAGCCGAATGTGCACGGACCCGCCGCGCGGATAGTCGCCCGGTCTCACACCCAGGAGGAGCAGCCGCGCGGCAGCCGCGGCGATCGCCATGCGGCCGAAGGGCGTGACGAACAGCACGAGACCGGTGACGATCACCCATTCCGGTGCGCTCGGCAGGAACTCGAAGCCGCTCACGAGGCCGAGGAGCCAGCTCGCCGCGAGCAACCAGGTCACCCATCGCGCGCCGGCGAGGACGAAGAGCGCAGCGGCCGAGAGCGACTGCACCCACTGCATCAGGGGCGGCGTCGGGCTTGCCGAGCTGTAGTTGGTCGCGCCCGTGGCGTGCTCCTCCTCGCCGATCGCCTCCGCCATCTTGCCGAGGCGCGGAAGGTCATAGACGTCGCTCATCGTGAACTCCGCCGCGCGCACGCGGATCCGAGACACCAGTTGGGCAGCCGCGAGCGACCCTCCGCCGAGCTCGAAGAAATCAGCCCGTTCGTCGACCGGGCGCAGTCCGAGCACCGCCGTCCACTGCTCCGCGAGCCACGCGGCGGTTCCGGACAGCGCCGAATCGCCCTCGCCCGTATCGGGGAGCGGCCATGGCAGCGCGGCTTTGTCGACCTTTCCGGAGGTGCGCACGGGCAGCTCTTCCATGACCGCGAGAACGGGGATGAGCGGCGCGGGCAGCGACTCGGCGAGCTCCGCGCGGGCGGCCCCGCGATCGAAGTCCTCGCCCGTCGGCACCACGTACCCGACGAGCATCGCGGTGCCGCCGGCCGAATGGCGCACGGCGACAGCGGCCGCGGTGACGGCGCTGAGGTTCTGCAGAGCCGACTCGACCTCGCCGAGTTCGATGCGCCGACCGCCGATCTTCACCTGGTCGTCGGCTCGCCCCAGGAAGACGAGGCCCTCCGGATCCGCCCGCACGAGGTCGCCCGACCGGTAGGCGCGTTGCCAACCGAGAGATTCCATCGGAGCGTACTTCTCGGCATCCTTCGCGGGGTCCAAATACCGCGCCAACCCGACGCCGCCGATGATCAGCTCTCCCTGTTCTCCCGCCCCAACCCTGTTGCCGGCCCCGTCGACGACCGCGAGCTCCCAGCCGTCGAGCGGCAGGCCGATGCGGATCGGCGCGGATCCGTCCATCTTCGCCGCGCACGCCACAACGGTCGCCTCGGTGGGTCCGTAGGTGTTCCACACCTCGCGCTCATCGCCGATGAGCCGCGCGGACAGTTCGGGCGGCAGCGCCTCGCCGCCGAAGATGAGCAGGCGCAGGTTCTCGATCGCGTCCTCCGGCCACAGCGCCGCGAGGGTCGGCACCGTCGAGACGACCGTGATCCCATGACCCACGAGCCAGGGGCCGAGGTCTTCGCCCGATCGGACGAGAGACCGCGGCGCGGGCACGAGACACGAGGAGTGGCGCCAGGCCAGCCACATCTCTTCGCACGACGCATCGAACGCCACGGAGAGCCCCGCCAGAACGCGATCGTCGGGCCCAAGCGGAGCGTCCTGCAGGAAGAGCCGCGCCTCCGCATCGACGAAGGCGGCGGCCGACCGGTGCGACACCGCGACGCCCTTCGGAACCCCCGTCGAGCCGGACGTGAAGATGATCCACGCGTCGTCGTCGGGCGTCGGCGCATCGACGTCCCTGGTCGGTCGCGCGCTCGGGTGCGGATCCTGCCCGTCGAACAGCCCGCCCGCGACGGTGCCGTCCGGGTCGACGAACTCCCCGCCCGCGCCGACGACGCCGCGCACGCGCGCTTCGCCGAACACGAGGTCTGCGCGCTCCTGGGGATCATCGGCGTCGACGGGCACATAGGCCGCTCCAGCCGCCATCACGCCGAGGATCGCGACGTAGACGTATCGGTCGCCCGAGGGCATGCGCACGCCGACGCGGTCGCCCCGGCGCACGCCGAGCGCGTGCAGCCGTCCGGCGGTCCGGTCCACGAGCGCGAGCAGCTCGGCGTAGCTGAGCGCACCGCGTTCGTCCTCCAACGCCGACGCGTCGGGATGTGCCTCGGCCGAGGCCCGAATGACATCGATGAGGGTGCGAGCAGGCGGCGCGGCGTGGGATCGATCGAGTCCGTTCGGATCCTGATCGGACGGATCAGCGGGCTCGATCGGCGGCGTCATCATGGTGGCGGGTGTCCTCGTGTCTCGTTCGACGGCGAGGTGTGCACCGCCGTGGCGCGGTCATTCTAGCCAGCCAACGAGAACGGTCGGGAAACCCCTACGCGGTGAGGAACGGGCCGAGATCGGCGGCCAGATCCGGGGCGACGCGGGCGTGCACCAGCGTTCCCGTATCCTCGTGGCTCTGCGCGAGGAACTGGCCCGCCTCGTGGATCTGCGAGATGAGGTCGCCGCGCTCATAGGGAACGAGCGCCCGGATCTCGACCGCCGGAACGGGAAGCGCCTGCTCCACGATCCGCCGCAGCTCGTCGATCCCTTCGCCCGTGCGCGACGAGACGAACACGGCCCCTGGAGCGAGACCCGCGAGCACCAGCCGTTCGGAGTCGTCGACGAGATCCATCTTGTTGAACACGACGATCTCGGGAAGATCGCGGGCGTCGACCTCGCCCAGCACGTCACGCACCGTCTGCAGCTGACCCGCGGGATCCGGGTGGCTTCCGTCGACGACGTGCACGATGACGTCGGCCTGACCGACCTCCTCGAGCGTCGAGCGGAACGCCTCGACGAGCTGGTGCGGCAGGTTGCGCACGAAGCCGACAGTGTCGGCGAGGGTGAACACCCGGCCGTCGGCCGTCTCCGTGCGGCGGACCGTGGCGTCGAGAGTCGCGAACAGCGCGTTCTCCACGAGCACGCCCGCCTGCGTCAGTCGGTTGAGCAGGCTCGACTTGCCGGCGTTCGTGTACCCGGCGATCGCCACCGACGGGATCGCGTGGCGGCCGCGCTCGGCGCGCTTGGCCTCGCGGGCCGGCGCGAAGCCGCGGATCTGCTTGCGCAGGATCGCCATGCGGGTGCGGATCCGGCGACGATCGAGTTCGATCTTCGTCTCACCGGGTCCGCGGGATCCCATTCCCGCGCCGGCCGCTCCCACCTGGCCGCCGGCCTGGCGGCTCATCGACTCGCCCCAGCCGCGCAGGCGCGGAAGGAGGTACTCGAGCTGCGCGAGCTCGACCTGCGCCTTGCCCTCGCGGGTCTTGGCGTGCTGCGCGAAGATGTCGAGGATCACGGCGGTGCGGTCGATGACCTTGATCTTGATGACGTCCTCGAGCGCGCGCCGCTGGCTGGGGGCGAGCTCGGCATCCGCGATCACCGTGTCGGCACCGACCGACAGCACGAGGTCGCGCAGCTCGTCGGCCTTGCCCCGACCGAAGTACGTCGCGGCGTCGGGATGCGGACGGCGCTGCAGGACGCCGTCGAGCACGACGGATCCTGCCGTTTCTGCGAGCGCGGCGAGCTCCTGAAGCGAGTTCTCGGCCTCTGCCTGCGCGCCCGACGGATACACGCCGATGAGCACGACGTTCTCCATGCGCACCTGGCGGTACTCGACCTCGGTGACGTCCTCGAGCTCGGTCGACAGACCGCCGACGCGGCGCAGCGCGTGACGATCGTCGAGATCCCACTGATCGCCGTCACTGTGATGGCTGGCCGTCTCGTGCGTCTGCAGCGCCTGCGCGGCACCGAAGACGCGGGACGTGCTGTGGGAATCTTCGCGCGCGAGGATGCGGTCGACTGCGTCGTCGGTGCCTGTCGTTTCGGCCAAGTGCTGCCTTTCGTGGAGCTGGACTTCGATTTTATCCGCTTCTCGCGTCGCGCGGGCCTCCGGTAGTGTCGATGTTCATGGGGGATCACTATTTCAGTGCGCAGCCCTCGAGCCCCGAAGAACTCCGCACCATCAGCGTGAACCTCGCTGGCCGCGACATCACGGCCACCACGGCAAGCGGCGTGTTCAGTCCTGATCGGCTCGACAAGGGCACAGAGGTTCTGCTCGCGAACTCTCCCGATGCTCCGCCCGGCGGCGATTTCCTCGACATCGGGTGCGGCTGGGGAGCGATCTCGCTCGATCTGGCGATGCAATCGCCGCACGCGCGGATCTGGGCGCTCGATGTCAACGAGCGAGCGCTCGATCTCGTGCGCCGCAACGCCGAGTCGCTCGGGCTCGACAATATCCGCGCCGTGACGGCAGACCAGATCCCCGCGGACATCGCCTTCCGCACGATCCGGTCGAACCCTCCGATCCGGATCGGGAAGCCCGCGCTCCACGAGCTGATGCAGACCTGGCTGCCCCGACTGGATCTCAGCAGCGACGCGTATCTCGTCGTGCAGAAGAACCTCGGCAGCGACTCGTTGCAGCGGTGGATGGAGCAGACCCTCCCCGACCGCTTCGCCGTGCACCGTCACGCGATCTCCAAGGGATTCCGCGTGCTGAAGGTTCGGCACCGCAGCGATACGACGGGGCCGATCGACACGCTCGCTGAGTGACTGACTTTTTGCCGAGCACCTGACGATTCGGCGGGATCCGTCAGGCGCTCGCCGAAATCTCAGGCGCTCGGCGAACCGTCACGCGACCGCGAGCGCCGTGGCAAGGCCCAGCATCATCACGGCGACGCCGGCGTCGAGGATCCGCCATGAGCGCGGCGAGCGCAGCCAGCGCGAGGCGAACCGCGCCGCGAAGGTGAGGATCGCGAACCACACGGCGCTGCCCAGGATCGCGCCGACGGCGAACAGCCAGCGCGCGTCGCCGTAGTGCGTCGAGATGGATCCGAGCAGCAGCACCGTGTCGAGGTACGTGTGCGGGTTCAGCCAGGTGATCGCGAGGCAGGTGAGGATCGCCGGAAGCATGGCGGTGCGCACTCGCGCCACGGGCACGGCCGTGAGCGTGGCGGTCGCGCCCGTGCCGCTCGCGAGCGTCGGCGCTGGCTCTTGGCGGGCGGGATCCGGCGATCCGGTCTCGATCGCCTCGCCGCCGCGGACCGCACGGATCGCTGCGAGCATCCCATAGCCGGCGAGGAATACGACGCCCGCCCAGCGCGCGGCGTCGAACAGCCACGGCACCTGTTCGACGACGACTCCGAACCCGCCGACGCCGACCGAGATGAGCACGACATCGCTCGCGAGGCATACGGCGGCGAGCGCGAGCGCGTGCCGCCGCCCGCCGCCCGCATGGCGGATCCCCTCACGCAGGAGGAAGACGTTCTGCGCGCCGGGCGCGGCGATGATCGACAGGCACAGGCCGAGGCCGGCGAGCAGAGCGGTGAGCATGGTTCCATCGTGTGCCGCGGCGTGCGAGAATCAAAAGCAGATCAGGATGAACGAAGGATGGTGAAGCAACGCTTATGTGGATTTCTCCCGAGCTCGCCGAGACGGTAGCGGCGATCGTCGACGACGGATCCTTCGAGCAGGCGGCCCGTCGCCTGCGCATCTCGCCCTCCGCCGTCAGCCAGCGGCTGCGCACCCTCGAGTCGCAGCTCGGCCGCGTGCTCATCATCAGGTCCCGGCCGATCCGCGCGACGGACGACGGCGCCGCGGTCGTGCGGCTCGCCCGTCAGTACGCGGCCGTCGGGCACGAGGCGTCCGTCGCGCTCGGCCTCGATCGGCAGGAGCGCATGCACGTGCCGATCGCGGTCAACGCCGACTCGCTCGCCACCTGGCTGCTGCCCGCGCTCGCGACCGTGGCGCACGACCAGGACGTGACCTTCGAGCTGCTCCGCGAGGACGAGGACCGCACGGCCAAGCTGCTCGAGACCGGCGCGGCGCTGGCCGCCATCACGTCGCAGAGGAAGCCGATCGCCGGGTGCACGGTGACGGGGCTCGGATCCACCGAGTACGTCGCCGTCGCAACGCCCGGCTTCGTCGCCCGGTGGTTCCCGGGCGGCGTCACCAAGAAGGCGCTGGCGTCGGCGCCGGCGATCGAATTCGATCGGTCGGATGACATCCAGTCGGACTGGTTGCGAGCCCTCGGCGTGGATCCCGATGTTCCCCCGCGGCATTACGTGCCGGCCTCGGAGGACTACGCCTCGGCGGTGCGCCTGAGCATGGGGTGGGGCATGCTGCCGCCGGCCCAGGCGCAGCCCTCGCTCGACATGGGCACGCTCACGCGCCTCGGCGGCCCCGACCTCGCGGAGCCGCTGTACTGGCAGCAGTGGAGCATCGATTCCGTGTCGCTGACGGCGATCCGGGAGTCGGTCGTCGCGCACGCGCGCGCGGCGCTCGCGGAAGCGTGACGGATCCGGGTTCGCCGAGCGCCTGAGATTTCGGCGAGCGCCTGACGGATCCGCCGAAATCGTCAGTATCTCGGCGAAAAGTCAGGCCCTCGGCGAGCGCATGCACGAGGCGAGAGCTGGCGGGGCCTCACCTCAGCGCGCTCACATTCGCGGATCCGGCGGTTCCCTCCACATTCCGGCACCCGAGTCGCACGCGGCGCGCGCGGATCCGACAGTCTGTGGTTTCCCGGCACACCGGAAGATGGGAACACAATGGAACTCGCGCCGCTCCTCGCCGCCCACGGCGGTTGGAAGCACCGGGACGACGTGCTCGATCTCGGGTGGAAGCCGCATCAGATCCTCGCGGCACGTCACGCCGAGGGGATCCCGCTGGTGCGGCGGAAGTGGCTGATCCTCCCGGGCGCGGGATACGGCACTCGCGAGGCGGCGCGCGTCGGCGGCGCGCTCACCGGGGTCAGCGCGCTCGACCGCTACGAGCTTTGGAAGCCGCCCGGGCTGCGCGATGGACGGGTGCACATCGGTGTGGCGCCGGATGCGCACGTCGATCGGGGCGAGCGCACCGTCCTCGACCGTGCGCGCACCGTGGTCGCTCGATCGCCGCGTTCCCTCATCGATCCGCTCCCGAACGTGCTCGCGAACATCGCGCGGATCCTCCCGCCCGTCGATGCGTTCGCCGTCTGGGAGTCGGCGGTCACGCAGAAGCACGCGACGCCGGAGCAGATCCGCGGCCTGCCGTGGCGAACGGAAACGGCGCGCTCCCTCGCCGAGCAGGTGAGTCGCCTCTCCGATTCAGGCATCGAGTCGATGTTCGTCGCGAACTGTCGCCGCGCGCGGATCCCTGTTGTGCAGCAGGTGAGGATCGCGGGGCGGCGCGTGGATGCGCTCGTCGGCGCGCACCTCGTCGTGCAGCTCGACGGGTACGCGTTCCACAGCGATGCCGCCCAGCGCCGCCAGGACATCGCCCACGACCGACAGCTGGCTCTGATGGGCTACACCGTGCTGCGGTACTCGTACCACGACATCGTCTACGACTGGCCGCGCGTGGAGCGAGAGATCCGCGCCGCGATCGCGCAGGGGCGCGCCGCATGATGTTGCCGAGCGCCTGAGATTTCGGCGAGCGCCTGACGGATCCGCCGAAATCGTCAGTATCTCGGCGAAAAGTCAGGCCTTCGGCGAACCGGCCCTACGCGAGGGTCACGGTGCCCGAGTATACGAGGGTGGCCGGGCCCGAGAGCGCCACGCGCTCCTGGCCGCCCATCTCGAACATGCTCACGCCCAGGACGCCGCCCGGAACCTCGACGCGCCACTCGTGCGGCGCACCGCCGGCCCAGCTGCGCACCGCGAGCGCCGCCGCGACCGTGCCGGTGCCGCAGGACAGCGTCTCCCCCACGCCGCGCTCGAACACGCGCATGCGGATCCGCCCCACGCCGGCCGTGATCAGCGGATCCTCGGGAACGACGAACTCGACGTTCGCGCCGCCCTCGGGCTGCGGGTCGATGTGCGGGATCACCGAGAGGTCGAGCCCATCGAGCTCGGCATCGCTCGCGAGCGCGACGACGATGTGCGGGTTGCCGAGGTCGATGTTCATGCCCGGGCGCGCGACGTCGAGCCCCCGGGCGCGCACGAGCGGATCCGCCGCGTCAGTGCGCCAGGTGCCGAGGTCCACCCGGAATCCGTCGTCGCTGCGCGTGACCGTCTTCGTGCCCGCGCGCGTGCCGACCGCGAGCGGGCTATCGAGCGAGGCGAGCCCCGTGTCGGCGAGGTAGCGTGCGAACACCCGCACGCCGTTGCCGCACATCTCCGCGATGGATCCGTCGGCGTTGCGGTAGTCCATGAACCACTCGGCGTCGGAGCCGAAGCCGCCCGCGGCCGATCGCACCACGCGCAGCAGCCCGTCTGCGCCGATGCCGAAGTGGCGATCGCACAGCGCCGCGACCTGGGCGGCGGAGAGGTCGAGCACACCATCCGGATCCGGCACGATCACGAAGTCATTGCCGGTGCCGTGGCCTTTTGTGAAGGGGATCTCGGGCATGGCTCAAGTCTACGAGCCCGTCATCCTCTGGTACGACGAAATCCCTCTGAGGATCCGTCTCACCTCCGATGTGCGCGAAGGTCGATCCGCGAAGGATAGAAGCATGATCACCACAGAACATCTCACCAAGCGTTTCGGATCCCATACCGCGGTCGACGACGTGTCGTTCGTGGTCAAGCCCGGTCAGGTCACCGGATTCCTCGGGCCGAACGGCGCCGGGAAATCGACCACCATGCGCATGATCATGGGCCTCGACCGGCCGAGCGCCGGATCCGCCTTCGTCAACGGCCGTCCGTTCGCGGAGCACGCAGATCCCATGAGCCAGGCGGGCGCGCTCCTCGACGCCAAGGCCGCGCACCCGGGCCGTCGCGCCGTGGATCACCTCCGTATGCTCGCCGCGACGAACGGGATCGGCAAGCGCCGCGTCGACGAGGTCATGGACCTGACCGGGATCTCGTCCGTCGCCTCGCGCCGCATCGGCGGATTCTCGCTCGGCATGCACCAGCGTCTCGGCATCGCCGCCACGATGCTCGGCGATCCGCAGGTGCTGATCTTCGATGAGCCCGTCAACGGCCTCGACCCGGAGGGCGTGCACTGGGTGCGCGGATTCGCCCGGGCGCGAGCAGCCGAGGGGCGCACCGTGTTCATCTCGTCGCACCTGATGAGCGAGATGGCGCAGACCGCCGACCACATCATCGTGCTCGGCAAGGGCCGCGTGCTCGCCGACGCACCGCTCAGCGACTTCCTGCGCGGCGCCGAGCACCCCACCGTGCGCGTGCGCGTCTCCGATGCCGCCGTGCTCGGGTCCGTTCTCGCCGCCTCCGGCGTCGCGATCACGCAGACCGGATCCGATGCGCTCGAGGTGACCGGCGTTCCCGCCCACATCGTGGCGCGCGCCGCCAGCCTCGAGGGCCTCGAGCTCCACGAACTCACCCCGGTGAACGCCTCCCTCGAGGAGGCCTACCTCGCCCTCACGGACGACGCCACCGAGTACCGCAGCGACTCCGCCGCCCTCGTCTCCTGACCCGCGGGCCGACTCTAAGGATCTTCGACATGACCACCACAATCGCTCCCACCGCCCCGCAACAGGCCACCCACCGCGTGAGCGCGGGTTCGCTCCTGAAGGCCGAATGGATCAGCATCGCGAGCCTGCGCTCGAACAAGCTCTCCTGGATCATCGGCACCGCTCTCGTCGTCCTCCCCGCCGCCGCATTCGCGGCGATCTACGGCGCGCAGTTCACCGACTCGGGCCAGGATCCCGCCATGCTCGAATGGCTGCCGGGCGTCGGCGAGATCGCCATGAACGGCTACTTCTTCGCCATCGCGATGGCCGTGATCATCGGTTCGTCTGTGTACGCGAAGGAGCACAGCACGGGATCGCTGCGCACGCTGCTGAGCGCCGCGCCGAAGCGCTTCGGCGTGATGGCCGCGAAGGCCGCCGTCGTGATCGCCGCCACCTTCATCGCGACCGTCGTCGCGTTCGTTCTCGCCTTGGCCGCCGCCTGGATCGTCGGCGAGCTGTTCGGTCTGCCGACGAACGTCGACGACGTGCTGTTCGGCGTCGTCCTGCCGATCCTCGGCGCCGGCGTCTTCGCCGCGTCGACGGCCGCGTTCACTCTCGGGATCGCCGCCCTGCTGCGTTCGGAGACCTGGGCCGTCACCGCGTCGCTCGTGTTCGTGTTCATCCTGCCGATGATCCTCGCGACCCTGCCGTGGTCGTGGGGCGCCGACGTGGCCGACGTGCTGCTCGGAACGACCGGCCAGAACCTCCTGTTGGCGCACGGCGCCCTCTCTGGCGATCTTCTGCTCGATCTGGTGCTCACCCTGGCCTGGGGCGCGGCGGCGTTCTTCGGCGGTGCGGCGGTGGTCGCGCGACGCGACGCGTAGATTCGTTGGCGATGACTGCGCAGAGCTCGGCGGCACCCGGATCCTCCACGGACCCGGGTGCCGCAGAGCTCGCGCTGCCCCGCCCGCCCGGGCTCTTCCGGCGGTGGATCGACCGGCACCCGCGCACCGTCGACGTGCTGATCGCGTTCTTCACGGCGGGGCTTCCCGCGCTGCTGGCGCCCGTCCTCCTCGCAACGGGCGACGTCTCGAACGCGGTCATCATCGGGATCGGATCCGCGCTGCTCTTCGTCGCGACGCTGTTCCGCAGGCGGTTCCCGTTCGTCCTGCTGCTCGCGGCGACAATCATCGGGCAGGTGCCGGACCCCAGCATGACCATCGGCATGGTCTCCGCGTGGGTCGCGCTGTATTCGATCGCGGTGTTCCGTTCGACGCGACAGGCGTGGATCGGATTCGCGATCGCGACGGTGCTGTGGTTCGCCGGATTCGTGCTCGACTGGTCTCCTGCGACGGCGAGCGCAGCGCTCACGGGAACCGACTGGATCCAGATCCTCGGGCTCCTGTTCCAATCGGCGACGGCCATGCTGGTGCCCACGCTCATCGGGATCTCGGTCGGCGGCCGCCGCCGCTACGAGCGCGCGCTGATCACCCGCGCGGAGGATCTCGCGCGCGAGCGGGATCAGCGCGCGCGGCTCGCGGTCGGCGAGGAGCGCACCCGCATCGCCCGCGAGATGCACGACATCGTCTCGCACAGCCTCACCGTGATGATCACGCTGTCGGAGGGCGCAGCCGCCCAGGCCGAGACCGGATCCGATCTCGCGCCGGACGCCATGCGCCGCGTCGCCGAGACGGGACGCGAGTCGCTGGCGGAGATGCGGAGGCTGCTCGGCGTGCTGCGCACACCCGGGTCCTCCGCCGAGCTCGCGCCGCAGCCGGGCGCCGACGACATCGGATCCCTCATCGCCCAGTTCCGCGACGCGGGGATGCCCCTCACGTGGCGGAGCGAGGGAGAACCGATCCCACCGGGAGGCGTCTCGCTCGCCGCATACCGCATCGTGCAGGAGTCGCTGACGAACGTGCTGCGCCATGCGCCCGGCACGCAGCGGGTGGACGTCGTGAGCCGCAACGCCGATGGGGTCATCTCACTCACGATCGATAACGAGACCACGCGCGACCCGGCACCCTCGGACGGATCCGGGCGCGGCCTCGTCGGAATGCGAGAGCGCGCCGCACTCGCCGACGGCACCGTCGAGGCCGGGCTGCGCCCCGACGGCCGCTGGCGCGTACACGCCGTCCTCACCCATCCTGGAGAACTATGACCGCCATCCGCGTCGCGATCGTCGACGACCAGCAGCTCGTGCGCATGGGGCTGCGCATGATGCTCGATGCCCAGCCCGATATCGACGTCGTCGCCGAGGCGGCTGACGGGCACGAGGCGGTGGCCGTCGCCGCAGCGGGCGGCATCGATGTCATCCTGATGGACGTGCGCATGCCCGGGCTCGACGGGATCGCCGCGACCGAACGGATCTCGGCGCTGGAAGGTGCCCCGCGGATCCTCGTGCTCACGACCTTCGATCTCGACGAGTACGCGTTCGCCGCGCTGCGTGCGGGGGCGAGCGGGTTCCTCCTGAAGGACGCGCGGCCGCCCGAGCTGCTCGGCGCGATCCGGTCGGTGCACGCGGGTGACGCCGCGCTCGCGCCGCGCGTCACGGCTCGGATGATCGAACAGTTCATGGACGCTCCTGCGCCGGCCGACGAGGCGAAGATCGACGTGCTCACCCCGCGCGAGCGCGAGATCCTCATCGCGATCGGCGAGGGCATGAGCAACGACGAGCTCGCCGCGCACTTCTTCCTGTCGATCTCGACGGTGAAGACCCACATCTCGCGCCTGCTGCAGAAACTCGACGCCCGGGATCGCGTGCAGCTCGTGATCCTCGCCTATGAGACGGGGCTCGTCGGGCGGTGAGACGATGCCGATCAGACCTGCAGCAGCTCGCGGCGGGCGAGGTTCGTCATGAGGTCGGCGATGCCGAACGACCAGGGCGCGATCGACTCCGCGTGCTGCACGCGGTTGACGAGGGATCCGAGTCTCGAGGACGCGATCGTCACCACGTCGCCCACGTGGTGGGTGAAGCCGCGGCCCGCCTCGCCGCGGTCGTCGGTCGGTGCGAACATGGTGCCGAGGTAGAGCACGAACCCATCGGGGTACTGGTGGTGCGCGCCGGTCGCCTGGGCCGCGAGGTCGGCGGGATCCCTGCTGATCTGCTGCATGTGCGACTCCGCGGACATCGCGAAGCCGTCCTCACCGGTCACCGACAGCGACACCGTCTCGCGGCGCACGTCGTCGAGAGAGAAGCCCTCATCGAACAACCGGATGAGAGGCCCGACCGACGCCGAGGCGTTGTTGTCCTTCGCGCGGCCGAGCAGAAGGGCGCTGCGCCCCTCGATGTCGCGCAGGTTGACGTCGTTGCCGAGCGTAGCTCCGACGATCTGGCCGTCCGAGGCGACGACGATCACCACCTCGGGCTCGGGGTTGTTCCACTGCGATTCGGCGAGCACGCCCACGTCCACGCCCGAGCCGACCGTCGCGAGCACCGGCGCCTTGGAGAAGATCTCGGCGTCAGGCCCGATGCCGACCTCGAGGTACTGGCTCCACAGACCCTGCTCGATCAGGACCTGCTTGAGCCGCATCGCCTCGGGCGATCCGGGCACGAGGTCCGCGAGGTCGCCGCCGATCGCGTCGAGCACGGTGGCACGGATCCCGTCGGCCGACGACGCCTCCCCGCGCGCCCGTTCCTCGATCATGCGCTCGAGCATCGAGACGGGAAAGGTCACCCCGGCGGCCTTCACGACATGCAGATCGATCGGCGAGAGGAGAAAGGGGCGCGAGGCGTCGCGGGTAGCGGGATCCGTGTTCGCCCACACGTCCGCGAAGGATCCGATCGACATGCCCTCAGCCCCGCGCGCCGCCGACGCGGGATCCGCGCGCTCGGTCAGCTCGCGCATCGTCGGGAACGTGCGGGAGACGTCGATCAGCTCGCCTCCGCGCAGGACGACGACGCTCGGCCCGGCGGCGGTTTCGGCGCGGCCCACGAGCAGTGCGCTGTCGGCGTCGTCGGGCAGGACGCTCGCGGCGTCGGGGATCCACCTGGTCATACTCGTTCCTTCGTCGGTCACGTCTGTCATCTCCCGTTGAATACGCCGTCGCGCTTCTCGGCGAACGCCGCGCGCCCCTCGGCCGCGTCGTCGGTTGCGAAGGCGATCGACTGCATCTCGCGTTCGTAGGCCATCGCCTGATCCTGCGGCAGATTCCACGCCGCGCGCAGGTTCGCCTTCGCCGACTCCGCCGCGATCGGCGGGCGCAGGGCGATCGTATCGGCGATCCGCTGCGCACGGGTGACGACGTCCTCGGCGGGGACGACCTCGCTGACGAGCCCCCACGCGAGCGCGCGCTCGGCGTCGATCGGATCTCCGGTCATGAGCATCAGCGCCGCGTTGGAGGCGCCGATCGAGTTCGCGAGCAGCGCCGACATTCCGCCGCCGCCGACCCATCCGAGCTTGATCTCCGGCGCGGCGAAGGTCGCGGTGTCGGCGGCGACGCGGATGTCGCAGGTGAGCGCTGCTTCGAGGCCGCCGCCGAAGGCGAATCCGCTCACGGCCGCCACGACCGGCTTGCGCAGCTCTCGCAGGGCGTCGCAGTAGTCGCGCCGGTTGCGGAAGCTCCAGGGCGTCGGGTACTGGTCGAGCGTCGAGATGTCGCTGCCCGCGCTGAACGCGCGCCCCGTGCCGGTGTAGACGACGGCCCGCACCGACGGATCCGTGTTGAGATCGCGGACGATCTGCTCGAGCTCGTCGCTCATCTGCTGCGTGACGGCGTTGAGCTTCTCGGGGCGGTTCAGCCGCACCGTGGCGACCGCGCCGGAGCGCTCGACGACAACGAGATCGGAGGTCATGAGCGGTCCTTCCTCGCGGCGGCGGATACGGTCTCGGCGACCGCCCCGGAGGAGAACAGCTCCGCCGCGCGGTCGGGCGTCACGCCGATCTCGGCGAGGATCTCGCCCGTGTGCTCGCCGACGCGCGGAGCGCCCCGGTCGACGCGCGCGGGCGTTCTGTCGAACCGATACGGGAATCCGGGGGTCTTCACCCGCCCTTCGGTCGGGTGGTCGTACTCGATGAACGTGCCGTTGTGGGCGATCTGCGGATCGTTCACGAGCTCTTCGTAGCCGTAGACGGGGCCGACCCACACGCCTTCGGGCAGCAGCGTGTCGAGCCAGTGCTGCGCCGTGTTCGTCTTCAGGTGGGTCGAAACGAGGCGGAACAGTTCGTCGCGGTGCGTCCAGCCGTGCTCCTCGGGGTCGAGGCCCATGAGCGCCGGCTCGTCGAAGACGCGTCCGAGCGTGTCGAGATCGGCGAAGGCCAGGGCGAGGAAGCCGTCGCTCGTCTCGAAGACGCCGTACGGCGCGCGGATGTACACGTGGGCGTTCGGCTCGGATCCGCGCTCCTGCGGCACGCCGCCGACCGTGTAGACGCTCAGCTCCTGCATCTGGAGGGTCGTCAGCGCGTCGAGCATGTTGACGGTCACGAGCTGCCCCTCGCCCGTGCGCTCGCGGTGCAGCAGCGCGGCGAGGACGCCCTCGAACGCCGTCGAGGCCGTGACCGCGTCGGCGAGGAACAGTCCGGCGGCCCGCGGGGCTTCGCCCTTCCGGCCACCGGACAGCATGGATCCTGTCATCGCCTGCAGCAGCATGTCCTGTCCCGGCCGATCGCGGTACGGGCCGTCTTCCCCGTAGCCGGAGATCGACACGTAGACGATCGACGGATTGATCTGCTTGACCGTGTCGTAGTCGAGGCCGAGCCGGGCGGCGACGCCCGGGCGGTAGTTCTGGAGGAACACGTCGGCCCCGGCGATGAGCTCGCGCACGACCTCCTTGCCGCCCTCGCTCTTGAGGTCGGCGGCGAGGGATCGCTTGTTGCGATTGAGCGAGAGGAACGACACGTTGATCTCGTTGCCTTGTGCGCCGCCGGCGGCCGCGAACCGCTGCCATTCCCCGGCCGTGGGCTCGACCTTCACGACGTCGGCGCCGAGGTCTCCGAGCCGCTGGGCGGCGAACGGTCCGGCCATGGCGATCGAGCAGTCCACGACGCGGTAGCCGTCGAGGACGCCGCGGGGGGAGGAATCAGTCATTTTCACGTGCCTTTTCTGTCAGACGTTCGTTTCGACGCCGCCGGCCGCGGACGAGCGCAGGAGCGCGTCGATCAGCTCGACGGACCTCGCCGCCACCGTGACGTCGGAGTTGTTGTCGGTCTCGCAGCCGGTGATGAGATCGATGAATCTCACGGGCGGGACGAGGCATTCGTAATCGCCCTCGCCGGGAGCGATCTCGATCTCCTCGCGGGATCCGTCGAAGCGGCTGAGACTCACGCGCTCGCGCTCGACGTCGATCATGAGCGTTCCCTCGGTTCCGAACAGCCGGATGTCGATCTGGTACCGGTCGCCGTCGGCGAGCGTCGCGGCGCCCGTGACGGATCCGAGTGCGCCGCCCTCGAAGTGCACGACGCCCGCGTCGAACAGGTCGACGGGCGCGCCCGCCGTCGAGACGCGCCCCGCGACCGACGCGGCGCGCAGGCCCGTGAGCCAGAACAGCAGGGCGGACGAGTGCGTGACCTGGCCGTGCGCGTATCCTCCGCCGTGTTCGGGGCTCGACCAGGTGGTCGGGTCGGGCGCCGTCTCGGAGCTCCAGAGCTCGAGCATGTAGCTCGGATCGCTGCCGAACAGGCCGCGCGTCGGCGAGGCCATGTTGCACGAGACGAACTGGATCTCGCCGATCGCCCCGGAATCGAGGATCCGCTTCGCGGCGATCGTGAACGGCTTGTAGTTCCAGCCGTACGGCACGAGGAAGACCGTGCCGGCTTCCTCCGCGCGCTGCGCGAGATCCCAGGCGTCGTCGGCCGTCAGCGTCATCGGCTTCTCGCACAGCACGTGCAGGCCGCGCTCGAGCGCGCGGGAGGCGAGGTCGTGATGCAGGTCGTGCGGCGTCGCGATGATGACGGCGTCGATGTCGGCATCGAGCAGCTCATCGGCGTCCTCCGTCGCGAAGTCGAACCCGAATTTCTCGCGGATCTTCTCGAGGCCGTCGCCGATGCCGCACACGCCCACGAGCTCGACGTCGGGGTGATCCTTCATCAGGGGGAAGTGGTTGCTCGTCGCCCACCATCCGGCGCCGATCGCGCCGAGGCGCACCTTCTTCTCGCTCATGCGAGCCACCTCCACGTGCGGTTCTCGTCTCGGGCTCCCACCGCGACGCGGCCCGCGCGGGCGAGGCGCTCGAGGTTTCCCGTCATCGGGAAGATCAGGTACTCGGCGGCGTCCGCGGGCCACGGGCCCAGATCCTGCGCCGCCGCGCGGATCAGCTCGAGCGACGTCATCTCGCGCGTGAGGTGCCGTTCGATCGCGCGATCGATCCGCTCGGTGTATGCGACCGACACGTCGAGGAACTCGGTCGCGGCAGCGCCCTCGTAGACCGGATAGTGGGCGGTCAGCAGAAGCGAGGCGTCGTAAGCGCGCAGCCGGTCGATCGTGGCGACGTACGCGATCGTGTCGCGGTAGGTCGGCGGGAACGCCGGTTCGCCTCCCGCGGTCGGCACCGTTTCGCCGAGCACGGCGTCGGAGATCGCAAGCGCGTGGTTCGCACCGTCCCAGAGCGCGAGGTGCCCCGGAGAGTGACCGGGCGCCGCGATCACCTCGATGATGCGGCCGCCGCCGAGGTCGAACGTCTCGCCTCCCGCGAGCGTGCGATCCACGCCCACGAGGCGCGTCGACGCCCGGATGTCCGCGGTCGTCTCGGGGGGATCGTCGAATCCGTCCGCCCGCGCGAACTCGCCGTAGCGGCCCGCGATCAGCACCTCGAGGTTCTCGGTCATGAGCTCGTCGGCGGCCCCCGCGAGGAACTCGGCGCCCGGCGCGACCTCCTTCAGTGCGGCGTTGCCGCCGGTGTGGTCGAAGTCGCAGTGCGAGCTGACGACCCAGCGAATCGCCGCCGGGTCGATGCCGTGCTCCGCGAGGTACGGCAGCAGCGTTCCCTCGACGGAGCCGTCGATGCCCGTGTCGAACAGCAGCGCGCCGTTCGGCCCGGTGAACAGATGCATCGCGATGAAGCGCACGCCGATCGGCGCTTCGATGCGGTGCAGGCCCGGCCTGATCTCCATGGTCTTCCTCTCGAATGTGCGCCGGGGCCGCGCGGTGCGGCCCCGGCGCGGATCTCACACGCCCTGGCGCTTCAGGACCTCGTCGATGAACTTCTTCGCGCGCGGCACGTCGGACTCGTCGAGGTGCTCGATGATGAGGGGAACGTTCGGCGAGCGCTCCGACAGTCGCTTGACGAAATGGTCGTAGTCCATCGCGCCGAGGCCGGCGGCCGGAAGCTCGATGTCGCCGACGCCGCGGAACGTGTGCGATGCGAGCGCGTCATCGTCGCCGATGTCCGCGTGCTTCTCCTGCTTGTCATCGCCCGCGCGCTTGACGTCCTTCGCGTGCGCGACGCGCACGCGGTCGCCGAGCACGTCGAACACCTCGTCGAGCGTGCCCTTCTGGTCGTCGATGTTGTCGCCGTCGAAGAAGTTCGTCGGATCCATCAGCAGTTCGAGACCGGGATGGTTCACGTCGTTGAAGGCGCGCGCCGCCTCGCGCACGGATCCGATGACGTTGTTGACGTACGTCTCCATGAGGAACGTCGCGCCGTGATCCCAGGCCGTCTGCGCGAAGTCGGCGAGCGTCTCGCGCGCGAGGTCGTACGCGCGCTCGGAACGGTTGTCGGGGTGCGAATCCCATTCGCTGTCGGGATTCATGGTGCCGGTCTCGCTGATCACATACGGCGAGCCGAAGTCGCGGGCGTGGCGGAGGATCTCCTTGACGCGCTCGACGTTGCTGCGGCGAACGTCCGGATCCGGGTGGATCATGTTGGTGTACGCGCTGATGCCGCTGATCGGCAGGTCGTGATCGCGGAACGTGTCGCGCACGCGCTTGCCCTTCTCAGCGGTCAGCTGCCCGTCCGAAAGGTCGAGGTCCTTGAAGTGCAGGTCGAGCTGCACGGTGTTGAACCCGAGCGCGCGGATCTTCGATGCCGTCTGCTCGAGGTCGTACGGGAAGTAAGCGGAGAATATGCCTACCTGAATCATGGAATTGCTCCTTTGCGTATTCCTGCGGGTGGTCCTAGAGGGGGAACTCGTCGAGGCGCACGGTGCGCTTCTCGGCGAGCGAGAGGTAACTGGCCTCGACGGTCGCCATCGTCCTGACGTTGTCGGCGACAGTCAGAGCGGGTTCGCTTCCGGTTTCGACCGCGTGCTGGACCTGCTCCATGACGCCGGCGAACGCGTGCGGGAACCAATGGGTCTGCCAGGTCGGGGCGACCCATCGGCCGCCGGTCTCGGTGACCGAGTTGAACGTGATCGTCGAGGGCTGGCCGTTCGGCCACCCGATCGTGCCCTTCGCGACGCCGTCGGTTCCCTCGACGCGCCACGAGATGAAGAAGTCGTCGTCGTAGCCGTCCTGCCGCGGACCGCCCCACACGTCTTCGCGCGTGGTCGCGAGCAGACCGCCGGGGAAGCGGATGATGGACGCGGCGATCCCGTCCGTGTGCGCGAAGCGCGTGCGCGGATCCGCGCGGGCCGCCGTCGTGATCTCTTCCGGATCGCCGAACAGATAGCGCAGCGCGTCGAGATGGTGCACCCCCATGTTCGCGATCGTCAGCCGGTCGTACTCCTCGAGGAACGTCTGCCAGTGGGGCACCGCGTGCATGTCGATCGCCGCGAATACGGGGGTGCCGAGCGCGCCGCGGTCGAGCAGCTGCTTGAGCGACCGGATCGACTGGTCGTAGCGCATGTTCTGGTTGACCGACAGGATCTTGCCGGCCGCCTCGGCCTCATCGCGGAGCGCGATCGCCTCGTCGAGTGTGAGCGCGAGGGGCTTCTGCGCGAGGATCCCCCGAATGTGCGGCGCGGCGAGCGCCGCCCGGATCAGCGCTGGCTGCTGGTCGGGAGGAAAGGCGATGTCGAGGATCTCGATGCGCTCGTCGGCGATCAGGTCCGATGGAGTGTCATGAACGGTCTCGATCCCGTAGCGGGACGCGACCTCTGCTGCATGCGATGGCGTGCGCGACGCGATCGCGATGACGGGGAAGCCCGCATATGCGTACGCCGCGAGGTGCTGGTCGGCCATGATGGCGCCCGCGCCGATCACGCCGATCGCGTGGTTCGAGGAGCGGATCGGAGGATCCGGTTCCAGATCGTATTCGCCTGCTGATGTCATTCGGGCTTCCTCCTTGAAGCTCTCGATGTGTGGCGTTCGGAACGAGCCGCGGGATCAGGCGCCCTGGTCGGCGAGGCGCAGCCCGGCCCGCGGAGACCGAACGTGCGGGCCGGCCGGCTCCTGCCAGTTGCCGCTGGCGTGGTACGCCGCGATCGAGGCCTCGTCGATGGCGATGCCCGCCCCGGGACGGTCGCCGAGCACGATGCCGCCGCCGGCGATCTCCTGATCGATCGTCACGCCCACCGGGGAGCCGAGATCCTGCACCTCGGCGGTCAGGTGGTTCGGGATCGCTGCCGCGACGGCCGCGACCGCGAAGTTCGCCGTCAGCCCGACGGGGCTCACGGGGAGGTCTCTCGCATGGGCCGCGATCGCCACGCGCTGAAGGTGCGTGATCCCCCAAACGGCGCCCGCCTGCACGACGTCGACGCCTCCGGCGTCGAGGATCGGGCGATACTGCTCGAGTCCCGTGAGGTTCTCCCCCGTCGCGACGGCCGCTCGAACCGCGCTGCTGAGCCGCGCGTGCCCCGCCGCGTCCCATCGGCGCAGCGGTTCCTCGATCCAGGTGAGGTCGACTTTCTCCTCGATGGCGGAGACGTAGCGCACGGCCTGCTTGAGGTTCCAGGACTCGTTCGCGTCGAGCATGAAGGCGGGATCGTTCGCTCCGAGTGCGTCGCGCGCGATGTCGAACCGGGCGAGGTCGCGCGCAAGGTCGCGCCCGCCCTTCAGCTTCGCGGCCGTGAAGCCGCGTGCGGCGAATCTGCCGTACAGCGCGGCGAGCTCGTCGTCGGGGATCCCGGCGTCGAGCGGCGACGCGTACCCCGTGACGAATCGATCGTCGGCACCGAGCAGGCGCCAGAGCGGCTCGCCCGCCAGCTTCGCCTTGAGATCCCAGAGGGCGGTGTCGAACGCCCCGATGCCGCCGAAGGTCGCGCCGTTGTGGGACGACTTGAACACGCGATCGAGCATGGCGTCGTACAGCGCCGTGACGGCCCGCGGATCCTTGCCCTCGAGCGCGGGGAAGAGCCGCTCGAGGTCGGCATGCGTACCCATGCCGATGCCCTCGACGCCCTCGTCGGTTTCGAGGATCACGATCGGCACGTCGGTGATGCCGCTCGCGATCACGCCGTTGACGTCGCCGACGGGACGCCCCCAGTCGTGCACGGTCTGCAGCGTGCGGTAGCCGGTGATCTTCATTGCGCCCTCGAATCTGAGATCATGTGTTGAAACAACATACATCACATGTATTCTCAGCGCGACGACGATCTCCCCCACACCTGCGCGGAGACCGCGCAATCGAAGAAATAGAGTGTGAACCATGAGCACGTCCATGCAACCCCGCGCACGCGCACCGATCGAGCGGATCGGGCTGACGGTGCTTCGCGAGATCGTCGAGGCGATCGTGACCGGCGAGTACCCGCCCGATGCCCCGATGCCGACCGAGTCAGTTCTGAGCGAACAGTTCGGCGTGAGCCGCACCGTCGTTCGAGAATCGATGAAGCGACTGCAGGAGAAGGGCCTGGTCACCGTCGCCCAGGGCCGGGGAACGAGCATCAACCCCCGCACCAGCTGGAACGTGCTCGACCCGCTCGTGATCGAGGCCCTCGTGCAGAACGATGAGACCCTCAAGGTGCTCGACGACCTCAGCGCCACGAGAGCATCCCTCGAGGCCGAGATGGCCTCGGCTGCGGCGCGCAACCGCGACGACCACGGCATCGAGACGCTGCGCGAGGCGCTCGCGGTCATGACGGAGACGATCTCCGATTCGGCGGCGTTCCGCGAGGCCGACGTGCGCTTCCATCACGCCGTTATGGCCCTCTCGGGCAACGCCCTCGCGGAGAACATCGCCCGCGTCCTCCTCGGACACGCGCTCGGAAGCGACCGCTTCACCGGCCACGACCCCGCGCACTCGTTCGAGCTGACGCTCAGCGAACACGAGCGGATCGCCGACGCGATTGCGGCGGGCGAGCACGACGCCGCGCACTCCGCCATGCACTCGCACATCGTCGACTCCTGGGAGCGCCGCCGCGAACCCGAAATCGATTGAACATCATTCATGTGATGTTTGTTGACGAGGGTCATCAGACGTAGTACATTTCAGAGGACATTCGCACGGGCATTCCTCCCCGTAGCCGCGAATCATCCCCTGAGAGGATCGCAATGAAGCGAACATTGATCACTACGGCTGTCGCGGGCCTCGCCCTCGTCTCCCTCACCGCCTGCGGCGGCGCCGCCCCGACGACCGGTGCGGCGAGCGGCGATGGCGGATCCGCGGGCGGCGAGACCCTCACGATCTGGAACTGGGGCGACGCGGACGAAGCCGCTGCGGCCTACACGGAAGACGTCACCGCCGCCTTCGCGGAGAAGCACCCCGACGTCGACGTCAAGATCGTGAACCAGCCGTTCGACCAGTACTACACACTGCTCGGCAGCGCCGTCGAGGCCGGCACCGGCCCCGACCTCGCGCTGTACAACGGCGGCACCCAGCTGAAGAGCCGTGCCGACTCTCTCGTGCCGATCACGGATGAGGTCGCCGACCTTCAGGATCAGCTCGCCGGCTGGCCCGCGTTCGAGGCCGACGGCGAGACGTATTCGGCGCCCACCTTCCTGCAGGGCTTCCCCATCTACTTCAACAAGGCGCTGTTCGAAGAGGCCGGTCTCGACCCCGCCGCTCCCCCGGCGACGTGGGACGACCTCAGCGCGGCGTGCGAGCAGATTCTCGCGAACACCGACGCGTCGTGCTTCGCCCTCGGCAACAAGGAGGGGCTCGGCATCGAGTTCTTCCTGTCGGGCTTCGGATCCGGCGTGTTCACGCCCGACGAGTACGACGCCTGGATCGACGGCGACCGCGACTGGACGAGCGAGCACGCGACGCAGATCCTGCAGATGTGGGCTGACAGCGCCGCCGACGGCTGGTACAACGACGGGGCCAACTCGACCGCGATGTTCAACGATTCGTTCGACATCTTCTCGGCGGGCGATTCGGCCATGGTCGTCGCGCTGATGAGCGGCACCGCGCACTGGAAGCAGTTCGACGAGTTCCTCGGCGACGACCTCGGGTTCATGATGCCGGTCACCACCAACGACGGCACGACGATCGCTCTGCCCGCCGAGGGCGGCATCGGCTACGGCATCCTGAATGAGGACAAGAAGGACCTCGGCGTGGACTGGATCCGCGCGACCGTCGACCACGACGCTCTCGCCGCCTACTCGCTGGCGGGCGGACAGATCACCTCCGACACGACGATCACGCTCGACACCGACATCGCGTCGGCCAACGACATCGTCGCCGAGCTTCCGGGCAGCAAGCCGCTGCTGCACACCGCGCTCGGAGCCGACACCCTCGACCTGCTGCACCGCCTCGGCCAGCAGCTGTTGAACGACGATGTCTCGGTCGAGGATGCGGTGTCGCAGCTCGACGCCTCGGAGGGCTGATCCGCCTTGTCGAACCTCGCCACGGCGACCCGGACGCTCGTGACCGGACGGCGGGACGGCGGGCGCACGCGCGCCGCGCGCCCCGCCGTCCGCAAGCGGCCGTGGACGTTCGAGCGCCTCACGCCGTACCTCATGGTGCTGCCGGTCATCGCGATCCTCGCGGTGTTCCGGCTGTATCCGCTCGTGCTCGGCATCAACTTCTCCTTCACGGGAGACGGCGACCTCAACGGGCAGTTCGTCGGGCTCGACAACTACGCCTACCTGCTGCAGGATGAGCGCTTCCAGGCGTCGGCGCGCAACGTCATCGTGGTGCTGCTGTTCGTTCCGATTCCAGGTGTTCTTCGCCGGCATCCTGGCGACGTTCATCTATCTCAAGGTGCCGGGACATCGGTTCTACCGCAGCGTGTACTTCCTGCCGGTCGTACTCTCGCCGATCATCATCGGTGCGATCTTCAACATCATCCTGGCCGCCAACGGACCCCTGAACGGTGCCCTGAGCGTCATCAGGATCCCGACGGTCGACTGGCTCGGGCTGCCGGAGACGGCGCTGCCCACCGTGCTCGTCGTGCACATCTGGGCGACGTTCGGCATGGCGTTCACGATCTTCCTCGCCGGGTTCGCCACGCTCGATGCGGAGCTGCTCGACGCCGCGAAGATCGACGGCGCGAACCTGTGGCAGCAGATCGTGCACGTCATCATCCCGAGCCTCAGCCAGACCATCCAGTTCGTCTTCGTCACGACCACGATCGGCATGCTGACCGGTCTGTTCGCCCTGCTGTACACGATGACGGCCGGGGGCCCGGGCGCCGCCAGCTACCTCCCGGAGTTCCTGATCTGGAAGCTCAACGGCGAGGCGCGCCCCGCGCTCGCCTCGGCGGCGTCGGTGTTCCTCTTGGCAATCGTGCTCGTCATCGGGCTCATCCAGATCCGCGTGCTCCGGCGCGCCACGAAGGAGGCATGATGCGCCGCGAACGCGCCGCCCGGTTGGCCATCGCCGTCCCGATGCTGTTGCTCGCCCTCGCGACGATCTATCCGATCCTGTTCGGCCTCAACGTCTCGCTGAAAACGCGCAAGGACTACGTGCTCGACCGGCTCGGTGCGACGCAGACGATCAATCTGCAGAACTACACCGACGCGTGGGTCAACGCCGACATGGGGCGCTACTTTCTCAACACGATCACTGTGACCGTCGTGTCCGTCCTGCTGATCCTTCTGCTCTCGTCGATGTGCGGCTACGCGCTCAGCCACCTGTCGTTCCGCGGCAGCAAGGTCGCGTTCCTCGTCATCCTCGCGATGATGATGATTCCGTTCCAGGTGATCATGGTGCCGACCGTCAAGGTCATGAACGACTTCGGCCTCATCGATTCCTTCCCCGGCCTGATCATCGCGTACGTCGCGCAGTACCTGCCGTTCACTGTGTACTTCATGACGTCCTACTACTCGGGGATCCCGAAGGAGATGACGGAGGCCGCGCGCGTCGACGGCAACGGGCTGTTCGGCGTCTGGTGGCGCATCATGGTGCCGACCGGCAAGCCGGCCCTCATCTCCATGGGGATCCTGAACGCGCTGTTCATCTGGAACGACATCCTGATCGCCCTGCTGCTCATGCAGTCGCCGGAGAAGCGCACCGTCATGGTCGGCGTCAGCACACTGCGCGGGCAGTACCCCGACAACGTGCCGACATACATCGCGGGCGTCATGCTCGCGGTGCTGCCGATCATCGTCATCTATCTTGTGTTCCAGCGGCAGATCACCGCCGGTGTGACCGCAGGTGCGACGAAGGGCTGAACATATGAGCACCGACCGCATCGAGGTCTGGGTCGCGCCCGACGGATCCCCCTTCGCCGACGGCTCGCACGGCTACCCCGCGAACGACCTCGCGCACGGGCTCGCGCTCGTGAGGCGTCGCCGCGAGGGCGGGCAGCGCGCCGTGATCTGGATGGCGGGCGGCGAGTACGCCCACCCGGATCCCGTCGAGTTCGGCCCCGCCGACTCGTTCACGTCCGTCGTCGCCGCGGATCCGCGTCACCCGCCCGTGCTGCGCGGGTCCGTGCGGATCACCGGATGGCGGCCCGTCACGGTGAACGGGCGTCGCGTGTGGGCGGCGGCCGCCCCGCGCGCCACGGGCCGACGGCTGTACGTGGACGGCGCCGCCGCGCCGCGCCCGCGCTATCCGCGCGAGGGGTTCCTGCGCGTCGAGGAGCAGGAGGGGCTCGACCCGTCCGGCAGCTTCGTCGGCACGCTGTTCGACGGATCCGCCGCCTTCCGGTACGCCGAGGGCGACATCCCGCAGCTCGCAGAGGAGACGAGCGTCGAGGTCGTCGTGCCGCACTACTGGGTGCAGGAGCGCATGCCGATCGCGCGGATCGACCGCGAAGCGCGCACGATCACGAGCGACCTCACGAGCATCTTCGCCCTGCGCGACGATGCCGCGGCGCTCTTCGCCCGGTACCACCTCGAGAACGTGGCCGAGTCGCTCGGCGAGGTGCCCGGCGAGTGGTACCTCGATACGACCGGCGCCGTGTCCGGTTCGGACGGACCGCAGATTCTGCTCGCGGTCGACGACCCCGCAGACCTCGACGTCCGATTCCCCGTGACGGACGCGTTCGCGATCCTCACCGGATCCACCGACGCCCCCGTGCGCGAGGTTCGGTTCGAACACGTGCGCTTCGCCGAAGCCGACTTCGCGGAGGTGCCCGCGGCGGTGCTGCCGTTCGGCGTGCGCGAGGATCCGCAGCTCCCCTCAGACGGGCGCTACGCCGCCGACGTCCAGGCCGCGAGCACCGTTCCCGCCGCGCTGTGCTTCGGTCACGCGCGGTCCTGCGCGGTGATCGGCGGATCCGTCGAGCGCGTCGGCGGGTACGGGATCTCGTTCGGCCCTGGCTCGCGCGGCAACCTCGTCTCGGGCGTCGCCCTCCGCGACCTCGGTGCGGGAGCCGTCAGATCCGGTGGGGACATCGATGCGTCGTCTCCGGGCTTCAACCGCGCGAATGAGGTCTCCGACTGCACTGCCGAGCGCGGCGGACAGGTATATCGCGGAGCGGTGGCAATGCTGTTCCAGCACGGTTCGCACAACGTCATCGCGCACAACGAGATCCGCGACTTCCCGTACTCCGGGGTGTCGGTCGGCTGGATGTGGGATTACCTGCCCAGCACGTCCGAGGGCAACCAGATCATCGGCAACCACATCCACCGCCTCGGACAGGGCCGGCTCAACGACATGGGCGGCGTGTATCTGCTCGGGATCGCGCCCGGCACCGTGGTGCGCGGCAACCACATCCACGACATCGAATGCCAGAACTACGGCGGCTGGGGCATCTATCTCGATGAGGGCTCGAGCCACGTCGTCATCGAGGGCAACGTCGTGCACGACACGTCGAGCCAGTGCTATCACCAGCACTACGGACGCGAGGTGATCGTGCGCGACAACGTCTGGGCGCGCGGCCGCAACGGCCAGGTCTCGATCACGCGCCCCGAGGCCCACACGTCGTTCACGTTCCTGCGCAACATCGTCGTCGGATCCGGCACGCCCGCCTTCGTCGGCGCGGAGGGCACCCGCGATGCGCGCCGCTTCGGCGTCGACAGCGATCTCAACCTGTTCTGGGATCCGTCTCCCGTACCCGGCGCCGTGCGCGCCGCGAACGCCGTGCGGCCCGTACGCGACGACGGATCCGTCGGCTTCGAGATCGCCGAGGCGCTCGACGACGAGTGGGCTGCCCTCGGGCGCGATCGTCATTCGGTGACGGCCGGCCCTCTCCTCACGGACGACTTCCGTGTGGCGGACGACTCGCCAGCGCACGCGCTGGGGATCCGCGTGCCCGATGTCTCGGGCGCGGGACCGCGCGAGTGTGCGGACCGCCGGCACCCTCTCGCGGCCGGAACCCGGCCGGATCCGTTCCTGCCGACGCAGGGGTGAGGCCGGCCGATCAGCCGACGAGGTCTGCGGCGCTCGCGTCGGCGGCGTCCAGCCACCGAGCCTCGGCGTAGCGCCGGAACCAGCTGACCTGGCGGCGCGCGTAGCGCCGGGTGAGCGACTGCGTCTCGGCGATCGCCTCGGCCTCGGTCTTGTCGTTCGTCAGCTGGGCGAGGGCCTGCGCGTAGCCGATCGCACGGCTCGCGGTCTTCCCCCGCTCGAGGCCCGCTTCGCGAAGCCACTCGGTCTCCGTGAGGATCCCGTCGCGCCACATGCGCTCGACGCGGCGATCCAGGCGTTCGACGAGCGCGGGCCGGTCCAGGCCGAGCGCGGCGATCGTCGTCTCGCGCCAGAGTGTGGGCTTCTCGGGGAGCGCGGCACCGTGCCCTGAGCTTCCGAGGCGCAGGACCTCGAGTGCCCGCACGACGCGGCGGCCGTTGCGCGGATCCACGCGTTCGGCCGTCGATGGGTCTGCCGCGCGGATCTCCTCGTAGAGGGCTCCCGCCCCCTCCGCCGCCAGGCGCGCCTCGAGCTCGGCGCGCAGCGCCTCGTCACGAGGCGGGAACTGGAAATCGTAGACCACGCTCGAGACGTACAGCCCCGATCCCCCGACGAGGATCGCGTGCCGGCCGCGCGCGATCACGTCATCGATCACGGCGCGTGCGCGCGGCTGATACGACGCGACCGCCGCATCCTGGGTCACCTCGAGCACGTCGAGCATGTGGTGCGGGATGCCGCGGCGCTCTTCCGGCGCGAGCTTCGCCGTTCCGATGTCCATACCCCGGTACAGCTGCATCGCGTCGGCGTTGACGACCTCGGCGGGCTCTCCGCGCGAGGCGAGTCGCTCGGCGAGATCGAGCGAGAGGTCGCTCTTCCCGGTTCCCGTCGCGCCGACGACCACCCAGAGACGGGGGCCGTCAGATCCCGTCACAGGCCGACGCGGAGCGACGGGATGCCGAGGCCGACCGATGCGTCTGCCGCGCCGACCGCCGTGGGAACCGCGCAGCTCGCGGAGAGGCTGCGGTCGTACGCGTCGCCCGCGCGGGTGCGGCGCACGACGAGCGGCGCACCGTCGATGCTGTCCGCGAGGAGGTGCGACGGCGCGGCGTGCGTGACCTCCACCGACACGACGTCGCCCGGCCGCGGGGTCTCGGACCCCTCCGGCACCTCGAAATGCACGAGGCGGTTGTCTTCGGCGCGGCCGGTCAGGCGATGCGTGGCCGCATCCTTCTTGCCCTCGCCCGTCGACACGAGGACCTCGAGGCGGCGGCCGACCTGCTTCTCGTTCTCTTCGAGAGTGATGCGCTTCTGCAGCGCCATCAGGCGGTCGTAGCGCTCGGTCACGACGTGCTTCGGCACCTGGTTCGGCATCGTCGCGGCGGGCGTTCCCTCGCGGATCGAGTACTGGAAGGTGAAGGCGCTCGCGAATCGAGCCGCCTCGACGACCCGCAGTGTGTCTTCGAAATCCTCGTCGGTCTCGCCGGGGAAGCCCACAATGATGTCGGTCGTGATCGCCGCGTCGGGCATCTTCTCGCGCACCCGGTCGAGGATGCCGAGGAACTTCTTCGATCGGTACGACCGGCGCATGTCCTTCAGCACCTTGTCGCTGCCCGACTGCAGCGGCATGTGCAGCTGCGGCATGACGTTGGGAGTCTCGGCCATGGCGTCGATCACGTCGTCGGTGAAGGCGGCGGGATGCGGACTCGTGAAGCGCACGCGCTCGAGCCCCTCGATGTCGCCGCAGGCCCGCAGCAGCTTGCTGAACGCCTGACGGTCACCGAACTCGACGCCGTAGCTGTTCACGTTCTGGCCGAGCAGCGTGACCTCGATCGCGCCGTCGTCGGTCAGGAGCTTGATCTCCTCGAGGATGTCGCCCGGGCGACGATCCTTCTCCTTGCCGCGCAGGCTCGGCACGATGCAGAACGTGCACGTGTTGTTGCAGCCGACGGAGATCGATACCCAGCCCGAGTAGTGCGAGTCGCGCTTCGTGGGAAGCGTCGACGGGAACACCTCGAGCGATTCGAGGATCTCGAGCTCGGCCTCGCCGTTGTGGCGCGAGCGCTCCAGAAGCTGCGGGAGGGAGCCCATGTTGTGCGTGCCGAACACGACGTCGACCCACGGCGCCTTCTTCGTCACGACGTCCTGGTCCATCTGCGCGAGGCAGCCGCCCACGGCGATCTGCATGCCCGCGTGACGCTCCTTCACTGACTTGAGGTACCCGAGCGTGCCGTACAGCTTGCCGGCGGCGTTCTCGCGCACGGCGCACGTGTTGATGATGACGACGTCGGGATCGTGCCCCTCGGGGGCGGGCAGGTAGCCCGCGCTCTCGAGCGACCCGGACATGCGCTCGGAGTCGTGCACATTCATCTGGCACCCGAACGTGCGCACCTCGTACGTGCGGGCGCGACCGGTGGCGTCGACTGCTGCGGCAGAGGGCGCGATGAGCGTGGGGGCTGAAGATGGCGTGGTCATAACACAGTCGATTCTACGTAACCGCGGATCATCGGGCGTGTGAGAACCCCTGATCCGTGAGAAACGACGCGACTCATCTGAACCGTACGCGCGAGGTGCCGCCCGAACCGGTCTCATCGAGCGCCTGCTTCGCGACGCTCATGGCGAGAGAGCCGCCGTACCCCCGTCGCGACAGCTGCCCGACGAGGCGGCGCAGCGCGGTGTCGCGATCGAGCCGCGCGAGGCTCGAGGCCTTGCCGCGAGCGAACTCGAGCGCACGCTCGTAGTCGTCGTCGGGAAGCGATTCCAGGGCGCGGTCGATGGCCTCCCGCGAGATGCCCCGCTTCGACAGCGTCTGCTCGACGGCACGCCTGCCCTGATTCTTGCGCGTCACCGACTGGTACACGATCTGCTCGGCGACCACGTCGTCGTCGAGAGCGCCGGCAGCCGACAGCCGCTCGGTGATCTCGTCGACGTCATGCGGGTCAACCCCATCGCGCCGCAACCGATCTCGCGCCTCGCGCTCGGAGAGCCCGCGGCTGGCGATCGACCTCGTCAGCCGCGCCTCGGCGCGACGCAGCAGCTCCGCATCGTCCGAGTCGTCGCCGGACGGCTCGGCGCCCGACGACGACTCGGACGACGGTGCATCACCGACCATGGGCGCGTCCGCGCTGATCGGGCGCGCCGGCTGCGCGTTCCACGTCGTGTGCCAGCTGTTCTCGTCGCTCGGGCCGTCGGCCTGTTCCGGGTCCGCAGGGGGCGGAGCAGACGGCACCGGACCGCCGAACAGCGGCACCACGGGGGCGAGCTTCTCCTCGCCCCCGTGCGCGTCGTCACTCATGATGGCGATTACGCCGTGCGGCGGGTCGCGATGTCGTCGACCGGCGCGGCCTCGTCGTCGGCTGCGGCATCGGGATCGTCGAGGAGGCCGAGCTTGACCTTGATCTTGTTCTCGATCTCGAGGGCCACGTCGACGTTCTCCTTGAGGAAGCGTCGGGCGTTCTCCTTGCCCTGGCCGAGCTGGTCGCCGTCGTAGGTGTACCAGGAGCCCGACTTCTTGACGATGTTGTGCTCGACACCGAAGTCGATCAGCGACCCCTCCCGCGAGATTCCGCTGCCGTACAGGATGTCGAACTCGGCCTGCTTGAACGGAGGAGCCATCTTGTTCTTGACGACCTTGACGCGAGTGCGGTTGCCCACGGACTCTCCGCCGTCCTTCATCGTCTCGATGCGTCGGATGTCGAGGCGCACCGAGGCGTAGAACTTCAGCGCCTTTCCGCCCGCCGTCGTCTCGGGAGAGCCGAAGAACACGCCGATCTTCTCGCGGAGCTGGTTGATGAAGATCGCGGTCGTCTTGGTCTGGCTGAGGCCACCCGTGATCTTGCGCATCGCCTGCGACATGAGGCGCGCCTGCAGGCCGACGTGCGAGTCGCCCATCTCGCCCTCGATCTCAGCGCGCGGCACGAGTGCCGCCACCGAGTCGATGACGACGACGTCGATCGCGCCCGAGCGGATCAGCATGTCGGCGATCTCGAGCGCCTGCTCACCCGTGTCGGGCTGGGACACGAGAAGCGAGTCGATGTCGACGCCGAGCTTCTTCGCGTACTCGGGGTCGAGGGCGTGCTCCGCGTCGATGAAGGCGGCGATGCCGCCCGCTGCCTGCGCGTTCGCGATGGCGTGGAGCGTCAGCGTCGTCTTACCCGACGACTCCGGGCCGTAAATCTCGACCACGCGGCCGCGCGGGAGCCCCCCGATGCCGAGCGCGACATCGAGCGCAATGGAGCCCGTGGGAATGACTTCGACGGGGGCGCGCTCTTCGCTGCCGAGGCGCATGACCGACCCCTTGCCGAACTGACGATCGATCTGCGCGAGGGCCGTCTCGAGTACCTTCTCGCGATCTGCCGATGCTGCCATGATGAACTCCTTTTCGCTCGTAATCCGCCGCCCATAGGCTGTCGCGACCCGCCTCTGAGGGGCGGGTTCTTCGACAGGGCGCGTAGCCTCTGCGGCTGATCGCCACGTTACGGAGAACCACTGACAAACGAAGCCGTCGGTCACCGCAATGTGGAGAACCAGTACAGATTCCACGTTGGGAACGACGTTACGCCGCGCTGGACAAATATTCGAACGCGACGCGCCGACGTCGACTGATAATTCGAACGATCAGTCAGGCGCGGGGTGGTTTGAGTCCCGCGCCGTATCGCGCGGCCTCGGGAAGATCGGCCTCAGCGCACAGCGCGACCCACACCTCGCGGGGCGGAACGCCGCTGTCGATCGCGGCGCTCGCCGTCAGGCCGATGCCCGGCAGAACGAGGTCAGCGAGGACCCACGTCGCGCGCGCGCCGAAGTACTCGTCGACCGCACGCAAGAACTCGCTTCGCCTCATGCGGAGCGGATCAATGCAGCGACAGCTCGGGCTCGACCTCGGCCACGAGGTCGTCCGGAACCACGTCCGGGAACGCGTCCTCGATGCCCTCGAGCACGGCGAGACGATCGCCCACGCGGCGCATCACGCTCGACATCGAGACGCCGAGGGCGTCGGTCACAGCGGCGAGGATCTCACTCGAGACCTCTTTCTGCCCGCGCTCGACCTCGCTGAGGTAACCGAGTGCGACGCTCGCACGGCTCGCGACCTGGCGGAGCGTCTGGCCCTGCTGCTGTCGGAAATCCCGAAGCACGTCGCCGATCTCTTGACGAATCAGAATCATGACGGGCCCTCCCCCTCGTTATTCGCGTCTGTCGATGTGGTTCGCGCGGGGCCGGGGCTCCGCGCCAGGTCATACCAGCGTAGTCGAGAATCCTGGGTGGTGGACGTCATATCTCGAGTGATCACATGGGAGAAACGCACATCGCGACCCGGTTTATTCCCGTGCGGACGTCAGCGCCTCGACGGCGAGAGCGATGACGCCATGCGCCGCTCCGCGGCGGATCTCGTCGCGCGTGCCCGCGTACACGTGCCGGCTCCCCCAGTAGCCCTCCGGCGTCGAGACGCCGAGGTGCACGAGGCCCACCGGCTGACCGTCGGGCGATTCGGGACCCGCGATTCCGGTCGTCGCCAGCCCCACGTCCGCGTCGGATCCGTCGACGCGCAGAGCGCGTCGGACGCCCTCTGACATCTGCCGCGCAACGTCGGCGTGCACGGCGCCGTGGACCGCGAGCAGATCGCCGTCGACGCCGAGGAGTTCGCGCTTGACGCGCGTGTCGTACGCCACGACGCCGCCGCGCATTGCGGCGGAGGCGCCCGGAACATCGATGATCGCGGCCGCGACCAGGCCGCCCGTCAACGACTCAGCCGCTCCGACCGACCACCCGCGCCGCCGGAGCTCGACGAGCAGCTGCGCCGCGGCGGATCCGTCGTTGCGCGGCATCAGCGGGCCCGGGACCCGCGTGCCTGCGCAATGACGTAATCAATGCCGCTGACGACGGTGAGCACCACGACGATCCACAAGCCGACGGCCGTCACGGTCGTCCACGCCGTGGCGCCGATCAGCAGACCGAGCGGCAACAGCGCCCATCCGAGCACGACCCCTTGCACGGCCGTCTTGACCTTGCCGAGCCACGCGGCCGCGACGTCGTGCGTGTGCCGAACGACCAGCCGGTGCGCCGTCACGCCCCACTCCCGCACGAGAATCACGACGACCATCCACCAGGGCATCTCCGCGAGAATCGCCAGACCCACGAACGCCAGCCCCGTGAGGAGCTTGTCGGCGATCGGATCCCAGAGCTTGCCGAAGTCGCTCACGATCTCGTACTTGCGGGCGAGGAAACCGTCGACCCAGTCGGTCGAGATCGCGATGATGAACAGGACGGCCGCGACCCACCGCACCGCGATGTTCGCGTCGCCATAGGTGCCCCCGATCAGGAGGAGCACCACGAAGACCACCGCGAGAGGGATGCGGGCGATCGTGATCGCGTTGGGAAGCTGAGGATGAATCGCCATGGGTCAAGTCTCGCAGGCGCGCTCAGTCGCGGCCTGTCAGGCCCCACGCATCTTCGTCATCGCTCTCGTCGACCACGGGAAGGCCCTCGTACTGCGCCTCGATCGGATCGGTGCCGTAGCGGTCGCTGGCGAGCGGCGCCGTCTGCGCCTCGGCCGGTGCCGCCGCCGCGGGCGTCGGGGCCGGAGCCGGAGACCTCGGCGGCTCCTCTCCCTTCAGCTGTGCGAGGACTGTCGCCAGCTGGTCGGGGGCCACGAGCACGTCGCGCGCCTTGGATCCCTCGCTCGGGCCCACGATCTCGCGGGACTCGAGCAGGTCCATCAGGCGGCCCGCCTTCGCGAACCCGACGCGCAGCTTGCGCTGCAGCATCGACGTCGACCCGAACTGGCTCGATACGATCAGCTCGGTCGCGGCCAGGAGCACCTCGAGGTCGTCGCCGATGTCCTCGTCGATCTCCTTCTTCGGGGCCTCGAGCGCCTCCGCGACATCAGCCCGGTAATCGGGCCGCGCCTGCTTCGTCACGTGCTTGACGACCTCATCGATCTCGGCCTCGGTCACCCATGCGCCCTGCAGGCGGAACGGCTTCGACGAACCCATCGGCGAGAACAGCGCGTCACCCTGGCCGATGAGTTTGTCGGCGCCCGGGCCATCGAGGATCACGCGCGAATCGGTGACGCTCGTGACCGCGAACGCCATGCGGGAGGGCACGTTGGCCTTGATCAGGCCCGTGACGACGTCGACGGACGGGCGCTGCGTCGCGAGCACGAGGTGGATTCCCGAAGCACGAGCGAGCTGCGTGATGCGCACGATCGAGTCTTCGACGTCGCGCGGGGCGACCATCATGAGGTCGGCGAGCTCATCGACGACGACGAGCAGGTACGGGTACGGCTTGAGCACGCGCTCGGAGCCGACCGGCAGCTGGATCTCGCCGGCCACGACCGCCTTGTTGAAGTCGTCGATGTGGCGGAAGCCGAACGACGCGAGGTCGTCGTACCGCATGTCCATCTCTTTCACGACCCACTGCAGCGCCTCGGCCGCCTTCTTCGGGTTCGTGATGATCGGCGTAATCAGGTGAGGAACCCCGGCGTAGCTCGTGAGCTCGACCCGCTTGGGGTCGACGAGCACCATGCGCACCTCGCTCGGCTTGGCGCGCATCAGCAGGCTCGTGATCATCGAGTTCACGAAGCTCGACTTACCGGACCCGGTGGAGCCGGCGACGAGCAGGTGCGGCATCTTCGCGAGGTTCGCCACGACGAAGCCGCCCGAGACGTCCTTGCCGACGGCGATCGTCAGGGGGTGCGTCGACCGCTGGGCCGCGGGCGAGCGCAGGATGTCGCCGAGCGCGACGGTCTCGCGATCGGCGTTCGGGATCTCGATGCCGATCGCGCTCTTGCCCGGAATGGGCGCGAGGATGCGCACGTCGTTCGAGGCGACGGCATAGGAGATGTTGCTCGACAGCTGCGTGATCTTCTCGACCTTCACGCCCGGGCCGAGCTCGACCTCGTACTGGGTGACGGTCGGGCCGCGCGAGAACCCGGTGACCCTCGCGCCGACCTTGAACTCCTCGAAGACCTTCTCGATCTGTGCGACCGTGCGGTCGTTCGCCTCGGAGCTGACGACGGCCGGCGGACCCGCCGCGAGCGCCGCCGGAGACGGGAGCACGTACGGCGCCTCGGGGGGCTGCGGACCGCGAGCGCCCGGGCCGTCGGTGCCGAAGCCCGAGATGCCGCCGAAGTCGCCGTCCGACCCGTCGTCGCCATCGCCGATCAGGCTGAAGCCGGTGTCCTCCGAGCCGCTCGAGCCGCGCAGCCGGTCGAGGGCCGGGCTGTTGAGCACCTCGGTGACCTGGTCGGCCGGCGCCGCGGCGGGCTCATCGAATGGCGCGAACGTGGGGTTCGTCGGTGCGTCGACCGCGACGACCGCGTTGTCGTAGCCGCGATCGGTCTGCTTGCCGAGCAGGTCGGTGAGGTGCTCGGGGTCGGTCACGACGTCGACGTCCTCTTCGCGACCGGAGGCGTTGCGCCGCCACCAGGGCAGTTCGTCGGCGCCGTCGAACAGCTCCGACTCGTCGGACTTCTTGCGGCGACCGCGACGACCGCGTGCGGGCTTCTCCTCGAGCACCTTCGTGGCCGTCTCGTCGGCCGACGCATCTGCCCGGTCGTCTGAGCGCGGGGTGTCGTCGAACATCCACGTGTACAGGTCGCCGAGGCGGCGCCCGATGCGGTTGGGCGGGGTCTTGGTGATGATCAGCAGACTGAGGAGCACGAATATGCCGAGCACGGCATACGCGCCGATCGGTGTGATCAGGAGCGCGAGCGGCTCGCCGAGCATCCAGCCGAATAGGCCGCCCGAGGCACTGAGCGCCGGCATGCCGTCGGCCGGGGCGGGGCGGTCGAGTGCGACGTGGCAGATTGCAGCCACCGAGATCGTGAAGAGCGCGAACCCGATGCCCACGCGACCGTTGTCGTTGACCGACGCGGGGTGGCGGAACAGCCAGCCGGCCAGGAAGAGCAGCAGCACGGGGAAGACGAACGCGGCGCGCCCCATCACGAGCCCGAACGTGAACGCGCTGATGTTGCCGGCGACCTCGTCGCCGATGAAGAACCACTCGGTGACGGCGCCCGCAATGGCGAGCAGCACGAGCAGGAACGGAAAGCCGTCGCGGCGATCGTCGCGCTCGAGGTCTTCGGAACCGAACGCGCGGAACACGCCGCCGACCGCGTGGGCCAGGCCGTTCCACATGCGCACCGGCACGGCCGGGCGCTCGGGATCGTCGATGTGTTTCTTCGGCGCGGGCGCGGCCTTCTTCGACGCCCCCTTGCCGGAGGCGCGCGAGGAGTTCTGACCGGCGCTCTTGGGCGCGGTTGACGAGCGTGCCATGGGTTATACCGTACGCGCGACCCCCGACATTCTCAGGGAGGACGCGCAAAGCCCGGGCGAACCCGCAGGTGCCCGGGCCGTGCGCTTCGGCGGCCTACGCCTCGATGACGAGCGGCACGATCATCGGGCGGCGGCGCAGACGCTGACCGACCCAGCGGCCGATCGTGCGGCGGATGATCTGCGACAGCGCGTGGTTGTCGCGCACGCCCTTCTGGCCGGCCTCTTCGAGCGCGGCCGCGATCTTCGGACGGATCTTGTCGAAGACCTTGTCGTCCTCCGCGAATCCGCGGGCGTGGATCTCGGGGCCGGTCACGATCTTGCCGGTCTTCGAGTCGACCACGACGATGATCGAGATGAAGCCCTCTTCGCCGAGCGTGCGGCGATCCTTAAGATCGGCGTCGGTGATTTCACCGACGGACGAGCCGTCGACGTAGACGAAGCCGAGGTCGAGCTGACCCGACACCCATGCCTCGCCGTCCTTGAGGTCGACCGACGTGCCGTTCTCGACGATGAAGACGTTGTTCTCGGGGATGCCGGTCTGCTGCGCGAGAGCGGAGCTCGCGGCCAGGTGGCGGTACTCGCCGTGCACCGGGATGACGTTCTTCGGCTGCAGGATGTTGTAGCAGTACAGCAGCTCGCCGGCCGCCGCGTGGCCCGACACGTGCACCTTGGCGTTGGCCTTGTGCACGACGTTGGCGCCGAGCTTGGTGAGCCCGTCGATCACGCGGTAGACGGCGTTCTCGTTGCCCGGGATCAGGCTCGAGGCGAGAATGACGGTATCGCCCTCGCCCGGCGTGATCGCGTGGTCGCGGTTCGCCATGCGGCTGAGCACGGCCATCGGCTCGCCCTGCGAACCGGTCGACATGTACACGATCTTGTCGTCGGGGATGTCGTGCGACTTCTTGTAGTCGACGAGCGTGCCGTCGGGAACCGTGAGATAGCCGAGCTGCTGCGCGATCGTCATGTTGCGCACCATGGAGCGGCCGAGCAGCGCGACGCGACGGCCGTTCACGACGGCCGCGTCGATGATCTGCTGCACGCGGTGAACGTGGCTCGAGAAGCTCGCGACGATGACGCGTCCGGCGGTCTTCGACATCACCTGCTCGATGACGGGGCCGATCTGGCTCTCGGTGGGCGTGAAGCCCGGAACCTCGGCGTTGGTCGAGTCGGGCAGGAACAGGTCGATGCCCTCCTCCCCCAGCCGTGCGAACGCGCGCAGGTCGGTGATGCGGCCGTCGAGCGGCAGCTGATCCATCTTGAAGTCGCCCGTGTGCAGCACGAGGCCGGCGTCGGTGCGGATCGCGACCGCGAGCGCGTCCGGGATCGAATGGTTCACCGCGACGAACTCGAGCTCGAAGCCCGCGACCTGGCGGATCTCGTTCTCGCGCACGACGTGCGTGACGGGGGTGATCCGGTGCTCCTTGAGCTTCGCGGTGATGAGCGCGAGCGTGAGCTTCGATCCGTAGATCGGGATGTCCTCCCGCATGCGAAGAAGGTACGGCACCGCGCCGATGTGGTCCTCGTGGCCGTGCGTGAGCACGAGGCCCACGATGTCGTTCAGGCGATCGCGCAGCGGCTCCATGTCGGGCAGGATCAGGTCGACGCCGGGCTGGTGCTCCTCGGGGAACAGCACGCCGCAGTCGACGAGCATGATCTTGCCGTCGAACTCGTACATGGCCATGTTGCGGCCGACCTCGCCGAGGCCTCCGAGAGGCGTGACGCGCAGGGCGCCGGATTCGAGTGAGGGCGGGTCGAAGACAGGGGTAGTCATTGTGCCTTTCCGCGCTGTCGCGCAGGGGTGGTCGTCACCGTGTGGTGCCAGGCACCTTGGGCAGCGCACCGCCCGCGGCCGCATTGCGGTCGGGGCGGAAGTTCGAGAGATCCACGCCTTCGATGTCCGTCACGAGGGCGAGTTCGTCCTCGATGACGGCGGCTTCCCACTCCTCGGGCCCCACGAGCGGCAGGCGCACGCGGGGACTCGAGATTCGGCCGAGGCCGTGGAGAATGTATTTCGCGGATACCGTGCCCGGCACGTGAGTCATCACGGCGCGGACGAGCGGCTCGAGCTTCTTGTGCTGCTCGGTGGCGGTTGTGAGGTCGCCGCGGTTGACCGCGTCGACAATGGTTCGATATGGACCGGCGGCAATGTTCGCCGTGACGCCGATGAGGCCCGAGGCGCCGATGGAGAGTGCCGGCAGCGCATTCGCATCGTCGCCGGAGAAATACATGAGGTCGGTCTGGTTCAGAACGCGACTGACCTCGCTGAAATCACCCTTCGCGTCCTTGACCGCGAGGATGTTCGGGTGCTTCGCGACGCGCAGGAACGTCTCGTAGTGGATCGGCACGCCGGTGCGGCCGGGAATGTCATAGAGGATGACCGGAAGATCGGTCGAGTCGGCGATGAGCCGGAAGTGGGTGAGGATGCCCGCCTGCGTCGGCTTGTTGTAGTACGGCGTGACGATCATGATGCCGTCGGCGCCGGCCTTCTCGCTCTTCTTGTACAGGTCGATCGCGTGGGCGGTCTCGTTGGATCCGCCGCCCGTGATGATCTTCGCGCGCCCCGCGGCGACGCTCTTTCCGACCTCGACGAGCTTCAGCTTCTCGGGGTCGGTCAGCGTTGAGGTCTCGCCCGTCGTGCCCGTGACGACGATGCCGTCGGCGCCGCCGACGATGACCTCGTCCATGAGCTTCTCCGTCGCGTCCCAGTCGACTTCGCCGTCGGCCGTCATCGGCGTGACGAGGGCGACGAGAACCTGACCGAACGGGTTAGCGGGTTGCGTCATTGCTCTAGGCTAGCGCGCGCGGCTGAATGCTCGTATCCGACGAAGCGATATCGCGTTCCCGTTCGGCTCGTATGCCACCCGGTCTCCGGGTCGCTCGAGGAGCGGATCCATTCGGGCCCGATCTGCGGCGCGCGGGTGTCGCCGGATACGTCCAGGTCGATCTCGGTGACGGAGATCCCCGCGAGGCGATCCATCGCCTGCGCATAGATCTGCCCGCCGCCGATCACCCAGGCGTCCTCGACCGCCATGCGGATCGCCTCGTCGAGGGATCCCGCGATCTCGCCGCCCGGCGCGCGGAAGGACGGATCGCGGGTGACGACGATGTTGCGCCGATCGGGCAGCGGACGGAACCGCTCGGGGAACGACTCCCACGTGCGGCGCCCCATGATCACGGCGGATCCGGCCGTCACGCGCTTGAAGTACGCGAGGTCTTCGGGCACGTGCCACGGCATGCCGCCGTTATCACCGAGGATCCCGCCGCGGGCCTCGGCCCAGATCGCCCGGAGCACCACGGGTCAGACCGCGACGGCGCCGCGGATCGCGGGGTGGTGCTCGTAGCCGACGAGGTCGAAGTCCGCGAAGGCGTAGTCGAAGATGCTGTCGGCGCGGCGCATCGCGAGCGTCGGGTACGGGTACGGGTCCCGCGTGAGCTGCTCCGTGACCTGCTCGCGGTGGTTGTCGTAGATGTGACAGTCGCCGCCCGTCCACACGAACTCGCCCGGTTCGAGACCCGCCTGCTGCGCCATCATCATGGTGAGCATGGCGTAACTGGCGATGTTGAAGGGCACGCCGAGGAAGAGGTCGGCACTGCGCTGGTAGAGCTGGCAGCTGAGCTTGCCGTCGGCGACGTAGAACTGGAACATCGCGTGGCACGGCGGAAGCGCCATGTCTTCGATCTCCGCGGGGTTCCACGCCGACACGATCATCCGACGCGAATCGGGAGTCTGCATGATCTGATCCATCACCTTCTGGATCTGATCGATGTGGCCGCCGTCGGGGGTCGGCCAGGACCGCCACTGCACGCCGTACACGGGGCCGAGGTCACCATTGTCGTCGGCCCACTCGTCCCAGATCTTCACCCCGCGCTGCTGCAGCCAGCGCACGTTGGAATCACCGCGGAGGAACCACAGAAGCTCGAGCGCGACCGACTTGAAGTGCACGCGCTTCGTCGTGACGAGCGGGAAGCCCTCCGACAGGTCGAACCTGAGCTGGCGGCCGAACACGCTCGTCGTGCCGGTGCCCGTGCGATCGGACTTGTGCGAGCCGTTCTCCATCACATCGCGGAGCAGGTCTTCGTACGGTGTTCGAATCGCAACGGCCATGTTCCCACTCTACGAGAATCGCATCGACGACTAGGTTGGATCCTGTCAGCTGACAGCGAAGGAGCAATCGTGGCAGAAGTCGTCATCGTATCCACCCCTGCCGATGCGGGCCGGCTCGCGGCTGAGAGCATCGAGCGCCGGCTCGCGGAATCGGAGCGTCCCGTCCTCGGCGTCGCCACCGGATCCACTCCCCTCGCGACGTATCGCGCGCTCGCCGAGCGCGGCACGGATCTTGCGGGTGCGACGGCGTTCGCGCTCGACGAGTACGTCGGGCTGCCCGACGGCCATCCGGAGGGCTACCGCGCCGTCCTCGAGCGCGAGTTCTGCGAGGTGACCGGATTCGATTCGGCGAACCTCCACGTGCCCGATTCGGATCCTGCACGGCTCGAGACCGCGGGGCCCCGCTACGAGGCGCTGATCCGCGAGGCCGGCGGCGTCGACGTGCAGATCCTCGGCATCGGCACCGACGGCCACATCGGCTTCAACGAGCCCGGGTCGAGCCTCGCGAGCCGAACCCGAGTGAAGACCCTCGCCACGCAGACCCGCCGCGACAACGCCCGGTTCTTCGACTCGATCGACGACGTGCCGATCCACTGCGTGACCCAGGGCCTCGGCACGATCCGCGACGCCGGGCACCTGATTCTGCTGGCGTTCGGCCCGTCGAAGGCGAACGCGATCCGGTCGGCGCTCGAGGGTCCCGTGTCGAGCTCGGTTCCCGCGTCGCTGATCCAGCTGCACCCGAGCGTGACCGTCCTGGTGGACGAGGCCGCCGCCGCGAAGCTCGAGCACGCCGCCTACTACCGCACGGCCTACGCCAACAAGCCGGCGTGGCAGAGCCTATGACCGAGAAGATCCTCATCGAGGATGCGGATCTCATCGATCACGACGGCCGGCGCCCGGGATGGCTGCTGCTCGCGAACGGCCTGATCGCCGATTCGGGATCAGGCCCCGCGCCGGGCGCCGACCGCGTGATCGACGCGGCGGGCGCCGTCGTGACCCCGGGCTTCGTCGACCTGCACAACCACGGCGGTGCCGGGGTCTCATTCGACGACGAGGCCGATCTCGAGCCCGCCCTCGCGTTCCACCGTTCGCACGGCACGACCAGGCAGCTGCTCAGCCTCGTGTCCGCGCCCATCGATCGCCTCGAGCGCGGCCTCGCGCGGATCGCCGCGGCGACGCGCGCGGATCCGCTCGTCCTCGGCGCGCACCTCGAGGGACCGTATCTCGCCGACGCCCGCCGCGGCGCGCACGACCCCGCGGCCCTTCGCGACCCGGAACCGTCGGACGTCGACCGCCTGCTGGCGGCCGGTGACGGCGCGCTGCGCATGGTCACGCTGGCGCCCGAGCGCGAGGGATCCGCCGCCTGCCAGACGATGCTGCAGGACGCGGGCGTCGCGGTCGCCGTCGGCCACACCGATGCGGGTTACGACGAGGCTCGGGCCGCGTTCGACCGCGGCGCGAGCATCCTGACCCACGCCTTCAACGCGATGCGCGGGATCGGGCACCGTGCGCCGGGCCCCATCATCGCGGCCGTCGATGCGGGCGCCGTGCTCGAGCTGATCCTCGATGGCATCCACGTGCACCCCTCCGTCGCGGGCGCGGCCTTCAGGATGGCGCCGGGGCGCCTCGCGCTCGTCACCGACGCCATGTCGGCCACCGGGTGCGCCGAGGGTGCATACGCGCTCGGCGGCCTCGACGTCGTGGTCGCCGACGGATCCGCGCGGCTAGCCGGGACGTCGACGCTCGCGGGATCCGTGCTCACGCAGGACGTCGCGCTCCGGCAGGCGATCGAGCACGCCGGCGCGGATCCGGTGGCAGCGGTGACCGCGCTCACGGCCACGCCCGCGCGGGCCGTGGGGCGCCCCGATCTCGGGTCGCTCCGTGCCGGATCGCGCGCCGACGTGCTGATCCTCACGGACGAGTGGTCGCCCGCCGTCGTGATCGCGGATGGCCATCGGCTGAACACGGTCCGCTGACGCCCGATGGTCGATAGGCTGGCCGAGACCCGCACATCTCAACCCCGTCGAGGAGTCACCATGTCTGTCACCAGCGAAGCCACATCCACCTGGTCGGGAAGCCTGCCCGAGGGCTCCGGATCCGTCACCGCCGCGAGCGGCATCGGCACGTTCCCCATCAACTGGAAGGCGCGCAGCGAGGGCGGCGAGCCGACAACGACGCCCGAGGAGCTCATCGCCGCCGCGCACTCGTCGTGCTTCAACATGGCGCTGTCCAACGAGCTCGGGCAGGCCGGGTTCACCCCCGAGAACGTGCGCACAACCGCGTCGGTCACGTTCGTGCCCGGCACGGGCATCACCGGCAGCCACCTCAATGTGTCTGCGTCGATCCCCGGCATCTCGGCCGAGAAGTTCGACGAGATCGCGAACGGCGCGAAGGCCGGCTGCCCGGTCTCGCAGGCGCTCGCGGGCGTCGACATCACGATCGAGGCCACGCTGGCGTAACGCGTCGAAAAGCCCCCACCGCGCTCGGCGCCGTGGGGGCTTTTTCCATCGCCGTCAGCTGATCCCTCGGCGCTCCAGACGGATAGCCTCGCGGGTCGCCGACCGCGCACGCTTGCGGTCGCCGGCGGCGTCGTAGACGACCCCGAGGCGGAACCACGCCCGCCAGTCCTCGGGCGCCTCCTCGACCGCCGACTTGTACGCCGGGAAGAGCGCATCGGCATCGCTCTGGAGCACGCGTCCCGACGGTCGCAGCTCGACCTCCTCGTCCGGGAGGAGGCCTTCGGCGCCGAGGCGCTTCGCGAGCTGCTCTCCGCGCCAGCCGAACCACAGTTCGCGTCCGAGCGCCCAGGCGCCGATGAACGGGAAGATGACCAGCGCGATGCCCATGATGAGCGCGACGGGCTCGCCCTTGTCGACCCCGACCCGGATGAAGGAGATCGCCAGTCCGCCGAGCAGCCAAATATACAGCGCGAACGCCAGCGCCATGACGACGACGCCGATGCGTGTTGCCATCAGGCGCCGAGGCCCAGGTCGAGGAAGTGCTCCAGGCCGACCGTGACGCCCGAGGCCGAGGCGGCACCGGCGAGCGCGACGCGGATGCCCGGCGCGTATGCCGACGCGGAGTCGGACGTGTCGTGCAGGATCGTGAGCGACTCCCCCGGCCCGGACATGATCGTCTGCTGCTGCGCGATCACTCCCGGGCGGCGGAGCGAGTGCACCGGCACTCCCGCGACGAGTGTGCCGCGCGCTGGCTGGTCGGCGTTCGGCGCGCTCACCGGCGTCTCGCGGGCGGCGCCGATCAGCTCGGCCGTGCGCACAGCCGTGCCGCTCGGCGAGTCGACCTTCGTGTCGCGGTGCGCCTCGATGATCTCGGCGGAGTCGAAGAAGCGCGACGCGGTCGCCGCGATCGCGGATCCGATGACCGATCCGAGCGAGAAATTCGGGACGAACACGACGCCCGTTCCGGCGCGCTCGACGGCGGGGCGGATCCGTTCGATGCGATCGGCCGACCACCCGCTCGTGCCGACGAGCACGTTCGCGCCGCGCTCGAGCGCGGCGGCGAGGATCCGTTCGCTCGCCTCGTAGTTCGTGGCATCGACCACGAGGTCGGCGCCATCGAGCTCGGTCAGCTCGCTCGCCGACGTCAGAACGGCCGACAGCTCGTACCCGGGCTCTGCCTCGATGACCGAGCGGATGATCCTGCCGAGCTTTCCGGTGCCGCCGGCCAGTGCCACGAGAGTCATGCTCTAAATCTTAGACCGGGGGAACCTCGGGGAGTCCGGTGCGCAGTTCGTACGGAAGGTGGGCGATGTCGTTGTGGCTCACGAGGCTCCACGGGCGGCCCTTCTTCTGGGCGAGCACCGTCAGGCCGCAGTGCGCCTGATTGAGAGTGAGCCACCGCCACTCGTCCGCCCCCATGATCTCGCGCACGAACCACGAGATCACGAAGTTGTGCGTGATGAGCAGCTCGTGCACGTCGCCTGGCTTGCGCACGAGGAACTCGTTGATCGCGTCGGCCATCTGAGCCTTGCCGGCCTCGAAGTCGTCGTCGCTGAAGCTGCCGAAGAACGGCTCGAACACCGTCGGGGTGTCCTCCGTCATGCCCGTGGGCACGCAGTCGAACAGCAGCGCGTTGGGCTGCGGGTCGATCGCCGGCATGCGGTCCGCGAGGATCCGCGCCGTCTCGGTGGCCCGCACGAGCGGCGAGTGCCAGACGGCATCGAACGGCAGTCCGGAGAGGCGGTCGGCGAGCAGCGCCGCCTGGCGCACACCGCGCGGAGACAACGGGCCGTCTTCCAGCCCATGCTCCGCGTCCTGATGCTCACCGTGGCGTACGAGATATAGGTAATGCGTCACAGCAGCCCGCTTCGTCGAGGTCATTCCGGGCGCGGAGGAATCTGACATACTGCGCCCTGGACAACCTTACCGTGACCCGAGGCCGGTGGGCTCGGGCTTCCTATGCGAAGCGCCCGCCGGCCCCGAGAACGGGATCGGCGGGCGCTTCGTGCGAACGACGAGAATCAGGCCTCTTCGGCAGCTTCCGTCGTCTCGCCCTGCTCCTGGACGAGCTCGAGCGAGAGCTTGCCGCGGTCATCGACCTTGGAGATCTTGACGAGCACCTTCTGGCCGATCGAGATCACATCTTCGATGTTCTCGACGCGGTTGCCGCCGTTGAGCTTGCGCAGCTCGGTGACGTGCAGCAGTCCGTCCTTGCCCGGGAGGAGCGAGACGAACACGCCGAACTTCGCGATGTTCACGGCCGTACCGAGGTACTGCTCGCCCACCTCGGGGTTGGTCGGGTTCGCGATCGCGTTGACCTGGGCGCGGGCGGCATCAGCCGTCGGGCCGTCGGTCGCACCGATGTAGACGGTGCCGTTGTCCTCGATCGAGATCGTGGCTCCGGTCTCGTCCTGGATGCCGTTGATCGTCTTGCCCTTCGGGCCGATCAGCTCGCCGATCTTGTCGACGGGGATCTGCACGCTGATGACGCGCGGCGCGGTCGGCGCCATCTCGTCGGGAGCGTCGATCGCCGAGTTCAGGACGTCGAGGATGCGCAGACGCGCGTCCTTCGCCTGGGTCAGCGCGCCGGCCAGAACCTCGGACGGGATGCCGTCGAGCTTCGTGTCGAGCTGCAGAGCCGTGACGAACTCGCTGGTACCGGCGACCTTGAAGTCCATGTCGCCGAGCGCGTCCTCGGCGCCCAGGATGTCGGTGAGGGCCGCGTAGCGCGTCTGCCCATCGACATCTTCGGACACGAGGCCCATGGCGATGCCCGCGACGGGCGCGCGCAGCGGCACACCGGCGTTGAGCAGCGACAGGGTCGAGGCGCAGACCGAGCCCATTGACGTCGAACCGTTGGAGCTGAGGGCCTCAGACACCTGGCGGATCGCGTAGGGGAACTCCTCGCGCGACGGCAGCACCGGCACGAGCGCGCGCTCGGCGAGGAAGCCGTGACCGATCTCGCGACGCTTCGGGCTGCCCACGCGGCCGGTCTCACCGGTCGAGTAGGGCGGGAAGTTGTAGTGGTGCATGTAGCGCTTCGACGTGACCGGCGAGAGCGAGTCGATCTGCTGCTCCATCTTGAGCATGTTCAGCGTGGTGACACCCATGATCTGGGTCTCGCCGCGCTGGAAGATGGCCGAACCGTGCACGCGCGGGATGACCTGGACCTCCGCGTCGAGCGGACGGATGTCGGCCAGACCGCGGCCGTCGATGCGCGCGCCCTCGGTGAGGATGCGGCCGCGCACGACCTCCTTGGTGACCGACTTGTAGGCACCCGAGACCTCGCCGTTGGCGGAGGCCGGCAGCTCGCCCGCCTCGACCTTCGCGGCGACCTCGCCCTTGACGCGATCCTTGAGCGCGTCATCGGCAGTCTGGCGCTCGACCTTGTCGGCGATCTGGTAGATCTTCTTGAGCTCGTCGAGGGCCGAGTCGCGAACGGCCTGGAAGACCTCGTCGCCGTAGGGCGGGAAGACGGGGAACTCGAGCGGGGCGCGCGTCGAGGACGCGGCCATCTCGGCCTGCGCCGCAACGAGCTGCTTGATGAAGGGCTTCGCGGCCTCGAGACCGCCGGCGACGATCTCTTCGTTCGGCTTCACGGCACCGCCGCGGATGAGGTTCCAGGAACCCTCCGTGGCCTCGGCCTCGACCATCATGATCGCGACCTCGCCGTTGTCGAGCACGCGTCCCGCGACCATCAGGTCGAAGACGGCCTGGTCGAGCTGCTCCACGTTCGGGAACGCGACCCACTGGTCTTCGTGCTGACCGAGACCCGGAACGAGCGCGAGGCGCACGCCGGCGATCGGGCCGGAGAAGGGCAGGCCGGAGATCTGCGTCGACGCGCTGGCGGCGTTGATCGCGAGGGCGTCGTAGAACTCGCCCGGCGCGATCGAGAGCACCGTGACGACGATCTGGACCTCGTTGCGCAGGCCGCTCCGGAAGGAGGGGCGCAGCGGCCGGTCGATCAGGCGGCAGACGAGGATGGCGTCGGTCGACGGGCGACCCTCGCGGCGGAAGAACGAACCGGGGATCTTGCCCGCGGCGTACGAGCGCTCTTCGACATCGACCGTCAGCGGGAAGAAGTCGAAGCCCTCGCGGGGGTGCTTTCCGGCGCTCGTGGCCGAGAGGAGCATCGTCTCGTCGTCGAGGTACGCGGCGACCGCGCCCTGCGACTGCTGGGCCAGGCGGCCCGTCTCGAAACGAATCGTGCGTGTACCGAAGCGGCCGTTGTCGAGAACGGTTTCGGCTGCGGTGATTTCAGGACCTTCCAAGAGGTCTCTCTCTTTCTGTCATGCTCGGCAGAGCGAGCGTGCGTCAAGAGCAGGAGAGGAGATACCTGCTGGCCACCAGGAGAAATCCACCGGAATATTCCGGGAGATCACTTCTAGAGACCAGCTCCTGCGTGCCTGCTCCATATTGATGTGAAGTTATTACCGCTGAGCCTATCAGTGCGGGGTGCAACGGGTCCTGGATAGACTTCCGGCCATGGGGACCACGCGGCGCGACGAGCTCGTTCGCGCCCTCGACGACTCCGATGCCCGCGCAGCCTCGCGTGCGGCCGCCGCGCTCGTCGAGTCGGGCGAGCCCGACATGGCGCTCGAGGCCCTCGCCGAGCGTGCGGCTGGCAGCCGCGCGGCGCTCGACGCCCTCGTGGAGACCCTCGACGCGTCGCGAGTCGTGCACCGCTTCGCCGGATCCATGCTGCTCGACCGTGACGCCATCGACGACGTCGCCCAGGACACGCTGATATCGGTCGTGCAGTCGATCGCCTCGTATCGGGGCGGCGGCAGGTTCACCAGCTGGGTGCATCCGATCGTCAGACGTCGCGTCGCGGACCATCTTCGCCGCCAGCGCGAGACGTCGCCGCTGAATGAAGAACTGCTTCCCTCGGCGCGGATGAGCTCGATGATCGCTACGCGTGCGACCGTGCAACAGGCACTGGCGGATCTGCCCGACCTCTACCGCGTCCCCGTCGTTTTGCGCGACGTGCACGGGCTCTCGTATGCGGAGGTTGCCGAGCGGCTCGAATTGAGCCTCGGCACCGTGAAATCTCAGATCAGCCGCGGTCGGGCGATGGTCGCCGGCATGCTGACAGAAGACGAGGACCATTCGTGACGTCGCGCCTTTCCCATTACCTGATCGAGGAGACGATCGGCGCGGGCTCGTTCTCGTCGGTCCACCGCGCCGTCGACGAACGCCTGGGCGACACGGTGGCAATCAAGATCCTCGCCGAGAACCACAGTCTGAACCCCGAGATCCGCGAGCGGTTCATCGCGGAGGGGCGGGCGCTCCGGCGGGTCGGCGGGCACGGCGTTCCCGCGGTCTACGACATCGGCGAGTCCGACCGGCAGCAGCCCTACCTCGTGCTCGAGCACGCCGACGGCGGATCCCTCCGCGTGCGCGTCGAGGCCCTGCGCGCCGGCGGATGGCGTGCCGAGCGCCACGACCTGCTCGCCCTGGCGCGTCCGCTCGCCGCAGGCATCGCCGACGTGCATCGCGCGCGGATCGTGCACCGCGACCTCAGCCCCGGCAACCTGCTGCTCGCCTCGCGCGCGTCGTCGGGCGAGGAAACGGGGCTCGGATCCCACCTCGTGCGAGACGACGAGCGGCTGCTCATCTCTGACCTCGGAATGTGCAAGGATCTCGCGCTGAACTCGGGCCTCACCGTCGCGGGAGGCACGAGCGGATTCCGGCCTCCCGAGCAGAATGCGCCCGGGACCGTCGACACGCGTGCCGACATCTGGGCGATCTCGGCGCTCATGAGCTGGGCCGCGGAAGGAGCCACGCTCCCGGCGGAGCTCACCCGGGTGCTCGCGCGCGGGCAGGCGAATCGGCCCGCGCGGCGCCAGCCGGACGCGGGCACGTGGCTTCGCGAGGTGGAGGCCGCGCTTGCGCCGCCCGAGCCCGCCCCCGTGGCGCCCCAGCCCGCTCCCCCCGCACGGTCGACGAAGCGGCGCCGGATCCTTGCGGGATCCGCCGCGTTGGTCGCGCTCGTCTGCGGGCTCGTCATCGGGCTGTGGATCGGACACGATCCTGCCCTGCCGTCTGCGGCGTCCGGCGCGTCGATCAGCATCTCCGGCCCCACGGAGATCTCGGTCGGCGAGGAGGCTGTATTCACGGCGTCGGTCGACGGCGTGGACTCGTGGTCGTGGGCGCTGCCGAGTCACCAGTTCGTCGCCGACCAGGCGGAGGTCACCGTGACGCCGACGAGCGCGGGAACGGGCGAGATCGTGCTGCGCTCGCTGGCCGGTGACGGCACGGAGCTCGAGGCGCGCCGCACCGTGCGCGTCGTCGAGTGAGAACTTTTTCGGATCCGTTGCAACCTTTCCGTCGCGGAGCGCGACATACATACGAACCATCCACGCATCGGAGGAAGAGATCATGACCTCAACGACCACCCGCACCCTGTTCATCCGCTCGGGCGCCGGCCTCGCCGCGCTGTCCATGCTCGCGCTCGCCGGGTGCGGATCCGCGAATGACGCCGCCACGTTCCAGACCGGCGCGGGCGGCGCTTCCGAGGAGATGTCGGCGACGCCTGCGCCGACCGAAGAGGCCGCGGCCGGCGGCGAGTCCGTCGAACCGGGTTTCGTGTACGACGACATCTCCAAGAACGTCACCTCGACCGCGAACCTCCGTCCGGAGAACGACCAGGTCGTGGTGCCGAACGGCACGCTGACCATCAACTCCGTGCAGGAGGTCTCCACAGTGAAAGGCGAGGATCTCGGCCTCGGTACCGTCGACGGCGGTTACGGCGCCCCAGAGGGCGAGGCTCTCCGCGTCGTGGATGTGTCATTTGCGCCGAACGAGGAGTTCCCCGACAGCGACGCGCCGACCTCCGACCTGTCGATCGAGGTCGGCGGCGCCCAGGAGCACCTGTACACCCTCGACGGAGAGCAGGATCACCGGATCCTCGTCTCGGCGGCCGAAGACGGCACGACCCAGCTCATCGTCTCGTCGGAGGGACACGAGCAGCAGGTCGACGTGCTCACCGGCGAGCGCGCCGATGACGACGTCGCCGCCGCCTACTACCTCTCCACGCCCCGCCAGGAACCGCACCACGAGTTTCCGATCGAGAGTGATCGCTTCCCGACGAAGTCGACCACCGGCCCCGACGAGGATGTGACGACTGCGTACTCGTTCCAGGTCGACTCGGCGACGCTGTCGGCCTGGACGGCGGAGGACGGGTGGGCCGAGCCCGACCAAGCGTGGCTCGTCGTGGATTGGAAGTACGAGGTCACGGCCGAGCACTCCATCATCTCGGGGCGCATCGACCGATTCGACGCGGCCCTCGCGATCAAGGTCGGCGATGACGTCACCCAGGACAAAGTGCACGACGAGGACAAGAATCGTCATGCCGAAGGCAACCGCTCGACGTCGGTCTCCGTACCGATCGAGACGACTGACGTGACCGTCAGCGTGTCGGGCGGCGTCGTGATCAGCATGTCCGGCGGTTCCGGCCTCCAGATGGCCGGCGAGACGACGGGCGAGTTCGCCTCGGACGAGCTGAAGCTGTCGTTCCCGCAGGAATAACCGGCTGAACCCGCTCCCGTGACGCAAACGGATCCTCGTACGAGCAGGAGCGTACGTTCGCGTCACGGGAACGGGTCAATCGGCGCGGCGCCCGGAGAACCCACCCGGTTCTCAGAGCAGTCGGCGTCAGGCTGAGGCGGGGTCGCGCTGGAGGTCGAGGCCGAACGCCCGGGAGCCCTGGGGCGCCGTCAGCTCCTCGAAGCCCGCCTTCGGGTAGAACGCCGCGGCGCCGACGTTCTCGGCCGACGCGACCGCGTGCACGCCCGGAACGCCGCGATGGCCGAGCGCGACCGCGAGGTACGAGATGAGGGTCGTTCCCCATCCCTTCCCCTGCGCGTCCGGCAGCAGGTCGATGTGCAGGTGCGCGGGATGCGTCCCCTCGTGCGCCCAGACCCCGGGGGCGCGGCTGTCGGCCGAGGCCACGAGATCCGCCTGGTTCTGATCGCGGGATGCGGCGTACGCGGCCCGCCTCGGCGGCCACCACTCGTCGCGGAACCATGCCTCGAACGCATCGGTGTCGTCCGTCGCGACGATGTAGCCGTGCGCGCGCCCGCCATCGTCCTCGACCACGAACGCGAGATCCGGGTGGCGCTCGAGGTACGGCAGCAGGTACAGCTCGGCCCAGAGCAGGTCGTCGTCCAGCAGGCCGGTGGCGTCTGAGCCGTTGTCGGCCGTGCCGATGCACACCTCGACGAGGTCATCGAGGTCGGAGGGATCGTACGGGCGAACGGTCATGCGCGACTCCTTCGACGGGTGAACGTCATGATACTCAGCTCGAGGATCCTTCGTCATCGGCTAGCGTAAAAACAATGTCTGACGTCGAGTCCTTCTTCATTCTGTTCGCGATCGGCGCGATCGCTGCGGTGATCTCCCTCGTCATCATCGCGATCGCGCACCCGATCGCTCGGCACATGCCGAAGGCGCCCGTGATCGAGTTCCTGCCGCCGCCCGGCGATATCATCACGCACGGCCTCGCGGTGCGGGCCGATCGCCGCGTCGTGACCGCGGTGATCATGCAGCTCGCCGTCGCGGGCAAGATCCGCGTGCTCGCCCCGCGCGGCACGCACGGTCCCGTCGCGATCGAGGCCCTGCCGGGCACCGGCCTGTCGGCCGACGATCACTTCTTCCTGCAGGCGCTGCGCCCTCGGAAGATGAACAAGCGCCGGACCCGCCGGTATCTGGCGGCCCTGCGCGAGATCGGCATCAGCGTCACGCGCATCGAGGACGCACCCGACATCACCTTCCTGCGCGGCCGCGGGGCCTTCCGCGGATTCCAGCAGCGCAGTCTCGCCGAGCACCTCGACCGCGCGCGCACTCGCGCGAAGACGGCCGGCCTCGCGCGCCGCTTCTCCGGCAGCGTGCACCTCTACCTGCTGTCGCTGTTGTTCCTGGTCTCGACCATCGCGACCCTGCTGTTCGCGCTCGGCGCCGTCCTCAACGGCGTCACCTGGGGCGCGCTCGGCGCGCTCGTCGGCATTGCGGCGATGTTCTGGGTGCTCGCGCTCGCCCCGCCGCCGATCATGCGCTTCACCCCCGAGGGGCACGCGCTGCGCGTGCGCCTCTCGGGTCTGCGCGACTACATGCGCCTCGCCGAGCAGGACCGCATGCGAGTGCTGCAATCGCCGCAGGGCGCGCTGCGCACCCCGGCCGGCGCCCTCACGCCGGGAGGTCAGGCCCTCGGCCTGCGCCCCGCACCGACGGCCGGCGACCCCGTCGCGCAGTCGGAGCTCGACCGCTTCGTGCTCATCGAGCGCCTCCTGCCGTACGCCGTCCTGTTCCGCCAGGAGCGCGAGTGGCAGCGCGAGCTCGAGCACCTCGGCGGCACCGTGGAGTTCTCACAGAACATGCGCGTGCTCGGGTCGACGCTCGAGGGCCTCATGGCGATTCTGCAGGTGCTCTCGGCGATCGGCCAGGTGCTGCGCGCCGTCGGCGCCGTGTTCTCGCTGTTCGCGCGGACTTGATCCGTCAGGCGTCCGCCGGCTCGCCGTCGAGGCGACCGCGCGGAATCACGACGTAGTCGCTGTGCTTGGCGAGGATCCCGTCGCCGGCGGTGCGCCCGTGGAGGCGTCGCCAGACCCACGGGATCGCGTGCGTCGTCAGCCACGGTCGGCGAGGATCCTCCCCCTCGGTGTGGAACGCATCGTCGAGGTCGCCGAGGTGGGCGGCGTCCGGCACACCCAGCACGTCGGCCGCGCGGTAGGACAGCAGCCGGTGGCCGCGGCTCGCGAGGTGCACCCTGTCGGCCGAGAACATCTCGAGCTCGCTCAGCTCCGGCAGCGCCTCGGCGTCGACCAGGTAGCAGCCCGTCTCCCGCGCGATGCGGCGCAGCTCATGGGCGAAGCGGGCGAAGCGCCGCGCGAACACGCGGGCGGCCCGCCGCCGCGGCAGGAACGGTGTCACGAGCAGCACATCGGATCCGGCCTCCCGCAGTCGCCGCACCCCGCTCTCCAGCTCGCGCGCGAGCCGCACGGGGTCCGCGCCGTGGCTGATCAGGTCGTTGGATCCCATGAAGATCGCCGTGAGATCCGGTCGCAGATCAAGCGCATCGGGGATCTGCACGTAGGTGAGGTCGCGCACCCTGCGACTGCGCACGGCGAGGTTCGCGTAGAGGAAGTCCTCGCCCGCACTCTCGGCGAGCATCGTCGCGAGGCGGTCGGCCCAGCCTCGGTACTGGCCGTCGAGCATGCGCGAGGTGTCGCAGAGCCCCTCCGTCAGCGAGTCGCCGAGCGCGACGAACCGTCGCCAGCGCGGGGCCGCGTCCGGGATCGCGGGCGCGATCGGGCGCGTCAGCGAGCGGACCACGAGACCGTCGTCGAACCGGCGCAGTCGCTCCGCCTCGACGTAGTGCGCCACGAGCTGCTCCGTGAGCGCGCGCCAGGTTCGCGGCGTGACGCTCTCGCGTGCGGCGGTGCCGAAGGATCCGCGCTTCGCGTCGTCGCCGAGCAGATCGAGCACGCGGGCGCGCATGTCGTCCAGATCGCCCGGCGCGTACAGCCAGCCGTCGATCGAGCTGCGCACAAGGTCGACGGGCCCGCCGGATCCCGTCGCCACGACGGGAACGCCGCTCGCGAGGGCCTCCTGCACGGTCTGGCAGAACGTCTCGGCCTCCCCCGGATGCACGAACACGTCGAAGCTCGCGACGGCGCGGCCGAGGTCGTCGCCGCCGAGGAAACCGGTGAAAACCGCGCCCGGCAGATCGCGCTCGAGGCGCTGGCGCTCCGGTCCGTCCCCGACGATCACGAGCCGCGCGCCCGGGATGTCGTTCAGCGCGCGCAGGTCCTCGACCTGCTTCTCGGGCGCGAGGCGGCCGACGTACCCGATGATCCGTTCGCCCGGGGCGACCTCGTTGCGCCATGCCTCCGAGCGTCGCTCCGGGGAGAAGCGGTCGGCGTCGACGCCGCGCCCCCAGCGCCACATGCGGTCGATGCCGAGCGCGTCGAGCTGACGCTCGGCCGCGCTCGAGGGCACGAGCGACATCGTGGCGCGGCGGTGCAGCCTGGCGACGTGGGACTCCGCGAGCGCCGCGATGCCACGCACGCCGTACTTCGCCGTGTACGCGATGACGTCCGTCTGATAGATCGCGACGGTGGGCAGGCCGAGCGCGTCCGCCGCGACCACGCCCTGCCAGCCGAGCACGGCGGGAGAGGCGAGGTGCACGACGTCGGGATCGAACGCCGTGAGGATCCGCTTCAGCTGCGCGACGGGGGCGAGCGCGACGCGCACGTCCGGATACGTCGGCAGCGCGACCGAGGCGAGCAGCGTCGTCTCGGGGATCGGGATGCCGACCACGTCGGCCGGCTGCCCCGGCGCCTTCGGTGCGATGACGAGCACCTCGTGGCCCAGGTCCCGCAGATGAGACGACACCTGCAGAACGGATCCGGTGACACCGTTCATGTGCGGAAGAAAGCTCTCTGTCACGATCGCGACGCGCATGCCTTCAGGATGCCCCCGAGGAGCGACCGCGTCGTGCCGTTTCGCCGCCTGTTCACGGAGTGCGCCGTGAGAGTTCTCCCCCCGTTCACCGCGGCGCGCGCGATGACGGCGCGCCGCACCCGATGAACTCGCGCCCCGGGCGGACTAGGCTGACGCCATGAGCGCATCAGATGAGGACGTCACCCCGTCCGACGCCATGAAACGGAAGTTCCGCGAGGCGCTGGAGAAGAAGAACGCGCAGCATCGCGAGGGCGAGGCCCACCTCGACGGCGATTCCGCGATCCACGAGAAGCACCAGGCCCACACCCAGCGCCAGTTCCGCCGCAAGAGCGGCTGACGCCTGAAAATGACTGTTGCGGCTCTAGATCGCGAGTTTTAGAGCCGCAACAGTCATTTTCGGAGCATTCGTGCCGGAGCGGCCTCAGCGACGGTACTTGGCCGCGGGGTGGTCGTCGCGCACGCGGCGCTGGCCCGCGCCGTACAACCGCTCGCGAGCGGTCGTCGACTCGTCGTAGTCCGTCCAATAGCGGCCGCGCGCCTGGAGCTCGGGCACCACGAACTCGATGAAGTCCTCGAACGTTCCCGGCGTCACCGCATAGGCGATGTTGAAGCCGTCGATGTCGGCTTCGTCCGCCCACCGCTCGAGCTCATCGGAAACCGTCTGCGGCCCGCCGACGATGACGGGCCCCATCGCGCCGATCCCGACGAACTTCGCGACCTCATCGGCCGTCCAGGTGCGGGACGGATCCGCCTTCGAGAAGATCTCGAGGGCAAATCTCGCGGAGTCGGTGTCGACGTACTCGAGCGGCTCGTGCGGGTCGAGCTGCGAGAGGTCGATCCCCGTGATCCCGGCGTAGAAGGCGAGCGCTCCCTCGTAGTCGGTCCACGTGAGCATCTCCTCGTACTTCTCCTGCGCCTCCGCGTCGGTGGCCGCCGTGACGATGCAGACCTCCGTGCACACCTTCACGCTGCGCGGGTCGCGGCCCGCCTCCGACGCGACGCGCCTGATGTCGTCGACGTAGCCTCGCAGGATCTCGGGTGTCGGGGCGACGGTGAACACCGACTCCGCGTTCCTGGCGGCGAACGCGCGCCCCTTCGTCGACGTCCCCGCCTGCCAGATCACCGGTGTGCGCTGCGGCGACGGCTCCGCCAGATGGATACCGGGAACGGAGAAGTACGTCCCCGTGTGCTCGATGGGATGGACCTTGGCGGGATCAGCGTAGATCTGGTTCTCCCGGTCCTCGACGACCGCGTCGTCCTCCCAGGATCCTTCCCAGAGCTTGTAACAGACGTCGACGACCTCCTGAGCGAGGTCGTACCGTTCGTCGTGAGACATCTGCCGGTCCATGCCGAGGTTTCGCGCCGCACCGTCGAGGTAGCTCGTCACGATGTTCCACGCGATGCGCCCCTTCGTGAGGTGGTCGAGCGTCGAGAAACGACGCGCCAGCGCATAGGGCTGCTCGTACGTCGCGGACACGGTGATGCCGAAGGCGAGCTTCGTCGTCGCGGCCGCCATCGCGGAGACCGGAATCACCGGATCATGCACGGGCACCTGCATTGCCCGACGGATCGACGCGTCGGCCGACCCTTGATACGTGTCGTACACACCCAGCACGTCCGCGATGAAGAGGCCGTCGAACTTCGCGTCCTCGAGCAGCTTCGCGAGATCGACCCAGTAGTCGAGGTCCTTGTACCGCGTCGATTGGTCGCCCGGTCTCGCCCACAGGCCCGGCGACTGGTGCATGATGCAGCTCGTGTCGAAAGCGTGGAACTGAATACGGCGCGACGTCATCGTTGTCCTCTCGTAGGGCGGTGCGTCGTCACCGTAGCCGCTGAGCGATCTGCCGCCCTGGCCCGTCCGTCACATGCCGAAACATTCGCTCACCGTCGACGCAGGATCTCGCGCAGGTCGGGCCGAGGAGGGGCGAACACCTCCGAGCGCAGGAGCTCCGGCATCACCTCGCCCGTGAACAGCTCGACGGCCTCCCAGGATCCGTACGGCAACGCGATGATGCCGTCGGCGGCACCCGCGCGGATCCGGCCGAGGATCTGCTGCGACGCATCGGCGGGCGTGCCGACGATCGTCCAGTGACGGGCGCCTCCGCCACCGCCCGCCGCCTCGAAGCGTTCCCATGCCCGGTCGCGGGTCGCGCCCAGGCAGAGCACGACGCCGGGGAGCACTCGCGGGGTCGCGCGCTCGCCGGCGAGTGCCGCGAGGCCTCGCCGGAGCTCCTCCCCCGCGGACGCGCTCTCCGTCATCGCGAAGACGGCGTCCGCATGGCGCGCGGCGAGGGTGAGCGAGGCCGGGGATCCGCCGGCGTGCAGCAGCGGCAGCGGTTCGTCGCGGACGGCGGGCACCGTGAGCGGGCCCCGAACGTCGAACCGTTCGGTCCGCTCGATCTCGGCGATCAGCGACGCGTCCGCGTACGCGCCCTCCCGATCCGCGAGCACCGCCCGCGCCGGATAGCTGGCGTGCAGCCGCCGCACGGTCTCGATGACCTCGCGGGCGCGCCCGTAACGTTCGTCGGCCGACGGCTGCTCGCCCGACATGTTCCGGCTGCCGCCGAGGGAGGTCACCGCGTTCCAGCCCGCCCTGCCGGCCGAGAGCTGATCGAGGGTCTGCAGCTCGCGGGCGACGAGATACGGCTCGGCGAACGTGGTCGAGTATGTCGGCACGAGTCCGATCCGGCGCGTCTCGCGCGCGATCGCCGACATCAGGACGAGCGGATCGGGGCCGGTCTGTCCCGGCCATTCGGTGAGCACGGACGCATCGAGCTCGAGGGAGTCGGGCTTGAACGCGAAGTGCACGCCCGCGCTGTCGGCGAGGCGCGCGGCGTCCACGAGCGCTTCGCCCGACGCGAGGTCCTCGATGCGGCTGCCGATCTCGCGCCAGGCCCCGCCCCGCCACCACGTCGGCGAGAGCGAGAGCCCGACCACCGCCGTGGTCATGTGCGCGCCCGGCTCGCGATCGGCACCACGAGCGGCGTGCCGAACACCGGGTCGTCGATCACCCGGGCCTCGAGCGCGAACACGTCGGAGAGCAGCTCCTCCGTGAGGATCTCGCCCGGGCTGCCGTGCGACGCAACCTCGCCGTCCTTCATCACGATGAGGTGGTCGGCGAAACGCGCCGCCTGATTCAGGTCGTGCAGCACGACGACGAGGGTTCGCCCCTCCTCGCGGTTCAGGCGCCGGACGAGATCGAGGATGTCGAGCTGGTGCGCGACGTCGAGGAACGTGGTGGGCTCGTCCAGGAGCATCACGGGGGCGTCCTGGGCCAGCAGCATCGCCACCCACACCCGCTGGCGCTGGCCGCCGGAGAGCTCCTCCACGCTCCGGCCCGAGAGCTCCGCGATGTGCGTCGCAGACATCGCGCGGTCGACGGCCCGTTGGTCATCGGCGGACCACTGCTGCAGCATCCTCTGGTGGGGGAAACGACCGCGGGCCACAAGATCTCCCACGGTGATGCCCGCCGGCGCCTGGGAGCTCTGCGGCAGCAGCGCGAGGCGGCGGGCGAACTGCTTGCCGTGCATGCGGCGCACGTCGGCGCCATCGAGGAGCACGGTGCCCTCCCGCGGCGTGATCAGTCGCGAGAGCGCGCGCAGCAGCGTCGACTTCCCGCACCCGTTGGGGCCGACGATGACCGTGACCCGGCCGTCGGGGATCCGCACGTCGAGGCCGCGCGAGATCGTGCGGGCATCGTAGGAGAGCGTGAGGTTCTGTGCTTCGAGGGCGGTCATACGCGCACCCGATCCTTCCTGGTGAGCAGCCAGATCAGATAGCAGCCGCCGATGATGCCCGTGACGCGGCCTATCGGTACGTTGGCGTCGATCGGCAGCAGTTGCGACACGATGTCGGACACGACGAGCAGGCACGCCCCCATCGCCGCCGCGCCGACGACTGGCAGGCTCTGGGATCCCGTGAGGCGCCTCACGAGCTGGGGCGCGGCGAGGGCGACGAACGCGATCGGCCCGCACGCCGCGGTGGCAGCGGCCGCCAGCAGCACGGCGGCGAAGATGAGGCTCACGCGCGTGCGCTCGGTGCGCACGCCGAGCTGGCGGGCGATGTCGTCGCCCATCTCCATCAGGCTCGCGCGCCGCGCGAGCACCGCGATGAGCGGAACCAGCAACGCGCACGCGGCGCCCGCCGTGACAACGTGCACCCATCCCCTCAAGTAGAGCGAGCCCGCGAGCCAGACGTTCGCCTGGATCGCCTGGTCGAGCCCGCCATAGGCGAGCAGGAACTCGTTGACGGCCTGCAGGATCGCCCCCACGCCGATCCCGGTGAGGATGAGCTGGTACCCGCCGCTCACGCGACCGCGCACGGAGAGCAGATAGACCACGAGCGCCGTCAGGACGCCGCCCGCAAGAGCGCCGATCGCGATCCGCACCCCGCCGGCGTCGTACAGCACGATCTGCATGATCGCACCGGTCGCGGCCCCGGTCGTGAAGCCGATGATCTCGGGGCTGCCGAGCGCGTTTCGCGAGACGGATTGGAAGACCGCGCCCGAGACGCCGAGCGCGGCGCCTGCGAGGATCGCGGTGAGCATGCGCGGCAGGCGCACGGTCTGTACGACCTTCACGGCGGCATCCTCGCCCGTTCCCCCGAGCGCACGCAGCACCTCGCCCGGGGTGAGCGCCAGCGTGCCCGTCGCCATCGCCACGACGGCGGCGGCGAGCGCGACGAGGATCAGTACCGCGGTCACGACCACCGCGCGGGGATGGATCACGAGGGCGATGCGCCCGATCCGGATCAGGCGTCCGGTGGGCGGGCGAAGGGCGGTCATAGGGCGTGGATCTTCCTGCTGCGCACGATCCATACGAAGAACGGGCCCCCGATGATCGCGATCATGATGCCGACGCCGATCTCGTGACTGGGTGAGACGACCCGCCCCAGCGTGTCGGCGACGAGGATGAGCAGCGCGCCGATCAGGGCGGAGTACGGCAGCACCCAGCGATGACTCACCCCCACGATCAGGCGGGCGAGGTGCGGGGCGGCGAGCCCCAGGAAGACGATCGGCCCCGCCGCCGCGGTGGCCGCCCCCGAGAGCAGCACGACCGCGATCCCGGCGGTGGCCCACACCCGCGCGGGATTCGCGCCGAGTGCCTTCGCGGCGTCCTCGCCGAGCACGGCCGAGTCGAGCACCCGCGCGAGGCTCGAAGCGACGAGGATGCCGACGACGCCGAGGATCGCGACGGCGCCGAGCACGGCGTAGTCGCGGCCGGACAGCGAGCCGATCATCCACGCGCGGTAACGGTCGTAGACGTCGCTCGTGGCGTTCAGCAGCACGGTCTGCGACAGCGCCAGGAGCACCGCCGTGACCGCCGACCCCGCGAGCACGAGACGCACCGGGTTCGTGCCGCGCCGGGCGCCGCCGAGCAGGAAGACGACGGCGCCCGCGACCGCGGCACCGATCAGCCCGAGCCACATGTACCCCTGCACATCCGTGATCCCGAAGAACGCGATGCCGCACGCGATCGCGCACGCGGCACCGCCGTTGACCCCGAGGATGCCCGGCTCGGCGAGCGGATTGCGCGTGAGCGCCTGCATGACCGCGCCCGCGAGCCCGAGGCAGGCGCCGACGAGCACGGCGAGGATCGTGCGCGGGACGCGCTGCACCTGCGCGAGCAGGTGCGCCGTGCTGCCGGGGTCGTACGCGACGAACGACTCCCACGTGTCGCGGACCGGGATGGTGACGACGCCGACGCCGACGCTCACGAAGCCCACCCCGACGATCGCCGCGACCATGATCGCGGCCCCCACCGCACGACGACCGCCGCGCCCCGTGCGGGGCGCGGCGGTCGCGACGTTCGTCACTTCTCGCTACTCCGCGAAGACGTCCGCGATGTGCTCGACGATCTCGGTGGCGCTGAACTTGTCGACGCGGAACGAGTTCGCGCCGAGGCCGTACACCTGGCCGTTCGCGACGGACGGAACGTTCGCGAGCACCTCGTCGGATCCGAAGCCCTCCTCGGCCGCCTGGTCGTCGGCCGACAGGACGAACGTCGTGTCGGCCGTGAGCTCGGTGAGGTGCTCGTAGTCGGCGAAGACGAAGTCGGCGCGGGGCTCGGGCTGCGTGTGCCAGTCGGCGTCGGGCTCCTCGATCGTGAAGCCGAGCGCCTGCAGGATCGAGCCGTGCGGGCCGTCGGCGTGGCCGATCGGGTTCGAGCCGCCCGGGCCGTTGTACGAGACGATATTCGCCTCGCCCTCCGGAACGGTGATCTTCTCGGCGGTCTCGGTGACGAGCGCGTCGAACTCGTCGATCGCCGACTGCGCCTCGGTCTCGAGACCGGTCGCCTCGCCGAGCTCGAGCGCGAGCTCCTCCCAGGTGCCCTCGCCGTAGTCGATGACGATGGTCGGGGCGATGTCCTGCAGGTCGGCGACGGCGTCGGCCATCGCGTCCTGGCCCGTCATCGCGACGACGATGAGGTCGGGCGCCGCAGCGATCGCGGCCTCGATGTCGGGGGCTCCGGCCGGCCACGCCTTCTCGACGCCCGCGGCATCGGCCGCGTCGGCCCACTGCGGGAAGAAATCGCCGTTCGCGTCGGTCGCCGTCACGGTCACCGGCGCGTCGATCGCCAGGAGCGTGCCGGTGGTGCTCACCGTCGTCGACAGGATGTTCTCGGGCTGCTCCGCGATCTCGGTCGTCGTGCCGTCGGCGTTCTCGAAGGTGCGGGGCCAGTCGCCCGAGCTGTCTGAGCCCGACTCCTCCGCGGGCGCGTCGCTCGCGGACGCGTCCGGTTCGTCGGATGCGCCGCAGCCGGCGAGCGCGAGCGCACCGGCGCTGAGGACGGCCGCGGCGAGCAGGGTGCGACGGGATCGGTGAGCGCGGGGCAGAGTCATGGTGGCCTTTCGGAGCACGTACGATGGGACGAGGTAAGCCTACCCTCACTTCATCGACCGGGAGAACCACGACGTGATCGACGCCGCCTTCGCCGCGCGCCCCGATTCCGCGGACCGACGCGCACTGACGACGCCGCCGCACACCCCGCGCCGGGTCGGCGTGGAGCGCGGCTCGTCTCCCGCCGTCGAGGCCGTCCGCGATGACCCCTCGTCCGCCGAGGAGTTCTGGGAGCGCATCGTCCGCGACGGAACGCCGCTCGTGGAGGGCACGGGATCCGTGCGGGAGTACACGTGGGCCCATCGCGGCGAGGCGGAACGCGTCGCGCTCGTGGCCGGCAAGCTCACGGACGACACGACGATGGACGACGTGATGTTCGAGCGCCTTCCGGGAACCGACCTGTTCGCGCTCACGCTGCGGATCCGCTCGGATTGGCGCGGGACCTACGCGCTCGCGGTCGACGACGGCTCGCCCGCGGAGCCGTCCCCCGCGCTCGCCGAGCGGCGCGCGCGGGCGCTCGGCGTCACGGACCCCGCGCGCCACGACCGCGTGACCGCCTGGTACGAGCTCGTGATCCGTTCTCGGCCCGACCCGCTCGCGCGCGAACAGTTCCGCGGGGCGTCCGTCGCATCCGGCCCCGACGCGCCGCCGCTCCCGGAGCGCGCCTCCTCCGACGAGGCCTGCCACATCTTTCCCGCCCGGATCCCGTCGGCCTCCGGCGGCGTCCGGGAAGCCGTGTGGTACCTCCCGCACGGCATCGCGCGCGCCGGGGGCGTGATCGTCATGCTCGACGGCGACCGGCGTCTCGCCGATGGCGAGGCCGAGTTCGCGGCCTGGGCCCGCGCGCATCTGGCCGCGGACACGGCCGTGCTGCTCCTCGGTCACGGATCCCTCGCCGAGCGCGACGCGGACCTGACCTGCAACCCGGCGCTCGTGGACGACCTCCGTGCGCTGCTCGCCGATGCGCCCATCGAGATCCCGGCGCATCCGGAGCGCACGGCGATCCAGGGATCCTCGCTCGGCGGCCTCTCCGCGCTCTACGCGCAGTGCGTCGCCCCCGAGGTCTTCGGCACCTCGATCTGCCAGTCGCCGTCGTTCTGGTGGCCGAACGCGAAGAGCGGGCACGATCCGGAGTGGCTCACGACGGCACTGGCGTCGTCCGCGGCGCGGCTGCGGAACGTGCATCTCTCGGTCGGAAGCGACGAATGGGTGCTCCTCGATCCCGTCCGGCGCATGCGGGATGTCGTGCGCACGCGCGCGGACCGCCTGGACTACGAGGAGTTCGCAGGCGGTCACGACGTGCCGTGCTGGGAGGCGTCCCTTCCCCGGGTGCTGCGCGCGTTCGGGGTCTGAGCCGGGCCTCAGCCGCGCTGCGGGAGATCCGTCAAGAGGTCCTCGAAGGATCCGCCGCCGAGGTAGGCCGCGGGGTCGTACGGGTCGGGCCGCTCGGTCGGCGCGGATCGCGTCAGGCGATCGGCCAGCTCGCGCGCGGCGCGATCGATGCGCTTCGCGAGCGGCGCGACCTGGTCGGCCTCCGCGCCCCAGTCGGAGCTGGCCGCGAACACGCCGGTCGAGATCGGCTCGGCATGCAGATACGTGAACAGCGGGCGCATCGCGTAGTCGATCGCGAGCGAGTGGCGCGCCGTGCCCGCCGTCGCCCCGAGCAGCACGGGCGTGCCGTCGAGCGCATCGCGGTCGAGCGCGTCGAGCCAGCTCTTGAACAGGCCCGAGTAGCTCGTCGAGAAGATCGGCGTGACGGCGATCAGCGCGTCGGCGCCCGTCACATACGCGTTGACGTCGGCGAGCGCCTTCGGGGCGAAGCCCGTCAGGAGGTTGTTCGTGATGTCGTGGGCGACGTCGCGCAGCTCGAACACACGCGCCTCCCGCTCCTCGCCGCGCGCGTCGAGCTCGGTGAACACCGCCTGCACGATCCTGTCGGCGAGCATGCGCGTCGACGACGGGTCGGATAGCCCCGCGGAGACGACCGCGATCTTCCTGGTCATCGGTCTGCCGCCTTTCCGAATGCGCTCTCGCTGTCTTGGTACGGGGATCCGCCGGTGACGTTGTCGCCGCGATTCGCGTTCGGCCGCGGCTGACGCGGTGCGGCGTCGCCGTACTTGGCGGTGACGAGCGCCGCGTGCGTCGGACCATCGGGCACATTCGCCGGCCGGTTCTTCTGCAGCTCGCGGCGCAGCACGGGCACGACCTCTTCGCCGAGGAAGTCGATCTGCTCGAGAACGATCTTGAGCGGCAGGCCGGCGTGGTCCATGAGGAACAGCTGGCGCTGATAGTCGCCGAAGGTGTCGCGCATGGCCGCATAGCGGTCGATCACCTGCTGCGGGGATCCGACGGTGAGCGGCGTCATCTCGGTGAAGTCCTCCATCGCGGGGCCGTTGCCGTAGACCGGAGCCGCGTTGAAGTACGGGCGGAACTGGTCGACCGCATCCTGCGAGTTCTTCGCCATGAACGCCTGACCGCCGAGGCCGACGATCGCCTGTTCGGGGGCGCCGTGGCCGTAGTGCGCGAAGCGCTGACGATACAGCGCGATGAGCCGCTGGTAGTGCTCCCTCGGCCAGAAGATGTTGTTCGCGAAGAAGCCGTCTCCGTAGTACGCGGCCTGCTCCGCGATCTCGGGCGTGCGGATGGAACCGTGCCACACGAACGGCGGCACATCATCGAGGGGGCGCGGGGTCGAGGTGAACCCGTTCAGCGCCGTGCGGAACTTCCCGTCGAAGTCGACGACGTCCTCCCGCCACAGGCGGTGCAGCAGCTGGTAGTTCTCGATCGCGAGGGGAAGGCCCTGGCGGATGTCCTTGCCGAACCACGGGTAGACCGGACCAGTGTTGCCGCGGCCCATCATGAGGTCCATGCGGCCGCCTGACAGGTGCTGCAGCATCGCGTAGTCTTCCGCGATCTTCACGGGGTCGTTCGTCGTGATGAGCGTCGTCGAGGTCGAGACGATGAGCCGCTCGGTCTGCGCCGCGATGTAAGCCAGCGTCGTAGTGGGCGACGACGAGAAGAACGGCGGGTTGTGGTGCTCGCCGATCGCGAACACATCGAGCCCCGCGTCCTCCGCGTGCTTCGCGATCGTGACAGCGTCGCGGATGCGCTGGGCTTCGCTCGGCGTCTCGCCCGTGACCGGGTTCTGCGTGACGTCGCTCACGCTCATCAGCCCGAACTGCATCGCCTGCGAGGTGGTGGTGTCGCTCATCGTGTCTCCCCTACTTTCCATGCAGCTGAATATACAAGATGAAACGCGCTCGCCGCTGAACTATTCCCAGGAACGCGAAAACCCGCCTCACACCGTGAGACGGGTTTTCGAGAAGTCGATTGAACGCTGGGCGCTCTGCTTCTGCTGCTACTGGTTCGTCGTTAGCGACGAAGGCCCAGGCGCGCGATCAGCGCACGGTAGCGTGCGATGTCGACGCGCTGGAGATAGCCGAGCAGACGGCGGCGCTGACCGACGAGCAGGAACAGGCCACGACGCGAGTGGTGGTCGTGCTTGTGCTCCTTGAGGTGCTCCGTCAGGTCGAGGATGCGACGCGACAGCATCGCAACCTGCACCTCGGGGGATCCGGTGTCACCGGGGTGCGTCGCGTACTCTTCGATGATCGACTTCTTGACTGCTGCTTCAAGTGCCATAGAAATTGATCCCCTCTCTGCTTGTTGCGCGGTGCCCTGCGCCTGATGCGCGAGCTCTCTTTATCCGCGGCCGTTGGACGGCAACCTCAGAAGTTTACCCTACGAACGCGCGCGAACACTCCACGCATGCAAAAGGCGGGGACCCGTGAGGATCCCCGCCTTTGCGCCTCGCGTCTTACGCGTCGATCAGATCGATGATGAAGATGAGGGTCTTGCCGCCGAGGAAGTGGCCGGACCCCGCGGGGCCGTATGCCAGTGCCGGCGGGATGGTCAGCTTGCGGCGACCGCCGACCTTCATGCCGGGGATCCCCTCCTGCCAGCCCTTGATGAGCATGCCGAGCGGGAACTGCGCGGCCTCGCCGCGGCTCCACGACGAGTCGAACTCCTCGCCGGTGTCGTACTCGACGCCGGCGTAGTGGATCGTGACGGTGGCGCCGGGCTTCGCTTCGGATCCATCACCGACGATGATGTCCTGGATCTCCAGCTGATCGGGGGCCGGCCCCTCGGGTGCGTCGAACTCGGGCTTCGTGCGATCTGCAGTCATGCCTCTATCTTCACCGAACGCCCGCTGAAGGTGAACCGAATGCGCTATGGGCGAAACCCGCCCCACAAAAGAACCAGCACCTGGGTCTCGGCAAGGCCGGAGAACCTGTCAGGTGCTGGTCTATGCCCAATACCATCGCCCATCCGCCGACGCGTGTCAAGAGCCCGCGATCGAAAGGTTATGTGCCGATCGGTGCCAACAGCTCGGCCCGCGTGAGCATCATGCGCTGCAGCAGCGCCCGTTCGTCGGCGGCCGCTCCCGGATCCTTGCCGGTCAGGGCGCGCTGGCGCGCCCATGCGAGGCGAGCGCCGTCGAAGATGAACTGCTCCATAATGGGGCGGCGGTCCCCCGGCAGCGAACGAGCCCACAGAAGGCCCGCCCTGCGCCCGTGCGAGGTGGAGAGCATGTCGGCCTCGTGAGAGGTGAACCACCCGGCATGCACGTAGTCCTGCAGCCGTTCGCGCCGGATCTGCAGCTCCTCGCTCCGGATCCGGATCGCGACGATCAGGAACACGACGAACAAGGGCACCTGCAGCAGAACGTACGGCAGGTAGAACCCCGCGAACTGCGCCGACGCGTTCCAGAACGCGTGCAGCGCGATCGCGACGAGCAGGCCGAGGAACCAGGGCAGCCACACAGGCCTCGCGCGGCGCACCGCGAGCCCGACGGCGAAGCCGCACGCCGCCGTGAACATGATGTGGGCGAACGGCGAGAGCACGGCACGGATGAAGAACACGGCGGTGAGCCCGCCAACGCCGCCTTCGGCGAGCGCCTCGATGAAGTACTTCACGTTCTCGCCGAGCGCGAAGCCTGCGCCGATGAGTCCGCCGTAGATGATGCCGTCGAGCGCCCCGTCGAGAGCGCGGCGCGCCATCGCGAGCACCACGAGGATCCCGGCGCACTTGAGCGTCTCTTCGACGATCGGCGCCTGCACGACCCCGCTGAACCACTCGATGTCTCGCACGATGGGGAACGAGCGCCACACGAAATCGCCGATGATGATCGTGACGATCACGGCGACGAACGCTCCCCACGCCGCGGCGACGAGCATCAGGCCCTTCGGTTCGGGCTCCCACCGATCGAGCCACATCAGCCCCATCACCACGCCGCCGAAAGGGACGAACGCGAGGATCGAGGCGAGCACCGGCGCGACCGCGCCGTAGACGGTGACGAAGAACCCGAGCGTTGCGAGGGCGAAGATGCCGACGAGGAGCCACACCCACGGCCACACCGTGCGCCCCTGACGCAGCAGGCGCGGCGGCGCGACCGGGAGGTGCGGCTCGCCGACCGGCGCATCAGAGATGAGCGCACCCGCCCGCCGACGCCGGCTGGAGAAAGCGCGCCCGTCGGATCCCGCATCGAAATAGGCCATCGGCTCGAATTCTATGGGGAAGCGACACCCTCTGCGATCAGCGCCGCCGATAGGCTGGATCCATGCGTTTCGCCCACGTCGTGCTTCCTGATTCAGACTCTCCCGTGCTCGCACACGTGACCGACGACGGCGTCGTCGCCGTTTCGTCGCTCGTGGCGGGAGGACCGTCGACGCTCGAGCAGCTGATCGCGGGCGGCGATGACCTGCTGCGCAGCGTCGAGCGCGCCGCGCAGAGCGCCGAGCGGATTCGCGTCGAGGACGTCGCGTTCGGGCCCGCCGTGCTCGCTCCCCCGTCGATCATGGCGGTCGGGCTGAACTACTCGGCGCACGCGGGCGAGCTCAGCCTCAAGAGCGACGACACCCCGACCGTCTTCACGCTCTGGCCGAACTCGCTGGCGGCACACGAGGGCACCACCACGTGGTCGCGCGCGCAGACCGAGTCGGTCGACTACGAGGCCGAGCTCGGCGTGATCATCGGCCGCGCCGCGAGGGACGTCTCGGTCGAGGACGCCCTCGACCACGTGTTCGGATACACCGTCGTCAACGACATCTCCGCGCGCAACATCCAGTACTCCGAGGCGCAGTGGTGCCGCTGCAAGTCGCTCGACGGCTTCACCCCCGTGGGCCCGTACGTCGTGACGGCCGACGAGATCCCCGACCCGCAGGCGCTGAAGATCTGGACCCGCATCGGCGACGAGATGCTGCAGGACGCGACAACGGCGCAGATGATCCGCTCGGTCGCGACGCTCATCTCGCACCTGTCGCGGGGCATCACGCTGCTTCCGGGAACGCTCATCTCGACGGGTTCCCCCGGCGGATCCGGGTACTCGCGCACGCCGCAGGTACTGCTCGCCGACGGCACGACCGTCTCGGTCGGCGTCGAGCACATCGGCGAGCTGACCACCCACTGCCGCACGACGGAGTAGCTCCGTACCGTGTCCCACTTGGTGCGGCTCTGAGCGCCCTGCTCCCGCGCCGAGCGGAACACGATAGAGGCGGGGTTACGGCAGGTCTTCGGGGGCGATGATCGGGATCGCCGTGGTCGCCGGCTCGAGGCCGATCAGGCGGCCGGGGCGCAGCCGCTTCGTGACCTCCGCGCGATCCATCAGCCCCGCCTCGACGACGAGGTCGGCGACGTCCTTGCCGGTCAGCAGCGCCGTCTTCGCGAGCGCCGCCGCCGAGGAATAGCCGATGTACGGCGTCAGCGCCGTGATGACGCCGACGCTCTGGCCGACCATGGCTCCGAGGCGCTCGGTGTTCGCGGTGATGCCGTCGACGCAGTTCACGCGCAGCGTGCGCATCGCCTGGCGCATCCAGGTGATCGACTGGAACAGCGCGTGCCCGATGACGGGCTCGAACGCATTCAGCTGCAGCTGACCGGCCTCGGCCGCCATCGTCACCGTCATGTCGTTGCCGACGACCGCGAACGCGACCTGGTTGACGACCTCGGGGATCACGGGGTTGACCTTGGCCGGCATGATCGAAGATCCGGCCTGCTTCGCGGGCAGGTTGATCTCGCCGAACCCGGCCTGCGGCCCCGACGACAGCAGCCGCAGGTCGTTGCAGATCTTCGACAGTTTGATGGCCGAGCGCTTGATCGAGCTGGAGAACGACATGAACGCGCCGGTGTCGCTCGTGGCCTCGATGAGGTCGCCCGCGGTGCGCAGCGGCAGGCCCGAGATCTCCGAGAGGTGGCGGCGCACCGACTCGCCGTAGCCCGGCGTCACGTTGATCCCCGTGCCGATCGCCGTCGCGCCCATGTTGATCTCGTGCAGCAGCACGGAGTTGTCGGTGAGCCGCTGGAGGTCCTCGCGCAGCGTCGTCGCGAAGCCGTGGAACTCCTGCCCGAGCGTCATCGGCACCGCATCCTGCAGTTGGGTGCGCCCGACCTTCAAGATGTCGTTGAACTCGCGCCCCTTGGCGCTGAACGCCTGGCTGAGTTTGTCGAGCTCCTCGAGCTGAGAGACGTGCGCGAGCAGGATCCCGATCTTCAGCGCCGTCGGGTAGACGTCGTTCGTCGACTGCGATCGGTTGGTGTGATCCGTCGGCGACAGGTAGGCGTAGTCGCCCTTCTCGCGCCCCGCCATCTCGAGCGCAACGTTCGTGATGACCTCGTTGGCGCACATGTTCGTCGATGTTCCGGCGCCGCCCTGGATCACGCCGACCGCGAACTGGTCGTGGAACTCACCGTCGATCACCCGCTGGCTCGCCCGGTCGATGAGGTCGGCGCGGTCGGCATCGAGCGCACCGACCTGCTTGTTGGCGCGCGCCGCGGCCTGTTTGACCATGGCGAGGGCCGTCACGAGCTCGGAGTAGACCGAGATCTCGCGCTTCGTGATGTCGAAGTTCTCTCGAGCTCGAAGGGTGTGTATGCCCCAATAAGCATCGGCGGGGATCTCCCGCGAGCCCAGGGAATCGGATTCTGTACGCGTCGTCGCGATGTGTTCCATGCCCTCAGGATAGGTGACGTTCAATGTCGAATCTCCTGCCGCGCGGGCCCGCGCGCCGGTGCCCGTCACGCGCGCTTGCGCGAGAAGAAGTCGAGCCGTTCTTCCGGCGTCATCGCCTCCAGGCGCTGGTACCACGCAGGGGTGAAGAACTCCGCGGGATCCGCGGCGGCGACCGGCACGACCGTACTGGTCACCTGATCGTCGTACACGTGCACGAGATGGAACGACTGCCCCGCGTCCATTCCATTGATCTGGCGCGAGGGTCGGGCCACGTCCATCGTGTAGCAGCTCGCCGCGGCCACGAACGTCGGGACACCCGCGAAGCTGCCGCTCATCGAGTAGTGCAGGTGCCCCGCGAGGATCGCGCGCACGTCGGATCCTTCGATCGCCTCGGCGAAAGCCGTTTGGTTCTGCAGTTCCAGGATGTCGAACATCGGCACGTGGCTCGGCAGCGGCGGGTGGTGCAGCGCGAGGATCGTGCCGCGCGGCGCGGGCTTGTTCAGCTTGTCGCGCAGCCAGTCGAGCTGTTCGTCGTCGATGCGTCCGTGGTGCCAGCCCGGGACGGTGGAGTCGAGGGCGATGAGTCGCAGGCCATCGAGGTCGAATGCATGGCGGATCGCCTTCTGCGAGTAGTCCTCCCCCAGCAGGTCGCGGCGCATCTCCGGGCGCTCGTCGTGGTTGCCCGCGATCCACATGATGGGGATCCCCATCCGCTCCGCGACCGGCTCGACCATGTCCTTCAGCGCGCGGTATGCGTCTGGCTCGCCGAGCTCGGTCAGGTCGCCGGTGATGACGAGGGCGCTGGCCCCCTCGACCCTCTGGATCCGGTCGAGCATCGCACGCAGATTCGCTCGGGTGTCGTACTCGCCGCCGAGCAGCCGATCGCCCGCCAACAGGTGTGTGTCGCTGATGTGGATGAGCGTGTGGTGCGCGGGTTCGTGCTGACCGAACTTCATGCCACCAACGGTAACGTGGACATGGTGACTGCACCGATTGCCCCGCGCGTTCCGACTGTACGAATCCACCACGGTCGAGAGTTCTCGGATCCGTACGAGTGGCTGCGCGACAAGGACTCGCCCCAAGTCATCGAGCACCTCGAGGCCGAGAACGCACACACCGACGAGCAGCTCGCTCACCTCGAACCGCTTCGCGACCGGATCTTCAACGAGATCAAGGGCCGAGTGCGCGAGACCGACCTCTCCGTGCCGCTGCGGCGCGGTGACTGGTGGTACTACGGCCGCTCCATCGCGGGCAAGGAGTACGGCGTGCAGTGCCGGGCGCCGATCACGGATCCGGACGACTGGACGCCGCCGACGCTGAGCACGGACGACGACGTGCCGGGCGAGGAGATCCTGCTCGACGCGAACATCGAGGCGGGCGGCAACGAGTTCTTCTCGCTCGGCGCGTTCGGCGTGACGCTCGACGGATCCCGCATGCTGTGGGGCGTCGATCTCGCGGGCGACGAGCGCTACTCGGTGCGGGTGCGCGACATCGCCACGGGCGAGGTGCTGCCCGATCTGCTCGAGGACATCTCCTCCGGCGCATCGTTCACGCCCGACGGGCAGTTCATCCTGTACTCGACCGTCGACGAGGCGTGGCGTCCGGATCAGGTGTGGCTGCACCGCGTCGGCGAGCCCGGCCGCGAGAACGACGTCATGCTGTTCCACGAGACGGACGAGGCGTTCTGGGTCGGCGCGGGCTTCACCCGCAGCCACGAGTTCTTCATGATCGTCTCCGGATCCAACACCACGAGCGACGTCTCGCTCTTCCGCGCCGCCGATGTCGAGCGGCTCTACGCCGGCGAGGAGGTCGAGTCGTACTCGGTGTTCGCGCGCGAGGACGGCGTGGAGTACTCGGTCGATCACGCCGTCGTCGACGGCCGCGACTGGTTCTACGTGCTGCACAACCAGGACGCCGAGGACTTCGCCCTCGTGCGCCTGCCCGTCGATGACCCAGCCGCAGCGCCCGAGACGGTGATCCCGCACCGCCCCGGCGTGCGCCTCGAAGACGCCGACTGCCTGCGCGACTTCGCGATCGTCGAATACCGCTCCGGCGGAATCGCGCGCATCGCGATCCTTCACTACCCGGGTCACGACGTGCGCGAGATCTCGTTCGACGAGCCGCTGTTCACGGCGGGAGCGTCGGGCAATCCCGAATGGGCGCAGCCCGTCGTGCGGCTGAACTACGACTCGTTCACCTCGCCCAGCACGGTGTTCAATTATCACGTCGCGACGGGCGAGCTGACGGCGCTGAAGCGCGCGGAGATCCTCGGCGGGTACGACCGCGACGAGTACGGCCAGGAGCGCGTGTGGGCGCCCGCCGCCGACGGCACGCAGATCCCGGTCTCGCTCGTATGGAAGCGCTCGTTCGGGGCGCCGGGCGAATCCGTGCGGCCCGTGCACCTGTACGGCTACGGGGCGTACGAGCACTCGATCGACGCCCACTTCTCGATCGCGCGGCTGTCGATGCTCGACCGCGGCGTCGTCTACGCGATCGCTCACGTGCGCGGCGGCGGCGAGATGGGCCGCGCCTGGTACGAGAACGGCAAGCTCGAGCACAAGCGCAACAGCTTCACCGACTTCGTCGACGTCGCGCGCCACTTGGTCTCGGACGGCATCACGACGGCCGACAAGATCGTCGCGGAAGGCGGATCCGCGGGCGGCCTCCTGATGGGCGCGGTCGCGAACATCGCCCCGGACGCGTTCGGCGGCATCCTCGCGGACGTGCCGTTCGTCGACGCTCTCACGACGATCCTCGATCCGTCGTTGCCCCTCACCGTGATCGAGTGGGAGGAGTGGGGCGACCCGCTGCACGACGAGGCGTTCTACGACCTGATGGCGTCGTACTCGCCGTACGAGAACGTGCGCGAGAACGCGACGTACCCGCGGATCCTCGCGATGACGTCGCTCAACGACACTCGTGTGTTCTACGTCGAGCCCGCGAAGTGGGTGGCGCGCCTGCGCGAGGTCGGCACCGACGTGCTGTTCAAGTGCGAGATGGTGGCCGGCCACGGCGGCGTCTCGGGCCGCTACAACTCCTGGCACGAACGCGCCTACCAGCTCGCCTGGATCCTCGACGTGATGGGGATCTCAGAGTAGAAGGTGCGGGCCTCGCCTTTCAGCTCCCTGCCGCGTCCCAGGGTCAGCCGAAGAGGGCGGAGGCCTCTTCGTAGCGGGCGTAGGGGACCTCGTTGAGCTCGCCCAGCGCGTCCTCGAACGTTACGCGCTCGATGTCCGTGCCCTTCATGGCGACCATCTCGCCCCAGGCTCCGTCGACGACCCCGTCAGCGGCGTGCAGGCCGAGACGGGTGGCGAGGACGCGGTCGAACGCGGACGGGGATCCGCCGCGCTGAATGTGGCCGAGCACCGTCGAGCGCGTCTCGATGCCGGTCGCCTTCTCGATCAGCGGAGCAAGGACCTCGCTGATGCCGCCGAGGCGCGGGCGGTTGAAGGCATCGAGCCCCTTGTCGGAGTATGCCTCTTCCTGGCCCTTGATCTTGAAGCCCTCGGCGACGACGACGAGCGGCGCGCGCCCGCGCTCGGAGGCCGAGGCGACCTGCTCGCAGATGTCGTCGAGCGTCAGCGGCACCTCGGGGATGCAGATGATGTGCGCACCCGCGGCCATGCCCGAATGCAGCGCGATCCAACCGACGTGACGACCCATGACCTCCGCGACCATGCACCGCTGGTGCGAATCGCCCGTCGTGCGCAGGCGGTCCATCGCCTCGGTGGCGATGTTGACGGCGGTGTCGAAGCCGAACGAGTAGTCGGTGGCCCGAAGGTCGTTGTCGATCGTCTTCGGCACGCCGAGCACCGGAACGCCGTCGTTCCAGAGACGGTTGGCCGCCGCCAGTGTGCCCTCGCCGCCGATCGCGATGATGCCGTCGATCTTGTGCCCGTACATCGTCTTCTTGATGTTCTCGGCGCCCCCGCGATCACCCTCGTACGGGTTCGTGCGGCTGGTGCCGAGGATCGTGCCGCCGACCTTCGACAGGCCCTTCACCTCGGTGCGCTGCAGCGGGAAGAAGTCGGCGTCGACGAGACCGCGCCACCCATCGCGAATGCCGACGAATTCGATGCCGTACTTCCGCGAGCCCTTCAGCACGGCTCCGCGAATGACAGCGTTCAGTCCAGGGCAGTCTCCGCCCGACGTGAGGATCCCGATCTTCATACTCCGAGACTATTGCCTGACGCCGACATCCGCATCGCGATCGCCCCGCGCGCGTCGCCGATTCGGGTTAGATTGACGGATCCCCTCGCTTTCGACGAACGGATCACCGCCATGACCGACACCGCCCACGCCTCCCTCGTCATCGGCGAGGCCCTGATCGACGAGGTGGCGCTGCCGGACGGATCCGTCTCGCGCACGCCCGGCGGCAGTCCCTTCAACGTCGCGATCGGGCTGTCGAGACTCGGGGTGAACACCGGTTTACTCGCGCACATGGGCGACGACGACGACGGATCCGTACTCGCCGCCCGCCTCGCGTCTGACGACGTGACTGAGATCGGGGCTCGGCACGGATCCACCTCCGTCGCGCACGCGACGATCGCAGACGACGGCTCTGCGGCGTACGACTTCCGCGTCGCGTGGGATCCGCGCCCGACGTCGGACTGGCTCGAGCGCCAGTGGACACACGTTCACGTCGGATCGTTCTCCGCCTACCGCGATGGAACGAGGCGGCTGCTCGAGCGCGCGCTCGACCGACCCGAGGCGCCGCTCGTCACGTTCGATCCGAACATCCGAGCCTCGCTGATCGGCTCGCGCGACGAGGTGCGGGCGCGCGCTCAGGAGCTCGCACGCCGGTCGCAGGTCGTGAAGCTGAGCGACGAGGATGCCGACTGGCTCTCCCCCGGTGTCGCGCTCGACGACGCCGCCGACCGCCTGCTCGCGATGGGACCCCGTGTGGTCGCCATCACCCGGGGCGGCGACGGATCCGTGCTGGCGACGCCCGATGCTCGGGTCTCGCTCGGCGCGCCGCGCACCGAGGTCACCGACACGATCGGCGCCGGAGACAGCTACATGGCCGCGCTGATCGCGCACCTGCTCGCCCACGGCCTGCCGGTGACCGCCGCCGAGCTCGAAGCCGCGGGATCCTACGCGCAGCGCGCGGCGGCGATCACCGTCTCGCGACGGGGCGCGAATCCGCCCACCGCGGCCGAGATCGCCTGAAACGACGCTGCGGGGCCCGCCTCACAAGAGCGAGCCCCGCAGCATGATCCGTCTACCCGCCGAGCGCGTCCCGCAGAATCGACTTGAGCGCCGACAGCTGCACCGACTCGACATCGCCATCCGGCACCTGAGCGCCGTCGAGGGCCCGCGCCGCGAGACCCTCCTTGCTGTCGATCAGCTCGGCGATCTTCTGGTCGATCGTGTGCGCGGCGATGATGCGCCACGCCGTGACCGGCTCGTCCTGCCCGATGCGGTGCACGCGGTCGATCGCCTGCGTCTGCTCGGCAGCGGTCCAGCTGAGCTCTGCGAGCACGACGTTCGACGCCGCCTGCAGGTTCACACCGACGCCGGCCGCCGTGAGCGAACACACGGCGACGCCGACCTCGGGATCGTCGTTGAACGCGTCGATCGCCTGCTGGCGCGCCGTCGCCGACTGCTCGCCGCGGATCGAGACCGACTTGATCCCGTCCTCCTTGAACTGGCGCTCGGCCTGATCCATGACGTCGACGTGCTTCGCGAAGAACACGACCTTGCCGACGGAGCGCTGCAGCTGAGCCGCATACTCCGCAGCGAGCGGGGCCTTGCCCTGACCGATGCGGCGGACCATCGAGAACACATTCGTGCCGTCGGTCCCGGCGGCGCGCGACTCTTCCAGCTCACCGTTCGCCACGAGGTTCACGATGTCTTCATCGATCTCGCCTTCGGCGAGGCCGCGGTCGCCGCGCGCCTCGATGATGCGGCGGTACCGGTCGGCCAGGCGGCGCGCGAGCTCGCGCTCGGCCTGCGCGATCGAACGGCCGAACTCGTCGTCGAGCTGCACCGGCATGTCGGCGATGAGCTTGTCCGGCAGATCCTTCGCAACGTCCTTCTTGCGACGGCGAACGATTCCCAGATCGATCACTGCCTGGCGCGCGGCCGGGTAGAAGCCCTTATCGGCCGGCGTGAAACCGGCCTCATCGAGGCGCTCCATCAGCTCGGGGCCGGGCTTGGTGCCGTCCGTCCACCCGAGGAAGCGCCAGATCGCGTCGAAGTCTTCGACGTCGTTGATGAGCGGCGTTCCCGTCAGCGCCATGAGCAGGGGGTCCCCGCCCGGCGCCGTCTCGATCACGCGCTGCGCGAGCGCCAGCACGTTCTGCGAGCGCTGCGACGACAGGTTCTTGATGAAGTGCGCCTCGTCGACGACCATGCCCCTGAGGCCGACCTCGCTCAGCCAACCGAGGTGGCGATCGAGGATCTCGTAGTTGACGATGAACACGTCGGCGAAGGCATCGACGTCCTTACCGTCGCCCATGATCACGCTCGCGCGGCGCTGCGGCGTCCACCGCTCGACCTCGCGCGCCCAGTTCATCTTCACGACGTTCGGGACGACGACGAGCAGCGGGTACGCACCGGCGACCGAGGCCGCCAGCACCGACTGCGCCGTCTTGCCGAGGCCCGGCTCATCGGCGAGGAGGAACCGGCGATGGCCCTCGCGGACCGACTCGAGGAAGCGCGACTGGTGCTTCATGACCTCGAGGCCCTTGGGCGAGAGGCGATCGAACTCAGGAAGCTCGGGAAGCGGCATCGTCGCGGATCCGCCGCCCGCGCCCTGCGCGAACGCCTTGTACAGCGGCCCCATCAGCTCCCAGCTGTCGAGCTGACGACGGGGCTGATCGGCGTCGTGGATGCGCGTGGCATCGGGCGCGAGGAATGGGTTCGACTCGATCCGTGCGTCGACCTGCACGGGACGCACGGCGCGCTCCGTCGCAACGGCCGGCACGATCGGCGCGCTCGCGACCTGAGGGGCGTCGTCGATCACGAGCTCCTCGGGCGGCAGATCCACCCCCGCGTCGAGCAGCCAATCACGACGCATGCGCCGCGCCACCGGGCTCGTCGCCTGGTCGGCCTCGAGCAGCTGGATCAGCGACGTGTCGCGGGCAGCGGTCTTCGCGAGGATCGTGGCCACGCCGTCGAGCCGCTTCAGCAGCTCGGCGCGCGAGCTGTCGCTGAGCGCCGTATCGGCCTTCACGCGCGCGCGCTCTTCGCGCACGAGGAAGGCGATGACCTGGAACTTCACCCGGTTCGTCGGTCCGAGCTTGTTCTTCTGGGCCTTCGCCTCGATCTCACGCACTTTGCGCGCAAGGATCGGAATGATCGGCGCCCCATCATCGCGTCGAGCGGACGAGGTCTTCTTGCGCTGTCGCGCGGGTGCCGTAGTCGGCATGCTCCTCCTGAGCCAAATCACCGCTGACGAGAGGCCAACGGCCGTGAGATCGTGCGTCGCGGGTCGTGGTGGCGAACCGAACCGGTGCGGGCGAATCGCCCTGCGCACCCGCCCCCGCGGATAACGAGCACTATTCTACGGCATCAACCCGCGAATCGCGCGTGGACGTGATCTGAGAAGCGACCACGCGGTCTCGACATCGTTCTGCATCTGCGCCTTGAGCGGCTCCATGCCGTCGAACGCGACCATTCCGCGGATCCGATACGAGAAGCTCACGTCGACCGTGCGATCGTAGAGATCGAGGTCATAGCGCCCGAGAACGTGAGCCTCGACGACCCGCTCCGGCACATCGTCGAACGTCGGATTCGTTCCCACGGAGATCGCCGCGGGGAACTGCGCCCCGATCGCGAGGTCGCCATCGGGCGGCATGACGGCCACCCACCCCGCATATACGCCGTCGGCCGGGACGAAGCCCGTGAGGTCGGGCGCGAGGTTCACGGTCGGAAAGCCCAGTTCGCGCCCGCGCTGCAACCCGCGCACGACGCGCCCGCGGACCGCGTGGGCATGGCCGAGGATCTTCGCCGCGCGCTCGACGTCGCCCTCGGCAAGAAGCTCGCGGATCCACGTGGACGACACGCGCCGCCCCGTCGCCTGGTCGCCGCTCGCGACGTCGGCGATGACCGCGACCGTGAACCCGTGCTCCTTGCCCATCTCGGCGAGCATGTCGGGGTTGCCCTTGCCGCCCTGCCCGAACCGGAAGTCTTCCCCCACGAGCACGCGCGTCGCACGCAGCCCGTCGACGAGGTAGCGCCGCACGAACTCCTCCGCGGGAACGGCCGCGAGGCGCTGATCGAACTCGAGCACGAGCGTCGCATCGAGCCCCGTCGCCGCGAGCAGGTCGATCTTCTGGCCGACGCCGACGACGGGCTCGGGGCAGTGCTCGGGGGCGATCGTCGCGAGCGGGTTGCGGTCGAAGGTCACGGCCACGGTGCGCGCGTCGCACGAGGCGGCATCGATCAGCAGGTGGTCGATGATCGTGCGGTGCCCCGCGTGCACGCCGTCGAACTTGCCGATGGCCACGACAGTGTCGCCGAAGTCGCTCGGCAGCTCTGATGGGTCGCCGACGACGATCATCGCATCTCCTTCTTCCGCTGTGAAGCCAGGTACCAGATGCCGAACAGCGGCAGTACGAGCGGGATCCACACGTAGCCGCTGCCATAGTTCGACCAGACAGTCGCGTCGGCGTGGAACACGTCGGGCAGCACGATGCTCAGCGTTCCCACGATGACGACGCCGGCGAGTTCGAACAGCACCGCGAACCACGCCGTGCGGTACCAGCCGCGGCTGCGCGAGAGCAGCAGGGCGATCGTCGCGAGGATGTAGACCACCGCAGCGGCGGCGCTCAGCAGGTACGGCACCGGCGCCTGCTCGAAGCGGCCGGCGATCTGCACGAACGAACGACCGGTCGCGGCAAGCGCCATCACGGCGTAGACGAATGTCAGGACCGTGCCGATCCCGGTGATGCGGCGCGACGAGCGGGTGTCAGTCATATCAGTCACAGTTTATGGCGTCACGCGAGCGGCATCGTCCAGATGACGTGCATGCGGTACGTCATCACGGCGACGGCGAGCGCGAGAACGCCCATCACAACGACGCTCCACTTGCCGCGATCGACGAACGCCCAGATGATGCCGGCGATCGGCAGCACCGCGGCCGAGACGAGATAGGTCCAGAACTCGAGCAGGCTCCCGGTCGGCGCGTTGCCGACGAACGGCGCCACGATCGCCACCACGACCTGCGCGATCAGCAGCAGCTGGACGATGACCATCGATCCGATCGATACGTCGCCCGGGCGGCGTCCGGCGAGCCCGATCACGAGGCAGAGCGCGCCCGCGACCACCGCGACCGCGATCTGCGCGATCGTGAACCACAGGATCATCGTTCGACCTGCGGCATGTTCATGGTGCTCTTCATCGCGGATCCGCGTCGCTCGACGACGCCGACCAGCGCGCCCGACGGATCGATCGCCGCGCGCAGGCCATCGAAGCGCTCGGGCGCGTCGATGCGCTTCCCGTGCCGCAGGTCGCGCGCCTCGTCGGCGCTCACGTCGAGGGATCCGAGCACGCGCGACGCGACCTCGGCGGGCGCGACGAGCGACGCGTCCTCGAGATCCTCGACGGAGAACGCGCTGTCGACCGCGAACTCCCCGATGCGGGTGCGGCGCAGGCGTGTGAGGTGCCCGCCCGTGCCGAGCGCGGATCCGAGGTCGCGCGCGAGCGCGCGGATGTAGGTGCCCGACGTGCAGTCGACCTCGACGTCGACGTCGATGTGGTCCGCCTCCCGCGTGATCGAGACGATCTCGAACCGCGAGATGGTGACCTCGCGCGACTTCAGTTCGACGTCTTCCCCGGCGCGCACGAGGTCGTAGGCGCGGCGCCCGTCGACCTTGATCGCAGAGACCGCGCTCGGCACCTGAGAGATCGTGCCGGTGAGCGCGGCGACGCCGTCGCGGATCCGTTCTTCCGTCGCCTCCGCGACGGATTCCGCGGACGCCCGCACGTCGATGTCGCCGTCCGCGTCGTCGGTCGTGGTCGTCTGACCGAGCCTGATGGTCGCGAGATACGTCTTGTCGAGGCCGACGATGAAGGTCAGCAGCCGGGTCGCGTGCTCGACGCCGACGACGAGCAGGCCGGTCGCCATGGGGTCGAGCGTGCCCGCGTGCCCGACTTTGCGCGTGCCGCGCGCGCGGCGCGTTCGGGCGACGACGTCATGACTGGTGATGCCCGACGGCTTGTCGACGAGCAGGATCCCGGGTTCCGCCATGTTCGCCACCTTATTCTGGTCAGATGCCCGAAACCTCCGAGCCCCCCGTCTCGTCCGCACCGCTGGGCCAGTTGGACCCCGTCACGCTGTACGGAATCCTGCGCTTGCGCGCCGACGTCTTCGTCGTCGAGCAGGAGTGCCCTTATCCCGATCTCGACGGCCGAGACGTCGAGGACGGGGCGCTGCAGCTCTGGATCGAGGAGGACGGCAGGGTGCTGGCGACGGCTCGTCTGCTCTCCGAGGGCGACGACCGGCGGATCGGCCGCGTCGTCACGAGTCGGGACGCGCGCCGGTCCGGCTACGCCGCGCAGGTCCTCGCCGAGGCGATGCGCCTGGCTGAGGGGCGCGCGATCCGGATCGACGCGCAGTCGCACCTCGAGTTCTGGTACGCGCGCTTCGGGTTCGTCGTCACCGGGCCCGAGTTCCTCGAGGACGGCATTCCGCACGTGCCGATGACCCGCTCGGCGCTCTGACGCCGGTCAGGCGCAAGGTTCGTACGACGGCTGTTTGCCGGTGAGCGTGGAGACCGCGACCGCCCCGTCGTACCCATCGCGATATGTGAACACGAGCTTGCTCGTCTCGTCGTCGATGACGACGTAGGAGTTGTCGGCGATGTCGGACGGCTGCTCGGTCGCCTTCTCGTATGCGCCGAGCACCTGTGCCTTCGTCGAGCCGAGGCCGAGATCCTCTTCCGTGCGCGGCCCGACTCCCATGGTGTCGCCGATCCAGCCGACGCTGACCTCGACGACGTCGTCAGTGCCCTTGAACCGATCCTTGATCACGATCACGTCGTATGCGTTGTCCTCGGCCACGCCGTATGCGACGCCGTCGCATGTGTCGAGGGTGCCGATGCCGCTCGGTTTGATCTCGTCGAGCACGTCGGGGAAGTCGTCTCCGACGTTCACGGGGCCGATTCCGCTGTCCGTGATCACCCACGAGTCCGGATCCGCCGGGTCGTCGGGTTCGATCTCTTCCGGCGTGGGCGTCGGCGAGGTCGTGAACGGCGATGTCCCGACCGAGGCCGACGGCGACGATTCCTCCGGGACGGTGGGGGCCGTGCGCGAGCACCCGGCGAACGCCGTGATCCCCATGACGAGCGCAACGGCCGCTGCCGCGATGCGGCGCGCTCCGACGTTCGTCATAAATATCTCCGGGGGTTTCGATGTGTCGCGTTCCAACCCTCGACGTTACGCGCCAAAAGACACAGCACGGTTACGAATGCGCCCGGTTTGGCAACCGTTCCATCACGATCCGCTCTCCGTAGACTGTGAGGATGCGCGCGAACGATCTGTCCGAGGCTCTCGTGCCCTGGTATCGCGCCACGGCGCGGGATCTGCCCTGGCGACGGCCCGGATTCGGCGCGTGGGGCACCCTCGTGAGCGAGTTCATGCTGCAGCAGACTCCCGTCGCGCGCGTGATCCCGCTGCTCGAGACCTGGCTCGAACGCTGGCCGACGCCGACAGATCTCGCCGACGCCTCCCCCGCGGAGGCCGTAACTCGCTGGGCGAACCTCGGCTATCCGCGCCGTGCGCTTTGGCTGCACCGCGCGGCCACCGAGATCCGCGATGTTCACGAGGGCATCGTTCCGCGCGACGTCGACCAGCTGCTCGCGCTGACCGGGATCGGCGACTACACGGCGCGCGCCGTCGCGGTCTTCGCGTACGGCGATCGGCATCCGGTCGTGGACACGAACACGCGCCGGGTGATCGCGCGCGCGATCGATGCGAAAGCGCTTCCCGGCCCGGCGCACCGGCGCGACCTCGAGCACATGGCGGATCTCCTGCCCTCTTCACGCACGGATGCGGCGATCATGAACGCCGCCATGATGGAGCTCGGGCAGGTCGTGTGCACCGCGCGGTCGCCGAAGTGCGGTGCGTGCCCGATCCGCGCGTCGTGCGCGTGGGTCCAGGCAGGATCCCCCGTCACGCCCGACACCCGTCGCAAACAGGCGAAGTACGAGGGCAGCGATCGTCAGGCGCGCGGCGCCCTGCTGAAGGCGCTCCGCGACGCGGCGCCGGATCCTCTCCCCCGCGCCGGCCTTCTCGTCGACTGGCACGACCCCGAGCAGCGGGAACGCGCGCTGATCTCGCTCGAGAATGACGGGCTGATCGAGCCCGACGGCGAGCTGGTGGGTTTGCCGACGCGCTGAGAAATCACCGAGGCCCTGACGAAATCTTAAGAATCGTCAGGGCCTCGGCGAAAAGTCAGGCGCTCGGCAAACGGCTACGCCTCGTCGTCGTCCTTATACGGATCCTCATCGCCCGCGTACGAAGCATTCTCGGCGAGGGAATGCACCTGCGCGTCGCGCTCGCGCGCCTCGCGCAGCAGCTCGCTGAGGTGCGAGGCCTCCTCCGGGAGGCCATCGGGAATGAACTCGAGCGTCGGAGTGAGGCGCGTGTTGAGCTGTCGCCCCACCTCGCTGCGCAGCAGGCCCGTCGCGGCCTTGAGCGCGGCGGCGGTGCCCTCGCGCTCCTCGTCCGTGCCGTAGACCGTGTAGAACACGCTCGCCATCTGCAGGTCGCCCGTGACGCGTACGTCGGTGATCGTCACGAAGCCGAGGCGCGGATCGCGCAGCCCCTTCTGCAGGCGCTCTGACAGCACAACGCGGATGCGATCCGCGACGCGCGCCTGCCGTTCGAAACCGGCCATTTCTGTTCCCCTTCCGGAACCAAGATGCCGGGTGGCCCAGAAGGACCACCCGGCATCCAGCGTATGCGATCAGCCGCGGGGCTTCTCGATCATTTCGATCGTCTCGATCTCGTCACCGATCTGGATGTCGTTGTACTTGCCGAGGCCGATACCGGCCTCGAAGTCGGTCTTCACCTCGGTCACGTCATCCTTGAAACGACGCAGCGACTCGATGGCCAGGCCATCGGCCAGCACGACACCCTCGCGGATGATGCGGGCCTTCGCGTTGCGCGTGATGGTGCCGCTCTTGACGAGCACACCGGCGATGTTTCCGACCTTGGAGGAGCGGAACACCTCGCGCACCTCGGCGAGACCGGCCTGCGCCTCCTCGAACTCCGGCTTGAGCATGCCCTTGAGCGATGCCTCCACGTCGTCGATCGCGTTGTAGATGACGTTGTAGAACCGGATGTCGACGCCCTCGCGAGCGGCGGCCTCGCGGGCCTTCATGTCCGGACGGACGTTGAAGCCCAGCACGATCGCGTTATCGATCGTGGCGAGGTTGATGTCGCTCTCGGTGACCGCACCCACACCGCGGTGGATGATGCGCAGCTGCACGCTGTCGTCGACCTCGATCTTCATCAGCGACTCCTCGAGCGCCTCAACGGCACCCGAAACGTCACCCTTGATGATGAGGTTGAGCGACTCGACCTTGCCCTCCTCGAGCGCCTTCGTGAAGTCCTCGAGCGACATGCGCTTGCGGGCCTTCGCCAGGGCGGCGTTGCGCTCGACAGCCTCGCGCTTCTCGGCGATCTGACGGGCGGTGCGGTCGTCCTCAGGCACGAGGAACAGGTCGCCGGCTCGGGGAACCGAGTTGAGGCCCTGCACCTGGACGGGGCGCGAGGGCGCCGCTTCCTGAATGCGATCGCCGTGCTCGTTGATCATGGCGCGAACGCGGCCGTATGCCGTGCCCGCGACGATCGGGTCGCCGACGCGCAGCGTTCCGCCCTGCACGAGGACCGTGGCGATGGATCCGCGGCCCTTGTCGAGCTTCGCCTCGATCGCGATGCCGCGCGCTTCCTTGTTGGGGTTCGCGCGCAGGTCGAGACCGGCGTCGGCGGTGAGGAGCACGGCGTCCAGGAGATCCTGGATGCCCGTTCCCTGACGCGCCGACACGTCGACGAACATGACCTCTCCGCCGTACTCTTCGGCGACCAGGCCGTACTCGGTGAGCTGCTGGCGCACCTTGCCGGGGTTGGCCTCGGGCTTGTCGACCTTGTTGACCGCGACGACGACCGGAACACCGGCTGCCTGCGCGTGGTTCAGCGCCTCGACCGTCTGCGGCATGATGCCGTCGTCGGCCGCGACCACGAGGATCGCGATGTCGGTGACGTCAGCACCGCGGGCGCGCATGGCCGTGAAGGCCTCGTGACCCGGGGTGTCGATGAACGTGATCGCGCGATCGTGGCCCTCGTGCTCGGTCCAGATCTGGTACGCACCGATGTGCTGGGTGATGCCACCGGCCTCGCCCTCGATCACGGTCGTGTTGCGGATCGCGTCGAGGAGCCTCGTCTTACCGTGGTCGACGTGACCCATGACGGTCACGACCGGCGGCCGGATCTCAAGATCCTCGTCATCCTCATCGAGCTCTTCCTGCTCGAGGTTGAGACCGAAGCTCTCGAGGAGCTCCTTGTCCTCGTCCTCGGGCGAGACGACCTCGACCTTGTAGCCGATCTCGGAACCCAGTACCTCGAACGTCGACTCGTCGAGCGACTCGGTCGCCGTCGCCATCTCACCGAGGTGGAACAGCACCGTCACAAGGTTGCTCGGGGGTACCGAGACGCCGTGCATGACCTCGAGCTTCTCAGCGAAGTCGGCGATCGATGCGCCGCGGCGCATGCGGATAACGGTGTCGCCGTTGCCGCGCGGAACCTTGACTCCGCCGACAACCGGCGCCTGCCGCATTTCGAATTCCTGGCGCTTCGCCCGACGCGACTTGCGCTGACGCGACTTGCCGCCGCCCTTACCGAACGCACCAGCGGTGCCGCCACGGCGACCACCGGGACCCGGACGACCGGCGAAACCGCCACCGGGACGGAAACCGCCACCGGCACCGGGGGGGCCTCCGCCGCCCGGACGCTGCTGGAACGGAGCACCGCCGCCCGGACGACCGCCGCCGGCACCGCCGGGACGACCGCGACCGGGGCCGCCGGGGCGACCGCCCGGCTTCGGCGCGCCGGGGCGCGGAGCCTGGGGCTTCGGGGGGCGCGGGATGTTGCCGGGCGTCGGGCGCTGGCCCATGCCCTGCGACGACGCGAACGGGTTGTTGCCCGGGCGCGGGCCGCCGGCGGGGCGCTGGCCCATGCCCTGCGACGACGCGAACGGGTTGTTGCCCGGGCGCGCGCCGGGCTTCGGCGCGCTCGAGTCACCGGCGGCAGGCTTCGCTGCTCCCGGCTTGGCCGCACCCGGTGACGGGGCGGACGACTTCGCGGCGGGCTTCGGTGCGTCGGCGCCGGGCTTCGGCGCGTCGGAAGCTGCCTTCGGTGCCTCCGCGGCAGGCGTCGGCGCGGCCTTCGGAGCCTCTGCGGGCTTCGGGGCTGCCTTCGGCTTCGCGGGGCCGGGCTTCGGTCCGCCCGGCTTGGGGGCGCCCGACTTCGGCGCGGCGGCCTTGGCGGCCGGCGCCTTCTCGGCGGATCCCTCAACGCCCTCGAACGCCGCGCGCAGCTTGCGCGCGACGGGCGGCTCGATCGTCGACGACGGGCTCTTCACGAACTCGCCGAGCTCCTTGAGCTTTGCGAGAGCGGTCTTGCTATCGACGCCGATTTCGGCCGCGATCTCATGTACGCGTGGTTTTGCCACAATTCTCCTGTCTGGGCGGTCTACCCAGACAGGGCAGACCTCTTAACGGCGGACGGGTCTCATTTCGAGCCGTTCACTTGATTTCCATAGCTATTCAGCCGATCTGTGAGAGTCTGCGTGTCGAGTGGCCCCGGCACACGGAATGCTCGTACGAATGCTCGTCGCTGGATGGCCAGCTCCATACATTTGCGGGCCGGATGGACCCATGCGCCCCTCCCCGGCATCGAAGCATGCTCGTCGATGACGAGCCGATCTTCGGTGGCGATGACCCGCTGAAGCACGGATCTGGAGTCACGCGTGCGGCATCCGACGCACGTTCGTACAGTGTCCATCCTACACGGTCTCCCCGTACGCGAAGCTGTCGACGTGTCGCAGCGCGTCAGTCCTCGTCAAGGATGCTGTCGGGCTGGATGTCGATCTTCGCGCCGGTGAGCTTCGCGGCGAGGCGGGCGTTCTGGCCCTCCTTGCCGATCGCGAGAGAAAGCTGATAATCGGGCACGAGAGCGCGCACCGCGCGCGTCTTCTCGTCGATCACGAAGCTCGAGGACACCTTCGCGGGGCTCAGCGCGTGCGCGACGAACGTCGCGAGGTCAGGGTCGTAGTCGACGATGTCGATCTTCTCGTTGCCGAGCTCGTCCTGCACGGCGCGCACGCGTCGGCCGAGCTCGCCGATGCATGCACCCTTGGCGTTGATCGACGGGTCTTCCGCAATGACGGCCATCTTCGTGCGGTGGCCGGCCTCTCGTGCGAGCGAGGTGATCTCGACGAGGCCCGACGCGATCTCGGGCACCTCGAGGGCGAACAGCTTCCGGACGAGTCCGGGGTGGGTGCGCGAGACCGTGATGGCCGGCCCCTTGTTGCCGCGGGCGACGCTCGTGACGTAGACGCGGATGCGCGAGCCGTGCGTGTAGTCCTCGCCGGGAACCTGCTCCTCAGGGGGCAGGATCCCCTCGACCGTGCCGAGATTGACGTGGATCATGCGCGGGTTCGTACCCTGCTGCACGACGCCGGCGACGATGTCGCCCTCCTTGCCGCGGAACTCTCCGAGCACGGCGTCGTCGGCGATGTCGCGCAGGCGCTGGCTGATGACCTGCTTCGCGGCGTAGGCGGCGACCCGACCGAAGTCTTCGGGGTTCTGCTCCTCTTCGCCGACGACGGCGCCCTCGTCGTCGGTCACGGGCGTCATCACCGCGACGTGGCCGGTCTTGTGGTCGAGCTCGGCGCGGGCGCCAGCGGGCAGCTCGCCGGTCTGGGACGTGTGCTTCGCGTAGGCGGTCAGCACCGCCTGCTCGATGATCCCCACCAGTTCCGTGAACGGAATCTCTTTCTCACGCTCGATCGAACGCAACAGAGCAAGATCAATCTCCACAGCAGCCTCCCTATTCAGCTCTCCCACCTGACGACATGCGCGTCGGTGCCCATCGACGATACCCGATGAGATGCCGAAGGAGCCTGGGCGTTCGCGTCCGCGCGCGCCCAGGCTCCCGATCGTGCCGGATCAGCAGGTGCCGAGAGACTCCCACGGGCCCCACGGCGTCGACGGAGCCTGGTTCCGCGTCCACCACTTCGCCTCGAACACCTCGCCGCCGGAGACGACGTGCTCGCCTCCGGTGTAGACCTGCGAGCTCGTCCACGTGCTCACGTCGCCCTCGGCGCACGCGACCGTCGCGCCCTGCTCCATCCAGGATCCCCAGGGCGACGACCCCGGGCGCTCGGTCGTCCACCACTGCGCAACGTAGGTCGTGCCGTCGAGCGAGACGACATCACCGCTGTCGTACACCTGACCCTGCTGCCACTCGTCTTCGGCGGGCGGCTCTTCCGCGCCCGCCGCAGCGATACCGACGAGGATCGGGTTGTGGTCGCTCGCGCGGAACACGCTGTCGTCGTACAGCTGGGTCGCGTTGTAGTTGTAGCGGCTGTACTCGTACCCGACCTGTTCCTGGCCGTTGATCTGCCAGACGTCGACGCCCGTGACGAGGTCGAGCGCGGCGGAGTTGGCGAACACGTGATCGAGCGAGCCGTCCATGCCGTCGAAGTTGTACGTCGCCTCGCCGCCGTTCAGCGCGTAGTTGAGGTTGGTGAAGCCGGCCGCCTCGATCTTTCGCGCGGGATCCTCTGCCGCGTACGCGTTGAAGTCGCCGGCCAGGAACACCGGCTCGATGCCGGTCGTCTCCTGCACGTCGGCGCTGAAGGCGACGAGCGCCTCGGCCTGGCGCACGCGATCGGGGTTAGCGTTGCCCTGCCCAGTGCCGTCGTCGACGCCCGACCCCTTCGACTTGAGGTGGTTGGCCGCGACGAGGAAGGCCTCGCCGTCTGCGGCGCCGTCGGCCTTGAAGCCCTGGAACAGCGGCTCGCGCGCGTTGTCGAAGGCAGGGTCGTCGACGAGGATGTGCGATTCGCCGACGAGATCGACGTCGCCCGCGCGGAAGATGAAGGCGTTGCGGATGACGTCCTCATCCGAGGGAAGCGCCTCGGGGCTCGCGGCGTAGTCCCATGCACCGGATCCGTCGGCCGCATTCAGCGCGTCGACGAGCGCCTTCACAGCGAAGTCGCGATCCTTGCCGAAGTGCGCGGAGTTCTCGATCTCCTCGAGCGAGACGATCGACGCGCCCGAGGCGCTGATCGCCTTCACGATCTTCGCCTGCTGCCGCTCGAGGCTCTCGCTCGTCGCCGCGCCGCGCGGGCCGTTGGGCTCGCACCGGTTCGCCGCGATGGGCTCGCGGTCGCGGTCGGTGTAGAACGAGCACGTTCCGAGGCCCGAAGCGACGAACTCCTCGGCCGTGGTCGGGAAGTAGTTCAGCACGTTGAACGTCGCGATGCTGAGGTCTCCCCCGACCTCCTGCGGACGCTCGTTCGCCGCGCGCTCGTCGGAGAAGGTGACGGCTTCGGATCCGTCGCCTGTGATCGGCGTGAGAGGCTGCAGGGCCCAGCCGCCGAAACGGTAGTCGAGCACGAACGGGCGCTCGAAGGTGACGTGCGATCCGACGCGCACGGGGTTGTCGGCCGTGAGGTAGGACAGCGGTGTGTCCTTCTGGCTGTTGAAGTTGGTGCTGCGCGCGTCATCGAGCGTGATCGACTTCGCCGCGTTCTCGGCCACGCGCGCGGCGATCGCCTCGGTGTCGTGCGGGTCGATGTCGGACGTCGGCTGCCGCAGGGTCTCGTCGCCGAGCGCGAGCCCGAACGAGCCGTAGAAGTTCGCGTCGTAGTTGTCGGTGACGGTGAAGGGCGCGTCGAAGTGGACGAGCTCGCTCTCGTGCGCGCGCTTGCCCTCGTCCGTCGCCACCGCCTCCCAGTCCGTGAGCGGAACGATCTCGCCCAGGGCCGCAGGCAGCACCTCGATCGCGTCGACCGTGATCTCGGTGAGGCCCTCGTACTCGCTGACCTCGCCCGTCACGGCCACGCTCTGGCCGATCTCGGCGCGCGCCTTATCGCCCCAGATGAACACGGCATCGGACGCGCCGTCTTCCGGGTCGCCCGCCGGATCCTGCATCGTGAAGCCGTTGAAGCCGCCGTCGCGCCAGTCTGCCGTGACGACGCCCTGCACCGTGACGGTCTGCCCGGCCATCGGCGATGCGTCGCCCTCGCCCTGGACCTCGGCGATCGTCGCGTCGACGGCTTCGCCCGGCTCGGGCTCCTCGGGCGTCGATCCGCCCGACTCACCGGCCGCGTTCACGGGCGTCGGCGCGCCCACGGCGAAGTCGGTTCCGTTGTCGTTGGAGTCGGCGCCGTCGGTGCGCGAGGCGCTCGTGGTGTTGTTGAGCGCGGCGCTCGGCGCCGTCTCGAACGACACCGCGGATCCGAAGCCGAGCATGTCGACGAGGCCGTCGGCGCCCGCGAGGTCGCCCTCGGTCGCCGGGAACTGTCCGGTGCCCTCGAACAGATACACGCGGCCGTTCGACCCGGACATGTTGATGCGGCCGGTCTGGTCTGCCGTCGGCAGCGGATCGCCCTCCCCGTTGCCCTCGGCAAGCTGCACCAGGAAATGGGCGCCAGGCTCGACGGTTCCATCCAGCGCGAGCGAGCCGCCCGAGCCGCCCGCCGCCGACTTGTACTCGAGGCTCAGCCCGGCCAGGTCGATCGCCTGATCGGTCGGGTTGAACAGCTCGACGAAGTCGTTCGTGAGCGGCGCGCCGCTGTTGCCGCCGCCCCCGAACGCCTCGCTGATCACGAGACCGGATCCGTCTGGTGCGGCGATCGCCGCCGACGGGACGACGGCGATTCCGGCCGCCGCGAGGCCCGCGCCTGCGAGCAGGGCCGCCCCTCGGCGCGTGTGGTGAGCGGTCCGATGCGACATGTGTGCGGCTCCCGAAGAGATAGGCGTGTACCGAATGACACATCAGCGTGTCACCGGAAAGTTGCCCCCGCGCGTCCGGTTGGTGAAGCGCTGGGGAACTGCCACGATCCTGCCCCGAACCCCTGACACGCGAAAGGGGCCCGCCTGAGCGAGCCCCTCTGCGCGCCGGCGTCAGGCCGTGAGCCGGGCGATCGCCTCCGCGAGCGGGAGCGTCTCACGCTCGCCCGAGCGGCGATCCCACAGCTCGACCTCGCCGTTGACCGCGGCGCGACCCGACACGACGATCTGCGGCACGCCCAGGATCTCGGCGTCGCCGAACTTCACGCCGGGAGACACCTTCGGTCGGTCGTCGAACAATACGTCCTTGCCGGCCTCCTCGAGCCCCTCTATGAGCGAATCGGCGAGGTCGTACGCCTCCTGGCCCTTGCCAGTCGCGACGACGTGGATGTCGAACGGGGCGATCGCCTCGGGCCAGATCAGACCCTTGTCGTCGCTGAACAGCTCGGCGATCGCGGCCATAACGCGCGTGATCCCGATGCCGTACGAGCCCATCGTCACCGTGACCAGCTTGCCGTTCTCGTCGAGCACCTTGAGCCCGAGCGACTCGGCGTACTTCCGACCGAGCTGGAAGATGTGACCGATCTCCATGCCGCGCTCGAGGGTCACGGGGCCGGATCCGTCGGGGGCGGGGTCGCCCTCGCGCACCGTCGCCGCCTCGATCGTGCCGTCGGGCGTGAAGTCGCGGCCCGCGACCAGCCCGTACACGTGACGATCGTCGGCGTTCGCGCCGGTGATCCATGTGGATCCGTCGACGACGCGCGGGTCGACGAGGTAGCGGATCCCCGTGGCGGACTTCTCGCCGAGAACGGCTCCGGTCTCGCTCCACGGGCCGATGAAGCCGCGCACGAGAACCGGATTCTTCGCCAGGTCCTCGGCGGTCGCAGGCTCGACCTCGGCCGGCGCGAACGCCACTTCGACGCGCTTGTCGTCGATGTCGCGGTCGCCGGGCAGCCCGACGACGACGAGCTCGCGGGATCCGTCGAGGTGCGACAGCGCCAGCACGACGTTCTTGAGCGTGTGCGCGGCGGTCCAGCCGCCCTCCGGCGCGCCGGGAACGGTCTCGTTGGCGTGGTTGACGAGCGTGGCGATCGTCGTGGTGCCGGGCGAGTCATAGATGACGGGCGCCGGCGCACCGGCGAAGTCGATGGGATCCGGTACCAGCGTCGTGAACGCCTCGACGTTCGCGGCGTATCCGCCCGCGCTGCGCACGAACGTATCCTCGCCGACGGGAGTCGGGTGCAGGAACTCCTCGCTGCGGGATCCGCCCATCGCCCCGGCGTCGGCCTTGACGATCACGTACTCCATGCCGAGGCGCGTGAAGATGCGCTCGTAGGCGTCGCGCTGCGCGTCGTAGCTCGCGTCGAGCCCGGCGTCGGACGCGTCGAAGGAGTAGGCGTCCTTCATCGTGAACTCGCGGCCGCGCAGCAGACCCGCGCGCGGACGCGCCTCGTCGCGGTACTTGTCCTGGATCTGATAGATCGACAGCGGCAGGTCCTTGTACGACGAGTAGAGGTCCTTCACGAGCAGCGTGAACGCCTCCTCGTGCGTGGGCGCGAGCAGGTAGTCGGCGCCGTGGCGATCGTGCAGGCGGAACAGCGCGTCACCGTACTCGTCCCAGCGACCCGACTGCTCGTAGGGCTCGCGCGGCATGAGAGCCGGGAAGTGCACCTCCTGCGCACCCGCGCGATTCATCTCCTCGCGCACGATCTGCTCGATCCGCGCCTTCACGCGGAGGCCGAGCGGGAGCCACGCGAAGATACCCGGGGCCTGGCGCCGGATGTATCCGGCACGCACCAGCAGCTTGTGACTGCGCACCTCGGCATCGGCGGGATCATCCCGGAGGGTACGGACGAAGAGCTTGGAGAGACGAGTGACCACGGACTGAGTCTATTCCGTCGGGCGGAGGCGGATGTTCGCGAATGCCCCCGTGGTCGTTATGGTGCGTCAGAACGACCACGGGGCACTTCCGGAACCTACTCGGGGCGCGCGGGCTTCGGTTTCACCAGCTTCAGACCGATGACCGCGCCGACGATTCCGGCGATGAACAGCACGCGATAGCACGTGATCGGCTCGGCGCCCGTCGCCATCGCGTAGATCACGGTGAGGGCGGCGCCGGTGCCGGTCCACACGGCGTATGCGGTGCCGATCGGGATATCGCGGGCCGCATATCCGAGGCCGATCATGCTCGCCGTGAGCGCGACGAGGAACACGACCGTCGGAACCGGCTGGGACAGCCCATCGCTTTCGCCGAGGGCCGTGGCCCAGACGGCCTCGAGCACCGCGCTGATGATGAGGACGACCCACGACATCAGCTCACCGCCTTCAGCCCGATGACGCTCGCCACGAGCAGCGCGAGCAGGGCGCCGCGCGCGAGGGTCAGTCGCTCTTCCTTGCGCACGACGGCGAGCAGCACGGTGAGCACGGCGCCGATCCCCACCCAAACGGCGTAGGCGGTGCCCGTGGGGATGCGGCTCATCGCGAAGGCGAGACCGGCCATGCTCACCACCAGCGAGACGACGAAGACGACCGACGGCCACAGCTTCTTGAAGCCCTTCGACGCCGACAGCGCCGTGGCCCACACCGCCTCGAGCATTCCCGAGGCGACCAGAACGATCCATTCCATAGCGGATCCTCCCACCGGGGTCGTCCCCGAACTTCAGGAAGTCGGCCGGGTCGTCCCGTCCGGCACGCAGGATCCGCGTACAGCTCCAGTCTATCGTCGGCCAGGAGACAGCGCCGCGGGACGCCATAATGGCATCCATGCGCCCCATCTTCATCGCCGGCCCCGTGTCATGGAACACACTCGTGATGCTGGACCATCTGCCGGAACCCGTGCCGCACATGCAGTTCGCCACGCGCGACTGGCAGACTCTCGGTGGCACGAGCGCGGGTAAGGCCCTCAGCCTCGCCGGACTCGGGCGCCCCGTGTATCTGCGCACCCTCCTCGGAGACGATGCCCCCGGTAGGCGCATTCGCGAGGCACTGTCCGCGACAACCATCGAGTTGGATGTGGTGCCTGCTCTCGAGACAGAACGCCATCTCAATCTCATGACTCCTGCGGGAGAACGCGTCTCGCTCTACCTGGCTACGCCAGATTCGTCGGGCGACGCACCCGATGACGACATGCTCACGGCGATGTCCAGAGCCGCCGCGATCGTGCTCGATCTCTCAGCGGAAGGGCGCCGTCTCATTGCCGCGGCACAAAGGCAACGCGAGACGACACTCTGGGTGGACCTCCACGACTACGACGGCCGCGATGACTTCCACCGCCCCTTCTTGGAGGCGGCCGACGTCGTTCTCTGCAGCGAGGATCGGCTGCCTCGACCCACAGAGTTCCTTCGCTCATGCGTTGAGAGCGGAGCATCGCTCGCCGTATGCACCCGCGGCGCGGATGGCGCGGTCGCGGTCGACGATTCAGGACGGGTCTACAACGTCCCCGCGCCGTCCGCGACGGTGATCGACACGAACGGCGCGGGTGATGCGTTCTTCGCAGGGCTGCTCAATGCGCGCCTCGACGGGCGGGGCGTCATCGAATCCCTGGAAGCCGCGTCGGCAGCCACGGTTCCCGTGCTCGCATCGCGGCATCTCCACCCGCTCTTGGAGTCCGTCCTCCCGGCAAGCGGCGCGCTCTGACGAGTCCCTATCACGGACGAATCCGTTCGCGAATCCGGTTCTGGATCTCTTCGCGCGGGAGGGTCGCGTCGATGACGAGGAAGCGTTCGGGCTCGGCGGCCGCGAGCGCGAGGAACGCGTCGCGCACGCGCGTGTGGAACTCGGCTTTCTCCGCCTCCAGGCGGTCGAACGGCTTGTCGTCGGCGTCGAGGCGGCGGCGCGCCACCGCGGGATCCAGATCGAGCAGCACCGTGACGTCCGGAAGCGCCCCACCCGTCGCCCAGAGCGAGAGCTCGCGAACCTCGTCGGCGCCGAGAGCGCGCGCGGCGCCCTGATAGGCCACCGACGAGTCGAGGTATCGATCCTGAATCACGACCTCGCCGCGTTCGAGCGCCGGACGCACGATTGTGTGGATGTGGTGGGCCCGGTCGGCGGCGAACAGGAGCGCCTCCGTGCGGTCATCGAGTTCACCGCGGGAGTGAAGCACGATCTCGCGGATGGTCTTGCCCGCCTCGGTACCGCCAGGCTCACGCGTGCGCACCACCGCGCGCCCCTGTTGCTCGAACCACTCCCGCAGCAGCTCCGCCTGGGTGGTCTTGCCGGTTCCGTCGCCACCCTCGAAGGTGATCCAGAGGCCGTCAGTCATGTGTGTTCTTCCTGCGAGAGAACCGGCGCCGCGAGAACGGGAGGATTCCTGCGCGACGCCGGCCCCTGGGGGCCTACGCGCCCTGTGCCTTTTTCTTTGCTGCGTTCGCGGCGCGGGTCGCGGCGGCCTTCTTCGCGGCGGCGGATCGGGCCGCGGCCTTCTCCTCGTCGGTCTTCGGCGCGGCCTTCTTCGCGGTCGTCTTCTTCGCCGTCGTGGACTTCGCGGCCGTCTTGCGCGCGGTCGTGCGCTTCTTGGCCGGGCCCTTCGCACGCTTGTCGGCGAGCAGCTGCACGGCGGCCTCGAAGTCGACGTCGTCGACGTTCGTGCCGCGAGGGATCGTCGCGTTCGTCTCGCCGTCGGTGACGTACGGTCCGAAGCGGCCATCGCGGATCCGTACGGCCTTGCCGCTCGCCGGATCCTCCTTCTCGAACTCCTTCAGCGCGCTCGCGGCGCGACGGGCGCCGTACTTCGGCTTCGTGTACACCTCGAGAGCTTCCTCGAGCGTGATGTCGAAGATCTGCTGCTCCGCCTCGAGCGAGCGCGAGTCGGCGCCCTTCTTGAGGTACGGACCATATCGGCCGTTCTGCGCCGTGATCGGCTCTTCGCTCGTCGGGTCGATGCCGACGGTGCGCGGCAGGTTCAGCAGCTTCAGCGCCGTATCGAGCTCGATCGTCTCGGGCGACATCGACTTGAACAGCGACGCACGACGCGGCTTGGGGGCCGCTGCCTTCTTCGTCGTCTTCTTCTTCGGCGCCTCGGCGACCTCGCCCGTTGCGGGGTCGGCCTCCGGATCCTCGGGCTCGGTCTCCTCCAGGTACGGACCGAAACGGCCGTCCTTCACGACGACGACCTTGCCGTTGTCGGGGTTCTCGCCGAGCACGCGGTTGCCCGCGACGGGCGCGTCCACGAGTTCCTGTACCTTTTCGGGCGTGAGCTCGTCGGGGGCGAGCTCTTCCGGCACGTTGATGCGGCGGGGATCCGCGTCGGGCTTGTCGGGATCGGTCACCTCGAGGTACGGGCCGTACTTGCCGAACCGCAGCGTGGCGGTGTCGGTGATCGGCGTCGCGTTCAGCTCACGGGCGTCGATCTCGCCGAGGTTGTCGACGATTCCGCGCAGACCCGGGTGCTCGTCGCCGCCGTAGTAGAAGCCTTTCAGCCACTCGGATCGGTCGGCCTCGCCGCGCGCGATGCGGTCGAGGTCCTCCTCGAGCTCGGCGGTGAAGTCGTAATCGACGAGTTCGCCGAAGTGGCGTTCGAGCAGGCGGATCACGCTGAACGCGAGCCACGTCGGCACGAGTGCCTGGCCGCGCTTGGTGACATAGCCGCGATCGAGGATCACACCGATGATGCTCGCGAACGTCGAGGGGCGGCCGATACCGCGCTCCTCGAGCGCCTTGACCAGCGTCGCCTCTGTGTACCGAGGCTTCGGCGAGGTCTCGTGGTTCTTCGCCTCAGCGTCGTTGACGTCGAGCTCGTCGCCCACGACCACCTGCGGCAGCTGCTGGTTCTGGTCCTCGTCGCCCTTGTTGCGCTTCTCGTCGGCGCCCTCTTCATACGCCTCGAGGAAACCCTTGAAGGTGTAGACGGTTCCGGAGGCGGTGAAGCCGAGCTTCTTGCCATCCGCCGTCTGCTCGAGCGTGACGGTCGTGGTCTCGAGCTTCGCGTCGCTCATCTGGCTCGCGATCGTGCGCTTCCAGATCAGGTCGTACATGCGCTGCTCGTCGCGACCGAGCTGGCCCGAGACGTCTTTCGGCGTGCGGAAGGTGTCCCCCGAGGGACGAATCGCCTCGTGCGCCTCCTGCGCGTTCTTCGACTTCGACGCGTACACGCGCGGCTTGGCGGGGATCGCTTTATCGCCGTAGAGCGCGACGGCCTGCGAACGCGCGGCCTGCACGGCCTGGGCGCTGAGGTTGATCGAATCCGTACGCATATAGGTGATGTACCCGCGCTCGTACAGGCTCTGCGCAACGCTCATGGCGATCTTCGCCGTCATGCCGAGCTTGCGCCCGGCCTCCTGCTGCAGGGTCGACGTCGTGAACGGCGCGTACGGGCGGCGTGTGCCGGGCTTGGCCTCGACGTTCGCGACCTTCGCGGATCCTGCGGCGTCGACGGCCTTCGCGAGCGAGACGGCGTCGTCTTCGCCCAGCACGACGACGGCGCGCTTCAGCTCGCCCTTGTCGTCGAAGTCACGGCCCGATGCGAGCGGAGCGCCGTCAATGCGCGACAGCCGGATCGAGAACCCGGTGTCGGCGCGCGAGGCGGTCGCGGAGATCGAGCAGTACCGCGCCGAGACGAACGCCATGCGCTCGCGCTCGCGGTCGACAACCATGCGAGTGGCGGCCGACTGCACGCGGCCCGCGCTGAGAGTCTGACCCGATGCTCCGGATCCGACCTTGCGCCAGAGCACGGGCGACACGTCCCAGCCGTACAGGCGGTCGAGCACGCGGCGCGTCTCCTGGGCGTCGACGAGCGAGATGTCGAGCTCGCGCGTGTCATCGACGGCCTTCTGGATCGCGTCCTTGGTGATCTCGTGGAAGACCATGCGCTTGACCGGAACCTTGGGCTTCAGCGTCTCGAGAAGGTGCCACGCGATGGCCTCGCCCTCGCGGTCGCCATCAGTGGCGAGCACGAGTTCGCTCGCCCCCTTGAGAGCCCGTCGCAGTTCGGTGACGGTCTTCGTCTTGCGGTCGCTGACCACATAGTAAGGAGTGAACCCGTGTTCGACGTCGATCGAATACTTGCCGAACGCCGCTCGGTCCTTCTCCGGGATGTCGCGCTTATCGGCGAGATCGCGGATATGACCGACCGAGCTGAGCACCTCGTAGTCGTCACCGAGATACCCCTGGATCGAGCGCATCTTGGTGGGCGACTCGACGATGACGAGTTTCTTACCGTCTGGCAAAGCGGGTCCTTTCTTCGAAGCACACCATACACACCGCACACTGTGCACAGCCGCGGGTTCTCGCCGATGATGTGCTGCATCACGGTGACTCCGCCTCGAGTGGCGGCCCGGCCCTTGCGGCCGCGGCGACAGGAAATCGAGCGTACGTCATCGAGATGCGCACGGTCGCGACGAGACCATCGATATTGCACGACGTGACACTCGCTCCCTGCGCCGAGACTACCTGGGCGGCGCGGCCGCATGGGTCGCCGGTGGCGAATCCCGCGAGTGCGTCGGCCGCGGCCAGTGCCGCCGCGTCCGCGATTCCCGCGGCGCGCTGCCCGGCAACGGCTGCTCCCCCGACGACCGCGAGTCCCATCGCGAGGGTCGCGGCGCACCCGATGGCCCCGGCTGTCAATACACTCGCGCCCACGTCACAGCCCTCCGTCGAGCGCGCAGCTCTTCGCCCACACCGGAACCGTGACGACCGAAAGCACGACGTTCGCGCTCGCCGTCACGCAGATGAGGTCACCGGATCCCTCGACAGTCGCAGAAGCGCCCTCGACGGCGGATCCGACAACGCCCGAGGCGCGGTCCGGCTCGCCGCGCGCCGCCAGCCGCGCCGCGTCCGCCGCCGCGTCCTGCAGCCGCACGGACACGGATCCGGCCATGAGCGCGCCGATCCCGAGAACGACCACGATCAGGAGGGCCGGCAGCGCGACCGCGAACTCCGCCGATGCGGAGCCGCGGTCGCGCAGCGACAGTGTCATGGCGTCTGCAGCGCCTTCTCGACGATTCCCTGCAGCAGCGACTGCACACTGCCAGAACGCATCACGGCGACGAGTACGCCCGCGATGGCTACAGCGGCCATCGTCACGATCGCGTACTCAGCCGTGGATGCTCCTTCCTCGTCGGTCCAGAGATCTGTCATGGGGTGTCCTTTCTATTGGGGTCGTCGCCGGTCATCCGGCGAACGCGGGGATCGGTGTGGCGCTGACGACGCTCAGAAGCATCGGCGCGACGCCGAGAAGCAGGAATGCGGGCAGGGTGCACACGCCCATGGGGATGAGCAGACGTGTAGCGAGTCGGGATCCGCGAAGCCGTCCGGCTGTGCGTGCGAGGTGCCGCGCATGAGCGGCGGAGGCGCGCAGCAGCTCAACGGCGGGCACCCCCGCCGCGCGGGAGAGGGTGAGCACCCGATCCGCTTCGCCCGATTCGCGGCGCGCCGAGATCGACCATTCGTCGCACGCCTCGAGTACGGCGCGTGCCCGCCGGACAGAGACCCCGCCCGACAGTGCAGCGGCGAGGAGCTCCTCGTGCATGCCAGGGGTGCCTGGCGCCGGCTGCGCCTGGCGCACGAGCCTCCTGGTCCAAACTCGCGCGAGCAGGATCAGCGCGATGCCGACGCCCAGACAGATTCCGCCGAGCGGGGTGGTGAACAGCACGCGAAACGGGTCGAGGCCGAGCCCGGCCGCGACGACGAGCCCGAGCAGCGGCAGCCACAGCATGAGCCGCGCGGACGACGTCGGTTCGGCGAGCGCGACCTTTACGTCATCGCGCAGCTCCGCCGCGTCTCGCAGTGAATCGGCGACCGAGCGCAGGGTCTCGGCAAGCGGAGCGCCGACCGACTCGGCCACCTCCCATGCGGCGGCGACATCGCCCCAGGCCGCATCGGATCCGCGCTCGCCCGCGATCGCGACCACGAGCGAGTCGCCCTCGTCGACGCGCTGCGCGATGCGGGCGGCCGAGCTGTCGCCGCCCTCGGCGAGGTGCCGCCATGCGCGGGGCGGGCTCGCGCCGGATCCGAGCAGCACGGCCAGCGACAGCAGCGTGCCCGCAGGGTCGGCCTGCTCTGCCTTCTTCACTCTCGCCACGGCGATACCTCCTCGATCTCGAGCCGGCCCGCGACCTGGCGGAACTCCCCCACCGCGATGAGCCGCCTGTCGCCCGCTGCACTGCGCGCGAGATGCAGCACCACGTCGAACGCGCTCGAGGCCTGCCGAGCGACGGCGTGGTCGTCCCAGCCGGCGAGTGCGCCGAGCGCCTCGAGGCGGGCGGGAACATCCGCGAGACCGTTCGCATGCAGGGTTCCGGCACCTCCGTCGTGGCCGGTGTTGAGCGCCGTCAGCAGGTCGCGGATCTCCTCGCCGCGGCACTCCCCCACGACGATCCGGTCGGGGCGCATGCGCAGGCTCTCGCGCACGAGCCGGGCGAGCCCGATCGCGCCCGCTCCCTCGCGGTTCGCCTGCCGCGCCTCGAGCGCGACGTGGTGCGGGTGATCGAGCCGGAGCTCGGCGACATCCTCGATCGTCACGATGCGCTCGTTGCGGGGCGCGGCACCGAGCAGCGCCGACAGCAGCGTGGTCTTGCCGCACCCCGCACCTCCCGTGACGAGGATGTTCGCCCGGCGCGCGACGAGGGATCCGAGCCACTCGCGCACCTCGGGCGGAAACGTGCCGCCGGCGCTCAGGCCGTCGAGGTCGATGTCGACGGTGCGGGGCACGCGAACGGATATGGCCGTGCCGCCCGTGGCGACCGGCGCCAGCACGACGTGCACCCGCACGCCGCCCGGCATGCGCACGTCGACCAGCGGCGACGAGTCGTCGACGTGGCGCCCGCCGAAGCCCACGAGATCGACGGCGAGATCGTGCACCTCGCGCTCGGACGCGCGCCAGTCGGGGACGCGCTCCGCCCCGCGCCCGCGGTCGACGAACAGTCCCGCGGATCCGTTCACGAAGATGTCCGTGACGCGCGGATCCGCAACGTACGGGGCGAGCGCCCCGAACGCAACGTCCTCGCGCGCGGGTTCGCCGCCCGCCGCGGGTGATGTGCGCGGCGCGCTGTCCCGCGGGGCGACGATGAACGGATCCGGCATGCCTCGACGCTAGGAACAGGACGAGCGCCCTGCACGAGCGCGCGGCCCGATCCTCAGATAACCTCACGAGATCCGTGATTGTGAGCACGCTGACCCACCCCTGACTTTCGGAGGTAGCCGATCACAGGAATAAGGTCGTACCGTCGACATCAGGGTCGGCGCCCGCCCGCGGGCGACCCCACGTCAGTCCGTCGCAAAGGAGCACACTATGTCGCAGCAGATCGACCACGTCTACGAGGAGAACCGCCGGTTCGCCCCTTCCGCGGAGTTCGCGAAGAACGCCGTCGCCGGGCCGGAGCTGTATGACGAGGCCAAGGCCGACCGATTGGCCTTCTGGGCGAAGCAGTCGCGCGAGCTGCTCGACTGGCACAAGCCGTTCACGAACGTGCTCGACTGGTCGAACCCGCCGTTCGCGAAGTGGTTCGACGACGGCGAGCTCAACGTCGCGTACAACTGCCTCGACCGCCACGTCGAGGCCGGTCGCGGCGACCGCGTCGCCTTCCACTTCGAGGGGGAGCCGGGAGATACCCGCACCATCACCTACGCCCAGCTCACCGAAGAGGTCAAGCGCGTCGCGAACGTGCTGACCGGCCTCGGCGTGGGCCGCGGCGACCGCGTCGCGATCTACCTGCCGATGATCCCCGAGGCCGTTGCCTCGCTCCTCGCGGTCGCTCGCCTCGGCGCCGCGCACTCTGTCGTGTTCGGCGGATTCAGCGCCGACAGCCTGCGCTCACGCATCGACGATGCCGGCGCGAAAGTCGTCATCACCGCCGACGGCGGGTACCGCAAGGGCAAGGCCACCCCGCTCAAGCCGGCCGTGGATCAGGCGCTTTCAGACCGCGGCGAGGGCGAGCAGGCGACGGTCGACAACGTGCTCGTCGTCAAGCGCACGGGCCAGGATGTCGATTGGAACGACGAGCGCGACATCTGGTGGCACGATGTGGTTCCCGCCGCGTCCGCTGAGCACACCGCCGAGGCATTCCCGAGTGAGAACCCACTGTTCATCCTGTACACGTCGGGCACGACCGGTAAGCCGAAAGGCATCCTGCACACCTCGGGTGGCTACCTCACCCAGGTCGCATTCACACACAAGAACGTCTTCGACCTGCGCCCGGAATCCGACGTGTTCTGGTGCACCGCGGACATCGGCTGGGTGACAGGCCATTCGTACTCGGTGTACGGTCCGCTCGCGAACGGCACGACGCAGGTGCTGTACGAGGGCACTCCCGAGTATCCCGAACCCGGCCGGTGGTGGGACATCATCGAGAAGTACGGCGTCACGACCTTCTATACGGCACCGACGGCGGTGCGCAGCTTCATGAAACAGGGGCGCGAGATTCCGCAGAAGCGCGACCTGTCGTCGATCCGCCTGCTCGGTTCGGTCGGCGAGCCCATCAACCCCGAGGCGTGGATGTGGTTCCGCGACGTGATCGGATCCAGCATTGCGCCGATCGTCGACACGTGGTGGCAGACCGAGACGGGAGCCCTCATGATTTCTCCGCTTCCCGGTGTGACCGAGACGAAGCCCGGATCCGCGCAGGTCGCACTCCCGGGAATCGCGATCGACGTCGTCGATGAGAAGGGTGACGCGGTCGGCGAAGGCGCCGGCGGGCTGCTCGTCGTGACCGAGCCATGGCCCAGCATGCTGCGCGGCATCTGGGGAGACCCGGATCGGTTCGTCGAGACGTACTGGAAGATGTTCGCGGACAAGGGTTACTACTTCGCGGGCGACGGAGCCCGAAAGGATGACGACGGCGACATCTGGCTGCTCGGCCGCGTCGACGACGTGATGAACGTCTCGGGCCACCGCCTGTCGACGACCGAGATCGAGTCGGCGCTCGTCGCCCATGAGGCCACGGCTGAGGCCGCGGTCGTCGGCGCGAGCGACGAGACGACCGGGCAGGCCGTCGTGGCGTTCGTGATCCTGAAGGAGAGCTTCCTCAAGGCGCACGGTCCCGAGGGCCTCGCCGAGGAGCTGCGTAAGTGGGTCGGATCCCAGATCGGCCCGATCGCACGCCCGCGCGACGTGTTCATCGTCAGCGAGCTGCCGAAGACGCGATCCGGCAAGATCATGAGGCGCCTGCTGCGCGATGTCGCCGAGGGGCGCGAGGTCGGCGACACGCAGACGCTCGCCGACACGATGGTGATGTCGGCCATCACCAAGCAGGTGAAGTAACGAAAAGGCGGGCGGATCCATTGGGATCCGCCCGCCTTTTCGTGCGCGCGATCAGGCGAAGGTGAAGACGACCTCGACCTCGACCGGCGAGTCGAGCGGCAGCACACTGACGCCGACCGCCGAACGGCTGTGGGCGCCGGCCTCGCCGAAGACCTCGCCGAGCACCGTGCTCGCGCCGTTGATGACGCCGGGCTGGCCGGTGAACGACGGATCCGAAGCGACGAAGCCCGTGACCTTGAACACGCCCGTCAGCCGGTCGACGCCGCCGACGGCCGCGGCGGCCGCCGCGATGGCGTTCAGCGCGGACGTGCGCGCGAGATCCTGCGCGTCGGAGGCCGGCACGAGGCCGTGCCCGTCGCCGACCTTGCCCGACGCGGGAAGCGCGCCGGAGACGAACGGCAGCTGGCCCGACGTCCACACGAGATCGCCGTGGACCTTCGCGGGGACGTAGCTCGCGACCGGAGCCGCGACGTCCGGCAGGTCGATGCCGAGCTCGGCGAGGCGCTCCGAGACGCTCACTGCTCGTCTCCGAACTGCTTGGCGGCCTCGGCCGCGTGGGCGAGGCCCGCGTTGTGGTCGCCGGATCCGGCGGGACGCTTCATGTAGGCCACGAGTCCGCCTTCGGCGTTCTGCACGATCTGCACCAGCTCCCAGCCCTGCTTGCCCCAGTTGTTGAGGATCGCCGCTGTGTTGTGGATCATCAGCGGAGTGGTGAGGTACTCCCAGGTGGTCACGATTTCTCCCGTCGAAACGCGAATGATGTGGCTGTGGATCGGGGCGGCACAGGGCGCGCAGAGACGCGCTACCCAGGCTTTGCCCTTAGCATCAACCCTATGCCTCATGCGAAAAGGACGTTCGGCGGTGTGCTCGGCGGCGTCATAGGACTCGTCGGTCTGAGCGCGGTCGCCGGCATTCTCGTGACCGCGACCGTGACACCCGCCATCGCCGTATCCGGCTACGCGGCCTCCAGCGCGATCTCGCTGTTCGACAGCCTGCCCGGCAACCTTCAGGTCGACCGCCCGATGGAGCCGACGACGATCTATGCCCCCACCGGTGAGGGCGAGGACGACTACTACGAGCTGGCTTCGTTCTACGACCAGAACCGCGAACCCGTCGAATACGGCGAGGTCTCGCAGTTCGTCTACGACGCCCTGCTGTCGACCGAGGATCCGCGCTATTACGAGCACGGCGGCGTCGACCTGATCGGAACGGGCCGCGCGCTGCTCAGCAACGCGGTCACCGACACCACCCAGGGCGGATCCTCGATCAGCCAGCAGTACGTCAAGGGCGTACAGGTGCAGACGTGCGAGCGCACGGCGACGGATCAGGAAACGCTCGCCGAGTGCGCCGAGGACGCGACCACCGCCGACGGCACCGAGGGATACCAGCGCAAGCTGCAGGAGATGCGGTACGCGATCACGATCGAGCAGGACTACTCCAAGGAGCAGATCCTGATCGGGTACCTCAACCTCGTGAACTTCGGCGGATCGACCTACGGCATCGAGGCCGCGGCCCAGCGCTACTTCTCGAAGTCGGCGAAGGACGTCAACCTCAACGAGGCCGCGACGCTCGCCGGAATCGTGAACTACCCCTCGACGCTGCGCCTCGACCAGCCCGAAAACGAGGTCAACGGCGAGGCCGACGGCTACAAGCTGACGAAGGATCGTCGCGACCAGGTGCTCGGCCGCATGCTCGCCGAGGGCACGATCACGCAGGAGAAGTTCGACGAGACGATCGAACAGCCGATCGAGCCGAAGCTCAAGAACCGCGTGCAGGGCTGCGCGGCGGCCGGCGGCACGGCGTACTTCTGCCAGTACGTGAAGAACACGATCCTGCACGACGAGCGCTACGCCGAGGCCTTCGGCGAGACGCCGGAGGAGCGCAGCGACCTGCTCACCCGCGGCGGGCTGGATATCTACACCACGCTCGACAACAACCTGCAGTACGAGGCGCAGCAGTCGATGGCGCGAAACGTCGCGACGAACCGCGACGGCATGGACCTCGGCGCGGCGGCGGTACAGATCGATACGCACACGGGCAACATCCTCTCGCTCGCGCAGAACACGCTGTTCAACGAGTCGTCCGAGACCGCGCCAGGCGAGTCCTCCCTCGTCTATGCCGCAGACTTCACGCACGGCCGCTCCACCGGATTCTCGGCCGGATCGACGTACAAGATGTTCACGATCATTGACTGGCTCGAACAGGGCCGCAGCGCCAACGAGTATCTCGATGGCCGCGTCGGCCGGACACTGCCGTTCACCTGCCACGGATCGACGAGTTCGTACACGACCGCCCGCGGCGACAACTTCGCGAACAACGGCGGCAGCATCAACTCGGTGAGAAACTTCACCGGCCTCTCGCTGAACAGCGGTTTCTACGCCATGGCGTCTCAGCTCGATGTCTGTGACATCCACAACGTCGCCGACCGCATGGGCGTCACCCTCGGCAACGGCGATCCGATCTCGGACCTCCCCGGACACGAGACCGCCTTCAGTATCCTCGGATCCGCGAACATCGCACCGATCGACATCGCGTCCGCGTACGCCACCGTGGCCAACGGCGGAACCCACTGCGAGCCGACTGCGATCCTGCGCGCGGACGCGCCGGACGGCGAGCAGCTCCCCATCCCCGAGACCAAGTGCGAGCGCGTGCTCGACGAGAACATCGCCGCGACGACGGCGTACACGATGTCCCGCGTGATGGAGCCCGGCCAGACCGGTAGCAGCGCCAACGTCGGCGACGGGATCGCGACGTTCGGTAAGACCGGTACGCACGAGGGCATCCAGTCGTGGATGGTCCAGACGACGTCAAACGTCACCTCCGCCGCATGGATCGGCAACGCGAGCGGCGGTGTCCGGAACGGCCAGGGCGACCTGTTCCTCAACGGTCTCGACGGCATTCGCTACACGATGTCCCGGGAGGTCCAGGCCGCCGCAAACGCCAAGTACGGCGGCGAGGCCTTCCCCGAGCCCGATCCGGGCCTGACGAAGGTCGTCGAGAAGCAGGTGCCGAACGTCTCGGGCATGTCGGTCGACGAAGCGACCTCCGTGCTCCGGGGCGAGGGCTTCCAGGTGCGCACGGGCGACTCGATCCCCGGCGAGCAGGACAAGGGCCTCGTCGAGGGCACGAACCCGTCGGGCAAGGCCCCGGCCGGCAGCCTCATCACGCTGCTGATCTCCGACGGCAAGGGATCCATCGAGATCCCTGACGTCTCGGGCATGTCCCCCGGCAAGGCGTACAGCGAGCTCTTCGAGCTCGGCCTGCGCGTGGAACTCACCGCGTGTAAGACGAACCCGGATGCGCCCGCAGGCGGCCGCGTGACGAGCACCGATCCGTCGGCCGGAACGCAGGTCGAGGAGGGCGCGACGGTGAAGATCAACCGTGAGGCGTCGAGGTGCAACGCCAGCGCGGACGACGCAGAGAACGACGACTGATGACCCGCCCACTGCCGGCCGCCCTCGCGGCGGTCGGCATCGCCGGCGCCGCGGCAGCGACGTGGGGCATCGGCATCGAGCGCTACCTGTTCACGGTGCGCCACCGCACGGCGCGGATCCTTCCTCCGGGAACGGATCCGATCCGGATCCTGCACATCAGCGACATGCACCTCGCACCGTGGCAGCGCAGGAAGCGCGAGTGGGTGGCACACCTCGCATCGCTGCGCCCGGACCTCGTGATCGACACGGGCGACAACTTCGGGCACCCGGACGCGCTGCCCGCCATTCGCGGCGCGCTCGGCGCGTTCACGGGCACCCCGGGCGTGCACGTGCACGGATCCAACGACATCTGGGCGCCGAAGCCGCGCAACCCGTTCCGGTACTTCCTCGGCCCCTCGAAGAAGAAGCCCGACGTCTCGCGGCTCGACTCGGATGAGCTCGATGATTTCCTCGAGGGCGACCTCGGCTGGTCGACCCTCAACAACGACACGGCGGTGCTCGACGTGCGCGGGCATCGGATCCGCTTCATCGGAACGGACGATCCGCACCATAAGTACGAAGACTGGGACGCGATCGACGAGTCGCTCGTCGGCGCCTCCCCCGCTGCCCTCACGATCGGCGTCACGCATGCCCCCTATCAGCGGGTGCTCAACGGTTTCATGGACCGCGGCGTCGACGCGATCTTCGCCGGCCACACGCACGGCGGACAGGTGCGCGTGCCGGGCTACGGCGCCCTCGTCGCGAACTGCGACCTGCCGCTGAAACAGGCCCGCGGTCTCTCGACGTGGCACCACGACGGCCGATCGGTGCCTCTGAACGTCAGCGCCGGCCTCGGCCACTCGATCTACTCACCGGTGCGCTTCGCCTGCCGCCCGGAGGTCTCCCTGATCACGCTGGCGCCGCGGCGCTGACCCCGCCTATTTCTTTATTTCTGGCACATTTCTGCAGCGCATTGCGCGCGGAAATGTGCCAGAACTGAAGGTTTGGGGCGGGGCTAGCGGCTTTCGAGCTCCCGGCGGATGTCGTCCAGGTTGCGGTCGGCCTGTTCCAGCAGCGCAGCCGTTAGGGCGAAGCGGCGATTGATGTCGGGGTTCGGCGGCTCGGACAGCGGCTTGTAGCGGAAGTCGTGCTCGACCTCCGCCCAGACGTGCTCGAGCATCGTGCGGATCTGGATCTCCACCGGGATCCCCGCCGGAACCGCGGCGAACACGCTCCCCTCCCGCGTGCGCGCGACGAACTGCACGCTGCGGTAGCCGAAGCTCTCGTCGCCCAGCAGGTCACCCTTGTCGATGTACGACTCCTCGACGACCTCGAACAGGCGCCGGGTCATCTTCTCGACCTGCGCGAGGTCACTGCGGAAAAATGCCATCACACGCACGCCGACGATGTCGAGCACGGCGCGCGCCGGATCCCTACGCACCTTCTTTTCGAAGGATCCGCGCTTCTTCACGCGGGCCTCCACGCGGAAATCTGCGACGCCCCACTGGCGCAGGTGTAGCGGGATCTCCGATTCGAGAGCCTCGGTCAGCGCTCGATATTCGACGAGGTTGCGGTCGTACGCCCGCATCGCTTCTTTGACCTCCGCCTCGATGTCCATGGTGTCAAGCCTATTCGACGCGACGGCGCGTCCCGCCTTCTGCGCGCAATGCGACGGAAGGCGGGACGCGCCCGAGCGACTACTTGGTCGAGAGACGGCGAGACGAACGCCACGCGATAAACCCGCCGACCAACAGCAGGATGCCGAATGCTCCGAGAGCAGGCGCGATGTCACCACCAGTCGGGGACAACGGCTCTTCCGCCACGGCAGGGCCCTCGCTGGGCTCAGGTTCCTCGCCACCTGGGTCTTCGGGACCGGGCTGACCGGGCTGACCGGGCTGCTCAGGCTGCCCCGGTTCCTCCGGACCGGGCTGGCTCGGGGCCGGCTCTGTCGGCTCCGGCTCGCCCGGTTCCTCGGGCTCCGGCTGACCGGGCGCCTCGGGACCAGGCTGTTCCGGTTCCTCGGGCTCCGGCTGACCGGGCGCCTCAGGACCAGGTTGTCCCGGCTCCTCAGGACCAGGCTCCCCCGGCTCCTCTGGTTCCGGCTCTTCAGAGGGCGGCGCCTCCGCGGCGAAGCCAGCGCCCGTCACCGTAAAGGTGCCGTCCCAGTCGGCGTTCGACGATCCGCGAACCCAGACCTTGATCCGTTCGATTGCATCGATTCTGTCCCAGTCGCCAAGGTCGACGGTCACGTCGCTGTGTTCGCTCGTGAGCTCAGCGGTACCGAACGCGACCTCGTCGCCGGCGTACACCTTGACCTTCGCTACGCGGTCGCTTTCGGCATCGGTCCCGGGCACGTCGATCCCGACCTGCAGCAGCGGTGCATCCGTCGCGGCGATCGGTTCTGCAGCGGACTGCACGATGCCGCGCCAGAGCTTGTCGAGTGCCGCGAAGTCGACCATCACGCCGTCGTCCGTCTGCTGGACGCCGGTCGCGTTGTCGCTCGCCACCCAGGCGTCGTTCGCGAGAGGGATCCGGACTTCTGTCTCGTCGCCGGAATCACCGCTGCCGCTGAGAGACGTCGGCATCTCTTCCGGCAGCGGTCGCGTGCCCTGTGCCTCGATATCGAGGCCGGGGAAGATGCCTTCCCACGATTCCTCGCCGATGATTTCCGGCGCGAATGCCGTGTGTTCGGCCCCCTCAACCGTATCGATGTAGCGGAACACGTCGTAGATCGGCTTCTTCTCGTCCGGGGACGAATCCTCCTCACTCTCGTCGTCCCACGTCCACAGCCCGAGCCGCAGACCGCCCTCAGTCTTGTAGTCGACGTGGCGGTGCAGGATGAACGAGTCGATCCCGGGGGTAGAAACCGCGCGGTAATAGCCGTAGGCATACGCGGCGGCCTGCAGCTCGGCAGCTTCCTCGCTGTCATCCGGGGTGTTGAAGCCCTGCTCAGACAGGATGATGTGCCGCAGCTCGCCGTCGTCGAGGAACTGCTCCTGACCGAGATACTCCGACAGCACCTGGAGATTCTTGAACGTGATGCGCATCGTATCGAACGAGTCGGTTGCCGTCTCGTCGTTCCACACGGCAGGGTCGAACAGATCCTCAGGATAGGGGTGCTGCGCGACGTTCCATGGGAAGTCGCCCGCCTCCTCGGTGAGTTCCTGCAGACGATCGATGAGGTCGCGACTTCCGTAGTACCGGTAGGGCTGCGCCGGGTTCAACGAGCCGTTCCAGAAGTGATCGAGCGAGATGTATGTACGTGCCTTGTCATACTCCCGCGTCGTCTCAAGGTAGGTCCACCGCATTGCGCGCTCGTAGTCGTCCATGAACGTATTGACAGTCGCCTCACCCTGGTTCTGCCAGGCCCACGGCGAGTTGACTTCGTTGCCGACGATCCAACCCACGGCGCGGCCATGCGACTCGTCCTCTTGGCTGTACCGTTCCGCCAGGAACGCGAGCGTGGCACGGAAATAGCGAGAGTTCTCGTCGACCGTGTTGAACGCATACACCGTCCCTTGACCACGAGCGGCATCGGGGTGGATGAGCAGGTCGGGAGCACCCGGGTTCGACTTCTCATTGTCATAAACAATGAGGATCAGATTTACCAGCATGTCGTTATCGGACAGCGGCTTGATCGCCTGATCGCTCGCCGCGGCATACTCACGGTCGAAGTAGTACGTCTCACCGTCGTACGTGAACGGGATCGACTTGTCGGATCCGAGATCTTCCGGCTGAAGCAACTGATCGAATGCGATGTTGATGGCCGCGTGGCCGACGCCGAGTTCCTCGGCGTCGTCGGTCATCTGCACCTGCAGCCCCTTCTTCGTCGGCGGCTCGGGGAACTCGAAATCATTCTTCGCGGCGAAGTCGAGCTCGGTCGCGTATCGCGCGGAGTCGACGTAGGCGACCTCGTCGCCCGTCGCGGCCACGACGAGGAACTTCGATGTCAAGCGGTCGCGCTCGCCGTCGAAGCGCGGCACGGCGAAAGAGAAGTCACCCGAAGACGCGGGGTGCGCATCCAGCAGCTCCGCGTCATCGACGTCAGTCTCGTACTCCCATGCGTCCAACTCGTAGAGACGGTACTCTTCCGCGCTTTCATCGGTCGCTCCCGTGACGAGCAGCTCCGAGTCGGTCGCGGTGATCGGATCGACGTGGCCCACGTGCTCGACCGGATCGCGATCTTCGTCCTCCGGATTCGGCAGCTCTTCCTTATTGAAATCGAAACCGATCGACGTGATCGTGACGATGCCCTCGCTCGTGGCGTTATCACCGGGATCGATGCGCAGCTTTGTGATCGTGCCGTCCCATGAGGAGATACCCCGCAGGTCCACGCGATACTCGCTGGGCTCGGTCTCGTCAGGTCGCAACTCGAAGGTTTGGGCCATACCCTCCGACCAGACCGGCTCGTCTTCTGTCTGCCAGTAGATCTTGCCGATCGCGTTTCCCGTCGCGTTCTCCGCATCGATCTCGACGGTGTTGACCGTTTCGGCGTCGAGTGCGAAGTCCGGGGAGGCGATCCAGGGGTCCTGCCCTTCGACCTGTACCTCGAGACCGCGCTCGGTGGCTTCGAGCGAAGGGACGCCGCTGCCTGCGGCCCATCCCTGTGTGTCGCCCGGTGTGTCGAATGTCCACTCCGGATTTTCTTCGGCGAGCGCAGCCGAAGGCGAGAGCACCGACGTTGCCATGGCGGCGAGCACCGCGAGGGCCCCCGCGACGGGCCGACGACGTCGGCGTGCGGTCTGGTCGTGCCGGTCACCGGCACGCAGACTATGGATGTGATGTGTCACGCGAATGTTCCTGTTCCGATTCTCCGTTGAAGTCTTCAGGTGCAGTCGGGGTCGTTCGCGCAGAACGCCCCAGCCGTGGTGCGATGCGTCAGTTCTGAGTCGAGCCCTCCGTCCAGTCGACCGAAATCTGCTGCACGGCCTCGAGCGTTTCGCTGAGGGCCGCAGAGCCGACCGGAATACCCTCGAACACGTTCTGGCCCACGAGCTCGGACGGACGCTGGATGCACCCGTCCTTCAGCATCGGGACGCCGAAGTTCCTTCCCGATGCCATCGAGCGGGACGTCGTCGTCGACATGCGGACCTCTCATAGCGAGCCTCGTGAGTGAAACGTTACACTATCATATGCTCACGACATGGGCTACGACAGCGCGCCCGCCGCGCAGGAAGGATTCGCCACGTGGTCAGCATGAAGGGCGTCGCTCGCCACGCATCTGTGGCGCTCGGAACAGTTTCCAAGTACCTCAACACACCCGAGCGAGTATCGCCGGCGATGCAGGCGCGCATACGCGCGGCGATCGACGAGCTCGGATACACCCGCAACGAGGCGGCCCGACAGTTGAAGTCCGGACGCAGCCGCACGCTCACGCTCGTCGCGCTCGAGCTGAACAACCCCTTCTTCGGCGAGGTTGCCGAGGCGATGGAGCGTCGCGCGACGGAGGACGACCTCTTTCTCTCGATCGTGAGCGCAAACGGTGACGCCGAACGCGAAGCCGAGTACATTCGTCTGCTCGTGCAGCAGCGCGTCTATGGAGTGATCCTGGCATCCGGACACACCCAGACGTCGGAGCTCGATCTGCTGCACAGCACTGACACCCCCACCGTGCTCATGGACGCGTACCCCGACGTGGACCGCTTCTCGTCCTGCTCCGTCGACGACTTCACCGGCGCGAAGCACGCCGTATCGCACCTGGTACAGCAAGGGTGCCAGCGCATCACCTTCGTCGGAGGCGAGATGAAGACTCATCAGATCGCGCAGCGCCTGCGCGGAGCGCAAAGCGCGATCGCGGAGTCTTCCGGAGTGAAGATGGAGATCATCGCGACGAACGACCGCTCCGTAACCGCAGGAATTTCCGCGGGCGACGACATCTCGCGCCGCCGCAAGGCGGAGCGTCCGGATGGTATCTTTGCGGCGAACGACTCTCTCGCTATCGGCATCATCGAGTCGTTCGTCCGCACCGGGACGGTATTGGTGCCGGACGACATCGCGGTCATCGGCTACGACGACGTCGACTTCGCGGCCGCATCGGCGGTCCCGCTGTCATCCGTCAGGCGCCCCCGCGTCGAGTTCGGGCGCGGCGCAGTCGATCTCGTCACCGAGCAGGCGCGTGCGGCCACTCGCACCGCGGTGCGACACACGATCATCCAGCCCGAGCTGGTCGTTCGCCACAGCTCGACGCGCACCGGCTGACCCGCCGTCAGCGGCCTATTGCCGCACGCCGCGATACCCCCACGAACTCGCGTCGTCCGCGGCCCAGCACGGTGTCGGAATTGACGATCCGTCCACGGTCATCAGTGAACGCCCAACGACGAATGGCCGGAGCATCAGATCCGGCCATTCGTCTCATCACGGTCGGGGTAACAGGATTTGAACCTGCGACCTCCTCGTCCCGAACGAGGCGCGCTACCAAACTGCGCCATACCCCGTGACAACTTGACTAGTCTAACGGATCCGCACGCGGGCGTCGAACTGGCTCCGACGCCCGCGCGTGGCGAATCCGGGGCTACTCGCCGACTGGCACGAGGCGCGTCAGCTGCGTCACGTGGCGCGGCTCGAGCTCCTCGATCGTGCTGACTCCGAGCAGCACCATGGTGCGACGGATCTCGCTCGAGAGGATCGCGATCATGCGGTCGACGCCCTCGCGGCCGCCGGCCATCAGGCCATACAGGTACGCGCGACCCACGAGCGTGAAGTCGGCGCCGAGCGCCATGGCGGCCACGATGTCCTGGCCGTTCATGATGCCGGTGTCGACCATGACGGTCGCGTCCTGTCCGACCTCCTTCACAACCTGCGGCAGCAGGCGGAACGGGATCGGAGCGCGGTCGAGCTGGCGCCCGCCGTGGTTCGACAGGATGATGCCGTCGACGCCGAGGTCGATGAGTTTCACCGCGTCGGGCACGTTCTGCACGCCCTTGATCACGATCTTGCCGGGCCACAGCTTGCGGATGATGGCCAGGTCGTCATAGCTGATCGTCGGATCCATCGCCGCGTTCAGCAGATCGCCGACCGTGCCGCCCGTCGTCGACAGCGACGCGAACTCGAGCTTCGGCGTGGTGAGGAAGTCAATCCACCACCACGGTCGCGGGAGCGCGTTGAGGATCGTGCCGATCGACAACTGCGGCGGGATCGAGAACCCGTTGCGGCCGTCGCGCATGCGGTTGCCCGCGATCGGGGTATCGACCGTGAACTGCAGCGTGTCGAAGCCGGCCGCGGCCGCCCGCTCCACGAGGCCGTAGGAAGTCTCACGGTCGCGCATGACGTACAGCTGGAACCAGTTGCGACCGTCAGGGTTCGCCTTCTTCACGTCTTCGATCGAGGTGGTGCCAAGCGTCGAGAGCGTGAACGGGATGCCCGCCGCGCCCGCCGCCCCGGCGCCGGCCGTCTCGCCCTCGGTCTGCATGAGGCGGGTGAAGCCGGTCGGCGCGATGCCGAACGGCAGCGCCGAGGTGCCGCCGAGGATCTGCGTCGTCGTGTCGACGTTCGCGGCCGGCTTCAGGATGTCCGGGTGAAACTCGATGTCCTCGAACGCCTGGCGCGCACGGGTCATCGACAGCTCCTGGTCGGCCGCACCATCGGTGTAGTCGAACGCGGCGGCCGGCGTGCGGCGCTTCGCGATGTCGCGGAGGTCGTAGATCGTGAACGCCTTCTTCAGCCGGGCGTCCTTGCCGAACTCGGGCAGCTTGATCTTGAGGAACTCCATCACCTCTGCGGGCTTCGGAAACTGTCGCTGAACCATTCGTGTACCTTCCTCACACGCGCGTGGACGCGTAATAGCCATTGATGTGGTCGTGGATCCGCGTGCGCGCTTCGTCTGCGCGCCCCGCGGCAATAGATTCGAGCACCCCGCGATGCTCGACCTGCAGCCGATCACGCGCCGCCGCCCAGTCGTCGATGTCGTGAGCGCGCGACTGCACGTACGTTTCGATCGCCGCGCGCAGCCCCGTCATGATCGCGGCGAACACCGCGTTTCCTGTCGCCTCCGCGAGCATCGCGTGGAACCGCGCGTCGAGCGCGAGGAAATCGTCCGGAGCGAGAGCCTCATCGTCCATCGTCGCGAGCAACTCCGCGGCACCCTCTGGCGTCGACGCGTCCGCCGCGAGCGACGCCGAGACGGCCGCTTCGAGGACGAGCCGCGCCTGCACGACATCGTCGAACGCGAACGCCTGCGCCGCGGCCTGCAGGCCGAGCACCTGCGCGAGCCCCGAACCGGCCGACGTCGTGATGACGGCGCCCGCGCGCGGGCCGGATCCGGTCGCCGTGTGCAGCACGCCCATCACTTCGAGGACCCGCAGGGCCTCTCGCACGCTCGAACGCCCGACACCGAGCTGCACGGCGAGATCTCGCTCGCTCGACAGCCGGTCGCCCGGCCCGAGCTCGCCGGAGCGCAGCAGGCTCTCGACGTGCGTCAGCACGGTGCGCCAGGCCTTCGCCTCCGCCATGAGAGCTCCCCGAATCGATTCTTGTGGTCTGACCACAGTAGCGCGCGCCGCACGTCACCACCAACCACGATGTGTGTCGATGTGTTTCACTCGTTTTGTCGCGCATCCCCACGGCCGTCATTCTGGAGGGTATGCCCTCCCCCGATGCCAGCCGTTCGAGCGCGCCCGCCGGCGCCGTTCGGCTCGCGGGCGTGGAGCGCACTTTCCCCACACAGCACGGGGCACGCACAGTGCTGCGCGACGTCGACGTCGACGTCTCCCCCGGCGAGATCGTGGCCGTCGTCGGCCCCTCGGGATGCGGCAAATCAACCCTTCTCCGCCTCGTCGGCGGGCTCGATGCGGCGACTGCCGGATCCATCGCCCTCGACGGTGAGGCGGCTCTCGCGCACGACGAGTCGACCGCCATCGCCTTCCAGGAGCCGCGCCTGTTCCCCTGGCGCACGATCGCACAGAACGTCGCGCTCGGCTTGCCGCGGGCGACGAAGAAGGGCCAGGCGAAGACCCGCGTCGCGGAGCTGCTCGAGCTCGTCGGCCTCACGCACGCGGCCGACCAGCGCCCGCGCGAGGTCTCGGGCGGCATGGCGCAGCGCGCGTCGCTTGCCCGCGCCCTGGCGCGCAGCCCCCGCGTGCTGTTGCTCGACGAGCCGTTCGGCGCGCTCGACGCGCTCACCCGCCTGAAGATGCACGACCTGCTGCTCGATATCCACCGCGCGCAGCCCACGACCATCCTCCTCGTCACGCACGACGTCGAGGAGGCCCTGTACCTCGCCGACCGCGTGCTGCTGCTGCGCAACCTGCTCGCGGCGAAGACCGAGCCCGAGCGCCCGCGCGCGAAGGTCGTCGCCCTCGGATCCGGATCCGGAATCGGCGCGGCAGGGTCCGCCGGCTCGCACGGATCCGCGCCCGCGCGCGAAGACGCCGCGCCGCGCCGCGACAGATCTATCGCCCGAGTCGTATCGGTTCCCGGCGCGCGCCCGCGCGATCGCGGATCCCGCGCCCTCACCGATCTGCGCACCAGCCTGCTCGACGGGCTGGGCGTCACACACCACCAATCGCTCACGACCAAGGAGACCCCATGAGCACCATCACACGCCGAATCATTCCCGCGACCGCCGTCGCCGGCATGATGGCGCTCATGACCGTCGGCTGTGTCGCAGGCGAAGGCTCCGCCGACGCGGCTCCCGAGGGCAGCGAATGGTCTGCCGGCACCCTGTCGGTCGACTGGGCGACGTACAACCCGCTGAGCCTCGTCATCAAGGAGCAGGGTCTCATCGAGAACGTGCTCGGCGACGACGTCGAGGTCGAGTGGCTGCAGTCGGCCGGCAGTAACAAGGCCAACGAGCTGCTGCGCTCCGAGTCGGTCGACGTGGGCTCGACGGCCGGATCCGCGGCGCTGTTCGCCCGCGCGAACGGTTCGCCCATCAAGGTCATCGACATCTACTCGCAGCCCGAGTGGTCGGCGATCGTCGTCGGCCCCGACAGCGACATCACCGAGCTGTCGGATCTCAAGGGCAAGCAGATCGCGGCGACCAAGGGCACCGACCCGTACTTCTTCCTACTGCAGGCGCTCGAAGAGGGCGGCCTCACGCTTGACGACGTCGAGGTGCAGAACGTACAGCACGCCGACGGCCGTTCGCTGCTCGACGGCGGATCCGTGGACGCGTGGGCGGGTCTCGACCCGATCATGGGCGCGGCCGAGGTCGAGTCGGGCGATCAGCTGATCTACCGCAACGTCGACTTCAACACCTACGGCTTCTTGAACGCGACCGAGGACTTCATCGAGAACCACCCCGACCTCGCGCAGGTCGTCGTCGACGCCTACGAAGAGGCGCGCGTCTGGGCGCTCGAGAACCCCGAGGAGACGGCGCAGCTGCTCGCCGACGCGGCATCGATCGACCTCGACGTCGCGAAGACCGTGATCGACGAGCGTTCGAACCTCGATGTGTCGGGCGTTCCCGGCGACGACCAGGTGGCCGTACTCGAGGCGATCTCGCCGATCATCGCCGAGTCGGGCGACGTCAAGGGCGGACAGGAGACGCTCGACGAGGCCATCGCCTCGATCGTCGACGACCAGTTCGCCGTCAAGGCAACCGAATGACATCGAGCACGACAACGACGACAGGGGCGGAGCGCCAGCTCACGCCCCTGTTGTCGCGCACGTGGGCGAAGATCGCGGGCGGATTCCTCGTTCCGCTCGTGATCCTCGCCGCCTGGCAGTTCGTCACCGCCACGGGCATCGTGCCGCCGTACCAACTGCCCGGTCCGTGGGAGGTCGTCCAGGCGGGCTCAGAGCTCGTCGAGCGCGGCGAGCTCTGGCTGCACATCGCGATCTCGGTGCAGCGCGTCGTCATCGGCTTCGCCGTCGGATCCCTCGTCGCGCTCGCGTTCGCGGGCGTCGTCGGGCTGTCGCGCGTGGGCGGGATCCTGTTCGCCCCGACGCTCGTCGCGCTGCGCGCCGTGCCGTCGCTCGCGTGGGTGCCGCTGCTGATCCTCTGGATGCAGGTGGGTGAGGAATCGAAGATCACGCTCGTCGCGATCGGTGCGTTCTTCCCCGTGTACACGACGGTCGCCGACGCGCTGCGCCACGTGAACCCGCAGCTCGTCGAGGCCGGCCGCTCGTTCGGCCTGCGCGGCTGGTCGCTGTTCCGCACGGTGCAGCTGCCCGCCGTGGTGCCGTCCGTCGTGTCGGGTCTGCGCCTCGCGCTCGCCCAGGCATGGCTGTTCCTCGTCGCCGCCGAGCTGCTCGGCGCGTCGATGGGACTCGGCTGGATGCTCAACGACTCGCAGCAGACGGGCCGGGTCGACCGGATCCTGCTCGCCATCGTGCTGCTCGCGCTGCTCGGCACGATCTCGAACGCGATCCTCGTGCTGTTCGAGAAGGCTGTTCTGAAGAGGTGGATGTGATGGACGAGCTCCGTCTGAGCGAGACGCGCTCCTTCCCCGCGCCGCCCGAGTTCGCCGCGCAGGCGAACGTCGACGCGTCGATCTACGAGACGGCGAACGCGGATCCGGCGGCGTTCTGGGAGGCGGCCGCGCGCCGGCTCGACTGGACCGAGCCGTGGCACACGGCGCACACGTGGGACGCCACCACCCCCGCGGCCGAATGGTTCGTGGGCGGCAGGCTCAACGTGGCTTACAACTGCGTCGACCGCCACGTCGAGGCCGGCCGCGGCGACAAGGTCGCGCTCTACTTCGAGGGCGAGCCGGGCGACCGCGAGGCCGTTACCTACGCCGACCTGCAGCGGCGCGTCGCTCAGGCCGCGCACGGGCTCACCTCTCTCGGCATCGGCCCCGGCGACCGCGTCGTGATCTACCTGCCGGTGCTCGTCGAGACGATCGTGATCACGCTCGCGTGCGCCCGGATCGGCGCCGTGCACTCGCTCGTCTTCGGCGGATTCTCGGCCGATGCCGTGCGCTTCCGTCTCGAGGACACGGGCGCCAAGCTGCTCGTCACGACGGACGGCCAGAACCGCCGCGGAACGGCCATCGAGGTGAAGTCGGCCGCCGACGAGGCTGCCCGCGATCTGCCGGAACTCGAGCACGTGCTCGTCGTCAAGCGCACGGGCCAGGACGTGCCGTGGACCGAGGGACGCGACGTGTGGTGGCAGGACGTCGTCGAGACCCAGCAGACGACGCACGAGCCCGAATCGTTCGACTCCGAGCACCCTCTGTTCATCATCTACACCTCCGGTACGACCGGAAAGCCGAAGGGCCTCGTGCACACCTCGGGCGGCTACCTCACCCACGCGAGCTGGGCGCACTGGGCGCACTTCGACGCCAAGCCCGACGACGTGCACTGGTGCACCGCCGACCTCGCGTGGGTCACAGCGCACACCTACGAGATCTACGGGCCGCTCTCGAACGGGCTGACGCAGGTCATCTACGAGGGCACTCCCGACGCGCCGCACCAGACGCGCCACCTCGAGATCATCGAGCGGTACGGCGTCACGGTCTATTACACGGCCCCGACGCTGATCCGCACGTTCATGACGTGGTTCGGGTCGTCGCTGCCGACCGGGTTCGATCTCTCGACGATCCGCCTGCTGGGTACGGTCGGCGAGGCCATCAACCCCGAGGCGTGGGTGTGGTTCCGCCGCAACTTCGGCCGCGACGAGACCCCCGTGGTCGACACGTGGTGGCAGTCCGAGACGGGCGCCGCGATGATCGCGCCGCTTCCCGGCGTCACGACGCTGAAGCCCGGATCCGCAACCGTCGCCCTCCCCGGCATCGACGTGGCCGTCGTCGACGAGGCGGGGGATCCGGTGGCCCCGGGCCGCGCGGGAACGCTCGTCGTGCGCCGCCCCTGGCCGGGCATGGCCCGCACCGTGTGGCGCGACCCTGAGCGCTACCGCACCTCGTACTGGGCTCCGTACGCCGACCGCGGTTACTACGTCGCCGGTGACGGCGCGACGATCGACGCCGACGGCTGCATCTGGATCCTCGGGCGCCTTGACGACGTCCTGAACGTCTCGGGACACCGCCTCTCGACGATCGAGATCGAGTCGGCGCTCGTCGCGCACGACGCGGTCGGCGAGGCCGGCGTGACGGGCGTCGCGGATCCGATCACGGGGCAGGCCGTTGCCGCATTCGTGACCAACGGATCCGCGGGACCCGCCTCGTACGACGCGCTGCGCCGCCTGGTGGCGCACGACATCGGCCCGATCGCGAAGCCGAAGTACGTCATTCGCGTTCCGGAGCTTCCCAAGACCCGTTCGGGCAAGATCCTGCGACGGCTGCTCGCGCAGCTGTGGCAGGGCGATACGCTCGGCGATATCACGAGCCTGCAGAACCCCTGGGCCGTCGACGGCGTGCGCGAAGCCGTGCGCCTGGCCCGCGAGAAGGAGACCACATGAGCGAGCACAAGTTCGGCTTCCGCACGCGTGCGCTGCACGCCGGCGGCACCCCCGACGCGACCACCGGCGCACGCGCCGTGCCGATCTACCAGTCGACATCGTTCGTCTTCGACGACGCGAAGGATGCGGCCAACCTTTTCGCGTTGCAGAAGTACGGCAACATCTACTCGCGCATCGGCAACCCGACCGTCGCCGCGTTCGAGGAGCGCGTCGCGTCGCTCGAAGGCGGAATCGGCGCCGTCGCCACGGCGAGCGGCATGGCGGCCGAGTACATCACATTCTCTGCGCTCGTCGGATCCGGCGACCACATCGTCTCCTCGTCGCAGCTGTACGGCGGCACCGTGACGCTTCTCGACGTGACGCTGCGCCGCATGGGCATCGAGACGACGTTCGTGTCGAGCGACGACCCCGAAGACTTCCGCAAGGCGATCCGCCCCAACACGAAGGTCGTCTACGCCGAGGTCATCAGCAATCCGGGCGGCGAGGTCTCCGACCTCGAGGGCCTGTCGAAGGTCGCCCACGATGCGGGCGTGCCGCTCGTCGTCGACTCGACGCTCGCGAGCCCCTACCTGCTGCGCCCGATCGAGCACGGCGCCGACATCGTGATCCACTCGGCGACGAAGTTCATCGGCGGCCACGGCACCACGCTCGGCGGCGTCGTTGTCGAGGCCGGCACGTTCGACTGGGGCAACGGCAACTTCCCGACGATGACCGAGCCGGTGAAGTCGTACGGCAACATCCGCTGGTGGGACAACTTCGGCGAGTACGGGTTCCTCACCAAGCTGCGCAGCGAGCAGCTGCGCGACATCGGCCCCTCGCTCAGCGCGCAGTCGGCGTTCACCCTCTTGCAGGGCGTCGAGACGCTTCCGCAGCGCATGGACGCGCACGTCGCGAACGCGCGCGTGGTCGCCGAGTGGCTCGCTGCGGATCCGCGCGTGTCGTTCGTGACCTGGTCGGGTCTCGACGAGCACCCGCACTTCGAGCGCGCGCAGAAATACTTCCCGCTCGGTCCGGGATCCGTGTTCGCATTCGGCGCACGCCCGTCGGGGACGTTCGACTCCGACGAGGAGCGGCTCGTGGCGGCGCGGGCGACCGGTGAGAAGCTCATCGAATCGCTGCAGCTCGCGAGCCACCTCGCGAACGTCGGCGACGCCCGCACGCTCGTGCTGCACCCCGCGACCACGACGCACCAGCAGCTCTCCCCCGAGCAGCTGGAGGCGGCGGGCGTGCCGGCCGACCTGATCCGCATCTCGGTCGGCCTCGAGGATGCGGAAGACATCATCTGGGACCTCGATCAGGCCCTCACGATCGCGACAGGGGAATCCCGATGAGCGCTTCGACGTTGCAGTCAGCACCGATTCAGTCTGGAGGCGTCCGATGACCGACGCATGCGAGTTCACTCCCCCGGCGGATGCCTGCGCGCTGCCCGGCACATCTCCCGCCGCCATTTCCGATGTCGACCCCGCGCACGAGGGTCGCAGCTGGCAGGGACCGGGCGCCGGCGCGCGCCTCGGGATCCTGCGCCGCGCCAAGTCGATCGCAATCGTGGGCGCCTCGAACAACCCCGCTCGCGCGAGCTACTTCGTCGGCACCTACCTGCTGTCGAGCTCGCCGTACGACGTGTACTTTGTGAACCCGCGCGAGACGACGATCCTCGGCGAGCCGGCGTACGCGTCGATCGCCGACCTTCCGGTCGTTCCCGACATCGTTGACGTATTCCGCAAGAACGACGACCTGCCGGGCGTCGCCCGCGAAGCCGTCGAGGCGGGCGCGAAGTCCCTGTGGCTGCAGCTCGGATCGTGGAACGAGGAGGCGGCGTCGATCGCAGAATCGGCCGGGCTCGACGTGGTCATGGACCGGTGCGTGAAGATCGAGCACGCCCGTTTCCACGGCGGCCTGCACCTCGCCGGCTTCGACACCGGTGTCATCTCCTCGAAGCGCCAGGTCGTTTCGCGGTAGAGCTTGTTCGTCGAGAGGGCCCGCTTCGGCGGGCCCTCTTCGCGTGTCCCCGGCATCGCCCGCCGCGGAGATGAGCCACAATTGCGGAGGATCAGCGCGATTCGGTCCGCGCGAACGGCTCATTTCCTTCGTTACGGATCGGAGTGGCGCGTGATGCTCCACGCACACCCTGGCAGGATGTGAGCCTCAGAGGTAAACTCACCACAGTTTGATCCTATAAGCTCAAGGAGGCGAGATGTTCGTCATCACCGCGGACCAGCACGACAGCCGTACGTCCGAGGATCTCGTGCCCGACGCGCTCGACGAGATCGCGCGCCTCGCCGGATCCGCGCTGCTCCTGCCGCCCGAGCGCACGGCGGGCGACGAGGTTCAGGCCCTCATCCGCGACGCTGACGCCGCGCTGACGGTGGCCCTCGCGCTCACCCGCACCGAGCAGTGGAGCGTCGGCGTCGGCATCGGGCGGGTCGAGGATCCGCTTCCCGACAACGTGCGGGCGGCCCGCGGATCCGCCTTCCTCGCTGCCCGCGACGCCGTCGACGCCGCGAAAAAGGCGCCGACGCGAATCGCCGTGTCAGATCCGGATGCCGAGGCGCTCGTACGACTGCTCATCGAGCTGCGGGATCGGCGAAGCGACGAGGGCTGGGAGGCGTACGATCTGCTCGCCCGGGGCAAGACGCAGCGCGAGGCCGCCGGCGAGCTCGGTATCAGCGAGGGCGCCGTGAGTCGGCGCGTGTCTGCCGGCGGCATTCGCGCGGAAGAGGCGGCGTTCCCGGCTCTCGCGAAGGTACTCGAGCGCGCGTCGGCCTAGGGCGTGTCTCCCTATTTGAGCCGCAGCGAGCATGGGCGCGAGTGCGTCGCTCGCGAGGCGGAGGAGCGAGGCGATGCTTCGCATCGTCGACCGACGACAACGACGTCGAGGGGCGTGCTCGCGCCCAGCGCAGTATGCGACGAATAGGGCGACACGGCCTAACAAGCGATGTCGGGGGTCCGTGACACACTGACGATATGGTCATTTTCGGCGCGCTCACCGAGCTCATCTTCGGATCCGCGCTCGTCGCGGTGTTCGCCGCCACTCTGATCCTCGTGCTGATCGATCGTCGGCGCCCGAGCACCGCGCCGCTGCTCGCGGCGGCGATCCTCGTGATCCTGTCCTTGTTGGCGGTCGCGACGGTGCCGGCCGCGCCGTCGCTCCCCTTCACGATCGCCCTCGCCGTGCTCGGCACGGCTCTCGCGACGCTCGGCGGCGACCCCGTCGCACGGCGGGTGCTGACGCTCGCGTCGAACAGCATGGTGCGCGAGGGACCGAACGGCGGCATTCTGCTGCGCACCCCGATCATGACGACCGAGCCCGCGCCCGAGGTCATGCGCGGCGGCGTGACGATCGGCTATCTCGAACGCGCCGGCGCCGCACTCTCGATCATCGTCGGCTACCCCGAGGCCATCGCCGTCGTCGTGGCCATCAAGGGCATCGCCCGGTTCACCGAGCTCGGAACCCCCGAGGCGCGCGAGCGCTTCATCATCGGCACTCTCGCAAGCCTCGGATGGGCGTGCGTCGTCGCCGCCACGGTTCGGATCGCTCTGGGGTGACCGCGCGTTGCCACGACCCGTGCCCGAGTCCGGATACGCTCGCCGCATGCCCTTCACCGGTGTCAGCGCGTTTCCTCTCACCCCGTTCGTCGACGATCGCGTCGACGAGAATGCGTATGCGGCCTTCATCCGCCGCATCGCCGGATCCGAGGTGAACTCGATCACGGCACTCGGATCGACCGGATCATACGCATACCTCTCCCGCGCGGAGCGCGCCCTTGTCAGCCGTGTCGCGGTCGAGAACTCCGGCACGACGCCCGTGTTCGTCGGCATCGGCTCCACGCGCACACGCCACGTCATCGAGCACGCGGCCGACGCCGCTGATGCCGGCGCCGAGGGCCTGCTGCTCGCCCCGGTGTCGTATCAGCCGCTCAGCGACGAGGAGGTCTATGGCCTGTTCCGCGATGTCGCGTCGAGCACCGACCTGCCGATCGTGGTCTACGACAACCCGCGCACGACGGGCTATGCGTTCACTCCCGCGATGTATGCGCGGGTCGCCGAGCTGCGAGGCGTCTCATCGATCAAGATCCCCGGCGTTCCGGCGGATCCTGCCGCCGCTCGCGCGCACGTCGACCGGATCCGCGCGGTCGTGCCCGAGACCGTCTCGATCTGTGTGTCGGGCGATGCCTTCGCGACAGCCGGAAAGGCCGCGGGGTGCGATGGGTGGTACTCGGTTCTCGCGGGCACGCTACCCGATCCCGCGCTCCGGGCGTGGGAGACAGGCGATGATGCACGCCTCAGGCCGCTATGGGATCTGTTCGCCGACGCGGGCGGCGGGCTGCGCGTCATGGCAGCGATCGCGGAGCACCTCGGCTGGGTCGAGAGCAACTGCCTCCCCCACCCCCTCAACGGTCTGACGGAGGACCAGCGAGCCCGGCTCGCGCAGATCCTCCCGGCCATCGCGTAACACGGCGGTCCTTCGGAAGGAGTCGGCTTACACCTGGCGCAGGCGCACGGTGCGCCGCGTCATGAGGATTGATCGCGTCGTGTTGGTGGATACGGCGGGATGCGGTCAGCCCTCGTAGCCGCCGGGGTTGTTCTGCTGCCAGTTCCACACGTCGCGGGTCATGTCGTCGATCGTGCGCGTGGCCTTCCAGCCCAGCTCGCGCTCGGCCTTCGCCGGCGTGCAGTAGGTCGCGGCGAGGTCGCCCTCGCGGCGGGGCTTGACCGACTTCGGCAGTTCCTTGCCGACAGCCTTCTCGAACGACGCGACGAGCTCGCGCACGCTCACCGGGTTGCCCGTGCCGAGGTTGTACGACACCAGACCGGCCTGGGCGTTCTCGAGCGCCTTCACGTGCCCCTCGGCGAGGTCGACGACGTGGATGTAGTCGCGCTGGCCAGTTCCGTCGGGGGTGTCGTAGTCGTCGCCGAAGATGCCGATCTCGGGCAGCTTGCCGACCGCAACGCGCGCCACGAACGGCATGAGGTTGTTCGGAATGCCCTTGGGATCCTCGCCGACGAGGCCCGACGCGTGCGCGCCGACCGGGTTGAAGTAGCGCAGCAGCGTGACGTTGACGTCGGGGTTCGCCTTCTGCACATCGGTCAGCACGACCTCGTTCATCAGCTTCGACTTCGAGTACGGGTTCGACAGGTCGACGAGGTTGCGAGTCGCCTCCTCGGTGAACGGCAGGTCGGCCGGATCCGAGTACACGGTTCCCGTCGAGGAGAACACGAACGAGCGGATCCCGCGCGCGAGCCCCACGCGCAGCAGCGCGTACGTCGTGTCGAGGTTGTTCGCGTAGTACTCGAGCGGCTTCTCGATCGACTCGCCGACGGCCTTCAGCGCGGCGAAGTGGATGATCGCGTCGAACGGGCCGTGGGCGTCGAACGCGCCCTCGAGCACCTCGTCATCCGCGGCGTCGCCCGTGACGAGCGGAACCGTCGTTCCGGTGATCGTGGCGATGCGCTCCGTGACGACACGAGACGTGTTCGACAGGTCATCGAGGAGCACGGGCTCGTGCCCCGCCTCGATGAGGGCGATCGCAGTGTGAGTTCCGACGTATCCGGCACCGCCGGCAAGAAGAACGCGCATGTTTCCAGCTTAACGGGGCGCGAGCACTCCGCCCGACTCATCGAGGTAGCAGGCGCCGCACAATGACTCATAGGTGACGAAGTGCTCGCTGCTCACCGTCGCGGCGGCCGCATCGATCGCGACCTGATCGCCCGAGAACACGAAGTCGCCGCCGATCTTCCGCGCGTTGAACAGCGCCTTCCGTCCGCAGCGGCAGATCGTCTTGAGCTCTTCGAGCGAGTGCGCCACCTCGAGCAGGCGCGCGGATCCCGGAAACGCCTCCGTCTGGAAGTCGGTGCGGATCCCGTACGCCATCACGGGGATGCCGTCCTCGACGGCGATGCGGAACACCTCATCGACCTGATCGCGCGTGAGGAACTGCGCCTCGTCGATCAGCAGACAGGAGACATCGGGACGCGTGTCGTCCGAGAACAGCGCGTCGTCCTCCAGGCGCCGACGCCGCGTTCTCTCCGCGTCGAAGAGGTCGCGCACGCTCGCATCGGGAGCGATGAGGAAGTCGGCCTGGCGCGTCATGCCGAGGCGCGAGGAGATCTCCCCCGCACCCTTCGTGTCGATCGCGGGCTTCGCGAGGAGGACGGACTGGCCGCGCTCCTCGTAGTTGTAGGCGGCCTGCAGCAGCGCGGTCGACTTGCCCGAGTTCATCGCGCCGTAGCGGAAATACAGTTTGGCCACCGAACCACCTTAATTCGTGCCGACGCGACGATGCCGCCAGGAGATCCCGGCGGCATCGTCGCGAGCGCGTTCTCAGACGAGCAGACCCAGCTTCTCGGCTGTGGCGCCCTCGGTCGCGGCCGCGAGATCCGCGTCGGCGTTCAGCGGCGTGCCGTACGTGGGGATCAGCGCCTTCAGCTTCGGATCCCACCCCGCCTTGCGATCCGGGAAGCACGTGCCGAGCAGGTTCAGCATGATCGACACGGTCGTCGATGCGCCCGGCGATGCGCCGAGCAGGCCCGCGATCGTGCCGTCGGCCGCGGAGACGACCTCGGTTCCGAACTGCAGCTTGCCGCCCTTCATGACCTGCGCGCGCTGGCCGGCCTGGATGAGCTCCCAGTCCTCGCCCTCGGCACTCGGCATGAAATCGCGGAGGCTGTCGATCTTGCGCGCGCGGCTCTTCATGAGCTCGCCCACGAGGTATCGCACGAGGCTCAGGTTCGTGGCGCCGACCTTCAGCATCGAACCGAGGTTCGACGGGCGCACCTGCTGCACGATGTCGAACAGGCTGCCGGTCTTGAGGAACTTCGGGCTGAACGTCGCGAACGGGCCGAACATGAGGGATCCCTCGCCGTCGACGCGGCGGGCGTCGAGGTGCGGAACCGACATCGGCGGCGCGCCGACCGCGGCCTGCGAGTAGACCTTCGCCTGGTGCTGCTCGACGAGCTTCGGGCTGCTCGTCTTCAGGAACTGCCCGCCGATCGGGAACACGCCGTATCCCTTGATCTCGGGGATGCCCGCGCTCTGCAGCAGCTTGATGGCCCAGCCGCCCGCGCCGACGAAGACGAACTTCGCGTTGATGCGGCCCTGCGCCTTGCCGACGCGATGGCGGTAGCGCACCTCCCACGATCCGTCGGACTGCTTCTTGAGCTTCTTCACCTCGTGCTCGAGACGCACGTCGGCGCCGTTCGTCTTCAGGTGGTCGAAGAGCTGGTGGGTGACGGCGCCGAAATCGACGTCGGATCCGGCCGGCACGCGCGTCGCCGCGAACGGCTCGCCCTTGCGGCGCTTCTGCATCAGCAGCGGCGCCCACTGGTTGATCACGCGCGAGTCTTCGCTGTATTCGATGCCCTTGAACAGGGGCTGCGTCTTCAGCGTCTCGTAGCGCTGCTTGAGGTACGCGATGTCCTTCTCGCCCTGCACGAACGTCATGTGCGGGGTCGAGCTGATGAACGTCGAGGCCTCATCGAGGATGCCCTTGTCGATGAACGACGACCACAGCTGGCGGCTCACCTGGAACTGCTCGTTGATGCCGACGGCCTTCGCGGGATCCGCGGCGTCGGGCATGTAGTTCAGCTCGCACAGCGCCGAGTGGCCGGTACCGGCGTTGTTCCACGCGTTCGACGATTCCTGCGCAACATCGCTGAGGCGCTCGAACACGACGATCTTCCAGTCGGGCTGCAGCTCTTTGAGCAGCGTGCCCAGTGTCGCGGACATTACGCCGCCGCCGATCAGAACGACATCTACGGATTCACTCACGATCTACCACTCTACTCTCGGCGCCTGGACGCCCTCCGCCGCGCGTACGCGACAAGAATCGTCGAATTTATGCCGCTGTCAGGAGCGCGCGGCGAGGAGCTCCGCAATCTGCACCGTGTTGAGCGCGGCGCCCTTGCGCAGGTTGTCGTTCGAGATGAACAGCGCGAGGCCCTTGCCCTCCGGGGCCGCCTGATCCGGGCGGATCCGCCCCACGAAGCTCGCGTCCTGGCCGGCTGCCTCGAGCGGCGTCGGCACGTCGGCGAGCTGAACGCCGGGAGCCTCGCTCAGGACCTCGCGAGCGCGGTCTGCCGAGATGTCGTCGCGGAACTCGGCGTTGATCGCGAGCGAGTGGCCCGAGAACACCGGAACGCGAACGCACGTGCCCGAGACGCGCAGGCCCGGCAGCTCGAGGATCTTGCGGCTCTCGTTGCGCAGCTTCTTCTCTTCGTCCGTCTCACCCAGGCCGTCGTCGACGAGGTTGCCCGCGAGCGGGATCACGTCGAATGCGATCGGCGCAACGTAGTTGTTCGGCGCGGGGAAGTCGATCGCGGATCCATCGTGCGCGAGGCGCCCGATGTCGCCCTGGCTGACGGCCGCTTCGACCTGACCGCGCAGCTCCTCGACGCCGGAGAGGCCGGATCCGGACACGGCCTGGTACGTCGACACGAGCAAGCGTTCGAGACCGGCCTCGGCGTCGAGCGCCTTGAGGACGGGCATGGCCGCCATAGTCGTGCAGTTCGGATTCGCGATGATGCCTTTGACGGCGCCGGCGATCGCGTGCGGGTTGACCTCGCTGACGACGAGCGGAACCTCGTCATCGCCGCGCCATGCGCTCGAGTTGTCGACGACCGTCGCGCCGGCCGCGGCGAAGCGGGGGGCGTGCTGCTTCGAGGGGCCGCCGCCCGCGGAGAACAGCGCAATGTCGATGCCCTCCAACTCGGTGCTGTTGATGTCCTCGACGATCACGTCGGTTCCGCGGTACGTCAGGGTCTTGCCCGCGGAGCGCGGCGATGCGAACAGGCGCAGCTCGCGGATCGGGAAATCGCGCTCGTCGAGAATCTCGAGCAGCTTGCCGCCGACCTGGCCAGTGGCGCCGACGACGGCGAGCGAGACTCCGGATTCTGCGATACGTACCATGGGGATCCTTGAAATTCGGGGGCGGAAGGCACCACGAGTCTACCGGCGCGGCCGGGTGCCCCGCGCGGATTCGACCGGCAGCTTGAAGCCGGTGTGGCTCTGGGCATAGCCCAGGCGCTCGTAGAAGCGATGTGCATCGTGGCGCGCATTGTCGGACGTCAGCTGGATGAGATCCGCACCGAGGGCCGGGGCCGCGGCGTCCGCAACCCAGCGCATCAGCGCACTGCCGATGCCCGCCGACCGCACGTCCTCGCGTACGCGCACCGCCTCGACCTGCAGCCTCGTCGCGCCGCGGCGCGCGAGGCCCGGGATCGCCGTGAGCTGCAGCATCGCGACGACGTCACCGTCGCGCTCCGCGACGAGCTGAGTGTTGCGCGGGTCCGCGTCGATGCCCGCGAGGCCAAGTGCATACGCGTCGCGATCAGCAGAGGATCCAGCGTCGCCGCGCGCGACGCTCACCGGATCGTTCGACAGCAGCGCGATGAGCGCATCGAGATCCGCCGCGCTCGCTTCGCGCAGCCGGAACGGACCGGCGTGCGAGGTGAGCTCGACGGGGAGCGTCAGCGCCGTCAGCGGCCGGTCCCGGCGTAGACCGTCGCCTCGATGTCGCTGTCGAGGCCGTACGCGGTGTGCACGGCACGGGCCGCGTTGTCGAGGTCGGTGTCGCGCAGCACGACCGAGATGCGGATCTCACTGGTCGAGATCATCTCGACGTTGATGCCGTTGCTGCTGAGCGCGTCGAACAGCGTCAGGGAAACGCCCGAGTGCGAGCGCATGCCGGCGCCGACGACCGAGAGCTTGCCGATCTGGTCGTCGAAGAGCACCTGCTCGTATCCGAGGTCGGCCTGCTCGGCCTGCAGCTGCTTCGCGACGGCCGCGCCCTGCTCCTTGGGGAGCGTGAACGAGATGTCGGTGCGCCCACGGCTGGCCGACTGCACGTTCTGCACGATCATGTCGATGTTCGCGCCTGCCTTCGACACGCGCGTGAAGATCGCCGCGGCCGAGCCTGGAATGTCGGGAACGCCGACGACGGTGATCTTCGACTGGCTGCGGTCGATGGCCACTCCGGCGACGACGGGCTCTTCATTGCCGATGTCCTCAGACATTTTCTCTCCCTCTGCGCGGCGGGGATGAGTCATTCCCTCGCCGAGAACATACGTGCCCTCGTTCGACGTGAACGACGAGCGGGCGTGAATCAGAACATTGTGGCGGCGGGCGTACTCCACCGCACGGATGTACAGCACCTTGGCGCCGTTGGCCGCGAGCTCGAGCATCTCCTCGGCGGCGATCGTGTTGAGCTTCTTCGCTAGCGGCACCACACGCGGATCGCACGTGTAGATGCCGTCGACGTCGCTGTAGATCTCGCAGACGTCCGCGCGCAGCGCTGCGGCGAGCGCGACGGCGGTCGTATCGGAACCGCCGCGGCCGAGCGTCGTGATGTCGCGCGTATCGCGATTGAACCCCTGGAACCCGGCGACGATGACGATCGCGCCGTCGTCGAGGGCCTCGCGCAGGCGCACGGGCGTGACGTCGAGTATCCGGGCGGACCCGTGGTCGGCCGTCGTGATCATGCCGGCCTGGCTGCCCGTGAACGAGCGCGCCTCGTATCCCATCGCGTGGATCGCCATCGCGAGCAGCGCCATCGAGATGCGCTCGCCGCTCGACAGCAGCATGTCGAGCTCGCGGGGCGCAGGGCTCGGGGCTACGGCACCGGCGAGGTCGAGCAGCTCATCGGTCGTGTCACCCATCGCGCTGACGGCGACGACGACGTCGTTGCCCGCACGGCGAGTATCGACGATCCGTTTCGCGACGCGCTTGATGCTCTCGGCGTCTGCGACGGACGATCCGCCGAATTTCTGCACGATCAATGCCACTGCGCTGCTCCTGGGGTTGACGAGGCGAGCGGATCCGCTCACCCGACCACCTTAGAGGCGAACTCGCCCGCACCGACAATCGAGGACCGCCGGGAAATGCTGCCTCGCGGCGCGCGGGGGCGGCGATTCTCTGCGCCCTCGGGTTGCAGAAACGAAGTGCGAGATTCAGTATGTAGATATAAACAATACTTAGAGAGGACTGTGGTGGACGAACGCATCTGGCCCGAGCGCGACCGGCCCTGGCAGGCCGCGTACCTGTGGGGCGTGACGCAGCCCGAGGTCTCGGCCGAGACGATCGCCGCACGCCTGGACGAACTGCTCGGCGCCGTGCTCGAGGCCGGTGTTCCGGCCGAGGAGCTGTTCGGCGATCCGGCAGCGCTCGCGGCCGACGATGTCGCAGAGCTCGGCACCGCGGAAGAGATCGTGCGGTCGTCGTTCGGCAGCGGAGCGAAGCAGACCCTGCTGCTGACGGGCGTCATGCTGCTCGTCCCTATCCTCCCGCTGATGATCGTGCTGCTGATCAGCAGCGGCTGGGAGATCGAGCTCACCGCTCGGTCGCTCACCTTCAGCGGATGCCTCGCGCTGCTGCTGGCATCGTGCGCAGTGATCAGGGCGCTGCACGATGCCGGGCTGCCGAAGGGCGTCGGGGCGATGATCGCGGTCGCCGTCGCGCTGCTCGTCGCTGCGGTCGCGGTTGCGATGACGCCGGATCCGCTCCCCCGGCTCGCCCGTGATGTGCCGACGCTGTTCGTCGGACTCGGCGCCGCGGTTCCGGGAGCCGCACTGCTGCTGACCTCCTTCCTGCTCCCCGAGAAACCACTGCGCGAAGACTGGAGCGAAGAGCAGTGGGTGCGCCGCTTCCGCGCCGCGCTGATCAGCCGCGGGCTCTCCCGGCAGCAGGCCGCCGAACGCGTCCGCGAGCTGCGCGCCGGCCGCGTCGCGGTGGACAGATCGGCGTTCGCAGAATACGGGCATCCGGTCGCCTTCGCGCGGAAGATGACCGAGCACGCGCCCGCGGCGAAGAAGCGTCGATGGGTCGTCGGCGGCGCGGCCGAGGTCGTGGTCCCCGCGCTTCTGCTGGTGTTCGGCGCCGCCAGCACCGACATGTGGTGGTGGATGCGCCTGCTGATCGGCGGCGTCGGCGCGGTATGGCTCGTGCTGAATGCGCGGTCGGTCTGGGGCTCGCGCCCGTGGAAGGCCGCGGAGTGAGCACCGCGGCCTGGCAGCGCGCATCGCTGCCGCTGCTCATGCTTCGCGTGCTGCGCTCATCGCCGAGACACGGCTACGGCATCTCGCAGGCGCTCGTCGACGCGGGCCTGCATCCGATCACAGGCGCCCAGCTGTATCCGGCGCTCGTGAAGCTCGAGGCCGACGGCGCGATCAGCGCAGGCTGGGAAGAGGGCGCTTCCGGTCCGGCCCGCAAGGTGTATTCGCTGACCGCGCGCGGCCGCGAGCGGCTGGCAGATCTCGAAGACGAATGGCAGTCGTTCGTGGCCGCCGCGTCGCGCGTCGTCTGAAGCGGCGCGCGATGCGGATCAGGCGGAGCGACGGCCTTCGAAGGCCCGACCGAGCGTGATCTCGTCGGCGTACTCGAGGTCGCCGCCGACCGGCAGGCCGGACGCGAGACGCGTCACCGAAATCTCCATCGACGCGAGCAGACGCGTGAGGTATGCCGCGGTCGCCTCGCCCTCGAGGTTCGGGTTCGTGGCGAGAATGATCTCCTGCACCGTGCCGTCGGACAGCCGCGTCATGAGCTGCCGAATGCGCAGGTCGTCGGGACCGACGCCCGCGATCGGGCTGATGGCTCCACCGAGCACGTGGTAGAGCCCGCGGAACTCGCGCGTGCGCTCGATCGCGGCGACATCCTTCGCATCCTCGACCACGCAGATGAGGCTCTGATCGCGCCGCACATCACTGCAGATCGCGCAGAGGTCGTTCTCGGAGACGTTGCCGCAGCGCTCGCAGAACTTCACCCGTTCGCGCACTTCGCTGAGCAGGGTCGACAACCGCGAGACATCGAACGTCGGCGTCTGCAGAATGTGGAACGCGATGCGCTGGGCAGATTTCGGCCCGACACCGGGCAGACGTCCGAGCTCGTCGATCAGTTCTTGGACGATTCCGTCGTACATATGAAGTCCTTCTTGCTACTGGAACCGCGTGGGAGGCGTGTACTCCTCCTCGTGGAGGAACACCGCCCCGAGCTTCTGCCGCACCACGGCCTCGCCGTAGCGCTGCACGCCCTCGTCGAGATGAACCTGGCGGCGCTGCACCGTCGGGCCGGACGGAGCAGCTTCTTCGGGCGGGTACGGGTCGTCGTACGGATCCGGCGGAACGTCGTCGTCGGTCGGCTCGTCGACGGGCGCCGAGAACGGCGGCGGCGCGGCGGCACTCACGGCCGATGCGGCTGCCGCCTCGGGTGCGTCGACGCGGTCTGGCGCGACCGTTTCGCCCCGCGAGGGCGCAGGATCCGCGACACCGGCGCTCGCGGGCGGAGCGGCCGGGCGTGCCTCGTCGACGGGCACGGCCTCATCGGCAGGCCCGGCCGAATCGTCGTTCTGCTCATCGGCATCGGAATTCGGGATCGGCGCAACCGCCCAGCCGGACGCGGGCGACGCGGCGTACGAGGTCGCGGGCGGCGCACTCGGTGCGGCCTCTGCGGGTGCCGGTGGTGCGACGGGTGCCGCTGATACCGCCGGCGCGCGGTCGGTGCCGGCCGCCGGGACGTGCTTGGCGAGGAACTTCACGGTGAAGCCCGTGACCTCCGCGATCGCCGTGCGCAGGTCGGCGCTCACGCCGGACCCGTCGGGCGCGCGCGTCTTGAACTGCCCGAGGTCGGTCTGGTTGGTGAACACCAGGCCCACGACGTCGTCGGCGACGTGCACGGCGGACGCCGACTGCAGTGTCAGCCACGACGAGCGGCTCGACTGCTCGAGGCTCGCGAGGATCTGCGGCCAGTCGCGCTGCAGCGACGCGAGCGTGAGCGGCTCGGGCGGCGCCTCTGAGGAGGTCGCCCATGCTGCGGCCGGGCCCTCATCGGACTCCGGCGGTCCGGCCGGAGCGATCGGCGGCGCGGCTGCGTCATCAGCAGTGGCCTGTTCTGCTGCGTCAGCGCGCTCGTCCGTGGACGAGGCAGGTGCCGCCGCGGGGCCTTCCGATGTGTCCGGCTCAGCGGACTGCTCAGAGGCCGGTTGCTCGGAGACCGGACGCTCGGAGACCGGGAGCTCGACCGGCGCCGCAGCGGCCGCCGCATCATCAGACGACTGATCGACAACCACGTCGTCTCGCTCCACGGGTTCCACGACGGGCGGAGCTGCCGGCGGAGCTGCCGCAGGATGTGCCGCAGGCGGCGCTGCGACGGGAGGCGCCACCGGGGCGGCCACCGGCGGAACCGGCGCCGCAGGCGGCGCAGTCGCCACCTCGATCTGCGCCGCGCTCGGCGTCACCGCCGACGGCTGTGCCGCGGGAGCCGTCGGCTCGTCGGACGTCGCCCCGTCTGCGGTCAGCACGCGGGCGATCATCAGCTCGAGCTGCAGGCGCGGCGATGTCGCACCGGTCATCTGATCGAGCGCGGAGCTCACGATGTCGGCCGCTCGCGACAACCGAGCGGATCCGTATGCGGCCGCCTGCGCCTGCATGCGTTCGAGCTCGTCAGCGGGCAGCCCGCGCAGAACGGTCGCCGCCTGATCGCCGGTCGCCGCGATCACGATGAGATCGCGCAGTCGCTCGAGCAGGTCGTCGACGAAACGGCGCGGATCCTGCCCCGTCTGCACGACGCGGTCGACCGCACCGAACGCCGCGGCCGCGTCGCGCGCGGCGAAGGCGATCGCCACGTCGTCGAGGAGCTCGCCGTGCGTGTAGCCGAGAAGGGCGACGGCGCGCGCGTACGACACGGACTGGCCCTCGGATCCGGCAATCAGCTGGTCGAGGATCGACAGCGTGTCACGAGGCGATCCGGCCCCGGCGCGCACGACGAGCGAAAGCACGCCCGGCTCGGGCGCGATCTGCTCTTGGTCGCACAGCTTCTCGACGTACTCGAGCATCGACGCAGGCGGAACCAGCCGGAACGGGTAGTGATGCGTGCGCGAGCGAATCGTGCCGATGACCTTGTCGGGCTCGGTCGTCGCGAAGATGAACTTCACGTGCGCAGGCGGCTCTTCGACGAGCTTGAGCAGGGCGTTGAATCCCTGCGGCGTCACCATGTGCGCCTCATCGAGGATGAAGATCTTGTAGCGGTCTCGAGCGGGTGCGAACACCGCACGCTCGCGCAGGTCTCGCGCGTCGTCGACGCCGTTGTGGCTCGCCGCATCGATCTCGACGACGTCAAGCGAGCCGCCGCCGTCGCGCGACAGTTCGACGCAGCTGTCGCATGTGCCGCACGGGGTATCGGTCGGGCCCTCGGCGCAGTTCAGGCACCGCGCGAGGATGCGCGCGGACGTCGTCTTTCCGCACCCGCGGGGGCCCGAGAACAGGTAGGCGTGCCCGATGCGATCGGACCGCAGCGCCGTCATCAGCGGATCGGTCACTTGAGACTGGCCGATCATCTCAGCGAAGGCCTCTGGCCGGTAGCGGCGATACAGTGCGGTGCTCACCACCCCAGCCTACGGTGGACCACTGACATAGTTACCGAGTCATTCGCCGAGCTCTCCGAACTCGGGGATCAGGTCGGCCTCGTCGGGCGTCGGCGGCACGATCGCTCGCGGGTACAGGCTGTCGTCGTCGTGTCGGCGAATCGCCGGCTTGCCGGGCCTGACGGGACCCTGACTCGTCAGCGCAACGGCGACCCGCTCCCCCGGACGAACGACGAAGTCCTCTCCGCGGACGGAGAAACCGACCTCCTCGCCCTCGCCGGCGGCCACGACGATCTCGTCGCGCGTGAGCGTCACCTCGAGGCGCGTGCCGTGCCAGGTGAGCGGGAAGCGCAGATCCTGCCAGCTCTCGGGAAGCCGCGGGTCGAAACTGAGCTTCCCCGCGAAGTCCCGCATACCGCCGAAGCCGTTCACGAGCGCCATCCACACGCCGCCCGCGGCCGCGATGTGCACTCCGTCGGCGGCGTTGTGGTGGAGGTCGGCGAGATCGACGAACAGCGAGTGCTCGAAGTATTCGAGGGCGAGGTCCTGATAGCCGACCTCGGCGGCCATGACCGCCTGCGCGACGCCGGACAGCGTCGAATCAGCCGTCGTGAGCGGGTCGTAGTACTCGAAATCTGCGAGCTTCTCCTCGGGCGTGAACCAGTCGCCCTGGAGGAACTGCGCGAGCACCACATCGGCCTGCTTCAGCACCTGGAACCGGTAGATCACGAGCGGGTGGAAGTGCAGCAGAAGCGGGCGCTGCGAGTCGGGAGTGTTCTCGAGATCCCACAGCTCGCGCTCGAGGAACAGCGCGTCCTGCGGGTGGATCCCCGCCTCCTCGCTGTAGGGGATGAACATCGCGGCGCCCATCTTCTCCCACGAGTCGACCTCGTCAGGGCGCACGCCTAGCCGCTCGCTCATCGCGCGGTGCATGTCGGGCGCGCGCTCGGCCATCTGCTGCACGACGCGCGAGGCGGCGCGCAGATTGAAGCGCGCCATGACGTTCGTGAACAGGTTGTCGTTGACGACCGTCGTGTACTCGTCGGGGCCCGTCACGCCGTGGATGTGGAACTCGCCGCCGCGCCAGAATCCGAGCGTCGACCACAGCCGGGCCGTCTCGACGAGGATGTCGACGCCCTGCTCGGCCATGAACTTCTCATCGCCCGTCGCGCGCACGTACTTCACGAGGGCATAGGCGACGTCGGCGTTGATGTGGAACTGCGCGGTTCCCGCCGCGTAGTACGCCGAGGCCTCCTCGCCGTTGATCGTGCGCCACGGAATCAGGGCGCCCGCCTCGCTCAGCTGCGATGCGCGTCGCCGGGCCGCCGGCAGCATCGTGCTGCGCGCCCGCAGGGCATTGCGCGCCCACCGCGGCGACGTGTAGTCGAGGAACGGCATCACGTACACCTCTGTGTCCCAGAAGTAATGACCGCTGTAACCCGATCCGGTCATGCCCTTCGCCGGCACGCCCCATCCGTCGGCGCGCGCCGACGCCATCGCGATCTGCAGCAGGCACCAGCGGATCGCCTGCTGCAGAGCGTCATTCCCGGAGACCCGGACATCGGATCGCTCCCAGAACGCATCGAGCCAGGCGCGCTGCCGCACGAAATGCGTGTCGATGCCCTCGGACATGGCGCGATCGAGCGTGCGCCGGCCCCTGTCGATCAGCTCAGCCGCCGGCACGCCGCGCGACGAGTGATAGGAAACGAACTTCGTCACCGTGACGGGCACCCCGGCCTTCGCATCGATGCGGAAGACGTTGCGCGCGATGTCGGGCTCGATCAGCCCGCGCGACTCGAAATCGTTCTCCGTCTCGACGACGTGATCGGCGAGCACCGCGAGGGTCATGCCGCTCGAGGCGGTGCGGTACGACAGCGTCGAGCGGGCGCCCGCCTGCCAGTGCTCCTGCGGAACCAGCACCCGCTCGCGGATCTTCTCCGACTTGCGCGGATCCGCGATGCCCTCGGCCTTGGCCACCTTCGGCCGTCCGCCGTACTCGTCCTCGCCGTCCTGCCGATTGATGACCTGGCAGTTCACCACGACGGGCGCGTCGGCGTTGAGCACCGTGACCTTCATCTGCATCACGGCGAGGTGGCGGTCCTCGAACGAGATCAGCCGGTTCGACTCGAGCAGCACCTGCTTGCCGGTCGCCGTCACCCACCGGATCTGGCGGCGCTGCGTGGCGTCGCGGAAGTCGAGGCTGCGCTCGTACTCGGCCATGTCGGCGAGGTCGATCGACATCGGCTCGTCATCGACGTAGACGCGCATCACCTTCGCGTCGGGCACGTTGACGATCGTCTGCCCGACCTCCGCGAATCCGTACGCGCCCTCGGCGTGCTGGATCGGCCACGTCTCGTGGAACCCGTTGACGAACGTCCCCTGCTCGTGCGCGGCGCTCCCCTCGGGATAGTCGGCGCGCATGCCGAAGTAGCCGTTGCCGCTCGCGAAGATCGTCTCGGTGACACCGAGGTCCTTCTCGCTGAAGCGGGTCTCGACGAGCCTCCACGGGTCGATCGGGAAGCGTTCGCGATCCATCATTCGGCGTTCTCCACAAGGTCGATGAGGTCAGTGACAATAAGGTCGGCTCCGGCGGCGAGCAGCGCTTCGTGCCCCGCGCCCCGGTCGACGCCGATCACGAGGCCGAACCCGCCCGCGACGCCGGCCTCGACGCCCGCGAGGGCGTCTTCGATGACGACGGTTCGCGCGGGGACGACGCCGAGTTCGCGCGCGCCCTCGAGGAAGACGTCGGGCGCGGGCTTGGAGGGAAGGTGGCGCTCCTCGGCGACGACGCCGTCGACGACCACGCGGAACCGGTCGCGGATGCCGGCGGCATCGAGCACGGGGCGGGCATTCTTCGAGCTCGACACGACCGCCACCGGCATCTGCGTCGCTTCGAGCGCGGCCATCAGGGCCAGGGATCCGTCGTACGGTGCGATGCCGTCGCGCGCCAGAACCCGCATGAACACGTCGTTCTTGCGGTTTCCGATGCCGCAGACGGTCGACTCGGACGGGTCGTCCATCGGCGTCCCCCACGGCACTTCCACGTCGCGGCTGCGCAGCAGTCCGGCGACGCCGTCGTAGCGCTTCTTGCCGTCGACATAGGTGTAGTAGTCGTCGTCGGTGTACGGCGGTGAGATCGACCACGCGGCGAACAGCTCGTCGAACATCGTCTGCCACGCGTGCATGTGCACCTCGGCCGTCGGCGTCAGCACGCCGTCGAGGTCGAACAGCACCGCGTCGAATCCGGCCAAGCGCGGATCGGGGCGGCGATTCATGTCAGTCTCCGATCAACAGGTCGGGGGCGATGGTACCCGCCAGCATATGTGCGACTCGTCACGGGACGCGAGCAGACGCGACGGCCAGGGTCTGACGCGCGATCTCGACCTCTTCGTCGGTCGGAACCACGAGCACCGCGACGCGCGAGTCGTCGGTCGAGATGCGGGTGATCGCGCCGCGTCGCACCGACGAATTGCGGTCCGGATCCACGCGGACGCCCGCGAACTCCAGCCCGCGCAGCGCGCTCGCGCGAATGTGCGCGACGTTCTCGCCGATGCCCGCCGTGAAGCTGACGACGTCGGCCCCGCCGAGCTGCGCGAGATACGCCCCCGCGTACGCGCGCAGCCGATGCGTGTACACGTCGATCGCGAGCTGCGCACGGTCATCGCCGGCCTCGGCGCGCGAGGTGAGATCGCGCATGTCGTTCGCCCCCGCGAGCCCCACGAGGCCGCTCTTCTTGTTCAGCAGGTCGTCGATCTCGTCGGTCGAGAGCTGCGCGCGGCGCTGCAGGTGCAGCAGGATCGCCGGATCGAGGTCGCCCGTACGGGTGCCCATCACGAGCCCCTCGAGCGGGGTGAACCCCATGGAGGTCTCGACGGACCTGCCGCCGTCGATCGCCGTCACCGACGCGCCGTTGCCGAGGTGGAACACGATCTGCTTCAGGCCTGTAAGCGGGCGCTCGAGGTGCGCGGCCGCGGCCTCGCTGACGAACTTGTGGCTCGTGCCGTGGAACCCGTAGCGGCGGATCCGGTGCTTGTCGGCCGTCTCGCGGTCGAGCGCGTACGTATATGCCTCCGGCGGCATGCTCTGGTGGAACGCGGTGTCGAAGACGGCCACGTGCGGGATCGATTCGAACGCGGCGCGCGCGGCGCGGATCCCCTGCAGCGCACCGGGGTTGTGCAGCGGCGCGAGAACCGCGAGCTCGTCGATGTTGATCTCGACGAGGGGCGTGATCACGGTCGCCTCGAAGAAGCGCGCGCCGCCGTGCACGACGCGGTGCCCCACGGCGGTCGGAGGGTGCTCCTCCAGCGACGGCCCATGCGCAGCGAACGCCTCGAGCATGACGCCGAATCCCGCGGTGTGATCTCGGATCTCGGCCGTCGTCTCGGTGGTCCCGCCGGCCGTCACGTGCTCGGCGCGACCGCGTTCCTCCCCGATGCGCTCGACGAGCCCCGAGGCGAGCACCTCCTCGCCGTCCATCTCGATCAGCTGGTACTTGAACGACGACGATCCGCTGTTGACGACGAGCACGACGGCCACGGTCACTCCCCCTGTGCTTGGATCGCCGTGATGGCGACGGTGTTGACGATGTCGCCGACGAGGGCGCCCCGCGACAGGTCGTTGATCGGCTTGTTCAGCCCCTGCAGCACCGGACCGATCGCGACGGCGCCGGCCGAACGCTGCACCGCCTTGTAGGTGTTGTTACCGGTATTGAGGTCGGGGAAGATGAACACGGTCGCCTTGCCCGCGACGGCTGAATCGGGCATCTTCGCGCGGGCGACGGCCGCGTCCGCCGCGGCGTCGTACTGAATGGGCCCCTCGAGCGGCAGCTCCGGCGAGCGCTCCCTCGCGAGCGCCGTTGCCTCCCGTACCTTCTCGACGTCGGCGCCGGTGCCCGAGGTTCCGGTCGAGTACGACAGCATCGCGACGCGCGGTTCGATGCCGAACCGGCGCGCGGTCTCCGCCGACGAGATCGCGATGTCGGCGAGCTGCTCGCTCGTCGGATCCGGGATCACGGCGCAGTCGCCGTAGACGAGCACGCGGTCGGCGAGCGCCATGAGGAAAACGCTCGAGACGACCGAGACATCGGGCCGCGTCTTGATGATCTCGAACGACGGTCGGATCGTGTGCGCCGTGGTGTGCGCAGCGCCGGAGACCATGCCGTCGGCATCGCCCATGTGCACCATCATGGTGCCGAAGTACGACGGATCCGTTACGAGGTCGGCCGCCTTGTCGTACGTCATGCCCTTGTGGGCGCGCAGGCGCGCGTACTCGGTCGCGAAGCGGTCGACATAGACCGCGTCGAACGGGCTCAGCACGTGCGCGCCCGAGATGTCGAGGCCGAGCTCGATCGCGCGCGAGCGCACCTCGAACGATTCGCCGAGGATCGTCAACTCGGCCACCCCCCGCTCGAGCAGGATCGCGGCGGCCTTGAGGATGCGGTCGTCATCGCCCTCGGGCAGCACGATGTGGCGCCGGTTCTCGCGAGCGGCGTCGAGCAGCTGGTACTCGAACATGAGCGGCGTGACCACGTGCGCCCGCGCGACGCCGATGACCCGCGTGAGTTCCGAGATGTCGACGTTCTGCTCGAACAGGCTGAGGGCGCGCGTATAGCGCTGCGGGCTCGACGCCGCGAGCCTCCCGCGGGTGCCGACCACGCGCACGGCCGTCGAGTAGGTGTCGCCCGAGCAGCGGATGATCGGGATCCGCGAGGCGAGCCCCTCGATCAGCTTCAGGAGGACGTCCGGGATGTCGAAGTCGCCGTTCAGCACGATGCCTGCGAGCGACGGGAAGGTTCCCGACGAGTTCGCCGTGAGGGTCGCGAGCAGCGCGTCGGACCGGTCGGCGGGGATGATCACGACGTGCCCCTCGCCGAGGCGCGGGAGGATGTTGACCATCGACATCGCGGCGACCGTCACGCCGAGCGCCTCGCGGGCGAGCAGCGCGTCGTCGCCCTTCACGACCTCGCCGTCGACGGATCGGAGGATGTCGGCCATCGTCGGCGCCACGAGCAGGCGGTCCTCGGGGATCGCCCAGACCGGGCTGCCCGGCGTGCGTTCGCGCACGGCGTCGACGATCTCGCGGGCGCGCGACGCGTCGGCCCGATTGACGATCGTGGCGGCGAGTTCGGCGTTTGCCCGGCCGAGTTCGGCGACCGCGAGCGAGGCCAGCTGTTCCATGTCCCGCGGCGAGCGCGCCGCGGCGGATCCGAGCTCGGGGACGTGCCCCTGCGGCTTGCGCCCGCCGAGCACGAGCAGGACGGGTGTGCCGAGATTCGCCGCGATGCGCGCGTTGTAGGCGAGCTCGGCAGGGCTTCCGACATCGGTGTAGTCGCTGCCGAGCACGACGACCGCATCGCAGCGATCCTCGACGCGTTTGAAGCGCGCGACGATCTCGGCGAGCGCCCCTTCAGGGTCCGCGCGCACGTCGTCGTAGGTCACGCCGATGCAGTCGGCGTAGTCGAGGTCGGTGCCGTCATGATCGAGCAGCATCTCGAGCACATAGTCGGGCTCGGTCACAGACCGTGCGATCGTGCGGAAGACGCCGACGCGCGGAGATACACGACTCAGGGAATCGAGCACACCGAGCGCGATCGTCGACTTGCCGGAATGGCCCTCGGCCGACGTGATGTAGATGCTTCTCGCCACATGTCCAGCCTAGGACGCGCACCGACGCGCGTGTCCGGTTCGCGCCCACAAAAAGACTCTCCGCGCACCCGACAGAGCCCGGTTACCCTTGCTACGTTTCCGTCCTGGGGGAGTTGGCCTGGGTGTCGTCACGCGGAGAGCCGTGGCCAGTTTATCAGCCTCGCGAGGCCCTCCGCGTCGGTAGTGTGTGTCGTGATGGCTGAGCCGACGATCACCCCCGAAGAATTCCGCGAGACGACCACGCGGATCAGCGATGCGGTGCGCCGTGTGATCGACGGCAAGGATCACGCGATCCGCTCCGCGATCGTCGTGCTGCTCGCCGAGGGGCACCTGCTGGTCGAGGATGTTCCGGGCGTGGGCAAGACGATGCTCGCGCGCACCCTGGCCGCCGCGATCGACGCCGATATGCGGCGGATCCAGTTCACCCCCGATCTGCTGCCGGGCGATGTCACGGGCGTGTCGGTGTTCAGCCCCTCCTCGCGCACCTTCGAGTTCACTCGCGGCGCCGTATTCGCGAACGTCGTCATCGCCGACGAGATCAACCGTTCCTCCCCCAAGACCCAGTCGGCGCTGCTCGAGGCGATGGAGGAGCGTCAGGTCTCGGTCGACGGCCGCACGCATCCGCTGCCGGATCCGTTCCTCGTGATCGCCACGCAGAACCCCCTCGAGATGGACGGCACCTACGCCCTGCCCGAGGCGCAGCTCGACCGGTTCATGATGCGCATCTCGATGGGTTACCCCGACGCGGATGCAGAGGCGCTCATGCTGCGCCAGCGCGACACGGAGAACCCGCTCGAACGGATCCGCCCGGTCGTGTCGCTCGAGGGCGTCGCGCGCCTGATCGACTTCGCCCACCGGGTGCATGTGTCACCGCTCATCGAGCAGTACGCGGTCGCGCTCGCTCGCGAGACGCGGTCGCACGCGGATCTGCGCCTCGGAGCGAGCCCCCGTGCGACGCTGCAGCTCGTGCGCGCGGCGAAGGCCTGGGCCGCGCTGCAGGGCCGCGACTATGTCATCCCCGACGATGTGTCGGGCCTGGTGCGATCGGTGTTCGGCCACCGCCTGATCCCCCAGCGCCACGCCGCCGCAGGCCGTCGCCAGGCCGATCCGGTGCCCCACATCCTCGACCAGATCGTCGAATCGGTCGCCGTTCCCGTCGCGGTCTGACGCAGCCATGCGCGGAAGGATCCTCCCCACGCGTCGCGGCATCGGCCTGCTCGTCGTCGGCATCGCGCTCGTCGTCACGGGATCGGCGCTCGACCGCGTGGAGCTGACCTACGTCGGGCTCGTGCTCGGCGGCATCGTCGTCGCCTCGGCCGCGGTGGTCGCGCTGGCGCCGTCGCCCGGGCGCGTGACGCGCTCGGGGCACGACGACCTCGTCGCGGTCGGCGATCCGCTTCGCGTCGCGACCGCGTTCACGGGCGGATCCGTCGCCTTCATCGACGATGCGGCAGACGCCGTCTCCCCCGGGCTCGCGCAGGAGCGCGACGACGACGCGGATCCGCGCAGCGCGGTGTCGTGGGTGACGCCGACGCGGAGGGGCGCGCACCGGATCGGCCCGCTGCGGATCGAGCTGCTCTCGTCGTTCGGCGCCGTTCGGGCGCGGCGCCACATCGGCGGGGTCGATGAGATCCTCGCCGTGCCGCCGGTCGTGCCGCTGGCCTCCATCAGGGCGCGCGGCATCGACGAAGGCGATCATCCGGCGAAGTACGACCGCACGGGGCACGGCACCGACAACCTCATCCCGCGCCCGTACGTCGCCGGCGATTCGATGCGGCGCGTACACTGGCGGGCCTCCGCACACCACGGCGACCTCATGGTGCGCGAGGAGGAGCGCGACCAGTCGCGGACGGCCGCGGTCCTGGTCGACTTGGATCCGGCGGTGTGGGCCGACGAAAACGCGTTCGACGTCGCCATGACGGCCTGCGTCTCGGTCGTCGCGCGGCTCCTCTCCGACGGCTTCCTCGTCGATGTCACGGCGGCCGACGGGTCGAGCATCGCCACGGTGTCCTCCCGGCAGAGCTTCGACGACCTGCTGCGGGCGTGCGCCGTGCTCGAACCGCTCGGGCAGGGGCGCGGGCTGGCCGCGCTGCCCGCCGACGCGGGCGTCGTCGTCGCGATCGGATCCGCGGCCCCACCGCCGAAATCACCGGCGCCGCATCTCCTCCTCACCGCACCGGGCGGATCCGCGCCGCCCGCGGCGGGGTGGCGCAGCGCACCCCTCGAGGACGATGTCGCCGCGACCTGGGCGTTCGCCATCGACGGGCGCGCGCGGTGACGCGCCTCAGCGCGCGGGCGGGCGCCGGGCTGGCCGCGTTCTTCGCCGTCATGACGGCGCTGCTCCCGCTGACCACGCTCCTCCTGCCGTCCTGGTTGTTGCCCGCCGGGGCGGCGGTGCTCGCGATGGGTGTTCTGGGCGCGATCGGGCGCCGGTTCCACCCCGCGCTGGCCCTCGCGGCGCAGCTCGTCGCTCTGGCGGTCGTGACCTGGTGGGCGTTCTTCCCACAGGTGCTCATCGGCGGTCTGGTGCCCTCGGCCGAAGGCTGGCTGCTGCCCGACGTGATCTGGGCCGCCGGCGACGAGCTGATGACGGGGATCGCGCCGATGGGCGTCGGCCAGCCCCTCGCCTTCGTGCTCATCGTGGCGTCGGCTCTGATCGCGATGTTCGTCGACCAGGTCGCCGTCGCGCTGCGCATGCCGATCGTCGCGGCCCTCCCCCTCGTGTGCGTGTTCATCGCGCCGCAGCTCGCCGTTCCCCGCGGCGATCACCTCGTGTTCGCGATCCCCTTCGTCCTCGCCCTCCTGGCGCTCATCGCGCTCGGCGGATCCTCGAAGCGCCAGTCCGAGCGCGACCGCACGGGCGCCGGCGCGATGACCCTCGTGACCGCCGTCATCGTCGCCGTCGTGGCCGTCGCCGTCGCGCCCCTCGTTCCGGTGATGCCCTCGGCCGATTCGGGGATCCTCGCCCGCGGGTCGTCCGTCGACGTGTCGATCGATCTCGGTAACGATCTGCGATCGGCGTCGACCGATGAGGTGCTGCGGGTGCGCACGGAGCAGAACAGGGCGCCGTATCTGCGCCTCGCCACGAACACCCTGTTCGACGAGGACGGGTGGCACATCGACGGCGGCCCGTCCGCGCCCCTCGAGGACGGCTTCGGCGAGGTGACGCCCTCGGGGCTCGTCGGCGAGATCGAATCCGAGCGGGCGCTCACCTGGGTCAGTGACGTGACTCTCGACGCGCAGTACCTGCCGATCCCCGCGAACGCGATCGAGGTGCGAGGCTCGGGCGGCGGGTGGTTGGCGATGCTCGACAACCGCACCGTGCGATCCACGTCCGAGTCGTCCGAGGACACCCGATACGTCACCATGGCCGAGATCCTGTCACCGTCGCGCGAGCAGCTCGACGCCTCGCCATGGGTCTCCTCGAGCCAGCAGGCGACCGCCGAGCTGCCGGGCGCATCGCTGCGCGTCGAGGGTTCTGTCATCAACGGCGCGATCGGCGATGCGGCGCGCGAGGTCACCGTCGACGACAGGACCCCGTACGAGGCCGCGCTCAGCCTCCAATCGTGGCTGCGCGGGCCCGACTTCGAGTACTCGCTGGAGACGCCGGTCGAGGAGGGCTTCGACGGCAGCGACGCCGAAGCCACCGAACAGTTCCTCATCACCCGCGAGGGGTACTGCGTGCACTTCGCGTCGACGTTCGCGCTCATGGCGCGCTCCGTCGGGATCCCGACGCGCGTAGCGATCGGCTATCTGCCCGGCACGACCACGAGCGAGCGGATCGGCGACCTGCCGGTCTATTCGGTCACCGCCGATCGCCTGCACGCGTGGCCCGAGGTGTACCTCGTCGGCGTCGGCTGGACGCCGTTCGAGCCGACCCCGAGCATCGCGCAGGCCCAGAGCGTGGTGGCGTCCGAGGGAGCCTCGGCCACGGGCGGCGATGAGCCCGAGGTCGAGCGATCGCAGGCTCCGCTCGCCGAAGAGACCCCCACGCCGACGCCGACTGCCTCAGCCGACGCCGAGAACGGCGGGGGCGCGGACGACGCGGGCTCCTCGTCAGTCGCCCTGTGGATCCTGATCGCCGTCGGCGTCGTCGTCGCTGCGGCGCTGATCGTGTCGGTTCCGGCGCTCGTGCGATTCGCGCTGCGGTCGGCACGCATGCGCGCGGCCGCGCGCGGCGACGTCGCGTCCGCCTGGCGGGAGCTGCGCGCGCTCGCGAGCGACGCGGGAATCTCCTTCGAGCCGTCCGACTCACCGCGCGCGATCGGCGCCGTGCTCATCGGATCGGGCGCGGATCCGACCGCGGTGGGCACGCTCACGTCCGCGGTCGAGCAGGCCTCGTTCGCCGCGTCGCCGGCGGCTGCGGGCGATCTCGCGGGTCCGCTGCGCACCGTCTCGGCGGGGATCCGCTCCGACCGAACCGCGACGCGCATCCTCCGAGCGATGCTGCCGCGATCGCTCTGGACGCGGAAATGACGAGAGCCCGACGAAGACGTCGGGCTCTCGAACAATTGGCGGTGCCTAGGGGATTTGAACCCCTGATGCGAGTTACCCCGCATACACGGATTCCAGCCGTGCTCCTTAGGCCGCTCGGACAAGGCACCGTAGACGATTCTACGTCATTCGGTGCCGTGCTCATGACCTTCAGGCGCCGTCAGTGGTTGCGCAGCGTCGTGATCAGCTCTTTCTTTCGCTTACCGGAATAGCCCGTCAGCCCGAGCTCCTTGGCGCGCCGCCGCAGCTCCGGAACTGTCCAGTCTTCGTAGTCGCCCGACTCGCCGCCCTTGCGCCCCACCTCGGATCGACCCTTCTTCGTGCCGCCCGTCGCATTCGAGATGCGCGCCGCCTTCTCCTTCGAGGCGCCGTCGGAGCGCAGCGTCTCGTACAGTTCCGGATCCTTCAGGGATGACTCGCGATCGCGTGGAATGGTGTTCCCCTTCTCTCGATCTCGTGCTGGTACAGGTGACGTCCACGATGCCGCCGACTGACGGGTTCGGCAAGGCCCTGCGCCGTACCTGCGGAGAAATCCGTCTGCATCGGAGGGAGTCGCGGCGGATTCTCCGTAGTTGCGGCGAATCTCCGTAGTTGCGAATCGGTGACGCGGGTCAGGCGCCGCCCCACAGGTGCACGGCGCCGTCGTCTTCGACGGTGACGACGGATCCGTCGCGCGCGCCCGCGAACGCGCCGGGCAGCGGATCCGTGCGCGCCGCGCCCGTGCGGTCGTACGCCGCCACCTGTGCGCTCGAGGCGAGCCACACGTAGCCCGCGTCGTCGATCGCCACGACGTCGTCGGCGACGACCTGCTCGGTCCCGGGCCAGGATCGCTCGTCCCCGCCGGTGTAGGTCACGAGGGCCTGATCAGCCGGGTTCAGCCACGCGACGAAGTCCGCGCCCGCCACGGGCGCCGACAGGATCGCCCCAGCGTCGACGGGTGCGCCGGTCGACGACTCGAACAGCGCGGCCTCGGGGGTCCACGCGGCAACGAGGCCGCCGACCCCGCCGATCCACTCCCCCGACGCGTCGCCCGCCGACCACGCCTCCTCACCGGTCGATGCAATAAGTCCCACGAGGGATCCATGGTCGTCGCCGGGACTCTCCGTGCGGACCGCCGTGACGACGTCGCCGGCGACCGACGAGAGCACGACGCCGCGCTCGCCCCACCGCACCTCGCCCGAGGACGCATCCAACGCGACGGCGACGCTCACGCGCTCGCCCTGCGTGGTCTGCGCCTCGACGTTCGCGATGACGGTCTCGGGCGAGGCATCGACGACATCCGCGTGCACGCTGATGCCGTCGACGTCGTCGCCCAGGTGCGGCGAGAGGTCCGCGGTCCAGGCGACGGACCCGTCGGCCGCATTGACCGCGACAAGGCCCGAGCGGTACGGGGTCGACGCGGTCGCGTTGCTGAAGAGCGGGGCGACGTACAGATCACCCCCGCGCTGGAGCGCGCCCGCGGCGAACTCCACGCGCCCCGCCCCGAACCCCGCATCGAGCACGAGCTGCGCTGCCTCGCCGGTCGTGATGTCCCAGGCGAGCTCTCCCGAGGCCGTGTCGTAAGCGTCGAGCATGATGACGTTGACGTCACCGGGTCGCGTGGCGAGCAGGCGGCCCGCCGCGATGCCCTCGACCGCCGACCGGTCCGCTTCCGCGAACGTCGGGTCTCCCGCGAGCGGCACCTCCTCGAGCGGAAGCTCGGGCAGCGGCTCGCCGGAGTAGACGTCCGCGGCCTCCGGTTCGGGCGACGGCGACACGGGATCCGCGTCTGATGAGACGCACCCCGCCATGCCGAGCGTGACCGCGGCAACAACCGCGCCGGCCCAGAGCGCTTTCCCGATTCTCACGTCGATCACAGTAACTCACGCCGCACAACTGCGCGCCATTAGGCTGGGTCTCAGTCGTAAGAACGCGAGGAGCAACTGTGGAACAACGGATCCTGGGACGAACGGGCCACGAGGTGTCGGTCGTCGGGCTCGGCACGTGGCAGCTCGGCGCCGATTGGGGCAATGTCAACGAGCTCGACGCGCTCGATGTGATCGACGCGGCCGTCGACCACGGTGTGACGTTCTTCGACACCGCCGACGTCTACGGAGACGGACGCAGTGAGCAGCGCATCGCGGCCTGGCGCCGCGCGAACCCGTCGTGGGACGGCACCGTCGCGACCAAGATGATCCGTCGTGCGCCGGATCCGTCGCTGCGGTACGCGTCGATCGAGAACTTCCGCGATTGGACCGACCGGTCGCGCCGCAACCTCGGCGTCGACACCCTCGACCTCGTGCAGCTGCACTGCCCGACCGACGACGTGTTCGCCTCGGACAGCGTCTTCGACGACCTCGACACCCTCATCGACGAGGGTGCGATCGCGGCGTACGGGGTCAGCGTCGAGACGTGCGCACAGGCGCTGTCGGCGATCGCTCGCCCGAACGTCGCGACGGTGCAGATCGTGTTCAATGCGTTCCGCCAGAAGCCGCTCGAGCACGTCCTTCCGGCGGCCCGGCAGGCCGGCGTCGGGATCATCGCGCGCGTTCCGCTCGCAAGCGGGCTGCTCTCGGGGCGCTTCACGAAGAAGACGACCTTCGCCGACGACGACCACCGCTCGTTCAACCGCGACGGCTCAGCGTTCGACGTCGGCGAGACCTTCGCGGGCGTCGACTTCGCGACCGGCGTCGAGGCCGCGGCCGACTTCGCGGCGCTGGCGCGCGAGCACGACATCGACCCGGCCCAGGCGGCGCTCGCCTGGATCATCCAGCAGGAGGGCGTGTCGAGCGTGATCCCCGGCGCGCGCAACGAACAGCAGGCGCGCGGCAACGCCGAGTCGGCCGAGGTCGGGCGGCTTCCGAAGGCGCTCACGAAGGCCATCACCGCGCTGTACGACGAGAAGATCCGCCCGCAGGTCCACGACCGCTGGTGATCGAGAAAGCGGGAGGCCCGGCTTCATCTGAAACCGAGCCTCCCGCTTTGTGCTGAGCCGCATCACTCCTCGTCGGGCGCCTGCTCCTGACGTTCCTGGGGCTCCTGGCGAGCGTCGCGGCGAAGCGTCTCCGCGATGTTCGGTGCGGCCTCCTGCTGACGGCCGTTCGCGATCCCGTGGCCGATCGCCTGGCCCTGCAGCATGGCCGACAGGTCGATGCCCGTCGCCTCGCGCACGGTGTCGAACATGGTGCGCATGCCCATCGCGGCTTCGCCGGCCATGTGCGCGGAGGCACCGCCCTCGCCGGAGCCCGAGAGCACCGTGACGTTTCCGACGTTCGAGTAGCCCTTCGCGAACTCGGTCATCATGGGCACGAGCACGTCGAGCGAGCGCTGCGCGAGGACCGCTTCCTGGTTCAGCTTGAGCGCCTCGGCCTCGGCCTCGATCGCCGATGCCCTGGCCTCACCGGCGAGACGGATCGCGTCCGCCTCGGCCTGCGCACGTGCGCGCTTCGCGTCGGCCTCAGCCTCGGCCTGCACACGGATCGCCTCCGCCTCGCGCTCTGCCTTCTGCGCGTCGGCCTCCGCCGCCTTGATGCGGGCGTACGCGTCGGCGTCGGCAGCCTGACGCTGCTCGTAGAGTCCGATATCGGCCTCGCGGCGCTGCACATCGGCGGCCGCCTCGGCGTCCTTGACCGCCGCGTACGCACGCGCGTCGGCTTTCTTCTCCTCCTCGTACGCCGCGGCATCCGCCACGCGCTTGACGTCGGCATCCAGCTGAGCCTGCTTGTTGTCGGCCTGCTGCATCAGAACGCCCTGCTCGGCGCGCGCACGCGCGAGCGCCTCGGCCTGCTCGGCCTCGGCACGCGCCTCGCCGACGTCGGCGGCGGCCGCCGCCTCATTCTTGTCATACGCCGTCTGCTCGATCAGCGTCTCCTCGCCCGTGGCGATCTCGCGCGCCTTGATCTGGCGGTTCGCATCGATCCGCGCGATCTCGGCTTGGCGCTTCACCTTCGAGACCTCCTCCGCACCGAGCGCGTCGATGTAGCCGTTCTCGTCGGTGATGCCCTGGATCTGGAAGCTGTCGAGCACAAGACCCTGCTCGGCCAGGTCGCTCTTGATCAGCGTGGCGATCTGATCGCTCAGCTCCTGCCGATCGCGCATGAGCTGCTCAACGGTGAGCGTCGCGACCACGCCGCGCAGCGCACCCTCGAGCTGTTCCGTCGTGAAGACCTCGATCGCCTTGTCCTGCGACACGAATCGCTCGGCGGCGCGCGCGATGGCCTCGCGCTCGGATCCGACCTTGACGAGCGCGACGCCCGTCACATCGACCGTGACGCCCTGGATCGACTGCGCCGTCGGCTGCACCATGATCTGGCGGGCGCGGAGCGACAGCGTCTCCGCGCGCTGGGTAATCGGGTTCACGATCGCGCCCCCGCCGCGGATCACCGTGACCGCCGTCGTCGGGCCGTCGCCCTTCTTCGACCTGCGTCCCACGATCACCAGCGCCTCATCGGCGCGCGCGACCTTGTACCACGCGCGCATGAGCAGCGTGACGATCAGGGCGATGATCGCGACGACGACGAGCAGGATGATGATCCCGATGACGATGCCGACACCGCCGATGGCAGCGAAGAATCCGCTCACGTTGATCCCTTCTTCGCGCCGACGCGAGAGATCCTCGTTGGGGAGGCCGTCGGCGAATGTGATTCCAGCCTATTGAAATGAGGCGCTCGGCGCACTCACAGAACCCGGCACCGGGAGGCATCCAGGACGAACGGCCTAAACTTGCCGCATGGCTTCTGCGACCGAACCCGCCGGCGTCGGCCGGCGCATCTCCACCCTGGACGCGCTCCGCTTTCTCAGCGAGCTCCTGGCGTTCGCGGCACTCGCGTTCTGGGGCTTTCTGGCGTGGGACACCCCATGGAACTTCGTGTGGGGCTTCGGTGCCCCGCTGCTCGCGATCTTCGCGTGGGCTCTCTTCCTCTCCCCCAAGGCTGTCTTCCACCTGCCGCGCTTCGTGCGCGCCGTGATCGAGCTGCTGGTCTTCGTCAGCGCCACGCTCGCGCTCTGGGGCCTGGGACTGCCGTGGGCCGGCGTCGTCGTCGGCGTCTTCTGCATCGTGGTCGGCGTGCTCGTCGGCCGTCGCGAGCTGCGCTGACAGCAGGGACTCACCACTCCCTCAGCGGATCGTGAATGGTTCGTGATCAATTCGACACCCGGGCGCGTCCCTCGACCTTTACGATATGGAAGAGGTGCGTGAAAATACCGCGCTCAGGGGGAGAAGACGATGACCGACGTGGCGACGAGACCTACGGATTCGCCGGACGATTCGGCCGCGAGCGAGCCTCGCGTCGAGTGGACGATCACCGAGCCGAAGAAGCGGTCCCCCAAGAAGTATTGGCTGGGCATCGGCATCCCCGTCGTCGCAGTCGCACTCGTCGGTGGGCTGGCGTTCGTCGGCACGACCTTCACGGCTCCCGGTGTGTCGGCCCTCGGCACCGATCTCAGCACGATGAGCGTCGCCGACGTCGAGCAGGCGATCTCGGACGGCGTCGCGAACTCCACCATCACGGTCGCCGTCGACGGCGAGACCAAGACGTTCTCTGGCGAGGATCTCGGCCTGTCCGTCGATTCCGGCGCCGCGTCTCAGACGGTGAAGGACTCGTATCGCCTCTGGCAGATCGGCGATTGGAACCCCGGCGCGATTGACGCCGACCTCACGGTCGACGAGGCCGTCACGAGCTCCGCGCTGTCCGAGGCCTTCGCCGACAAGTACGTCGACCCGATCAACGCGAAGATCGAGTTCGTCGACGGCTCGTACACGGTCGTTCCGGATGAGCAGGGCCGCGGAATCGACGCGACAAGCCTCGCCGAGTCGGTCGCCGACCAGCTCGCGAACGCCAACCCGATCCAGGCCCTCGCCTCGGGCGAGCAGGTGCTCGCCGCGAGCGCCTCGCCGAGCATCTCGGTGAACGCCGAGATCACTGAGATCGAGGCGCTTCTGACCGCCGACGAGGCGAAGCAGACGGCGACGAAGCTCAACACCGCGATCGGCGAGGTCATCTTCACGCTCGACGGCGACACCGTCAACTCCGTGTCGTCCGACAAGGTCGCCTCGTGGCTCGACGTCTCGGTCTCCGAAGGCGGCGACGTCGAGGTCGCCGCCGATGCCGGCAGCATCCAGTCGTACGCCGATTCCCTCCCCGCCGAGGTGAACCGCGAGCCCGTCGAGAGCGATGTGATCGTCGACGGCGCCGGAAACGTGTTGAAGACCGAGAAGGAAGGCCAGGACGGCTACAAGGTGTCCTCGACCGACGGCGCGGGCGAAGAGATCGCCGCGCAGCTCGGCGCGCTGGAGGCGGCCGCGTTCGCCCTGCCCGGCGAGAAGGTCGCCCACGACTCGACCGAACGGTTCCACCGTGCGGTCGTCTCGAAGAGCGATGGCCACACCTACTTCTACGAGTCGGTCAACGGCGGCGATGAGAAGCTCGTCAACTCCATGCCGATGGCGCTCGGAAAGCCCGGTCACGATACGCAGGTCGGCGAGTACTCGGTCTACGGACAGCTGACCATCCAGAACATGGGTTCCTGCGATGCCGAGGGCAACTATGTGCCCGGAGGCAAGTTCGACTACTGCACGGCCAACGTTCCGTGGGTGACGTACTTCAACGGTGACCAGGGCTTCCACGGCACCTACTGGCACAACAACTTCGGCGCCGGTGCGTACATGAGCCACGGCTGCGTGAACCTGCGCGAGAGCGACGCCGAATGGGTGTACCGCTTCCTGCAGGTCGGCTCGCCGGTCTCCGTGCGCGCGTGATTCATACTCCCAACAGTTCCCCCGGTCTGCGGAGTGCTCTACGCTGATGGCATGAGCGAACTCCACGTCGAAGAGCTGTCGGCCGGCACGATCGTTGCGGCGAACAGCCTGAGCCTCAAGCCCGGTCAGGAAGAGTTCATCGCCCCCACCACGTACGCGGTGGAGATGGGCGTTGCCGATCCGCAGAAGACGTGGCAGAGGGTGGTGCTCGAGGGCGAACAGGTCGTCGCGTTCATCCGCGCGTACTTCGATCCCGACGCGTCGAGCGACTACCTGCGCGCCGCGCTGTGGCGGATCAACGTCGACGCCGAGGCTCAGGGCCGCGGCGCGGGCCGCATCGCGGTGTTGGCCGTGATCGAGGAGGCCCGAGTCCGCGGCTTCGAGCGCCTCACCGTCGTGTACGAGGCCGGCGAACTCGGTCCGGAGGCTTTCTTCCGCCGTGTCGGCTTCGCTCCCGTCGGCGAATCGGAGTACGGTGAAGTAGTCGCCGAGATCATTCTCTGACTCGACGCTCGAACTGGCGGCGGAGCTCTTCTCTCCTCCCCCGAATGGAACTTCGTCGCCATCTTCAGACATGTGGCCCCGCACGGTGACGCGCGGGGCCACATTCCGTTCAGACCAGCGATTCCTGCCAGGCCCGGTGCAGCTGAGCGAACTTCCCGGTGCCCTTCTTCAGGGTCTCCGGATCGTCGTCCTCGATGATCTCACCGTGCTCCATCACGAGCACGCGGTCGGCGATCTCCACCGTCGACAGGCGGTGCGCGATGATGATCGCCGTGCGATCCGCGAGCAGCGTCTGCAGCGCCGACTGGATCGCGCGCTCTGACGGGATGTCGAGTGAGGCGGTCGCCTCATCGAGGATCAGGACCGCCGGATCCGCGAGGAACGCTCGCGCGAACGAGACCAGCTGTCGCTGCCCCGCGGACACTCGGCCGCCGCGCTTGTTGACGTCGGTGTCGTATCCGTCGGGCAACTGCTCGATGAACTCGTGCGCGCCCACGGCCTTCGCCGCCGCGACGATCTCCTCGACCGACGCGTCCGGCCGTCCGAGGGCGATGTTATCGGCGACGGATCCGCTGAACAGATACGCCTCCTGCGTGACCATCACGATCGCCCGCCGCATATCGTCCTGCGACAGGTCGCGCAGGTCGATGTCGTCGAGCATCACCCGTCCGCTCGTCGGATCGTAGAACCGCGACACGAGCTTCGCGAGCGTCGATTTCCCGGCGCCCGTCGTCCCGACGAGCGCGATCGTCTGCCCCGCGGGGATGTCGAGCCGGAAGTCCGGCAGGATCGTCTTCCCCTCGCCGTAGCCGAACGTGACGTCATCGAACAGGAGGTGCCCGTGCGAGTGGGCGAGCGGCACCGGCGTCGCCGCGTCGGGAACCGACAGCCCCTCTTCCAGCACGCCAGAGACCTTCTCGAGCGCGGCGGACGCCGACTGGAAGGAGTTGACGAACATCGCCACCTCCTGCAGGGGCGTGAAGAAATTGCGCACGTACAGCACCGCGCTCAGCAGCAGGCCGACCGAGAACTCGCCCCATGTGATCCGCACGCCGCCCCAGAGCACCACGAGGCCGATCGCGATCGCCGAGATCGCCATGAGCACGGGTTCGAACGTGCCGAACAACCGGATCACTTTCATGTTCGCTTCGCGGTAGTCCCACGACAGCTTGCCGAACGATTTTTCGTTGCGCGGCTCGGTGCGGAACGCCTTGCCGGCGCGGATCCCCGTCATCGTCTCGACGAACTTCACGATGACCTGCGCGCTGATCACGCGCGTGCCCCGATACGCGCGCTGGCTCGCGCCGTAGAACCAGCGCAGGAGGAACGCGATCGGCACGAACGTCAGCACTATGATGACGCCGGAGTTCCAGTCGACGAGGATCAGCGCGATGAGCGTGAACACGCCGTACAGCACGCCGTTCACGAGCTGCGTGAGTCCGCCGTTGAGCAGCTCGCGGATCGTGTCGAGGTCGCTCGTCTGGCGGGAGATGATGCGCCCCGACGTGTACGTCTCGTAGAATTCGAGGCTGAGGCGCTGCGTGTGGCGGAAGACGCGCGTGCGCAGGTCGAGCAGCACCGTCTGCGTGACCTTCGCGGCGAGGATGTCGTACCACGCGAGCAGCGCGGCGCCGAGGATCGCGGTGACCGCGTAGGCGCCGGCGATGAGCCAGGTCGGCCCCCAGTCGTCGTTGTCGAGCACCGCCGGAAGCGCGGAGTTGACGCCGAGGCCGAGCAGCGCCGGCCCGAGCACGCGCACCGCCGTCTGCGCGATGACGACGATCGCCGTGACCACGACGCGCCATTTCATCGGGGCGAGCAGGCTTCCGAGCAGGCGCAGCGACCGCTGACGAATCGCCCTACTCTCCTCCTTGTTGTAGTTCAGGCGGTCCTCGCCCGACACTCCCTGCACCGACGAGCTCATCGGTCGGCCTCCTGGTCTTCGAATGTGCGGGCGGGATCCACGCGGTGGGCGCTGTCCTCGCGGTCTTCGTACTCGAGGCTCGACAGCACCGAGCGATAACGCGCGGATCGGGCCATCAGGGCGCTGTGCGCGCCCACCTCCACGATGCGGCCGTTCTCCAGCAGCGCGACGCGGTCGGCGAGCGCGACGGTCGAGGGTCGGTGCGCCACGATCAGCGTGGTCGTGCCCTCGAGCACCCGCCCCAGTCCGACCTGCACCTTCTCTTCGGTGTTCACGTCCAGGGCCGACAGCGGGTCGTCCATGACGAGCACCCGCGGCCGGGCGGCGACCGCGCGGGCCAGCGCGAGTCGCTGCCGCTGTCCGCCCGAGAGGCTCATCCCCTCCTCGCCGATCATCGTGTCGACACCGTCGGGCAGGTCGTCGACGAACGCCGCCTGCGCGACATCGAGTGCCTCGCGCATAACGAGATCCGCCTCCACCGAGACGACGTCGAGGTCGTCGCGGCCGAGCAGGACGTTCTCACGCACGGAGGCCGAGAACAGCGTCGCGTCCTCGAACGCGTTCGCAATGTGCGTGCGCACGTCGACGAGGCGCATGTCGCGCACGTCGACGCCGTCGAGGGTCACGGATCCCTCCGTGACGTCGTAGAGGCGCGTGGGCAGGGTCGTGAGCGTCGTCTTGCCGGATCCGGTGAGGCCGACGAGCGCCATCGTCTCGCCCGGCTCGAGCGAGAGATCGACGCCGTCGAGCAGGTCGCGCTCGTGGTCGCGCGCGTCCTGATAACGGAAGTGCACGCCCGTGAACGCGAGCGCGCCGCGCGGGTTCTCGATCTCGACCGGCGAGGCCGGGTCCGTGATCGTGTCGACGGTGTCGAACACCTCGAACACGCGGTCTGTCGACGTGCGCGCGTCGAGCAGGAACGAGAACAAGAATCCGATCGACTCGATCGGCCAGCGCAGGATCGTCGCCATCGCGAAGAACGCGAACAGCTGCGCGACGTCGATCTGCCCGTCGGCGGTCAGCCAGATGCCGAGCGCCAGGCACACGGCGAACGCGAGCTCGGGCATCAGGACGAGCACGAAGTCGACGCGCGCGATCGCGCCCGCCTTGTGCATCTCCGTGCCGCGAAGCGTCTCAGCCTGCGCGCGGAAGTTCTTGAGCGCGTGCGGGCCGCGGCCGAACGCCTTCAGCACGCGGATTCCGTGCACGCTCTGCTCGACGCTCGTGGCGAGGTCGCCCTGCTGATCCTGACTCATGCGCGTGAGCCGGCCATACGTGCGCTCGAACTTGAGTCCCGAGATCCACAGCGGGACGCCGGAGACGACGAAGATCGTGCCGAGCAGCCAGTGCCACTGGAACAGCAGCACGGATCCGATGATGACCGTCAGCAGGTTCACGACGAGCATGATCAAGCCGAATGCGAGCCAGCGGCGGATCACGTTAAGGTCCTGCATCATGCGGCTGAGCAGCTGCCCGCCCTGCCAGCGGTCGTGGAACTCGATCGGCAGCTTCTGCAGCCGGTTGTAGAAGGTCTGGCGCAGGTTGTACTCGATCGCCGTCGCAGGGGCGAGCACCAGCCAGCGGCGCAGCCAGACGAGCCCTGCCTCGACGAGGCCCAGGCCGAGGACGGCGAGCGCGCCCCAGACCACGGCGGTCGTCGCACCCGACGAGAGCGGGCCTCCGACGATCCACTCGAGAGCGGTCGGAATCAGGAGCGCGACGATCGACGCGCCCAGCGCTGAGACCCCGCCCAGGGCGAGCCGGGGCAGGTCCTTCTTCGCGAACGGAATCAGGCGCGCGAGCGCGCGGTGGACGGGCAGATGCGTGCGTGGGGAGTCGGACATGATGCCTTTTGATCGGACGAGGCGCAGAAAACGCGACAGCCTTTCAGCTTATACCAAGCTGAAAGGCTGTCGCGTGCGGATGAGACTCAGTGGAAGAAGTGGCGCTCCCCTGTGAAGTACATCGCCACGCCGCGGGCCTTCGCGAGCGCGATGGTCTCCTCGTCGCGCACGGACCCGCCCGGCTGGATGATGACCTTCACGCCCGCGTCCATCAGGACCTCGGGCCCATCTGAGAACGGGAAGAATGCGTCGGACGCCGCGATGGCTCCCTTAACTCGGTCGCCCGCGCGCTCGACGGCCAGACGGCACGAGTCGACCCGGTTGACCTGCCCCATGCCGATGCCGACCGTCGCGCTGCCCTTGGCGAGCACGATCGCGTTCGACTTCACGGCGCGGCAGCTCTTCCACGCGAACACGAGGTCGGCGAGCGGCACATCGGGCTCCTCGCCCGCAACGAGCTGCCAGTTCTTCGCGACGGACTCGAAGTCGTCGTCCGGGAACAGGTCCGCGTCCTGCAGCAGGAGGCCGCCCGAGACGAGGCGCACGTCCATGCGCTCCTGCTGCCAGTTGGTGGGCAGCTTCAGTAGGCGCAGGTTCTTCTTCGCCTTGAACACCTCGAGCGCCTCCGGCTCGAAGTCGGGAGCGACGATGACCTCGGTGAAGATGTCGCGCAGGTTCTCGGCCATCTTCAGCGTGACCGGGCGGTTCGCCGCGATCACGCCGCCGAACGCCGACAGAGGGTCGCACTCGTGCGCGCGCAGGTGCGCGCTCGCAATGGGGTCGAGCGCCTTCGGATCCGCGATCGCGAGCCCGCAGGGGTTCGCGTGCTTCATGATGGCGACCGCCGGCAGCACCATGTCGTACGCGGCGCGCAGCGCGGCATCCGCGTCGGTGTAGTTGTTGAACGACATCGGCTTGCCGTGCAGCTGCTCGGCCTGGGCGATGCCGTGGCCGCCGACGCGCGTGTAGATCGACGCTCGCTGGTGCGAGTTCTCGCCGTAACGCAGGTCTTCGAACTTCTCCGCCTGAATCGTCAGGTGAGCCGGCAGCGTCTCCGTGCCCTGCATCGTCTCCTCGGCGAACCACTGCGCGACCGCCGTGTCATACGACGCGGTGTGTGCGAACGCGCGCGCCGCGAGCTCCTTGCGATCCTGGAGCGTCGTGCCGCCCTTCTTAACCGATTCGATGAGCGACGGGTACGACGACGGATCCACGACGACGGCGACGCTGGCGTGGTTCTTGGCCGATGCGCGCACCATCGCGGGGCCGCCGATGTCGATCTGCTCGACGACGTCGTCGCCCTGGGCGCCGGAGGCCACCGTCTCGACGAACGGGTAGAGGTTCACCACGACGAGCTCGAACGGCGCGATGTCGAACTCCGCGAGCTGCGACTCGTGCGCCTCGAGGCGCCGGTCGGCGAGGAGACCGCCGTGCACCTTCGGGTGCAGCGTCTTGACGCGACCGTCGAGCATCTCGGGCACGCCCGTCACCTCGGCGACGTCGGTGACCTCGTGTCCGGCGGAGCGGATCCGTGCGGCCGTCGATCCGGTCGACACGATCTCGACCCCAGCCTCGGCAAGCGTCGCGGCGAGCGGAAGCAGGTCGGTCTTGTCACTGACCGAGATGAGCGCTCGCTTGATCGGGACGACGTCGAGGTGGCGGTAGAGCGAGGGGTCGTGGCTCGGGCCGGCCATGGTGTCTCCTTGGGTGTGTGGGGTGAGGACTAGGAAATGGCGAGGTCGCCCGCGGCGAATCGGCGCACGACATCGATGAGCAGGCGCCGTTCGACGGGCTTGATGCGGTCGTGCAGTGTGCTCTCGGTGTCGCCGGGTTCGATCTCGACGCGCTCCTGCGCGAGGATCGGCCCCGTGTCGACGCCGCCGTCGACCTGGATCACGCTCGCCCCGGTTCGGGTTGCGCCCGATGCCAGCGCGTCGCGGACGCCGTGCGCGCCCGGGAACTCGGGGAGGTAGGCGGGGTGGGTGTTGATGATGCGCGGGGCGAACTCCGCGACCACGTTGTCGGGCAGCAGGCGCATGAGCCCGCTCAGCACGATGAGGTCGGGATCCCACGCACGCAGCTGCACCGCGAGCTCCTCGCCCCACGCGGCGCGCGTCGGGTAGGAGGTGTAGGGAACCGAGAACGACGGGATCCCAAAATCATCCGCGTGCGCGAGCCCGGCGGCGTCGCGGTCGGCACCGACGGCGACGACGTGCGCCGGATAGTCGGCTTCTGCTGCCGCTTCGAGAAAGGCGCGCAGGTTCGAGCCCGCCCCGGAGATCAAAACGGCAACATTCAGCACCGGGCCAGTCTACGTGCCTGCCGCGACCTCATTCGAATCATCCTCGGCGACGTCCGCCCAGGCGAGCGGGCGCCGCATCGGGGTCAGTAGCAGGATGGCAGCGCCGAGCAGCGCCTCGAGCCCGACCGCGAGCGCGACGGGACCGGCGTCGGCCCCGACGTCCGCGAGTCGGCCGGGGCCCATGGAACCCCCGGAGACCGCCGCGATGAGGGCCGCGACGGCGCCGGAGAACACGGCGATTCCGACGGCGATCGCGACCCGCGGCCCGTAGTGCTCGTGGCCCTCGCCGTCGTACGACCAGTCCTCGGCGTAGCTGCGCCGCGCGATCCACCCGGCGAGCGCGCCCAGCGCGACCGGGACGAGGGCGACGAGCAGAAACCACCCGGATCCGCCCTCGGGCAGAATGCCGAAGACGGGGATGCCCGGCACGACGCCGAGGGACGTGCCCGACGGCGAGATCGCCGTGTCGGTGCCGAGCGCGAAGCCTGGGCCCGCGATCCAGCTGACGCCCCAGCTGAGCATCGTCGGAAGATATGCGAGCTGCGCGAGCGTGAGGGTCGTCGCGCCGACGACATCGGCGTGCGTGCGCTCGAACAGCGTGACGACCTCGCCTCCGCCCAGCGCCACGAGAATCGTGAACAGCACGGCGGATGCGCACACCAGGCCCACGATCACAACGGAGGTGCCGCGCGCGATGAGCGTGGGAACGTCGCGCCAGGCCGGGCCCCAGGAGTCGACGACGTCCTGGATCCTATCGATGACCCCGCCGTCGCCGTCGTTCCAGCCGGCCATGATGGCTCCGGCAACCGCGCCGACGGCGTACACCGCGGACGGCAGCAGGATCGCCTGCCACGCGGCGGTGATCGCAACGGGGTTGTCGCTCGTGAGCTGCACGCCCGTCGCGACGAGCGCGAAGACGACGATCCCGGTCGGAACCGCGATGAGAGGGGCGCCGGACTGCACGGCCCGGCGACCGGAGCGCGCGGCGAAGAACAGCGTGAACGCCGCGAAGAGCAGCGGCGCGACGCTCAGCCAGAACGCCGATCCGGCGTCCGGGATCCCGAGCGTCGCGGCGTGGTCCGTCGCGTCGATGCGCACCGGAACGAGGTGTCCGAGCTGCCAGACGCGCGTGGTGGCGGGCCACAGCGCGCCCCACGCGTTGGTGTCGCCGAACACGGCGATCCACACGATCGTGAACGGCGCGAGCACCGCGACGAGGCCTGCGGCCGCCGCGACCAGCGCATCGACGGCGGCGAGGGCCGCGACCAGGACTCGTTGCATAGCTCCTCGAGGTTACCGTCCGGCTCCCGGGGATCCGGTGACCCCACCCCGCCCATGTCCCACTTGGTGCGGGCATCCGGCTGTCAGAGCAGCACCAAGTGGGACACCGTGGATCGCCTAGCCGCAGGCTGACGCGGGGTAGGGCGTCGTCGTTTCAACAGAATCGACCGTTGCCGTTGCCTCTCCTGCCGGGATCCTCGCAGCGCGGGTCGAGAATGCCTCCGTGACGGACGCGCCCGCGGCGATCGCGATCCCTGTCCGCTCTCCGAAGGGTGTAGAGAGGTTCACCGTCACCGCCTGGTCCCCCGTATTCACGGCGGTGACAGCCAGAACTGTCTTCCCCACCACGCAGCGCGTCGCGGTCGTCACGTCGAGCGCGCCGCCGATCGCCACCGGATCCGCATCGGAGCCCGCCACCAGGCCATCGCGATACCCGTCGTACGTCGCACCCACCTCGACGACACCGTCCGGCACGTCGACCGATGCCGTCCCGTCCGACAGGGCGACCGTCTCGCTCCAACCAGATCCGGAGAACGTCACCGTACCGACGATGTCGCCGCTGTCAACGGCCGTGACGTCGGCCGTTGCGGTGCGCCCCTCGACCGAGAGCCACGTCTCCGAACCGACCGCCGAAACGTCGGTCCAGCTGTGCATCGCATCAAGGATCTGCTGGGGCGCACTCACGAACGAACCGTGTCGCGGGCTAGCGGGAAGCCCATCGGATCGCGCTTCCCACCCGGGACGCAGCGACAGACGATCGTCCGCGCTGCTCGACGCGATCGCGTCTGCGCTCGTCACGAACGCCCGGTACCCGCCGGCGCTGTAGTTGTCGACGAGGAAGACGTATCCGTCGCCCGATGCGGTGTTGTTCGGATCCCCCTCGTTGAGCTTCGCGATCTGCGGGCCCTCGCCGTGATTCCCTGTGACGGGCGTCGTCATGGCCGTGTCGATCAGCTGCCAGGTCTGTTCCGGGTCGGCGTTCCAGTTCGACTCGGTCGTCGGGGCCGTGAGCACCTTCGAGCGCTCGAGGAAGATGTCCTTCCCCCGCTCGAGGCCATCGGCCGCGCCGCCGTCCTCGTTCTTCGAGAATCGGTAGTAGTAGTCGCCGATCTTCTGAATCGTCGAGTCGATTCGGGCGTAGCCCGTGTCCTGCCAGGTCGCCGGCGGCGACGAGAACGTGACGAAGTCCCGCGTCACGACCGCGAACATCCGGGCGTAACCGGGACCGGTGGTGTGGTCGACGTCGTCGTACAGGCGGGAAGCGAAGAACAGCACGTACGACTGCAGCTCGTCGTCCCAGTACGCCTCGGGCGCCCACGTCATCCCGGCCTCCGGCTGGTTCACCGTGATGCCGCCGTTGCCGTCGCCGTTCGTGCGGGTCCATTCGACGAGGTCGGTCGACTCCCACACGTTCACCTTGAGGCTGCCGTTGCTCTGGGCCTCGCCCCAGCCCGTGCCGCAGCCGATGCAGAGGTCGGTCGCGATCATGTAGTACGTGTCGCCGTCATGCGACCGCAGGATGTACGGATCCCTGTGGCCGGTCGTATCAGCCGCGTTATCGACGATCGGCTCACCGCCGGCGACCTCCTCGAACGTGAAGAAATCGTTCTCCGTCGTGGCGGCGCCGTAGATGCGTTCGTCACTGTCCGACCGGAAGTATGCGGCGGCGTACCCGGCGTCCGGCGCCGTGCGGCGCTGCTCAGCGACGGTCACCGCGAACTCGCGCGTCTCGGTCTGCTCGCCGAGCATCGCCGTGGCCGTCAGGGTCACATCGACGTCGCCCGCGCCGTACGCGGGCCGGGTCACGATACCGCCGCCGGCATATGGATCAGCCATGCCGACCTCCGGCGCGACGTAGTCGGGATCCGTTCCGGTCACGACGTCCGGATCCGAAGACTCCCACGCGATCTCAGCGCCCTCCGACGCCCCGGCGATGACCAGCGGAAGGTTCTCAGTCGTTGTCGAGGCGAGCTCGATCGTGTCGAGGTCCGCCGACAGCGAGGGTGCGAGCACGACCACGTCGAACGTCAGGGTGGATCCTGATGCGGTCTGCGCCGTGAGCGTCACGGTGGTATCGGCCCGGATCGCTCGCGACACGATGCCATCGAGCCCGACGACCGACTCATCGGATGACGACCACGACAGCGTGACGCCGTTGAGCTCGCCGGGAAGGTGGAGCGGCTTCGTCACGCGCTCGAGGTCTGGGTTCTCGCCGAGCATGGCCGATTCGATGTCGAGGCCCAGGAGGGCCTCTTTCGCCTGCTGCTTCTCGTCGTCTGTCGGCTGCGCGGCCCGCAGTTCGCTAACTGTGAGGGCTTCGTCCCAGAACTTCACATCGGTCACGTCGGCGTCGAGCAGCGGATCACCCACGTACAGCGACCGCCCGAGGTAACCGAGCACGTCGCCCGACGGCACGATATCGCTCATCTGGTACGAATGGACGGTCGATGAGATCTGCTCGCCGTCGACGTACAGCGCCAGTTCGTCGCCCGACCCGACCACGGTGATGGTGGCGAACCCGCTGCCGATGCCGCCGCCCGCGGGCAACCGGATCTCGCCGTTGTCGTCGCCGGATTTCACCCTGATGCCCGAGAGCACCTGGTTCGCATAGCCGCCCTGGCCGCTCATCGGGCTCACGAAGACATAGTTGCCCAGGTCCGTGGTGTTCCACGCGCCGACCCCGTCCCCGATCACCCACCCGAAATCGTTGCGCGGCGCGTTGCTCGACACGGTGAACTCGACGGTGAAGTCGTTGTCGTCGCTGGTGACGAGCCCCTGCGGCAGCGTCGCGAAGGCGTCGCCCGAGAAGCGGATCACATCGTCGCCCGCGGCGTCGACGAAACTCGCCTCGGTCGTTCCGGTCAGCGCTGCATCGCGGCCGTGCCCCGACACGTCGAGGAGTACGTCTTCGCTGTGCGACATGTCGTAGTGGGCGGTCGGAGCCGGCACGTCAGCGGCGTAGGCGATGGATGCGCCGAGGCCGCCCAGCGGGATGGCGAGGACGCACGCCAGCCCCGCGCCGATCGCGCGGGTGCCGCGCCTGGGTGATCGAGTAGTCATTGTCCTGCGTTCCTTCGCGTTGGGGGATCCGGTGCGGGGTCAGCGGCAGGTCGCCGCGGGGTACTGCTCCGTCGTCGTCTCGTCGCCCGAGGTCACGACGACCTCGCCGGAGCCGATCTCGGCCTGGCGCGTGGAGAACGTCGTCGTCACGCTCTCGCCCGCGCCGACCGTCACGCCGCTGCGTTCTCCGAACGGCGTCGTCACCGACACGACGGACGGATCATCGGCGCTGCCCGTTACCGTCACGGCGAGCACGTTCTTGCCGATGACGCAGCGCGTCACCGCTTCGACGTCCACCGCGGTGCGAGCGGTCACCTCGACGGTCACGGTCACGCGTTCGTCAGCGAGCTCTTCGCCCGGCTCCATGTCCATGACGGGCATGCCTTCGGCGTCGAAGTGCACGCGGCGCACGAACATGTCACGTCCGGTGAGGCCGTTGTTGTCCGTTCGCGCGTGGAAGACGTAGATCAGGTTGCCGTCCTCGTCCTCCGACCACATGCCGTGACCCGTGCCGAGCTGCCAATCGCCGTCGTACTGGCCCGACTTCTGCAGCGGGTAGTTCAGTTTCTGCCACGAGTCGGGGTCCGTCAGGTCGGTGCCGCTCGCCTCGGCCGTCGCGAGGCCCGTCGTGTACGTGTTGCCGACGCTCGATCCGGAGTAGATCATGAGCAGCTTGCCGTCGCGCGTGTGGATGTTCGGGCCCTCGGCGCAGACGTTGTCCCACGCGTATTCGGGTTCGATGACCATCACCGGGTCGCTCGTGAGGTTCGTCGGATCCGTCGGATCGACCTTCGCGATCCAGGTCGCGCACACTTGCTGCCAGGCGTAGTAGGCCTGGCCGTCGGCATCGGTGAAGTACGTCATGTCGAGCGAGATGCCGCTGACGGCGTTCAGGTCGGATCCGTCGGCGCGCGTCACGTGCGCAGGGGCCGACCAGTTGGACGGATCCATCGGGTCGAGGTCGTTGCCGTTGTCGTCCTGCTCGAGCTGCATGATCGACGCGCGGCCGGACATGTAGTCCGGCGAGGATCCGTAGCAGGGCATGAACAGGATCGAGAGCCGGCCGTCGACCTCGTGCAGCTCGGGCGCCCAGAAGCACCCGGTCATGGTGTTCCCGTCCGCGTCGAGATCGCCGCGGTCCAGCAGGTGCACCTCGGTCGGATCCGCGTCATCGGCCAGCCCGAGAAGAGTGTCCGCCGAGCGCAGCGGCATGAACGCCGCACCGCCCTGGTGGACGTTGTCGAGGTTCGGGTCGTTGGTCGCGATCATGAGATAGCGCGTCTCGCCGTCAGTCTCGTACTTGTAGGCGGACGGGTCCGCCCGCTCGTCCGCGAACGGCGTCGGGTACTCGGCGCGCTTGACGGTCGTCGTGGCCTCATAGGTTCCGGGCGTCGTGGTGTCCACGGCGCTGAGATCCCACTCGTTCAGGGGCAGATCGCGCGCGGATCCGTCGGAATAGTCGAGCTCGACGGCGTCCGGCAGGTCGTCCTGAGAAAGCTCGGCGCCGGTCGCCGTTGCGACGGTCTCGAACGCCGTGTAGCCGGTGTTGTCGATGCGGCCGAAGCGCTGTCGCAGGCCGTCCGCCGATGCCTGGGGCACGGTGATCTCGACGCCCGTTCCGACGTTCGCGATTCCCGTGTCGCTCACGACGGTCGTGCCGGTGACGCGGCCGCTCGCCGATTCGCCGGTCTCGTCCTGCCCGACGGCGGCGATCAGGTCGCCGAACGACTGGTGACGCTCAGCGCCCGAATCGGTCGTCCACGAGACGCGGAACACCTCATCGGCCGAGTCGTACACGGCCGATGGGCTGTTCACGCCACCGGCTTCGTCGAGCTGCAGCAGACCGATCTCGTCATAGCTGCGCAGGTCGTCGGACGTGGCCACGAGCACCGAATCGGCCTGGCTGCCGTCGGATCCGCCGCCGCGCGCGATGCGGGTGGCAACGATGCCGTATCCGCCGTCGGGCAGCGCGAACACGGCGGGATCCTTCAGGCTCCGAATGAGCGCGGAGCTGGGCCCGCCTGCGGGCATCGGCGCCGACGTCTTCGGGAAGAAGATGCCGTAGTTCTCGTTCAGCGGCGCCCAGCCGTCGTCCGCGGCGAGCGCGAGATGCATGCTGTAGGCGACATCTTCGTTGTTCGCCTCCTGCTCGCCGGTCGGGGCGCGGTGGTAAGCCACCAGCTGCGACGCCTGGTCCTGCGGGATCACCGTCACCGCGAATGTCTTCGCGGCGGTGACGTCGGGCGCGCTCGTGCGCGCGATCTCGACCGTCACCGTGGCCTGGACCGGCTCGTCGCCATTCAGAATCAGCCTTCCGTTGACGAGCGTGGCACCGGTCGCTTCGACGGCCTCGACCGTGAGCCCCTCGGGCGCCTCCGGAAGAGCGGCGCCGTCGGCGAGCACGCCGGCGACGGCATACTGCTCGGCGGCCTGCGCGACGCGTTCCTCGGCCGTCCTGCTCGAGGGCAGCACGTCAACGACGTGCTCGGCGCTCGCCGAGACGCCGCGGATCGTCGCGGTCGCGGTGAGCGTCACCGAAACGGGATCGGAGCCCTGATCGGGCTGGACCACGTGGCCGTCACTGCCGATCACTGGCTCGTCGCTGCTTGACCAGGTCACCTCGCCGCCCGCGGTCGGCAGCGCGACATAGTCGCCGTCGACGTTCTCCGGAAGCGACGCGAGACCCTCGACGATGCCCTGCGCGTGCGCGAGGATCTCGTCGTGGTTGAGCTCGGCGTCGTCCGTGCTGGCGGCCGCGATCTCGTCGTCGCTCAGGGCACGGTCGTATACGCGGAATGCCGACACTTCGCCGGCGAGCAGCGCATCCGGCCAGGGCGAGCGCCCGATGGTGTTCATCGACTGGTCTGCGATCGAGGACGGCACCAGGTCGGTGTCGGTCCGCCCGGCAAGCTCGCCGTCAACGTAGAACGACAGCGTTCCCGCGTCGCCGTCGAGCGCCGTGGTGAGCGAGTACCAGCGGTCGGCTTCGAGGCTCTCCGACGCCTGAGCGCTGCGCTCTCCCCCGTTGGATCCGGTGGTGATCGCCGTGCGCGGCGCGTCCCGCACGGAGGCGAAGAAGTAGCTGTCGGTGTCGCCGTCGGCACCGATGTTCCACAGGAAGTTGTAGGCGTCCTTCATCGACTCGTCGATCTTGACCTCGGTGGTGATGGTCGCCGAGTCCGCGCTCGCGAGCAGATCGTCCGGCAGGCGCACCCAGTTGCCGTCGCTGTTCTTCGATCCGCCCGTGAGTTCGAGCGAGCTCCCGGTCCACTGGGAGTCGTCGGCGTGCTGCACGGTCGCGGGCGCTCCGCCGCCGGCATCGGCCACGTCGGCGCCCGTCGTCTGCGTGAAGAGGTAGTCGGCCAGCGGGGCGTCGCCCTCAGCCGCCTGCGCGGCCTGCCCCAGGGCGGGGATCAGCATACCGGCGGCAACCGCGCAGGTCGCCCCCAGAGCCGCGCGCCTGCGCGCCGCTGCGCGCTGTCTCACCGTGCGCGGGATCCGTGCGGCATTGATCGTGCGTGGTGTGTTCGTCATGCTGCACTCCTTCGTGCGGGGGTCTCATGCGTGTGGGGGAACGTGGGGGCGGTGCATGACGCACCGCCCCCACGTAGTCAGCCGCAGCTGGCGGCGGGATACGCCGCGGAGGCCCGCGCGTTCCCGGACTCGGCCACGACCGTGCCGGCCGCGATCTCTGGGCTCCGCGTCGAGAACGTCTGCGACGCGGTGTCGCCGGCGTCGATCGCCAGATCCGCCTTCGAGCCGTACGGCGTCGTCACGGAGACCGTGGCCCGCTCGTCGCCGGTGTTGGTCACCTTTGTCACGAGCACGTTCTTGCCGACCACGCAGCGCGTCGACGCGGTGATCGCGAGGTTCGACGTCGCCTCGGTCACGGTCACCGTCGCCTCGACCGGCTGGCGCGAATCGTCCTGCGCGGTGCCCGAAACGGTGAATGTTCCCGCCTCGGCATATGCGGATTCCGGGATCTGATCCCACACGACATCCGCTTCCTCGACGTCGCCGGATGCCTTCTCGAGGCTGACGACGTCGGGAAGAACCGGCGCCTGTCCGGCCTCGGCGGTCACGTCGATCGCGTCGCCGGCGACCACGGCGAGCTCCGGCGCGTACGCTTCGAGCACGGCCTCGTACTGGTCGCGCGTGACCGGCAGGACCGTGCCGTGGCGCGGCATTCCTCCGTCGGTGTTCTGTGGGAACTGCGACTCGGGCATCTCGTCACCGACGACCTGCCAGGACGAGGCGTCGGTGATGTCGTGGGTCGCCATCGGTACATAGTGGTTGGGGCCGCCGTGGTAGTTCGGCTGGTCGGCGAACAGGTAGTACTCGTACCCGTTGACGTCGCCCTCGTTCGCAGCGAACAGCGAGGGCCCCTCGCTGTGGGTGAAGGTGCCGCCGTAGCCGTTGGGCTGGCCGGATCCGATTTCGGTTCCGAGCTCGACCCATTCGTCCGCGGTACCGGTCGTTCCGGGGTAGCTGCCCGTGACAGTGGCGAGCAGGTCGGACGAGCGCTCCTGGCGCAGCGTCATCGAGTTCTCGTCCTTGTACACGCGGTAGTAATCGCCCTCGTGCTTCGCGACCGTGACGTCGATGGATCCCGCGCCGGCCTGGCCGCGGCGATCGACATCGATCCACACCTGCGGATCCGAGAACGTCACGAAGTCGTCGGTCGTGGCGTACATCATGCGGTTGTAGCTCGGCGTCGCGCGGTCGGCGGGATCCGTCGTCTCGTACAGGTTCGATGCCCAGTACATGACGAACGTCTCGCGCTCGTCGTCCCAGTACGCCTCAGGAGCCCAGGTGTTGCCCGCATAGTCGGTGCTCACCGTGATGTGTCGCTGATCCGACCAGTTCACGAGGTCGTTCGATTCCCACACCTCCACGGCGAGGGATCCGTGCGTCTGCGCGCCGGCGAAACTGCCCTCGCGTCCGTCGATCTTCAGATCGGTAGCGATCATGTAGAACGTGTCGCCATCCGGGGAGCGCAGGAGGAACGGGTCGCGCAGGCCCTGCTCGCCGAGCTCTGACGTGAACAGCGGCTCGCCGCCGTTCAGGGTGTTCCAATCGAGCGCGTCGTTGCCCTTGGACGCTGCGAGGCTGATCTTCTCGCCGCCGACGCCCTCGCCGGTGAAGAATGCCCAGACATACGCCTCTTCCGTCACGTTCGTTGAGCCTTCCGACTGATCGACGTCGTTGATGGTGGAGATCTGTTCCGGACGCTCGGCTGCTGTGGCCGAGGCCATCGTGATCGGCGTCGCGGCGAGCGCGAGCGCCAATCCGCAGGCGAACACTCCGCCTGCTCGGCGGTGACTTCGTCGCATGTCGTGCATAGTCTTCTTCCTCGTTCTTCGTTGACTTACCGCGGTGTGCGGCGGAAGCGAGTGGCGCAGCCGCACCACCCGTGAGGTCAGTTCTCCATGGCGTTGAGCCGACCGGGCGCGGAGATCCGGTGGGCGAATCCATCGGTGTCGGCAGCCTGGCGCCGTCCCTCGTCGCGGGCCTGTTGCAGCATCGCGTCCATGCGGCGCCGACCGCGACGGCGGTTCCAGGTCAACGCGATGATGATCAGGCCGAGAGCGACGATGACGAGCAACTGCGGCCAGGGCATCGCCCAGACACCGAGGTCCATGGCAACCTCGGCCGTGTCCGGCGCCGTGCCGTCGAGAGCGGCGGCCTTGGGCGTGATGACCAACTCGCCCGTCGCATAGAACGTGGGCCATGTGCCGTCGATGGTCACGGAGACCTCGCGGGTGTCCCCCGGCAGAAGATCCCCGATGGGCTCGCCCTCGGACGGGAACGCGATCTCTCCGGTTCCTGCCGTGGCGATGCCCGTCGCTGTGAGACGGGTATTGCCGGCGTTGACGATCTCGAACGTGGCCGTGACACCGCCGGGGCGGAACGGGTTCCACGTGCCGTGGTACTCGGTGGACACGTTCGATACCTCGAGTGATGGGGAGAGCTCGCCCTTCACGCGCGTGACCACCTTGACGCCGACGCGGCTCTCGACGCCGAGGCTCGTGCCGTCTCCCGAGGCCTGCGAGGTGACGATCGATGCCGCCACCCCCGCCGGATGATCGCCGGGTTCGGCGAGGTCGGGAACGGTGATCGTCAGCGGCACGACGACGGTCTCGCCCGGCTCGACGGTCACCTCGTCGGCGATATCGATCCACGTGCCCGCATCGACCGATTCGTCGTCGGACGCGAGCATGTCGAACCGGCCGGTGCGCGTCGTGAATCCGTCAGCCGCAGACAGGCCGAAGGTGGCCGTCTCCTCGCCGAGGTTCTGCACCGCGATCCGGTCGGTCGTCGTCTCCCCGGGCTCGAGCGCGTGCTGGATCGAGAAGCGCTCGTCGCTGCCCGCTTCGTCGGCGGGGGTCACCGACCACCGCGTCGACGCCGAATCCGACTCGTCGGCCGTTGCAGCCACCGGCGCGATCAGAGCGCCGGCAAGGCCCAGAGCTGCGGCGAACGCGAGGCGGCGGGTCACGAGGGTACGGATCACAGTTCTCCCAGGCAGGTCGTGCGGGCGGGTTGACGGCCGGGGGCTGCGCGCCCCCGGCCGTCACGGGCTCAGTAGGTGTCTTCGAACAGCGACAGCGTCACGGTCGACGAGTACGAGCCGCCCTCGACGTCGTTTGGCGTCTTGAGTGTCAGATCAGCGTTCGCCGTCCACGATCCGTTGGCAGCGGTGGCCTCGGCTGAATCGAGTGCGAGCTGCAGGAGCTCCTCGCCCGCGAGGCCGACGTTGTTCGGGGCCGACGGATTCGTGCTCTCGTCGAGCGAGGTCGGCACCTCTTCACCCGGCGCGACTTCTCCGTTGCCTTCGGTGACGAGGGCAGGGGCCCAGCCGAGGTGGTCGGGCGTGATCGGCGCCTGCCCCTCCGCACCGACGAATTCGCTTGCCTGGCCGGTGACGTACCAGAACTGTCCCTCCGGCACCTCGGATCGCGTGTCGGTGACGGTCACGTCAGGCAGAGCGCCCGTGAACTCGCGGTAGTCGGCCGATGCGCCCTCCACCTCAGTAAGGGTCTCGCTGTCCGCCGCGACGCTGAGCGAGAGCGCACCCGCCGCCTGTTCCTCGATCGTGACGTTGACGTCCACGCCGTCGGTGCCGACCTCGTCCGCGACGGCAGCTGCGCCGACGCCCACGAGCACGAGTCCGCCCATCACACCTGCGGCGGTGCGCACGAAGCGGGGCCTGTTGTTTCGGATCATCGTTGTCTCCATTCCTCGGCGTCGTAGCCGATTCGTTCGGCGGCGATCAGCCGCCGCTGTGCGCCCGAACAGGCGCGCGTGGTGCCGCCTGATCGGATGTTCGGACGTCGTATATCTGTCGGAACTCGACAGAGGCAAGGAGTCATGCGATGTTGCAAGAAACCGCGGGTGGTGCATGCGGGGCGCCTTTGCCTGGTGTCATTCCGCCGTCTGACCGACGTCTTCACCTCAGAACCCTAGCGTGCTATGTTACCGGGAACAAGCACGAAACTCCGCGGCACTGAAGACGGCGGCGCTCGGCGCAAGCGTGCCGTCGAACCCCGCACCGCGGCCTGTGCGCGGCGCCGACAGCGCAGCGCCACCCTCGACCGACCGCGCCCCACCTGGTGCGGGAAAGAGAGTGGGAAAGCAGCACCGAGTGAGACACGGTGGCAACAGAAAGGCGGCCCCGGCGCAGTGCCGGGGCCGCCTTCGACGTACTGTTACAGCGACTTCAGGATCTCGCGCATGAGCTCGGCCGTCTCGCTCGGCGTCTTGCCGACCTTGACGCCCGCGGCCTCGAGGGCCTCCTTCTTCGCGGCCGCCGTGCCCGCCGAGCCGGAGACGATCGCGCCGGCGTGGCCCATCGTCTTGCCCTCGGGCGCCGTGAAGCCCGCGACGTAGCCGACAACGGGCTTCGTGACGTGTGCCTTGATGTACTCGGCCGCGCGCTCTTCGGCGTCGCCGCCGATCTCGCCGATCATCACGATCGCCGTCGTCTCGGGGTCGTTCTCGAACGCCTCGAGCGCGTCAATGTGCGTCGTGCCGATGACCGGGTCGCCGCCGATACCGATGGCGGTCGAGAAGCCGAAGTCGTTCAGCTCGAACATCATCTGGTAGGTGAGCGTGCCCGACTTCGACACGAGACCGATCGGCCCCTTGCCTGTGATGTTCGCGGGCGTGATGCCCGCGAGCGCCTCGCCCGGCGTGATGATGCCGGGGCAGTTCGGGCCGATGATGCGCGTCTTGTTGCCCTTCGACTTCGCGTAGGCCCAGGCCTCAGCCGCGTCGCCGACCGGCACGCCCTCGGTGATCACGACGAGCAGCGGGATCTCGGCGTCGATAGCCTCGATCATTGCGTCCTTCGTGAACTTCGGCGGAACGAAGGCGACCGACACGTTGGCGCCCTCCTTCTCGATCGCCTCGGCGACCGAGCCGAAAACGGGCAGCTCGACGTCGCCCGTGCCCGGCTTCTCGTGAGTGACCGTCGTCCCGGCCTTGCGCGCGTTCACGCCGCCGACGACGTCGGTGCCCGCCTTGAGCATCAGCGCGGTGTGCTTGGAGCCCTCGCCGCCCGTAATGCCCTGGACGATGACCTTCGAATCCTTGTTGAGGTAGATCGACATCTCTTCTAGTCCTTATCTCAGGCGTTGGCCAGCTCGGCGGCCTTGTCGGCGCCTTCGTCCATACCGGCGGCGAGGGTGACGAGCGGGTGGTTCGCCTTCGCGAGGATCGCGCGCCCCTCCTCGACCTGGTTGCCGTCGAGGCGCACGACGAGCGGCTTGGACGCCGCATCGCCGAGAATCTCGAGGGCCTTCACGATGCCCTCGGCAACAGCCACACAGCTGGTGATGCCGCCGAAGACGTTGACGAACACGCTCTTGACCTGCTCGTCGCCGAGGATGACATCGAGGCCCGAGGCCATGACCTGCGCGTTCGCGCCGCCGCCGATGTCGAGGAAGTTCGCGGGCTTCACGCCGCCGTGATTCTCGCCCGCGTACGCGGTGACGTCGAGCGTCGACATCACGAGACCGGCACCGTTTCCGATGATTCCGACCTGGCCGTCGAGCTTGACGTAGTTCAGACCGGCAGCCTTCGCCTTCGCCTCGAGAGGATCAGCAGCACCCTTGTCCTCGAGCTCTTCGTGCTCGGGGTGGCGCACCTCGCTCGCGTTCTCGTCGAGCGAGACCTTGCCGTCGAGCGCGATCACGTCGCCCTCGCCCGTGAGCACGAGCGGGTTGACCTCGACCAGCGTCGCGTCCTCGCCCTTGTAGACGTCGTAGAGCTTCACGAAGACGTTCGCGACCTTGGAGACGAGCTCCTCGGGGAAGTTCGCGGCCTTGGCGATCTCGATCGCCTTCGCCTCGTCGATGCCCGTCAGCGGGTCGACTTCAATGCGCGCGAGCGCCTCGGGCTTCTCGACGGCGAGCTGTTCGATCTCCATGCCGCCCTCGACGCTCGACATCGCGAGGTACGAGCGGTTCGACCGGTCGAGCAGGACCGAGAAGTAGAACTCGCGGTCGATGTTCGCACCGGCGGCGACCATGACGCGCTTGACGACGTGTCCCTTGATATCGAGACCGAGGATCGCCTGTGCCGCCTGGTACGCCTCATCGGGGCTCTTCGCGACCTTGACGCCGCCCGCCTTGCCGCGACCGCCGACCTTGACCTGGGCCTTGACGACGACCACGCCACCGAGCTTCTCTGCTGCTGCCTTCACCTCCTCGGGGGTGTCGGCGACGATACCGGCGAGCACCGGCACCTCGTACTTCTCAAAAAGGTCTCGAGCCTGGTACTCGTACAGATCCACGTTGCTTTTCCTTCGGTGGGCCACGGGAAAGAAACAGCCGCACTTCGCAAGACGACTGTCTCGATGTCGAGATATCTCGACCTCCCTCAGCTTACTACCGCGGCACGTGTGCTCGAAAACGACGATGCCCCTCGGATCCGGTGGATCTGAGGGGCATCGTCGATTCGATCAGTTGTGGTGCTTCGTGCGCCACTGACTGCGGTACATCGGGATCGCCATCGATACGCACACCGCGATGATGCCCGCCGCGAAGACGACGCCCTGGAACGACGTCACCATGTACGCGACGCCGAAAAGGAACAGCCCGCCGAGGAACAGCAGCAGAGAAATGATGAACATCATGTGGAACGGTCCTTCCGAAAGTCTGGTCTCCAGCCTACCCGAGTCGGACTCGTGCACACGCACACCTCTCGGGCCCGCGTCATTCTGTCGGAACTCGACAATCTGGTGGCCGCCCCGCGCCTCACCGCAATAGCGTGGCCGCATGGACACCCACCTGCCCGGCGAGCGCACGCCGTCCTATTCCGTCACCACCCCGCTCGACACCGACTATTACGCGCTGTTCGAGGACATCTCAGACCGCGATCGCGATGCCTGGCACCGCGCGCGGGCCGTCGTCGACGAGGTGGCAGACGAGCTGCTCACCGCGTGGGAGACGGCGGAGTACCCCCACGAGCGTGTGCTCGAGTCGCTCGGTCGCCATGACGTGATGTCCGATGGCGTCGACCACGAGGGAATCACGCGGCTCTCGCCCCTCGCGGCCGGACTCGTCGTGATGGAGCTCTCCCGCGGCGACGGATCCCTCGGCACCATCCAGGCCGTCCAGGGCGGCCTCGCGCTGCGCACGCTCGCCCTGTACGGCAGCGACGAGCAGAAGGACCAGTGGCTCGACAAGCTCGACCGCGGCGAGGTTCCCGGATCCTTCGCGCTCACCGAGCCGGATCACGGCAGCGACTCGACGGGGCTCGAGACGCGCGCCGCGAGCGACGGATCCGAATGGGTGCTGCACGGCGCGAAGAAGTGGATCGGAAACGGCGCGTCCGGCGGCATCACGTTCGTCTGGGCGCGCATCGATGACGACACCGATCCGGATCACGGCAAGGTCGGCTGCTTCCTCGTGCCGCAGGACGCACCGGGATACGTCGGCGAGGTCATCGAAGGCAAGGCCTCGCTGCGCGCGATCCACCAGGCCCGCATCGCCCTCGATGGGGTGCGGATCCCGCTCGACGCGCGGCTGCCGGGCGCGCACTCGTTCGCCGACACGTCGCGCGTGCTCTACGCCACGCGATCCGGCGTCGCGTGGTCGGCGCTCGGCCACGCGACCGCCTGCTACGAGGCGGCGCTGCAGTACGCGGGCGAGCGGATCCAGTTCGGCAAGCCGCTCGCCGGCTTCCAGCTCGTGCAGGAGAAGCTGACGCGCATGCTCTCGCAGCTCACGACGATGCAGCTCTACTGCCGCCGCATCGCCGACCTCGAAGCGCGCGGGGCGCTGCGGCCGACGCAGGCATCCCTCGCGAAGTACACGTGCACGCGCACCGCCCGGGACATCGCCCGCGACGCGCGCGACATGCTCGGCGGCAACGGGATCCTGCTCGAGAACCGCGTCATTCAGCACCTGGTCGACATCGAGGCGATCCACACATACGAGGGCACGGAGTCGGTGCAGGCCCTGCTGATCGGCCGCGACATCACCGGCATCGGCGCGTTCGTGTAACGGCGGTCGAGAGCCCCGTCCCGGAGTGCCGGGTGGTCGTTTTCGGCGCCCATAACGACCACCCGGCACTCCGGGACGGAGGAATCAGCTCGCGGCGTCGTCCTCAGCCTCGCCGGCGAGGGCGAGGACCGGCTCGAGCTCCTCGCGCGTGAGCGTGATGAGGGGGCCGGCGGGATCCAGGAGGATGCCGCCGACGGCCGGGTTGTCGACGAGGACCTTCGCGACCTTGGCAACGCTGAAGGGCAGCGCGCGCTCCTGACGACCCTGCGCGACGACCTCGAGCGGGTGCGAGTACACCTGCAGGAGGCGCGTGCCGTTCGCGAGGCGCGCCTCGGCGATGCCCATCTTCTCCTCGTCCTGGGGCGACGGCGCGACCGCGACCCACAGGGGCGGGCGCTCCGCAAGGATCCCGGCGATCTTCTTCGGGGTCTCCGTGTCGCGCGGCTGCGCGAGCGCCGTCTTGACGCGCAGCGTGGGATCGGCCTGACCCTTCGCCCGCTCGAGCACCTCGCGCGGCAGAACGATGCGGTTCTGCCCCGACGCGTTGTCGATGATGAGCCCATCGAAGTCGTTGTCGATCATGTGGCCGAGGATCATCGGCACCGGCTGCGCGACCGCCGACGTCTGCGTGTTGCTATCGACCTGCACCGCATCGCGCAGCGCCTTGCCCGAGCTGAACACGAGCATGTACGTCTTCTCGGCACTGCGTGCGACGCCGAACTGCAGCGTTGCGCGGCCGTCCTCCTGCACCTGCTCGCGCACGTCGCCCGTGACGCGGAGGAACAGGTGGCCCTGCATCACCTGGCGCGCGACGCCGAGCAGCTGCTGCGGCGTCGGCTTCTCGGGCAGCGAGGCGAGCGCGTCGCGCACAAGCGTGTTGTCACGCAGGCCCTTGACCGACTCGAGGTTGTTCGGCGGCGCGGCCGGGGCGAGCGGCAGTTCGCGCGGCGGAACGGGGCGACCGGATCCGGACGGCACCTGCTCGCGCGGCGCCGGGGTGCCGTGGGGTCCGTTCGCGACGTTCTCGGCCGCCTTCGCCTGCTGTTCCTTGCGCTCCTCCGGCGAGACGACCTCGGGGCCCGATGTGGCCCCGACGCCCGTGAACGCCGAGAACGAGATGTTCACCTCGGGCGCCGGCGGTTCGTCCGACGGAGGCTCGGCCTCGGGCTCGACCGTCGTTGCCTCGACCTCAGCAGGCTCGACGGCCTGCTCATCGGAGCGGTCGGATTTCTTCTTCCTTGAGAACAGACCCATGGCACCAGCCTACGTGCGACGCGGCGACCCGTCGCTCCGCGGTGTCAGAGCTTTTCGATCGGAGCAACCTTGATCAGCAGTTTCTTCGCGCCGACGGAATCGAACCGCACGTGAGCGATGCGCTTCGCGCCCTGCCCCGTCACGACGTCCACGGTGCCCTCGCCGAAGTCGTCGTGTTTGATGCGGTCGCCGCCGGCCAGCTCGAGGTCGCCGTTGTCGCGGACCTTGCCCGTGACGAGGTTCGTGAAATCGCCGAGCGCCGCCTTCTTGCCCTTCGGCTCGAGCGGCTTGACGCCCCACCGGTTCTCCCGCTGCCGTGGCGCGTTCAGCGCGCGCGACTGCGTGCCGCCGCGGCCGTTGACGTCGCCCGGCGCCTGGCGCCAGTCGATGAGATCCGCCGGAATCTCCTGCAGGAACCGGCTCGGCATCGCGACCGAGACCTCGCCGAACTGCGCGCGCGTCATCGCGAGCGAGAGATAGAGCCGCTGCCGCGCGCGCGTAATCCCCACGTAGAACAGGCGGCGCTCCTCCTGAGGACCGCCGGGCTCGCCCGCCGCGATGCGGTGCGGGATCAGGTCTTCTTCCACGCCCGTCAGGAAGACGGTGTCGTATTCGAGACCCTTCGCCGTATGCAGAGTCATCAGCGACACGGTGCCCGTCGCGTCGTCGAGCTCATCGCTGTCGGCGACGAGGGCGACTTCGGTCAGGAAATCGATGATGGTGCCCTCGGGGTTGTTCCGCGCGAACTCGCGCGTGACTGCCACGAGCTCATCGAGGTTCTCGACGCGCGCCTCATCCTGCGGATCCCGCGAGCGGCGCAGCGCGTCGAGGTACCCCGACTTGTTCAGCAGTACCTGCAGTCCCTGCGCGACCGCAGTCGGCGGCGCATCGCCCTCCTCGGGAAGGAGGATCGCGGTCGCCTCGCGCAGCACCTCGTCGAGGTGCCCGAGCGCCGACTGCAGCTTCGGCCCGAGGCCGATCTCCTTCGCGTGCGCGAGGGCGTCGCGGAACGACAGCCCGTTGTCGGCGGCGAAGGCGGCGATGTTCGTCTCGGTCACCGCGCCGATTCCGCGCTTCGGCTTGTTCAGGATGCGCCGCACCGCCATCTCGTCGGCCGGGTTGACGACCGAGACGAGATAAGCGAGCGCATCCTTGATCTCGGCGCGGTCGTAGAACTTCGTGCCGCCCATGATGCGGTACGGGATCGCCGAGCGGATGAAGATCTCCTCGAGCGCGCGCGACTGCGAGTTCGTGCGGTAGAACACCGCCATTCCGCTGTAGTCGACGCCCTTCAGCCGCAGCGCGTCGATCTCGTCGGCGACGAACTGCGCCTCGTCGTGCTGCGAGTAGCCGGTGAAGCCGATGACCGAGTCGCCGGATCCCTGATCCGTCCACAGCTTCTTGTCCTTGCGATCGAAGTTGTTGCGGATCACCGCGTTCGCGGCGTCGAGGATGTTCTGGCTCGAGCGATAGTTCTGTTCGAGCAGCACGACCTTCGCACCGGAGAAGTCGCGCTCGAACTCGGTGATGTTGCGGATGTCGGCACCGCGAAACGCGTAGATCGACTGGTCGGAGTCACCGACGACCGTGAGCGAGGCGCCCTCGGGAGTCGTCTCGGGCATCAGCGCGATCATGCCGTCGCCGACGTCGACAGACTCGCCCTCCTCGGGCTTCGTCAGCTCGCGGATCAGCTGGTACTGCGCGTGGTTCGTGTCCTGGTACTCGTCGACGAGCACGTGCCGGAAACGGCGACGATAGGTGTCGGCGACGTGCGGGAACGCGCGGAACAGGTAGACCGTCTGCGCGAGGAGGTCATCGAAGTCGAACGCGTTCGCTGTGCGCAGCCGCTTCGTGTAGTCGCGGAAGATCTCGACGAAGATGCGCTCCGCCGGATCGGACATGTTCGCCTGCCGCGAGTACGCGTCGGCGTCCTGCAGCTCGTTCTTGAGCTTCGAGATGCGGTTCTGCACCGTCGCGGGCGTCAGGCCGTAGGCGTCGGCCTCGTGATCCTTGACAAGGCGCTTGAGGAGCGCCCGCACGTCGCCCGAGTCGTAGATCGTGAACGCCTTCGTGAACCCGAACTGATCGGCCTCTCGGCGCAGAATTCTGACGCAGGCCGAGTGGAACGTCGAGATCCACATGCCCTTCGCCTGCTCGCCCACGAGCTCTTCGACGCGCTCGCGCATCTCCCCCGCGGCCTTATTGGTGAAGGTGATCGCGAGGATCTGGCTCGGCCATGCCTCGCGCGATCGAAGCAGCGAAGCGACCCGATGCGTCAGCACCCGGGTCTTGCCGGATCCTGCGCCCGCGACGATCAGAAGGGCCGGCCCGCGGTACTCGACCGCCTCGCGCTGTTGCGGGTTGAGACCGTCGAGCAACGGGTCGCGATCGGCAGGAACCAGGGGGACATCAGATTGGTGAGGCATATCCCGTCCTACTTTATGGGAGACCCCTGACAATCAGGCCGTCGTATCACTTCAGGGCGCACATTTCAGCTCCCGCAAGTATCATCTCGACAACGAACATGTGGGGGTATTCCGTGAACCTAGAGGGCATCAAGGTCCAGGCGCAGACGAAGCGCCTCGCCGACGTCGTGTACGAAAAGCTGTGCGACGCCATCGTAGACGGAACATTCGCCCCCGGCGAGCGCGTGCGCGACGGCGAGCTCGCAGACCAGCTCTCCGTCTCGCGCATGCCCGTCCGTGAAGCGCTGCAGCGCCTCGAGCGCCAGGGCCTGATCGAGATGGTCGCGAGCCGCTTCACGCGCGTCACCGACGTCACCCCGGAGCTTCCCGCGCAGTCGGCAGAGTTCCTGGGATACCAGCTCGGTCTCTCGTTGCGGGCGGCGCTTCCGGCACTCGACGAGGCACAGCGCGCGCACGCCGCCGCGCTGACGCGCAAAATCTCGGCGGTCATCGGCGATGACCCGACCGCGGCGTTCGTCGCGACGGGCGATCTCATCACCTACGTGGGCGAGCAGAGCGAGAACACGCTGTTCGAGTCGGTCGTGTCCGACGCGTGGCTGCAGCTCGCCCGGAACCTGCGGGGGGCCTTCCCCGTCACGAAGCCGGTGGCCGAACTGCGCGCCGACTTTGAGAACGTCGCGACGCTGATCGAACAGGGCGACGCGATCGGTGCCGAGATCGGCATCCGCAATGTCTTCCTGCTGCTTCCGGATCAGCCCGGCCCCGCGGCCGCGGTCGAGGGTCTCTGGGCCGACCTCGAGGAATCGCGCGAGAGCTAACCGAACACCTCGCGGGCGAGATCCGGGTGGTCGGCGAACACTCCCGTCACGCCTGACCGCCGGATCTCGTCCCATTCTGCGCGCCACTCGCCGAACGCCGAACGCCCGCCCGGGGTCCGGAACCGGCGCGCGAGAAAGGCGTTCTCGGGGCGACAGGTCCACGTGAAAAGGTCCAGCCCGGCGTCGATCGCCCGCGCCGCGAACTCCGTGTCGCCTGCGAGCAGCAGATTCTTGTGCACGCTGATCCCGTCGAAGCGGTCCGCGAGACCCGCGACGTCGTTCAGCTGGTCTCGGTAGGTGGGCGCGCCGGATCCGTGCGCGAGCACCAGATCGAGCGCCGCTCCCGTCTGCTCCAGCAGGTACACGAAGCGCGCGCGGATCCCCCGCTCGCGAACCGCGCGCAGCGCCGATTCTTCGAACGATTCGATGATGAGGGATCCCGACCGTTCGGGGTCCTGCCACCCCGCGGCGATCAGCTCGTCGCCCACGAGCGGTGCGAGATCGAGCCCGATCGATGCGAAATACGGCGCGTGCTTGATCTCGACGACGACGCCGACGCCGTTCGTGCGGGCGATATCCAGCACGTCCCGCAGCCTCAGCATCGGCTCGGCGGCGTCGTACTGCACGTTGCCGGGACGGATCTGCGGGATCCGCTCGCGGCAGAACAGCGTGGCGAGCTCATCCCAGGTGAAGTCCTCCGTGAACCACCCGGTGACCTCGTGGCCGGCGAACGACTTCGTGGTGCGCCGATGCGCGAACTCGGGCCGATCGGCGATATCGGTCGTGCCCGAGATCTCGTTCTCGTGGCGCACGACGAGCACGCCGTCGCTCGTGGCGACGACATCGGGCTCGATGAAGGCGGCACCCTGGTCTATCGCGACCTCGTACGAGGATCTCGTGTGTTCCGGGCGGTATCCGGGCGCTCCGCGATGGCCGATGATGACGGGCATCGTCACAGCGTACGGCGCCAGGAACGGATCCGCATGAACACAGCGCAGGCATAGCAATTCGCCATTACGCTGGGGGCACAGCCCCCTTCGATCAGGAGTGTGACCGTCACCATGGCCAGCACCGGATTCAACAACCCGTACTTCACCAACGAGCGTCCGCCCGCGCAGGGCGGCTACACGACCCCCCTCGCGCCGCAGGCACGCCAGCAGGCACCGTCCGTCGGCGAGCAAGCCCACATCGAGGGCATGTACGCCGCACCGGCCGCCGGTGCCAACGAGACCGGCCGCATGACGTATGAGGACACGATCGCGAAGACCGCGGCCCTGTTCGCCATCATGCTGGTCGTCGGCGCCGTCAGCTGGTTCTTCACCCTCGGCGGGCACTTCGCGCCTGACCAGATTCGTGACTTGAGCGCAGCCAATTTCATCCCGACGGTGGTCGGAGCGATTGGCACCCTCGTCATCAGCTTGGTGTACGCGTTCCGCCGCAAGTCGATGCCCGGCGCCGGCCTTGCGATCGCATACGCAGTGGCTGAGGGGCTCTTCGTCGGCGGCATCTCGGCGCTGTTCGAGGCTATGTTCGCCGGAATCGTGTTCCAGGCTGCGCTCGCCTCGATCGCCGTGATCGGAACCACGCTCGCTCTGTTCGCGAGCGGCAAGATTCGCGCCTCCGCGAAGATGACGAAGATCGTGCTCGTCGCGATGATCGGTTACGCCGTCTTCTCGCTCTTGAACGTCGGCCTGATGTGGTTCGGCGTGCTGCCCGAGAATCTCACCTTCGGCATCCGTTCGATCGAGATCATGGGCATTCCGCTCGGCGTGATCATCGGCATCGCCGTTGTGCTCATGGGCGCCTACATGCTGGTGATGGACTTCGATGCCGTGCAGCGCGGCGTGCGCAACGGCGCCCCCGCGAAGCTCGCCTGGACCGCGGCCTACGGCATCATGGCGACCGTCGTGTTCATCTACATCGAGATCCTCCGCATGATCGCGATCCTGCGCAGCAACTGACTCTCGTACGACGAAACGCCCGCTCCTCGGAGCGGGCGTTTCGTCGTTGGTGCGGACGCTATTCGCGGAAAAGAGCCACAACTTCGGATCCTGATGACGATCTGGTCCGTCGTTGTGGCTCTTCTCCGCTCGGACGGATCAGCTGATCAGCGAGCGGGAGCTGACTCCGTCACTCCCACTCGTCCGCTGACGCGGCCGAGTGCCACACAGCGCCCTCAGCGAGCGGGAGCTGACTCCGTCACTCCCACTCGATCGTCGCCGGGGGCTTCGACGTGACGTCGAGGGTCACACGGTTGACGTCCGCGACCTCGTTCGTGATGCGGTTCGAGATCTTCGCCAGCGTCTCGTAAGGAAGACGGGTCCAGTCGGCCGTCATGGCATCTTCACTCGACACCGGGCGCAGCACGATGGGGTGGCCGTAGGTGCGGCCGTCGCCCTGCACGCCGACACTGCGGACGTCCGCAAGCAGCACGACCGGGCACTGCCAGATCTCCTGGTCGAGGCCGGCTGCCGTGAGCTCCTCGCGCGCGATGGCATCGGCCTCGCGCAGCGTCGCCAGACGATCCTTCGTCACTTCGCCGATGATGCGGATCCCGAGGCCCGGCCCGGGGAACGGCTGGCGGCCGACGATCGCCTCGGGAATGCCGAGCTCGCGGCCGATCTGACGCACCTCGTCCTTGAACAGGGTGCGCAACGGCTCGATCAAGCCGAAGTCGAGGTCATCGGGCAGCCCGCCCACGTTGTGGTGGCTCTTGATGTTCGCGGTGCCGCTGCCGCCGCCCGACTCGACGACGTCGGGGTACAGCGTGCCTTGCACGAGGAACTTGATCGGGGCGCCGTCGTCCTTCTTCGCCTCTTCGACGAGCTCGAGCTGCACCTTCTCGAACGCGCGGATGAACTCGCGGCCGATGATCTTGCGCTTCGTCTCGGGATCCGTGACGCCCTCGAGGTGACCGAGGAACGTGTCGGCCGCATCGACGGTGATGAGACGCACGCCCGTCGAGGCGACATAGTCCTGTTCGACCTGCTCGCGCTCGCCCTTGCGGAGGAGCCCGTGGTCGACGAACACGGCGGTCAGCTGGTCACCGATCGCGCGGTGCACGAGCGCGGTCGACACGGCCGAGTCGACGCCGCCGGACAGCGCGGAGATGACGCGCGCGGATCCGACCTGCTCGCGGATCTTCGCGATCTGCTCTTCGATGACGGATCCGCTGTTCCAGTCGGCAGGAAGGCCGACGGCCTTGTGCAGGAAGTTCTCGATGATCGTCTGACCGTGGTCGGAGTGCTTCACCTCGGGGTGCCACTGCACGCCGTAGAAGCAGGCCTCCGCGTTGCCGAACGCGGCGACGGGCGTCGCAAGCGTCGTCGCGAGCACATCGAAGCCCTCGGGAGCCGTCGCGACTGAGTCACCATGACTCATCCACACGTTCTGATCGGCCGGGGTGCCCGCAAGCAGCGTTCCCCCATCGCCGACGACGGTCGCATCGGTCGCGCCGTATTCGCGCCGACCGGTCTTCGCAACCTCGCCGCCGAGCGCCTTCGCCATCACCTGGAATCCGTAGCAGATGCCGAGCGTCGGAATGCCGAGATCGAAGATCGACGTGTCGAAGTCAGGGGCACCCTCGGCGTAGACCGAGCTCGGCCCGCCCGACAGGATGATCGCGACGGGGTTCTTCGCCTTCACCTCATCGGCCGTGACGCTGTGCGCCACCAGCTCGCTGAACACGCCGGCCTCGCGCACGCGGCGCGCGATCAGCTGGGCGTACTGGGCGCCGAAGTCGACGACCAGAACGGGTCGCTGTGCGGTGTCGGAACTCACGGGGCGGTCTCCTGGATGGGATCGGTGGTGGTGGTCTGCTGGGCTTTCGCCGCGCGCTTCGCGGCCGCGTTGGTCTCGCGCTCGGCGAGGTAGGTCTTCACGTCGCGCGCGACGACGAGCTCCATGATGAACGAGAGGAGCGGGATCACGCCTCCGCCCGCGAGGAGGAGGAAGCGCCCGAACCGCCAGCGCATGAGGCTCCACATGCGGAAGCACGCGAACAGGTACACGACGTAGAACCAGCCGTGCGCGATGAGGATCGCGAGCGACAGGTTGATGCCGTCGCCGGTCGAGACGATCTCGCATCCCCGGACCCACGGCGTCAGCATCGACGTCGGCGTACATCCCGGGCCGGGAATCGCGGTCGCGAAGTGCAGGAATCCGCCCGATCCGCCGGCGAACAGCTCGACGTGCAGCGGCGTGTACTTCAGCACCATCTCGGCGACGAGCAGAAGCAGGCCGATACCGGTGATCACGCTCGTGATCTGGTAGAAGAGCAGTGCCCTGCGGATCTGGGGAAAGGTCTTGAGGCGGGGCTGAGCCATACCGCACATCCTATCGAGAACCGCCTGGGGGATTCGCGGACGCTGTTCGGCGCTCCACGATGTCACAGTCGCACACGCGGCGTTACAAGACGTCACAGTCACACATGCGGCGTCACACCCGCTCATACGACGTAATGCGCGTTGCGACGATCGGCGGCTGTACCGCTACCGTCGACCCACGGCACACGCCGTCTCCGCCGTCGGAAGGACCGCCATGTCACGCCGCCCCATCACACGCATCCTGCTCGGCTCAGTCGCCGCGGCGTCGATGATGGGCATGCTCGCAGCATGCGCCTCCGGCGCCGGTCCGGCCGACGATCGCGACACGACCTCGAGCGCTGTGGCGCCTCCGACCGACACTTCGCAGGCCGCGCAAGGCGGCACGCTCACCCTCTCCAGCTCACAGGACCCGCTGTGCTTGGACGGGCACCAGGTCTCCAGCGCCGCGCTCCAGATGCTCGGCCGCATCGTGTACGACAATCTCGTGAGCCTCGACGAGAACGGTGACCCATCGCCCTGGCTCGCCGAATCGTGGGACGTGTCGGACGATGGCACCGTCTACACATTCCATCTTCGAGAAGGCGTGACGTTCAGCGACGGCGCGCCCCTCAACGCGGCGGCGGTAGTCGCGAACTTCGACCACATGAGAGATCCCGCGACGAAGTCTCCGCTCGCCGCCGCGTACATCGACCCGATCGCGTCGACGGAGATCATCGACGATCTCACACTCGAGGTTTCGCTTGAGTACTCGTACAGCCCGTTCCTCAACGTGCTTGCACAGAGCTGGCTCGGACTGCTCTCGCCGGAGCAGATCGCCGAGAGCCCCGATGAGACCTGCCTCGATCCCATCGGATCCGGCCCGTTCGTCGTCGATGCATATACTCCCGGCGAGGGCGTGACATTCGATCGACGCGAAGACTATGACTGGTCCGCGGACTACCTGAACCATGATGGCGCGGCGTACATCGATCGCATCGAGATCAGCTTCGTCGCTGAGCCTTCGGTGCGCTTCACATCGCTTGCGAGCGGAGAGTTCGATGGCACGGACAACGTTGCGCCGCAGAACGCCGCCTCGGTCAAAGCGGACGAATCGATCGATTATTTCAACATCTCACGGCTCGGGAACCCGCAACGCATCACGCTGAACACATCACGTGCTCCATTCGATGACGTAGACGTTCGCCGCGCTGTGGCTGAGGGCATCGATGTCGAGGGCATCGTCGGTGCTGTCGGCTTCGGAGAGTACGACGTGCGCCACGCATACCTATCGCCGACGACCCAGTACTACAACGCCGACGCCGAGTCCGAATGGGTGCACGACCCTGAGCATGCCGCTGAACTGCTCGATGACGCCGGCTGGTCCGAACGCGACGCTGACGGTTATCGAACGAAGAACGGCGAGCGCCTGCACGCGGAATTCCCGATCGTCGATTCCGCAACGGCGACCGCGTTGAATGATCTCATCCAGTCGCAGTTCAAAGACCTCGGAATCGAAGTCGAACTGATCCAGTTGCCGCAGGCTGAGACCTCGGAACGCGTGCGCGCTGGCGATTTCGACGTCACAACCGGGGTATGGCATACGAACACCCCTGACGCGCTCTATGTCGTGTACAGCTCTGACGAGATCACCGACGATGCGCGCATCGGTCAGAACACCTCGCGCATCACCGACGAGGATCTCGATCAGGCTCTGCTGAAGGCGCGCCAGACGACCGATACGACCGAGCTCGCGCAGCTGTACGCCCACGCCCAGGAGCGCCTCGCAGAGCTCGTCCCGGCGATTCCGCTGTACGACTTCTACACTCCGTGGGCTGTGCGAGAGAACGTGCACGACGCGCTCGCCGATTCTTCTCACGGTGTGCCGCTGTTCACGATCGCGTGGCTCGACCAATGAGTGCGGTCGCAGACCTCATCACGAAGCGGCCATCCGCCACATCGAGGATCCTGAAGGCACTGCTCACGCGAGTCGCGAGCGGGACGTTCGTGCTGTGGGGCGCTGCGACGCTCACGTTCTTCGCCTTGCATGTCCCCAAAGGCGATCCCGCTATCACGCTGCTCGGAGGCGCCGAGGCGCAACCGACCCCGGAGGTGCTCGCGCAGGTGCGCGCAGAGTGGGGATTCGACGACCCGATCGCGGTGCAGTACCTGCTGTACATCGGACGACTGCTGAGGGGAGACCTCGGCACGAGCTACCAACAGCGGATGCCGGTGGTCGATGCGATCGGCCTGCAGATAGGACCCACCGCCGTATTAGCGTTCACCTCCGCGATCGTCGCGGTCGTCCTCGCGATCGTCATCTCGCTTCTGACCAGCGGTCGCGGAAGGCTCGTGCAGGGAGTGACCTCTACGACCTCGCTTGTTCTGGCGAGTATCCCTGGCTTCGTGCTCGGCATCATCCTGCTCTTCTTGTTCGCTGCGATCATCCCGGTCTTTCCGTCGTCGGGCACGCAGGGGCTCTCGCGGCTCATCCTTCCCGCGCTGACGCTCGCGCTGCCGATCGCCGCGTCGCTCACCCAGGTCCTGCGCGCCGAACTCGACGAAGTCCTCGAGCAGCCGTTCATCGTCACGGCACGCACTCGCGGGATGGGCCTCGCCGCGGTCAAACTGCGTCATGCATTGCGACACGCCCTCATCCCGGTCGCGACCATGACGGGGTTCATCGTTGCGAACCTCCTCGGCGGCGCAGTACTCGTCGAGACGGTGTTCAGCCGTCAGGGCATCGGCCGAATCGCCTTAGAGGCTGTGCAGAAACAAGACATGCCTCTCGTCATGGGCGTCGTGCTGCTCGCGGCACTCGCCTTCACCGTGATCAACGTCGTCGTCGACGTCGTCTATTCGTTCCTCGATCCGAGATTGACTACCGCATGACCGCCGCTATCCTCGACGCAACACCTGCACCCGTCAAGCGCACTCTGCGTGCGCGCGCGACGCTCGTCGCATCCGTCATCTTCCTCGCCCTGCTCGCTGTGTGCTGGGCAGCGCCCGGGTTCGTCGCACCGCACGATCCCCTCGCCGTCGATCTCGGCGCCGTTCTCGCGCCGCCGAGTCTCGCACATCCTCTCGGTACCGACGATGCGGGGCGCGACGTGCTCAGTCGTCTGATCCACGGCGCCGGAGCGTCACTCTCGATCGGGTTCGGAGCGACCCTCGTGGGTGTAGTCGGCGGCTGCGTGCTCGGTGTCATCGCCGGGCTCGGACCCCGCCTCCTCGACGGAGTCATCATGCGCGCCGTTGATTGCCTCGTCGCCATTCCCGACATCCTGCTCGCACTCATCGTCATCTCGCTCGCCGGCGGCGGCACGATGAACGTGCTCCTTGCCGTGGGGGTCGCAAGCATTCCGGGTTATGCGCGCATCATTCGTGCCCAGACGCACCAGGTGAAGGTCGCACCGTACATCGAGTCGGCACGCACGATGGGCGTGTCTTGGACGTTCGTCGCATGGCACCACGTGCTGCCGAATGCCTTTCGACCGCTCGTTCCTGTCGTCGCACTGCGCGTCGGCGGCGCAATCGGGGCGGGTGCTGGTCTCAGCTTTCTCGGGCTCGGGGCGCAGCCGCCGTCCGCGGAGTGGGGAGCGATGATCTCATCGGGCCGCAATTTTTTAGCGAACGACCCGTTCCTGGTCCTCTGGCCGGCCCTGGCCATCACCCTCACGGTGCTCGCGGTGAGCGTCGTATCCGTTGCACTAAAGCGCCATTTGGAAGGTCGGATCCGGTGATGTCCGCACCCGTTATCGACGTCTCTGGACTCAATGTCTCATTCCGGGACTCGGGTGGTTACCGCCGCGTCGTATCCGACGTTGAGTTCGCAGTGCACTCAGGTGAGTGCCTTGCACTCGTCGGCGAGTCCGGATCGGGTAAATCCGTCACTTCGCGATCTCTGGTCGGGCTCGCTGGCGACAACTCTCTCGTCGAGGCTGATCGACTCGAGATCGAAGGCGCCGACGTGCTCCGTAACACTGAGAGCCAATGGCGAGACATCCGGGGGTCTCGACTCGGCTTCGTGCTGCAGGACGCACTCGCGTCCCTCGACTCGCTTCGACACGTCGGCGCGGAAGTGGCAGAGCCTCTGCGCCTGCACACGGATCTCAGCTCACGCGAACGCGACGCGCGCGTTATCGAACTGCTTCGCGACGTCGGTGTTCCTGAGCCGGAGCTCCGTGCGCGGCAACGCCCGTTCGAGTTATCGGGAGGTTTGCGCCAACGCGCTCTGATCGCGTCGGCAATCGCCGCTGGCCCTAGGATCCTCATCGCCGATGAGCCGACGACGGCGCTCGATGCGACGATAGCGGCGCAGATCCTTCGCCTGCTCGAGACGCTGAAACGGACCTCCGGCGCGATGCTCATGATCAGCCACGATCTCTCGGTCGTCAGCCGCATCGCCGATCGTATTGCGGTGATGAAAGCTGGCGTGATCGTCGAGCAGGGCGACGCGGAACAGGTGCTGTTCGATCCGAAACACGATTATACCAAGCAGCTGCTGGCGGCGATCCCCTCCGAGGCGACGCGCGGCTCGCGCCTTTCCGACACGTCGCCGGCCGGCCGCACCTCTTCCCGCGCGACGAGCGCTCTCGAATCGCGCGCCTCGGCCGGGGCACCGCTCATTGAGGCCTTGGGATTATCGAAGACCTACCGCGGCCCAGACGGCCGGGAACGAGTCGTTCTGAAGGATATGAGCTTTGCAGTGCACCGCGGTGAGACGCTCGGCATTGTGGGCGAGTCCGGGTCCGGTAAGACCACCGCGGCGCGTTTGATCCTCGGCGCCGAGCTTCCTTCGAGCGGATCGGTGTTCCTCGGCGGCGTCGAGGTGGCGACGCTGTCACGGCGTCACCAGCGCGAATTGCGTCGAGGTGTGCAGGCAGTGCATCAGGATCCGCTCGGTTCGTTCGATCCGCGTTACACAGTGCGCAAAGTGCTGGATGAAGCACTCCGTGTTGCCCGAGTGCCGCGTGGCTCGCGCATGACTCGTTCCTTCGAGCTGCTCGACCTCGTGCGGTTGCTGCCAGCGACAATCGATCGTCGCCCGCTGGAGCTGTCGGGAGGACAGCGCCAGCGCGTCGCCATCGCCCGGGCGCTCGCGCTCGACCCGGCCGTGATCATCGCCGACGAGGCCGTATCGGCCCTCGACGTATCCGTGCAGGCGCAGATTCTCGACCTGCTCGGCGATGTGCAGGACGCTGCGGGCGTCGCACTTCTTTTCATCTCACACGACCTGGGGGTCATCCATCATGTCGCCGACCGCGTGCTCGTCATGAAGGACGGGTCCATCGTTGAATCGGGCGACGTCGAGCACGTCTTCACCTGCCCGTCCGCGCCTTACACGCGCACGCTGCTCGACGCGATCCCCCACATCGAAACTGCTAGAGCCTCGCGAATCGGAGCCTCATCATGACCCATCAGCCCCGCCATATGAGCATTGGCATGAATATTCTCGGCCTCGGCGGACATGCCGCCGCCGCGCATCTGAAGGAGGTTCCGCCGACCGCGACGACCGACGTCGACTACTTCGTGAACATCGCGAAGATCTCCGAGCGCGGTGCGATCGACGGCGTTTTCCTCGCCGATGGGCCCGCGTTCCAGGCGGGGGCCGCGTCGGCCGGGAAACTGGATCCGATCGTGCTGCTCACGGCCGTCGCGGCGGCCACGGAGAGAATCGGTGTCGTCGCAACCGCATCGACCTCATATAACCATCCGTACAATTTGGCACGGCGCATCGCGTCGCTCGATCACATCAGCGGCGGACGAGCGGGCTGGAACGCGGTGACCACAGCGGGGGACGCCGCCGCGCGCAACTTCGGCCAGGACGGCGCCGCTTTCCACTCGGACCGCTATCGCCGCGCCAACGAGTTCATCAGCGTCGTCGACAAGCTCTGGCGCAGCTGGTCACCCGTAGCGACGCACCTTGGCGAGAACGGCCTCGTCGATCGCGCTGACAACGCCGTAGCACCCATCGAGCACGTCGGGGAATTCTTCACGGTCGAAGGCGCTGGCACCCTCCCCCGCACGCCGCAGGGACGTCCGGTGGTCCTGCAGGCAGGCGCTTCCGAAGGCGGGCGCAATCTTGGCGCCAGACATGCCGACGCGATCTTCACGGCCCAGACCACCCTCGAAGACGCGATCCTCTTCGCCGAGGACATGAAGAGGCGCGCCACCGCGTTCGGACGAGACCCCGATCATCTCAAGATCCTGCCTGGACTCTCCACTGTGATCGGATCGACCGAGGAGGAGGCGCAGCGACGCTGGGACGACCTCGACAGCCACCTATCCTTCGATCAGGAGTTCGCACAGATCTCACAACGCCTCGGAGTCGACGTCCGCGAGCTCGACATCGACAAACCATTGCCATGGGAGTCCTTCCCCGCACCGAGCGATGCCGTTCGATCGAGTCACGGCTTCCTCGAAGCGCAGCTGAACCTCGCCCGCCGAGAGAATCTCACACCGCGCCAACTGACGAAACGCATTCGCAGCGGGCATCGTCTCGCGGTCGGCACGCCGGAGCAGATTGCCGACACGTTGGAGACGTGGTTTCGGTCCGGTACCGGCGACGGGTTCAACATCATGCCCGATGCTTTCCCCTCCGGCGCCGAAATCTTCGTCGACTACGTGGTCCCCGAACTTCGCCGCCGCGGGGTGTTCCGCCATGAATACAGCGGAACGACTCTGCGAGATCACCTGGGGTTACCGCGCGGCTGAAATTCGGCGCTGACCACGACGCGGATAGAATCCGAGGATGAGTGCGACCGACCCCACCGCTCGTGTTCGAGACGCGGCCCGAGCGCGCGGACTCGACATCGAGATCCGCGAATCGCCCCGTGCCGAATCGCTCGAGGAGGCGGCCGCCCTGCGCGGGATCACGCCCGCCGACATCGTCAAGACGCTCGTCGTGAAGGGCAAGGGCGATCAGTACTACTTCGCGCTGGTTCCCGGAGACCGCGCCATCAGTTGGGGCAAGCTGCGCGCCGCCGTCGGCGCGAACAAGCTGCGCCTGCCCGCGGCGGATCTCGCGCTCGCGGCGACCGGTTACGAGCGCGGCACGATCGTGCCGCTCGGATCCACGACCGCCTGGCCGGTCTACGCCGACGAGCGGATCCGCGGCAAGCGCGTGTCGATGGGCGCGGGCGCGCACGGCCACGCGCTCTACGTCGACGCGGATGCGCTGCTCGCGGCCTACGACGCGACGGTCGCCGACATCACGGATCCGATCGACGGCATTCGCGGGGAGCTTCCGCGCGAATAGCAGTGCCGCCGCGCTCCTGCCGACCCCAGCGTCAGAGATGCAGGCGCTTGGCGAGTTCGTGCCGGGTCTCGCGGAGGCTCGCGAGCTGCATCGCGAGGGCGACGAGGCTCAGCACCCCGCAGACGACCGAGACGGCGGGCTGCCGGACCCATCCGAGGGCGAGGAACACGACCGGCACGAGCCCGAGCACCGCGGTCATCCAGCTGTAGACGATGTGCTCCCCCACCTCGGTGCGCATGACGCGCACGGTGATGAGCACGGCAACGATCGAGCACGCGCACGTGGCGGGCACCGCATAGCTGAGCGCCCAGCCGTGCCAACCCGTGAGATAGTCCCAGTACGCGCTCACGCCGCCCAGCAGGATCACGAGGTATGCCGTTCCCTTGGCGACGTTGCGCCGCTTGCGCACCGCCATGATCACGACGAGCCACAGGGCGACGACACCCAGCCAGATCGACCGGAGCACGCCCACGCCGGCGTCGCCGCGGTTGAACAGCAGCTGCGCCGCGAGCGACACGAGGATCACGCCGAGCGACGCGAAGAACAGGATCCGCAGCACCCTTCGGCGCGAGAAGTCGAGCGGCACGGCGGGCAGCGGATCCGGCACGCTCGCGCCCGCCGTGGATGCGCCGCAGAGCGGGCAGCGCTCCCACGTTCCCTCGATCCCGACGGCGCATGCCTCGCATCGCCTCATGGCGTCTCCTCATCGTGCTGCGACCGAGCGGCCGTCAGCTCGTCTTCGGTCACCCGGGCCGCGGCAACCGTCACATCGATCCCCTCCGCACTCAGACGCCGGGCGAACTCGCGGATGTGTTCGGTCTCCGAGAACGGAGAGGTGAAGCTGATCGTGAGCGCCCCCGCGTGCGAGACGACGCAGAACTGAGGGCGCACCGCGGAGACGTGGAACAGCATGCGCGTCACGTGCGCGCCGGCGGGCTGCGGCAGCCGGATGTTGCCGAGGTTGGAGACCGCCACGGTGAGACCTCGGTTGCTCGCGCGATTGATCAGCCCCAGGAACACGTCTTTGAGCGGGCGCGGCACGATGCGCAGCGCGATCATCCGCTCGAATCGGATGAACCGGCGCACTCGCACTGCCAGAGCGTCCGGCGCCGTCTGCGGGCGGAACTGCGCGTCGAGGTTGCGGCAGACGGCGCCGAGGCCGTCGTCGCCCTGCCCATAGGTGTGCTCCAGGCGCACGGTCGTGAAGAAGTTGCGCGCCGACGTCGAGGGGAAGTACTGCCGCAGGTTGACCGGCACCGAGACGGCGAGCGTGCTGCTGTCGCCCGGTTCCTCCTGAGCGGCTCGCAGCGAGGCGAAGAACAGGGCCGTGAGGTACATCGTGAGCGACACGCCCTCGGCGCGAGCGAGGGCGAGCACATCGGCCGCGGGCATCGTCAGCTCCACCGCGCGCGTGCGGTTGTCGGGCGTGCGGGTCCCCTTCACCGTGTACGTCTTCTCGGTCGAGGCCCCCACGACGCGGCTGAGGCCGCGCGAGCGCTCCGCACTGCCCCGCCCCGCGGGCTCGCTCAGATCCTTCGTGCGGAAGTAGCGCGTGAAGCTGTCGGCCTCGAGCTCGTGCCTGGGGTCGGAAGCACTGCCATCCGAGTTCGCCCCCACGCTCTCCGGCCCGCCGTCGATGCGCGCGCCGCGGCGTTCGGGATCCCGATCGGGCGGCGGCTCGTCGGGGAAGCGCAGGCGCACGTAGGCGGTCACGAGATCGGTCAGGAACCACAGGGCGCCCGTGCCGTCGGAGAGCGCGTGGAACACCTCGAGGTTGATGCGGCGGCGGTGGAGCACGACCCGGAACAGCAGGGTGCGCACGTCGGCCTGGTAGATCGCCGCGCAGGTGTGCTGGGTCTCGTCGACGACCTCGGGCCGCAGGTCGCTGTCCTGCAGGTAGTACCAGAACACGCCACGTCGCAGCACGGCGCGGTAGAGCGGATACCGGTCGAACGTCGCGTCCAGCGCCGTCTGCAGCAGCTCCCGATCGACCTCGTGATCCATCTCGGCCGTCATGCGGAACACCTTGGGATCCGCGTCGCTGCGCGCCGCGAGGAACATGTTCGAGGCGTTGTCGAGACGCGCCCACGTGCGCCGGGTCACGCGAGATCCTCCTCGGAAGCCTCCTCGCGGATCGCCGAATGCGTCTCATCCATGGCGTCTTCGACCGACAGTCCGCCCGGCGCGGCGGGAGCGTCGAGGAAGGCGTTGATCACCTCGTACGCTTCGCGGAGCGCGCGCGAGAAGCGGGGAAGCGTGATGAACCCGTGGATCGCGCCGTCCACGCGGTGCATCCTCACGGGAGTGCCCGCCTCCGCCAGCGCCCGCCCGTACGCTTCGCCCTCGTCGCAGAGCAGGTCGAGCTCCGCGGTGATGAGCAGCGTCGCCGGCTGCCCCGTCAGGTCCTCGGCCAGGATCGGGGCGACGCGCATATCCTGCCGGCGTGCGGGATCGGGCACATAGAGATCCATGTAGTCCTGCACCTCGGTGTGCGTGAGCCGGTACCCCTGTCCGTGATCGCGCACCGATGCATAGGGAGAGGTCTGCGGATCGTGGTCCCAGTGGGTCACGGGATACAGCAGGATCTGCTTGTCGGGCAGCTCGTGCCCCTCGGCGTGCAACAGCAGCGAGACGACCGCAGCGAGGCTGCCGCCCGCGGAGTCGCCCACGAGGATGACCTGCGCCGGGCGCTCGATGCCCACCCGCTGCGGCTCCTCCAGCACGATGCGCGCCACCCGCAGGCAGTCGTCGAGACCCGCGGGGAACGGGTGCTCCGGCGCGAGGCGGTAGTCGACCGACGCCACGACGCATCCGGTGAGGTCGGCCATCGCGGCGCACGCCGGCGTATAGCTCTCGATGTCGCCCGTCACCCACCCTCCCCCATGGAAGAAGAGGAGGACCTCGTCGCGCCGCTGCTCGCGCGGCTGGAAGAACCGCAGGGGGATCTGGTGGCTGCCGTCCTCCGACACTATCTCACGGTCGAGCATGCGATAGCGCGGCACCGGCCGGGCGGCCAGCTGTCTCTGCAGACGGCGCACCTTCGGGTAGTCCTCGTGCATGTTCACCCGCGGTGCGGCGAACAGGCCGAGGAACGCGCTCAGCACCCGGTTCATGATCGGCCGCTCTGCGGACGCACCACGACACGGGCCCCGGCCCGGAAGCGGCCGGTGGAAGCGATGCGAGAAGAGGGACTGACCATGATCCGAGTGTAGGTGCGCCGGAGGGGACGAGCGGCGGCCGGCCGATTTATACAAGACAGCTTGTCGATATCTGCTGCCGCGCCTAGTTTCGGGGAATGGTCACCACCCGCACCCTCAGGGTCCTCTACCATCCCGATCGGCGCCGCATCCTCGATGTGCTCACCGCTCGCGGCGCCTCGCGCGTCGGAGACATCGCCTCCGCCCTCGATATGCAGGTGGGCAGCGTCAGCCACCATCTGCGCATGCTCGAATCGGAGGGATTCGTCGAGCGCGCCGACGACCTGCGCACCGACGGACGCACGAGCTGGTGGCGCTCGGTGCCGAGATCGTTCGCCTGGTCGGTCGACGACTTCGCCGACGACGGATCCGACGTTGCGCTCGCACGCGACCTCGAGCGCGCGAACTTCCAGTACCAGGCAGCGCGCCTCGCCGAGTGGAAGCGCCGCGCTCCCCGTGCGTCGCCCGAGTGGCGGCAGGCCGCATTCAGCTCCGACGCCGTCGACCGCGCCACCCCCGACGAGCTGAGGAGGCTGAGCGAGGCACTGGCGGCGACCGTTCTCGAATGGAGGCGGTCGATCGATGCCGACGACGGGCAGGAGCGCGAGGCCGTGCGCGTCTTCACCCATGCGTTCCCTCAGCCGTCATGAGCACCGCGCCTCCCTTCGCCCGTGACCGCATCATCCACGGATGGATCGGCCTCAAGGCCCTGTCCGATGCCGGAGACGCCGCGTGGACGCTGGCCGTCGCGTGGACGGCGGTGACGACCGCTTCCCCCGCCGTTGCGGGCCTCGTCGTCACGGCGAGCACCGTCCCCCGCGCCATCACGCTGCTCGTCGGCGGCGTGCTCGCCGACCGCGTGGATCCGCGTCGTCTGATGCTCGGCACGACCATCGCCCGCATCGGGATCCTCATCAGCGCGATCATCGCGATCGCGCTGATCGGCGAGAGCATCGCGCTGCTGTTCGCCGTCGCGATCGCGTTCGGCATGTGCGATGCGCTCTTCGAGCCGTCGAGCGCCTCGCTCACGCGCCAGCTGGTGAGGCCCGACGACTTCGCGGCGCTCGCCGGTCTCAGCCAGACGTCGTCCCGCCTCGGCGCACTGGCCGGTTCGGCGCTGGGCGGGATCCTCGTCGCGGCGGGCGGCCTCGCCGCGGCGGCCGTCGACAACGCCGCCACCTACACCGCGGTGCTGCTGTACCTCGCGTTCCTGCTGCGGGCGCGCTTCCCGAGAAAGCCCGCAGACCGGATTCCGATGATGCGCGCGATCGGCGACGGCTTCGCGTATCTGCGGCGCGACGATCTCGCCCGCGGCCTCGTGCTGTCGCTGCTCGGCCTCAACCTCTGCGTCTCGCCCGCGATGAGCATCGGGCTCGCAATGCTCGTCGACCACCTCGGCGCCACGTCTGCGACCCTCGGCGCGCTCGAGGCCGTCTTCGGCGTCGGGGCGATGCTGGGCGCCCTGGTCTTCGTGCGCATCAGGCCGCCGCGACCGGCGCTCACCGGCTTCCTGCTGCTGGTTGTGCAGGGCCTCGCGGTCGCGTCCTTCGCCGTCGAGGCTGCGCCCGCAGCATTCATGTCCTGCGCGGTCATCGGGGTGACCGCAGGCGCGGCGTCCACCCTGCTCAGCGCGCTGTTCATGCGCACGATCGCGTCGGATCGGATCGGACGTGTCTCCTCGATCCAGCGACTCGGCGATGACGGGCTGATGCCCGTCGCCACGGGAGCGTTCGGCGCGCTCGCGGCCGGGTCGCTGCCCGCCGCTTTCCTCACGTTCGGCGGCGTCATGGCCGCGTACATGGCGGTGACCGCGGTGCGGCGCGCCAGGGGCGCGGGAGGGCGTGACGACGAGGTCGTCGTCACGCGATGACCGTCGGCGCGCACGAACGACGCGCGACGGCGTCGGCCCGCCAGGGGGATCCACCTGGCGGGCCGACGTGCGGATCAGCCGCAGTCCGCGGCGTCGTACGGAGCGCTCGCCGTCCCCGTTCTCACCGATCCATCGACGGCTGCCGTTCCTTCAGCCGTGATCTCGCCCGCCGGCACGTCGGACGACCGCGTGCTGAACGCGTGCGACGTCGTCGCTCCCGGCTCCAGCCCCTCGAACGTCTTCGTGCCGAACGGCGAAGCGACCGTCACATCGGCCGCGACGTCGGCCTCGTTCGTCGCCTGCGCGACGAGCACCGTCTTGCCCGCGACGCAGCGCGGGGACGCCTCGACGGACAGCGTCAGCGTCGGATCGGCGTCGTCTGCGGCGTGGAACTCGAACGTGTCGATCTCGAAGAGGTCCCCCTCCGGGCCCGTGAACGAGAAGTACACGTCGTGCGTGCCGACGGCACCGTCGAGCTGTGCGGTCACGTCCTGCCAGTCACCCGCAGCTCCGTCGACGTCGATCGTTCCGACGACGGGTCCGTCCGGCGCGTCGAGGCGCACGTCGATCGACCCGCCCGCCTGCGCCGGCTTCACTCTCGCCGTCACAGATGCCGCGCCGTCGTCGCCGAAGGCCACGGAGGACAGTCCTGTCCAGTCGCCGTCGTCGATGTCCGTCACGACGAGGTTGGGAGCCGACTCGCCGAACTCCGCGGATCCGCCCTCGACCGCCGTCGTGGCGACGCCCTTGGTCCATCCGAGCGTCTCTGCCTCGAACAAGCGGTACGGGTCGAAGTCGCGCACCTGCTCCACGCCCTCGTAGTCGCCGACGACCTGCTGCACAGTGCCGTCTTCGTTGAAGCTGAGCTCCTGCAGATGCGGGCTGCGGTAGCCCTGCGTCGCGTCTCCGTTGACAGCCTTGTTCAGCGTCGGCGCGTGGTACGAGAAGTAGTACTTGCCCTCGTACTCGAAACCCGATTGGTGGTTGTTGCCCCCGGTGCCCGCGCCGAAGAACTGCGACTGGTTGGGGAACATCACACCCGCGTAGGTCTCCTTCGGCCACGACATCGGGTCCTCCGACATCAGGTAGCCGATCTCGCCGCCGCCCGGATAGCCGGGGAACGTCTCCTGCGCACCGCCGAAGTCGTCACCTCCGAAGTGCGACGAGTAGGACAGGTAGTAGTAGTCGCCGCGCTTGAACACCTGGGCCGCCTCGAACGAGACGGGCGTGTCGACGACGACGGCTGATCCCTCGGTGGAGACCATGTCGTCGCCGAGCTTGATCGCCCGGATGTTCTTCGGGTTGTTGAACCGCTCCTCGGCGGGCATGTCGGTCGACGCCGGACCGCCGCCGAAGTAGAGGTACGCCTGGCCGTCGTCGTCGACGAACGGCGCCGGGTCGAACCTCCACGCGACGCCCTCCGTTCCGGGGGTGCGGTCGTCGATCAGCGTATCCGTGCGCTCGCTCGTCCACGGGCCCACGGGCGAATCCCCCGTGAGTACGTTGGAGGAGCCGCCGCCGTTGGCGTAGTAGAGCAAGTACTTCTCCTTCCCGTCGATGACCTTCTTGGCCATGCCCGGTGCCCACGAGTTGTTCGTGAACGGAGCGACCCCGTCCTCCCCGGCGACGGGGATCTCGCCGTGATCGGTCCAGTTCACCATGTCGATCGAGGAGATGACCGTGATCTCGGTGATCTGGCCGTAGTCGATCTGCGGAGACACCCCGGTGTCCGGGTCGGGCGCGTAGCCCTGGGTGTCGTTGGTCATGTACATGTACACGCGCCCGTTGTCGACGAAGCCGAAGCCATCGGCGCCGAACTTGTGTCCCAGCAGCGGGTTGTGCTCGCCCGGCTTCTTGCCCGCGATCTCGATCGTCTTCGACGGCGATGCGGCGGCCGCAGACGCGTCGGCCGTACTCGGAAGTTCTGCTGAGTCGTCGGCGTGCGATGCCGCGGTCGCGGTGAGCGATGCGGCGGCGAGCGCCGTCGTCGTCAGCCCGACGACCGCCCATCTGGGCGTCCGCCTGCTCTTGTCGTGCTGTCGGTGAACCACGAATCCTCCTTGATCGATGTGCTGTGGCATGTGTGCCCCGCTCGGCGGCCGCCGAGCGGGGCGTCCGAGCAGGCGGGCCCGAATCACGCGGCCCGCCTGCGCAGGTCAGGAGCAGCTGCGCGCGCCGTACTCAGCGTCCGCCTGCCAGGAGACCGGGGCGCCGTCGACCGTTGCCGAGAGCGACGCCGTCACGCTGCCGTCGGCGACCGCCGCGCCGCGGGTGCTGAACGCGACGGACGTGCCCTCCCCGGGTGCGATCTCGCGCGACGCTTCGCGTCCGGACTCCGTGGTGAGATCGAGCGACACGGGAACGTCGGACTCATTGACCGCGCGCACCGCGATGACGACCTGGCCCGCGGCACAGCGCGTGTCGGCCTGCAGCGATACCTCGGGCACCGATTCGGATTCCGCGAGCGTTCCGAGGCGCGCGAGCTGGTAGCTGAGCGCGCGCTCCGGCGCGTCGATCTGGTTCTGCGTGCCGAAGCCGGCGGATACCGCTGCCTGCGCCTTCGCGAGCGCACCCTGCATGTCGGACCAGGCCTCGGCCGGGTGGTCGGCTTCGTCGAGCGACTCCGCATAGGCGATCGCGGCCTCGAGCTCGCTCGCGTCGAGCGGCTCTCCGTCGGAGCTGAGCGTATCGCTGAGCAGGAAGTGATCGACATCGACGTGACCGCCCGCGGTCTGCGTCGCATAGTCGAACAGACCGACGCGGTGGCCCATGAAGTGCGTCAGACCTCCGTCGAGGTGCAGCGGCCCGACGGCGTCGCCGAGCTGCTGCCACGCACGGCCGTCGAGGCTGTAGGAGAACGTCGTGTACAGATCACCGGGCGAGGATGCGAAGTCGAGGTCGGCCTTGAGGTGCACCTCTGTCGCGTCACCGAGGTCAGCCGACTGCCCCGGGAGGAAGGACTCGACCTCAGCCTGGTCGATGGACGCGGAGAACGGCTGGCCGCGGTGCACGACGCCGACGCGGTACTCCCCGGCCGTGCGCGTGACGCCGACATACGAGAAGTCCCGGTTGTAGGCGGCGAGTCCGGCGACGTCGCCGTCGTTCATCCCAGACACATCGAGCTTCGTCTCGACCGACTGGCGCGGGCCGAACGTGCGCTGCGAGAGCGTGTTGCGCGCCTCTTCGAGGCGTGTCAGCTCATCGCCCGATTGGTGCACATACTCGTCGGTGATGACGCTGCCCGTGGTGAGGCGCAGCCATCCGTCGCGGTCGGTCAGCGACCAGTACCGGTTGTCCGGTGCATGGTTCCACTGCCAGGCCGGATCGAGGTCAGAGCCGTTGTCCGCCAGCTCATCCGGATCGGCCCCGGCCTCCGCCGCGTCCCACTCCTCATCCTGGTACGCGCGGTGCTCCGCGTCGTTGTCGAAGTCGTCCGAGGCGACGATGCTCTTCTGCCGTTCGAAGCGCTCCTGCGCAGGCGACAGCTCGATGGGTTTGGCGAAGCTTCCGTCGACGGGAACCTCGCCGGCATCGCCGAAGGTCGGCCAGCCGTCTTCCCAGACCGCCGGGACCAGCGCCGGGATGCGCCCCAGCGGGAACGTGTCGCGGAAGAAGAATCCGTACCAGTCGTCGCCGCCGGCATCGTCGGCGACGGGCACGAGGCTCCCCTGTGCGAAGCCGTTCGAGTTCAGCACTCCGCGCGACTCGTACGGAGCGGGATCCTCGGCGAGACGGCCCAGCAGCTCGTCGGACCGGAACAGCGCCACCTGGCGCCCGCTGCTCGGCCAGGTGATCATGGCGACGTAGTACTGGCCGTCGATGTAGAACACCTGCGCACCTTCGAACAGGCCGTCGCTGCCCACATGCGACTCGTCCTCATAGTCGCTGCGGCGGATGACGTCGGGGAAGTCCTCCTCGATCGTGGTCAGATCGTCATCGAGGCGGGCCGCGCTGACACCGCCGTAGAACACATAGGGCGTGCCGCCGTTCGCCTCGTCGAAGAAGAGCGAAGGATCGTGCAGGCTGCGCCCGAGCGACGTACGGGTCCATGCGCCGTTCTCGATGTCGTCAGTGCGATACACGAACGCGCCGCCCAGGTTCAGGGAGTTGACCAGCACGTAGTAGGTGCCGTCGTGGTAGCGCAGCGACGATGCCCACTGCCCGCGCCCGTACGAGCTCTCCCCGTTTCGCAGCGAGAACTCATCCCCCGCGCTCAGGCGGTTGTACACGTAGTTCACGATCTCCCAGTTGACGAGGTCGTACGACTTCATGATCGGTGCGCCCGGGCTGAGCTGCATGGTGGTGCTGATCATGTAGTAGACGTCGCGCCCTTCGTCGTTCTCGGACGCGGGCACGCGTTCCACACTGACATCGGGCACATCGGCGTTCAGGAGCGGCACCGAGTAGGTGCCGTCGCCGTTGTCAGTCGTCGTGTACGACGATTCGGGCTCCCACGCCTCGGCGGCCTGCGCCGTCGGCGCGGTCGTGCTGACGCCCAAGCCGACGAGCAGTGCTGCCGCGGCGACGAACGCGGTCATCCTTCGCAGCCCCACCCTCGGGAACAGTTGAACGGACACAGATCCTCCTTGATCGATATCGGTCGGCGACACTCTGCGCCGATGCGGACGGAGCCCGATCAACGCCGCGCGATGCGTCAGGTTGATCGATCAACTTCCACGTGTTCCTGGATGTTACCGGGAACAATCAGCGAACCGCAAGGTCTGCGCCGCGGACGCGCGGCCCGCCGGCGCACGACGGTGCGAAGATGAGGGGATGGTGGGGAGCAGCGGTCCGCGGGTGAGGATGCAGGACGTGGCGACCCACGCCGGGGTGTCGCATCAGACGGTCTCGAACGTGCTGAACGGGCGCGCCTCCCGAGTGAGCGACGCGACGCGGGAACGCGTCGTCGCGTCCATCAGCGCGCTCGACTACCGGATGAATCAGTCGGCGCGCTCGCTGCGGCGCGGCCGCACCGGAACCGTCGGGCTCGCCCTGCCGTCGTTCGACTCGGAGTACTACGGGGCCTTCGCGGAGGCGCTGATGGTGCGCTTCGCGGATCGCGGCATCCGGCTCGTCGCCGAGCACACCGGGGGCATCGTGAGCGCGGAGATCAGCGCCCTCGCGTCATCCCATCTCGATGCCTACGACGGCTTCGTGCTCGCCCTGGCAGCGGGCGATGCCGAGCATCTCGACCGGATCGAGGCCGCAAAGCCGATCGTGCTCGTGGGTGAGCGCGCCCTGGCGAACAGATTCGACCATCTCCTGATGGACAACGTCGGCGGAGCGCGCCGGGCGACGGAGCATCTGCTGCAGCGCGGAGCCCGCAGAATCGTCGTTCTCGGCGGCGCGGCGGCCGAAGAGGAGTCCATGCCCGGGCTGCGCACCCGCGGTCACCTCGAGGCGCTCTCTGCGGCGGGGATCGACCCGGATCCGGCGCTGATCCTTCCGTCCGGCTTCACGCAGGCGGCGGGGTGCGACGGGCTCCGGAGCCTCCTCGCGCGCGATCATCGCTTCGATGCGGTGTTCGCCGTCACCGATGCGGCCGCGCTCGGTGCGCTGCGGGCTCTGGCAGACGCCGGGCTGCGCGTTCCCGACGACGTGCAGGTCGTCGGCTTCGACAACATCGCTGCCGCCGCACATTCGACCCCGCGACTGACCACGGTCGATCCGAACAACGCGGCCCGGGCAGATTCTGTCGTCGAGCTCATGATGGCTCGGCTCGACGGCGATTCCGCGCCCCTCGGACGCCAGGTCATCATGCACCCGGCCGCACTCGTCGAGCACGAATCCACTCTGAGCCGGCAGCAGATCGAGCCCGGACGACGCCGGGGCGGACCTGGCGCCTGACCCGGGCGCTACTCGTCGTCTTCGTCGTCCTCATCGGGATCGATGCCGGCGAAGATCTCGAGCTCGCGCTCCCAGGCGTCCTTCGCGAGGCGGTACCAGAGGTAGAACGAGAAGCCCGCGAACACGGCCCACTCGACCGCGTAGAAGAGGTTGAGCCAGTTGACCGTCTCGTCCTCGACGGGCGCATCGGCGACGATCATCTCGAGCCCCGCGTCCGTGATCCCGGCGGTCTCGTCCTCGAGCGCGACGAACGGCCGGTACACGGACCCGTCGGTCTCGCCCCACTGACCGAGCAGCGCGGCGGGCGACATGCGCGTCATCTCGTACGGATCGTCGCCGGGCGCGAGGATCGGGCCCTCATCCGACACGAGGCGTCCCCGCAGCTCGACGGGTTCGTCCGTCGCCGCGTCGGCGAGCTCAGCCGCGGCGCGCTCGGCGGATTCGACGTCGGGCGCCCACCCGATGGCGGCCGCGAGCGAGACGCCCTCGGCCTCGAGCCGGCCGGTCACCCACACGCCCTCGGTGCCGTCGTTCAGCCGCTGCGTGACGAGCAGGAAGTCTTCGGGATCCCAGGTTCCGGTCACGTCGACGCGCTGGCCGACGAGCTGTCCGTCGAGGTAGTCGCCCGGCTCAACGATCTCGGTGATCGGGCGCACTTCCTCGGTCGCCCCCTCGGGGATGAGGTCCGGGGCGAGCGCGCGTGCGAGCTGCCACTGCAGCAGCCACGCGAACACGCCGGCCACGATCAGGCACAGCGCGAGCATGCCGATCCAACGACCGCGCAGCATCACCTCGCGCAGCGTCGGCGGAAACTCCTCGAGCTCGTCGAGCGGCGCGCGCGAGCTCATTCGTACGGTGAGACGACGACGTCGACGCGCTGGAACTCCTTGATGTCGGAGTATCCCGTCGTCGCCATCGACTTGCGCAGTGCGCCCAGCAGGTTCGTCGTGCCATCGGCCGTCGTGGCCGGGCCGAACAGCACCTCTTCGAGGGTCGCCGCCTGATCCACCGCCACGCGTCGTCCGCGCGGCAGAGTCGCGTGGTGCGCCTCCTGGCCCCAGTGGAACCCGCCGCCCGGGGCGTCGGTCGCGCGAGCGAGCGAGACGCCGAGCATGACGGCGTCCGCGCCCATCGCGATCGCCTTGACGATGTCGCCCGAGGTGCCCATGCCGCCGTCGGCGATCACGTGCACGTAGCGCCCGCCCGACTCATCCATGTAGTCGCGGCGCGCGGCTGAGACGTCGGCGACCGCGGTCGCCATGGGCGTGTGGATCCCGAGCGCGGAGCGCGTCGTCGACGCGGCTCCCCCGCCGAAGCCCACGAGCACGCCCGCCGCGCCGGTGCGCATGAGGTGCAGGGCCGCCTTGTGCGTGCCCACACCTCCGACGATGACCGGAACGTCGAGGTCGTAGATGAACTGCTTGAGGTTCAGCGACTCGCCGTCGCTGGAGACGTGCTCGGCCGACACCGTCGTGCCGCGGATCACGAACAGGTCGACGCCCGCGTTCACCACCGTCTCGTAGTGCTCGGCGGTGCGCTGCGGCGACAGCGCGCCCGCTGCCACGACGCCCGCATCGCGGATCTCCGCAATGCGCTGCGTAATCAGCTCGGGCTTGATCGGCTCGGCGTACAGCGCCTGCATGCGCTGCGTCGCCGACTCCGCGGGAAGCGAGGCGATCTCGGCGAGAATCGGCGCCGGATCCTCATACCGCGTCCACAGGCCCTCGAGGTCGAGAACCCCGAGCACGCCCATGCGCCCGAGAGCGATCGCCGTCTCCGGGCTCACCACCGAGTCCATCGGCGCGCCGAGAATCGGCGTCTCGAACGTGAATGCGTCGATCGTCCACGACGTCGAAACGTCGGCCGGGTTGCGCGTGCGCCTCGTCGGCACGATCGCGACATCATCGAACGTATAGGCTCGCCTGCCGCGCTTACCGCGACCGAGCTCGATCTCCATGCTCACCGGATCACCCTACGTCAGCGCGTGTAATTCGGAGCTTCGACGACGAACTGCACGTCGTGCGGGTGCGATTCTTTGAGCCCCGCCGGGGTGATGCGCACGAACTTGCCCTTGCTCTTGAGCTCGTCGATCGTGCGCGCGCCGGTGTAGTACATCGACTGACGCAGACCACCCGTGAGCTGATAGGCGACGGCCTCGACCGGCCCGCGGTACGGCACCTGGCCCTCGATGCCCTCGGGGATCAGCTTGTCGTCGTTCGGCACGTCGGCCTGGGCGTAGCGATCCTTCGAGTACGACGTCTTCTTGCCGCGGGTCTGCATCGCGCCGAGCGAGCCCATGCCGCGGTACTGCTTGAACTGCTTGCCGTTGGAAAACACCAGCTCGCCGGGCGATTCCCTCGTCCCCGCCAACAGGGATCCGAGCATGACGGTATCGGCACCCGCCACGAGTGCCTTCGCGATGTCGCCCGAGTACTGCAGGCCACCGTCGGCGATGAGCGGAACTCCTGCCGCACGGCACGCGAGCGACGACTCGTAAATGGCGGTGATCTGGGGAACACCGACACCAGCGACGATTCGCGTCGTGCAGATCGAACCGGGTCCGACACCGACCTTGATCGCGTCGGCGCCCGCGTCGATGAGCGCCTGCGCGCCCTCTCGCGTGGCGACCTGTCCGCCGATGACGTCGACGTGCGCGAACGTTTCGTCCGCCTTCAGTCGCTCGATCATGTCGATGACGCCCTGGGCCTGCCCGTTCGCCGTGTCGACGACGATCACGTCGACGCCCGCGTCGCGCAGCGCCTCGGCTCGGCTCCATGCCTCGCCGAAGAAACCGATCGCAGCGCCCACGCGCAGCCGGCCCTGGTCGTCCTTCGTCGACAGCGGGTACTGCTCGCGCTTGTCGAAGTCCTTGATGGTGATGAGGCCGACGAGAGCGCCCTCGTCGTCGACGAGCGGCAGCTTCTCGACGCGGTGCTCGCGGAACAGCTCGACGACTTCCTCGCTCGGGATGCCGGGGTAGCCGGTGACGAGGTTCTCCGTCGTCATCGCGTCCTTGACGAGCGCGGTCTTCTTGTCCTCGGCCGAGACGAAGCGCATGTCGCGGTTCGTGACGATGCCGACGAGCTTGCCGTCGCCGTCCACGACGGGCAGGCCGGAGATCCGGAACTCGGCGCACTTGGCGTCGACGTCGGCGAGCGTCTCGTCGGGCGTCGTCGTGATCGGGTCGGTGACCATGCCCGAATCGCTGCGCTTGACGCGGTTCACCGCGGCCGCCTGGTCGTCGATCGACATGTTGCGATGCAGAATGCCGATGCCGCCCTGGCGGGCGAGAGCGATCGCCATGCGGCTCTCGGTGACGGTGTCCATCGCGGCCGACAGCAGCGGAATCTTCACGCGGATCCGCTTCGTGAGCTGCGACGAGGTATCCGCCTCGCTCGGGATGACGTCGGTGTGCCCGGGAAGGAGCAGCACGTCATCGTAGGTGAGTCCGATGAAGCCGAAGGGGTCGTGATCCGTCATTCTCGAGGTCTCCTACCTGACGTTGAGCGCTGCGCTCCTATTGTATGGCTCACAACCGTCGCGAATGCTGGGCTATTCCCGGTCAGCGAGGACGGCCACGCGCTTGTCCCCCGAGCGCGTGATGAACAGCGTCGCGGATCCGCTGCCGCGCAGCTTCAGCTTCTTGCGGAACTCGGCCGGATCGATGTCGACGCCGCGCTTCTTGATCTCGAGCGTGCCGATGCCGCGCGCATGCATTTCGCGCGCGAGCGTCTTCGGATCCGCGGGGAACGTCTCGCGCACGCGGAAGCGCACGGCGAACGGGCTCGTGAGGTCCTCGTCGCCCGTGAGGTACGCGATCCCGTCCGACATCGGCCCCGCCTGGAGCGCTCGCGCGACCTCCCCGATCAGGCGCGCGCGGATCACGGCCCCCTCCGGTTCGTAGAGGTAGCGGCCGAGAGCGCGCACGGGCTCGTCGACGGCGTCGTGCGGGGCGGTGATCTCGTGGGCGCTGTCGCCGCGGACCACGAGGGCGGCGCGGCCGACGCCGTCGCGCGCGAGCGGCCCCGACCAGAGCACGAGCTCGACGGTGGATCCGTCGACGCTGATCCACTGCGCCTCGAACTCCTCCGGGATCTCGTCGCGATCGAAGGCCGGCCCGAGCTTGATTCCCGTCGGCATCGTGCGCGCAAGTGCGAACGCCCAGGTCAGCGACGGCGAATAATCGGCGGCCGAGACGCGACGGGTCTCGGTGTGCCCCTTGGTTCGGCGGGCGGGGTCGAGCCAGGCGCCCTGCACGCCCGTGATGTCGGCCTCTTCGGCGAGCCCCTGGCGCACCTCGACCTGATCGCGGAACGCCGCGAGGTTGTAGGTGGCGAGCGCCGCGGTGACGTCGTCGGCTTCGATCGCGAGCACGCGGATGCCGAGCGCGGCGAGAGCGAGGCTGTCGCCGCCGATGCCGCTGCCGAGATCGGCCACGCTCGTGAGGCCCGCCCGCGCGAATCGTCCCCCGTGATGGGCCGACACCGACATCCGGGTGGCCTGCTCGAGGCCGGCGCGCGTGAAGAGCATGCGGCTCGCGAACTCGCCGAACTTCTGGGCCGCGCGCTGGCGCAGCCGCACCTGGCCGACGACGGCCGAGACGAGCTCGGGACCGTGCCCGGCGGCGCGCAGTCGCGAGACGGTGCGCGCGACGTCCGACGCCGTCTCGACGGGGTCGAGCTCGTCGATCAGCCGCATGGCCTCGGGGGTCAGGAGCGCGTCGAGTTCGGCCAGTTCCATGACTCCAGCGTAGGCGGGCTGGCACTCACGTTGCATGAGTGCCAGAATCGGCTCTACACTGATCATTAGCACTCTCGGGGTGAGAGTGCGAACCACAGTCTTCCGTCAGAAAGAGGTAAACCGTGTCGGTTTCCATCAAGCCGCTCGAGGACCGCATCGTCATCAAGCAGGTCGAGGCAGAGCAGACCACGGCAAGCGGTCTCGTCATTCCCGACACCGCCAAGGAGAAGCCCCAGGAGGGCGAGGTCGTGGCCGTGGGCCCCGGCCGCATCGATGACAACGGCAACCGCGTTCCGGTCGACGTCGCCGTCGGCGATGTCGTGCTCTACAGCAAGTACGGCGGAACCGAGGTCAAGTTCGGCGCCGACGAGTATCTCGTGCTCTCGGCCCGCGACGTGCTGGCGGTCGTCGAGCGCTGACGTTCGTTTTTTCGAAGAGACCCCGGTCGCCCAGGCGGCCGGGGTCTCTTCGTCTGCACAGCACGAGTTCCTAGAGTAGGGGGATGAGCATGTCACCAGCAGATCTCACAGAGACCATCGCGGAGAGCCCCTGGGCGGCGTGGAGCGCGCTCGTGATATCCGCCGCCGTCGTTCTCGCTGCGGCGTTCATCATCGTTTGGGTGTTCAAGCTCGTCACCCAGCGCCTCGGCGCGCGCGGCCCGCGCGGCGCGGTCTTCGCCGAGATGAATAAGCGCTTCCCGCAGGTGATCTTCTGGCTCGTCGCGGTCATCGGCTGGAAGGCGGCGACCGTCGCGTTCTTCCCGTACGACGTCGCCCCGCTCGGCGAGGCGATCAGCTACGTCCTGACACTCGCGATCATCGCGGTCATCGGGTGGCTCGTCTGCGTCATCGTCGTGCTGCTCATCGACGGCGCTCAGCTCCGGCAGAGCGCGACGAGCGGCGATCAGTTCACGGCACGCCGGCGCACGACCCAGCTGCGCATGATCCGTCGCCTCATCGTGGCGATCATCGTCGTGCTCACCGCCGCCGCGATGCTGCTGACGATCGACGGTGCGCGCACCTTCGGGGCGTCGCTGTTCGCGTCGGCCGGTATCGCCTCGATCGTCGCCGGCCTCGCGGCCCAGTCGACGCTCGGAAACCTGATCGCCGGCATCCAGCTCGCGTTCTCCAACGCGCTCAAGGTCGGCGACACGGTCGAGGTCGATGGAAAGTACGGCACGGTCGAGGAGATCACCCTCACGTACGTCGTCGTGCAGATCTGGGACGACCGCCGCCACGTCCTCCCCTCGACGTACTTCACGACGACGCCGTACACGAACTGGACCCGCAACCAGACCGAGGTCACGGGCACCGTGTTCGTCGAGGCCGACTACACCGTCGATGTGCCCGCCGTGCGCGCCGAGCTCGAGCGCATGCTCGATGGTATGCCCGAGTGGGACCGCCGCAGCTGGGGCCTCGTCGTCACCGACGCGACAGGCGGCGTGGCGCAGCTGCGCGCGTCCATCACCGCCGCCGACGCCGACCAGCTCTGGACCGCGCAGTGCAAGGTGCGCGAGGGGCTCATCTCCTTCATCGCCAACTCGCGCCCGCAGGAGCTGACGCGCTCGCGCGTGGCGATCGACCCGCCGGCCGCTGAGTAGCCCCCTAGACTTCGACATGTGTCCACTCCCTCCGCCTCATTGAGGCCGCTCACCGATCGCCCGGGCGAGGGAGTCGTATACGGCGTCGGCGCGTATCTGCTGTGGGGCGGCCTGCCGCTCTACTTTGTGATACTCGCGCCGACGGGACCGTGGGAGCTGCTCTCGGCGCGCGTCATCTTCTCGCTGGTGTTCTGCGCGATCCTTCTGACCGTGGTGCGGGGCTGGCGGCGGCTGGCGAGTCTCGTCAGATCCCCGCGCGTGCTCGGCTGGACGGCCGTCGCGGGCGTGCTGATCTACGCGAACTGGCAGCTGTTCCTGATCGCCGCCATGAGCGACCGCGTGCTCGAGGCCAGCCTCGGATACTTCATCAACCCGATCGCGACCGTGCTGCTCGGTGTGTTCCTGCTCGGCGATCGACTGCGGTGGCTGCAGTGGAGCGCGGTCGGCGTCGCGGCCCTCGCCGTCATCGTGATCGTGGTGTTCTACGGATCTGTGCCCTGGCTGTCGCTCGCAATGGCGGCATCCTTCGCGCTCTACGGGCTCGTGAAGAAGAAGTTCCTGAGCGCCGACGTCGATGCCCTCAGCGGGCTGACGCTCGAGACCGTGTGGCTCACGCCGATCGCAATCGGTCAGCTCGTGATCGTCGGGATGACGACCGGCATCACGTTCGGGCAGGTCGGTCCGCTGCACACGACGCTGGTGGTGCTCTCGGGCGTGATCACCGCGCTACCGCTGCTGCTGTTCGCCTCCGCCTCGCGACGCGTGTCGCTGTCGACGGTTGGCATGCTGCAGTTCATCACCCCGATCCTGCAGTTCGCGACCGGCGCGTTCCTCCTGCACGAACATATGCCGCCCGAGCGATGGATCGGCTTCAGCCTCATCTGGGTCGCGTGCGCACTGCTCGTGACCGATATCGTGCGCGCGCAGCGCGCTACGGCGCGACGGGCAGCTGCGCCAGGATCCAGCTGACCCAATAGGCGCTGAACAGGATCGCCACGACCCCGGCGCCGATCGCTCCCCAGCTGAGCGATACCCTCCCCCAGCGGCGGAACAGCGCGACCGTGCCGAGCACGACCGCCACGAGCGCGATCGGCGCGGCCCACGGGCCGAACCACGACACGACGAGCGACAGCACCGCCAGCACCAGCGAGACGGTGGCGAGGTGCTTGTGGCGGGGCCGCAGCCCGCGACGGGTGATCGACTGCGTCGCGATATCGGGATGGATCGAGCCGAACGTCTCCGATGCGATGGCCTCGATCGGCTCCGCCGGAACGTCCCGCACTGGAACGCGCTCGTCCGAGGATCCGTCCGGGATCCTCTCGTGCGCGTCGATGCGAGTCATGTCGCCACGGTATCCCGCTCCGCGACCTGGATCTCGGTCACGGGCAGCGTCGAGTCGGCCCCGAATCCGAGCGTCGAGGGCGCGCGGCCGCTCGAGATGAGCTGGGAGGCGAGCGCCGCGATCATGGCGCCGTTGTCGGTGCAGAGGCTGAGCGGAGGGATCCGCACGGTCACGCCGCGCGCCGCCGCCCTCTCGAGCGCGACCTCGCGCAGCCGGCGGTTCGCGATGACGCCGCCGCCGAGCAGGAGCCTCGGCACGCCGCGCTCCTCGCACGCGTCGAGCGCCTTCGTGACGAGCACGTCGACGACCGCCTCGCGGAAGCTCGCGGCGACGTCGGCGACCGGCAGGGTCGATCCTTCGTTCTGCTCGACCCAGCGCGCGACGGACGTCTTCAGCCCCGAGAACGAGAAATCCCAGCGGTGCTTCGCCATGTCGCTCGCGCGGCTGAGCCCGCGCGGGAATCGGATGGCGGACGGATCACCATCTGCCGCCGCGCGGTCGATCTGGGGCCCACCCGGGTACGGCAGGCCGAGGATCCGCGCCACCTTGTCGAAGGCCTCGCCGGCCGCGTCGTCGATCGTCTCGCCGAGAAGCTCGACGTCGGTCGTGAGGTCGCGCACGTGCAGCAGCGAGGTGTGCCCACCGGAGACGAGCAGCGCGATCGTCGGGTACTCGAGGGGCTCAGAATCGGGGGTCACGATGTCGGCAGCGATGTGGCCGACGAGGTGGTTAACCGCATAGAGCGGGGTGCCGAGGGAGATCGCGAGCGCCTTCGCGGCGCCGACGCCCACCATGAGCGCGCCCGACAGCCCGGGACCGCTCGTCACGGCGATGGCATCGAGGTCGCTCAGCGCGATGCCGGCCTCGGCGACGGCCTGCTCGATCGCAGGCTGCAGCGCGTCGAGGTGGGCGCGAGCCGCGACCTCGGGCACCACGCCGCCGAAGCGGGCGTGCTCGTCCATGCTGCTGGCGATGGTGTTGCTGATCAGGGTGCGCCCGCGCACGATCCCGATGCCGGTCTCGTCGCAGCTCGTCTCGATGCCGAGGACCAGGGGCTCATCGCGGTTCATCATCGCGCCTCGCTTCGTGGGGACGGTGGCGGAGGTCGAGCTTCATGACGACGGCATCGATGTCGTCGGGCTGGTAGTAGCGCTCGCGGCGGCCGATCTCGACGAATCCCTCGCTCGAGTACAGCGCCTCGGCGACCGGGTTGTCGGCGCGCACCTCGAGGAACACCTCGCGGGCGCGCCTGGCCACGGCGGTCGAGAGCAGCTCTGTCAGCAGCGCGCGTCCGTGGCCCGCGCCGCGCGCATCGGCCGATACGGCGATCGTCTGCACATCGGAATCGCGGCCGCCCGCGAGATGGCGCAGGCCGGCGTATCCGGCGATCCGGCCGTCGTCGACAAGCACGACGTAGTGGCCGTGCTCCCCCTCGAGCTCGGCGCGCATCGCGTTCTCGCTCCAGGCGTCGGATGGGAAGCTGGCGTTCTCGATGGCCATGATGCCGTCAAGGTCGTCGATCGTCGCGGTGCGGATCACGTGCTCACCCGCTTCACGGCGCCCGGCACCTTGGCGTCGGGGGCGCGCAGGTAGAGGGGCTCGAGGTCGGGCACAGCGCCACGGCGCAGGAGGCGTGCCGCAAGGATTCCGATCGCGCCCGCGGAGATGTGCGTCGTGTGGGGCTGTTCGCCGAGCGCCTGAGATGTCGGCGAGCGCCTGACGATTTCCCCGGATCCGTCAGGTCCTCGCGCAATACTCAGGTGCTCGGCAAGGTATGCCTCGGTGTCATCGGTGTTCGGCAGCAGCTCCGGGCCGGCGATGCGGGCCGGGATTCCGCTGTCGAGCCCCGCATACGCGCTCACCGCGTTCTCCCGGCGGCGGGCGTCGGTGACGATGACGAAGGTCGCGTCGGGATCCCGCGTGAGAATCTCGAGCGCCGCCGCGTCGTGGCTCACGACCGGGACCACGGGGATCCCGCGCCCGACCGCGAACGCGCGCGCTGCGGCGATGCCGATCCGGAGGCCCGTGAACGGGCCCGGGCCCATGCCTGCCGCGACGTGCGTGATGTCGGCGGGCGAGACTGCGGCGTCATCGAGCGCGCGCTCGATGAGAGTGCCGATGACCTCGGCGTGGCCTCGGGGGACGTCGCTCGAGCAGTCGGCGAGCACGGCGTCCGTCGCCGGGTCGACGACGGCGACGGTCGAGCCGATCGAGGAGTCGATTGCGAGGATCATTGTTCCTAGGCTATGACTGCCTCGCTTATAACCCGCCTTGAGTGTGTCTCGTTACGACAACGGTCCGGGGGGCGTCGAGGTCGAGGTTCTCGGGGTCGTCGGCCTCGCCGATGGGCCGTTCGATCTCGATGTCCCACCACGCATCGGCGATCTGGTCGACGAGGCCGCGGCCCCACTCGATGATCGTGACCGAGCCGTCGAGGTCGAGATCGAGGTCCTCGAGCTCTGCCGCGTCGCCCAATCGGTAGGCGTCGGCGTGCACGAGGGGCGCCCCGCCCACGATCGAGGGGTGGGTGCGCGCGATGACGAACGTCGGCGATTGCACGGGTCCGCGCACTCCGAGACCCTCGGCGATCCCGCGGGTCAGGGTCGTCTTTCCGGCGCCGAGCGGCCCGGTCAGCACGACAACGTCTCCCGCGGCGAGGCCCCGCCCCATGCTCACGCCGAGCTGTTCCATCGCCGCCGAAGTTGAAATCTCGTGTCGACCGAGGAGGTGTTCGGGCATCATGATCTCCATCTTCCCGGTTCTGTCGGAACCTCACGGCGGGCCGCTACTCGACAATGGTGCGGGCGACGCGATTTCCAATGCGCGTGACGATTTCGTAGTTGATCGTGTCGGCGGCGTCGGCCCACTCGGTCGCCGTGGGGGCCCCGCGCAGCGGGTCGCCGAACAGCACGGCGCGATCGCCCACCAGGACGGGCGCGTCGCCGACGTCGACGATGAACTGGTCCATGGCGACCCGGCCCGCAACGCGGAACCGCTTGCCGCCGATCCGCACGGGGCCGGCGTTGGAGGCCTGGCGCGGGATGCCGTCGGCATACCCGAGAGGCACGAGGGCGAAGGTCGTGTCGCGCTCGGCACGATAGGTATACCCGTACGACGCCCCGTGGCCGGCGCGCACGCGGCGCACCGCGGCGACCGGCGCCTGGAGGGTCATGGCCGGACGCAGCCCGAGCGCGGCCGATGATCGGTCGGCGAAGGGAGACAGTCCGTAGATTCCGATGCCCGCCCGCACAGCATCGAGCCGCGCCTCCGGCATGTCGATCGCGGCGGCGGTGGCCGCCAGGTGGCGGATCCGCGGCGTGAGCCCGGCGATCTTCGCGCCCGAGACCGCGTCGTTGAACAGCTCGAGCTGGCGCGCGTCGTCTCGGCGCGATGCGCCGGACAGGTGGCTGAACAGGCCATCGACCCGCACGCGCTCCTCGCGCTCCAGCCGCGCCGCCTCGGCGATGAGCGGGCCCCAGTCCGCGGGCGCCGCGCCGCCGCGACCGAGACCGGTCTCGAACTTGAGGTGCACGACCGGGGTGCGGCTTCCGGAGCGGCCTGTCAGGCTGCGCAGCTGATCGACCGACGAGATCCCGATCTCCACGCCCTCGGCGACGGCCGGCCCGAAGTCGGCGTCGGGTGCGTGCAGCCAGGCGATGATCGGCACGTCGATGCCCGCGGCGCGCAGCTCCAGCGCCTCGGCGAGGTCGGCGACTCCGAGCCGTGACGCGCCGCCGGCGACCGCCCCGCGCGCGGCCGTGAGCGCGCCGTGACCGTACCCATCGGCCTTGACGACGGCGATGAATTCTCGCGTGTGCGCTGCCGCGCGCAGTGCGCGCACGTTGTGCTCGATCGCGCCGCGGTCGATCACCGCCTCGCGGGTGGGGCCAGTCGTCATCGCGGTGTCCTTCCGTAGCGCGCGTCGAGCGCGCGGCATGAACCGTTCGAGCGGGCGGTCATGCGGATTCGAGAATCGTGTAGGCGAGCGCGAGCCCGCCGTCATGCGAGAGCGAGAGGTGCGAGTGCGCGACGCCGCGCGCATCGAGCGCGTCGGCCGTGCCGCCTGTGATGACGTACTGCGGCGCGCTCCGCTCCCCCAAGCGCGGCACCTCGATCTCCTGCCAGCGCACGCCATCGGATCCGCCGAGCGCCTTGATCAGCGATTCCTTCGCGGCGTACCGCGCGGCGAGCGAACGGAGAGGCAGCTCCCGCTCGTGCGGCGTGAACAGGCGCTCCATGAGCCGCGGCGAGCGGGCGATCTGCCCCTCGAAGCGCTCGATGTCGACCATGTCGACGCCTATTCCGATGATCATCGCTTCAGCCTACTGACGCCCCGCACCCTCCCGGTCCCAACAAACCGTGTCCCAGCTGGTGCGGGAATCCGGCGGTCATTCCCTCCGGAACCGGGACACGGTATTGAGGGCTACTCGACCGTGACCGACTTCGCGAGGTTGCGGGGCTGGTCGACGTCGAGGCCCTTCGCCGTCGCGAGGCCCATGGCGAAGATGTGCAGGGGCACGACCGCGAGGATCGGCTCGAACAGCGGGCTCGCGAGGGGGATCCGCAGCACCTCGTCGGCTGATGGCAGCACCGCCGAGTCGCCCTGCTCGGCGATCGCGATGATGCGCGCCCCGCGGGCCCGGATCTCCTCGATGTTCGAGACCACCTTCTGGTGCATCGTGATGGATCCGCGCGGCGACGGCACAACGACGAACACCGGCTGACCCGGCTCGATCAGCGCGATCGGGCCGTGCTTCAGCTCGCCCGCGGCGAAGCCCTCGGCATGGATGTACGAGATCTCCTTGAGCTTGAGCGCGCCCTCGAGCGCGATCGGGTACCCGACGTGGCGGCCGAGGAACAGCACCGAACGCGTGTCGGCCATCCAGTGCGCGAGCTGCTCCGTGCGCTCCTGCTCGTTGTCGAGGATCCACTGGATCTTCTCCGGCAGCGCGCCGAGCTGCTCGCTCGCCTCCGCGGACACGTCGGCGGGAAGCGCGCCGCGCACCCGCCCCACGTGCAGCGCGAGCAGGTACAGCGCCGTGATCTGCGCAACGAACGCCTTCGTCGATGCAACCGCGACCTCGGGGCCGGCGTGCGTGTACACGACCGCATCCGACTCGCGAGGGATCGTGGATCCCTGGGTGTTGCAGATCGATAGCGTCTTCGCCCCGAGGCGCGCGGCCTCCTTGACGGCCATCAGCGTGTCCATCGTCTCGCCGGACTGGCTGATCGAGACCACAAGCGTCGAGGCGGACACGATCGGCTCGCGGTACCGGAACTCGTGGGCGAGCTCGACATCGACGGGGATCCGCGCCCACTTCTCGAGCGCGTACTTGCCGACGAGACCCGAGTAGTACGCGGTGCCGCAGGCGAGCACCACGATGCGGTCGATGCCGCGGAAGAAGTCGTCGAGCCCATCGAGCTCGGGCACGCGGATCTCGCCGTCATGGATCCGCCCGCGCACCGTGTTCGCCACGGCCTCCGGTTCTTCGGAGACCTCCTTGGCCATGAAGCTCGACCAGCCGCCCTTGTCGGCGGCCGCCGCGTCCCACGACACCTCGAACGGCTGCGGCTCGACCGCGTTGCCCGAGAAGTCGGTGACTTCGACCTGGCCGGGGCGGATCGCGACGATCTCGTCCTGACCGACCGCGAGCGCGTGGCGCGTGTGCTCGACGAACGCCGCGACATCGGATCCGAGGAACGTCTCGCCCTCGCCGAGCCCGATAACGAGCGGCGAATTGCGGCGCGCCCCGACGACGAGACCGGGGTGGTCCTCGTGCGTTGCGAGCAGCGTGAACGCGCCGTCGAGACGGTTGACGACCGCACGGAAGGCCGCAACGAGGTCGCCCGTCTCGCGGTACGCCCGGCCGATCAGCTGCGCCGCGACCTCGGTGTCGGTGTCGCTGAGGAACTCGACGCCCTCGGCCTGGAGCTCCTTCCGGAGCTCGGAGAAGTTCTCGATGATGCCATTGTGGATCACCGCGAGGCGGTCGCCGTCGGCGAGGTGCGGGTGCGCGTTCTGGTCAGTCGGGCCGCCGTGCGTCGCCCACCGGGTGTGTCCGATTCCGGTGGTTCCGCGCCCGATCGGATCCGTGTCGAGCGCCTCGCGCAGCCGCGCGAGCTTGCCGGAGCGCTTGCGCACCGCAAGGGATCCGCCCTCATCGATCACCGCAATACCGGCGGAATCGTACCCGCGGTATTCGAGGCGGGCGAGGCCCGCAACGAGGATGTCCTGGCTGTCCCGAGGGCCGACGTATCCGACGATTCCACACATGCGATCGATCCTAATCTTGCGCGGCCGTGAATCCTCCGCGCGACGGCGGCTCGTCGACGTCCTCGAGAACAGGCTCCTAATTCTGTAGGACAGGTTTCCAACTTGTCTGGTAGGTTGGTGCTGCACTCAAGGAGGAGCATCGTGACCTACACGCCCGATTCGATCCGCTCGATCACCCTGTCGACGCTGCGGCTGCCGCTCGCCGTTCCCATTTCGGATGCCAAGGTCTTCACCGGCAGGCAGAAGCCGATGACCGAGGTCGCTTTCCTCATCGCCGAGATCGAGACGGCGCAGGGCTTCTCGGGGCACGGCTTCAGCTATTCGAAGCGCGGCGGGGGCCCGGCCCAGTACGCCCACGCCAAGGAGGTCGCGGGCGCCGCGATCGGCGAAGATCCGAACGACATCGAGAAGCTGTACACGAAGCTGCTCTGGGCAGGCGCGTCCGTCGGGCGCTCGGGCGTCGCGACGCAGGCTCTCGCCGCAATCGACATCGCTCTCTACGACCTCAAAGCGAAGCGCGCCGGCCTGCCGCTGTCGAAGCTGCTCGGCTCGCACCGCGATTCCGTCCGCACGTACAACACGTCGGGCGGGTTCCTCAATGCCTCGCTCGACGAGGTGCGCGACCGCGCCACGCAGTCGATCGAGGAGGGCATCGGCGGCATCAAGATCAAGGTCGGCCTGCCTGATTCGGCCGAAGATCTGCGCCGCGTGCGCGCCGTGCGCGACCACATCGGCGACGCCATGCCGCTCATGGTCGACGCGAACCAGCAGTGGGATCGTGCAACCGCCCTGCGCATGGGGCGCCGCTTCGAGGACCTCGAGCTCGTCTGGATCGAAGAGCCGCTCGACGCGTACGATGCCGAGGGCCACGCGGATCTCGCGCGCTCGCTCGACACCCCGATCGCAACGGGCGAGATGCTCGCGTCGGTCGCCGAGCACGAGCGCCTCATCGAGGCGCGCGCCTGCGACATCATGCAGCCCGACGCCCCGCGCGTGGGCGGGATCACGCAGTTCCTGCGCCTCATGACCCTTGCCGACCGCGCCGGCCTCGACCTCGCACCGCACTTCGCGATGGAGATCCACCTGCACCTCGCGGCTTGCTATCCGCGCGAGCCGTGGGTCGAGCACTTCGACTGGCTGGATCCCCTGTTCGAGGAGCGCCTCGAGACGAAGAACGGCCGCATGATCGTTCCCGATCGCCTCGGCCTCGGCATCACGTTCAGCGACCAGGCGCGCGCGTGGGTGACAGAGTCGGTCACCATCGGAGAATAGGTCTATGACAGCGTCGCGCGGAGAACAGATATCCGGGATCCTCGCCGACCGCATCATCGGTGGCGACATCTCCCCCGGCGAACGGTTGGCGAGCGAGGCCAAGCTCGTCGCAGAGTTCGGCGCGAGCCGGTCCGTCGTGCGCGAGGCCCTCCAGCGACTGCACACGCGCGGGCTCATCCGCACGCGCACCGGATCCGGCAGCTACGCGCTCGTCCCGCCCGCGACCGCGTCAGGCGAGGACTGGCTCACCGCGACCGACGAGAGCGAGCGCGCCGAGCTGATCGCGTTCCGCGTCGCGATCGAATCCGAGTCGGCCGCCCTCGCGGCCCGGGTGCGCACCGAGCGCGACCTCGACGCGATCGACGGCGCGCTCGCAGCGCTCGGATCCGCCGCACTGCCCGTCGAAACGGTCGACGCCGACTTCGCCTTCCACCGGGCGGTTGCCGCGGCATCCGGCAACCGCTACCTCGCCGCGGCGCTCGAGCGGATCGGCGCGCGCGCGATCATTCTGCCCGCGGCGCGCATATCCGACTCCGATCGGGATCCCGCCGATTCAGCGGCCGTCGTCAGCGAGCACGCGGCCGTCGCGCACGCCATCCGCTCCTCGGATCCGCTCGCCGCCGCCGCCGCGATGCGCGCGCATCTCACAGCATCGGCCGCGCGCCGCAGCGCGTAGCCGCGTCAGAGCTTTCGAAGCAGGACGTTCTCGACCGCGTGGTCGGGGCCCTTCTTGAGCACGAGCGTGCCGCGGTGCTTCGTCGGCTCGACGTTGGCGATGAGGTTCGGCAGGTTGATCTCCGCCCAGATCCCCCGCGCCGTCGCGATCGCTTCCTCGTCGGAGAGGTGCTGGTAGACGTTGAAGTAGGACGCCGGGTTCGAGAATGCCCCGGCCCGCAGCGCGAGGAAGCGGTTGACGAACCACTTCTCGATGTTCTCGGTGTCGGCGTCGACGAAGATCGAGAAGTCGAACAGGTCGCTGACGGCGACGTCGTTCGGAGCGGGCGGGGGCTGCAGAACGTTCAGGCCCTCGACGATGAGCACATCGGGCGTGCGCACGACGACCGAAGCATCGGGCATGATGTCGTACTTCATGTGCGAGTAGAACGGCGCGCGCACCTCGGGCTCGCCCGACTTGACGCGCGTGACGAAGTCGATGAGCCGGCGGCGATCGTACGACTCCGGGAAGCCCTTGCGGTCCATGAGCCCGCGGCGCTCGAGCTCGGCGTTCGGGTAGAGGAATCCGTCGGTCGTGACGAGCTCGACCCGCGGGGTGTCCGTCCAGCGGCTCATGAGTTCGCGCAGCAGACGCGCGACCGTCGACTTGCCGACGGCGACGGATCCGGCAACACCCACCACGAACGGAATCTTCGGCCGGTCCTCGCCGAAGAAGGCGCCCACCTCGGTCCCGATCTGCCGCGTGCCGCGCGCCCACGCGCTCAGCAGCCGGCTGATCGGGAGGAAGACATCGCGCACCTCGTTGACGTCGAGTCGGTCGCCGAGCCCGCGGATCTGCACGATCTCCTGCTCCGTGAGCGGCTGCGGCAGACCCTTGGCCAGGCGCGCCCACTCCGCGCGAGGAATGTCGCGGTAGAGGGAGAGCTGCAGCAGGCTGCTGTCGGGAGTCATCCGCGCCATCTTACTGTGGCGAGCGGGTCTCGATAAAACGCGCACCCCCGCGGAACGGCGCGTTTTCTGTCGCCCCGCGGGCGCTATCGTTCTTCCATGCGCCTCGGGGTTCTCGACATCGGTTCGAACACTGTCCACCTGCTCGTCGCGGACGCACAGCCGGGCGGACGACCGCTGGCGTCGACGAGCGAGAAGAGCACGGTGCGGGTCATGCGGTACCTGCTGCCCGACGGATCCATCTCGCAGGAGGGGATCGATGCGATCCTCTCGGCGGTGGCACGTGCGCGCGCGGTGGCCGACACGGAGGGCGTCTCCGAGCTGCTCGCCACCGCGACCAGCGCCATCCGCGAGGCCACGAACGGCGCCGACGTGATCGCGCAGATCGAGGCGGTGATCGGGATGAGCCTGCAGGTGCTCGGCGGATCAGAAGAGGCGCGCTTCACTTTCCTCGCCGCGCGCCGCTGGTTCGGCTGGTCGGCGGGGCAGATCCTGCTGTTCGACATCGGCGGCGGGTCGCTCGAGATCGCTGGCGGGGCGGACGAGCTGCCGCAGCTCGCCGAATCGGTGCCGCTCGGCGCCGGGCGCATGACCGTCGAGATGCTGCCGACGGATCCGCCGGGCGACGAGGCCGTCGAGCGGCTCGCGTTCCACGCGGAGGAGCAGCTCGCCGCGGTTGCGGCCCGCTTCGGCCGGATCCCCTCCCCCGATCACGTCGTGGGGTCGTCGAAGACGATCCGGTCGCTCTCGCGCCTCGTCGGCTACAAGCGCGCCGGCTGGTCGGGCAACCCGCGCTGGATGCTACCGCAGGCCGCGCTCGAGGCATGGATCCCCGTGCTGGCACGGATCCCCGCGTCCGCGCGCCAGGAGCTGCCAGGCATCACGCCGGAGCGCACATTCCAGATCACGGCGGGCGCCGTGGTGCTCAACGAGGCGATGAAGGCGCTCGACGCGGACGAGCTCGAGATCTGCCCGTGGGCCCTCCGCGAGGGCATTCTGCTGCGCTACGCGGAGGATTCGGGCTGGTGACGCGGTTCCGGTGACGCGAGCGGATCCTCGTGCGACAACGAGGATCCGCTTGCGTCACGGGAGCGCCGCTAGAGCGAGATGCGCTCGCGGACGACCTCGGCGAGACGGCCGGCGATCCGGTCGGCGATCTCCTGCGTCGCGGCCTCGACCATCACGCGCACGAGGGGCTCGGTGCCGGAGGGGCGCAGGAGCACGCGGCCCGTGTCGCCCAGCTCGGCCTCGGCCTCGCGCACGGCGGCCTGCACGCCCGCGTCGCCGACGCGCTCGCGGTCGACGCCGGGCACGTTGATCATGATCTGCGGCAGCGCCGTCATGATCGATGCCAGCTCGGCGATCGTCTTGCCGGTGCGCGCCATCTCGGCCGCGAGCTGCAGGCCCGTGAGCAGGCCATCGCCTGTCGTCGAGTGCTCGTTCATGATGACGTGCCCCGACTGCTCGCCGCCGAAGGAGTACCCCGATCGGCTCATCTCTTCGAGCACGTAGCGGTCGCCGACGGCGGTCTGCAGCACGCGGATCCCGCGCTGCTGCATCGCGATCGTCAGGCCGAGATTGCTCATCACGGTCGCGACGAGCGTGTCCTTCTCGAGCAGCCCGCGCTCGTGCAGCGCATTGGCGAGGATCGCCATGATGTGGTCGCCGTCGATGTGGTTACCGTCGGCATCGATCGCGAGGCAGCGATCGGCGTCGCCGTCGTGGGCGATGCCGATGTCGGCGCCGAGCGCGACGACGGCCTCGGCCAACGGCTCAAGGTGCGTGGAGCCGACCCCGTCGTTGATGTTCATGCCGTCGGGGTCAGCGCCGATGACGGTGACCTTCGCGCCCGCGTTGGCGAACAGGGCAGGCGACGCGCCGCTCGCCGCGCCGTTGGCGCAGTCGATGACGACGTGCAGCCCGTCGAGCCGTGCCGGCAGGGTGCTGAGCAGGTGCAGCACGTAGCGGTCTTCGGCGTCGGCGAATCGCGAGATGCGTCCGACGTCGCCGCCCGTGGGCAGCAGCTTCGGCTCGTTCATGTAGCTCTCGATGCGCTGCTCGACGACGTCGGGCAGCTTCACCCCGCCGCGAGCGAAAATCTTGATGCCGTTGTCGGGCGCGGGATTGTGCGAGGCCGAGATCATGATCCCGAAGTCGGCGTCGAAGTCGTTCACCAGGAACGCGAGAGCCGGCGTCGGGATGACGCCCGCGTCGTAGACATCGACCCCACTCGCCGCGAGGCCCGCTGACACGGCCGCTCCGAGGAAGTCGCCGGAGATGCGCGGGTCGCGCGCGATGACCGCCTTCGCCCTGCGTCCTGCCGCGCGTCGCGCCTCGGCAGAACGCCCCTGGCCCAGGACGACAGCAGTCGCCTGGGCCAGGGAGAGGGCAAGGTCGGCGGTGAGGGTGCCATTGGCAAGCCCTCGAACACCATCCGTGCCGAACAGAGGCATGGAGCGCTCGATCAGCGCTTCGAGAACTGCGAGGCCTTGCGGGCCTTCTTGAGACCGGCCTTCTTGCTCTCGATCACGCGAGCGTCGCGCGTCAGGAAGCCAGCTTTCTTGAGCGACGCACGGTTGTTGTCGCGGTCGATCTGGTTGAGCGAACGCGCAATCGCGAGGCGCAGCGCGCCGGCCTGGCCGGAGGCGCCGCCACCGTTGATGCGCGCGATCACGTCGTACGAGCCGGTGAGCCCGAGCAGCGTGAAGGGGTCGGTGATCAGCTGCTGGTGCAGCTTGTTGGGGAAGTACTCCTCGAGCGTACGGCCGTTGACCGTAAAGGAGCCCTCACCAGGGATCAGGCGGGCGCGGGCGATGGCCTGCTTGCGGCGGCCCACGGCGGCACCGGGAACGCTCACAACGGGGCGCTCGACGACGGTCTCGGCCTCGGCCGGCGTCTCGGTGGAGTAGTTCTGAACTTCTTCAGTCACGAGTTGGTCCTTTTAGCCGCGGCGCTTACTGGGCGACCTGGTCGAAAATGTACGTCTGGGGCTTCTGCGCGGCGTGCGGGTGCTCGGCACCTGCGTACACCTTGAGCTTCGACAGCTGGTCGCGGCCGAGCGTGTTCTTCGGGAGCATGCCGCGAACGGCCTTCTCCACGGCGCGTGCCGGGTTCTTCTCGAGGAGCTCCTCGTAGCTGACCGACTTGAGGCCGCCCGGGAAGCCCGAGTGGCGGTAGGCGCGCTTGTTCTGCGCCTTGTTGCCGGTCAGGACGACCTTCTCGGCGTTGATGATGATGACGAAGTCGCCCATGTCCATGTGGGGGGCGAAGGTCGTCTTGTGCTTGCCGCGAAGGAGCGCGGCGGCGTGCGAAGCGAGGCGGCCGAGAACGACGTCAGCGGCGTCGATCACGAGCCATTCACGCTGAGCGTCACCGGCCTTCGGGGTGTATGTGCGCGTCACGATAGTGCTGCTTTCTTTTCGAACGGAGAGGTTCGTGAATCCCGCTCCGGGGCTGTTGTTCGGCCGATGCCGAGCCAACGAAACCGGTGGAGGGCTCACGTTCGCGATGCGCGCCTGTACGCGCACCAAGGATCAACCTTACCCGACCCGCTCGCCGAGCGCGAACGCGCACCCTGCCTCTCACCTGGGAATTCATCGGGCGATATCCGTCACAATGGACTGCATGACGACTTCTCAGCCGCTCCTGGTCGCCTTCGATCTGGACGACACGCTCGCGCCGTCCAAGTCTCCCGTGGATCCGCGCGTCGCGCAGCAGCTCGTCGATCTCGCGCGCCGCGTCGAGGTAGCGATCATCTCGGGCGGCCAGATCGCCCAGTTCCGTTCGCAGGTCGTCGACAATCTGCCCGACGCCACCGATGCGCTCGCCCACATGCACCTGCTGCCCACGTGCGGCACGGCCTACTACCGCCACGACGGATCTGACTTCGCACTGCAGTACTCGCGCGACCTCACCGACGATGAGAAGTCCCGCGCGCTGGCCGCCGTCGAGGAGGAGGCGAAGCGCCTCGGCCATTGGGAGAGCGAGACGTGGGGCCCGATCCTCGAGGACCGCGGGTCGCAGATCACGTTCTCCGCGCTCGGCCAGGCCGCACCCGTCGCCGAGAAGAAAGCGTGGGATCCGACGAGCGCGAAGAAGTCCGCCCTGCGCGACGCCGTCGCCGCCCGCGTGCCCGACCTCGAGGTGCGCTCGGGCGGATCCACGTCGGTCGACATCACTCGTAAGGGCATCGACAAGGCGTACGGCATGCACCAGCTCGCCGAGCAGACCGGGATCTCGCTCGACGACATGGTCTTCTACGGCGACCGCCTCGACGAGGACGGCAACGACTACCCCGTGCTCGCGATGGGCGTCTCGTGCATCGCCGTCGACGGCTGGGAGGACACGGCCGACAAGCTCGACGTCGTGATCGCGGGGATGCCCGAGCGGGCGTAGCTCTCGCCCCTACCCTGCCGTCGACCGCCTCACCACGAGCTCGGGCGGGAACACCGTCTGACGCGGGAGGCTCGTCGGGTCTTCGACCTCTTCGAGCACGGTGCGCAGCGCCGTGCGGCCGATCTGGCGGCCCGGCTGCCTGATCGACGTGAGCGGGACCGCTGCGGCCGCCGCGAACGGGATGTCGTCGAACCCGATCAGCGCCATCTCATGCGGCACGAGCAGTCGCCCGTCGACGGTCAGCGACTGCATCAGACCGATCGCGATCAGGTCGTTCGCCGCGATGAGCGCGTCGGGCCGTTGCCGCTTCGGACGAGCGAGGATCCGCTCCCCCGCCGCGAGTCCGTCTTCGAGCAGCATGCCCTCGGTAGGGACGACCTCGAGGTCGATCGGCACACCCGCATCTTCGGCCGCAACCCGAGCGCCCGCGAGCCGGTCGGACACCTGGCGGAGCTGGAACGGCCCGCCCACGAACGCGACCCTGCGCCTGCCGGTCTCGATGAGGTGCTCCATCGCGAGCCGCCCGCCCGCCACGCTGTCGAGCGACACGGAGGAGAACTCGCTGTCGGCGCTGAACCGGTCCACGAGAACGGTCGCGATGCCGGATCGGCGCAGCCGCCGGAGGTCCGCGAGCACGTCGCCGTACGGGGCGAGCAGCACGCCGCGCACCTGTTGCTGCTGGAAGAGGTCGAGGTAGAGCTTCTGCCGCGCGACGTCCTCGTCGGCGTCGCCGTAGAGGATCGCGATTCCGTGCGCGGCCGCCTCGTCCTGCGCGCCCCGCACGACGTCGTTGTAGAAGGGGTTCTGGCTGTTGAGCACGACGAATCCGACCGTGGTGCTGATGCCCGCTCGCAGCTGCCGAGCCGCGTCGTTGCGCACATAACCGAGCTCGTCGATGGCCCGCGAGACGCGTTCGACGGAGTCGGACGAGACCTCGTCGGGCCGGTTGAGGACGTTCGACACCGTGCCCACCGACACCCCGGCGAGCTGCGCGACATCGCGGATCCTGACGACCACCCGGTCTCCTTCGTCTGGGCACATCACATTCTGATCACCGTCACCACCTTGTGGTGGCGATCAGAATTGTGCTTACACTAGCCTGAAATGACCATGAATCGATTCAGGTCGGTTCATATGCAGTCTACGCACCTCGAAGGAGAGGACCACCCGTGGTCACCGAAGACCCACCCCGCGATCGAGACGCACCCGCGCTCGAGCTGGAGCGCGTCGTCAAATCGTTCGGCCCTGTCGTCGCGCTGCGCTCGGGCACCCTCGCGCTGCGGCCGAACTCGATCCACGCACTGATCGGCGAGAACGGCGCGGGCAAGTCCACGCTGGTCAAGATCATGGCCGGCTTGTACCGCCGCGACGCCGGAGACTTCCGCTTCCGCGGCGAGAGCGTCGACTTCACGAGCACGGCCCAGTCGAAGGACGCCGGCATCGCCGTGATCTACCAGGAGCCGACGCTGTTCCCGGACCTGTCGATCACCGAGAACATCTTCATGGGACGCCAGCCGACCGGTCGCCTCGGGCGGATCGATCGCGCTGCGATGCACGATGAGGTCACCGAGATCTTCGCGCGCCTCGGCGTCACACTCGATCCCGACCGCATCACCGAGGGCCTCTCGATCGCCGACCAGCAGATCATCGAGATCGCCAAGGCCATCTCCCTCGACGCGAGCGTGCTGATCATGGACGAGCCGACCGCTGCCCTATCGGGCATCGAGGTCGACCGCCTGTTCCAGGTCGCGCGCAGCCTGCGCGACGAGGGGCGGGCGATCATGTTCATCTCGCACCGCTTCGACGAGGTCTTCGCCCTGTGCGACACCGTCACCGTCATGCGCGACGGCGCATACATCTCGACCCACCCGATCGCCGAGACGACCGTCGACGAACTCGTGCGGCAGATGGTCGGCCGCGACGTCTCCGAGCTCTTCCCCAAGAAGACCGCGTCGGTCGGCGACGAGCTGCTACGCGTCGAGGGCCTCACTAACCCGGGCGTCTTCCACGACATCTCCTTCAGCGTGCGCGCCGGCGAGATCGTCGCGCTCGCCGGGCTCGTCGGCGCCGGGCGCAGCGAGGTCGCGCGCGCCGTGTTCGGCATCGACGGCTACGCATCCGGATCCGTCAAAATGCTCGGCCGGAAGATCCCCTCGGGCCGGCCGACCGCGGCGATGAACGCGGGCCTCGCGCTCGTCCCCGAGGACCGGCGCAAGCAGGGCCTCGTCATGGATTCGACCGTCGGCAGCAACACCGCCATGGCGATGTGGCGCAAGATCGCCCGGTTCGGGCTCATCACGACCGGCATGGAGCACCGCACCGCGCGCCCGTGGGCGGCCAAGCTCGAGGTCAAGAGCCACGCGCTCGACACGCTCGTCGGCACACTCTCGGGCGGCAACCAGCAGAAGGTGGTTCTCGCCAAGTGGCTCGCCACCGACCCCCAGGTCCTGATCATCGATGAGCCCACCCGCGGCATCGACGTCGGCACCAAGGCCGCGGTGCACGCCCTGCTCTCCGACCTCGCGGCCCAGGGACTCGGCATCATCATGATCTCCTCGGAGCTTCCCGAGGTGCTCGGCATGGCCGATCGCGTGCTCGTCATGCACGAGGGCCGGATCACCGCCGAGATCGCGCGCGCCGACGCGACGAGCGAGAACGTCATGCACGCGGCCACGCACGCGATGGAGCACACCTCATGAGCACGACCGCCGTCATCGCCCCGGACGCCGGGCGCCTGAAGACGTTCCTCTCCGGCGGCCGCATGCGCGAGCTGGGGATCCTGCTCGCGCTCATCCTCGTCGTCGTCGCCGCGACCGCGAAGAACCCGAACTTCCTGTTCTCGGGCGACGGGTGGCGCGACCTGCTGCTCACGCCTGCGCCGCTGCTGCTCGTGACGATCGGCCAGGCGTTCGTGATCATCACGCGCAACGTCGACATCTCGGTCGGTTCGATCGTCGGCCTCACCGCCTATATGACCGGTTGGCTGTTCGCGACGTTCCCCGGGATCCCGATCGTCGTGGTCGTCGTCGCCGCGGTGCTCTTCGGTGCGCTCCTCGGCCTCGTCAACGGCGCGCTCGTCGCGTTCGCCAAGGTGCCCGCGATGGTGATCACCCTCGGCACGCTCTACGCGTTCCGCGGCATCAACGTGCTCTGGACCGGCAGCAACCGCATCAACCCGTCGGACATGCCGAAGTCGTTCCTGGGGTTCGGAACGGCGCAGTTCCTCACGATCCCGCTGCTCACGATCGTCGCGATCGTCGTGCTGCTCCTCGCCGCCTGGTATCTGAAGAACATGCGCTCGGGCCGCGAGCTGTATGCCATCGGTTCGGATCCGGAGGCCGCGAACCTGTACGGCCTGAAGACGACGCGCCGCGTGCTCACGGCGTTCATCGTCTCCGGCACGCTGTCCGGCCTCGCGGGCGTATTCTACGCGGCCCGCTACGGCACGGTCGACTCACAGGCCGCCACGGGCTGGGAGTTCAACGCGATCGGCGCGGCCGTCATCGGCGGCGTCGCGATCGTCGGCGGCGTGGGAACGGTGTGGGGCGCGGCGATCGGCGCGTTCCTGCTGATCACGATCAACCGCGCGCTGCCCATCCTCGGCATCCCCGACTTCTGGCAGCAGGCCGTCGTCGGCGTGCTCATCATCGGCGCCATCGTGCTCGACCGCGTGCTCGCCCTCCGACAGAAACGACGCCTCATCGAGGCGAGGGACGAATCATGACCGCTACCGCAACGACGACCAGCATCGTCCAGTTCGACTACGACCGCCCCCTGTGGCGCCGCGTCCTCGCCACGCGAGAGTTCGCCATCATCGGGCTCCTTGCCGCCGTGATCCTCGTCGCGTCGTTCGCGGTCGATGGGTTCGCGCAGCCGCTGACGTACAACTATCTGATCCTCGACGTCGCGCCGATCCTGTTCATCGCTCTGCCGATGACGCTGGTGATGACGACGGGCGAGATCGACCTGTCCGTCGGATCCATGGCCGGCCTCGCGAGCGTCACGACCGGCGCGCTCGTGCAGTCGGGCGCTCCCTTCGAGGTCGCCGCAATCATCGCACTCGCCGTCGGCGTCGTCGGAGGCGCGTTCAACGGATACCTCGTGACCGTCGTCGGCCTGCCGTCTCTCGCGGTGACGATCGGTACGCTCGCGCTGTTCCGCGGCATTGCCGTGGGCGTGCTCGGCACGACCGCCGTCACCGAGTTCCCCGAGTTCTGGACCGCGCTCGCGAAGGCGAAGCTGTCGGGCACCCCGATCCCGTGGATCGTCGTGCCGTTCCTCGTGCTGCTCGTCGCGTTCGTCGTGCTCTACCACTTCACGCCGTTCGGCCGCGGGATCTTCGCGGTCGGCCTCTCCGCCGACGCGGCGAAGTTCTCGGGCGTGAACGTGGGCCGCACGAAGTTCGTCGTGTTCGTGCTCGCGGGCGCCGTCGCCGCACTCGCCGGCATCTTCTACACGCTGCGGTACGGCAGCGCGCGAGGCGACAACGCGACGGGCCTCGAGCTGCAGGTCATCGCGGCCGTCGTGCTCGGCGGCGTCTCGGTGTTCGGCGGGCGCGGCAAGATCCACGGCGTGATCGCGGCCGTCCTGCTGATCGGCGCCCTGTCCAGCGCTCTGCGCCTCTCGGGCGTCACGAGCGACATCATCAACATCATCACGGGTGGTCTGCTGATCATCTCGGTGGTGGGAGCCAGCCTCTTCGCCTGGGCGAAGAGGCGGCGCTCCGCTCTGTCCCCCGCCCGCGCGGCGGCATCCTCAGCTTCTTGAGGCCCCAGCCGCGGGCGATCGCCCGCGGCGCCAACCATGAAAGGTAAGACGATGACGTTCTCACTTAAGCGTGTGTCGGCCGGCATTGCCGTGACCGCGGTCGCAGCGATGACGCTGGCCGGATGCGCAGACACCGGTTCGGGCGATTCCGGATCCGGATCCGACGACGGCGGCGCGGCCGCGTCGGGCGACGTGTCGATCACCCTGCTGCCGAAGAACCTCGGAAACCCCTACTTCGACGCCTCCGAGGTGGGCGCGTCCGCGGCCGCCGAGGATCTCGGCGCCGAGTTCGAGCAGGTCGGACCGACCGAGGCCACCCCCGACGGACAGGTCAGCTACATCAACACGGCCGCCCAGCAGGGCCGCTCGGCCCTGCTCGTCGCCGCGAACGACCCGAACGCGATCTGCGATGCGCTGAACGAAGCGCGCGACGCGGGCACGAAGGTCGTCACGTTCGACTCGGACACGAGCGCCGACTGCCGCGACCTGTTCATCAACCAGGCGGACGCGGCCGGCATCGCGAAGGTGCAGGGCGACCTGATCGCCGAGCAGATCGGCGAGGAGGGCGAGGTCGCCATCCTCTCTGCCACCGCCAATGCGACGAACCAGAACGCCTGGAACGAGGCGTTCATCGAGTACGTGAACGAGACGTACCCCGACATCGAGGTCATCGACACGGTGTACGGCGATGACGAGGACCAGAAGTCGTTCGACCAGACCGCGTCGCTCCTGCAGTCGAACCCGGATCTCAAGGGCATCGTCTCGCCCACGACCGTCGGCCTCGCCGCGGCCGCGCGCTACATCTCGGACTCGGATGCCAAGGGCGAGGTCGCGCTGACCGGCCTCGGCACCCCGAACCAGATGCGCGAGTTCATCGAGGACGGCACCGTCACGGCGTTCGCGCTGTGGAACCCGGAGGACCTCGGCACGCTCGCGGCCTACGCCGCCGGCGCGCTCGTGGCGGGCGACATCGAGGGCGCGGAGGGCGACACGTTCACCGCCGGCGACCTCGGCGAGTTCACGGTCGGCGCCGACGGCGTCGTGCTGCTCGGCGACCCGTTCGTGTTCGACGCGGACAATATCGGCGACTTCGACTTCTGATCTGTCGCCGCCGGTGAAGGGCGCCCGACCTCGCGGATCCGCGGGGCCGGGCGCCCTTTCGATTTTGTCCGGTTCTTGCCTGTGCGGGTGGATCTGTGGCACACTCGGATGAGCGCGGAAAGCGTTTACCGTCAGAGAAGAGCAAGGAAGCACTGTGACCGACACAACTCCCGCCGTCCGTGAGATCGGCATCATCATGAACGGCGCCTCGGGGCGCATGGGCTACCGCCAGCACCTCGTGCGTTCGATCCTCGCGATCCGTGACGAGGGCGGCTTCGAGCTGTCCGACGGAACCAAGGTCACGGTGCGCCCGCTGCTCGTCGGCCGCAACGCCGAGAAGCTCGCCGAGATCGCCGCCCGCCACGGCATCGAGGACTACACGACCGACCTCGACGCGGCCCTCGCCGACCCGAAGTGGGAGATCTACGCCGACTTCCTCGTCACGAAGGCGCGCGCCACCGCGATCCGCAAGGCCATCGCCGCGGGCAAGACGATCTACACCGAGAAGCCGACCGCCGAGTCGCTCGAGGAGTCGATCGAGCTCGCCAACCTCGCCAAGAAGGCCGGAGTGAAGGCCGGCGTCGTGCACGACAAGCTCTACCTGCCGGGTCTGCAGAAACTGAAGCGCCTCATCGACTCGGGCTTCTTCGGCCGCATCCTGTCGGTGCGCGGCGAGTTCGGCTACTGGGTCTTCGAGGGCGACTGGCAGCCCGCCCAGCGCCCCAGCTGGAACTACCGCGTCGAAGACGGCGGCGGCATCATCGTCGACATGTTCCCGCACTGGAACTACGTGCTCGAGAACCTGTTCGGCAAGGTCAACTCGGTCTATACACAGGCTTCGATCCACCTCCCCGACCGCTGGGACGAGAAGGGCGAGCACTACGACACGACCGCCGAGGACGCGGCGTACGGCGTGTTCGAGCTCGAGGGCGGCGCGATCGCCCAGATCAACTCGTCGTGGACCACGCGCGTGAACCGCGATGAGCTCGTCGAGTTCCACGTCGACGGCACGCACGGATCCGCCGTCGTCGGCCTGTTCGGCGCACGGATCCAGCCCCGCAACGCGACGCCGAAGCCGGTGTGGAACCCCGACCTCGAGGACACGATCGACTACGACGCGACGTGGCAGCAGGTGCCCACGAACGACGTGTTCCTGAACGGGTTCCGCCAGCAGTGGCAGGAGTTCCTCGAGAGCTACGTCACGGGCACCGATTACCCGTTCGACCTGCTCGCGGGCGCCCGCGGCATGCAGCTCGCCGAGGCCGGCCTCGAGTCGAACCGCACCGGTGCCAAGGTCACACTCAACGAGATCGAGCTGGACTGACCATGTCTGACTCGCTCGTCCTGCTCGGCGACGACGGATCCGCGTCGCTCGCCCCGCTCAACGAGGCCCCGGGCTTCACGAAGCCCATAGGCGGCCTCCGCTCGCGCGTCGCCTATGCGGCGGCGCATGTCGCGCCGATCGCCTGGGCCGACAACACCCCCGGCCAGCCCGCCGCGATCGACTGGGACGCGACGCTCGCGTTCCGCCGCTCGGTGTACTCGTGGGGCCTCGGCGTCGCCGACGCCATGGACACCGCGCAGCGCAACATGGGCATCGACGCGACCGCCGTGCGCGAGCTCATCGCCCGCAGCGCGGAGGTCGCGCGCGAAGAGGGCGGATCCGTCGCGGTCGGCGTGAACACCGACCACATCGACGAGCCCTCAGTCTCGCTGCAGCAGATCATCGACGGCTACATCTACCAGCTCGAGCACGCCGAGGAGCACGGTGCGGTTCCCGTGATCATGGCGAGCCGCCACCTCGCGCGCACGGCCACCAGCGCCGAGGACTACCGCACGGTGTATCGTGCCGTGCTGCAGGCCGCGACCGGCCAGGTCGTGCTGCACTGGCTCGGCACCGCCTTCGATCCGAATCTCGAGGGCTACTTCGGTTCGAACGACTGGCACGTCTCCTCGGCCACGGTCGTCGACATCATCGCCGAGAACGCCGACAAGGTGGCGGGCATCAAGATGAGCCTGCTCGACGCCGCGAGCGAGGTGCACGTGCGCGAGCAGCTGCCGGACGGCGTGCGCATGTTCACGGGCGACGACTTCAACTACGTCGGGCTCATCGGCGGCGCCGATGTGCCGCAGGCGGAACAGCCCGAGCGCAGCGCCGGCACGAGCCGCACGCACTCGGACGCGCTGCTCGGCGCGTTCTCGGCGATCACGCCCGTGGCCTCGGCCGCGATCCAGGCGCTCGATGCCGGGGATCCGGACCGCTACTACGAGCTGCTCGCCCCCACCGAGGCGCTCAGCCGTCAGGTCTTCGCCGCGCCGACGTTCTACTACAAGACGGGCGTCGCGTTCCTCGCGTGGCTGAACGGCCACCAGTCGGCGTTCCAGATGATCGGCGGCCTGCACTCCGCGCGCAGCCTGCCGCACCTGTCGAAGATCGTCTCGCTCGCGAACGACGCGCACGCGCTCGAGAAGCCCGAGCTCGCCGCCCAGCGGTGGAACGACTACCTGCGCCTGAACGGAGTCACCGCATGACGCACCCCCGGCTATCCATCAACCAGGCGACGATCAAGTACACGACCGTCGCACAGGCGATCGAGGTCGTCCAGAACGCGGGCATCTCCTCGCTCGGCCTGTGGCGCGAGCAGGTGCAGGAGGCCGGGCTCGCAGAGTCGGTGAAGATGATCGCCGACTCGGGCCTGCGCTATTCGACGCACTGCCGCGGCGGCTGGTTCACCGCCGAGGAGGGCCCCACCCGCGTGGCCGCCCTCGATGACAACCGCCGCGCGATCGATGAGACGGCGGCGCTCGCGAACGCGGGCGCCGAAGGATCCCGTGCCGCGCTCGTCATCGTCGTCGGCGGACTGCCCGAGAACTCGCGCGACATCGTCGGTGCGCGCGAGCGGGTGCGCGACGCCGTCGCGACCCTCGCGCCGTATGCGAAAGATCAGGGCGTGCAGCTCGCGCTCGAGCCCCTGCACCCGATGTACGCCTCCGACCGGTCGGTGCTGTCGACGCTCGATCAGGCGCTCGACATCGCGGCCGACTTCGACCCGGCCGTCGTCGGCGTGACGGTCGATACGTTCCACCTGTGGTGGGACCCGGACGTGCTGCCGAAGATCGCGCGCGCCGGTGCCGAGGGCCGCATCGCCAGCTACCAGGTATGCGATTGGAAGACGCCGCTCGAGGCCGACAACCTGCTCTCGCGCCATTACCCGGGCGACGGCATGATCGATTTCGAGGCCATGACGCGCGCCGTCGAGGCCACCGGATACACCGGCGACATCGAGGTCGAGCTGCTGAACCAGGCGATCTGGGACACGGATCCGGCGGAGGCCGTGCGCCGCACGATCGCCGGCTTCGACACCGCCGTCGCGCCCTACCTGGCATGATTATCCGGCCCGCGGACGAGGCGGATACTCTCTCGTTCGCGGGCCGCCCCTCGACCTTCGATAACCTTCTGAAATGACACCTTCAACGGCGAAGCAGCGCGCGGCAACGCTGCACGACGTCGCACGCCAGGCGGGCGTCTCGCTCGCCACGGCCTCACGCGTGCTGAACGGATCCACGCGCAAGGTCGCCGATTCCTATCGCGAGCGCGTCGAGGCCGCCGCCGCCGATCTCGGCTACTCCGCGAACCTCTCCGCGCAGGCCACGGCCCGCGGCACGTCGGCCACGATCGCCCTGCTCGTGGCGAACATCGCCGACTCCTACTTCTCCGAGATCGCCGCCGGCGTCGCGCACGCGGCCGAGGAGCACAATCTCGTCGCGACGATCGGCATCACCGAGCGCTCCCCCGAGCGCGAGGCGCGCCTGATCCGCTCGCTGCGCGGGCAGCGACCGCGCGGGATCGTGCTCGCGGCATCGCGGCACACGTCGCAGCACAGCGAGGCGCTCACGCAGGCGCTCGCCGTGCTCGAGAGCGACGGCGCGCGGATCGTCACGCTCGGCTACGGCGCCGAGGGCGTGTCGAGCCGCGTCGTCGGCATCGCCAACTACGGCGGCACGCGAGAGCTCGGCGAACGGCTCGGATCGCTCGGGTACCGAAAGGCGCTCGTGCTCGCAGCGGCGGAGGGGCTGCTCACGAGCGACGACCGCGTCGCGGGCTTCTCGGAGGGCTTCACCGCGGCGGGCGGATCCGCGCCGACGATCCTGCGCGATTCCCTCACGCGCGACGCGGGCTACAGCCTCATGGAGGCCGCGCTGCAGGTCGGCGTCGAGCCCGGAACCGTCGTGTTCGGGGCGTCCGACGTCATGGCGTTCGGCGCCATGTCGGCCGTGCGCGACGCAGGGCGCGACGTCGGCGACGACATCGCCATCGCGGGCTTCGGCGACATCGAGACCGGCCGCGACATCGTTCCGTCGCTGACGACCGTGAGCGCCCCGCTCGAGCAGCTCGGGCGCGCCGCCGTCGCGGCGATCATCGCCGACGACTGGGTCGAACAGGATCCGCTCGCGGGCGAGGTCATCGTGCGCGACAGCACCCCGGCCCGATGATCGCGGTCATCGCCACGAGCGAGGGTCGCTACCGCGACCCCTGGCACCCGTTCGACGAGACCTCGCCCGCGCTGGCGTCGGTGCTCGCCGAGGCGGGCTTCGCCACGCGGATCCTGCCGGTCGACGAGGCGCTCGCGTCGCTCGACGATGCAGACCTGCTGGCCGTGAACGCCGGGGATCCGTGGCGCCACGATCCGCCGCCCATCGGCGCCCCGGCGGCCGCGACGGGCGGGCTCCGCCGCGCGCTCGCCCGCGGCATCGGCGTGCTCGCGATGCACACCTCTCTTGCGTCGCTGCGCGACTATCCCGAGTGGCCGGTCGCGACGGGCGGCATGTGGGTGCCGGGCATCTCGATGCACCCGCCGAAGTCGCGCGCGGCGTTCGACTGGGCAGACCACCCGCTCGCGGGATCCGCGCCGCTCGAGGCCGTCGATGAGCGCTACTCGTACATGCAGTCGTTCGGGCCGCGCGACGTCGTCGCGACGCACGAGCACGACGGCCTGACCCATCCGGTCGTCTGGACGCGCGAGCACGGAACCGCGCGGATCGCCGTCGACCTGCTCGGCCACGACGCCGAGTCGTACGCGTCCGAATCCCACCGTCAGCTGATCGCGCGGCTCGCGGGCTGGGCGGCGCGCGCCTGATCCGAAACCCGTCAGCGCGAGTGACGGCGGTACTCGGCCTCGATCAGGATCGGCAGGTGGTCGCTCGTGCCCTGCGGGAGGGTCGAGACGTCGTTGATCGCGAGCCCGCGGCTCGTCACGAAGTCGTAGTGCCCCTTGAAGAAGCGGTACCGCGTGTACGTGCGCGAGTCGCTGAGGGTCATGTCGTAGCCGTGCTCGCGGATCTGGTCGCCCAGGCGCTCCTTGAAGACGGGATAGTTGTAGTCGCCCACCATGAAGGTCGGGGTGCCGGGGCCGAGGCGCTCGAGCGCCTGCAGCGCGGACCGGATCTGGTCGCGCCGAAGCGAGTTGAGCGCGGTCAGCGGCGCAGCGTGGAACGACGCGAACGTGATCTCGCGGCTGGCGTCGATGTCGAACAACTGCAGGCCGAGCAGCCGCTCGTGCGCCGGCCGCAGCACGATGTCGTGCAACGACTTCTTGAGCCCCATCGACACCGACTCGACGAAGCGGTACGAGCTCTCGCGGTAGTACATCGCGAGCCCGAGCCGGTTGCGGTCAGTTGCGGCCGCGAGGCGCAGCCCCCCGATGCGGGCCGGGAGGTCTTCGACGTTCGCCTCCTGCAGGCACACGACGTCGGGATCGCGCAGGTCGATGCGCCGACCGAGCTCAGCGGCCGCCGCGTGCTTGCGGAGGTTGTAAGAAAGGATGCGCATAGTGCTCTCACGGTAGCCCGACCTCCTGATTCGGCGGAAGCGACCCGCTATGAATCGGCCGTGCCCGGCTCCTCGGGCGCCCGCCTCGCGCGGGTCTGCTCCGCGCGATCGGCGAGCAGGTCGTCGGCCGGGTAACCGACCTCCGCGAGCGTGAGCCCGCGGGCATCAAGCACGGCGAACGCGCTCGTGCGGGTCATCTCGTCGCGCAGGCGCTCGACGTCTGCGACCTCGAGGCGACCCTCCCCGACCGCGACGCACGCGCCGACGAGCGCGCGCACCATCGAGTGGCAGAACGCATCGGCCTTCACGCCCGCGACGAGCACGCCGTCCTCGTTCCGGCGCCAGCCGTACTCGAGCAGCGTGCGGATCGTCGTCGCCCCTTCGCGCGGTTTGCAGTACGCGGCGAAGTCGTGGAGGCCGATGAGAGTGGAGGCCGCCTCGTCCATGCGGTCGACGTCGAGCATGGCGCGCACGAACGTCGTGTTGCGGCGCTGCAGCGGGTCGTACCCGACGGCCTGGTCGGCGATCCGGTACGAGTAGCGCCTCCAAGCGGCGGAGAAGCGCGCGTCGAAGCCGTCCGGGGCCGTGCGGGTGCGCGAGACGGTGGCGTCAGCATAGGGGCGCAGCACCCCGCGCAGCTTGCGCGCGAGCGGCGCGACCGGATCCGCGTCATCTTGGCGGCCGCGCGCGAGCCGTGTGGCGCGCTGCCACTGATCCTCGTCGAGGTCGGCGTGCGCGACCTGTCCCGTGGCGTGCACCCCTGCGTCCGTGCGACCCGCGACGACGAGGCGCAGGTCGCTGCGCAGCACCTGCCGGAGCGCATCTTCGATCGTGCCCTGCACCGTGCGCAGGCCGGGCTGCGCCGCCCACCCCCTGAAGTCGGATCCGTCGTACGCGATGTCGAGGCGGATCCGGCGGAGCGCGGGGTCCGTCATGCCGCCAGGCGCGCGAGGGCGTCGATCACGACGCGCGCCGAGCGCTCGGCCGCGTCGTCGATGTGCGTCTCGAACTCTTCGGAGTCGGGCGCGCAGAGGTCGCTGATCGCGCGGCACGCGGCGAACCGTGCGCCATGGTTGTGCGCCACCTGGGCGACGGCGGCGGTCTCCATGTCGACCGACCAGAGCCCATCGAAGTCGGCGCGCAGAGCGTGGGCGAGGTCGGCGGTGACGAACTTCTCGCCGGATCCCATCGGCGCGCGGCGCACGGATTCGCCGTCGGCGAGCGCGGCGGCGAGCTGCGGATCCGCCTCGTACGTCGCGGGCATGCCCGGCACCTGGCCGAGCGCGTAGCCGAAGGCGCGCGCGTCGGCGTCGACGTTCACGACGCTCGTGCCGACGACGACGTCGCCGACGCGGGCGTCCGCGCCGAGCCCGCCCGCGGATCCGGCGCTGACGAGGATCACGCCCTCCGGCCCGTAGCGGTGGATCGCCCCGGCGGCCGCGTCGGCGGCGTTGACCATGCCGATGCCGCTGACGACGAGCACGACGGTCGCTTCGCCGAACATGATGCCGCGGTGGACCGCGCGTCCGACGGTCACCGGATCCGATACCTGGCGCGCCGCCTTGAGGAACGGCTGCGCTTCCTCGTCCATCGCGACCTGGACGATGATCGCGGTCACGCGCGCGTCTCCGCGAAGACGGTGAGCCATTCATCCCGCTGGTCGAGGAACGCACGAGCGGCGAGCTGGGCGCCCTCGAGGCTGTGGTTCGCGCCCCACCCGCACTGGGTCTCGTTCGCGGCGGGAACCTCGGCCGCATCGGCGAAGTCGCCGAGCGTCGCCGCGACGAGATCGGCGACCTCGCCGGCCGTGTGCTCGCCCTGGAGGATCAGGTAGAACCCGGTCTGGCAGCCCATGGGCGAGAAATCGATGACGCGGTCGGAGTGATTGCGGCTCTTCTCGGCGAACATGTGCTCGATCGAGTGGATCACCGGCATCTCGAGGTGCTCGACGTTCGGCTGGGTGAAGCGCACGTCGTACTTGACGATGACGTCGCCCGCCGGGAGCTGCTTGCGATCCGCAAGGCGCAGATAGGGCGCCTCGACGAGGGTGTGATCGAGGTTGAAGGATTCGACGTTCATGCGCGCTGCGTCAGTCACCCCTCAAGGGTACCCGGGCGGGTTCTGCAGAATACGCCGTTCTACGTAGGATCGAGCCATGGCTGATTCATCTTTTGACGTCGTTTCCGAGATCGACCGCCAGGAGGCGGACAACGCCTTGAACCAGGCGCGCAAGGAGGTCGCCCAGCGCTACGACTTCCGCGGCACCGATGCCGAGGTGTCATGGTCGGGCGAGCAGATCCTCATCGTCGCGAACACGGAGGACCGCGCCACGGCGGTGCTCGATGTTCTGCAGACGAAGATGATCAAGCGGGGCATCTCGCTCAAGAGCCTCGACAGCGGCGAACCGTTCGAGAGCGGCAAGCAGGTGCGCATCGTCACCTCCCTCAAGGAGGGCATCGCCCAGGAGGTCGCGAAGAAGATCGGCAAGATCATCCGCGACGAGGCACCCAAGGGCGTTAAGAGCCAGATCCAGGGCGAGGAGATCCGCGTGAGCTCGAAGAGCCGCGACGACCTGCAGACGGTCATCGCGCTCCTCAAGGGCAAGCAGGAAGACCTCGACGTGGCGCTACAGTTCCAGAACTTCCGTTAGCAGACGCTGACCGGGGCGTCTAGGCCTAGCGGGAGGCGCGCGGCCTTCGTATGCTCAGGACTATGAACATCCTGTTTTGAATCATTGTCATCGTCGCAGTCGTCCTGCTGGTCGTCGGCGGTGTCGTAGAAGCCGTCCGTTTCCTGTTGTGGGTCGGTATCGCACTCGTGCTGATCGCCGTCATCGCATGGGCGATACGCAAGATCTCCGGCAATAAGAGGTAGCCGGCCGTCGCACACCGGGTCCGCGCAGCGCGTCCTGCGCTCACGATCCGGTGGCTGACGGTACTCCTGCCGTCAGCCCCGTAAAGTGATCCGCATGCACACCCCGCCGCTCCACGATGCGGTCGCGGCCATCGCCCGCGACCGGCAGGCCGGGCGTCTCGACAGGTGGAGCTGGTCGACCGTCATCGACGAGAACGTCGGCGAGGCGGTTATCGAGCGCGAGGTCTTCGCGCGGATCCATGAGTCAGGCGACATCGACGCCGCCTTCCCGATAGGCAACGCGGGCCTCGTTCATGTGTACGGCTATCTCTTCTCGAGCGTGGTCACACCCTATGGCTACAAGAGCGATCGCTGGAACGATGGTGTTCTCGCGAGCTCGCTCGGGTTGCCGGCGGACCACTTCCAGCTCGGCGCCAGCGATGACGAGACGCCGCTCGAGCGCGTGCTCGGCGCCGCGATGCCCCTCCTGACGGATCCCCCGGCGAGCGCACGGCTCGAATCGTGGCGGGTCGACGATGTCGAGCAGAGGGCCGTCCTCACCGACGGCGCACTCATTTCGGGCCTCGACGATGGTTCCGGTCTGCGGCTCCTGACGATCTTCCCCGTCGCCGACGCGAACGCCTTCGCGCGCGACCTCACCGAGGATCCGCCCCGCCTGCGCTGGAACGCGGCCCGCACGCCCCGCACCTGACACCGTTTCGCACGTGGTGCGGCTCGGACCGCCGAACCCCCGCTTCGACTGGGACACGGTTCGAAGTGTGTCCCAGTTGGCGCCGGAACAGCGGCCATATTTCCGCACGAAGCGGGACATGGTTCGACCCGGCACGCAATGTTCACCTGCGCGTAAGCGATGCGTCCACGTCATTGGGTTATCGTGAACGCATCGTCCATCAGGATCAGGGAGAGCGCGTGGCATCAACGATCGTCTTCGACTTCGACGGAACCGTCGTCGTCGGCAATGGCCCGGTTCTCGCGTACGCCCGCCAGATGGCGCGGTACGCGGACGATGCATTCCTCGAGCGCACGATCGCGACGATCGAGGCGTTCGAAGCCGGGCAGACGGATCGCTTCCGCGACGGATACGACGTCGTCGGCACCCTCGCCGCCGAGGCAGGGATCGGATCCGACGATCGCCAGCGCGCATACTTCGCCAGCCGCGCGCAGCTCGGATCCGCCGAACCGGCCGCGGCGGCGCCGGGGCTGAAGGAGATCCTCGAGCAGCTCCCCGACGCCACCCGCGTGGTGCTCGCCACCAACGCACCCGAGGCGGGCGTCGTCAGCGCCCTCGGCGGTTGGGGCGTGCTGGATCACTTCGACGAGTTCGTGTACGACACCGGCAAGCCCGCGGGCCTGACCCCGATCGTCGAGCGCGCGATCGCGGACGGCCCCGTGCTGTCGGTGGGCGACATCGTCGAGAACGACCTCGCCCCGGCCGCCGAGCTCGGCGCCGACACGGCCCTGGTCGGCGCGACCGCGGCGACGAGCACCTCTTCCGTGACGATGCGGGCGCTGACGCTCGCCGAGCTCGCGGACCAGATCGTGGCGTGGGCACACGCCGCTGAGCACGACACCACAGCACACCCCATTTCCGAAAGGTAAGCACCATGCGCAAGCCCCTGCTCGCGGCCGGAGCCGTCGCGATCCTCTCCCTCGGCCTTGCCGGCTGCGCCGCCGACGACGGCGGATCCGCGGACGGCGAATGGCCCGACGAGATCACGCTCTCGCTCGTGCCCTCGGTCGAGGGCGAGGACCTCGCCGAGGCGCTCGACCCGCTCACCGCCTATCTCTCGGACGGCCTCGGCATCGACGTGAACGGCGTCGTCGCGAACAACTACGCGGCGACCGTCGAGGCGCTCGGATCCGACCAGTCGCAGGTCATCATCAGCGACGCCGGATCGCTGTACAACGCCATCCAGCAGTACGACGCGCAGCTCGTCCTGCGCGACGTGCGCTTCGGCGCGACCGCGTATTCGGCCGTCGCCTACACGAACGACCCCGACAAGTACTGCGACGACGAGCCTGTCATGGCGACCTACGACGCGGGCCCCGCGGAGCTGTCGTACTGCAACGGGCTGGAAGAGGCCGGCGCTTCGGCCCTCGGTGAGGGCGGCCCCATCGGCATCGAGCACCTGGCCGACGCCAAGGGCGCGAAAGTCGCGCTGCAGTCGGCGACGAGCCCGGCCGGCTACCAGTACCCCGTCGTCGCCATGCGCGAGCAGGGCCTCGACACCGACAAGGACATCGAGCAGATTCCGGTCGAAGGCAACAACAACGCGATCATTGCTGTCGCGAACGGCGACGCCGAGATCGGCTTCGCCTACTGGGACGCCCGCGTCACGGTCACGGAGGAGTTCCCCGACATCGCGGACAAGGCCGTCGCCTTCGCCTACACCGAGATGATCCCGAACGGCGGCGTCGCCGTGTCGAACACGCTGCCCGACGACCTCACGGCCGAGCTCACGACCCTGCTCGATGACTACGCCGACTCCTCCGACGAGGCAGCCGACGTGATGTTCAACCTCGTCGGCCTGTCCGATTGGACGAGCGAGACCGCCGAGGACGAGATCACCCGCTACGGCGAGATCCTCGAAGAGTTCGCAGGCTGAGTATGACGAACGACGTTCACGCCGCGGGGGCCGAGGCTCCCGCGGCGTGGCCGATCCGTCTCGAGGACGCATCGGTCACCTACCCCAACGGCACGACCGCGCTCAAGAACGTGTCGCTCACGATCGAGCCGGGCGAGATCGTCTCGATCGTCGGGCTCAGCGGTTCCGGAAAGTCGACGCTGATCCGCACGATCAACGGCCTCGTTCCCGTCACGAGCGGCACCATCGATGTCGGCCCATACGAGGTCTCCTCGCTCAAGGGCCGCGGCATGCGCGAGCTGCGCTCGAGCATCGGCATGATCTTCCAGGCGTTCAACCTCGCCGAGCGCGTCGACGTGTACCGCAACACCCTCGTCGGGCGCTTCGCCGGGCAGAGCCCGCTGCGCTCTTTCTTCGGCATCGCGAGCGCTGAGGACCGCAGGATCGCGCTCGAGGCGCTCGATTCCGTCGGCATGCTCGAGAAGGTATGGACGCGCGCCGGATCCCTGTCGGGCGGCCAGAAGCAGCGCGTCGCGATCGCGCGCGCCCTGTCGCAGGATCCTCGCGTCATGCTCGCCGACGAGCCCGTCGCGAGCCTGGATCCGCCCACCGCGCACTCGGTCATGAACGAGCTCGTGCGGCTCAACTCCGAGCGCGGGCTGACGGTGCTCGTGAACCTGCACCTCATGGACCTCGCGCGGGAGTACACCACGCGCATGATCGGCCTGCGCGCCGGTGAGGTCGTCTACGACGGCCCCGCATCGAGCGCGAAGGATGCGGATTTCGAGCAGATCTACGGGCGCCGGATCCAGCCGCAGGACCGCCTGGAGACGACGTGAGCCTCGTCGTCCCGCCGAAGCCGCGCACCTGGCCGAAGACGGTTCTCATCCTGGGGGCCCTCGTCGTCCTGACCGTGCTCACGTGCCTGCCGGCGATCGGCGGAGTCGACGTCGACTTCGGCGCGATCACGCGCAACTGGCGCAACGGCGCGAACAAGATGGCGCAGCTGCTGCAGCCCGACTTCGCGTTCCTGCCGCGCACGTTCCTGCCCATGCTCGAGACGCTGCAGATGGCGCTCGTCGGGGCGGCGTTCGCCGCTCTCGTCTCGATCCCGCTCACGCTGTGGGCGGCTCGGCCGACGAACCCCAACGGCGTGACGCGGCGCATCGTGCGCGCGGTGATCAACGTGATCCGCTCGGTGCCCGACCTCGTGTACGCGACGATCCTCGTCGCCCTGACGGGTGTCGGCGCGCTGCCCGGCCTCCTGACCCTGTTCCTCTTCGACATCGGCGTGATCGTGAAGCTCGTCTCGGAAGCGATCGACTCCGACAAGCACGCCTATCTCGAGGCGGGGCACGCCGCGGGCGCGACGCAGTCGCAGCTCAACCGTGCGCTCGCGCTGCCGCAGTCGCTGCCGCTGTTCTGGAACCAGTGGCTGTACGCCCTCGAGCTCAACGTGCGCATCTCGGCGATCCTCGGAATCGTCGGCGCCGGCGGCATCGGCCGCCTGTTGAACGAGCGGTTCGGCTTCTACGCTTATGACGACGTGTCGATCATCATCCTCGAGATCCTCGTCGTCGTGATCATCATCGAGGTCTGCTCGAACCTGCTGAGACGGAGGATCACATGAGCGCGCTTCCCACGCGCCCGTCCAAGACGGCGACGACCCTCTGGTCGGTGATCGTCGGGCTCGTCATCCTCGCGTGCCTGGCCTTCCTCGATGTCGATTGGCAAGGACTCCTCGACCTCCCCCGCTCGACGTGGGAATACGGCGTCCTGATGTTCGCCGATCCGACGTGGGACAAGCTGCCGCGCGCCCTGTTCGAGACCTGGCGGTCGATCTCGATGGCCTGGCTCGGAGCGATCCTTTGCGTCGTCCTGTCGATCCCTCTCGGCATGCTCGCCGCGCACGGCGTCGGCCCCCTCTGGCTGCGCACGATCCTTCGCGGCATCTTCGCCGTGATCCGCGCCGTGCCCGAGGTCATCATCGCGCTGATCCTGCTGACGGTCACGGGCCTGACACCGTTCACCGGTGCGCTGGCCCTCGGCATCGCCGGCATCGGAACGCAGGGCAAGTGGGTCTACGAGACGATCGAGTCGCTCAACGACGACGCCTCCGAGGCGATCGCCGCAGCGGGCGGCGGCAAGGTCGCGATCCTCCGGTGGGCGCTGTGGCCGGCCGCGATGCCGACGCTCATGTCGTTCGCGCTGTACCGCTTCGAGCTCAACATCCGCATGTCGGCGGTGCTCGGTCTCGTCGGGGCCGGCGGCATCGGATCGATGCTGTCGAACTACACGAACTACCGCGAGTGGGGCACGGTCGGCATGCTGCTGATCGTGGTGATCGCCGCCACGATGGTCGTCGACGCGATCTCCGGCGCGATCCGCCGCCGCATCATGGAGGGAGCCACGAACCGTGGTCTGGTCAGGCGCCGCTGACGCCCCGCTGACCGTGCGCATCCGCGCGCTCGCCCCGTCGCTGCACGCGGGCGAGCTGCGGGTCGCCGAGTTCATCGCGGCGGATCTCGCATCCGCCGTCGAATCGACGGCGCAGGACGTCGCCGACCAGGCGGGCGCGGGGCGCGCGACCGTGGTGCGCACGGCGCAGACCCTCGGCTACGACGGGTACCCCCAGCTGCGGGTCGCCGCGGCGCAGGAGCTGTCGCACCTGTCCTCCCCCGACGAGTCCGACGGCACCCTGCACGGGGCCTTGCGCGCCGCCGCCGAGCGGTTCGCGGCCCGGATCGGCGACTCGGTGTCGGCGATCACGGAGGAGTCGCTGCGCGCCGCCATCACCGCCCTCGACGAGGCCGGCCGCGTGCTGATCGTCGCGAACGGGCTGAGCTCGCCGCTCGGCCTCGACATGCAGCTGCGGCTGACGGCGGCGGGGCGACCCGCGGAGATCCTGCAGGACTCCCTCGCCCAGCGCATCGCGGCCCGACAGCTGTCGTCGAACGACGTGTGTGTGATCGTGTCCGGGTCGGGCGCGAACGACGCGTCGCTCGCGGTGATGCGCTCGGCCCGCGAGGCCGGCGCGCGCGTGCTCGCGATCACGTCCTTCTCGCGCTCGCCGCTCGTCGAGGGCTCAGACGCGGCGCTCGTCGTGCCGTCGACCGCCGATTCCTTCCAGGACGAGCTGCTGCATACGTCCCGGGTCGCGCTCATGCTCGTCGTCGAGTCGCTCATGGACGCCCTGATCGCGCACCGCGGCGAGCGCGGCCGCGAGGCGCGCGACGCCGTGCTGCGGGTGCTCGGCACGGCGATCTCGGAGTCGTAGCGGTCGATCGGCCCGCACAATAGCAAAATCGCGGCACGCTCGCACCATACGCGCCGTGGGTTGCAGAAGCTGATTAACCCGGTATCGTCCTTGACACATGTCTTCGCAGCGCTCGCAGGATCTCGAAACCGATGGTCACCAGACTGTCGCGGTTCGTCCTCCGCGAATGGCCGACGGCGCAGGCATGTGGCGGGTCGCTCGCGACTCCGAGACTCTCGACCTCAACTCGTCGTACGCGTACGTCCTGTTCGCGCGCGATTTCGCTCCGACGTGCCGTGTGGCGCTCGAGGGTGACAAGGTCGTGGGATTTGTTCTCGGGTACCGGCGCCCCGCGCACCCGGATCGGCTCTTCGTCTGGCAGGTCGCGGTCGACGCGAACCAGCGCGGCAAGGGACTGTCCGGACGCCTGCTCGACGACCTCGTCGCAGGCGCGCGCACAGATGGATCTCCCATCGAGTGGCTCGAGACCACCATCACGGACGACAACATCGCCTCACAGCGGTTGTTCGCGTCGTTCGCGAGGCGTTGGTCTGCGGAGGAGCACGTCGCGGCGCTCTTCCTCACCGACCACTTCCCCGACGCGCACGATCCTGAACCGGTGCATGTGATCGGCCCCCTGAGCCACGCACCGGCAGCCGCGGAAGTCTGAGGCATTCCGGCTCAGCCGCGTGATGCCTGTTGCATCGCGCGTCGCTGCCCCAGCGGGGCATTCCCTCAAGGAAGAACCCGATGAACATTACGGAAGACCCGTCCACCTCCACGCTCGCCGCCCGTGAGTCCGAAGTACGCAGTTACTCGCGCTCCTGGCCGACCACGTTCGACCGCGCGCAGGGATCCACGCTGTACAACGTCGATGGAAAGCCGTACCTCGACTTCTTCGCCGGCGCCGGCGCGCTGAACTACGGCCACAACAACCCCGTGCTCAAGGAAGCGCTGCTCGACTACATCTCGAGCGACCGCATCATCCACTCATTGGACATGTTCACTGAGGCGCGCACCGACTTCCTCAACACGTTCGGCGAGATGATCCTCGCCCCGCGCAACCTCGACTACCGCGTCGTCTTCCCCGGCCCGGGCGGCGCGAACGCCGTCGAGGCGGCGCTCAAGCTCGCGCGTAAGGTGACCGGCCGCGAATCGGTCATCAACTTCACGAACGCGTTCCACGGCATGACACTCGGCGCGCTGTCGGTCACCGGCAACTCGCTCAAGCGCGGCGGCGCGGGTGTGCCGCTCGTGCACGCGACGCCGATGCCGTTCGATGACTACTTCGGTCGCGACTACCCCGACTTCTTCTACTTCGAGCGTCTCCTGACGGACACCGGCTCGGGCCTCAACAAGCCCGCCGCTGTCATCGTCGAGACGGTCCAGGGCGAGGGCGGCATCAACGCCGCTCGTGCTGAGTGGCTGCGCGGCCTGTCCGAGCTGTGCCGCAAGCACGACATCCTGCTGATCCTCGACGACGTGCAGATGGGCTGCGGCCGCACGGGCGGGTTCTTCAGCTTCGAGGAAGCCGGCATTGAGCCCGACATGGTGTGCCTGTCGAAGTCGATCTCGGGCAGCGGCCTGCCGATGGCACTGACGCTCGTCCGCCCCCAGCTCGACATTTGGGAGCCCGGCGAGCACAACGGCACCTTCCGCGGCATCGCGCCGGCGTTCGTCACGGCGACCGAGGCGATCCGCACGTTCTGGGCGGACGACGCCCTCGAGCGCTCGACGCTCGCGAAGGGCGCGCGGATCGAGAGCCGCTTCAACGCGCTCTCGGCCGCACACCCGGGAGCGGGCCTGGTCGCCAAGGGACGCGGGCTCGCACGCGGGCTGCAGTTCGCCGACGGCGAGACGGCTGGACGCGTCGCGGCCGGATGCTTCGAGCGCGGTCTGCTCGTGGAGACGTCCGGGCCCGAGGACGAGGTGCTCAAGCTGCTGCCGGCCCTCACGATCACGAACGATGAGCTCGATCGCGGGCTCGACATCATCGAATCCGCCACCGACGCCGCGCTCGCGGCCTGAACGAAGGAGAGCGCATGCTCGTACGCACCCTTGACGAGGTCGAAGGAACCGACGACGACATCCAGAGCGAGAACTGGCGCAGCAAGCGCATCATTCTCGCGCGGGAGGGCGTCGGCTTCTCCGTCCACGAGACGACGCTCTACGCCGGAACCGAGAGCTTCTTCTGGTACGCCAACCACATCGAGGCGGTCTTCATCACGTCCGGCGAGGGCGAGATCGAAGACATGGCCACCGGCGAGGTGCACCAGCTGAAGCCCGGCTCGCTGTACCTGCTCAACAACCACGACAAGCACAAGGTCCGTCCGCGCACGGAGATCAAGTGCGTGTGCGTGTTCAACCCGCCGGTCACCGGCCGCGAGGTGCACGACGAGAACGGGGTCTACCCGCTCGTCACCGAGGGCTGAACCTCAGATCTGACGCGCGCCGTCGGGCTCCTTCGCGGGAGCCCGACGGCGCGCGTTTCATGAACGCGGGTGACGCCCAGGTGACATGGGTAGACTCGCACCGAACGCTTCGTGCGTTCGTCGTCGCGGTCGCTCGAGCAATTCTGCTCGCGCCGCTCCCGTGGCGAATCGGATTCGGCATCCGCCGCGTTCGCCCCACCCTCACCGAGAGATATCTCTATGTCCTCTGCCCCCGTGCAGGAAAAGTCCTTCGCCGACCTCGGCGTTCCTTCCAACCTCGTCGACGTGCTCATCGCGGTCGACCGCCCGACCCCCTTCCCGATCCAGACGGCGACCCTTCCGTCCACCCTCGCGGGCTGCGACGTGCTCGGTCGCGGCAAGACCGGATCCGGCAAGACGCTCGCGTTCGCGATCCCGCTCGTCGCGCGCCTCGCCGGCATCAAGCGCACCCCCGGCCGCCCCTCGGGTCTGGTCCTCGCACCGACCCGTGAGCTGGCCACGCAGATCGCCAACGTGATCGTGCCGCTCGCGAAGGCCGCGGGCCTCACCGTGACGACCGTCTTCGGCGGCGTCTCGCAGCGCCCCCAGGAGCAGGCCTTCCGCGCCGGCGTCGACATCGTCGTCGCCTGCCCCGGCCGCCTCGAAGACCTCATCAACCAGAAGATCGTCTCGCTCCAGGGCGTGCAGATCACGATTCTCGACGAGGCCGACCACATGGCCGACCTCGGCTTCCTGCCGGGCGTGACGCGCCTGCTCTCGCAGACGCCGACCGACGGTCAGCGCATGCTGTTCTCGGCGACGCTCGACAACGGCGTGGACAAGATCGCGAAGCGGTTCCTCTCGAACCCGGTCGAGCACTCGGTCGACTCGGCCGAGTCACACGTGCCCGACATGACGCACCACGTGTTCGAGTCGGTCGACGCCGACGACAAGAAGGATCTCGTGCGCGCCCTCGCGGCCGGCAACGGCAAGCGGATCATCTTCTCCCGCACGAAGCACCAGGCCAAGCGCCTCGCGAAGCAGCTCACCGCGTCGGGGATCCCCGCCGTCGATCTGCAGGGCAACCTGTCGCAGAACGCGCGCGACCGCAACCTCGGCGCGCTGCTCGACGGCAGCGTCAAGGTGCTCGTCGCAACCGACGTCGCGGCCCGCGGCGTGCACATCGACGGCATCGACCTCGTCGTGCACATGGATCCGCCCGCCGACCACAAGGCGTACCTGCACCGTTCGGGCCGCACCGCCCGCGCCGGCGCCTCGGGCGACGTCGTGACGGTCATGACGCCCGACCAGCGCAGCGAGGTCGGCCAGCTGCTGCGCCGCGCCGGCATCAAGGCGCAGCCGCAGCGCGTGAGCGCGACGAGCCCGGCGGTCGCCGAGCTCGTCGGCGAGCTCGCCGAGCCGGTCGCCCCGCGTCCCGGCGGCCCCGGATCGGGCAACGCCCCGGCCGAGGGATCCACCGGCGGCGGCACGTCGCAGGGCGCGAACGCGCGTCGCAAGCGCGCGGCCCGCAGCGGTCAGGGCGGCCAGGGCGGCCAGCAGTCCCGCGGCGGACGCGGTGGCCAGGGTCGTGGCGGCCAGGGCGGTCGTCCGGCCGGTCAGGGCGGTCAGCGCTCGGGCGGCGGACAGCGCCGCGGCGGCGGCTACGGCGGCGGCCAGCGTCAGGGCACGGCGCGCTGATCGCAGCGTGAGCATAAAGTGAGGGCCCGGTCATCCGACCGGGCCCTCACTTTTCGGCTTACTCGCCGCGGGAGATCTTCACCATCTCGTCGCGCGGCACGACCTTGACGCGCGCCCGGCCCTGCGGTTCGCCGAGGGCGACCTCGTGCTCGTCGAGGCGGTGCCAGCCGTCGAGGTCGGTCCACTCCACGCCGCGCGACTCGAGCAGCGCGGGGATCGCCTCGGCCGACGGATCCTCCGGCTGCCACCACGAGCTCTGGTCGTTCACGAGGTGCGTGACGGTCTCCATGGCGTCCGACTTGGTGTGGCCGATCAGGCCGACTGGGCCGCGCTTGATCCAGCCGGTCGCGTAGACGCCGGGCACGATGTCGTTCGAGTCCTCGGCGAGCACCTGGCCCTCGTGGTTCGGGATCACGCCGTGGCGCTCGTCGAACGGCAGGCCCGGCAGCGCGGATCCGAAGTACCCGACGGCGCGGTACAGCTGCGAGAGCTTCTGCTCGCGCACCTCGCCCGTGCCCACGACCCCGCCAGCGCCGTCGGACGTGGTCCGCTCGTAGACGAGAGCGGTGACGTTGCCGTCGTCGTCGGTCTTCACCTCGACCGGCTTTGCCCAGAAGTGCAGGTGCAGGCGGCGGGAGGCCTCGCCGCCGGTGCCGTTCGCGCTCGGACGCTCGCGCCATTTCTGCAGCACCCGGTCGATGACCTTGACCTGCTTGTTCGTGGCGATCGCCTCGCGGGACGCCTCGTCGTAGTCGAAGTCCTCATCGTAGACGACCACGTCGACGTCGTTCATGTCGCCCAGCTCGCGCAGCTCGAGCGGCGTGAACTTCACCTGCGCCGGCCCGCGGCGACCGAACACGTGCACGTCGGTCACGGGCGAGGCCTTCAGCACGTCGTACACGTTCTGCGGGATCTCGGTCGGCAGCAGGTCGTCGGCGTGCTTCGCAAGGATCCGCGCGGCGTCGAGGGCGACGTTGCCGTTGCCGATCATGCCGACGTGCTCGCCCTCGATCGTCCAGGTGCGCGGAACGTCCGGGTGCCCGTCATACCAGCTGACGAAGTCAGCGGCGCCGAAGGATCCCTTCGCGTCGATGCCCGGGATGTCGAGAGCCGCATCGCGGATCGCCCCGGTCGAGAAGATGACCGCGTTGTAGTGCTTCTTCAGGTCGTCGAGCGTGATGTCCTCGCCGTAGGTCACGTTGCCGAAGATGCGGATGTCGCCGCGGTCGAGCACATCGCGCAGCGCGTTGACGACGCCCTTGATCCGCGGGTGGTCCGGCGCGACGCCGTAGCGCACGAGGCCGTACGGCGCGGGGAGCTTCTCGAACAGATCGATCGACACGTCGAAGTTGCGCTCCGTGCGCAGCAGGATGTCGGCGGCGTAGATTCCGGCGGGGCCGGCCCCGACGATGGCGAGGCGAAGCGTGGTCATGTAATGCGGGTCCCTCTCGTGGAGCGGTCAGCTCGAGCGGTCGGCGAGCTGGCGGGCGAAGCGCGTCAGGGCCTCGCGCACTGGCCCGTTCGGCAGCGCGGAGAGGGCCTCGACGGCCTCGTTCGTCCAGCTCAGGGCAAGCGCGTGGGTGCGAGCCGTGACGGCGTGATCGCGCAGCTCGGCGAGCGGGCCGTCGAGGATCGCAGGATCCTCCCCTGCCGCGATCCGTTCGACGCCCTGGTCGATGCGCGCGAGCAGGTCGCGATCGTCTGCCGCATCGCTCGAGCGCAGCAGCAGGTACGGCATCGTCACGACACCCGCACGCAGGTCGGTGCCGGGCACCTTTCCGGTGTCGTCAGGGTTGTCCGACAGGTCGATGACGTCGTCGGCGAGCTGGAAGGCGACGCCCACCTTCTCGCCGTAGACGCGAAGCGGCTCGCGCACCTCGTCGGGCGCGTTCGCGAAGTACGCGCCGGACTGTGCGGCGGCGGCGATGAGGGAGCCGGTCTTGTCTGCGAGCACCTGCAGGTAGAAGTCGATCGGATCGTCGTCAGCGCCCGCGCCGACCGTCTCGTGCAGCTGGCCGATCACCAGCCGCTCGAAGGTCGTCGTCTGCATGTCGACCGCCTCGGCGCCGTGTCGGCCGAGCACGCGGCTCGCGCGCGAGAGCAGCAGGTCGCCGATGAGGATCGCCGTGGAGTTGTTCCATACGCGGTGCACCGAGGGAACGCCGCGGCGCGCGTCTGCGCTGTCCATGACGTCATCGTGGTACAGGGTTCCGAGGTGCATGAGCTCGAGCGCCACCGCGACGTCGCGCACGGCGGGCGTCATGCCGTCGCCGAGCTGAGCGGTGAGCAGGACGAGCATGGGGCGCACCCGCTTGCCGCCCGCCTCGTAGAGGTAGCGGGCAGACGCGTCGACCAGCGGATCGGCCGATGCCAGTTCCTCGGCGATCGCGCTCTCCACCTGCGTGAGGCCGTCCTCCAGCGTCCGGGCCAGGCGGCGCGCCGCGGGTCCGACGAAAATACGGTCACTCAGACCGAAGCGGCTCGCCAATTGCGAGCCCGTGGTGGCGGGGCTCGAAGTCACTCGTCTACCCTACCCGTTGGTTATGCGGCCACCGGCCGCGTCGCGCGATGAAGCGCGACGATGCCGCCGGTGAGGTTGCGGTGAGCGACAGCGGTCCAGCCCGCCTCGCGCATCCACGCCGCGAGCTCCCTCTGTGCGGGCCAATCGCGGATCGACTCGTTGAGGTAGTCGTAGGCGTCGCCGTTCGACGAGGCCACGCGCGCGATCCGCGGCAGAACCTGCGCGTTGTACCAACGGTAGAGCGCGCGGAAGGTCGCGTTCGGCGGGGTGGAGAACTCGTTGATCACGATGCGGCCGCCGGGCTTGGTGACGCGCAGCAGCTCCGCGAGCGCGACCTTCGGCTGTTGAACATTCCGCAGTCCGTACGACATGGTCACCGCATCGAACTCCGCGTCACCGAACGGCAGATCCATCGCGTCGGCGAGCGCGAAGCTCAGCCCGCGCATGTCGCCGAAGCGCCTCTGGCCCTGCGCAAGCATTCCGGCCGAGAAATCGGCGGCGACGACCTCGGCTCCGCGGCGGGCGAGCGCCGCGGACGATCGGCACGTTCCGGCCGCGAGGTCGAGGATCCGCTCGCCGGGCTTCGGATCGACCGCGCGCGTCGTCGCACGGCGCCACGCGGCATCGAGGCCGAACGTCATGGCGATGTTCGTGAGGTCGTACCGCGCGGCGACCGCGTCGAACATGCCGCTCACGGTCTGCGGATCCTTGCCCAGGTCAGCGCGATTCGAAGTCACGGCCCGAGTCTACGCGCGACCGCTTTGAGAGTGATCCGTGCCCGGGGGCGGATCAGGCCAGGGCATCAACTATGGGTCGGAACTTGACGCGAGTCTCGGTGAGTTCAGTCTCGGGAACAGATCCCTCGACGATGCCGCCGCCCGCGTGTGCGGAGACCGCGCGCGGTGCGTCGGACGACGGATCCGCGGGGGCGAACTGCGCGCCGCGCAGCGCGATCGCCCACTCGCCGTCGCCGTTCGCGTCGATCCAGCCGACCGGGCCCGCGTAGCGGCCGCGATCGAAGCCCTCGATGCGGCGGATCTCCGCCATGGCGCGGTCGGTCGGCGTGCCGGCGACGGCCGCGGTCGGGTGCATCGCGCGCACCATGTCGAGCGCGGATGCTCCGCCCGTCAGCGTGCCGCGCACGTCGGTCGCGAGATGCCAGAGATTCGGCAGCTCGAGCGGGAACGGATCGCCGTAGCGCAGCTCGCTCGTGTGCGGGTTCAGCGCGTCGATGACGCTGTCGACGGCGAACCGGTGCTCGGCGCGATCCTTGTCGCTGATCTGCAGCGCGCTCGATACCGCGTCGTCTTCGCCGGCGTCCGCGCCGCGCGGGCGCGTGCCGGCCAGCACGCGCGCGGCGACGGTGCCGCCCGCGACCGTGACGAGGGTCTCGGGGCTCGCGCCGATCATGCCGTCGACGGCATACGCCCACGTGTTGGGGTAGTCCTCGGTGAGGCTGCGCACGAGGCGGCGCAGATCCGCGTGCGGCGGCACGGTGCCGATGAGGTCCCGCGCGATCACGACCTTGCTGACCTCGCCAGATGCGATCACGGCGAGCGCCTCGCGCACGGCGGCGTCGTGCGCCTCGGGGTTCATGACGCCGGGGCCGAGGGTCGCCGACCACGACGGCCCGAGCGCGATGGGCTCGGCAACCGGAACGTCCGCGGCCGCGTCGGCAACGCGGATCCGCGTGAGCCACCAGCGGCCGTCGCGACGGCCGATGACGGTCGTCGGCACGACGAGCGTCGACGGCTGGGCCGACGATTCGTCGAACGCGAACGCGCCGAAACCGACGAGGCCCGTGCCGGGGAGCCCGACCTCGTCGTCGATGTCCGTCGTCTGCGAGATCGCGCGCCACAGATCCGCGATCGCCGAGATGCGTCCGTCCTCGGCGACGTCGATGTGCAGCAGGTCGCGCCCCGCGGCCACGAGCCCATCGCCCTGCCGGATCCATGCGGTCGGACTCGACGGATCGGCGAAGTCGAGGGCTTCGACGGGTTCGATCTCGCGCGTCGTCGCGATCAAGCGCGGCAGGGAAAGCGGTTCGGTCACGATGTCGATCCTATTGACGTCGGTATTCATTCCGGCTGGGAGGCGCCATACCCCATATTGTCGAGGGATGACCTCCTCGATCCGTCCCGGCACCAAGACCCATATCAATTGGCGCAAATGGGACGGCGGCCCGCACTGGGTCCACGAGGTCGTCTACCTGGGTCGCGACGAGTGGGGCGCGTGGTTCGGTCAGCGCCCGGGATGGCGCAGCCACCGCCCGGGTCGTGACACGCTTCTGCGCACGTCGTGCGTGATGCTGCTGCCCGATCCGCTGCCGGGCAGCGACCATGGCGCGGAGTGGATCCTCACCGTCAACGCGCGCCCGCAGCGCACGCGCGTGTACATCGATGTCGCGTGGGATGCCCGCTGGGACGAGGGCACGGCCGAGCCGACCGCGATCGACATGGATCTCGACGTGGTGCGCCGCACCGACCAGCGCGGCATCTACATCGACGACGAGGACGAGTGGGAGGAGCACCGAGTCGAGTACGGGTACCCCCTGCACGTCGTTAATCGGCTGGAGCTCGTGACGGCCGACCTGAAGCAGCGCGTCATCGACCGCACTCCCCCGTTCAACGAGGCGACCACCCACCCCTGGTTCGACGTGCTCGAGGCGCTCGACCTCTAGGCATACAGTGTCCCACTGACGCCCGAACGACAGCGCCGAGCGGGACATGGTTCGGCAGTCAGCCGGCCAGGCGTTCGCCCGCGTCTCGGAGGTAGCGCGCCGGGTCCGCGAGGGCCGCGGTCGAGGATCCCGCCAGCTCCGTCAGCGAAGCGGCGGCCGCGAACGCCGAGGCATCCGCATCGATCGCACCAGCGACGAGCTGCACCGGAACGCCTGCGTCCCGCGCGAGCTGGGCGACGTGGGCGGGGGCCTTCCCGGCCTCCGACTGGCCGTCGTATCGCCCCTCGCCGGTGACCACGAGGTCCGCCGAGGCGATGTCGGCGGCGAGGCCCGTCAGCTCGGCGATCGCGGCGGATCCCGGCACCAGCTCGGCTCCCCACACGAGCAGACCGAAGCCCGTACCGCCCGCCGCGCCCGCGCCGGGGCGCGCGGCGAGCTCGGTCGCGCCGAGGACCTCCGCCAGGTGGCCCAGCCCCGCATCAGCGCGCGCGATCTGCGCGTCGTCGAGGCCCTTCTGCGGCCCGAAGACCGCCGCCGCGCCGTCGGATCCCGTGAGCGGGTTCGTGACGTCGCTCAGCACCTGCACGCCGCCCGCGGGCAGCGGCCGGAGCGCGGTGAGCTCGGCCGAATCCACCTCGTCGAGACCGGTCGCACCGGGCGACACCGACGCGCCGAAGTCGTTGACGAACCGTGCGCCGAGCGCCGTGAGCACGCCGACGCCGCCGTCAGTCGAGGCGCTCGATCCGATGCCGAGGATGAGGCGCGAGACGCCGGCCGTGAGAGCCGCCGCGATGGCCTGACCGAATCCGAGCGTCGACGCGTCGGATCCGCGGCGCGCCTCGCCCAGCAGCTCGATGCCCGACGTGTTGGCCAGCTCGACAACACCCGTCCCCCCGGGAAGCTCGTCGGTGGCCGGGAGCTTCAACCACGAGGCCGTGATCGGGGCGCCCGCGGGCCCCGTCACCCGAACCGCCATGCGCTGAGCGCCGGGAACGGCCTTCTCGAACGCGTCGAGCGTGCCCTCGCCGCCGTCCGCCATCGGCCGGAACACGAAGGCGTCCGCGGGCGACGTGCGCACCCAGCCCTCGGCGATCGCGACGGCCGCATCGGCGGCCGAAATGGATCCCTTGAAGCTGTCGGGAGCGAGCACGATACGGCGGGGCGAAGTCATGGATCCATCCTGCCGTATGTCGTCACCGCTCCAGCGGCACCTCGATGAGCTGCGGGCCCGCGACGGGCGCGAGCAGCGCCGTGTCGAGCTCGGATCTCGTCGTCGCCCGCGCGTACTCCCACCGGTAGGCCGCGGCGAGGACCGACAGGTCGACGGTGTGCGGCGTCAGCTGCACCCGCGCCATCGCTGACTCGGACGCCACGCCGGCCACCTCGAGGCCGTCGAAGATCGTACCGCCGCCGTCGTTGCCCACGATGACCTGGATCCGCGGGCGCGGTTCTCCGTCGGGCATCAGCAGCGATCCCGCATCGTGCAGGAACGCCAGGTCGCCGAGTAGCACCCGCGTCACGCCGGTATCAGGGCTCGACAGGGCCGCGCCGATCGCCGTCGCGATCGTGCCGTCGATGCCGGCGAGCCCGCGGTTGGCGTGTACGGGGACGCGTTTGCCGGGCAGCACGTCGTCGGCCACGCGCACGAGGCGGCTGGATCCGAACACCAGCCGGTCGTGCGGCCACGTCGCGCGCCAGACGCCCTCCACGAGCAGCGCGCGGTCGAGCTTCGTGCGCACGGCATCGAGCTCGGCCCGCACGGCGGCGAGTCGGGTCTGCGGATCCGTCGAGGCCAGCCCGACGGAATCGGGCGCGGGCGGCGTCAGGTCGACCGCGTGCGCGTCGGAGAATCGCGCCCACGCGGCGCTCCACGCGCGATCGGCCTCGCCCGCGGCCACGGACACGGCGCCGGCGGCGCGGGTGGATCCGTTCAAGTTCAGGGGCTCGTTCGTCGCCTCGAGCGCGATGACGTCGATGTCCGGGCGCGACAGCAGCCGCGTCACCTCCCGGCTCAGCGTCGGGTGCCCCGCGACGATGACCCGCTCGATCCGACCGCCGAGGGACGGCTCTCCGAGGGCCTCTCGGTAGCGGTTGACGACGTGGCGCCCGTAGCGCGAGCCGCTCACGATCTCGGCGATGAGCGGCCAGTCGCCCTGCTCGGAGAGAATCGCCGCGTCCTCGCCCGCGTCGGCGCCCGCAACCATGACGGTGCGCGGTCCGCGCTCGAGCACGAGCGGCGCGGGCGGATCCGGCAGGAGCGCGCGCGCGTCGCCGACGACGGCGTCCGGATCCCGCGGCGCACCCGCGGCGAACCACTCCGGAATCGCTCCCGCGAGCGGCTCGCGGAACGGCAGGTTGAGGTGCGCGACGCCCTGAACGGACTCCCCCGCCGACGCAACGAACGCGCGCACGGCGAGGTCCCGGAACTCGCGAACGGATCCCTCGGGAACCGGCGCGTCGACCGCGAGGCGGGTCGCGGATCCGAACATGCTCGGCTGATCTGTCGTCTGGTTCGCGCCGACGCCCCGCAGCTCGGGGGGACGATCGGCGGTCAGCAGGATCATCGGGACGCCCGAGTGATGGGCCTCGAGCACGGCCGGCAGCAGGTTCGCCACGGCCGTTCCCGACGTGCAGATCACGGCCGCGGGGGTGCGGGTCTCGCGCCCGATCCCGAGCGCGGTGAACCCGGCGGAGCGCTCATCGAGCCGCACGTGCAGCGTGATCCGCTGCTGCCGCTCGAGCTCGGCCGCCGCGAGGGCGAGCGCCTGCGAACGGGATCCGGGGCTGACGATGAGGTGGCGTACCCCGAGCGTGACGAGCGCATCGAGGAGCACGCATGCGGCCTCGGTCGCGGGCGAATCAGCCGCGGGCATCGCGCGGGTCGTCGGGCTCGTCCGATTCATCCGGCTCGTCGGGCTCATCGTCGTCCGACTCGTCGTGCCCGGGAGCGTCGTCGGCGCGGAAGGCGTCTTCGACGTCGAGCATCGCGAGCTCCTCCTCCAGGCGGCGGATCCGCTCGTCGGACGCCACGAAGCGCGGGTCGTCATCCGGGGATATGACGGGCGGCTCGGCCTGCTTCATCTGGTCGAGACGCGCGCGGCCGATGGTCCACCAGAGGATTCCGCCGATGACCGGAACGACGGTGATCAGCACCCAGACGCGCTTCGAAGCGCCACGGTGTCGAGCCTCGGGCTGCATCGCGCAATCGACGATGCTCACCACCCAGAACGCAACCGCGACGAAAGCCAGCGGAATCAGAATTCGTGCCACGTGACCAGTCTATTCCGGCACGCGATGAGTCGCCTGTGACCCATTACTCGATCGACTCGATCCGAGTGAACGAGAGCGGCTCGTCGAGGATCGGCACCTCGACGGTGTCGGCGGAGTCGTCCTCCCCCGTGAGGCGTGCGGAGGCGGCCTCGAACTGCCGCGACAGCGCGAAGGCCGCCGCGTCGCCGTCGCCCGCGACGATCGCGTCGATGAGCTCGCGATATGTCGGTGAGACGGAGCGGCGCACCTGGTAGCCGCTCTTCGCGCTGAAGCTCGCGATGCGCGTCTCGGCGAGCAGCGTCGAGATCCGCGCGGACAGCCGCCGCGATCCGACGAGGTCGACGAGCTGGCGATGGAACTCGAGGTCCGCGTCGCCGATCGGGGCGGGAGCCTCCCCCGCGCTCACGGCGACGAGGCGGGCGAGGCACGCCTCGAGCTCGGCCGTCTCCGTCGCGTTCGGGCGCTGGGCGAGCCGGCGGGCCGCATGGGCCTCGAGCCCGAGGCGCGCCTCATAGAGGTCGGGCACCTCGTCGGCGCCGATGCGGCGCACGCGCAGCCCGCGGCCGGGGATCGAGACGAGCAGCCCCTCCTGCACGAGCCGCTGCGCGCCCTCGCGGAGCGGGCCGCGGCTGACGCCGAGCTGGGCCGCGATCTCGACCTCGCCGAGCGGGGCGCCGACCGACAGGTCGCCCGCGAGGATCGCCTTGCGCAGCTCGATCACGATGAGATCGACCGTTGACATGCGCGATACCGGCACGACCGACCGCGCCGAATAGAACCGAGTGACGGGCTGCACCACGTCACCCTTCCTCTTGCCCAGGAGCTCTCTCACGATCACATTGTCTCACCCGCACTACTCTGTCCTGTTGTCGACAAAAAGACAATCGGATTGCACCACCTTCCACATTGTGACACCGTAGGAGGGTCCTGCAGCAATCACACCTAAGGGGAATCACGATGAATCGACGCACTCTCACGACCGCGTCCGTCACGGGGATCGGTGTCGCCGCGCTCGCACTCGCGGGCTGCACGTCGACCGCACCGAGCAGTGGCGGCGACGAAGACGTCAGCACGCTCCAGAAGATCCAGGACGAGGGATCCATCACCCTCGCCATCGCCAGCGAACAGCCCTACTCGTGGGTCGACGAATCGGACGAGCCGACCGGCGCGACGATCGCGATGCACAAGGAGATCTTCTCCGCGCTCGGCGTCGACAACATCGAGGTCGAAGAAGTCGCGTGGGACAACCTGATTCCCGGACTCAACGCGGGCCGCTGGGACGCGGTCAGCGCCGGCATGTCGATCACGCCGGAGCGCTGCGAAGAGGCAGCGTTCAGCGATCCCGAGATCATGTACACGACCACGCTCGCGGTGCCGGCGGGCAACCCCGACGGCCTCACCGACCTCGACTCGGTTCTCGCGACGGACGGCGACGTCAAGCTCGCCGTGCAGTCGGGCGCGATCGAGGACGGCTACGTCGAGTCGCTCGGCGGCTACGACAACATCATCCAGGTCGACACCATCTCGTCGGGCATCGAGAACATCCAGGCCGGCCGCGCCGACGCCCTCGCGCTGACCGCCGTGTCGCTCGACTGGATGACCAAGGACATGGACGACGTCGAGACGACCGGCCCGTTCGTGCAGGAGATCGATGGCGTCAAGCAGATCGGTGCCGGCGCCACGGTGTTCCGCCCCGCCGACTCCGAGCTTCTCGACGCGTACAACGAGGAGCTCGCGAACATCACGGGCGACGAGCAGTCCTACCTCGACCTGGTCGAGCCGTTCGGCTTCTCCGCAGAGAACCTGCCGCCGGCTGACCTCACCACCGAGCAGCTGTGCGCGGGCGACCTCGAAGACTTCCAGTAGGCGCAGCCTCTCGTGAGCAATTACCTCGACGCGTTCGGAAGGGCGCTGCCGCAGCTCCTCGATGGTCTTCTGATCACCGTGGTGCTGACACTCGGCGGCGCCCTTCTGGCGTTCGTCATCGCCATCGTGCTCGGCCTCGTCGCGCGATTCGACAACATCATTCTCCGGGGCGCGGCACGCATCATCATCGAGCTGTTCCGCGGAACCTCGCTCGTCGTGCAGCTGTTCTTCTTCTTCTTCGTGCTGCCGCTGCCGCCGTTCTACATGCAGCTGAACCCGATCTTCGTCGGCGTGCTGGCGCTCGGACTCAACTACGGCGCGTACGCCGCGGAGGTCGTGCGCGGCTCGATCAACTCTGTGGCCCCCGGCCAGTGGGAGGCGACGACCGCGCTCAGCATGACGCGCACCCAGCGCATGTGGCGCATCATCTTCCCGCAGGCGTGGGCGCTCATGATCCCGTCGCTGAACAACCTGCTGATCCAGCTGCTGAAGGGCACCGCCGTCGTCTACACGATCACGATCGTCGACCTCACCGCCGTGTTCAACAAGCTGCGCGTCGAGACGAGCGTGTACTTCGCCTATGGCATCGCCCTCGTCATCTATTTCATCCTCGCCTACCTGCTGATGCTCTTCATGAACGGACTCGAGAAGCGCGCTGTGCATAAGCTCGGCCGACAGGCGGTGAGCGCATGATCGACACCTCGCTCTGGAACTGGGATCACGTGTGGGCATCGCTGCCCGACATGCTGATGGCCTTCGTGAAGGTGACGCTCGTCGTCACCATCGTCGGCAGCGCCATCGCCATCGTGCTCGGGCTCGTCATCGCCCTCGTGCGCCGCAGCGCGCCGAAGCCGATCTCGCGCATCGTCACCTTCCTGATGAACTTCATCCGCATGACGCCGCTCGTCGTGCAACTGCTGTTCATGTACTACGCGCTCACGAGCTGGTCGCCCCTCATGGTCGGCATCGCCGTGTTCGGCGTGCACTACGCCACCTTCATGGCCGAGGTCTACCGCGCCGGCATCGACTCGGTGCCCCGCGGCCAGTGGGAGGCCACGACCGCGCTCAGCATGTCGCCCGGCCGCACCTGGATCTCAGTGATCATCCCGCAGGCCGTGCGCGCCACCGTGCCCGCACTCGGCAACTACGTGATCTCCATGTTCAAGGAGACCCCGTTCCTCGTTGCCGTGTCGGTCATCGACATGGTCGGTGCCGCACGCGCATACGGTGCCGATCACTTCCGCTTCACCGAGGTGTTCATCGTGGCCGGCGTGCTCTTCCTCATCGCCAGCTACCCCACCTCACTTCTCATCAACCGTCTGGAGAAGCGCCTTGCCTACTGACTCCTTCACCCACACCGGCGCGATCGAGCTCGCCGAGGGCGAGACGCCCGCGATCCGCTTCAACCGCATCGTGAAGCGCTTCGGCGACCACACGGTGCTCGACGGCCTCGACTTCACCGTGCGCAAGGGCGACCGCGTCACGCTCATCGGCCCCTCCGGGTCGGGGAAGACCACGATCCTTCGGCTCGTGATGACGCTCGAGGAGTCGCAGGACGGCTACATCCTGATCGACGACAAGCCGCTCACGCACATCGAGAAGGACGGCAAGCGCGTCGCCCTCAAGGACAAGCACCGCTCGCAGATGCGCAAGCGCATCGGCATGGTGTTCCAGCAGTTCAACCTGTTCCCGAACATGACCGTGCTCGAGAACATCATGGAGGCCCCCGTGCACGTGCTCGGGATCTCGAAGGCCGACGCCAAGCGCCGTGCCCACGAGCTTCTCGAGCAGGTCGGCCTGCCCGACAAGGCCGACGCACACCCGACCTCGCTGTCCGGCGGTCAGCAGCAGCGCGTGGCGATCGCGCGCTGCCTCGCGATGGATCCGGAGATCCTGCTGCTCGACGAGGTGACGAGCGCTCTCGACCCCGAGGTCGTCGGCGAGGTTCTCGGGATCCTTCGCAAGATCGCCGAGACGACCGACGTCACCATGCTGATCGTGACCCACGAGATGCAGTTCGCGCGCGACGTCTCGAACCGTGTGCTGATGTTCGACGGCGGCCGCATCGTCGAAGAGGGCGCCCCGTCCGACATCTTCGACAATCCGCAGGAGCAGCGCACGAAGGACTTCCTGTCAGCGGTGTCCTAGCGGGCAAGAACTAGCATGAGGAGCGTGAAATCTCGCTCGGTCGTTCTGTTCACCCTGCTCCGGCTCGCGTTCTTCCTGGTGCCGCTCGGCATCATGATGCTGTTCCCCGCGTTCTGGGGCATGTGGTGGCTCGCGGTGCTCTTCGCCGCGCTGATCGGCCTGAGCCTGTCGATCATCTTCCTGCAGAAGCCGCGGGGCGAGATGTCCGAGGGCATCTACAACCGCCAGAAGCGCCGCACGAAGGTCACCGAGCGCGAGGTCGACGAGGACATCGAGGATCAGGCGAACGAGGCCCTAACCGATGAAGGCCCAGGCGAGGAAGATTCCGTAGATCGGTGAGCTGATCGAGGTGAGGGCGAGAGCCATCACCAGCTCGCGCGGGGTCTTGTGCGCCCAGATGATCACGAGCGCGGGGCCGCCGGCGACGAGGCCGAACAGGCTCAGCCACGCCGCGGGATAGAACAGCGCGACGTAGCCGGCGATCGCATATGCGGCGACGACGAAGACCGTGTAGAGGATTTTCGTGCCGAGCGGGCCGATGAACGTCGACAACGTGCGCTTGCCTGCGGCGCGGTCCTGCTCGATGTCGCGCAGGTTGTTCGCAAGCAGCACGGCGCAGGCGAAGAACCCGGCGGCGACGGCGCCGAACCACGCCTCCTGCGGCAGGAAGAGCGCCTGCACCCACGTGGTGCCGAGCGTCGCGACCAGCCCGAAGAAGATGAACACGAACACCTCGCCGAGGGCGTTGTATCCGTAGGGTCGCTTTCCGCCGGTGTAGAACCAGGCGGCCACGATGCACGCGGCACCGACGGCGAGCATCCACCACTGGCCCGTGCGGATGACGATCGCGAGCCCGGCGAGCGCCGCGAGGCCGAAGAACGTCAGCGCGACCGTCAGCACGGTCTTCGCCGGGATCCGCCTCGACGCCGTCAGGCGCGCGGGCCCGACGCGGAAGTCGTCGGTGCCCTTGACACCGTCGGAGTAATCGTTGGCGAAGTTCACGCCGATCTGCAGGAACACCGCGACGGCGAGGCAGAACAGGGCGATGACCCAGTGGAAGGTGCGATGTCCGTCGGCGACCACGGCCGCGCCGGTGCCGATCACGACGGGGGTGATGGCGAGCGGCAGCGTGCGCAGTCGCGCCGCACCGATCCAGTCGCCGAGGGTCACAGGTTTGGCGGCGGGCCTCGCCACCGTGCTCCGTTTCGCCGGGTTTCCGCTCACGTGTTTCTGATTCTTCGCCACGAGAGACCATCGTACGCGGGAACCCGCGGAGCCCTCAGGCGCGCAGGGCCCGCAGGTAGCGGCGCGTGTAGACCTCCTGGAGAAGGCGGGCGAGCGGGTAGCCGAGCCAGATGAGCGGGCCGGACGGCCTCGAGAACGCGCGGATCCGCGTCCAGACCGACCCGTCTGGCCGGCGCTCGACGAGGAACGCCTCCTCGCCGCTCTCCGGATGCCCGCGCAGCGTGCCGTACGCGAATCCCGCGACGTCCGGCTCGTCGACGACGTACACGACGCGGCAGGGGACCTCGCGCGGCCAGAGCGGGATCCGCAGGCCCACTTCGTCCCCATCCCGCACCGCGCGGTCGGCGGCGGTGACGCGCATACCGGATCCGCGCTGCAGCCCCCAGCGCATCGTCTGATCGACCGCCGCGCGGAAGCAGTCGTCGCCGTGCCCGATCAGCGCCGCGCGGTCGATCGCCCGGAAGCCCGCGGGCGGGGTTCCCCGCGTCGCCCCGACGGCGTCGTACGTCAGATCAGCCATCGGCGCGCACGATCTCTCGGATCGCGCGGCGGTCGGGCTTGCCGCTGGGCAGCCGCGGAAGGTCGGGGATCGTGACGATGCGGTCGGGGCGCGCGGGTTTGCCGATCTCGCGCTCGACGGCGGCGCGCGCAGCCTCGAGCACGTCGGCGGATCCGGTCGTCACGATGACGGGCGTCTCCCCCCAGCGCTCGTGCGGCGCCGCGACGACGACCGCGTCGGGCAGGAGCTCGCGCACGACGTGCTCGACGCGGTCGAGCGAGACGTTGACGCCGCCCGAGATGATGACGTTGTCAATGCGGCCCGTGACGGCGACGGTGCCGTCGATCACGGATCCGGCGTCGCCCGTGCGGTACCAGCGGGATCCGTCGGCGCCTGCCACGAAGGTCGCGGCGGTGCGCTCGGGGTCGTCGAGGTAGCCGTCGGCGAGGTTCGGCCCCGAGATCCGCAGCTCTCCGTCCGCGACCTGCACCGAGACGCCGTCGAGCGGCACGCCGTCGTAGACGCAGCCGCCGCTCGTTTCGGTGGATCCGTAGGTGCGCACAGGTCGCGCGCCGAGCGCGATCGCCCGCTCGCGCAGCGCGTCGGGAAGCCGCTGTCCGCCGACGAGGATCGCCTCGAACGACGCGAGCGCGGCCGCGACCCCAGCGTCGTGTTCCCCCGCCTCGACGAGCGTCTGGAGCTGCGCGGGCACCAGCGAGGTGTAGGCCGGCACGCGCCGGCCGTCGGCGAAGGATCGCATTCCGCTCGCGGCATGCGCGAACGCCTCGGCCGAGAAGCGGCCCGCGAGGACCGCCGGATCGCGGCCCGCGACGAGCGCGCGCACCATCACCTGCACCCCGGCGATGTACCCGCCCGACAGCGGCAGCAGCCAGTGTCCCTCCCCGATCCGCGCCGCCGTCGCCATCGCCGACGAGATCAGCGCCGAGCGCGACAGCGCGACCGACTTGGGAACGCCCGTAGATCCGGAGGTCGTCAGAACGATGCCCGTTCCGGCCGGCACCTCGCGCGGCGAATCGGCCCCGCCGCCGAGCGCGATCGCGGGCCCCGCGCCGAGGACGGCGCCGCGGACCGCGCGCAGAACGTCGCGAGGATCCGCGCTCTCGATGCGCTCGAGCTTCACGTGACCGCCTTTCGTCTCGTTCCAGTATCCGCCGCCGCGGCTCTTCTCCCGACGCTGACAGCCCATTCAGCCGATGTCGCGATAAAGTAAGGCATACCTCACCATGCGATCTCAGGAGGAGTACATGTCTGAGAACACCGCTGGCGCGCCTGCCTGATGGACGCCATTCTCCGGGACTTCCCCTTCGCCGCCGCATGGATCCTGTTGTTCGTCGTCGGCCTCCTGCGCGGGCAGGGCACGTACTGGCTCGGGCGCGGCGCGTCGGGCGCCGCCACGCGCGTGAAGGGCGACGGCTGGTGGGCGCGGCTCAAGGCCTGGCTCAACGGCGACAGCACCCGCGCGGGGCGCACCGTCGTCCAGCGCGTGGGCCTTATCGCCGTGCCGCTGTGCTACCTGACGGTCGGCCTGCAGACCGCGGTGCTCGTCGCCGCCGGCCTCGTGCGCATTCCCTGGCCGCGCTTCACGATCGCGCAGCTGCCCGGCGTCGCCGCATGGGCGACCATCTACTCGACGATCGGTTTCGCCGGCTGGCTGGCCGCCGTGGCCGCGTTCACGGGCACGGGCTGGGGCTGGGCGCTGCTCGGCGTTCTGGTCGCGGTCGCCGTCGTGCTCGTCGTGCGGTTCGTCAGCCGCCGCACCCTGCGCCCGGCCGAGACCGAGCAGCCGCCTCAGTAGTAGTACGGGTAGCTCGACCAGTCGGGGTCGCGCTTCTCGAGGAACGCATCGCGGCCCTCGACGGCCTCGTCGGTGCCGTACGCGAGGCGGGTCGTCTCGCCCGCGAACATCTGCAGGCCGACCATGCCGTCGTCCGTCGCGTTGAACGCGTACTTCAGCATGCGGATCGCCGTGGGCGACTTCGTGAGGATCGTGCGGGCCATCCCGATCGCCTCGCGCTCCAGATCCTCGTGCGCGACGACCCGGTTCACGGCGCCCATCTCGTAGGCGCGGTCGGCCGAGTACTCCTCGGCGAGGAAGAACACCTCCCGCGCGAGCTTCTGGCCGATCTGCTTGGCGTAGTACGCGGATCCGTAGCCCGCGTCGAAGGAGCCGACATCGGCGTCGGTCTGCTTGAACCTGCCGTGCTCGCGCGACGCGATCGTCAGGTCGCACACCGCGTGCAGCGAGTGCCCGCCGCCGGCCGCCCAGCCGGGCACGACCGCGATGACGACCTTCGGCATGAAGCGGATCAGGCGCTGCACCTCGAGGATGTGCAGCCGCCCCGAGCGCGCGGGATCTGACACGGAGGTCTCGTCGTCGGAGTACTTGTAACCGTCGCGCCCCCGGATGCGCTGGTCGCCGCCCGAGCAGAACGCCCAACCGCCGTCCTTCGCGCTCGGGCCGTTTCCGGTGAGCAGCACGCACCCGATCTTCGAGTCGGTGCGGGCGATCTCGAGGGCTCGGTACAGCTCGTCGACCGTGCCGGGGCGGAACGCGTTGCGCACCTCGGGGCGATCGATCGCGATCCGCGCAATGCGCCCGTCGAGCGACACGTGCGAGGTGATGTCGCGGTAGTCGTCGGATCCGGGAGCACGCGCCCATAGGGCGGGGTCGAAGAGGTCGGAGACAGTCACGATCACACCCTACGCGCGAAACAACCGCCTCTCACGGCAGGATGGGACCATGTCGACCGCACCGCTGCCTCCGCTCGCCGAGATCCTCTCCTCGCTCCGGGTCGTCTCGCTTCCGCTCGTCACCCGCTTCCGCGGCGTCGACCACCGCGAGGCCGCACTCTTCGAGGGGCCGGAGGGCTGGGGCGAGTTCTCGCCCTTCCTCGAGTACGGCGCCGGCGAGGCCAGCACGTGGCTGGCCGCCGCGATCGACTTCGCGTACGAGCCGCAGCCCGCACCGCACCGCACCCGGATCGGCGTGAACGCCACCGTGCCCGCGGTGCCCGCCGCCGAGGTGTCCGGCGTGCTCGCGCGGTACGGCGCGTGCCGCACGGCCAAGGTGAAGGTCGCCGAGGCCGGGCAGAGCCTCGACGACGACATCGCCCGCGTCGCCGCCGTGCGAGATCTTTTGGGGCCGGAGGGCCGGATCCGCGTCGACGCCAACGCGGGCTGGAACGTCGACGAGGCCGAGCGCGCACTGCACGCGCTCGCGGAGTTCGATCTCGAGTACGCCGAGCAGCCGTGCGCGAGCGTGGCCGAACTCGCCGAGCTGCGCGATCGGCTGCGCAAGTGGGATCTGCCGCTCGCCGCCGACGAATCGGTGCGCAAGTCGGAGGATCCGTTGGCGGTCGCGCGCGCCGGCGCCGCCGACATCGTCATCATCAAGGCGCAGCCGCTCGGCGGCGCCCGTCGAGCCCTCGACATCGTCGAGCAGGCGGGCCTGGCGGCCGTCGTCTCCTCGGCGATCGACACCAGCGTCGGCCTCGCGCAGGGCGCGCTCCTCGCCGCCGCGCTGCCCGCCCTCGATCACGACTGCGGCCTCGGAACGGCCGCGCTCCTGGCCGCCGACGTGACGCCGGACCGCTTGATCCCGCACGACGGTGCCGTCACCGCTCAGCGGGTCGCGCCGAGCGCCGAGCTGCTCGATCGCCACGCGGCATCGCCGGACAGGACGGCCTGGTGGAAGCGACGGATCGGCGACTGCTACGCGGTGCTCGAGGACCGGCGACCGAGCACGAGGTCGACGATCTGACCGAGCTCGCGGGTGCGAGTGACCGCGGTCTCCTCGGCCGAGAGGCCTGACATCGCGCACCGCGCGGAGGCATCCGCCCATACGCCGACGATGATGCGCGCCGCGTCGTGCGTCGGCACGCGCAGCTCGAGATTCTTCGAGTCGACGATCTCGCCGATGAGCTGCACGATCTCCTCTGTGATCTCGCCGGTCTGATCGAGGTAGGCAGCCGCGAACTCACGATCGCGCATCGCGCGGATGCTGATCTCGTTCATGAGCAGGGTCGACAGCCGGTCGTCGCCGACGACCTCGAGCGCGTGGATGATGACGCGCACGTCGGCGCCCTGCGGATTGAACTCTCCGGCGGTGCTGATCTCGCCGATCCGAGCGCGAACGACGTCGACGCGTTCGCGGGCGACGACGGTCGCGAGCTCCAGGAACATCTCGTCCTTCGACGCGAAATTCGAGTAGAACGCGCCCCGGGTGAATCCGGCGCGCTCGCAGATCCGCTCGACGGAGGCCTCGCCGAGCCCCACCTCGGCGAAGACCTCGGCCGCCGCATCGAGCAGGCGCGCGCGCGTCGACTCGCGGCTGCGCGGGCTGGGCGGATGCTGAGTTCGGGAGTCGGTCACGGTCGCTACGATACACTTCTGTATTGGATACACATCTGTATCGACCCCCTCGGAGGCTCCTCTATGTCCACCCTCCTGTCCTCTCTCGGCCGATGGTCCTACCGCCACCCCTGGCGGGTCATCGGCTCGTGGATCCTGCTGCTGCTCGTCATGGGCGCGGCGGCGCTCGGCATGAACAAGGGGTTCGATGACTCGATCACGATCCCCGGTACCGAAGCGCAGGACGGGATCGAGCAGCTCGAGCGCACGTTCCCGCAGGTGTCGGGCACGGCGGCGCAGTTCATCGTCGTCGCCGCAGACGGCGACAGCGTGAACGACGATGCCTACCAGGAGCCGATCGAACGGGCCGTCGACGACCTCGCCGATGTCCCGAGCATGTCGAGCGCGACGAGCCCCTACGACGGCCTCGTCGACGGACTCGTCAACGACGACGAATCGGCCGCGATCGCCCAGCTGCAGCTCGAAGGCCAGTCGACGACGATCTCCGACGACGTGAAGCAGCAGATCGAAGACCGCGTGCACGAGCTCGCCGACGACCTGCCGGACGGATCCACGACGAAGCTCGGCGGCGACCTGTTCGCGACCGAGCTGCCCACCATCACCCCGACCGAGGGCGTCGGCGTGCTCATCGCCCTGATCGTGCTGATCGTGACGTTCCGCGCTTTCGTCATGGCCGGCCTGCCGCTCGCGGTCGCCCTGATCGGCGTCGGCGTCTCACTGCTCGGCATCGTCGCCGCGACGGCGTTCACCGACGTCAGCGCCACCACCCCGCTGCTCGCACTCATGCTCGGGCTTGCGGTCGGCATCGACTACGCCCTGTTCATCGCGGCGCGGCATCAGGATCAGGTGCGCGACGGCGTCGCGCCGGAAGACGCCGCGGCGCGCGCGACGGGCACCGCCGGATCCGCTGTCGTCTTCGCGGGCGTCACTGTGCTGATCGCGCTCATCGGTCTGGGCTTCGCGGGGATCCCGTTCCTCACCACCATGGGAATCGCGGCGGCCGTCGCGGTCGCCGTCGCGGTCGCGATCGCCATCACGCTGACGCCCGCGCTGCTCGGTTTCGTGAAGCACCGCGCGTCGGGGCGCCCGCCGCGTCGCGAGAAGAAGGGCAAGGGCTTCGCGAAGCGCTGGGTCGGCATGGTCACGAAGCACCCGATCGTTACGACGATAGCGGTCGTCATCGGGCTCGGCGTCATCGCGCTGCCCGCGACGCAGCTCGGGCTCGCGCTGCCGAACGCCGGTTCGCTCCCGAAGGACAGCGAGGCGCGCCAGGCGTATGACCTTACCGGCGAGCACTTCGGCGAGGGCTTCAACGGCCCGCTGATCCTCACCGGTTCGATCATCACGAGCGACGATCCCGTGGGTCTCATGGAGGATCTCGCCGAAGCCGTCGAGGACATCGACGGCGTCAAGGAGGTCGCGATGGCGACCCCGAACGAGACGGCCGACACCGGCATCGTGCAGATCATCCCCGAGGCGGGCCCGTCCGATCCTGAGACGACCGAGGTCGTGCACGAGCTGCGCGCGCATCACGACGAATGGCTCGACGAGTTCGGCATCGACCTCACCGTCACTGGCTTCACCGCCGTCGCGATCGACGTGTCGGCGAAGCTCGGTCAGGCGCTGCTGCCGTTCGGCATCTTCGTGGTCGGGCTGAGCTTCGTGCTGCTGATGATCGTGTTCCGGTCCATCTGGGTTCCCCTCAAGGCCGCCGTGGGATACCTGCTGTCGATCGTCGCCGCGTTCGGCGTGGTCGCCATGGTGTTCGAGCTCGGCTGGGGCGCCGATCTGCTGCAGGTCTCGAAGACGGGGCCGGTGATCGCGTTCATGCCCATCGTCGTGATGGGCGTGCTGTTCGGCCTGGCGATGGACTACGAGGTGTTCCTCGTCTCTCGCATGCGGGAGGACTATGTGCACGGCTCTCGCAAGCGCGGCGCCACGCACGAGGTCGCCGTCGACTCCGTGAAGAGCGGTTACGCGGCCTCGGCCCGCGTCGTCACGGCAGCCGCCGTCATCATGTTCGCCGTGTTCGCGGCGTTCGTGCCCGAGGGCGACATCAACATCAAACCCATCGCCCTGGCGCTCGCCGTCGGAATCGCGGTCGACGCATTCGTCATCCGGATGACGCTCGTTCCCGCGATCATGGCGCTGCTCGGCAAGCACGCGTGGTGGATGCCCGCATGGCTCGAGAAGCGCCTGCCGCACTTCGACATCGAGGGCGAGGCGGTCGAGCGCGAAGACCAGCTCGCGCACTGGCCCTCCTCCGAGGAACCGTCGGTGATCGCGGCTGACGACCTCGCGATCACGATCGGCGACGAGCGGCTCGTGTCCGACGTCAGCATGCGCGTCGCGCGGGGCGACGCGCTGGTCGTGACGTCTCACGATCCGCGTGCCGCGCGATCCGTTCTGCTGGCCGTCGCGGGGCGCATCGCGCCCGACGAGGACAGCCGATTGCGTGTGGCGGGGCACCTGCTTCCCGGACGCGGATCCGCGGTGCGCTCGCACGTCGCCGTGTCGCTCCCGGGGGCGGACCGTTCGGCGTCGCTCCTCGACGCCGCCGACGGCAGAGCACGCATCGTCGCCATCGACAGCGCGGACCTGCCGGCCGAGCGGAGCGACATGCTCGCGGCGCTGCGGCATGCCCGGGACGCCGCGAAGGATCCGTTGACAGTGATCCTCACGGCCGCGGATCCCGATGCCGCAACCGACCTTCTCGCCGACGCCGGCTGGCTCGGCGCGTCCGTTCTCGACGTGACGCCCGCGGGCGTCGCAGTCTCCGAGGTGATCGCATGACCACGCCCATCGAACGCGCGCGCACGACGCGCCCCGTCACCTGGCTGACCATCGGCGGTGTCCTGGTGCTGCCCGCCGTCATCGGCGGGGTGCTCGTCGCCGCGCTCAACACCCCCACCGACCGGCTCGAGAACATGTCGGCCGCGATCGTCAACCTCGACGAGGGCGCGGAGATCGACGGCCAGCTCGCCCCGCTCGGCCGCCAGCTCGCAGCGGGCCTCGTCGACGGATCCGACGACGTCGACAGCAACATCGACTGGGTCGTCTCGAACGAGTCCGACGCGTCGGACGGCGTGACCGACGGCACCTACCAGGCGGTCGTGACGATTCCCGAAGGATTCAGCGAGGCGGCGATGTCGTCGGCCGATGCGCTCCAGGGTGAGGGCGACCCGAACGTCGCCACGATCGACGTATCCACGGCCGACGACGCGCGCATCTTCGATAGCGCGATCATGCAGCAGGTCTCGTCGATCGCGGCCGACACGATGGGCGCGACTCTTTCCGAGGCGACGCTCGAGAACGTCTTCGTCAGCTTCGGCGACATGGGTTCCCAGCTCGGCGAGGCGGCAGACGGTGCGACCCAGCTCGCCGACGGCGCCACCTCGGCGGAGGACGGCGCTGCCGAGCTCGGTGACGGTGCGGGCGAGCTCGCAGGCGGCGTGCGCCAGCTCGGCGACGGAATCGGACAGCTCGCGACGGGCGCCGATTCCGCAGAGACCGGGGCTCTCGACCTCGCGGCCGGCACCGGCGCACTGTCCGACGGCGCTTACGCGCTCGCCGACGGCGCCGGGCAGCTCTCGGGCGGCGCTACCGCGCTCGCCGACGGTCTGCGACAGGTCGACGACGGACTCGGCGGGCTCGCGGGCGGCGCCGACCAGGTCGCCGGTGGCGTCGCCGGGCTCGCGGACGGCGCGTCCGGGCTGTCGGACGGCGCGAGCCAGGTGTCCGACGGGGTCGCGGGCCTCTCGGACGGCGCGAGTCAGGTCGCGGACGGCGTGAGCGAGCTCGGCTCGGGAGCGACGGATCTCGCCGGCGGCGCGACCGCCCTGTCGGACGGCGTCTCGCAGCTCTCCTCGGGCGCCTCGGAGCTCGCGACCGGCGCTGCCGGCGTCGCGACCGGCACCGCAGGCCTCGACGCGGGGCTCAACGGATCAGCTGACCAGCCCGGGCTCGCCTCGTCGTCGAACGACGTCGCGGCCGGGCTCGAGCAGCTCGCCGCGAGCTGTGCGGCCGCCAGCGGCAGCGCCGACTTCTGCGCGCAGCTGACCGCGCTGACGGGCGGCGCGCGCGGCGTGGCCGACGGATCCGCCGGCCTTGCGGAGGCTGCCGCACAGACGAACGCCGGTGCGCAGCAGGTCGCGGGCGGTGCCACGGCCCTGTCCGATGGCGTCTCGCCCCTCGTCGACGGCGCATCCGCACTGTCGGATGGCGCGACCCAGGTCGCCGACGGCGCGACGCAGCTCGCACCCGGCGCTCAGCAGCTGGCCGACGGCGCAGCGCAGCTTGCACCCGGCGCATCCGCGGTCGCTGACGGCGCGGCAGAGCTCGCCGACGGCGCGACGCAGCTCGCACCCGGCGCGCGGCAAGTGTCGGACGGCGCAGCGCAGCTCGCCGAGAACTCCCCCGCGCTCGTCTCGGGCGCGACCGAACTCGCCGCCGGAGCGACGGGCCTCGCGCGCGGCGCCGGCCAGCTCGGCGACGGCGCGATGCAGGCCATGACGGGCACCTATTCGCTCGCCGATGGCATCGGCATGCTGGGCGACGGGGCGCGCGACGCCGGATCCGGAACCGCGCAGCTCGCCGACGGCGCGACCGCTCTGTCGGACGGCGCCGGCGAGCTCGCGGACGGCATCGGTCAGCTCGGCGACGGCGCGACCGAGCTCGGCGACGGGCTCGGTACCGCGGTCGAGCAGCTGCCGAGCTTCGAGGGCGATGAGGCGGCCGATCTGGCCTCGGTCGTGCGCGCGCCCGTCGGCACGGACGATGACGGCCTCGCGCTGTTCGGCGACGGCGCGATCCCGCTGCTCGCGGCGATCGTCCTGTGGTTCGGATCCCTCGCGACCTTCCTTGCGTTCCGTCCCGTCACCTCGCGCGCACTGACCTCGCGGCGCTCATCCCTCGCGCTTGCGGCGCGCGGTTTCCTGCCGGGAGGCCTCGTCGGCCTCGTGCAGGGCGTGCTCATGGCCGGTGTCGTCGTCTGGATCGGAGACTACTCGGCGTCGCAGTCGTGGACCCTCGTGGGCGTCTCAGCCGTCGCCGGTATCGCGTTCGCCGCGATCCACCAGGCCCTCGCTGCGGTGCTCGGCGGATTCGGTCGGTGGCTCGCTGCGATCGCCGGCGCGCTCGCGATCGCCGTGAGCATCGTCTCGACGACGCCGGGTTTCCTCACCGACCTGGCGAGCCTCCTGCCGACCGCCCCGGCGATGACCGCCCTCCTCGGCGCGACGACGTCGGCCGGCATCAGCGGATCCCTCGTCGCGCTCGCGGTATGGGCTGTGCTGGCCTTCGTCGCCACGCTGATCGCGACCACGACGCGCCGCACCGCGACGCCCGCCGCGGCGCTGGCGTAGCGGCGCCCGTTGGTGCTGCCGGTTGTGTCTGGCAGCACCAACGGATCCGCTCAGGCGAATGCGCCGCGGTAGCGCGCAGCCGGGTGGCGGTCGTTGAGCGTCGGCGTACCGAACAGCTTCTCGCGCAGCGTGCCGGGCGCGTAGTCCGTCTGAGCGAGGCCGCGCTCGCGGAGCACCGGCATCACCCTGTCGGCGAACTCCTCGAACGATCCGGGAATCACGGCGTTCACGACGTTGATGCCGTCGACGCCCGCCTGCTGCCACTGCTCGAGCTGATCGGCGATCTGCTCGGGCGTTCCGACCACCAGGTTGTTGCGCGTCATCCGAGACGCGAGATCTGCGACGGTCGGCTCGCGGTCGGTGATCGTGCGACGCAGCAGTTCGAGGAATCCCTTGGACGTGTTGGTGTCGACGTCCTTGAGCTCCGTCTCGGGCGGGTAGGTGCGACCGTCCTGGTCGACGATCGCCGTGTGTGCGAGAAAGCCCTCAGCGCTGGACCAGCGCTCGAACTCATCGGCCTTCTCCTCGGCCTCGGCCTCCGTATCGCCGACGACGAACGAGAGCCCCTGGAAGAATTTGATGTCGCCCGGCTCGCGGCCGTTCTCGACGGCGAGCGCGCGGGTCTGGTCGATCTGCCACTTCGCGACCTCGGGGTTCGGGGCGAGGATGAAGACCGCCTCCGCGTTCCGCGCGGCGAACCGGCGTCCGGATTCCGACGATCCGGCCTGGTACAGCAGGGGCGTGCGCTGCGGCGATGGCGACGGCAGGTGCGGCCCCTCGACGCTGTAGCGCTCGCCCTCGTGGAAGATCTTGTGCACCTTCGTGACGTCGGCGTAGACGCCGCTGTCCTTGTCCTTCACGACGGCCCCGTGATCCCACGAGCCCTCCCAGAGCTTGAACGCGACGTCGACGTACTCTTCGGCCCAGCGGTAGCGCTCGGCGTGATCGGTCAGTCGCGGCAGCCCGAAGTTGCGCGCCCCATTGTCCTGCGTGCCCGTGACGATGTTCCACGCGATGCGTCCGCGCGAGATGTGATCGAGCGTGGAGACCTGGCGCGCGAAGTTGAAGGGGTGGTTCTGCGCGACGTTCGACGTGAGCGCGAGTCCGAGGTGCTCCGTGACCACCGCGAGTGCGCCGAGCAGCACGGTGGGATCGTTGCTGGGGATCTGCAGGCCGTGCCGCACATAGACCTCGTAGTCAGCATCGGCATCGCCGTAGTGCCCGGTGACGTCGGCGAAGAACATCGCGTCGAACTTCGCCGCCTCGAGCGTCTTCGCAAGGTCGATCCAGACGCCGACGTCTTCGAAATCGACCTGCCCGGCGTCAGGCCGGCGCCAGTGACCGTGCTGGATGTGCGAGTTCGTGTTCATGACGAACGCGTTGAAATGGAGCGGGCGCGGTGTGCTCATGCCTCGACGATGCCGAGAGGCGGACGGCGCCGCAAGAATGTGTCGCGGAATCTCGCGGCGTTACGCCGTTTGACGTGCACATCGTGCGGCGCAGCCCGTGCACATGGCGGCCGGTCTCAGGCCTCGATGCGGCGCTTCAGCAGCGAGACCGCGACACCGGTCGCCAGCGTGCCGGCGACGAGCGCGACGGCGAAGCCCCACAGCGGGGTGATCGCGAAGAAGACGAACAGGCCGCCGTGCGGGGCTTGCGACTCCACGAGCAGGAGCATCGACAGGAATCCGGTCACGGCTCCTCCGAGCATCGACGCCGGGATCACGCGCAGCGGGTCAGCCGCGGCGAACGGGATCGCCCCCTCCGAGATGAACGCCAGCCCCATGGGCCACGCCGCGATGCCGTTCTCGCGCTCGGCGGGCGTGAACTTGCCCCGCGCCAGGATCGTCGAGGCGAGCGCCATGCCGAGCGGCGGCACCATGCCGGCCGTCATGACCGCGGCCATGATGTAGTACGGCACCGGGTTGTCGGGCGAGGCGTCCGCGAGAGATGCGACCGCGAAGGCGTAGGCGACCTTGTTGACCGGTCCGCCCAGGTCGAAGCACATCATGAGGCCGAGGATGATGCCGACGATCGGCAGCAGCCCCGACTCGGCCAGGTTGGTCAGGCCGTCGGTCATGACCTCCATCAGCGCCGCGATCGGTCCGCCGAGCACGAGCAGCAGCAGGCCCGACGCGAAGATGGATCCGAGCAGCGGGATGATCGCTACGGGCATGAGCCCGCGCAGCCACTTCGGCACGCTGAGGCTGCCGAGCCACCACGCCGCGAGGCCCGCGAGCAGGCCGCCGACGATTCCGCCGATGAATCCGGCGTTCATGAGCAGCGCCACGGATCCGGCGACGAAGCCCGGCGCAATGCCCGGCCGGTCAGCGATCGCGTACGCGATGTATCCCGCGAGCGCCGGCACGAGGAACGCCATCGACGCGTTTCCGATCGCGAACGCCACGGCGCCCAGGTACTGGGCGAGGCCGCCGTCGGGCAGGTTCCAGAGCGCGTTGCTCACGACGATGTCGTTCGCGACGCCGCTGATCTCGAATCCGCCGATCAGGAATCCGAGCGCCATCAGCAGGCCGCCGCCCGCGACGAACGGGATCATGTAGCTGACGCCGGTCATGAGGATGCGCTGGATGCGCTTGCCCCAGCTCTCGTCGTGCTTCTGGGAGGCGTTCGACGTCGATGCGGATCCCGACACGCGCTCGGCCTGCGGGTCGTCCGACGCCGCGACCGCGAGGTCGATGAGCTCGGCCGCGTGCTCGATTCCGGCCTTCACCGGGCGGCGGATCACCGGCTTGCCGCCGAAGCGGCCCGGCTCGCGCACGTCAACATCGACCGCGAAGATCACGGCGTCCGCGCCGGAGATGACGGACGGATCCAGCGGCGTGTATCCGCTCGAGCCCTGCGTCTCGACCTGGAAATCGACGCCGGCTTCCTTGGCGGCCTTCGCGAGCGCGTCGGCGGCCATGTACGTGTGCGCGATTCCGGTCGCGCACGCCGTCACGGCCACGATCTTCGCGGATCCCGTCGGCGCGGCATCCGTCGCGACGGGCGCGGATCCTGCGGTCACGCCCGCGGATCCCGCCGCGGCCGCTCCCGCAGCCGCCGCGCCGCCACGCGCGGCCCCGGAACCCTCCCCGATCGCCTCGCTCACGATCCCCACGACCTCATCGGCCGTCGTCGCTGCGCGCAGCGCCGCGAGGAAGTCCTCGTCCATGAGGTGGCGCGCGAGCTGCGACAGCACCGCGAGGTGCTCCTCGGCCGCCGTGTCGGGCGCGGCGATCATGAAGACGATGTCGCTCGGATCCCCGCCGCCGAAGTCGACGCCGGGCGTGAGCCGCGCGAACGCGAGCGACGCCTGGTTGACGGTCGCCGTCTTGGCGTGCGGGATCGCGATGCCGCCGGGCAGGCCCGTCGCATCCTGCTCCTCGCGCGCCCACGCGGCGGCGAACAGCTCATCGGCGTCTCCGGCGCGGCCCTCGGCGACGAATCGCGCCGAGAGTGCGCGCAGCACCTGTTCTTTGTCGGAACCGATCTCGTCGTCGAGACTGACGAGTTCCGGGGTGATGGTGGGCATGCTCTGGTCCTTTGCAGTGGTTAGAGAACTCGAGTGAGGCGGACGTCGCCTGCAGGAAGGTCGTCGGGCGACGCGAGGCGCGTGCCCGGCAGGGAGGCGGTGGCGGATCCGTGGCGCACGGCGCTCACGAGAGCCGCCCCCGGTTCGGATCCCGCGACGTGCGCGTGGAGGTAGCCGGCGAGCGAGCTGTCGCCCGCGCCGACGGTCGAGCGCACGCGCACGTTCGGAGGGATCGTCGCGTGCAGAACGGTCGACGCGTCGACGAAGAGCGCGCCTGCGCCGCCGAGCGTGACGAGCGCGGATCCGACCTTCGCCGGCACGAGGGCGCGCGCGATGCGCGAGACCTCCTCGAGATCGGAGGTGACGGCCACGCCCGCGAGCTCGGCGAGCTCGATCTCGTTGGGCTTGATGAGGTCGGGATGACCGTGTGCCACGGCGCGGGTCAGGGCCTCCCCCGACGCGTCGACAGCGATCAGCGGCGGATGAGAAAGCCGCGAGCGCACGGCCTCGATCACGCGCACGTAGAAATCGTCTCCGGCACCGGGCGGGAGGGATCCGCACAGCGCGAGCCAGGACGCCCCCTCGCTCGCCGCCACCACCGCGTCGATGAGCTCTTCCGCGGTGTCCGGCGCGAGGCGCGGCCCCGGCAGGTTGAGCTTGGTGGTCACGCCGTGAGGATCCGTGATCGTGAGGTTTGCGCGCGCACTGCCCGTGATCGGGACCACCGTGTGGTCGATCCTCCCGAGGAGCGCAGCATACGGATCCGCCGGATCGAGCGGCAGCACGGCGCGCACGTCGTCGCCCGCGGCGGCGAGCACGCGCGCGACGTTCACGCCCTTGCCGGCCGCGTCCTCGCGGATCGCGGCGGCGGCCTGCACGTCGCCGACGACCAGGGCCGCGGGAAGCTCGACCGTGCGATCGAGCGCCGGGTTCGCGGTGAGGGTGACGATCATCGGGTCCACACCTCCACGTCGTTGTCGGCGAGGGCTGCGGCGAGCGCCGGATCGGGCTCCGCGTCCGTCACGAGCACGTCGATCTCGTCGAGCCGCGCGAAGCGGGTGAGCGATTCGCCGCCCAGCTTCGAGGAGTCGACGAGCGCGATCACCCGGCGCGCGGATCGGACCATCGCCTTCTTCACGGCGGCCTCCTCCGCGTCGGGCGTGCTGAGGCCGAAGTCGGCCGAGAGCGCGTTCGCGCCGACGAACGAGACGTCGGGGCGCAGCGCCTCGATCTGCCGCACCGTGTCGATTCCGACGGCGGCACCGGTCACCGACCGCACGCGGCCGCCGAGCACCGACAGCTCGATCCCCTCGCGGCCCGCGAGAGCGGCGGCGTGCGAGACGGCGTTCGTGACGACCGTCGTTCGGCCGCCGCCGATGCGCCCGAGCAGCGGATCCACGAGCGCGCCGGTCGTCGTGCCCGCGTCGAGCAGCACGGATCCGGTGAACCCCGCGGGGATCGCGAGCGCGGCGCGCTCGGCGATCCATCGCTTCTCGGATCCGCGGTGCGCGAGCCGCTCGCCGACGCCGCGCTCGACGAGGCTCGCGCGTCCGGCCGCGATGGCACCGCCGTGCACGCGGCGGAGCGCGCCCGATTCCTCGAGGGCCTGCAGGTCGCGGCGCACGGTCTCGGTCGTGATGTCGAACTGCGCGGCGAGGTCGCGCACGGAGACCCGCCCCGCATCGCGGACGGCGCGCGCGATGAGATCCAGCCGCTCTGCCTGATACATAAACCAGACGTTACAACATGATCCCAACCAAAACAACACTCATGCGCAGAAAAGCGCCCTCCGCCGGATGACGGAGGGCGCTTTTCTACGACTCGATCAGCTGATGCCGGAGTACGCGTGCAGGCCGTCGAAGAACAGGTTCACGATCGTGAAGTTGAACAGCACGGCGGCGAAGCCGACGATCGCGAGCCACGCGGAGCGCACGCCGCGCCACCCGCGCGTCGCCCGTGCGTGGATGTACCCGGCGTAGAGCACCCAGATGATGAAGGTCCAGACTTCCTTCGTGTCGAAGCCCCAGTACCGTCCCCAGGCGTCCTGCGCCCAGATCGCGCCCGCGATGAGAGTGAAGGTCCAGAAGATGAAGCCGATGATCGTCACGCGATACGCGAGCGACTCGAGGTCCTCCGCCTTCGGGATCGTGCGCAGGAGGCTCTTCTTCTCCGCGTGCTCCGGATCCTCGCGCACCCGGCGCTCGCGCCTCGTCTGCAGCAGCTGCAGCACGCTGAGCGCGAAGGCGAGCGCGAGGAACGCGGTCGCGAGCGACGCGACGAAGACGTGGATCACGAGCCAGGTCGACTTCAGCGGATCCGACAGCGGCGTGATCTGCACGTAGATCGCCGGGAGTGACGCGGCACCGAGCAGGATCGTCACGAGCCCGGTCATGAAGGCGCCCACGTATCGCAGGTCCTTCCAGAACAGCACGCCGAGATACACGGCGGTGAACAGCACGGTCGCCGTCATCGCGAACTCGTACATGTTCGACCACGGCACGCGCCCGGCGCCGATGCCGCGCAGCACGGTGGCGGCGAGGTGCAGCAGGAACGCGATCCACGTGAGGGTCGTCGCGATGCGCCCCATCACGTTGTTCGTGTGCGGAACCGGCTGTCCGGCGTCAGCGCCCGATGCCGGCGACGAGCCGGATCCGCCTGCCATCACGAGCTCGCGATCCTTCTGCCGGATCGACTCGTCCGACCGCTTGGCGAGGTCGACCGCATAGCAGATGAACGCCAGCGCGTAGACGGCGATCGCTGTCCAGAGCGAGATGACGGACCACGTGTCGAACATGAGTGCGTTATCGGAGGGCATGATATCGATTCTAAGAAGTCAGGTCGGATTTATGGCCGTCGGCGAGATCGTCGACGGCGCGACGGATTGCGGGATCCTCGCCGCGCGCGAGCCCCGCGTATTCGATGCGCACGCCGTCGTCGGTGGGCGTAACCTTCACCCAGAGGCGTCGGCGCGGAACGAGCAGACCGGTGATGAGGCCGGCGACGATGAGGATCGCGAAGCCCAGCACCCAGATCTTCGAGGCGTCGTGGTGCACCTGCAGCGAGACGAAGCGCTTGACGGATTCGGTCGCGCCGATCTCGGAGACATCGGCTTCTTCCGGCGTCTCATCCTCGAACGTGATGGATCCGCGGTCGCCGGGCAGATCGACGGTCTCGCCGGGCGCGAGCTCCAGCGACGTGAGCTCCGAATCGGGCCCCGCGATCTCCTCCATGCCGCTCGGGTCGAGCGTGTACACGGATCGCGGGGTGCCGTCGTCGATGCCGAGGTCGCCCACGTACGCGCGGAACGTGAGCACCGGGTTGTACAGGTCGGCGAACCCGGATGTGAACGCGCCCGTTTCGAGCTCGACCTGGGTCGGGTAGAAGAACCCGATGAGGCCGAGCTGCTCCTCGAGGCCGTCCGGCACCTTGACCACACCGGTCGAGGTCATGGTGTTGTCGGCGCCCGGCAGGAACGGCACAGAGTCGCTGAAGACGATCTCGCCGTCGGCGTCGCGCACGGTGATCGTCGGCGCATAGCCGTTGCCGAGCAGGTAGATGGAGTCGTGGAAGACGTCGAGCGGGTGGTTCACGCGCACGGTGTCTTCCGTCGCGGATCCGTCCGGCTGGCGCACCGTCACGTTCGCCTGGAAGTCGCCCGCCTGACCCGCGCCGTTCTGCCCGAACGGCACGTACGACACATCGAACGAGTCGAGCGTGACGGCGTACGGCTCGAGCGCCTCGTCGGCGACGAGGCGGCCCTTGTTCATCGACGAGTAGTTGATGAGCGAGTTGACGAAGGTCGACCCCTCGATAATGACCGACTGCCCCGTGTACGCGAACTGACCGCCGAGACCGACGCAGACGAGGATCCCGACGAGGGCCGCGTGGAAGACCAGGTTGCCGGTCTCGCGCAGGTATCCGCGCTCGGCCGACACCGAGAGGGATCCACGGGCGTCGTACCGCTCGATGCGGTAACCCTGCCGCTTGAGGCGCTTCTCGGCGCGCGCGATCGCTTCTTCGGGATCCGCTTCGAGGCGCTCTTCACGGAAGTCGGCGAGACGACTCAGCCGCGCGGGGGTGCGGGGCGGCCGTGCCTTCAGCGCCTTGAGGTGGTGCTTCGTGCGCGGCAGGATGCAGCCGACGAGCGAGACGAACAGCAGGATGTAGATCGCGGAGAACCACACCGACGAGTACACGTCGAACAGCTGGAACCAGTCGGCGATCGGGTACGCGTCGGGGTTCTCGGTCTCCCACTGCGTGACGCCGTTCGGATCGGCGGTGCGCTGCGGGAAGATGGATCCGGGGATCGCCGCGACGGCGAGCAGGAGCAGCAGCACGATGGCCGTGCGCATGCTCGTGAGCTGGCGCCAGGCCCAGCGCAGCCAGCCGACGAAGCCGAGCTTCGGCTGCCGCACGTCCGACTCGACGCTGTCGAAATGATCGCTCGGCCGCTGCGGATCCGACTCAGATCGGGAGTTCGACACTGCCGATCACCCCCTGAAGACTCAGCATGATCCTGCTCCAGATCCCAGACACCATGAGGAGTCCGAGCAGGATCAGCAGCGATCCGCCGATGATGTTGACGGTGCGCACGTGGCGGCGCATGAACGAAAGCGACTTCGTCGCCCACCCGAGCCCGAGCGCGACGATGAGGAACGGGATCCCGAGGCCCAGCGAGTAAGTGAGGCCGAGCAGGGCGGCGCGCCACACGTCGCCGGTGTTCCAGGACAGGCTCATGATGACGGCGAGCGTCGGGCCGATGCACGGCGCCCAGCCAATGCCGAGGGCCAGGCCGAGAAGTGGTGCCCCCACGAGGCCGAGGTTCGACTTCATGACCGGCTTCGCCTGTCGCTGCATGAACCCGAACAGGCCGAGAAAGACGAGACCCATGACGACGATGACGACGCCGAGCACCCGCATGATGATGTCGTTGTACTGCAGGAAGAAGATTCCCAGGCCGCCCGAGAAGATGTTCATCGCCATGAACACGACGGTGAACCCGGCGATGAACAGCAGCACGCCGATGACGAGGCGCCCGCGCGGCGCGAGTACGCCCTCGCTCTGCCGCGGCATGACGGCTCCGGAGATGTAGCCGAGGTATCCCGGTACGAGCGGCAGGACGCATGGCGAGAGGAACGACAGCAGTCCCGCGGCGAGCGCGATCGGCAGCGCGACCCAGAGGGATCCGGCGCCGACGAGGTCCGCGAGGTTCACGCCGACTCGTTGACGATGTCGCTGACGAGGGTGTCGAGGATCGACGCCCCCTCGAGCTTGCCGATGATACGAGCGGCGACGCGACCCTCGCGGTCGAGCACGAGGGTGATCGGGGTCGATTGCAGGGGCGTCGCAGCCGCGAAGGCGAGCTTGACGGCCCCGTCCTCGGCGTCGATGAGGCTGGGGTACGTCACGCCGTACGTGTCGGCGAATGCGCGGGCGGCCTCGGGCTGATCCTCGGTGTTCACTCCGACGAACGTCACGTCATCGCCCTGGTGCTTCTGCCAGACCGACTCGAGGTCGGCGGCCTCGACGCGGCACGGCGCACAGTTGGCATACCAGAAGTTGACGACCGTGACGTCGCCCGCGGTGTCTTCGCTCGACAGCTCGTCACCGGTCTCGGTGGTGCCGGCCCACTCGACGGGCTCCCCGCGATCGTCGGGCGCGATCTCCTGCACCTGGAACTCGCCGGCGATGTATCCCTTGTTGTCGCCGGAGAGGTACTGCTCGGCGACCGGGTCATTCGCACAGGCCGCGAGCGTCGCCGCGAGAACCGCGACCGACGCGAGGGCGCCGATTCGGCGAAGCAGTGTTGTCGAGGGCACGGGCCTAATTCTACGCGTTGTAGTAGGAGGAGGCTGAGTGCGGCTCAGGCCCGGCGAGCGCGGCTCCTGGCCACCAGCGCCGCAATGGCGCGCCACCCGACGAGGAAGGCGCCGAGCACGAGCAGCGTGACGATCAGGAACGACCAGGCGAACCCGCCGCCGGTGAGCACCCGCAGGATCATGCCGGCGCCGACGGCGAGGAGCCAGATCGGAACGCCCGAGCGCAGCGGGCGCGCGGGGGCCTTCCACGCGAGGCTCACGAGCCAGCCGATCGCGGCGCCGGCGACGAACGGCCAGGCCACGATGAGCAGTCCGGGGAGGATCGACCCGTGGTGGTTCGCCATGCCAATTGCTGCGAACGCGACGATCAGGACGAGATCGATGATGGCGGCAAGGATCCAGGGAAAGCGGCGCATGGGTTCACGGTAGCGTGGGCGCATGCCTGCCGAGCGCCTGCACCTCGTCCGCCACGGAGAGGTCCACAACCCCGATCACCTGCTGTACGAGCGGATCCCGGGCTTCGGCCTCAGCGAGGCCGGCCGAGGCATGACGCGCGCCGCCGCCGCTCACATCGCCTCGCTCGGACGGCCGGTCACCCGCCTCGTGTGCTCGCCGCTGCAGCGCACCCAGGAGTCGGCCGAACCGTTCGCGCAGGAGTTCGGGCTCACGCCCGTCCTCGACGAGCGCGTCATCGAGCCGTGGAACGCGTTCGCGGGAAAGCGCATGAAGAATGCCGCGCTGAACCCGATGAACTGGCACCTGCTGATCAACCCGTCGACGCCGAGCTGGGGCGAGCCCTACGCCTCAATCGCGTCGCGCATGCTCGAGGGCATGCACGCCACCTGGGATGCGGCGGAATCCGGCGACGCCGTCATCGTCACGCACCAGTCGCCGATCTGGGTCGCGCACCTCGCCGTCGCCGGCGAGAAGCTGCCGCATTCGCCCACCGCGCGCCGCTGCGCGCTGTCGAGCGTCACGAGCTTCGAGCGCCGCACCGACGGCTCCTTCGTCGAGGTCGCGTACGTGGAACCAGCCGCGGCGGGCGTCGACCGGGGGGCGGTGTAGACGCTCGGCCCGCGCCGATGGAGTCACGCGACGCTCGAGGCCTCCGTCAATCCGTCGTCGACGCGCCAGAGCCACGAGCTCCCCAACGGGTCGCAGAACTTCATCGCCGTCACGAGATGCTTGGGAGACTTCGTGATCGGCATCAGCCCGTCGGTGCTCACGATCGGCTTCGGCAGGTCCCATCCCGCAGATTTCGCCCGCACGAAGTAGTGGCCGGGAGGCAGCACAGCGATGCGGATCGAGGGTGCATCGCCTTTGACATCGATCACAACGTCGCGAAAGACCGCGGCACCGCTTGATCCGTTGACGACCTCGACTCCCCACCCGGAGGTGTCGGAACCGACCCACCAGGCTTGCAGCTGCGAGGCTACGCCCTCACGCCTCGCCCGCTCCGCCTGCGAAAGTGTGTCCGCACGCCCTTTATGGCTGACGTCGAGCGTCTTGTGACTCGTGTCGTTCGCTTCCCGGGCGAATGAGTTCGCCTTCATCGCGACGATAAGAGCAGAGATGGACACCCCCGCCGCCACGATCGATGCGATGCCGCCGACCCATTCGCCGACCGAACCGATATCCATACATCTCCCCCGCTGCGTGTCCATGCGCCGCGTTCACGCTATCAGCGGCGCCCGCGGGTGTCGTGGGCGTCAGCTCGACGAGGAGATCTCACCGACGCGCCGCCTCGTCAGGGCCGTCTCCACCGCGATGAGGATGAGCACCACGGCTGCTCCGCCGACCGCCAGCAGGATCGGCACGAGCGGATCCGTCGGGGCGAGCAGAGCTCCATGACCGTCGTCGCTGCCCGCGCCCCCCTGCCACGGCCAGAGGGCGCGCAGGGAGCCGAGCATCAGACCGGCCATGACGAGCAGCGTCATGCGGCGATACTTGTCGAGCAGCACTCGGATCACGCGCACCACCGTGAACAGGCCGATCAGCGCCCCCAGCGCGAAAACGCCGATGTAGGCGAGATCACGCTCGTCGACCGCCTGCAGCGTGGGCGAGTAGAGCCCAACGGCGAGCAGGAAGAAGGACCCGGAGACGCCCGGCACGACGAGGGCGCACACCGCGACCGCCGCTGCGACGAAGACAAAGACGAAGTTGGGACTGTCGATCGATCCGCTGCTCGCGAACCCGACGAGGAAGAACGCGACCCCGGCCGCAACGACGAACGAGACGATATCGACCGCGAGGTTCTTGCGTTTCGGAAGCAGCCGGAACGGGACGACAAGGCTCGCAGCGACGAGGCCGAAAAACAGTCCGCGCGCGTTCTCCGGGTTCGCGGCAACGAGGTGCTCGACGGTCCCGGCAGCGAAGAGGATGGCGCACGCCATCCCCACGAGCAGCGGAACCACGAGCCACCAGTCGACGTCCGAGATCCGCCTGCGGAAGCCCGCTGCACGATCCGGGCCGACGACAAGCGTCTTGAACGCTCCGCCAAGCGAGCTGGCGGCATCCAGCGCGCGCTCGTAGATGCCGGTGACGAGCGCGATCGTGCCACCCGAAACACCGGGCACGAGTTCGGCCATCCCGATGAGGAATCCGCGGAGGGCGTTCCACGGCGTGTGGATCGGACGGGCGGTATCGCTCAAGACTTCTCGCTTTCGTCGGGTGGCGCCCAGCGCGCCTGCGCAGACTCTATCGGCGGGACGCTCGTCGATCGCTGGGGAAATCCCCGCCTCATGAACACGGCCATGGTGAACCTGCTCAGTCCGCCGCGCCGGATCATACGGCGCGCTCGCGACGGATCCTCAGCACACGCGCGACGACGAACCACACGATGAGCGCCACCACGACGACGATCACGACGTTCTGCACCACGTCCATGTAGCCCTCGACGACGTGCCACGCCGATCCGAGGAACCAGCCGATGACGATGAACACCGTGTTCCAGATCAGGCTGCCGAGACCCGTGTAGAGCAGGAAGCGCCAGATCGGCATGCGCACGACGCCCGCGGGGATCGAGATCAGGCTTCGAAAGATCGGCAGGAACCTGCCGAAGAAAACGGCGACGGACCCGTGCCTCTCGAACCACGCGACGGTCTTGTCGATATCATCGGCGCGCAGCAGCGGGATCTTGTCGAACAGCCAGCGCAAGCGCGTCACGCCCACGAACATGCCGATGAGGTACAGCGCGAGCGCCCCGACGAGGGAGCCGGCAGTCGCCCAGAGGATCGCCGGCACGATGCCGAATGCGCCCTGGTGGGCTGCGAAGCCCGCAGCGGGCAGGATCGCCTCACTCGGGATCGGCGGGAAGATGTTCTCGAACGCAATCGCGATGCCGACGCCGACAGGACCGATGTGGTCCATGAGCGACACCGACCACTCCACGAGTGCGGCGAGCCACGACTGCTGCGCGACGATCGAGTCGGCGGTCTGGCTCATGATGTTCTCTTCCGTCAGAGGATCGACCCCGTCTACGCTACGGGGCGTCGGCTCGCCGCGCCCTGTGGAAATCCCCACACGTGGATGTCAGACCGCGTGCCTACCCTGGACCGAGTGACGAATTCGAGCGGTCATCTCCCCACCCGGTCGCTTCCGCGCGTGAGGCCGCAGTTCGCCCTCTGGCCGGCCCTGCGCTCGGTGCGTGCGCCGCAGGATACGTGGTATCTGCGGTCGGCGGGCCTCCTCACCTCGGCGGTCATCGCGCTGTCGATCCTCGTGGCCTTCGATCGGCTCGATCTCGGCGCGTACACGATGGCTGGTTCCATGACGGCGCTGTTCTCGCACGCGCTGCCCTATCGACGCCGAGCGATCACACTCGGCGGCTTCATCATCATGCTCACACTCGGGTGCGCGATCTCGATGACGACCGCCGCCGCGACGGAGAACATGCTGTGGCGCATCCTGGTCGCCTGTCTGCTCGCCGCGATCATCAAGGTCGCCCACGACGCTTCGAACGTCGGCATGCCTCCCGCCGTGATCCCGATCTTTCTCGTGACCGCTCTCACGTTCACGCCCCAGACGTGGCAGGACCTGCCGCTGCACATCGCGCTCGTCGCGGGCGCGGGCGCGATCTCGTGGTGTGTCTCGCTCGCGCCAGGGCTCGTGCGACGAGACGGGCCGGAGCGACGTGCCGTCGCCACCGCGATGCGCGCGACGATCCCCGTGGGCATGGATCCGCAAGATCCGGCCGCCCGCGACGCCCTCGCCGCCGCGATCACGGCCGCGCGCCGCACGCTCGCGTTTGCGCGCGGAGCCGACCGCTCCGCGCTCGAGGCGCACATCGTCGCTTGCGAAAGGATCCTCGTGGATCCGTCGCTCTCGTCACCCGAGAACGCGCGCGCGAACGCCCAGCAGATCCTGCGGGCCCGCACTGCGATCCCCGCGCCGCCGCTCACGGACGCCGAGCGCGCCGAGATCCGAGGCACGCGCCTCGCGCACGCAGCACCCCGCACGTTCTCCGCGCGGCACCCGATCCTCGCCGCGTTTCGCCCGACGTCGCCGTCGGCGCCGTTCTTCTGGCGCGCGCTGATCGGCTGTCTCGCCTCGGCGCTCACCTCGTGGGCGCTCGGCGGCGACCGGCCGTTCTGGGCGATCACCGCCGCGGGCGTCATCGTGCAGCCGAACCTGCTGCTCACGTGGCGCAAAGCCCCGCCGCGCGCGCTCGGAGCCCTTGTCGGCGTGTGGCTGTTCGCGCTGATCGCGCCCGTCGCTCACATCGATCTCCTCATCGCGGCGGTGATGATCCTCGCGCTCAACACCCTCACCGAGATGTTCATTGCGCGCAACTACTTCATCTCGCAGGTGTTCATCACCCCTCTCGCCCTGCTCATGAGCCAATTCGGCGGCCCACTGCCGTCGAGCGAACTGATCCTCGAGCGATCCGTCGACACGGTGCTGGGCGTCGTCGCCGGTCTGCTCGCGGCATTCGTCATTCGCAACGGGCACCTGCGCCGGCATGCCAAGGCCGCGGTCGTGCGCCTCGAGCAGGCGTCCCGGATCCCCGACGACCTCGACGCCGACGGCGCGCGGCGCACGCGCAGCGAGATCATCGCCGCCCTCGCGGCCGTGGCCGCCGCCGTGCGCACCGCCGATAACGAGTGGTGGACGCACCGCGTCGACGAAACGAGGGTGATCGCGGCGCAGAAGCGGGCGCACGAGGCGCTCGACCGCCTGGGATAGTTCAGCCGGCGCGATTAGGATCGTCTGGATACCTAGTCCCCTCACCAAAGGATCTTGAAGTGCTGCGCACCCACAAGGCCGGCTCGCTCCGAGCCGAGCACATCGGTCAGACCGTCACCCTCACCGGTTGGGTCGACCGTCGCCGTGATCACGGTGGAGTGGCCTTCATCGATCTGCGCGATGCTTCGGGCATCTCGCAGGTAGTCATCCGCGACGAAGAGACGGCGCACCCGCTGCGCAACGAATTCGTCCTCAAGGTGACCGGCGAGGTGTCGGGACGCCCCGACGGCAACGCGAACGACAACCTGCCCACGGGCGACATCGAGGTCATCGCGACCGATGTCGAGGTACTGAACGAGTCGGCCCCATTGCCCTTCCAGGTGTCGACCGCGCTCGACGGCCAGGAGACGGTCGGCGAAGAGGCGCGGCTCAAGCATCGCTACCTCGACCTGCGCCGACCGGCGCCCGCGAAGGCGATCCGCCTGCGGTCCGAGGCCAGTCGAGTCGCCCGACGCGTGCTCGATGAGAACGAGTTCCTCGAGGTCGAGACGCCGACGCTCACGCGCTCGACTCCCGAGGGAGCCCGTGACTTCGTCGTGCCGGCACGCCTGAGCCCCGGATCCTGGTACGCCCTCCCGCAGTCGCCGCAGCTGTTCAAGCAACTGCTGATGGTCGGAGGCGTCGAGCGCTACTACCAGCTCGCCCGCAGCTACCGCGACGAGGACTTCCGCGCCGACCGGCAGCCCGAGTTCACGCAGCTCGACATCGAGATGAGCTTCGTCGACCAGGAAGACGTCATCGCCCTCGGCGAGAAGATCGTCAGCGAGCTGTGGAAGCTGATCGACGTCGAGGTGCCCACGCCGATCGAGCGGATCACCTTCGCCGACGCGATGCGCCTGTACGGATCCGACAAGCCCGACCTGCGCTTCGGCAACCCGATCGTCGAACTGGCGTCGTACTTCTCGGAGACGACGTTCCGCGTGTTCCAGCAGGAGTACGTCGGATCCGTCGTGATGCGCGGCGGCGCCTCGCTGCCCCGCCGTCAGTTCGACGCGTGGCAGGACTGGGCGAAGTCGCGCGGCGCCAAGGGCCTCGCCTACGTCACGTTCGCCGAGGACGGCACGCTCGGCGGCCCCGTCGCGAAGAACCTCTCCGACGCGGAGCGCGACGGGCTAGCTGAGGCCACCGGCGCTTCCCCCGGAGACGCGGTGTTCTTCGCCGCGGGATCCACCTCCGACGCCCGCGCCCTGCTCGGTGCGGCCCGCGTGGAGATCGCGAAGCGCACGGGCGACATCAACGACAAGGACTGGGCGTTCGTGTGGGTCGTCGACGCGCCGCTGTTCAAGCCGACCGGCGAGGATCCCGAGGACGTCGACCTCGGCAACTCGGCCTGGACCGCCGTGCACCACGCGTTCACGTCGCCGAAGCCGGAGCACCTCGACACGTTCGACACGGATCCGGGCGGCGCGCTCAGCTACGCCTACGACATCGTCTGCAACGGCGTGGAGATGGGCGGCGGATCGATCCGTATCCACCGCCGCGACGTGCAGGAGCGCGTGTTCGAGGTCATGGGCATCGGCGAGGAGGAGGCGCAGGAGAAGTTCGGCTTCCTGCTCGACGCCTTCGCGTTCGGCGCCCCGCCGCACGGCGGTATCGCGCTCGGCTGGGACCGCACGGTCTCGCTGCTCGCGGGCGTCGATTCGATCCGCGAGGTCATCGCGTTCCCGAAGACCGGCAACGGCTTCGACCCGCTGACCGCGGCCCCCGCCCCGATCACCCCGGAGCAGCGCGCCGAGGCCGGCGTGGACTTCGTCCCCGAAGAGGACTGAGCTTCTCCCCTCATCCCGGTGCCCCGACGTGGGGCACCGGGATGCGTGCGTTCGGGAGGAGATTTCGCCTGACTACGGAGAAAACAGGCCCGAACCCTGATCCAGAGGCCGAATCTCCTTCTGAAGCTCACGCGGCCGTGACGCGCACCGTGTGGTGGCCGGTCGCTCCGTTCGGGGCGGGCGGGGCCTGCTCCGCCGTCTGCGTCTCGCCCGCTCGGCTCAGGGCCCGGCAGGTCAGGTCATGCTCGCCAGGTGTCAGCGTCGCCGGCAGGCTCCACTGCACCCACGTGTCGTCGGAGATGGCGGTCGCGAGGCTCGCGCGCTGCCAGGATCCGCCGTCGACGCGCACCTCGACGCCCGCGACGCCGACGTGCTGCTGCCACGCGACGCCGGCGACGACCGTCTCCCCCGACGGCACCTCGGATCCGCGCGGCACGTCGATGCGGGAGTGCAGCTTGATGGGGCCCTCGGCCGTCCATCCCCGGTCGGTCCAGTACGCGCGCGCCCGGTCGAAGCGCGTGACCTCCAGGTCGACGACCCACTTCGTCGCGGAGACATAGCCGTACAGCCCGGGCACGACCATCCGCACCGGAAACCCGTGCTCGAACGGCAGCGGATCGCCGTTCATCCCGACCGCGAGGATCGCGTTGCGGTCGTCGGTCAGGGTCTCGAGCGGGGTGCCCGCCGTGAACCCGTCCTGCGAGCGCGACAGCACCATGTCGGCCTCGGGCAGCGGACGCGCGTCGGCGAGCAGGTGCCGGATCGGGTATCCCAGCCACAGCGCGTTGCCGATCAGCCCGCCCCCGACCGTGTTCGACACGCACGCGAGGGTCGTCACCGACTCCTCGAGCGGGAGCGCCAGCAGCTCGTCCCACGTGAGCGTGATCTCGCGCTCGACGAGGCCGTGGATCCTGAGGCTCCACTCGGCCGGATCGATTTCGGGCACGATCAGCGCGGTGTCGATGCGGTAGAACTCGTTGTTCGGCGTGATCAGGGGAGCCACGCCCTCGATGCCGAGGTCCGCGCCGTCGGGCACGCTCGCGCGGTTGTGGGCGGACGGCAACCGGATCGCGTCGCGCACCACCCGGATCGAGCGCCCCGTGGCATTGCCCGCGCCCGACCATGCCGCCGCGGCCCCGCCCACCACGGCCGCGGAGACGGTCGCGACGAGGAAGCCGCGACGCGAGAGCCCACCGGCCTGATCGGCCGTGGGGCGGATCAGCAGCCAGACGCCCGCCGCCCCCGTCGCGCCAGCGATCGCGGACGGAAGAAACGCCAGCGGATCCGCGTCGGCGCGCGTGACGGCGGCGACGATCCCGATCGCACCGAGCAGGCCTGCGAGCGCGGATCCCCACGGCGGGCGGATCCGCTGGACCAGCCCGGCGACCGCGGCTGCGCCGAGCAGCACGGCGGCGATCAGGACGAGCAGCGCGACCTTGTCCGCGGTCCCGAACAGCGCGATCGCGGCGTCCTTCGCCCAGGTCGGCGCGAGGTCGATGAGCGCGGACCCGATCGATGCGAACGGGCTCGACCGCGGTGCCGATACGGCGGCGACGAGCTCGCCGAGCCCCGCGCCCGCGATCGCCGAGGCGACCCCGGCCCACCCGGCTGCACCCGCCCCGATCCGCTTCTCCATGCACTGAGGTTACGGCGCACAGTGGTGCGGCGTGCGGTTCGGGAGCAGATGCGCGGCGGCTGCAGAGAGTTTGTGGCCGATCTCGACGTCGGCGGCCGAAGCTCCTTCCGAAGTGCGGGCCCCAGACCAGGGCCCGGAGCCTCTACGCTGGAGCCATGATCCGTCACATCGTGATGTTCGGCGTCGACGCCGACAACGACACCGACCGCAACGCCAAAATCACCGAGGCAGCTGTCCGCCTCGAGAAGCTGGTCGGGGTGGTTCCCGGCCTCCGCTCGATGACGGTCGGTGCGAACGGCGTCGACATCGAGGGCAACTACGACTTCGCCCTCGTCGCCGACCTCGATGACGCCGACGCCCTCGGGGTGTACGCGAACCATCCCGCACACCTCGAGGTCTCGTCGTTCATCGGCTCGTTCAAGACCGCGCGCGCCGCGATCGATATCGAGCTCTGAGAATCGCGCTAGGACGTCGCGCCGACGTCCCGGGCGAAGCGCTCGACGGTCGCGCGGAACGCCGCGATCCGTGACTGCCTGGCCGCCTCCACGTCGAACCCGAGGTAGGCGGTGCGGGGCGTGGACCGGGCGTTGCGGTTGCATTCGAACTGCGCGCACACGTAGGTGCCGACCGTGTCGCCGCGGCGACCGGCGGCCCCGGCGCGCTTCGTGCTGAACATGACGACCTCGTTGGGCAGCGTCACATCCGCGCACCACACGCACTGGGTGCGGCGCAGCGGTGTCTGTTCGGCCTGTCGCATGAGGAAGCCGATGGGCTCGTCGTCGACGATCGTGACGACGTACCCGACGAGCGGCATCTTCGGATCGCGCCAGCCGAGGTAGTCGATGTCGTCCCAGGCGACCGCGTCGAGGTCGGGAATCGCGACCGCCTTGCGTTCGCGGAGTGAGACGTTGGTGAACGAGGCCCGAATCTGGGCTGCGTCGAGAGTGCGCATGATGAAGTTCGCTTTCGTGACAGAGAGATTGAGTAAGCACCGCGATCAGCGGTAGGTGACGAATGCGCTCACTCGGCAATCGACGCTGTGCGCGTCGACGGCCTCCCTGCTGCCCGATGGGCTCTCTGCGAAATCACGCGATAGAGTCTACGCCCCTGCGCGCGACGCGGACGCTACGACGCTTTTCCTCGGAGAGCCGCGGCGAGCCGATCCTGCGAGACGCGCCAGTGGTCGTGCAGTTCGCCGTCGATCAGCACGACCGGGATCTTCTCCCACCACTTCTCGTACAGCGCATCGTCGTCGAGGATCGATGTCTCCGTCACCTCGACGGAGCCCGCGACCGACTCGGGCAGATCCGCCAGCGTGACGTCGATGACCTCGCGCGCGACGCCGCAGAGGTGGCAGTCGGGCTTCGTGAGGAGGGTGACCTCGGTCACCGCTCGACCTCGTAGCCCGCGTGGATCCATGCGTCCGTTCCGCCCGCGACGTTGGTCACGTCGTACCCGCGCGGCTCGAGCGCGAGCGCCACCTGCGCCGAGCGTCCCCCCGACTTGCAGATCACGTCGAACTCGGCGGGCAGCTCGTCGAGCCGGGCGCCGATCTCGGACATCGGCACGTTGACCGCACCGGGCGCGTGGCCGTCGTCATACTCGAACGTCTCTCGAACGTCGATGAGGGGAATGTCTGTGCGCGCCTTCAGTTCGGCGACCGTGATCTCCTGCATGGTTCCATTCTCCCACCCGTCAACGCAGAAGCGCCGGTCCGACGAATCGGGACCGGCGCTTCTGTAACGTCGACTACTTCTTGTTGCGACGCTGGTGACGAGTCTTACGAAGCAGCTTGCGGTGCTTCTTCTTCGCCATACGCTTGCGGCGCTTCTTGATGACTGAACCCACTTGGAACCTCACTAATCTCGGGCTGGATGCCTGGCACGAACGTGTGCCGACGTCCGAGAACGATCTGGCAGGAAAAAGTGCCTCAGAGCATCTTATCGCATGCCCTGGGCGTGAACTGTCAGCCGGCGAGCGACCCGTGGTCGTCGCCCGGCAACTGCACGAACTGTGCGACCGCGCTCTCGGGAACGCGGTAGCTGCGACCGAACCGCACGGCGGGGAGTTCCCCCGAGTGCACGAGGCGGTAAACCGTCATCTTGGAGACGCGCATGATGTCGGCGACCTCTGCGACGGTCAGAAACCGCACATCGGGCATATCGGCCATGGTGAATCTCCCCCGGAAAACGTGTTCAGCTCAGCTTATGGGGTGCGGGAGACGGATGTAAACCCGTGTGGCGGATGTGATTTTGGGATCACAGCCATCCGTTCGCCTCGGCGGCGCGAGCCGCCCCCACCCGGTTCGTGGCGCCGGTCTTCGAGATCGCGGCCGACAGGTAGTTGCGCACGGTGCCCTGCGAAAGGTGCACGGCGCGGGCGATCGCCGCCACCGGATCGCCCGCGAGCGACGCGCGCAATATCTCGCGCTCGCGATCCGATAGCGGGTTCGTTCCCCCGACGATGGAGTCGGCGGCGAGCGACGGATCCACAACCCGGCGCCCCGCATGCACCGCGCGCACGGCGTCGGCGAGCTCTCCGGCGGGGGTGTCCTTGACGACGAACCCGCTCGTGCCCGCCTCGAGCGCGCGGCGCACGTAGCCGGGGCGGCCGAAGGTCGTCACGATGATCGACCTGACCGCGGGCAGTTCCGCGGTCAGGAGACGCGCGGCCTCGATGCCGTCGACGCCGGGCATCTCGATATCGAGCAGACACACGTCGACATCGGCCGCGCGAGCCGCCGCCACGACCTCGTCGCCGCGCCCGACCTCGGCGACGACGTCGATGTCCGGTTCGAGCTGCAGCAGCGCGGCGAGCGCCCCGCGCACGAGCGCCTGATCATCGGCAAGAAGGATCCGAATCATGACTCTGTTCCGTTCGCGGGTGCCGGGTGGTCGTGATGAGCGCCGATAGTGGTCATTCGGCACCCGCGTATTCTCGTGGGCGGCATCACCATTGCACCTCCAGGCGGGTGCCCGGGCCCTCGCCGGGCTCGGACAACCTCAGCGTGGCGCCAGCGGCATCGACGCGCTCCCGCATGCCCCTGAAGCCCCCGATGGCGACGTCGGCAGGCGTCCCGACGCCGTCGTCCTCGACGATGATGCCGTCGTTCGCGAGCACGACGCGGCACGATGACGCGTGCGAATGCCGCACGACGTTGGTGATCGCCTCGCGCAGCACCCAGGCGACGACGATGCGGTGGCGCGGATCCACGGTGGCGGCATCCGACGGCACATCCGCGTCGATGCCCGCGTCCGCGAGGGCGGAACGCGCCGCGATCAGCTCGTCGCCGAGCCGCGCGACGCGCAGCCCGGACACGGTCGCACGCACCTCGGCGAGCGCCTCGCGGGAGAGGCTGCGGATCTGCGAGATCTCATCCTTCGCGCGGTCAGGATCGATGTCGATCAATCGCTCGGCGAGCTCGGCCTTGACCGTGACCACCGTCAGGCTGTGCCCGAGCACATCGTGCACGTCGCGGGCGACGCGCTCTCGTTCCGCGACGAGGGCCATCTGGCGCTCGACCACGTCGTGACGCTCCTGCGCGGTGATGATCAGGCGCACGAGAGCCACCGAGACGAAGACGATCGCCGGCGGCATGAAGAGCACGCCCAGATCCTCGAACCCGTTCGGTATCGCGGCCAGCCACACGGCGAGAACGAGGTACTGCCCGAACAGCATCGCGGCGGCCAGGAGGATCGCGCGCTTCGCGTGCCCCGTGAACATGGCGATCGACACGAGGAACGAACCCGCTCCGAGGGCCTCTGGGCCGACGAGCAGCGCGGCGGCGACCATGATGACGATCATGACCACGAGCGCGAGACGCCCGCGCACCGCCGCCACGTCCCAATCGTCGGTGGTGACCATCCAGATGTACGCCGCGATGTACACGGCGCTGTACACCACGAGAAGCGCGGCCGCGGCGATGCGCGGTGCCAGGGGCGCGGGGCTCGCCAGCGCGCCCGAAATCGGGAATGCCATGAACACGACCCAGACGATGCCGAAGATCCAGGAGAACTTCTCCCACGGACCGCGTTCATCCCACGATGGGTCGGCGGTCGTGTCTTCGCGCAGCAACACCGCGGGCGACAACGCGTCCTCGTCCCCCGCGGCCCCTGTCATGGACACCATGTTCTCACCTCCTTCTCGCCGCACCGTCTGACGACCTACTGCCGCGCGCGTCCGCGCCGCGAGATGAGGATCGTCCCGATCACGAACACCGCGCCCCACACGATGATGTTGACGATCGGCACCCACAGGTCGTCGTGCGACGGCGCCCCTCCGGTTGTCGAGGCGAGGTATCCCTCCGTGAGCGGATAGCGCGCGAGCGCGACGATTCCGTACAGCGGCGTGAACCGCGCGATGTCGAGCATCACGCCGTCGAGCGGGAAGAAAAGGTTGCCGAGGAAGGCGAGGATCACGAGAGATCCGCTCGCCGCGCCGACCGCGCCCTCCGAGCGGAACAGGAGTCCGGCCATCAGACCGAAGAACGAGAACACCGCGGCCCCGAGCAGCACGAAGAGTCCGCTGAAGATCCAGACCCCGGGTTCGGCCTCGGCGCCGGTGAGAGCACCGATCACGTAGATCAGCGCGACCGGAATGATCGCGATGACGAAGGCGACGGCCGCCTTCGTGACGATGCGCTGCGTATCGGTGAGCGGCGTCAGCCCGAGCTGGCGCCCCCATCCCTGCATCTGCTCGACGGCCGCGGCGCCGCCGATGCTCACGGTCGCGGTGACCGCGCCGTAAGCCGCCATGCCGATCATGACGTACGCCGAAACGTTGCCTTTGCCGATGTCGGTGGATCCGTATTCCTGGACCGCGCCGAAGATCACGTAGAGGAACGCCGGGAGGATCGCTGTGAAGAACATGGACATGAAGTCGCGCGTCACGCGTGCGAGCTCAATGCGGAAATACGTCGTATTCATCGCTCTGTTCCTTCCGTGAGCAGGCGGAAGGCATCGTCCATGCTGCCCGCCGTGATCTCGAGGTCCCGCGCGCCGATCGTCGTGAGCAGCGCCCGAGCGACCGCGTCCGAATCCGATGCTGTGACGACGAGGCGCCCCGCGTCGGCGGTGACGGCCATCACCTCGGGCATCGCCTCGAGCTGAGCGACCGCGTCGGGTTCGCGGTTCGGATCCACGAACGCCTGCACGCGACGCCCGGTCGCGGTCGAGCGGATCTCGGCCGTCGTGCCGTCGGCGACAACGTGCCCGCCGGCCATCATCACGATGCGCTGCGCGAACGAGTCGGCCTCTTCGAGGTAGTGCGTCGCGAACACGACCGTGCGGCCGGCGCGCGCGTCCTCGCGCATGGTCTTCCAGAACTCGGCGCGCGCCGTCACGTCCATGCCGGCCGTCGGCTCGTCGAGCACGAGCAGGTCGGGATCCGGCAGCAGCGCGAGCGCGAACCGCAGCCTCTGCTGCTCGCCGCCCGAACACTTCGAGACCTTGCGCTTCGCGATCGCCGTGATGTTCGCCCGCTCCATCGCCTCGTCGACCGCCATCGCGTCCTGGAACGTCGAGGCGATGAGCGTCACCGTCTCGCGGACCGACAGGTCCCGCAGCAGCCCGCCGGACTGCAGCACGGCCGACACGCGGCCGGCACGAACCGCACGGCGCGGCGCCTCGCCGAAGACCTGCACGTCGCCGTCGGAGGGATTGGTGAGGCCGACCACCATGTCGAGGGTCGTGGTCTTCCCGGCACCGTTGGGGCCGAGGAGCGCGACGATCTCGCCGCGAGGAATCGTCAGATCTATGCCGTCCACGGCGCGGAAGGTGGATCCGCCGGTGCGGAACTCCTTCACCGCCCGCCGGATCGTGATCGCGTCAGGTGACTGGTTCATGCCTCCAGCCAACTCCGGCCGGTGCCGCCGGGCGATCCCCTGGCGTCACATATCCGGCATGACGGATGTCATCTGTCGGAGTATCCGTCAGTCTGCACGCCGTTCCCGCGCTTCGCGCAGTGCCTGCGCCTGAGCGCGTCGGGCCTGCCGAAGCGCCTTCTCCGCGGAGCGGACATCCTTCTCCGCGCCAGCGGTTGCGCGCGCCGCAGCACGGTACCTCTTGTCGTCCGTGACGTCGAGATCGCTTTCGGCGGCGCGCTCTGGCTGAACATCACCGACGCGTCCTTCGACATAGGCTTCGATGCCATCGAGCGTGCGCTCTAAGCCGAACCGGAACGGATCCGCCTCGGAGACGAAACCACCAGCGTCGATGAGGTCGCGCAGACGCGGGTACTCGTCGGCATCGATGACGCGCTCGTACAGACGGCTCTCGTCGAGCGCGACCTCGGCGTCCGTCCGGCCGGTTTCGCGTGCGGCCGCGTCGCAACCGGCGTGCACCATGCCCTGCCACCGTGCCGCCCCCGTCACGGCGAGGACGACGCTGAGCTTGTCATCGAGCGACAGTGAGAGGGCATCGACCGCTTCGAGACCCGCCTCGATCCAGTGGGAGCTGTTGGGCGTCACGGGCGAGCCAGTGATCGGCAGCGCGAGGATCCACGGATGCCGCAGATAGATCGCGACCTGCTCGACGAAGAGCACGCCGAGCTTCGCACGCCATCCCTCGACGTCCCGATAGGCGAGGGATGGCATGCCGGTCGCCTCCTCCTGCATGAGGAGCAATAGGTCGTCTTTCGCACTGACGTAGCGATAGAGCGACATCGGTGTGAACCCGAGCTTCTTCGCGACGGCTGCCATTGATACGGCGCCGATGCCCTCCGCGTCGGCGAGCTCCACTGCCGCCTCGACGATGCGCTCGACGCTCATCTCGCGTTTGGGCCCGCGTTGCGGGTTCGCGGCGACCCCCCAGGCGAGGGCGATGCCGCGGGGGAGCTCGGTGTCTTCGGACATGACCCCAGACTATCGCTGTATACGTTATACACAGTGTGTTACTGTCATACACAGTTTTTTACGTATACAGAAAGGCGACCATGATTCCCGCTATCGACGTCCGTGCGCTGAGCAAGCGCTTCGGATCCCATACCGTGCTCGATCACATTGACCTGCAGGTCGGCCGCGGTGAGATCTTCGCTCTTCTCGGCCCCAACGGCGCCGGGAAGACGACGCTCGTGAACATCCTGACGACCCTCGTGAAACCCGACCACGGCTCGGCGTTCGTCGCGGGCCACGATGTCACCACGGCACCGACAGCGGTCACGCAGCGCATCTCGCTCACGGGCCAAGCGGCCGCCGTCGACGAGATCCTCACGGCCGAGGAGAACGTCGTGATGTTCGCGAGACTGTCGGGGCTCGATCGCCGGGCAGCGCGTGAGCGAGCCGGTGCGCTGCTCAGCCGATTCGGTCTGACGGACGCACGCGGACGCCGCGTCGGCACGTTCTCAGGCGGTATGCGGCGTCGTCTCGATCTGGCGCTGAGCTTCGTCGTGCACCCCGAGGTGTGCTTTCTCGACGAGCCCACGACGGGGCTCGACACGCGCAGCCGCCGCGAGCTGTGGAGCATCATCGCCTCGCTCGCGGATGCCGGCACCACGGTGTTCCTCACCACGCAGTACCTCGAGGAGGCCGACCAGCTCGCGGATCGCGTCGCCGTGCTTCACGATGGGCGCATCGCGGCGCTCGGCACGCCCGCCGAGCTGAAGCAGCGCGTCGGCGGCGGATCCGTCGAACTCAGGAACGCCGACGGATCTGTCGTCCGAGAGATCTCGACGGACGGAACGATCGCCTCGCTCCGCCACGCGCTCGACGATCTCGACCGCGACGGCCGCGGCGGCGAGATCGCCCTCGCCCGTCCTTCCCTCGATGATGTCTTCCTCGCCCTCACAGAAAAGGAGTCCGCATGAGCACCATCGCGCCGCGTCCTCGCCTCGGCGGCTTCACTGCCGAAGCCATCTTCGTCAGACGAAGCCTCCGCCACTCAGTCCGCGACGCCGAGTCACTCATCATGTCGGTCGCGCTTCCCGTCGTGCTCATGCTGATGTTCACATACGTGTTCGGCGGCGCGATCGATCCCTCGGGCGGCTACGTCAACTACGTCGTGCCTGGCACGATCCTCACCTGCGCCGGGTTCGGCGCCGCCACGACCGCGACATTCGTCGCGAACGACATGACGGGCGGCATCATCGACCGCATCCGCACGATGCCCCTGCGCTCTGGCGCGGTGCTCACCGGCCACGTCGTCGCCTCCTTGGTTCGCAACCTCGTCGCCACAGGCGTCGTGATCCTCGTCGCGCTCGCAATCGGCTTCCGCCCCCAAACCGGCCTCACCGGCTGGATCGGCGCCATCGCCATGATCGGCCTGTGGATCTTCGCGATCACGTACCTGTTCGCGGCGATCGGGCTCGCATCGGGATCTGCCGAGGCCGCCAGCGGTTACGGCTTCATTCTGCTGTTCCTGCCCTACATCTCGAGCGGATTCGTGCCGCTCGACACGATGCCCGGCTGGCTGCGGGTGATCGCCGAGGTACAGCCCGTCACACCCATCATCGAAACGATCCGCGGCCTGCTGATGGGCACAGATTCGGGATCTGCACCTCTGCAGGCCGTCGTGTGGTGCGCCGGGATCGTCATCGTCGCCGCCGCGTGGGGTGCGTGGCTGTTCCGGCACAAAGCCGGGAGACGCTGAGCTCCTACGCCCCGAGGCGCTTGAGCGCGGTCTGCACGACGGCGGCGGTGCGGCCGAGCGACTCCGCGAACTTCGATGCGGGTTCCGGCAGGGTCGGATAGACCGAGGTCGTCGCCTCGGCCGCCAGCTCGGCCTCGTCGACGAAGAACGGCATCAGCCAATCGTCGACCTGCTCGAGCGGCGTCTGATCAACGCGGTAGTAGCGGTGCTGACCGTCTTCGCGCACCGTGACGAGCCCGGCCTCGCGCAGCACCTTGAGGTGCTTCGAAACGGTGGGCTGGCTGACGGTGAGCTCGCCGACGATCTGCGACACGCTGGTGCCGTCCTCCGTCAGCTGGTCGCGCGAGAGCAGCACCTGCAGGATCTCGCGCCGAGTGCTGTCGGCAATCACATCGAAGATGTCGGCCATGCCCCTCAGCGTATGGCATGAACGGCATGTGCAACATGACCTGGCCCGCCCGGCGTTACGATGAGCGCTGTCCGATGTCACGATGAGAGGCACATGGCGATGCCACGCAGCCAGGCCGCACCTCGCGGCGACGCAATGAGGAACGTGACGAGAGCCGCATGGCGCTGGTTCCGCTTCATCACGACGCACTCGCCGTCGCGCTTTGCGATCTCCGTCTTCGCCGCGCTCATTCTCGTCACGACCGCGGTGCTGTCGCTTCCGATCGCGACGGCGGATCGATCCGTCACGCCGCTCGCCGACGCGCTGTTCACGGCGGTGTCGACGATCTGCGTCACGGGGCTGTCGAGCGTCGACATGAGCACGCACTGGTCTCACTTCGGAGAGGCCGTCATCTACGTCGGCGTCAACATCGGCGGCATGGGCGCGCTCACGCTCGCCTCGATGCTCGGGCTCGTCATCTCCAAGCGCATGGGCCTGAGGGCGAAGCTCATCGCGGCGGGCGACACGAACCCGCTTCGCGCCCATGGCGGCTTGGTGAACGAGTCACAAACGGTGCGGCTCGGCGAGGTCGGCATGCTGCTGCGCACCGTCGCGCTGTCGACGGTGATCATCGAACTCATCGTTGGGCTCGCGATCTACCCGTCGGTGCTGGCGAAGTACGGCTGGCTGGAGGCCCTCTGGGTTTCGCCCATGTACGCCGCGATGGCGTTCACAAACACGGGATTCACGCTGAATGACGGCGGGATCTCCGTGTTCGAGGACGACTACGTCTTCATGACCGTGATCATGATCGCCGTCATCATCGGCAGCGTCGGGTTCCCTGTGCTGTTCGCACTGTCGAGGCACCTGTTCCATCCGAAGAAAGCACACATCCTGCGCCCGTCCAGCTGGTCGCTGCATGTGAAGCTCACACTGATCACGTCGGGACTGCTGCTGATCGGAGGCGCGGGCGCGTTCTTCGTGCTCGAGTACGACAATCCCGACACCTTCGGCGCAATGCCGTTCGGCGAATCGGTGTTCCAGGCGCTGTTTCTCTCGACTATGACCCGCTCTGGCGGGTTCTCGTTCGTCGATGTCGGTGAGCTGTACGGATCCGGAACCGTCGTCGGATCGATGCTGATGTTCGTGGGCGGCGGATCGGCGTCGACCGCAGGCGGCATCAAGGTCACGACCCTCGCCGTGCTCGCGCTCGCGGTCTGGTCGGAAGCGCAGGGCCGCCAGTCGGTGCAGATCTTCGGACGCCGGATCCCCTCGGATGTGCAGCGCGTCGCGGTCGCGGTGCTCGCGTGGGGCGCGACGATCGTCGCGCTCGCGACCATCGTCGTCGCACAAATCACGCACGCCCCGATCGCGCAGGTGCTCTTCGACGTCATCTCAGCGTTCGGCACCGTGGGGCTCTCGACCGGACTGACCGAGGCCCTGCCTGAATCGGCACTGTATGTCATGGCGGTGACCATCTTCATGGGACGCGTTGGTACAGTCACTCTCGCCGCGGCCGTCGCGGCGACGTCGAAATCGCAGCTCTACGCGCTGCCCGTCGAAAGGCCGATCGTTGGCTGAACCGATCAGAAACGACTCACCGGTGCTCGTCATCGGGCTCGGCCGATACGGCGCTGCATGTGCCGGTGAACTCGATCGCCTCGACCGCGATGTCCTGGCTGTCGACGCCGACCTCGGTCTCGTGCAGAAGTGGTCGGACCGCGTCACCCACGCCGTACAGGCCGATGCTCGCAATATGGAGGCGTTGAGCCAGATCGGTGCGGCCGACTTCGACGTCGCGGTCGTCGCGACAGGCTCCTCGATCGAGGCGTCCGTGCTGATCACCGCGAACCTCGTCGATCTCAAGGTGCCGCAGATCTGGGCGAAGGCGACCAGTCAATCGCACGGCAAGATCCTCTCGCGCGTCGGCGCGAACCACGTGATCTACCCGGAGCGCGAGGCGGGCGAGCGCGTTGCGCACCTCGTAAGCGGTCACATGCTCGATTTCATCCGTTTCGATGATGACTTCGTACTCGTGAAGATGTTCCCGCCGAAGTTCATCCGGGGCGTCTCGCTCGCCGATTCGGGCGTGCGCACGAAGTACAACGTGACGATCGTCGGCGTGAAGTCGCCGGCCCGTCCGTTCCACTATGCCGAGGCCCAGACGGTAGTGACCGACCACGACCTCATCATCGTGTCGGGCACGAACGAGAACGTCGAGCGCTTCGCGTCACTGGATCGCTGACGCGGCCGCGCGCCGCATCGGTTCCGGTGACGCGAACGGATCCTCGCGGGGCGCGGAACGTCAGCACGCGTCACCGGAATGCGCACCCGCACAGTTCCCGTGACGCAAACGGATCCTCGTGGCGCCGCGAACAACCCGTCGCGTCACCGGAAGCGCGGGGTCACCCTTCCGCCGCGAGTTCCTTCGCGCGGGTGTAGGCCGCATCCGTCGCCGCCTCGAACGTCGCGGCGAGATCGGCCTGCTGCAGCACCTCGACTGCCTTCTCTGTCGTGCCCTTGGGGCTCGTGACGCGGCGGCGCAGCTCGGCGGCGTCGACCTCGTCCGACTCGAGCAGGCGCGTCGCCCCGATGAAGGTCTGCTCCGCGAGGAGCCTCGCCGTCTCGTCATCGAAGCCCTGATGCTTCGCCGCCTCGACGAACTGCTCGATCAGCAGGAAGACGTAGGCGGGCCCGGATCCGGAGATCGTCGAGATGGCGTCGATGCCGTCGTCGCCGTCGACCTCGACGACGGATCCGACCGTCTCGAAGAGCGTGCGCACGAGTGACATGTGCTCGGTCGTGGCGCGGGATCCCGCCGCGATGCCCGTGACTCCGCGACCGACCGTAGACGGCGTGTTCGGCATCGACCGGACGACGGCCGTCTCGCCGAGGCGGTCCTCGTACTGCTGCAGAGTGATGCCGGCGGCGAGGCTCACGACGATCGCGTCGTCGCTCAGGAGCGGCGCGATCTCGTCGAGCAGATCGGCCACCACGTACGGCTTCACGCCGACGATGACGATGCGCGCGCCGTCGATCGCGCGCGCGGTACCGTCCGGATCCGATTCGAGCGCGATGCTCGTCACGCCCTCCAGCTCGGCGAGCGCATCCGCCTTCGCGGCCGTGCGGTTCGTGACGCGGATGCCGTCGTCGACGGGGATCCCGCTCGCGATGAGGCCGCGGAGGATCGCGCCGCCCATAGATCCGGCACCAAGAAACGCGACTGCAGGAATACCGTGCGACATGCGTTCCACGGTACATGCCGTCATACACTCGGAGTCATGAGTGCACATGGTGGCAGCAAAGCGATCCTCGCGGCGTTCCTGGCAAACATGGGAATCGCCATTGCGAAGCTGATCGGATGGCTGCTGTCCGGATCCGCGTCGATGCTCGCCGAGGCCGTGCACTCGATCGCCGACTCGAGCAACCAGGTACTCCTGTTCGTGGGCGGCAAGCGCGCCAAGCGCCACGCCGACCAGGAACACCCGTTCGGGTACGGTCGCGAGCGCTACGTCTACGCGTTCGTGGTCGGCATCATCCTGTTCTCGGTCGGTGGGCTGTTCTCGGTCTACGAGGCGATCGACAAGTTCCGCCACCCGCACGAGCTCAGCGACACGTGGTGGTGGCTGCCGATCGTCATCCTGTCCGTCGCGATCGTCCTCGAAGGCTTCTCGCTGCGCACCGCGATCCGCGAATCGAACGGTGTGCGCGATCAGAAGCAGAGCTGGTGGCAGTTCATCCGCCGGTCGCGCTCCCCTGAGCTCCCCGTGCTGCTGCTCGAAGACTCGGCCGCCCTGCTCGGCCTCTTCTTCGCGCTCGCGGGCGTGACGACGTCGGTCATCACGGGCGATCCCATCTACGACGCGGCAGGAACGCTCGCGATCGGCGTGCTGCTGATCGCCGTCGCGGCCATCGTCGGGATCGAGATGAAGAGCCTGCTCGTCGGAGAGGGCGCGACAAGGGTGCAGCTGACCGACATCATCCACGCGATCGAGTCGGGCGACGATTCGCCGAAGGTCATCCACATCAAGACCCTGTACGTCGGCCCCGAGGAGCTCCTGGTTGCGGCGAAGATCGGGCTCGCGGTCGAGAAGCCGCTCGGCGCAGTGGCTCGCGACATCGACGAGATCGAGCAGCGGATCCGCGCGCACGTTCCCGAGGCGAAGATCATCTACCTCGAACCCGACGTGTACCGAGACGTCACGGGCGAGAAGCCGACGACGGCCGCGTTCGTGTTCCCGTCGAGCGATTGACAGAATCGGATCATGCCGATACCTGAGTTCTGCGTCTTCACCGAGCCCCAGCAGGGCGCGACCTACGACACCCAGCTCGCCTTCGCACAGCAGGCCGAGCGGAGCGGCTTCGACGGATTCTTCCGGTCGGACCACTACCTGAAGATGGGCGAGCACTTCTCCGGCGAGCCCGGCCCCACCGATGCCTGGACGACGCTCGCCGGCCTCGCTCGCGAGACGACGAGCCTGCGGCTCGGCACCCTCGTGTCGAGCGTGACGTACCGCGCCCCCGGTGTGCTCGCGATCCAGGTCGCGCAGGTCGATCAGATGTCGGGCGGCCGCGTCGAACTCGGGCTCGGCACCGGCTGGTACGAGGCGGAGCATCGCGCGTACGGCATCCCCTTCCCTGCCAAGAGGTTCGACCTGCTCGAGGAACAGCTCGAAATCGTGACGGGGCTGTGGGCGGCGCCGCGCGGCGGATCATTCTCGTTCGACGGCGCGCACTATCAGCTCGAGAGCTCCCCCGCGCTGCCGAAGCCGGTGCAGGATCAGGTGCCGGTCATCGTCGGCGGCGCGGGCCTCAAACGCACCCCGTCGCTCGCAGCGCGGTTCGCGACGGAGTTCAACATCGCCTTCCAGCCCGATGACGTCGTGCGGGATCGGTGGGCGCGCGCCCGAGCGGCGTGCGAGGAGATCGATCGCGACCCGGCGACGCTGAAATCAACCGTGGCGCTGACGACGCTCGCCGGCGCGAACGAGGCGGATCTCGCGCACCGCGCCGCCGCGACCGGCGTCGAGCTGGCGTCGTTCCGTGAGGATCACACGTTCAGCGGATCCGCCGACGAGATCATCGAGCAGGCCGGGCGCCTCATCGACGCGGGCGCCCAGCGGATCTACTTCCAGCTGATGGACATGTCAGACCTCGACCACGTCGCCTACATCGGCGAAGAGGTGCTGCCGCAGCTTCGGTGACGCGAGGCGTCAGCGGCGAGTGCGGAAGAAGCGCTCGAGCGGCGCGCGCGTTTCGTCTTCGAGGATCCCGCCGACGACCTCGGCGCGGTACGGCAGGCGACGGTCGCGCACGACGTCGTAGAGGGATCCGGCCGCGCCCGCCTTCTCGTCCCACGCGCCGAAGACGACGCGCGAGATGCGCGCCTGCAGCAGCGTGCCCGCGCACATCAGGCACGGTTCGAGCGTGACGATCAGCGTGCATCCGTCGAGGTTCCACGATCCGAGCTCGCGCGCGGCCTCGCGCATGGCAATGACCTCCGCGTGCGCCGACGGGTCGTGCGTCTCCTCGCGCCGATTGCGGCCGCGTCCGATGACACGGCCCGATGGATCCGCCACGACCGCCCCGACAGGGACCTCCCCTGCATTCCCCGCCTCGATCGCGAGCGCCAAGGCGCCCCGCATGAGGTCGACGTCTGCAGAGGAGGGTGTCATGCCTTCAGATTACGGGGTGACGACCGCGCGACCGCGGAGCGTTCCCTCGTGCAGGCGCTCGTATGCCGTGGCGGCGTCACTGAGCGAGAACGTCTCAGTCTCGACGGTGATCACGCCCGCCTGCGCGAGACGCAGCACCTCCATCAGCTCCGACCGCGATCCCCAGTAGGGAGCGCGCACCGTCGCGTCGTAGGGGCTGCCGAGCGTGCCCATCGTGACGCTGGCCACGCCGACGCCGATGAGCACCTGGTCGGTCTCCGTTCCCCGCAGCTTCGCGCCGAGGTCGGCAGTCGGCTGGATCCCGACGAAATCGAAGATCGCGGCGATGGCGGCGGTACCGGTGGCCTCACGAATGGCGTCGACGGCGTCGCCGTTCGAGAGGAACGCGTGGTGCGCCCCGACGTCCTGCGCAAGCTCGAGCTTCTTCTCGTCGACATCGAGCGCGATGACCGTCACAGAGGTCATCGCACGCAGAATCTGGATCGCGACGTGGCCGAGGCCGCCTGTTCCGATGACGACGGCGACCGTTCCGGGAACAAGCTTCGGGAGGGATCCCTTGATCGCGTGGTACGGCGTGAGGCCCGCGTCGGTGAGCGCGACGTTGGCCGCCGGATCGAGGTCGCCGAGCGGCACGAGGTGCCGCGCCGAGTCGACGATCATGTACTCCGCCATCGAACCGTCGTGGCCGAGACCCGGAGGGGTGATGCCGAGCTCGGCCGCACGCTCGCAGTAATTCTCCTTGCCCTGGGCGCACTGGTAGCAGCGGCCACATCCCCACGGGCCGTATACCGCGACCGAATCGCCGACGGTGACCTCGGTCACGCCTTCGCCAAGCTTGTCGACGATGCCGGCCCCTTCGTGCCCGAGCGTCATCGGCAGCGGATAGCTTGCGGTGTACTGCTCTTCGTCGAGGCTCATCACAAACGAATCAGAGTGACATGCTCCCGCCGCGGTCACCTTGAGCCGCACCTGCCCGGGTCCGGGCTCGGGCGTGGGAACCTCGCGGATCTGAGGGGGCTCGCCGATCTCGACGTACTGGAGTGCCTTCATGGGGTGGCGCCTTCCGTTCTGGTTGACGGGAGTCTCCCGTCGCTGATTCCATCCTGCTCCTCTTCTCAACGGCTGTCGATGTGGCGTCGCCACGTACACGCCTGATGAATTCCCAGGGTCCGTCGGAACTTCGCATCCGGAGGAAGTAGCCTGTGGGCATGCGCGTGCACATTGCCGACCACCCGCTCATCACTCACAAGCTCTCCGTGCTGCGGGACAAGGCGACACCGTCGCCCGTCTTCCGCCAGCTCACGGAAGAGCTCATGACGCTTCTCGCATACGAGGCAACTCGTAACGTTCGCGTCGTGGAATGCGAGATCGAGACCCCCGTTACGACGACGACGGGCGTGAAGATCGCGGATCCGAAGCCGCTCGTCGTCCCGATCCTGCGAGCCGGTCTCGGCATGCTCGAAGGCATGACGAAGCTGTTGCCGACCGCGGAGGTCGGATTCTTGGGCCTCGTGCGCGACGAGCAGACGTTCAAGCCGACGACCTACGCCGAGCGCCTGCCCGACAATCTTGCCGGACGCCAGTGCTTCGCGCTCGATCCGATGCTCGCGACCGGCGGATCCCTCGCCGCCGCGATCAAGTACCTGTTCGACCGCGGTGCGGAAGAGGTCACGGCCGTGTGCCTGCTCGGTACCCCCGAGGGCCTGCGGGCGATCGAGGGACTCGTCGGCGACCGTGATGTCACGCTCGTGCTCGGCGCGGTCGACGCGGGCCTCAACGAGAAGGGCTACATCGTGCCCGGCCTCGGCGACGCCGGCGACCGCCTGTACGGTACGGCGGAGTAGGCGCAGCCTATGCCCTGCCGATGAGGCGGGCGAAGGCACTGAGGCGCGCGACAGATTCTGCTTGAAAAGGCAAGTCATCGAGCAGGGCCGGGCTGTGCACCACGTAGGCCGCGACCTTCGCACGGCTGATGCCCACGTTCAAACGGTTCTGCAGCAGCAGGAACTCGGGGCCGCGCGGGGCGTCGCGTCCGGATGATGCGCCCAGTGTCAGGATTGCGATCGCGGCCTCCTGCCCCTGGAACTTGTCGACCGTGCCGACGCGCACGCCGGGGTATCCCCCTCGAGCGAGCGTCTGCTCCACCAGTTGCTGCTGGGCGTTGTACGGCGCGACGACGATGATGTCGTGCTGCGTGAGAGGGCGCGGGTCGAGGGGTGCGGCGACCTGGTTGTCATCGATCGAGATGTCCGTGAAGTCGCGGCCGACGGCCTCTCGCACGATGCGCAGCACCTCCGCCGCCTCCTCCGGCGACTCGGTGGCGTTGCCGCGGTGATCGACGGGCACGGGATGCACGCCGGGCGCGACTCCATCGATCCCACGCAGTCCGGTGCCCTCGCGCGCCCGGAGTTTTCCGTTGTACGACAGCTCCGAGACTGGGCGCGCGACCTCGGGATGCAGCCGCCAGGTCTGCGCGAGGAAGTATCCGTGCCCTGACGGCAGCACCGCTTCGTCCCGCATGAGCCACCCGAGCGCCGAGGTGTCGATCGGCGCGGGGTGCGTGCCCTGACTGACCTGCGGGAGCTGCTGCGGATCCCCCAACAGCAACAGCCTGCGCGCCGACATCGACACCGCGACCGTCGACGCGAGCGAGAACTGCCCCGCCTCGTCGACCACGAGCAGGTCGAGCGCGCGGCGATCGACGCGCGTGGTGTTCGCGAAATCCCAGGCGGTGCCTCCGATCACATAGCCCTTCGACTTCGCCTCTTGGAACGCCGCAAGCCCGTTGCGCGGCAGCGCGGTGAATGCCTGTCCGTCGGCGCGGACGCCGCCCTTGAGCACCTTGCCGACACCTCCCGACGGGACGCCGGCCGCCACGACGCGATCGAGCATGTTCTCGACGACCGCGTGCGACTGGGCGACGACCCCGATCTTCCAGCCGTGATCGTTCACGAGCCGTGCGATGACGTGTGACCCGACGTACGTCTTGCCCGTGCCGGGCGGGCCCTGCACGGCGACGTACGTGGGCACGCTGAGCAGCGAGAAAACGATCGCGTCGATATCGCTGCCGATCGCCTGCGAGACGACGCGCCCCGAGTGGTGATCGGCGCGCAGCCCGCGCAGGATGTCGGTGGCGGGATCGATCGGGAACGACCCGTCGGCGGCGGCAACGTTCTTCTCGCCGCGCAGGATTCCGTCCGCCCACTCGTTGATCGCCCCCTGCTGTGCGCCCGCGGGCGGCGGCGAACCCGGCGTCAGAGCGACCGGAAGCTCGCGCCACGTCTGCCCGGACACGGCGTACTCGTCGACGACCGCGCCGTCGTCGAGCACCTCGACGACCTCCACCTCGTGGGGCACGTGGATCCACCGGTTCGACGCATCGCTCGGGAACGGTGCGGGCGCGGGGTACAGCGCGAACGGCCGCGCGCCCTCGCGAAGGCGTGTGCCGGGGGCGACGGATCCGCGCACCGCGATGCGGCGCCGCTCGGCACGCGACCCCGGCGGGATGTGCCAGTCGTCGATCAGCTCGGTCTCGCGCACGTCGACGACCACGACGTCGCGCGTCTCGCCCCACAGCGAGATCGGCTCGCGGAGCCGTTCGAAATGCCCCTGCCAGAACGCGCGCGCCTCCCGCGGGTAGTAGTCGATCGCCGCGGCCGCGAGGCGCAGGGCCACCTCGTCTCGGACGGCGGCTTCGCCATCGATCCGGGCCGCAGCCGGATCCGTCGCCCGCACATCTGCCGGTTCCGAAGCGGCCACAGAGCGTGCGGCATCGCGCTCCTCCCGCAGTCCGTCGGCGAGTGCGACGAGCGCTGTCGCGCGCGGTGATGGCTCATAGGCACCGACCGGACGGTCATCGGGCGCGGCGGGCAGCGCGCGCGATTCACGGGCGCGCTCGACGAGCCAGTCGCGCAGACGCCGCGTCGACACGCAGTCGTACCGGTTGTAGTCGGCGAGGTCATCGAGGATCTCGCGCGCCTCGGCCGCGCGCCCCGCCTCCATGTGCGTACGCGCCTCGACGTAGCGAACGATGGAGTCGTCGCCGCGCTGCACGTCCTGCGTGCGCACCTCATCGCCCATGTACAGCGGCTCGAGCTTCTTGATCGAGTACGACCTCGAGCCGATGCGCAGGGCGTTCTTCACGATCGGATACAGGTCGACGAACAGCTCGTCGCGCAGCATGCGGTCGACCTCCGCCTCGCGCACGCCGTGCCGCGCCGCCATCGCCGACAGGTGCGACGGCTCGTACGGCGCGTAGTGGTAGATGTGCATGTGCGGATTCGCGCGCCGCCGCAGCGAAACGAAGTCACAGAAGCGCTCGAGCGCCGCTTTCTCGGCGGCGAGGTCGTGCGCCCAGAGCGGCGTGTACTGCTCTCGCATGTCGACCCACCCGAAGAGGTAGTCGATGCCCCACGTGACCCGGCCGTCAGCGTGCGGCTCGGAGTAGAGCGGGTCGCCTTCGAAATCGAAGAAGATGTCGCCCGCGTCGGGGCGGGGCATGGCGCCGAGCGCCGAGGAGTTCACGACCTCGTAGAGCGGTGCTGTGCCGCCTTCCTGCTCAGTCGCGACTTGCAGGCGCGCCTGAGTGCGCAGCCGCGCCCACGCCTCGTCGCCCATGCGGTCGGGCTTCGCCGCGGCGACCGCGAGCTGATCGATCGTCTCGATTCCGCCGTCGCGCAGTCGCTGGCGAGCGGCGGGCCGCATGCCGGCGACGAGCAGCACGTCGCGGTGGGCGGTCACCTCCGCCTGACACGCGGCGCACCGGCCGCACGCGCGCACGCCGAGCTCTCCGCGCGAGTCGCCCCACCCGACTGCCTGCATGGCGGATCCGGTGTCGATGCGCCGGTCGGCAACGAGCACGCGCAGGCGCTCGCGCCGCACGTCGAACAGCGGCAGTAGGTCGCTGACGGCGTGCGTCGAGATGGATCCGTCGCCGAGCAGCAGGTCGACCGAATCGGATCGCGCGATGGACTGCTGATCGAGCTGGTCGACATATGCCGCGAGCTGCATAAGTGCGGTGACGCGCGCGACGCGGGCGAGCTTCGTGTCCTGCACCCGCCAGGCGCCGTCGCCGTCGCGCACGAGGAAGTCGGCGAACCCAACGAAGTCGGCCGACGAGAACGCGGCTTGGAAGACCACCTGGACATCGGGATCTGCAAGCGCAGCGCTCGTCGCGCCAACGGCCGCGGCGAGCGCCTCGGCGTCGGCGGACGACGCCCGCTCGATCTCGACGACGCGCGCCCCGTACTGCTGTCGGTAGGCCTCGAGCGTGCGCGCCTCGTGGGCATCACCGAGCGCGGCGGCGCGCTCGAGCATCGCGTCACGCGGGTCTTCGACAAGCTCGCATCGCCCGAGTTTGGCGTCGATCTGGCGCAGCCACGCGAACTCGCAATCAGCGGCGGCCTTGAGGTCGCTCGCACTCCAGATGAGGCGGTGTTCGTCGCGGATGATTCGCATACGTCGAGGCTACGAGCAACCCCTGACAACCGACGACCATGTCCCAAGTGGTGCGGCTTTCAGCGCGCCAGAGCCGCGCCGAGTGGGACACGGCGGCGTTGCAGGTGGAAGACTGTGACCGTGATCGACTTCGATGTTCTGAGCGCATACCGTCATGGCTTCGCCCGCGTGGCGGCGTGCCACGTTCCCGTTGCCATTGCGGATCCGGCCGCGAACGCGCAATCCGTCATCGACGCCGCGCGCGAGCTCGACGACGAGTCTGTCGCCGTCGCGGTGTTCCCCGAGCTGTGCCTCACCGGATACGCGATCGATGACCTCGTGATGCAGGACGTCGTTCTCGACGGTGCGCTCGCGGCGCTCGAGCAGGTGCGGGACGAGTCCGAGTGGTTCCTGCCGCTGATCGTCGTCGGTGCGCCGCTGGCCCGTGACGGGCGCATCTACAACTGCGCGATCGCGATCCACCGCGGCAAGATCCTCGGTGTCGTACCGAAGTCCTACCTCCCGACGTATCGCGAGTTCTACGAGCGCCGCTGGTACGCGTCGGGCGACGGCGAGCGCGGCACCATCCGCATCGGAGGCGAGGAGGTTCCGTTCGGCTCCGACCTGCTGTTCGAGGCGGCCGACGTTCCCGGGCTCGTCGTGCACGCCGAGGTCTGCGAAGACATGTGGGTACCGATCCCGCCGTCGTCGCACGCGGCCCTCGCCGGCGCGACCGTGCTGCTCAATCTCTCGGGCAGCCCCATCACGATCGCTCGCGCCGACGATCGTCGCACGCTCGTCGAGTCGGCGTCGATGCGCTGCCTTGCGGCCTATGCCTTCGCGGCCGCCGGTCTTGGAGAGTCGACGAACGACCTCTCATGGGACGGCCAGACGATGATCTACGAGGCGGGCGCGCTCCTCGCCGAGACACCGCGCTTCCCCACCGAACGCACGTTCTCGATCGCCGACGTCGACCTCGACCTCCTGCGGCAGGAGCGGATCCGACAGGGCACGTTCGACGACAACAGGCGCGCCACGGGCGGCGAAACGCGGCGCATCAGCTTCGCCCTGCGCCCGCCGAAGGACGACGTCGGGCTGCGGCGCGCCGTCGACCGGTTCCCCTTCGTGCCCGATGATCCGGCCCGGCTTGCGCAGGACTGCTACGAGGCCTTCAACATCCAGGTGTCCGGGCTCGTCCAGCGACTCACGGCCATCGGCAATCCGAAGCCCGTCATCGGCGTCTCGGGCGGCCTCGACTCGACGCACGCGCTGCTCGTGATCGCGCGCGCGATGGACCGGATGAATCGGCCGCGCAGCGACATCCTCGCCTACACGATGCCCGGCTTCGCGACGAGCGAGCACACGCGCGCGAACGCCGAGGCGCTCGCGGCCTCCGTCGGCGCCTCGTTCGAGACGGTCGATATCCGGCCGGCCGCGACCGAAATGCTCACCCAGATGGGCCACCCGTTCGGATCCGGTGAGCCCGTCTACGACGTCACGTTCGAGAACGTGCAGGCCGGGCTGCGCACCGACTATCTCTTCCGTCTCGCCAATCATCACGGCGGCATCGTCGTCGGCACCGGGGACCTGTCGGAGGCGGCGCTCGGGTGGTCGACGTACGGCGTCGGCGACCAGATGAGCCACTACGTCGTCAACAGCGGTGTGCCGAAGACGCTGATCCAGCACCTCATCCGGTGGGTGATCGCCGACGGGACCGGCGTGACCGATGAGGAGGCGAAGGTGCTGCAGTCGGTGCTCGAAACCGAGATCTCCCCCGAGCTCGTGCCCGCGGGCGAAGACGGCAAGACGCAGTCGACGGAAGACTCGATCGGCCCGTACAACCTGCACGACTTCACGCTCGCGCACATCCTGCGGCACGGCGCGCGACCGTCGAAGATCGCGTTCCTCGCGCATCACGCGTGGGCTGACGCGGCCCGCGGCGAGTGGCCGGCTGGGTTCCCGGAGGGCTCGCGCCCCGAGTACGACCTCGATACGGTGACGAGGTGGCTGCGGGTCTTCATCAAGCGGTTCTTCGGGTTCGCACAGTTCAAGCGGTCGGCCGTGCCGAACGGGCCGAAGGTCTCGCCGATCGGTTCGCTGTCGCCGCGCGGCGACTGGCGTGCACCGAGCGACGGGAACGCGCGGGCGTGGATCGCGGAGCTCGATCGGGTCTTCCCCGAGAAGTAGCGCCCGGTTCTGTCGGAGTCGCCTCGCGGCCGGTTTCGGTTGCGTCGGAACTTATGCCGCCCCGATGCCGTTTCGGCCTTGAGATGGCCATATCTCCGACGGAATCGGAGCGTCCCCCGAGCGGGATCCGACGGAACCGGGGCTCAGTCGCGCTTCGCGACTGCCCGGCGGATGAGCGCGAAGACCACCACCGCCACGATGGCGACGATCAAGAGCTTGAACAGCCAGAACATCACCGTGAAGAACACGTTCACGAGCACGAACGCGATGACGACGGCGATGACAACGCCGAGGATCGTCCAGAAAGTGTTCATACCTCCAGACTACTGCTCGACGACGCTCCACCCGCCTGGTGCCCGGCGAACTCGGAGCTGCGCGGGGATCTGCTCTTTCATCACCTCGACGTGGCTGATGAGCCCGACCGTGCGCCCGCCCTGTCGCAGATCGTCAAGCGTGCGCATCGCGGTCTCGAGGGTCTCGGCGTCGAGCGAGCCGAAGCCCTCGTCGATGAACAGCGTGTCGAGGCGGATTCCGCCCGCGCGATTCGTCACGACCTCTGCCAGGCCGAGCGCGAGCGAGAGGGAGGCGAGGAAGGTCTCCCCACCCGAGAGCGAGTGCGGCGGACGGGCGCGCCCGCTGTAGCTGTCGAACACCTCGATGCCGAGCCCCGAGGCCGCGCCGCGGTGGGCGATGCCGTCGGTGTGGCGCAACGTGTACCGGTTGTCGCTCATCTCGGAGAGGCGCAGGTTCGCAGCCTGCACGATCTCTTCGAGCTCGGCCGCGAGTACGAAGGTCTCGAGGTTCATACGGCGGTCGTTGGGCGCGCGGCCCGCGATGGTGTTCGCCAGCCCCGAGATCACGGCCGCACGGGCGGTCTGCTCGCGGATCACGTCGTGCGCGGCGGTCGCCCGCTCGGACGCCGCCTGTAGGGCCGCCACAACGCGGTCGGCCTCCCCGCGGTGTTCGATCGCCGCGACGTGGGCGTCGCGCGCCGCCGCGAGGCGCTTTTCGGATTCGGCGGTCGCCACCGGCTCGTCCGGAATGCGGAGCGCGGCGAGCTCGGTCAGGGTCTCCTGCGCGGCGGCGCGGGCGGTCTCGGCCTCGGACACGCGCGTCGCGAGTTCATCGATCGTCTGCTTCGGGCGCACGGCGGCCCTCGCCAGGTCTGCGGTGTCGAATCCGGCTTCGCCGAGGGCTTGTGTGAGCCCCTCGCGCGCGCTGCGGAGCGTGGCGTCGGCGTGCTGCGCGTCACGAGCCGCTTCCGCCCTCGCGCTGGCCTGCGATGCAAGTCGCTGGGCCGCCCCGATGCGGAGCGCGACGGACTCGTAGGGTCCGCGGGCCTCGGCGACGGCTGCACTGCCCGCGGCATGCGCCTGCACGGCGTTCGCGATTTCGGTGTCGAGCTGCACGCGCGACTCCCGGGCGGCGCGGTGCTCGGCCGCCGCCCGGTCGCGAGCGGCCTCGAGATCGGCGATCTGCTTATCGAGCGCCGACACCTCCCCCGCCGCGTGCTCGGCGTCGGACTTCTGCCCGCGCGCGACGAGCAGGTCGCCGTCGACCGCGGTGGCGCTGCGCCCGCCCGCGCGGGATTCGGCCTCGCGCAGGTCGAGCTCGGCCTGCTGCCGCGCGGCGGCCGCGGCCTCGTGTGCGGCAACGGCGAGCGTGCGCTGCTCGTCGGCGTCGTCGATCGCGTCGGGCGTGACCTGGTCGTCGCCGAGGGGCGCGGGGCTCGGGTGGTCGACAGATCCGCAGACCGCGCATGGCTCCCCTGGCACGAGCTGCTGCGCGAGCTCGCTCGAGAACCCCGCCAGCCGTCGCCGGTGCAGCTCATCGAGCGTGTGCTCGGCGGCCTGGCGTTTCTCCTTCGCCGCCGCGAGCTCCTTCTCGGCGGCGGCGTACGCCGCGGCAAGCTTCTCGACATCGTGCGCCGCGGCGAACTGCACCTCCAGCGCGCGGATGTGCTCGCTGACCGACTCGGCCTTCGCTGCGCGCGCACTCGCGTCATCCCGCCGCTTCCGGGCCGACGCGATGCTGTGCGGAAGTGCCTCCTCCCGCGCCGCGAGCGCGGTGAGCGACTCGTCGATCTCGCGGAGCTCTTCTCGACGAGCCTCGATGCCGTCGGCGTCGCGTGCCAGCTCGGTCTCGCGTACGCGCAGGGGCTCCCAGGATCCGATGCGGCGGGCGATCTCATCGGCGAACGCGTCGAGGTCTGCAGGGACGGCATCGGGCGCCGGCGGTTCGGCGCCCGTGAACACGTCGCCCGACTCGTCGCGTGCGCGCGTCCATGCCTCGAGCGCGCGATCTGCGGCGACGGTGATCCGCTCGGCGTCGGTCTCGGCGCGTTCGAGCGCCGCGAGCGCGGAGCGCACCGTGTCGGCGCGCCGCGCACCGTCGAGCTCGGCCTTCGCAGCGTCGAGCTCGCTGCGCCGGGAGTCGAGATCCGCGATCTTGGCCCTCGCGCTGTCTCGGCGGCGCTGGTTCTCGGCGAGCACGCGCGTGTCGTCGCGGACCTTCTCGGCGGCAGCCCTCACCCTGTCGGCATCGGCCTCCGCCGCGGCGAGCGCGGCACGACGCCGGCCGGCCACGTCGCCCGCGGCCTCGACCTGCGCGATGCGCGCGGGCCAATCGTCGGGCGCGACCTCCACCGACAGCAGATCGGCGTCGTCTGACGGCGCCGCCTCGCGCACCTCTGCCACCACACGCGCCGCCTCATCGAGGATCGCGCGCAGCCCGCTCGTGCCCTTCTCCAAGCCCTGCTCTGCGGCCTTGCGCCGTGCGTCGAGCTCGGTCTCGTACTGCTCGAAGCGGTGCGTGCCGAACAGCGACCGGAGCAGCCTCTGCCGCTCGTCGTTCTTCGCCAGGAGGAACCTCGCGAACCGCCCCTGCGCGAGCAGAATGACCTGCTGGAACTGCTGGCCGTTCATGCCCACGATCTCGAGGATCTGCGCGCCGACCTCGCGATCCTTCGTCGCGACCGCTTCCCAGTCGTCGTTCCAGCGCGACAGCACGACCGTCGAGCGCTCGGTCGTCGTGCCCTCCCCGCGCTGCTTCGGCCGCTCGAACTGCGGCGTGCGCTCGATGCGCCAGGACGCCTCGCCGATGCTGAAGTCGAGCACGACGCGCGACGGATCCGTGCCGTCCGAGTAGTCGCTGCGCAGCCGCTTCTCGCCGTCGTCGTAGCGCGGCGTGGATCCGTAGAGCGCGAAACAGATCGCATCGAGGATGCTCGATTTGCCCGTGCCCGTGCGCCCGGAGATCAGGAAGATGCCGTCGTCGGCGTAGCGGTCGAGATCGACGATCTGACGGTCGCGGAACGGGCCGAAACCCTCGATGTCGATGCGGTGGATTCTCATGCGGTCGCCTGCGCTCGGTGCTCGGAGATCACGTCGGCGAGCAGCTGGCGCTCGTCGTCGCTCGCGCGTTCGCCGCGCCGCACGTGATCGAGGAAATCGTCGATGACCTGCGGATCCGGCACGCCCCGCCCGACCCGCTCGCGATACGTTCGCGTGTCGGCGGCCTCGCCGTCGCGCTCGGGCTGCAGGTCGATCGTCGCGCAGTACGGGAATCTCTCGCGCAGCCGCCGCATCGGCTCGCGCTGGGGCAGGCGGTCGGTGAGCACGGCGCAGATCCAGTCGTCGATGTGGGCATCGAGCGCGGGATTCTCGAGGAGGTCTTCCAGCTCGCCGCGCAGCACGGTGAGGCGGCGCGGCACAGGAAGATCGAGCCACGCGATGTCGCTCACCCCGTCGGCGTCGAGGTCGACGAGCCACGACCCGCGCGGCTTGTGCGCCTCGCCGAAGCTGTAGTGCAGGGGCGCGCCGGAGTATCGGATCTGCGGTGCAAGCTCGGCGCGCCCGTGGATGTGGCCGAGGGCGACGTAATCGGGGCCCTTGAAGTCGGACAGCGGCACGACGTCGAGCGACCCCTGGCGCAGATCCTGCCGCACCTCGCGCTCGAGCTGCGGCGTCGGTTCGACACCCGCCGCGAAGCAGTGAGCGATCGCGACGGAGCGACCGCCGCGCTCGGCTCGATCGGCGTTCACGAGGCTCATCGCATGCCCGACGACCTGCCCCTGCGTACGCAGGGTGACCTCGGGCCAGGTGCGGCGCACGAGCGCCGGTTCGAGGTACGGGACGCCATAGAAGTGCACCGGGCCGTGCTCATCGCTCAGCGTGATCGGGGTGCCGACCACGGCCGCGTCCGTGAGCACGTGCACGCCGTCCTCGAGCAGCGGGGCGAGGAACCCGAGCCGCGCAGCGGAATCGTGGTTGCCGCTCGTGACGACGACGCGCGCGCTCGTCTCGCGGATGCCCGTGAGCGCCCGGGTGAGCACCCCGTAGCAATCGGCGGCGGGCATCGACGAGTCGAATACGTCGCCCGCGACGATCACGACGTCGACGGAATGTTCGCGCACCTGCGCGACGAGCTCGTCGAGCACCTGTTCCAGCGCATCGAGCGTCGAGTTGCCGTGGAACGACCGCCCGATGTGCCAGTCAGAGGTGTGGAGAATCCGCATGCCACAACGGTATGCGCGACCACTGACATTCGACGACGCGCACTGGCTATGCTGACGACCATGGACGCTGACGCAGACGTCGAACTTGCCCGTCTTCGCGCCGAAGCAGAGGCCGCGCAAGCGGCGCTCGCGATGGCCGAGAAGAAGGCCGCAGAGGCTGCGGAACCCGAAGACGAGCCGGCTGTCGGCCCGCTGTCCGCCGAGGAGGTGGAGGCGATCGTCGCGGGCTACGCGTTCGAGGGCGCGACGCTCGACCTCGGTGCGGTCGTGAACGGATCCGTTGTGAGCGGCGCGCAGGTGCGGATCCCGCTCAGCATGATGAACCGCCACGGTCTCATCGCGGGCGCGACCGGAACGGGCAAGACGCGCACCCTGCAGGGCATCGCGGAGCAGCTCGCCGACAAGGGCGTTCCGGTCTTCGCGGCCGATATGAAGGGCGATCTGTCGGGTGTCGCCGTGCCGGGCGAGGCCAGTGACAAGCTGAGCGCGCGCACGTCCGCGATCGGACAGGACTGGCAGCCGAAGGCGTCGGCGACCGCATTCTTTGCGCTGGGCGGTGACCGTGAAACGAGCCGCGACCAGGGGATCCCTCTGCGCGCGACCGTGAGCGGCTTCGGTCCGCTGCTGCTGAGCAAGGTGCTGGGGCTGAATTCGACGCAGGAGTCGAGCCTGCGCCTCGTCTTCCACTACGCCGATGAGAACGGTCTGGCGCTCGTCGACCTCAGCGACCTGCGCGCGGTGCTGTCGTTCCTCACGAGCGACGACGGCAAGGCCGAGCTGAAAGCGATCGGCGGAATCTCGTCGGCGACGGCCGGCGTGATCCTGCGCGAACTCGCGGCGTTCGCGGCCGACGGCGCGGAGGATTTCTTCGGCGAGACCGAGTTCGACGTGACCGACTTCATCCGGCATGCCGAAGACGGTCGCGGGATCCTCAACCTGCTCGAGCTGCCGAACGTCGCCAGCAAGCCCGCGCTGTTCTCGACGTTCCTCATGTACCTGCTCGCCGAGCTGTTCGAGGTGCTTCCGGAGGCGGGCGACCTCGACAAGCCCAAGCTCGTTTTCTTCCTCGACGAGGCGCACCTGCTGTTCGCGGATGCGTCCGACGAGTTCCTGCAGTCGATCACGCAGACGGTCAGGCTGATCCGATCGAAGGGCGTGGGCGTGTTCTTCATCACGCAGACGCCGAAGGATCTGCCGAGCGAGGTGCTCGGCCAGCTCGGATCCCGCGTGCAGCACGCGCTGCGCGCCTTCACGCCCGACGACGCGAAGGCGCTCAAGGCGACCGCGCGCACCTACCCCACGTCGGGCTACGACCTCGAGCGCGTGCTGCAGGAGCTGGGCACGGGCGAGGCGATCGTCACCGTCATGAGCGAGAAGGGCGCGCCGACGCCCGTCGCGTGGACGCGCGTGCGCGCCCCGCAGGGCCTCATGTCGCCCGCGCCGGAGGGAACGATTGCCGAGATCGTCTCCGGATCCGACCTGCTCGCCACGTACGGCGACCGCGTCGATCCGGAGTCTGCGCGCGAGATCCTCGCGGCGAAGATCAGTGCCGCGGAGGATGCCGAGCGCCGCTCCGCCGAGGTGGCTGAGCAGGCCGAAGCGGCTAAGCGGGCCCGCAAGGAACAGGACAAGGCCGAACGTGCGCACGAAAGATCGACGCGCACCCGCACGTCATCGAGGCGTCGCCCGAAGTCGGCACTCGAGCAGGTACTCGGATCGTCAATGACGAAGCAGGTCGTCTCGGGCGTGGTGCGCGGGTTGTTCGGGATCGGGCGGCGATAGGCGCGCTGCGGGTCCATGGGGCGTCTTCAGGCCGCGGTCGTCACGCTCCAGGTTGTGTGACCTCGCCCTCCGTGCTCGACTCCCCCGCGTACCCTTGACACCATGTCTCCGCAGAACATCGTCGAGAACGCCCGTGTCCAGGAGGCCCTCACCGCCTGGGCCACCGAGAAGACCGCCCAGACCCACAGCGACGTGCTGCGCCGCGCGGTCGCGGGGTGGCTGCTGCTCGACATCTCGCACTCCGAGTTCCAGGACGCCGAGAACCCCATGCAGGAGGGCGACAAGCTCGCGCTCACGAGCGTGAGCGACGGTGATGGCAAGGATCTGCTGCTCGCCTTCACCGATAACCCTCGGCTCGAGGCGTTCGCCTCGGGCACCGTGGCTCGCTCACTGGCGCAGCCTGCCGCGGGCGTCATCGCCCAGTCGCTCAAGGGGCACGACGGCATCGCGATCGACGCCGGCACCGACGGCGCCTTCGTCGCCTACCGGGATGAGATCGAGCGCGCGTACGGCGACAGCCGCGAGGACGCCGCGAAACTCGCCGCGGCCCTCGTCGACAGCGGGCACGACCTCGCCGGCTTCATCGAGCTGCTCAAGGAATCGGTCGTCTACGTCGGAGGGATCCCCGTTACCGACGACGCCGGCGAGGTCACCGGCTACAACGTCGCGAGCGCCACGCGCGACGATGGATCCGTTCTGCACGCGGTCTTCACCTGCCCCGCGGAGCTCTGGGCATGGCAGCCCGACGCCGTCGCGCAGCCGACGACGCTCGCGAAGATCGTCGAGTCGGCCCGCCAGGACGAGATGGCCGGCCTGGTCGTCAATCCCGTCGGGCCTGCCGCCGAGGTCCCCCTCGACGCCATCCGGTAAACGCTCGTTTACGCCGCGAGCACGCCCGCGCGCTCGGGGTGCTCGTCAAACCAATCGGCGACGTACCAGCACACGGGCAGCGCCTTGCGCCCCTGTTGCTCGATGGCGTCGACCGCGCGCTCGGTCACGACCGCCGCGTATCCGCTGCCGCGCTTGGCCGGGTTCGTGAACGCGCGGGTCAGGGCCACAGTGTCGCCGTTCATGCGATAGTCGAGGACGCTCACGAGCTCGCCGCCCGCGCGAAGCTCGAATCGCGAGGCATCGGTCTGGTCAGTGAAGCTGAAGTCGTCGGTCACAGATCCATTGTGCGTCATCTGCCGACATGTTTCGTCACGAAGGCCGTCACACATTGACACACACTGACGCCCGACACCAAAATAAGACTTATGACAACCCACACGCTCGTTCTGTCCGCCCTGGAGGCGAACGGAGCTACCGGTGCGATGATGCCCGGATGCGTGGTCGTGCGCTGTCGAATGTGTCGCTGAGAACCCTGCTCGCGCCTTCAGATCCGATCGGATCACTCCCCGCGTCTCCCCCGTGAGGCGCACTCTCACGACATCTCTTGCGGATCCCTCTGCGCGGATCCGCACGCATCATGGAGTAAGACATGACTGCTTTGACCGCCCGTCCGCCCCGTCCCAACCACCTGCGCGCGGTACCCTCACTGCGTGAGCAACAGACTTCGCCGCGCAAGATCGGCCGCATCGTGAACGACCAAACACCCCCTCAGCTTCCCGTCGGCACAGAGCCGCGCGGCTTCGCCCTGTATGTCGGGCTCGACGAAGCCGCGGCCGCCGGGGACGGCGTCACGCTGAACGTCCTGGTCGATGCGCTGCGCCGAACGATCGCGGATCTGTCGCCGCATGCCGAGACGTACGCCGCCGTCGCGCTCGCCCCGCAGACGGCGGGCGGGCGCGACATCGACGTCGTCCGCCTCGCGCTCAAGGAGCCGGGCGCCGTCGCTCGCGTGAAATCGGATGCCCCCGCGCGCGACACCGCGACCGGAGTAACCGTCGACATCTCACGCAAGCGCGTCACGATCGACAGCGAGAACGCCGCCCTCACTTACAAGGAGTTCGAGCTGCTGCAGTACCTCGTTCTCCGCGAGGGCCGCACGATCGAACGCATCGAGCTCGTCGACTCGCTCTGGCAGGCGGGTGACGACGAAGCCCCCGGTGAGCGCACGATCGACGTGCACGTCCGGCGTCTGCGCGCCAAGCTCGGCCGATACGAGGACATCGTGCGCACGGTGCGCGGCATCGGATATCGCTTCGACCGCCACGCCGACGTCACGATCCGCTACGGCGTCGGCGCACCGTCGCCCGACCGCATCTGACGGCGTGAGATTCGGTGGGATTCGGGCACGATCCGGATCATCGCCAGTTTCCTGACGGATCTTCACGTCGCGGCGTCGCACGCGGCGCAATGTCAGTGCTTCCACCTACGGTGTTCCCATGCGCCCGGTTCAGACCATCTACCGCCCGCGGGGTCCGTTCGACCTCCGCGCGAGCGTGGGCGGCCTGCAGCGCGGCCCGGGAGATCCGGCGCAGCGGCTCCACAACGGCGTCATCTGGCGCGCGACGCGCACGCCGAGCGGCATCGCGACGCTCGCGCTCGCGCAGCAGGGTGACGGATCCGTGCGGGCCGCCGCATGGGGCCCCGCGGCCGAGCACGCACTCACGCAGGTGCCCGCGCTATGCGGAGCCCTCGACGACGCGAGCGATTTCGACGCGTCGCTCCACCCGCTCGTGTCCGATGCGCACCGGCGCAATCCCGGCCTGCGGCTCGCCCACACTGACGCGGTCTTCGATGCGTTCGCCCAGTCGGTGATCGAGCAGAAGGTCACCATCGAGCAGGCCTTCGGGGCATGGCGACGCCTCGTCACGTGGCGCGGCGAGCGCGCGCCCGGGCCGACCCCCTCGCCGATGCGGGCGGCACCGCCGCCCGACGTGTGGCGGCGGATCCCGTCGTGGGAGTGGCACCGCGCCGGCCTCGAGCCACCCCAGGCCAAGACGCTCGCCGCCGCGTCTGCTCGCGCGGACGCGGTCGAGCGCGCCGCTCGACGTGGCGACGGCGCAGGCCTCCTCGCGCTCCCGGGCGTCGGGCCGTGGACGGCGGCTGAAACGCGGATCCGCGCGCTCGGCGATCCCGACGCCGTCAGCGTCGGCGACGTACACCTCTCGCACCAGGTCGGGTACGCGCTCGCGGGCGCGCGCGTGGATGACGACGGCATGCTCGACCTGCTCTCACCGTGGCAGTGGCAGCGCCAGCGCGTGATCCGACTGATCCTCGCCTCCGGCGTCCGCGAACCGCGACGCGCTCCCCGCCTGCACATGGAGGATCATCGCTCGCGCTGAGAGACAATGATCGTATGCGCGCTCGCAAGGTCCTGATCACGATCGGTCTGTTCGCGCTCGCCGTGCTCGTGGGTGCGATCCTCAGCAACGTCTGGCTCGGCGTCGCGCTCGGCGTCCTCGTCAGCGTCGGCGCCCTCATCGCGATGTCATCCAAGCGCGGCGGCAACCAGGGCATCTACGATCGCGACGACGACGGCACCGAGATCTGACCGCTCCCACCGCTCTCAAAGCAAACTCAGAGAACGAAGTCGTTATCTGTTCGTTATAAACGATCGCGGGCTCGACCGATCCGCATCCTGACGCCGATCCGCGCCGATCCGCCCCCGCTCTCAGGTTCGGTGCCTTTTTCGGCGCCCCACCCGCCGAAATCGGCGGAAATCGGGGCGCTTCTTCGGAATCATTCAGATTCTCGTTACATCCTCGGCACCTGGCGTTCCGGTCGAGCCACAGTCGTCTGCGACCTACCGCGATCTGCGGGTCCGTGCGCCATCCGCTGATACGACTCTGGACCAACGACTGTATGACCTCTGACAAGCTCCCCCTGCTCACCCCGTACCCGCGCCCCAACCACGTGCGCCGCCTCCGTCAGGAGCGCGAGCGCCGCCGGGGTCGCATCGGCATCTTCGCGTCAGCGGCCGTCGGCATCGTCGCGATCGGCGGCGGAACCGTCGCCTTCGCCACCGAATCCCCTGCCCAGAGCGAAGCCGCGCAGACGCAGCTCGCGACAGCCGAGACCGCGGAGAAGGCGCAGGACGTCATCGACTCGGCCAACGCGCTGCTGGAGCGCGCCGACACGGAGGCCGTCGACGCGTCTACCCTCACGGGATACGTCGACTACCTCGAGGGCTACGAGTCGATGCCCGACGAGGTCGCCGTGGATGCAGCCGAGAAGACTGAAGCCGAGGTGGCATCGGTCACCGACGACATGACGGCGTACGAGGACGAGCAGGCGGCACTCGAGAAGGAGAAGGCCGAGCAGAAGGCCCGCGAGAAGCAGCAGGCCGAGGAAGCTGCGGCCGCCGAGGCGGAGGCCGCAGCCGCCGCCGAGGCTCAGGCCGCCGCCAACACCGTCGAGGGTGCGAAGGCGAGCGCGCGCGACATCATGATGTCCACGTACGGCTGGGGCGACGACCAGTTCGCGTGCCTCGATTCGCTCTGGACCAAGGAATCGGGCTGGAACTACCAGGCGTCGAACCCGTCGAGCGGCGCGTACGGCATCCCGCAGTCGCTTCCCGGCAGCAAGATGGCCACGGTCGCCGACGACTGGGAGACCAACGCCACCACCCAGGTCACCTGGGGCCTCGACTACATCTCGCGCGCCTACGGCGTTCCGTGCTCGGCCTGGGGCCACAGCCAGGCCGTGAACTGGTACTGAGCCGCGCCGCGGGCTTCAGGAGTAGTACAGCGCGACGGGTTTGCCGTCGATCTCGCGCACCTCGACCTCGGTGTCATAGACCTCGCGCAGCACCTCCGGGCGCATGATCGCATCGCGCGAGGCGTCGGCGACGATCCGGCCGTCTCGCATCGCGACGATGCGGTCGCTGTAGGTCGATGCGAAGTTGATGTCGTGCAGCACGATGACCACGCGCTTGCCGAGCTCGTCGGCCATGCGCCGGATGAGCCGCATGATCTCGGTCATGTGCTTCAGGTCGAGGTTGTTCAGCGGCTCGTCGAGCAGCACGTACTTCGTATCCTGCGCGAGCACCATCGCGATGAATGCCCGCTGCCGCTGGCCGCCCGACAGCTCGTCGAGGAACCGCGTGCGCAGGTCGCCGAGCGACAGATACGCCAGCGCCTCCTCGATCTTGTCGCGATCGACCGAGGTCAGCCGCCCGCGCGAGTGCGGAAACCTGCCGAACTCCACGAGATCCTCGACCGTCAGCCGCGCGGCGATGTGGTTGTCCTGGCGCAGCACCGCGATCGTGCGGGCGAGCTCGCCCGGTGACGCCATGCGCACGTCCTGACCGTCGACCGACACGGATCCGGCGTCGGGCGCGATCAGTCGCCCCACGAGCCCGAACAGGGTCGACTTGCCGGCGCCGTTCGGACCGATGAGCGAGACGACGCCCTCCTCGCCGAACGACGTGGTCACGTCATCGAGCACCGTGGATCCGCCGTAGCGCTTTGTCGCGCCTTCGAGCACGATCATCGCGCCCCCTTTCTGAGAACGAGGTAGAGGAAGAACGCGCCGCCCGCGAACTCGATGACGGTCGAGAGCGTGCCGTTCCATCCGAGCATCCGCTCGATCACGAGCTGCCCGCCGAGTAGGCACAAGAGCCCGAGCAGCACGGCGGTCGGCAGCGTCCAGCGGTGCCGGAAGCTGCCCGCATACGAGTAGGCCAGGTTCGCAACGATCAGCCCGAAGAACATGATCGGCCCGACGAGCGCGGTCGAGGCCGCGACCATGACCGACACGACGAGGAACAGCATCATCACGAGCCGGCGGTGATTGACGCCGAGGCCGACGGCGACGGGCTCGCCGAGCGTGAGCACGTCGAGCTGCGACAGCAGGGGCACGAGCACCGCGCACGCGCCCATGACGAGCACCGCGGTGAACGTCAGCAGCGTCGGATCCGGTCGTGTCAGCGAGGCGAACATCGCATCGGTCACGACCTGGAAATCGAGCGGATCGAGCATGCGCTGCATCCACTCGGTGAAGCTGCGGAAGAACGTGCCGAGCACGATTCCGACGAGCAGCATCAGGTGGATCGAGCGCCGCTTGCCGGCGAACAGCCACGTGAACAGGAACACGCTGAACGCCACCATCACGACGACCTGCAGGATCCACAGCAGCAGGCTGTCGGCCGAGAGGAAGCCGGCCGCGCCGAACAGGAACACCATGAGCGTCGTGATCAGGCCGTAGAAGGCGTCGAAGCCCATGATCGACGGGGTCAGGATGCGGTTCTGCGTGATCGTGTGGAACACGACCGTCGACGCCCCCACCGCGACGGCGACGACCGCCATCGCCGCGATCGTGAGCCCGCGCACCTTCGCCGCGAACAGGAAGGATCCGGGAACGTCGGTGAGCAGGTAGAGCGCCGCGAGCAGCGCGACGACGCCCGCAAGGGCGAGGATCCGCGCGCCCGGGCGGCGCCAGAGGCGCGGCTTCTCGGCGATAACGTCAGTGGACACGTCCCCTCCTTCGCAACAGCAGCCAGAGGAAGAGACCGGCACCGACGATGCCGACGACGACCGACAAGGGCATCTCGTATGGGAATCGCACGACGCGCGCGACGATGTCGCAGGCGACGACGAAGACCGCTCCGAGCCCCGCGACCCACGGGATCGAGCGGCGTACGTTGTCGCCGATCATGAGGCTGACGATGTTCGGCACGACGAGCCCGAGGAATGGCAGCACGCCGGCCGTGACGAGCACGCAGGCCGTGATGACCGCGACGATGACCATGCCCACCGCCACGACGCGGCGATAGTTCAGCCCGAGGTTCGTCGCGAACTCCTCGCCGAGCCCGATGACACTGAAGCGGTCGGCGGCAATCCACGCGATGATCATCATGAGCGCCGCGATCCAGAGAAACTCGTAGCGCCCGCGCATGACGGTCGCGAACGATCCCTGCATCCACTGGCCGAGCGCCTGCAGGAGGTCGAGCCGGTACGCGAAGAAGGTCGTGACCGCGCCGACGACGCCGCCGAGCATGATGCCGACGAGCGGCACGAGCACGAGCGTGCGCACGGGGACGAAGCGGATGATCCGGAGGAACACCCACGTGCCGAGCAGCGCGAAGACCGAGACGAACGCCATGCGCGGCAGGATCGCCATCCCCGGCCACAGCACGAGCGCCGTCATCATGCCGAGCGACGCGAACTCGGTCACGCCGGTCGTCGACGGCTCGACGAACTTGTTGCGCACGAGCATCTGCATGATGAGGCCCGCGATGCCGAGCGCGGCGCCGGAGAGCAGCAGCGCGACGGTGCGCGGGACCCGGCTGGCCGCGAGCAGGAACAGCGCGCCGTCATCGCCGGAGGCGACGCCCGATACCGTGACTTCGCTCGACGCGCCGATGAACAGACTGACGCCTGCCAGCAGCACGATCAGCACGGCGATGAGCACCCCCACCCAGGTTCGCCGGGTGAGGGTGCTCTTCGCGGAAGTCAGCTCAGGCAACGCCTGCCTTCATGTCATCGATCATGATCTGCGCCGTCTCGAGTCCGCCGAACACGACGTACCAGGCAACCGGATCGAGGTAGACGATGTGGTCGTCCTGCGACGCGCGCGTCGAATGCACGATCTCATTATCGAGCACGACCTCGGCCGACTGCGTCCCCTCCTCGCCCGTGGCCGCGTTGCGGTCAGTGACGAACAGGTACTCGGGGTCGTACTCCTTGAGGAACTCGAACGACACGGGCTCGCCGTGGGTCGCGCCCTCGATGTCGTCGGTGACGGGGGCGACGCCGAACACGTCGTAGACGAGGCCGCCGCGCAGGTTGCGGCCCGAGTAGTCACCCTCGGACGGCTTGAGCGCACTGAGGCTGTCGCCCGAGACCATCACGCTGAGGCCGCTGTCGATGTCGGCCGTGAGCTCGGTGACCTCGTCGATCTGCGCCTCGATGTCGGCGACCGCGTCGGCGGCCTCGTCCTCGACGCCGAGCACCTCGCCGAGGAACGCGGTGTTGCGCTCGAGGGTCTCCTGGAAGGATCCCTCCGACGACAGGTTCACCGTCGGCGCGATGTCGCTGAGCGCGTCGTACAGCGTCGCCGAGCGGCCCGCGACGATGATGAGCTCGGGCTGCGCGGCCTCGATCTCGAGCAGGTCGGCCTCGAAGAGCGTGCCCGCGTTGATGGCGTCGTCCGCGACGAAGTCGGAGAGGTAGTCGGGCACCGAGTCGAGCGGGGCCCCGACGACCGGCGCACCGCCGAGCGTGCCCCACGTGTCGAGCGAGGCCATGTCGAAGATGACGACGTTCTCGGGGTTCTTGGGCACCTCGACCGTGACGTCCTCGTACACGGGATCCTCGTCCTCACCCGCCGTGTTGTTCTGGAACGAGAACGACACGGTCTCGCCCGCTCCCTCGCCGCCGACGGCGGCCTCCGCCTCGTCCGCGTTCGATGCGCAGCCCGCAAGGACGAGCGCGGATGCGGCGACGACGGACAGTGCGGCCAGCGGACGGATCAGCTTCATGGGTTCGCTCCAGCGTTGTTGAGGGCACGCCGAATAACGCGCTCTCATGGATGGGGATCCGAGTGTGCGACGGTGGCTGAACGCACCCGCTGCAGGAAGTTAGGCAAGCCTCACTCGGCTGTAGGTAGGCTAACCTAAGTTCTATGACGTCGTCCAATCCCGTGACCGAATCGTTTTCGCTCGAGAAGCAGAGCCTCGACCTGCGCTTCCGGAGCGCGACCCTCGCATCGCGCGAGCACCTGACCGACTCGTACGTCAGGGTGCGACTCACGGGCGATGAGCTCGAGGGCTTCGGGTCCGCGGGTCACGACGACCACATCCGCATCTTCCTGCCTGAGCAGCCCCCGGCCTCGGTCGAGGAGATGCGCGAGGCGCCGAGCCGCGAGTTCACGCCGCTCGAGTGGGGCACCGACCCCGAGGGCGTGCACTACCTCGACCTCGAGTTTGCGCTGCACGGCGACGAGGGCGTCGCGAGCGCGTGGGCGCAGCACGCACCGATCGGATCCGTCATCGGCATCGGCGGCCCGCGCGGTTCGCGCATCATCTCGGGCTCGCCCGACGGATGGCTGCTCGCGGGCGACGAGACGGCGGTCGCGCAGATCCGTCGCTACGCGGCGCTCATCCCCGAGGGCGCGCCCGCGGTGATCCTCGTGGAGGTCCGCAACGCCGGCCACCAGATGGCGATCGACGCGCCCGTTCCCGTCGAGTACATCAACCGCGGATCCGCGTTCCCGGGCACGGCGCTCGCCGACGCGATCGCGAACCTGGACGCCGACGACAAGCCGGGCGAGGATCCGTTCGTGTTCGTCGCCGCGGAGAAGTCGATCGTGAAGCCCGCACGCGCGCTCGCCGCGCGCTGGGGCGTCGACACCGACCGCGCGATCATCAAGGGTTACTGGAAGTCGAAGGACACCGAGTACCACGCCGCCGACTGACCGCGGCGCTCACTCGCCTTCGGGGTGGAAGAACGCTTCCCAGTCACCGAACTCAGGGATGTCGAACCAGTTCACCGACACATCGACTTCCTCGAACTCGCGCGTTGTCACCGCGTCAGCTTCACCCATCGGGGCGCGCTGGTTCGTGTCTTCCTTGACGTAGCCGTTCTCGCGGAAGATCGTCATAACGCTGCCGATGCTCTTGCGCAGCGGCCAGAAGCCGTCTTCGTCGGGATACCCGTAATACGCGATCGTGCCGAGGAACACGCGCTCGGTCGATGGAGTCTCCTGCTGTTCGCCTTCCGCATACGCACGCCACGTGTACGACGCGACCACGGTGCCGTGCTGGTTCAGCTTCTCGAGTTCCATGCCGTTCGCACGCGGCCCGACGCGCAGGTAGGAGCGCGGGCGATCTTCACCATCTGCCAGGCGGACGACGCCGATGAATCCGTTCTCACGATCGCGGGGGTCGCGTCCGTATCGAGCCCGGGCCTCGTCTTCGGTCAGCGAGTTCTTCGTGAAGTACAGACCCCACTCGCGGTCGTCGGACTCGGGTCGCGCGGAGACCTGCGTCGCGTAGAAATAGCTCGGTGACATCGCGGCCTAATTGTACTCGTGACCGCTCGGGTCGCGGATGATGATCGGAGGGTCGAAGGAGTTGGCGTATTCGATGACCTCGCGCGGGATCGGCCCATTCTGGGCGACCCGGCGCGCTGGCGTCGGATCCGCTGGGTTGGATTCCCGCGGGCTCCGCGCCAGCTGCCGCGGAGTGAGGGCGTCTCGCGGGGTCCGACTCGACGGACGCCCGTGACTTCAGTCGCCCGCGGGTACGTGGGCGATGCTGATCGTGGTGACGGTGTCGTCCGTGTAGTTGAACATGACGAACCGGCCGCGTTCGGTGTACAGATCCACGTCGGCGAGCGACTCTTGCGGGGTTCCGAGCGCGGCCGTGACGTCGGCGCGGGTCGCGATACGCGGTAATGGTCGGCTCAGCCACGAGCCGGAAGAAGCTCGTGTCGACGGTGCCGTCGGGCACGAGCACCTCGACGCCGCCCCCGATTGATAGCGAGCGGCGAATACTGGTCAGGCCGGGTCGTAGAGGTAGCCGACGACCTCGGGAGTACCCGCGAGCTGCATGATGATCGCCATGTGCTCGTACGCGCCCATGATCTGCAGGTTCGAGCTCGCGGGAGATCCTCCGAGCGCCAGCAGAGGAACGTAGCCGTAGCAGTCTTCGTGGGCGGGGATGCCGTCGCGCCCAGCCGCTTCACGGTAGGGCGCCCGCTCGAACAGGGCGTCGAGGGTGGAGCCGTCCTGCAACAGGCGCGTGAGCCCTTCGAGGGTGACGTTCTCGGGGATCACGTGGATCGTGCCGCCGCGGAGCTTGTAGAAGATGAAAGCACCCTGCGCCCATGCGATGACATCGGCCATGCCAGTGACGAACATCGTTATGGCCCCGTCGGGGAGCGGAATGACACCCTCGAGCATGTCGGCGGCGCGTTGGGGGTCGACGACGCGCACGAAGCCATCGTCGCCGATGCCGCCCGCGCCCCACGTGCGCCACATCTCAGCGGCACCGTCGGGCGCTGTCGCCTCGAACGCAGCGATCGTGTCGTTCGAGATGGGCGCGTGTGCGTCGAACTCGGCAAACTCGATGGTCATTCGTCCTCCCCCAGAAGAACGTCGAGTCGGATACCCACGAGCTCGAACGGATCGAACCACGTGCGGAGAACCTCGGGTGCGAGCTTGTCGCGCTTCTGCAGCGCGAAAACGGCCGTTTCGTAGGCGGTTTGAGCCTGACCGACGACGCGAAGCGGCAACGCGTCAAGCGCGGCGCCGAATTCGGCTCCGATCGACTGGACCGCACGCTTTTCGAGGGCTGAGCGTTCCGCGGCCGACATCGAGTTCTCCACCGCCCCGATAGTCTCGCGCTTCTTCTCCCCCAGGTCTCGTCCGCGCATCACCACCGTCGTCCAATCATCTACGGTGAGGGAGTTGGCGGCGGCAACGAAGCGCTGCGCCGGAAGGCCCAGGTCGAATTTCGTCATACTGTCCTCGTCGGGAAGTCGATAGTTCGGCTGTCAGGTCAATCGTACGTTCAGAAGGATACGGCCGAGCAGCTCTTCGGGGATGAGAGACGTCAGATCGACGATCTCATCCTCCATACGTCCAATGCGGCCCTTCCACTGCGCCCCGAGCGAACGGTTGACGCCTCTGTCTCCGAAACCATCGAACCGATCGGAATGACCGCCGGCAACCTGATCCGGACCATGCAGCACGTCCTGGCCGTCGCCGTTGTGCCCCTCGCTGATCAGCCGTGCACGCTCAGCAGCCTGCAGATCAGCGTCCGTCCGTCCGGATCCGCCGTTTCGTTGGCGAGCCCTGTAGCCGTTTCGATTTCTGAAGAACTCGTCCGCTGTGAGATCGCGCATGCCCGCCTCCTGCATGCCGAGCTGGCGGTCGAACTCCCGTTGCGAGTGATTGTCGTTCTTGGCGAACGGCTTGTGCGGCCTGACTTCAGAGGAGAGCTGGTATCTCCCGTCGCCTCGCTGGTGAATCGTTCCGTCATTGACGAGACCGTCGAGTCGCGGATCGGAACCGCTGCCGCCGCTGTTTCCACCGTTTGAGGGTCCGTGGTGGTCGCCCGGCCCGGTGCCGGGGTCGCTGTCAGTGTGGGATCCGTCGAAGTCGCGGTTATCGCTCGTGGTGCGCCGGATGTGTGTCGACTGGGTCTCGGAACGCTCTTTGAACGCGCGTCGCATCTTGATGACGGCGTTATCGAGGGCGTCGAGGATCTCGTCCCCGTTGCGTCTGAGTGCACCCGACATACGTGTGGCCCCCTCTTGGGTTATCCGGCGAAGATCGGCAGGCCCGCGACCTGGGAAGCGAACGTGGTCAACAGCTCTTCCTGGTCCGTGCCGCAGTCATCGATCGCGTCGGCGATCTGTTCCATCAAGTCGTAATCCGCGTCATACGTGGGCGTCTC
>NZ_KE383914.1:0-40864 GCF_000422745.1 Microbacterium gubbeenense DSM 15944
CCGTGAGCGTCACCGGTTCGTGGCGTCCCGGCCGAACCAGCTCTGGCTGACCGACATCACGGAACACAAAACGAGCGCAGGTCGGCTCTATCTTTGCGCGGTCAAGGACGCGTTCAGTGGTCGGATCGTGGGCTACTCGATTGACTCGAGAATGAAGGCATCACTCGCGGTCCGTGCCGTCCGCAACGCCGTCCGGGTGCGCGGAAACGTGAACGGCTGCATCGTCCATTCGGACAGAGGATCGCAATTTCGAAGCAGGAAACTGCGCCGAGAACTCGCCGCCCATAACCTCGTCGGCTCGATGGGCAGAGTCGCGTCCTGCGGCGATAACGCGGCGATGGAATCGTTCTTCAGCCTGCTGCAGAAGAACGTCCTCGATCGTCGCGCCTGGGCCACCCGCGAGGAACTGCGCATCGCGATCGTGACCTGGATCGAGCGGACCTATCACCGCAGGCGTCGACAGGTGCGCCTGGGCCGGTTGACGCCCATCGAGTTCGAGACCATCATGAACAACGACCTGGCCCTCGCGGCCTAACTAGAACTGTCACCCGTTCCTACAGCAGACCCCTTTTGCTCAATCCTCCCAGAACGCCCTGACATCCCCGATCAAGCCGCTCGGTTCCGCAACCCGCGCCGGAGATGCTCCAAGAACCGTAGGGATGGCGTTCACTGCTTCGAGAGCTTGCGTCCGACGCGACGAGTATTGGGCCTGGACTCGACTTCCGCCCGCTTCAACGCCCGCCACACCATCGAGTGCCCTATACCGAGCTCCCGTGCGATCTCACGCGTCGTCAGCCCCGACTCATAGCCGCGAACCGCGTGCGCAACTTGCTCATCGTCCAACCCCTGACGACGGATCCTGACACCAGCATCCACGAGCAGATCCCGCACCGTTTCCTTACCCAAACGATGCTCACGTGCGATCGAGATCAGCGACGCCCTGGACTCGTACGCCGCGACCATCGCCTGCAACGTCTCGGGGGCGACCGGGGTTCCAGCCGTCTCAATCGGCGTCACCACCGGCCCACGAACATCACTTCGAGGCACAGCTAGACTGGAAACCGACACGCCCTGACCTTCGGAAGATCCGCGTGAAATCAACGATTTCAAGGTGACGAACGAGGATACAGTTTTCTCCCGGTTGGGGCACATCACATCCTGACCTGGGGCATCGCTCATGAGCGAGGCTCAGGTCAGGATTTTCGCTTTGCACAGGGCGACCGCGTCACCCGCATCCGGCGCCGAAACACGACCATCGGAGCGGCCGCGAGCACTCGCAGCTCGTGTACCCTGGACTGCAGACGACCTCTCTCGGCCGTCCGGCCCTCACTGTTCTCCCCCCGACGGTGAGGGCTGTTTTCAGATTTTTCCTGTGATTGTGGCTCATCCCTATTGCATACGGGCGAACCTGGGCTAGCGTTAGGAATGTCGACGTGAGATTGCGCCGACATCCGCCCCGAAAGAATGGCAATACATGAGCACCCAGGGCACCGTCAAGTGGTTCAACTCGGAGAAGGGCTTCGGCTTCATCTCCCCCGACGAGGGCGGCCAAGACGTCTTCGCGCACTTCAGTGCGATTCAGTCCAATGGCTACCGCGCGCTGGAAGAGAACCAGCGTGTGGAGTTCGAGGTCACGCAGGGCCCCAAGGGCCTGCAGGCCGATAACATCGTTCCGCTCTAAGCTGAGCGAACTGAACGCCCCGCGTCCTCTTCGGAGGATGCGGGGTATTTCTTTGCGCCACCACTGATTCAGCGGCGGCGAACTCAGCGCCGACGCTTGCGATTGCGAGCGAGCGTCGCCGCTGCCTCCGCATCGAGTCGTGCTCGACGTGAGGCCTCGAGCGCCTCGGACGGATCGTGCGCCTGGCGAGCGAGCGCGAGCTCGCGACGGGCGCTGTCGAGTTTGACCCGTGCATCGACCTCGGCATCGAGCACGACGGCCTCGGCGCGCGCGAGCGCACTGCGCGCTGCGTTCAGGGATCCGGGAAGCGCGCTGCGAGCGCCGCGGAGCTGCTGCTGCTGCGTGCGCGAGTCGCCGAGCGCGACGTCGAGGCGGTCGCGCAGGCGGGCGATCCGCTCGTTCGCGGTGACGGGGCGTCGCTCCGCGACCTCGGTCGCCGCGGCCAGGGCCGCCTCGGCGACGCGGATCGCCTCCGCGAGCTTCGGCCCGGCGTCTGCATCGAGCGTTTTCTGCGTACCCATCGCCGCGCGAATCGCGGACTCCGCGGCCCGCGTCTCGTCGTCGATCGCCTGACGTGCGTTGCCGACGAGGCGGTACGTCTCCTCCAGCAGTCGCGCTGAGTGTTCGGCGTGCGCGAGGGATCTCTCGCACGAGCGCAGGTGCTCGCGGGCCGACGACGAGGGATCCGCTTCGGCCTGGCTCTCCGCCTCAGCGAGATGTGCCGAGGCGTCGTTGAGAGCGTCTCGCGCATCGGCGTCCGCATCAGCGGCGTCCTCCCACTCGCTCTCGTCGGCGATCCGGGCGAGTTCGGCGCGCAGCGCTGCAGGATCCCCCATGCGCGTGCGCAGATCCTCCAGGCGCCCGCGCGCGACGGCGATCTGCTCGACGGCAGTGGTGTGTTCGCTGACCCACGCCTCGTTCTCGGCGCGTGCTGACTGAATCACGGCCATCGCCTTGTCGATTCCCGCCGTCAGCCGTGCCGCCTCACGACGTTGGACGGCAGGAAGCACGCCGTCTGCCGCAGCCGCGCTGTATGCGGCGAACGCGTCATCGCGCGTGTGCTGAGCGGTCAACCGTGCGCGCCGGAGCGAAGACGGTGGGCGCCCGTCATACAGCGCGCTCGACATGGCGATCTCGATCTCGAGTTCGTCGGCGGCATCGTCCAGCTCGACGAGGCTCGCGCCGAGGCCTTCGAGGCGCGCCCGCGCGCGGGCTCGTGCGCCTCGGCCTCGCCGGGTGATTCGGATGGCGACGAGCGCCAACACGATGACGATAACGGCATTGAGCGCGGCGATGGCCCACAGGAGGACGGCGGCGGGGTCGATCTCAGGCAGCTGAGGCATCACTGTGTCCCAGCAGCAGAACCCTCAGCTCTGCCGGGGTGTCGACGACGTGCTGAGCGCCGGCCTCCTCGGCCGACGAACCGAACCCCCAGCGCGCGAAGATCACCGGAACGTCGTGATCTGTGGCACCGTCGACATCGTGGTGTCGATCGCCGATCAGGACCGGCTTCGACAGGTCGATTCCGCGGGAAGCGAGGTCGTCGAGCGCGCGACCGAGCACGTCGGCCTTCGTGTCGTGCGCGTCGGGTTCGGGGCGGGCGCCGTGCACCGCAACGAAGAGATCGGTGATCCCGAAATGCTCGAAGATCGCCTGCACCTGGTTCTGGGGTTTGGTGCTCGCGGTCGACTGGGGAATGCCCGCGAGCGCGACGTCGTGGATCAGATCGGCGACGCCCTCGTACAGGCGCACCGATTCGGCGTATCCGTGGCTGCTGGCGAGAGCGCGGTATGCGGTGACGGCGGTGAGCGCTTCGTCTGCCGTGAGGCCCGCGATGGTCTGGAACGACTCGAGCATCGGCGGGCCGATCCACTCGTTGACGCGCTCGGCCGGCGTCGGCGGCTTTCCGAGCTCCGCGAGCACGGTGGCGATGCGCGGCAGGATGCCGGCGGAGGCGTCGGCGATCGTGCCGTCGACGTCCCACAGGACACATGAATACTGCTGGATCCCCATACCCTCACCCTAGTGTTCGCGTACGCGCCGACCTGATTGAGCCGGGCGCTCAGAACAGGGTCGGCACCCCGGAATCGATGCCCTTCATGCGCTCGTAGTCGAGCGTCACGCAGCGGATCCCGCGGTCGGCCGCGAGCGTGCGCGCCTGCGGTTTGATCTCCTGGGCGGCGAAGACGCCGCGGATCCCCGTGAGCAGCGGATCGCGCCCGAGGAGGTCGAGGTACCGCGTCAGCTGCTCGACACCGTCGATATCGCCGCGACGCTTCACCTCGACTGCGATCGCGATGCCCTCCGCGTCGCGCACAAGCAGGTCCACGGGCCCGATCGCCGTCGGATACTCGCGCCGGACGAGGGTCGCACCCTCGTCGATGAGGTCGACCTGCTCGGCCAGCAGGCGCTGTAGATCCGACTCGACTCCGTCTTTGACGAGCCCCGGATCGATGCCCAGGTCGTGCGTCGAGTCGTGCAGGATCTCGTGGATGCGCACGGTGAGGGTGTCGCCTGTCTTCTGATGCGTCACCTTCCAGAGCTCGATCACCCCGGCCTGAGTCAGCTCGTCGTCGACGTCGAGGTGGTCGACGCGGCACGGCGGGCTCATCCAGTTCAGCGGCTTGTAACTGCCGCCGTCGGAGTGGATCAGCAGGCTGCCGTCGCCTTTGTGCATCAGGACTCGCGTGGCAAGCGGGAGGTGTGCGTTGAGGCGTCCGGCGTAGTCGACGGAGCAGCGAGCTATGACGAGGCGCATCCGTCCAGCGTACTGACCATTAAGATTGACATAAGAAGACACACCCGCCGCCTGACGGTGCGACGACGAGGAGATGCGCATGCTCGTGATCCTCGCCGTATTCGGGATCGCGAGTGTTGTTCTTGTTCCTCTTGCCCGCGTGATGGGTCCGCGTGTCTTTTATGCCGCCGCGCTGGTGCCGCTCGCAGCGCTCGCGCACGCGGCTCTGCTCGGCGGTGCCGTGCGAGACGGAAAGATTCCGTTCGAGACATATACCTGGATCGAACGCCTCGGCATCGATATCTCGATGCGCATGGACACGCTCGCTTGGGTGATGACGCTGATCGTTACGGGCGTCGGTGCCCTCGTGATGATCTATTGCCGGAACTACTTCCGCGGATCGAAAGAAGGCGTCGGTCGCTTCGCCGGTGTTCTGATGGCATTCGCCGGGGCGATGTACGGCCTCGTGCTCACCGACGACATCATCATGCTCGTGATGTTCTGGGAGATCACGAGCATCCTGTCGTACCTCCTGATCGGTCACGCTTACTCTCGTGCGGCGTCTCGTCGAGCGGCGCTGCAGGCCCTCCTCACCACGACGCTCGGCGGCCTCGTGATGTTCGTGGGCGCGGTCATCCTCGCCGTTGCCGCTGACACGCCGAGCATCGCTGCGATCCTCGCCGATCCGCCCAGCGGCACGCTCGTCGATGCGGCGATCGTGTGCCTGCTCGTCGGTGCGCTCAGCAAGTCCGCAATCTTCCCGTTCCACTTCTGGCTCCCCGGCGCGATGGCTGCGCCGACCCCCGTGAGTGCGTATCTGCACGCGGCCGCGATGGTCAAGGCGGGCATCTATCTGCTCGCGCGATTCGCCCCGTCCTTCGCCGAGGCGGATCCGTCGCGCCCGATCCTCGTCAGCCTCGGAATCTTCACCATGCTGCTCGGCGGCATGCAGGCCCTGCGGGAGAACGACCTGAAGCGCGTGCTGGCATACGGCACTGTCAGTCAGCTCGGCTTCATCTCGGTCGTTGTGGGATTCGGCGGGCGCGATACGGCGCTCGCCGGCCTGGCCCTCGTCATTGCGCACGCGATGTTCAAGGCGACCCTGTTCCTGGTCGTCGGCATCATCGACCGGCAGCTCGGAACACGCGATATTGACAAGCTGAGCGGCATCGCCCGGCAATCGCCGACGCTCCTGGTCGTGTCGTTGGTCGCGGCGGCGTCGATGGCGGGCGTGCCGCCGATGTTCGGATTCCTCGCCAAAGAGGCGACGCTCACCTCGATGCTCGAAGCCGCGACCGGCGGATCCGTATGGGCGTGTGTCGCCCTCGTCGGCATTGTGCTCGGAAGTATTCTGACAACGGCATATGCGATTCGCTTCATCTGGGGCGCGTTCGGCCGGAAGAATGACAAGAGCGGTGCTCGGAGACCCGACACGGTGTGGCCGGACCCTCCGATCGGCTTCATGTTCGCGCCGTTGCTGCTTTCCGTGGCAACCGTGGCGGCCGGCTTCATGGGGCCGTTCATCGACCGTCTGCTCGCGCCATACGCCGACACGGCCGGGGAAGGGCACTACCACCTCGCTCTCTGGCACGGGCTCGAGCCGGCCCTCGCAATATCGGCCTTTGCGATCGCGGCGGGCGCTTTGGTGTTCTGGCTCTCGATTCGCACCGGATGGTGCCGTGCCGGGCGCATGCTCCCGTTCCAGGCGAACGACGTGTACTACGTCGTGACGCGATCGATCGACCGCCTCGCCGTGCTCGTCACCCGCAAGACGCAGAGCGGATCCCTGCCGATCTACGTCGGCACCATCTTCGTCGTGCTGGTCGCCGCGGAAGCGGCCGCACTGTTCTCCGGCGGAGAATGGGCCTTCAGCCTCGATGCGTGGCAACACCCGGTGCAGCCCATCGCGGCGGTGCTCATGATCCTCGCCGGCATCGTTGCCGTGCGCGCGAAGAAGCGGTACTCCGGCGTGGTGCTGGTGTCGGTCACCGGCCTCGGCATGGTGACGCTGTTCGGGTTCCTCGGCGCGCCCGACCTCGCGGTCACGCAGGTGCTCGTCGAGTCGATCATGCTCGTCGCGTTCACCCTTGTGCTGCGCCGGATTCCCTCGCGCCTCGGCAGCCACAACGGATCCGGCAATGCCGTGATCCGCGCGGCCATTGGCATCGCGGTCGGTGCGACGATGGCGGCCGTCGCGGTCGTGGCGGCAGGCGCTCGCGTGAGCGAGCCCGTCTCGACCGAGTGGGCCGATCTGGCCTACCGGATCGGCCACGGACAGAACATCGTCAACGTTGCGCTCGTCGACCTGCGCGGTTGGGACACGATGGGCGAGCTCAGCGTGCTCGTGCTCGCCGCAACGGGCGTCGCGTCGCTCGTGTTCGTGACGGCGCGCGGTGACATGATCAGCCAGACGCGCACCACCCTTCGCAAGCGACTTCCGAGCGGATCGCGCCGTCGCGCGCGACACCGCCCCCTCGTCGAGACGACCGAAGGGCTCCGAGTCGCGACCTCCGAGAACTCTGCAAGCCAGCGCGCGTGGCTCGTCGGCGGCACGACGATGGCATCCGAATCGCGGTCGATGATCCTCGAGGTCATCGTGCGGATCCTGTTCCACACGATCATCGTCATCTCGATCTTCCTGCTGTTCGCCGGCCACAACCTGCCGGGCGGCGGATTCGCCGGCGGCCTCGTCGCGGGGCTCGCGCTCGTGATGCGCTACGTCGCCGGCGGCAGGTACGAACTCGGCATCGCGGCCCCGACGGATGCCGCTCGCATGCTGGGCTTCGGGCTGCTGCTTGCCGTCAGCACGGCCGCGGCGCCGATGCTGTTCGGCCTCAATCCGCTGACACGTGCGGTGTGGGAGGCCGAGATCCCCGTGATCGGCCACATCGAATTCGTGACGTCGACCTTCTTCGACATCGGTGTCTACCTTGTGGTGATCGGGCTGGTGCTCGACGTACTTCGTTCACTGGGCTCTGAGGTTGATCGCCAGATCACCGCAGGACGTGCGAAGGAAGGGGCGCGGCCATGACCGTTTCCGCGACGCTCGTCATCGTGATGGCCGTGCTCTATGCGCTCGGCGTCTACGCAATGCTCGAACGCAGTCTCACGCGAGTCCTCATCGGTTTCATGCTGCTCGGCAACGCGACGAACCTGCTGCTGCTCATCGCAATGGGCTTTCCGGGGGTCTCGCCGTTCCACGGGGCGGAGGGCGCGAGCGATCCGCTTCCGCAGGCGCTCATGCTGACAGCCATCGTCATCACGTTCGCCGTGAGCGCGTTCCTTCTCGCACTCATCTATCGGTCGTGGCAGCTCGGCGAGGCCGACACGGTGGTCGACGACGAAGACGATCTGTCGCTGCGCCAGCGTGCGGAAGAAACAGAGGATGCTCTGGACGTCGAGGAAGTGGACGCCGAGACCGAGGACGAGGAGACGACCGACTTCACCGACGGCGAGGTCTCACCGCTCACGGCCGCATTCGAGCTGCCCCGAGACGGGGAGGGACGCTCGTGAGTCTGCTCGTTCCGCTCTTCGTTCTGCTCCCGCTGATGGGCGCGGCACTGACACTGCTGCTCGGACACCGCAGTCGCGCGCAGGTCGCGGTATCGGTCGTGACGCTGTCGGCGACGTTCATCCTGTCGGCTGTCATGCTCGTGGCCGTCGACGCGGGCACGCCGCTCGCGGTTTCCGTGGGTGGATGGCCGTTGCCGTTCGGCATCGTCCTGTACGTCGACCGACTCGCGGCGATGCTGGTGGCGATCTCGAGCATTGTGCTGCTCGCGGTTCTGCTCTTCTCGGTCGGGCAGGGCGCGGCCGACGGCGATGCCGATACCCCGATCTCGATCTTCCACCCGTCGTACTTGATCCTCGCCGCCGGGATCTTCAACTCATTCATCGCGGGTGACCTGTTCAATCTCTACGTCGGGTTCGAGATCCTCCTCGTCGCGTCGTATGTGCTCATCACGCTCGGGTCGACAGAATCGCGCATCCGAACCGGCACGGTCTACGTCGTCGTGTCGCTCGTATCGAGCGTCGTCTTCCTCTCGGCCATCGCCGTGATCTACGGCGCGCTCGGCACCGTGAATATGGCGCAGATCGCCGAGCGCATGGACGAGATCCCACCAAATGTGCAGATGGTGCTGCACATCATGCTGCTCGTCGGATTCGCGGTGAAGGCAGCGGTTTTCCCGCTGTCGTTCTGGCTGCCCGACTCGTACCCGACGGCGCCCGCGCCCGTTACCGCGGTGTTCGCCGGTTTGCTGACGAAAGTGGGCGTCTACGCGATCATTCGTACCGAGACGCAGCTGTTCGGCAACAGCGATCTGAACCTCGTTCTGGGAATCATCGCGGTTCTGACGATGATCGTCGGCATCCTCGGCGCGATCGCGCAGGCCGAGCTGAAACGTATCCTGTCGTTCACGCTCGTCAGTCACGTCGGCTACATGATCTTCGGCCTGTCCATCGGGACAGCCGAGGCGATCGGCGCGACGGCGTACTACATGGTGCACCACATCATCGTGCAGACGACGCTGTTCCTGGCGGTGGGCCTCATCGAGCGCTTCTCCGGATCGACTTCGATCGTGCGCGTCAAGGGACTGCTCGCCGCGGCCCCTCTGATCGCGGTGCTGTATTTCATTCCTGCTCTGAATCTCGGCGGTCTCCCACCGTTCTCAGGATTCATCGGCAAGTTCGCGCTGTTCGATTCGGCAGCCACGGTGGGCACGCCGATCATGTGGGTCGGCATCGGCGCCGGAATCCTCACCTCGTTGCTTACGCTGTACGCCCTGATGCGCGCGTGGAACCTGTCGTTCTGGCGCGCCGGCGATGACGCACCTGACGACGCGGCCGAGGCGCGGTTCGGCTATCTGGTTTCGGCCCCCGCCGCCGACGAGCAGGGCGAGCGCCGCGTGATCCCGCGCGTGATGACCGGCGCGGCGGTCGGAATGGTCGCCATCACGATCGCGCTGACGGTGTTCGCCGGACCCTTGTACGAGATCTGCGCGCGCATCGGCGAAAGCCTGCTCCAGCCGATCTCGCTCGTGGAGCTCGTGGACGTGGAGCAGTCGACATGAGCGCGCGCGAAGTTCTCAAACATTTCTGGACGCAACTGCCGTTCTTCGCGTGGCTCGTCGTGCTCTGGATGCTGCTCTGGGGTCAGCTGACGGTGCTCGCTGCTGTGACCGGCGTGATCGTTGCGATCATCGTGACGAACGTTTTCCGGTTGCCCGCGGCCGAACTCACGGGACGCGTGAACCTGTGGTGGTTCGTCGTCGCGATCGTCACGTTCCTGGGCCAACTCGTGATGGGCGCATTGCAGGTGGCCTGGCAGGCGGTCAGGCCCGCTCCCACCACGTCGGCCATCGTGCGCTCGCCGCTGCGGGTCGACGACGATCTGATCATGACTCACGTCGCCGTCGTGCTCTCGCTCGTCCCCGGCAGTACCGTGATCGAGTCGGATCGCCGCAATCGCGTCCTCTTCATGCACGTGCTCGGCGTGAAGTCCGCCGAGGACGTCGAAGGAGCGCGCGCCGCTGCGCTGAAATGGGAGAAGCGCATCGTACGTGCCGTCGGATCCCGTGCGGATCTCGCGCTCGTGGAGGCGAATGCGCCGATGTTCGGCGAGCGACGACTCGGAGGAGGCTCATGACGATTCAGACGATCCTCATCATCGCGATCGCGGCCGTGTTCGCCGTCGCGGCGCTGCTCGCGATCATCCGGATGATCCTCGGCCCGTCCATCCTCGATCGCGCGATCGCGAGCGACGTGCTGTTGAGCGAGGTGCTGTGCATCCTCGGCGCCGACGCCGTGATCAACCACCACACCTACATGCTTCCGGTCATGCTGATGATTGCGGCCACCGGCGTGCTCGGCACCGTCGCCGTCGCTCGATTCGTCGCACGACGCGACCGCGCCAGAGAGAGGGCCGACGGATGATCTTCGACACCATCGCTCTCGTGCTCGTGCTGATCGGCGCGATCCTGTGCCTCACGGCGTCGATCGGACTGCTGAGGTTCACGGACGTGCCCGCGCGGCTGCACGCGGCGACGAAGCCCCAGGTGCTCGGCATGATGCTGATCGCGGTCGGCGTCGCGATCGCGATGCAGTCGTGGGCGACGCTCGCTTTCGTCGTGCCGATCGTGCTGATCCAGATGGCCATGGCGCCGATCTCGGCGCACATGGTGGCGCGCCAGGCCTACCGCAACGGCAGCATCGACCAGAACCACCTGGTCATCGACGAGCTCGCCGACGACCTCGACGTCCTGCGCGACTCGGGATAGGGCGGGCTCGCCGCGCCCGGTTCTGTCGGAGCCCCGCGGCGGTGGTCTCCGGTGCTGTCGGAGATCGTGGCCTGATCCGGCGTAATCCCACCCGATCGGGCCGATTCTCCGACAGAACCAGATCCGGCCGGCCGCCGACTCCGACGGAACCGGGGCGTAACACCCCTCAGCCGAGCGCCGGGTGCTCCACCCGGCCCGCGCGCACGTTCAGGCCCTTCGCGAGGGCCGGATCGGCGCTCGCCGCGGCGTCCCAGCCGGCGCCCGCGATGCGCTCGATGTACGGGAGCGTCGCGTTCGTGAGCGCCTGGGTCGCGGTCGTGGGAACCGCGCCCGGCATGTTCGCGACGCAGTAGTAGATCGAATCGTGCACGGCGAACGTGGGGTCGTCGTGGGTGGTCGGGCGCGAGCCTTCGAAGCAGCCGCCCTGGTCGATCGCGATATCGACGAGCACGGACCCGGGGCGCATCGCGCGCACCATCTCGTCAGTCACGAGCTTGGGGGCCGCGGCCCCGGGGATCAGCACCGACCCGACGACGAGGTCGGCGCTCGCCAGCGCCTCCGCGATCGCGTAGCGCGTCGACTGCCGGGTGACGAGACCATTGCCGTAGCGCGCCTCGAGATCGGCGAGGCGCTGCGTGTCGACGTCGATGACCGTCACGCGAGCCCCGAGCCCGAGCGCGTTCGCGGCGGCGTTCTCGCCCGCCACCCCGCCGCCGATCACGACGACGTCGGCGCGCGGCACGCCCGGAACCCCGCCCAGCAGAGATCCGCGCCCGCCGTTCGTGTGCATCAGGTGGTACGCGCCGACGACGATCGAGAGCCTGCCCGCGATGCGGCTCATCGGCGTGAGCAGCGGGAGCGAGCCGTCGGCGAGCTGCACCGTCTCGTAGGCGACGGCGGTCGTGCCGGCCGCGAGCAGCGCGTCGGTGAGCGGCCGATCCGCGGCGAGGTGCAGGTAGGTGAACAGCGTCATGTCACCGCGCAGGAAGCCGTACTCGCTCTGGACGGGCTCCTTGACCTTCAGCAGCAGCTCGCCGGCCGCCCAGGTCTCTTCGGCCGTCTCGAGGATCGTCACGCCCGCCTCGGCGTAGTCGTCGTCGGAGATCCGGGATCCGTCGCCCGCGCCGGCCTGCACGAACACCTCGTGTCCGCGATGGGCGAGCTGGTCGGCTCCGGACGGCGTGATCGCGACGCGGCTCTCGCCGGGCTTGATCTCGGTAGGGACTGCGATCCTCATGGTGGCCTCCTCATCGTGCGCCTTGTGGGCACCACCACGAGGATCGCAGATAATCAAGCGGCCTGCTCGCCGCCCCCCTCGAACATCCAGGTCACGCCGAAGCGGTCCTTCACCTGGCCGAACCATCCGCCCCAGGGCGCGGCTTCGAAGGGCATCTCGACGGTGCCGCCGGCGCCCATCGCGTCGTGCAGCCCCTCGAGCTCGACGCGGTCGTCGCCGTAGAGGATGATCTGGACGATCGCCGATCCGCTGTGTTCGCCGGGGGAGTCTGCCGCCATGATCGTGATGCCGTTGTCGAGTTCGACCTGGCCGTGCATCACCCACTCGGGATCGCCGGGCATGTCGTCCATGGGCATGTCTTTGTAACGGGTGATGTCGAGGGTGCCGCCGAGCACCTGCTGGTAGAAGGCGAGCGCGTCGCCGGCCTCGCCGTGGAATGCGAGATATGGAGCCTGCTTGATAGCCATCATGTCCTCCCCGTGCGGTCGGGACCCGGTGTCCCGATCCGAGGCGATCTTCACCCGGACCCCCGACATTCGTAAGGGTGCGTCGCGATCTGTCGAAGCGCCTGGATCGCTCACGCGGGAGAGTTTCATAGGGTGGGCCGCATGGGTTTATTGGGAAGAGTCCTCGCCAGGGCCGGAACGGCAGCCGGAGTCGTCGCGATGGCGATCCTCGGGAGCGCAGCGCCGGCAAGCGCCGCACCGGCAAGCGCCGCCGCACCCGTCACGGCGGGCGTCGATGACTTCACGTTCTCGAGCCTCGACACCGTCTTCGAGCTCTCGCGCGACGAGGAGGGCGCGGGCATCGTCACGGTGACCGAGACCTTCGTCGCCGAGTTCCCCGATTTCGACCAGAACCGCGGCATGCGGCGCGCGATTCCGACGACGTCGTTCGACCAGCCGCTCGCCCCCGAACTCGTGTCGGTCACCGACGAGAACGGCGACCCGCGCCCGGCCGATACCGACACCGAAGACGGGTACTTCACCATCACCTCCGCCGGCGATGACTACGTCCGCGGCGAGCAGACCTACGTCATCACCTACACCCTCGAGAACGTCGCCAGCACGATGGAGAACGGGCTCGACGAGTTCTACTGGGACGTCAACGGCGAAGACTGGCGGCAGCCGTTCGACCGCATTTCGGCGTCGGTGCACGTGGATCCGTCGCTCGAGTCGGCGCTCACCGGCGACTCCGCCTGCTATGTCGGCTGGAGCGGATCCGACCACCAGTGCAGCGTCGCGCAGTCGACCGACGAGGAGGGCCGCCAGGTCTTCTCCACCGAGACGTACGGCATCGAGCCGTACGAAGTGATGACCCTCGCGGTGGGGTTCGAGGCGGATACGTTCACCGAGTTCGACGCGTCGCCGTTCGCCTCCGGGTGGGCGATCGGGCAGCTGATCGCCGCGGTCGCCGGCGTCGGCGGCATCGTGTGGGCCGCGATCTCACGACGGCGCTACCTGCAGGATTCACCCGGGCGCCCCGTCGTGATCCCCGAGTTCGAACCTCCCGCCGGGTGGGACGCGCTCCGATCCGCTCTGCTGCTGCACGCGACGGATAAGGCGATCGCCGCGGAGATCCTCGAACAGGCCGTCGGCGGATCCCTGCGGATCGTCGAGCGCGAGAAGATCGGCGTGTTCGGCACGAAGAAACGGATGATCGCCGAGCTTGTCGATCCGTCGCGTGCCGACAAGAACGGGCTCGCGGTGCTGGCGGGGCTCTTCCCCGAGCTGCGTCCCGGCGAGGAGTTCGAGTTCGGCAGGACCAGCGATCGGTTCGCCAAATCGGCACAGAAGGTCGTGCAGACCGGTCAGACGAACGTGCGGAAGTTCAACCGCAAGGTTCCGGGCAAGGCGTACGCCGGACCGCTCCTCCTCACGTTCGCGGCCGTCGCCATCAACGTGGTGTGCGGAGTGGTCGCACTGGTGGGCTACGTCCAGCCCACGCTTCCGATCGTGCTGCTGGTCGCGGGTGGGGTCGAGATCATCACGGTGTCGATCATGCTCTCCCGCAAGCCCCTGACGCCCGAGGGCGCGGTCGCTCGCGATCACCTGCGCGGACTCGAGATGTTCATGTCGTGGGCGGAGGCCGACCGGATCCGCATGCTGCAGTCGCCGGCGGGCGCCGAGCGGCGACCGATCGACGTCGACGACGACGCGCAGATGCTCGACCTGTACGAGAAGCTCCTGCCGTTCGCCGTCATCTTCCGGATCGAAATGACCTGGGCCGAGCTCCTCGCCACGCGCTATCACGACGATTCGCCGTATTGGTACGCGGGGAGCGGATCATTCAGCGCTTCGTCGTTCTCGTCGAGTATGTATTCGCTCACCACGAGCACGTCGAGCAGCAGCTCGTCGAGCGGCGGCTCAACGGGCGGCGGATCCGCCGGTGGCGGTGGCGGTGGCGGCGGTGGCGGCGGGGTGTGAGCCGCCCCGCACGACGAAGCGGCCCGCGGATCCGATGATCCACGGGCCGCTTCGCGAGCTGCGTCAGTCGGTGCCGGTGTCGAACGCGGCCGACTCGCCCACGCTGTCGAGACGCTCGTTGTCGATCGGGTTGACGCTCTTCGCGATCTGCTTCGCTTCGCCCTGCTGGAGCTCGCCGATCAGGTCGGCCGTCGTGCCGCCGATGATGCCGCGCGCGACGTAGTTCTCGAGGCGGGCGCGCGAGTCGGCGATGTCGAGGTTGCGCATCGTGAGCTGACCGATGCGGTCGCCCGGGCCGAAGGCGGCGTCCTCGACGCGCTCCATCGAAAGCTTCTCGCCGGCGTACGACAGCGAGGGGCCGGACGTGTCGAGGATCGTGTAGTCCTCACCGCGGCGGAGGCGGATGGTCACGTTGCCCGAGATCTCGGATCCGACCCACTTCTGGATCGACTCGCGCAGCATGAGCGACTGCGGCTCGAGCCAGCGGCCCTCGTACATCAGGCGGCCGAGGCGGCGGCCCTGCTCGTGGTACGTCGCAAGAGTGTCCTCGTTGAGGATCGCGTTCGCGAGGCGCTCGTAGGCGATGAACAGCAGCGCCATGCCGGGGGCCTCGTAGATGCCGCGGCTCTTCGCCTCGATGATGCGGTTCTCGATCTGGTCGCTCATGCCGAGGCCGTGGCGGCCGCCGATCGTGTTCGCCTTCATGACGAGCTCGACCGCGTCGTGGAACTCTTCGCCGTTGATCGCAACGGGGCGGCCCTGGTCGAACGTGACGGTGACGTCTTCGGTCTGGATCTCGACGGACGGATCCCAGAACTTCACGCCCATGATCGGCTCGACCGTCTCGAGCGAGACGTTCAGCTCTTCCAGGGTCTTCGCCTCGTGCGTCGCGCCCCAGATGTTGGCGTCGGTCGAGTACGCCTTCTCGGCGGAGTCGCGGTACGGGTAGCCGTGCTCGACGAGCCACTCGCTCATGCCCTGGCGTCCGCCGAGCTGGCTGACGAACTTCGCGTCGAGCCACGGCTTGTAGATGCGCAGGCGGGGGTTCGCGAGCAGGCCGTAGCGGTAGAACCGCTCGATGTCGTTGCCCTTGTACGTGGATCCGTCGCCCCAGATGTCGACGCCGTCCTCGCGCATCGCGCGGACGAGCAGCGTGCCCGTGACGGCGCGGCCGATGGGCGTCGTGTTGAAGTAGGTGCGGCCGCCCGAGCGGATGTGGAAGGCGCCGGTCGCGAGCGCCGACAGGCCTTCTTCGACCATGAGCGGCTTGCAATCGATGAGACGCGCCTTCTCGGCGCCGTACTCGAGCGCGCGGCTCGGGATCGTCTCGATGTCGTCTTCGTCGTACTGGCCGAGGTCACCCGTATAGGTAAAGGGGACGGCGCCAGCATCGCGCATCCACGCGACGGCACAGGAGGTGTCGAGACCTCCGGAGAAGGCAATACCGACGCGCTCGCCGACGGGGAGGTTCTCAAGGACATTCGACATGGCTTCGATTCTAGGCGGGATGGCCTGAGTGCAGGAATCGGGGGCGATTCAGACCCTTCCGCCTCACCAGATCCATGGGTAGAATCGAGGTCGGATCCACTGGGAGGGGAGCCGCATGGCTCGGAAGAAGCGCGGGGGCATCGTCCTCGGAGCACTCGGCGGCTTGCTGATCGTCGGCGGCGGTGCGCTGCTGGTCGGCGTCCTGCTCCAGCCGCAGCTGGTCGAGAAGGTCTACGGCGACACCAAGACCAAGGTTCAGGACACTGTCGCGAGCGTCCAGCAGGACGTGTTCGACGAGTTGCCGACCGTCACCGTCGGCGCGACGGGTGGCATGGCCGAGGTCGATCGCTGCGACGGCACCTTCACGATCATGACCTCCTACGAGGGCGAGGGGATCCCCGAGACCGCGGCCGCCCACAATAACTGCAAGGGCGATGTGCTGCTCGGGTGGGAAGAGGGCCAGCAGGTCCACATCGAGGGGCGCGACGAGGTTTACGAGGTCGTCGAGATCCGTTACACGTCCAAAATCTGGAACAGCACCGAGGAGCTCGTCGGCCTGCAGGGTGACATCGCCCTGCAGAGTTGCTTCTACGGCGAGGACCGCATGAAGTTCGTCGGGCTCGAGCCCGTTCACGACGCGTGACCGGGCGCGTCGTCCTCGATCCCGCTACCGTTCGGGTATGAGCCCATCTGAGGAGTCCGTCGGCGTCGAGGTGCGCGGCCTCGCGAGGTCGTTCGGATCCGTCGACGCCGTCCGCGACGTGACGTTCGACGCGCGGCCAGGCCGCATCACCGGCCTCGTCGGCCCGAACGGCGCGGGTAAGACGACGCTCTTCCTCATGCTCGCCTCTCTGCTCGCGCCCGATCGCGGCGAGATTCGGATCGCGGGGATCGATCCCGTGGCTGATCCCTCGGCTGCTCGCGCGCTGATCGGGTGGATGCCCGACGCGCTCGGCGCATGGGAGTCGCTGACCGCTCGCGAGACGCTCATCGTCGCGGGCCGGCTCTATGACGCGAAGAAACAGGAGGCGGCGGCGCGAGCCGACGAACTGCTCGCCGACGTCGGTCTCTCAGGCCTCTCCTCCTCACCCGCGCGCGTGCTCTCCCGCGGGCAGAAGCAGCTGCTGGGGCTCGCGCGCGCTCTCGTGCATCGCCCGAGCGTGCTGCTGCTCGACGAACCGGCGTCGGGCCTGGATCCCGCGGCCCGCATCGACCTGCGCGTGCTGCTGCGGCGCCTCGCCGACGACGGCGCGACGATCATCGTGTCGAGCCACGTGCTGAGCGAGCTCGAGGAGATGATCGACGACGCGGTGTTCATCTCTGCAGGTTCGACCATCGCGCACGACGGCACGGATGAGCCGCGCTCACGCGACTGGCGGCTGAAGATCGCCGGTGCGGACGAATTTGGCTCTGCGCGTTGGCGCGACGCCGTCGCGGGGGTTCTGCCGAGCGACGCGGACGTGCGTGTCGAGCGCCGCAACCTGATCGCGTCCTTTCCCGACGACGTGAGCGCAGCGCGCGGCCTGCGCGCACTCGTAGAAGCTGACATCCTCGTGGCCGAGTTCGCACCCGCATCGGGCGACCTCGAGCATACGTTCCTGGGCCTGAAGGAGGACGGGCGATGAGCCTTCGACGCATCGGTGTGCTCACCGGTCTCGAGCTGCGCCAGCGCGTGCGCCGGCCCGGGTTCTACGTGCTGCTCGGCGTGTTCTTCCTCGTCGTCGTCGGCATCACGTGGCTTGGCTCGCTCATCTTCTCGGGCGACTCATACCTCCCCTCCGGCGTGGCCTCCGTCGCGCTCTACGGCGTGCTGCTCATGGTCGTGCTCGTCACGCCCACGTTCACGGGCAACGCGATCAACGGCGAGCGAGATGCCGCGACGCTCGCGCCCGTGCAGGTGACTCTCGCCACGACGACCGAGATCCTCCTCGCGAAGCTGCTGGCCGGGTGGACGACCGGCCTCGTCTATCTCGTCGTCGCGCTTCCCGCGCTGATCTTCGCGTTCGCGCGGGGAGCCGGCCGCCCCGAGGGCGTGACGATGATCGCCGACGGCAGCGCCGGATCCGTGGGGCAGTCGATCGGAACGCTCGCCGTCGCGCTCGTGATCCTGATCGTCGAGATCGGCATCGTCTCGGCGATCGGCGTGGGCCTCAGCGCCGTCATCGCGCGGCCGCTGTTCTCGGTCGCAGCGACGTATCTCATCGTCATGCTGCTCGTGCTCGGCACCCTGATCGCCTTCGCGCTCGGCACGCTCGCGTTCCGCACCCCCGCATCGCTCATGACGGAGAGCCCGTCGGGGGTGTACGTCGAGACCGGAACCGCCGATGCGCTGCCGTCCTGCGACGACGACGCCGCCCCCTGTCTCGCGGATCGCCCCGACCTGTCGGAGACGTGCGTCGAGGTGCGCGGGTGGAGCGAGTTTCCGCGCACCGATCGCGTGTGGTGGGTGCTCGCCGCCAACCCGTTCGTCGTGCTCGCCGACGCGACCCCCACGATCTACGATGCGTACGGCTACCCGGCGGATCTGTTCGGACAGCTCAAGCTCGGCATCCGGTACGCGCAGCAGCCGCCCGAGCTCGAGGTCGTCGACTGGTCGGATCCGTGCGATGGCGAACCGGCATCCGCGGCCCTCGGCTACGAAGTATCAGACGACGCGACATCGCGCGAGATCATCGAGTCGTCGACGCCGAGCTGGTTCGTCGGACTCGGCGTGCAGCTGACCCTCGCGGCGGGCCTCATGCTGTGGGGCGTGGCGCGTACGCGCACGCCCAGCCGCGGTACTCCGCCCGGCAGCCGCATCGCATAGATCCGGGGGCGGACCGCCGCTCCGATAGGCTGGGTATCCAGCATCCGAACGTCAGGGGGATGGCCCATGCCAGGAATTGTGATCGTCGGAGTCCAGTGGGGCGACGAAGGCAAGGGGAAGGCCACGGATCTGCTCGGTGCGCGCACCGAGTGGGTCGTCAAGTTCAACGGCGGAAACAACGCCGGCCACACGGTGGTGATCGGCGACGAGAAGTACGCGCTGCACCTGCTGCCCTCCGGGATCCTCTCGCCCGGCGTGACGCCCGTGATCGGCAACGGCGTCGTCGTCGACCTCGCGGTGCTGTTCGAAGAGATCGATGCGCTCGAGGCGCGCGGCATCGACACGTCGAAGCTCAAGATCTCGTCGAGTGCGCACGTCATCACGCACGCACACCGCACCCTCGACAAGGTGCAGGAGCGGTTCCTCGGCAAACGCCAGATCGGTACGACCGGGCGCGGCATCGGCCCGGCGTACGCCGACAAGATCAGCCGCGTCGGGATCCGCATGCAGGACCTCTTCGACGAGTCGATCCTGCGTCAGAAGGTCGAGGGCGCCCTCGAGCAGAAGAACCACCTGCTCGTGAAGGTCTTCAACCGCCGCGACATCACGGCCGACGAGATCGTCGACGACCTGCTGAGCTACGCCGAGCGCGTTCGCCCCATGGTCTGCGACACCGGCCTGCTCGTCAACGGCGCGCTCGATCGCGGCGAGGTCGTCGTGTTCGAAGCCGGACAGGCCACGATGCTCGACATCGACCACGGCACCTACCCGTTCGTGACGAGCTCGTCGGCCACGGCGGGTGGCGCGGCCACCGGATCCGGCGTCGGCCCGAACCGCCTCGACCGCATCGTCGGAATCGTGAAGGCGTACACGACGCGCGTGGGCGCCGGCCCGTTCCCGACCGAGCTCTTCGACGACAAGGGCGAGTGGCTGCGTCAGGCCGGGTTCGAGTTCGGCACCACCACTGGCCGCGCTCGCCGCGTGGGCTGGTACGACGCGCCGATCACCCGCTACGCGACGCGCATCAACGGCGTCACCGACCTCGTGCTGACGAAGCTCGACACGCTGACCGGGCTCGAGGAGATCCCCGTGTGCGTCGCCTACGACGTGAACGGCGAGCGCGTCGAGGAGGTTCCGGTCAACCAGAGCGACTTCCACCACGCGAAGCCGATTCTCGAGAACTACCCCGGCTGGTCCGAGGACATCACGGGCGCCCGCTCGTTCGAGGACCTGCCGCAGACCGCGCAGGACTACGTGCTCGCGCTCGAGAAGATCTCGGGCACGCGCATCTCGGTGATCGGCGTCGGCCCCGGCCGCGAGCAGGTCATCGTGCGCCACGACCTCATCGACTGACGGGCGCCGAGGCCGTAGCATCGGTTCCGACACGAATCCGAACCATGAGGAGCACGATGACTGCGTTGCACATTCCCGAGCCCGTCGCCTCGTTCATCGAGACCGTCAACCGCCACGACGATGAAGGATTCCTCGGCGCCTTCACCGAGGGCGGATCGGTTGACGACTGGGGCCGCGACTTCGTCGGCCGCGACGCGATCAAGGCGTGGAGCGATCGCGAGTTCATCGGGTCTCAGGGCGTGCTGACGCCCGAAGAAGTGACGGTCTCCGGCGATACGATCACCGTCGTCGGCGATTGGCGCAGCAACCACGCGAACGGCCGCAGCGCCTTCACGTTCGAGGTCGACGGTGACGCGATCGCGAAGATGACGATCCGGGAGGGGTGACCTCGGCTGCGCCTCCCGTACGAGGATGGTCGCATGATCGAACGCGTCATCGCCCGCTTGCTTGCGACGCCCTGGCTCATGCGGCTGCCCATTCCGCTGTACCGAGCGGGTCTCGGCCGGCTGCTCGGCCCGCGCCTCGTGATGATCGAACACATCGGCCGATCGTCGAGTGAGCCGCGCTGGGTCGTGGTCGAGATCGTCGAGCGCGAAGGACGCGCGCTGCGCGTGGCGTCAGGATTCGGGACGAAGGCGCAGTGGTACCGCAATCTGCGTGCGAACGGCGTCGCCTATCTCACCACGGGCGGCGTCCAGCGCGAGCGCGTCGCGGTGACGCTGCTCGACGACGACGCCTCGCGTGCGGTGCTTGAGCGCTACGCGTCGTCGCACCCTCGGGCGTGGCAGCGGCTCAAGAGCGCGATGGACATCGCGCAGGGCGGCGACGCGAGGATCCTCGTCGTCGAGTTCACCCCGGCAGACTGAGGGCACGAGCTCGATCCGCCGGCGCGCGGGGAGTGCGCGCCGGCGGATGGACTACGCCACCTCGCGGCGGGCGGTGCGCCAGAGGCCGAGGCCCAACGGCACCGCGCACCAGAGGGCGACCGCGGTGGCGAGGCGGCCCCATTCGACTCCCGACACCGATCCCTCGGTCAGCGGCAGAGTGGCGCCCGCGAGGTCGATCCACGGCACGGCGTCCGCGATCGCGGGAATCAGCGACAGCACTGTGACGGCGGTCGGCAGGACCACGAATGCGACGATCGCGAGCGGGGTGTTGAGCAGCGCGAACCCGAGCCCCACTCCGAGCACGACGAAGATCGCCATGTTCGCGACGTACCCGAGAACGACGGGCCCGTCGAGCGCCCAGGATCCGGATCCGTCGAACGCAGTGATTCCGATGACGTTGGCGGCGGCGGCGGCTGCATAGGTGGCGACGACCATCACCAGGCCGAGAACGAGCGCCGCCACGAGCTTCGCGAAGTTCACGAGTGTGCGCCGGGGTTCGAGCGCGAACGTCGTGAGCCCCGTGCGCTGCGTCCACTCGCTCGTGGCCGTCAGCACGCCGATGAACGGCAGCAACAGCGACCACCCGCTGGATGCGAACAGCACGAACTCTGACCAGTCGAGCGCCGACGACGGCAGGATCCATAGGGGCAGCACCGTGGCACCGATCGTGATGACGGCGATCGCGATCAGCAGCCACAGACCTGCGCGCGTGTCGACCATCTTGCGCAGCTCGACGCGCACATGGCGAAGAAACGGAATGCGGATCCCCTCGAGGATGGGCGCGCGTGTCTCGGTGACGGCGCTCATGCTGCCGTCCCCTCGCGCGAGGCCTCGGCGGTAGCCGCGAAGAACGCGTCCTCGAGGGATCCGTCGCGCGTCAGCGCATCGCGGGTGCCCTGGGCGGTCACGCGCCCGGACCCCATGATGACGATGTCGTCGGCGACCGCGTCGACCTCGGAGAGCTGGTGCGACGACAGCAGAACCGTTCCGCCGTCGTTCGCGAAGTCGCGCACGATGTCGCGCATCCAGCGGATCCCCGACGGATCCAGCCCGTTCGCCGGCTCGTCGAGGATGAGGACGGCGGGATCCGCGAGCAGCGCCTGAGCGATCCCGAGGCGCTGGCGCATGCCGAGCGAGTATCCGCCCGTGCGGCGCGCGGCCTCCTTGCGCGAGAGGCCCACGCGGTCGATCGCGCGATCGACGGATCCGGACGCGAGACCCATCGTCAGCGCCGCTATCTCGAGCGTCTCGCGCCCCGAGCGGCCGTTGTGGGTCGCCGACGCGTCGAGCAGCACGCCCACGAACCGGCCCGGGTTCGGGACGTCGGCGAACCGGGCGCCGAGGATGCGCGCCTCGCCCGAGTCGGGGCGCGCGAGCCCCACGAGCATGCGCATGGTGGTCGATTTTCCGGCGCCGTTCGGGCCGAGGAACCCGGTCACCCGATAGGGCTTCGCGGTGAAGGACACGCGGTCGACGGCCGTGTGCGAGCCGTACCGCTTGGAGAGTTCTTTCGCTTCGATCATGGGATCAACGATCCGCGTCCGGCCGCGCGGACACATCGGGCAAGTGGCTCGACCAGGGTCACACTTTCGGCGGATCTAGAGATCCCAGAGGGCGGACACCGGCATCGACCAGAGCCGGTCTCCGAAAGAGAGCGTTCGGTTCGACAAGCAGATGACAATGCCTCCGAGGAAGCGCGGACCGAGTTTCTCAGACAGTGTCCGGAGGCCCTTGAAGTGTTCGGAGCGCGGCGTCGCGGTGCTCTTGACCTCGAGCGCGAGGACGGAGCCGTCATCGAACTCGAGCACGATGTCGACCTCGTGCCCCGTGCGATCCCTCCAATGGAACATCTCGAATGGCGTCGCAGTCCACGTGCGCTGCTTGATGAGCTCGGTGACGACGAAGCCTTCAAGAAGAGGTCCGAGCAGGGGGCCGCGCAGCGGGTCCGTCAGGATCTGAGGGGTCACGCGGGTCAACGCGGCAGCGAGTCCTGAGTCGGTGACGAGCGCCTTGGGTTTGGATGCCTCGCGCGCGGTGAGGTTCTGAGTCCACGGCGGGAGCGATGTTGTGAGATATAGCGCCTCAAGGACATCGAGCGTGCGCATGATGCTCGTGGCAGGAATTCCGGCGTCGTGAGCGAGTCGTGCTTTGACGAGTTCGCCGGCCTGATTGGCGGCGAGCAGTCGCAGAGCGGCTTGTAGGCGAGACTCGTCCGCCGATTGGCGAACGTCGATTGCGTCAAGCCGGAGGATCCGTTCGAGGTATCCCTCGAACCACGCGCGGCGCAGCCGTGGCGGTATCGGCGTTGCCGGGTACCCGCCAGCGACGATCATCTCGGCGATGTCCGCACGATTCTCGCTCGTCTCGAACGCCGATACCGCGCTCTTCTCGTGCGCGCGGGCCGCGAAATCGTCGACCCGGCCGCGGCGTTCGCCCTGGCTGAATCCGTGCAGGTGGACAGTGAGCGCCCGGCCCGCAAGGCTGTCGGGAGCGCCCTGAACGCGCAGCAGGTCGCTTGATCCTGTGAGGAGGAACCTTCCGGGCCGCCGGTCGCGGTCTATGGAGGCTTTGATGGGGAGGATCAGTTCCGGAGCACGTTGAATCTCGTCGATCACGATGAGCCGGTCGGAGTTCTGAGCGAGGAACCATTCCGGATCCGCGAGAGCGGCCTCTCGAGTATCCGTATCGTCCATTGTGAATGTCGCGCTCGGCGTTTGCGCCGCGATCTGGCCGGCGAGCGTGCTCTTTCCTACCTGCCGTGCGCCCTGGATCACTGCGCACGGCATTGCCGACAGCACGTCGTTCAGGTAGGCGGTGATGCTTCGAGGTCGCAGGATCATGCCACAACGCTACGCTGAACCGAGGCTAATTTGGTAGGTCTGCATGCACGATTTGGTAGATTCGCAACTCCAAGTCGGTAGCTCAGCATCTCGCATCGGCGCCACAGGGTCACACTTTCGGCGGATCCGATCCGGAGGGTTGCTCAGTAGTGTCGAAGGTGTGACGGCGGCGGATCCACGCATCGAGTACGCGACCGGAGCGCGCCTGCGCCCGTGGTCGCGCGTGTGGCGGTACCTGCTCGTTGTCGTGTCGGGGTTCCTCGCGTGGCTCCTGTCATATGGCTTGTTCGCGACGGAAGTCGCGGAGGGCGCGCCCGACTCCACTGTCGTGTTCGTCATGGCCCTGTTCGATCCGATCGTGTGCGTGATCGCGATCTGCCTGCTGCCGCTGCGCCGCAGGGCTCCGATGACGATCGCCCTCGTGACGGCGGCGCTCAGTGCGCTGTCGACATCCACAGCCTCCGGGCCCGCACAGCTGGCCGCGGCATCCAACGCGACGCACCGCCGATGGCTGCCGATCGTTCTGAACGGCGTGACCTACATCCTCGCGCTCGCTGCGTTCGAGCTCCTCGTACCGATCGGCACGTTCGATTCTCCGTGGGTCGGCGTCATCGGAACCGCCGTCGCGTTCCTCGTGCCGGCAGGGTTCGGCCTCTACATCGGCGCCCGCCGGGCCCTGATCGCCTCGCTCCACGAGCGCGCCGTCGAGGCCGAGCGCGAGCGCGAGCTGCAGGTATCGGCGGCCGAGGCCGGCGAGCGCACCCGCATCGCCCGCGAGATGCACGACGTGCTCGCGCACCGGATCTCGCTCGTCGCGATGCACGCCGGCGCCCTCACGTATCGCGAGGATCTCACCCGCGATCAGACGCGCGAGACCGCCCAGCTGGTGCAGGACAACGCCCGCCGCGCGCTCGGCGAGCTGAGCCAGGTGCTCGGCGTGCTGCGCGCCGCGGGCAACGGCGTCGAACCGCCCCAGCCGACCCTCGCCGACCTGCCCGCGCTGATCGAGGACGCGGCCCAGGCGGGCGCCCGGATCGACGTCGAGAACGACGCCGCGGGGGATCCGCCCGACCTGGTCTCACGGACCGCCTACCGTACGGTCCAGGAGTCGCTCACGAACGCGCGCAAGCACGCTCCCGGCGCGCCGATCCGCGTGCGCGTCGACGGGCGCGCCGGCGGGCTGCTCGTCATCGAGGTGACGAACGGATCTGCGCTCGCCGCCCCGCGCGAAGACGTCGCGGGATCCGGTCTCGGGCTCATGGGGCTGGCCGAGCGCATCGACCTCGTCGGCGGCACGCTCGAGTTCGGGCCCGACGGGAAGTCGGGGTTCGCGGTGCGCGCCTGGCTGCCGTGGGAGGAGAGCGATGACTGACCGGATCCGCGTGGTGCTCGTAGACGACGACCCGCTCGTACGCGGGGGGCTCACGATGATGCTCGGCGGTAACGACCGCATCGAGGTGATCGGCGAGGCCGAGAACGGCCGCGATGGCGTCGACGTCATCGCGCGCCGCCGGCCCGACGTCGCGCTGATGGACATCCGCATGCCCGTCATGGACGGGCTCGCCGCCGTGCGCGAGCTCGCCGCGCGCGGATCCGCCACCCGCGTCATCGTGCTCACGACGTTCGACGCCGACGACATGGTGCTCTCGGCGCTGCGCGACGGCGCCGCCGGATTCCTGCTGAAGGACACCCCTCCCGCGGATCTCGTGGACGCGATCCTGCGCGTCGCCCGCGGCGAGCCGATGCTGTCGCCGAGCGTGACGACGCGGCTCATCGCGGCGGCGACGCGCACGTCGGGGCACGACGCCGATGCCCGTGCGCTCGCCGAGGCCCTTACGAGTCGCGAGCGCGAGGTCGCGGTGGCCGTGGCACGGGGTCTGTCGAACGCCGAGATCGCATCCGAGCTGTTTCTGAGCATCGCGACGGTGAAGACCCATATCGGGCACCTGTTCGCGAAGCTTGAGACGACGAACCGCGTGCAGATCGCGCGCAAGGTGCACGACGCCGGTCTCGTGTGACGAGCGGCCGTCTCGCAGACTGACGGCTTGCGTCGTGAATCGATGTACGTCAATATAGACGTATGTCAATACAAATCGGGTGGTGTCGGTCATGACGGCGACCGTCGCCGTGACCCCGCGCCGGCTCTCGACCCTCGATCGATGGCTGCCGCTGTGGATCGGGCTCGCCATGGTCGCCGGACTCCTCATCGGACGATTCATCCCGGGCGTCTCACCGCTCCTGTCGCACCTCGAGGTCGGAGGCATTTCGGTACCGATCGCGCTCGGGCTGCTGGTGATGATGTATCCAGTGTTGGCGAAGGTGCGTTATGACCGGGTCGCTGCCGTCACGGGCGACAAGAAGCTGCTCGTCTCCTCGCTCGTGCTGAACTGGATCGTCGGACCGGCCCTGATGTTCGCGCTCGCGTGGATCTTCCTGCCGGACCTTCCCGAGTACCGCACCGGACTGATCATCGTCGGTCTCGCGCGCTGCATTGCGATGGTCGTCATCTGGAACGATCTCGCCTGCGGTGACCGAGAAGCTGCTGCGGTGCTCGTGGCGGTGAACTCCGTCTTCCAGGTCGTCGCGTTCTCGCTGCTCGGCTGGTTCTACCTCACCGTCCTTCCTGCGTGGCTCGGCCTCGACACGGAGGGGCTGGAGATCTCTGTCGGGCAGATCGCGCTGAACGTGCTCATCTTCCTCGGCGTCCCCCTCGTCGCCGGTTTCGCCTCCCGCTATCTCGGCGAACGACGCAAGGGTCGTGCCTGGTACGAGGAGACGTTCCTCCCGAAGATCGGGCCATGGGCGCTCTACGGTCTGCTGTTCACGATCGTGCTGCTGTTCGCCCTTCAGGGAGAACAGGTCACCTCCCGTCCGTGGGACGTCGCACGGATCGCGCTGCCGCTTCTGGTGTACTTCGCGGTGATGTGGTTCGTCGGGCTGTTCACCGGGAAGTCTCTCGGTCTCGGCTACGCACGGTCCTCGACCCTGGCGTTCACGGCAGCGGGCAATAACTTCGAACTCGCCATCGCCGTCGCCATCGGTACCTTCGGCGCCGCCTCTGGGCAGGCGCTCGCCGGCGTGGTCGGCCCGCTCATCGAGGTGCCCGTGCTCGTTGGACTCGTGTACGTCTCCCTGTGGGCCGCGCGGGCGTGGTTCCGCACCGACCCCTACGCTCACGCCGTGAGCGCCGACGAAAGGACCGAACGATGAATGCGACCATCACCCCCGCCGTCGCCGATGACTGCGCGCCGTCGTCGACCCACGCGATCGGCGAACCGGCAGCCACGGCGTTGGCGGGTACGCTCAAGGCCATCGCCGATCCGCTGCGCTTGCGGATGCTGTCCGCGATCGCCACGGACGCCCGCGGTGAATGCTGCGTGTGCGACCTCGCCGAACTCGCGGATGTCTCCCAGCCCACGGTCTCCCACCACCTCAAGGTCCTCCGCGAGGTGGGAGTTCTCGCTTCCGAGCGGCGCGGAACGTGGGTCTGGTACCGGATCGCCGCAGAAGTGCGCCCTGCCGTCACGACTCTCCTGGACTCCTTTGCACCCGCCGCGATCGGCACAGCGATCCGCACCGAGTACGGAGGTCTTGAGGACGTTGAACATGCGCTTTCGGGCCTTGCGACGGTGCTGCAGCGGGTCCACCCGACGCTCAGCGCCGACCTCGTCACGGCGGTGGTGCGGGAGTCGTACACGTCGCTGGCGAAGACCGCGCGCATGAAGACGCACCTCGTTGCACTCACGGAGAACTTCGCGCGACAGCGGCTCACCGATATCACGAGGAACCGGGGCGAATCGCTTCCCCAGGTGCTGTTCGTGTGCGTTGCGAACGCCGGCCGTTCGCAACTCGCCGCGGCGCTGCTGAATCAGCGCGCCGAGGGCAGAATCGTCGCACGCTCGGCCGGATCCGCCCCTGCGCCGGAGATTCACCCGAACGTGCAGCCGCTCCTCGGTGAGATCGTCCGCGCGGAGGAGGACGAGCGCTTCCCGAAGCCGCTTACCGACGACGCCGTCCGTGCCGCCGATGTCGTGATCACGATGGGCTGCGGCGACGTGTGTCCGGTGATTCCCGGAGTCCGCTACGAGGACTGGGCGGTCGGCGATCCTGCCCTCGCCTCCTCCGAGGGTGTCGTCGCCATCCGCGACGACATCGCCCACCGTGTCGATGCGCTCATCGACACCCTCACCACCAACCGCTGAACCAGGAGAATCGCCATGAACGACACCAAGCCCTCCGTCCTGTTCGTCTGCGTCCACAACGCCGGCCGCTCTCAGATGGCTGCGGGGTTCCTCCGCGACATCGCCGGCGACAGCGTCGAGGTCCGCTCTGCCGGATCCATGCCCGCCGAGCAGATCAACCCCACCGCCGTTGAGGCCATGGCCGAGGTCGGCATCGACATCACGGCCGAGGCGCCGAAGGTGCTCACCACTGACGCGGTGAAAGAGTCGGATGTCGTCATCACCATGGGCTGCGGCGACGCGTGCCCGATCTTCCCCGGCAAGCGCTACGAGGACTGGGAGCTCGACGACCCCGCCGGCCAGGGCCTCGATGCGGTCCGCCCCATCCGCGACGACATCCGTGCGCGCATCGAAGGCCTCGTCGCGAGCCTCGCGTGATCCTTCGGGCGTGCCCCGAGGCCGCCTCCGTCACCCGATGACGACCACGGGGCGCGCCTGGCCGAGACACACCCTCCCCATCGCCGTCGAACACGGATAGCGTGAAGCCATGGCATCCGCGTATCTTCGGTACCCGCACATCCATGACGACCTGGTGACCTTCGTCGCCGCCGACGACCTCTGGCTCGCGCCGGTCGGCGGAGGGCGGGCCTGGCGGCTCACGAGCGATCACGCTCCCGCGAGACAGCCGCGATTCTCGCCCGACGGGGAACACATCGCCTTCGTCTCGCACCGCGATGGGCATCCCGAGGTGATGCTCGCCGTTGTCGCAACCGGCGAGGTGCGCCGCCTGACGTACTGGGGCAGCCCGATGCTGCACAACCTCGGCTGGACCGCCGACGGGCGCGTTCTCGCGGCCTCGAGCGCCGGCGAGGCCGAGTCGCGCCACACGGTCACGAAGGCGATCGCGCTCGACGGCACATCCGAGCGGCTCGAGATCGGCATGGCGTGGGGCGCCGCGATCCGATCGGATGGGCGCCAGGCCCTCGTCACCCCGGGAAGTCGCCCGCCCGCGTGGTGGAAGCGCTACCGGGGCGGATCCGCGCCGCGCCTCTGGCTGCGCGACGAGGGATCCGCGTGGCAGCGGATCCTGGGCGACGACGAGGCCTCGATCGTCGATCCGATGTGGATCGGCGACGCCCTCGCGTTCGTGTCGGATCGCGCCGCGCGCTTCCCCGACGCCGCGCGCGAACAGGCGAATATCTGGATCCTCGACGGCGACGAGCCGCGCCAGGTCACGCACCAGACGGAGGCCGACGGCTACGTGCGCGACGCCGCGACCGACGGCGCGCGCATCGTGTGGGCGAGCCGCGGGCGCATCCGGATCCTCGATTCCCTCGACGCCGAACCGCGCACGCTCGACATCGACGTGCCGGGCGCGGGGCCGGATCCGTTCGCGCTGGATCCGTCCGAGCACCTCACCCAGCTCGCGCCCGATCACGGGGGCAACGCGAGCGTCGCGATCTGGCGCGGCAAGCCGTTCTGGCTCACGCACCGCTCCGGGCCCGCTCGCGCGTTGCCGGGGGCAGACTCCGGCGTGCGCACGCGCGAGCCCGTCGTGCTCGGCACCACCGGGCGCGTGGCCTACGTGACCGATATCGAGGGCGAGGACGGGATCCAGATCACGAGCCCCGGATCCGAACAGGATTCGTTCCCGATCCTCACCGGCCAGCTCGGCCGCGTGCTGCACCTCGCCGCCGCACCCAAGGGGAAGGTGCTCGCCGCGATCTCGCACGACGGGGCGATCCGCCTGATCGACGTTGAGGCGGGATCCGCGCGCGACATCGGGCGCAGCACCCAGGGCGAGGCGCTCGACCCGCGCTTCTCACCCGACGGCCGCTACCTCGTCTGGTCGCAGCCGACCGCGGGAGAGGGCGAGCTGCACGCGCTGTGGATCGCCGACACGACCGGCGACGCGGATCCCGTGCGCGTCACGGACGGCCGCTTCCACGATCATTCGCCCGACTTCACGCGCGACGGCAAGCACCTCGTGTTCCTGTCGAACCGCACGTTCGATCCGGCCTACAGCGCTCAGGCCTTCGACCTGTCGTTCCAGGGCGCGACCCGGCCGTGGCTGATGCCGCTGTCGGCGACAGAGCCCGCACCGTTCGGCCCGAGCGCCGAGGGGTGGAGGTTCGGCGCCAAGACCGTGAAGCGGGCGCTGAAGTCCGCCGAGCTCGATGCGGAGGGCGCGGAGCAGCGCGTGGTGCCCTTCCCCGTGCCGTCCGCCGACTATCGCGACCTGCGGTCGACGTCCGGCGGCGTGGTCTGGGTCGCCGAGGGCAGCGACGTCGGCACCCTCGGATCCCGCCGCGCCGGGGTGGCGGGGGAGAAACAGCCGAACACGCTCGTTCGGTGGTCGTTCGACGACCGCGAGAGCTGGGTCGTCGTCGAGGGCCTCGACTCGTACGAGATCTCGGGCGACGGTGAGCGGGTCATCGTGTCGAAGGACGGCGAGGTGCAGATCACGCGCGTCACGCGCAAGGCCGATGGCGGCGACGACCCGATCAAGGTCGACCTGTCGCGGCTGCGCTTCACGCTCGATCCGGCCGCTGAATGGCTGCAGATGTTCGACGAGAACGCCCGACTCATGCGCGACCACTTCTGGCGCGAGGACATGGACGGCGTCGACTGGGAGGCGGCGACCGCCCGATGGCGCGAGGTGGTGCCGCTCGCGCGCACCCACGATGACGTGGTCGACATCATGTGGGAGCACGTCGGCGAGCTGAACACCTCGCACGCCTACGTGATGCCCGCCTCTCCGCTCGGCGACGAGACGCTGCGGCTCGGGTTCCTCGGGGCCGACCTGTCGCCGGCGGCCGACGGCTGGAGGATCGACCGGATCCTGCCGGGCGAGTCCAGCGATCCGGGCGCGCGCTCACCGCTCCTCGCCGCCGGCGTGGGAGCGGCGGTCGGCGACGTCATCGCGGAGATCGACGGATCGCCCATCGACCCCTCGTTCGGACCCGGCGCCTCGCTCGTCGGTGCCGCCGATAAGCCCGTCGAGCTCACCCTCCTGCGCGACGGCGCCGAACGCCGCGTGGTGGTCGTGCCGCTGCCCGACGAATCGGATCTTCGGTACCAGGACTGGGTGCGCTCGCGCCGCGAGTACGTCAACCGCGTCTCGGGCGGACGGATCGGGTACGTGCACGTACCCGACATGCAGGCGCGCGGGTGGGCGCAGCTGCACCGCGATCTGCGCCTGGCAGCGAGCGCCGAGGGCGTCATCGCCGACGTGCGCTACAACCGCGGAGGCCACACGAGCCAGCTCGTGATCGAGCGGCTCGCCTCGCGCGTGGTCGCGTGGAACGAGGCGCGCCAGCTCGGGTCGATGATCACGGATCCGGATCGCGCTCGCCGAGGCCCCGTCGTGTTCGTGGCGAATGAGTTCTCCGGATCCGACGGGGACATCGTCAATGCTCGCGCGCAGGCGCTCGGGCTCGGGCCCGTCGTCGGCGCGCGCACCTGGGGCGGAGTGGTCGGCATCGACGGCCGCTTCGACCTCGTGGACGGCACCGGCGTGACGCAGCCGCGGTACGCGTTCTGGCTCGAGGGCAAGGGCTGGGGCGTCGAGAACCACGGCGTCGACCCGGACATCGAGGTCATCCACGACCCCGCCGATCTGTTCTCCGAGAGTGATCCGCAGCTCGATCGCGCGGTCGCCGAGGCGCTCGCGGCGCTCGAGAAAGCGCCCGCGGCCGTGGCCCCCGGCCTGCCGGATCCGAAGGTGCGCTGATGCGCCTTCCGCCCCGCGGCGCTGTTCGCGGGGCGGGCTGCGCGCGGATACGCTGTCGTCATGAGCGAAGCGCCCACGGATCCCATGGCTGAACTGCTGCGTCTGCGCGCGAGCATCGACAACATCGACGCGGCGCTGACGTACATGCTCGCCGAGCGGTTCCGGTGCACGAAGCAGGTCGGGGCGCTGAAGGCCGCGCACGACCTGCCGGCGAGTGACCCGGCGCGAGAGGAGCGTCAGACCGCCCGGTTGCGCGAGCTCGCCGACGACGCCGACCTCGACCCGGCCTTCGCCGAGAAGTGGTTCAACTTCGTCGTCGCCGAGGTCATCCACCACCACATCAAGGCCAAGGGCGAGACGCAAGGCTAGACCGGCGTACGACGAAGCGCTGACCCCCGGTCGGGGAGTCAGCGCTTCGTCGTGGTCACACGGTCGCTCGGCGGAGCGTGGCGTACGCGCCGACGGAGAGCACGGCGGTGAGGGCAAGGCCGTAGAGCGTGAGCGCGAAGGATCCCGTGGTGCTGAACCACGCGAGCACGTCCATCCAGACGCCCGCCTTGGTGATCACGAAGATCGCGCCCACGACGATGAGGCCGAGCGCGACGCCGACCGACACGACCGCGAGGGTGCCGAACCGCTTCCAGATCGTCGCCATCCAGAACCCGACGACGAACAGGAGCATCGTCGCGGTGAAGTAGCTCAACCACGCCGACACCCAACCGGGCTCGAACAGGTACGGCAGGTACGCGATCCGTCCATTGAATCCGAAGCCTTCCGTCAGCGCCTCGATCCCGGCCAGCACGATGAAGATCGTGGCCATCATCGCGGATCCGATCGCGCCCATGATGAGGGTGCCGACGAAGAACTCTCGGCGCGTGATGCTCATGGCCTGCGAGAACGGGAACGCGAGCGTCATGGCCTGAATGCCGAGCGCCAGGAAGTACCACAGCGGCGCGTTCGCGGCGCCGACGACCTTGACGTCATCGCCCGGGATCAGCGAGATGATCACGAGCGACACCACGACGGCGCCGGCCAGCACGAGCAGCGGCACCCACACGAACGACTGGGTGTTGATCAGCTGGAGCCGCACGACGTTGAGCGTGCGGTTGCCGGGCCTTGTCGGCGCGGCGGGGGCGAGGGCGGTCATCGCAGTGCTCCTTCGGTCTCGCGGGCGGTCTCGCCCTGGTGCTGGGTGAGTCGGACGATCAGCTGCTGCAGCGGCACCGGGGCGAGCTCGAGGCCTGCGGCCTCCACACGGCGGCGCTCGTCGCCTGTGAGCTGACCGAGGAAGGTGACGCTCGCGACGCGACCGAGTGACTCGCGGTGCAGGATCTCGCGGCCCTGGACGAGCTGCTCGACGGCCTCCTTGTCGCCGACGACGCTCGTCGCCTGCTCCCGGGCCTCTTCCGCGGAGGAGTCCATGAGGATCCGCCCGCCATCGATCACGAGCACGCGCTCGATGAGGTTGGCGATCTCGTCGATGAGGTGGCTCGACAGCAGGATCGTGCGCGGGTGCTCCGTGTAGTCCTCGAGCAGCCGGTCGTAGAAGATCTGCCGGGCCACGGCGTCGAGCCCCAGGTACGGCTCGTCGAAGAAGGTGATCTCCGCACGCGAGGCGATGCCGATGATCACGCCGACCGCGGAGAGCTGGCCGCGCGAGAGCTTCTTGATCGTCGTCTTCAGCGGCAGCTGGAAGTCGTCGATCAGCCGCTCGCACAGCTGCTGATCCCAGTTCGGGAAGAACATCGCCGCCGAGCGGAACGCGACGCGCGCGTTCGCCTCGTCGGGGTACTTCTGGCTCTCGCGCACGAAGCACATGCGGTTCAGCACCCGCGCGTTCTCGTACGGATCCTCGCCGAAGACCTTGACGGATCCGCTCGTCGCGAAGTTCTGCGCCGTGAGGATCGACATCGCCGTGGTCTTCCCGGCGCCGTTGCGGCCCAGGAATCCGTAGATGGAATTGCGCTCGATGTCGAAGCTCACGCCGTCGAGCGCGGTCGTGTCCTTGTACGTCTTCGTCAGGTCTCGGACCTGGATGACGGGGTCCATGTGGTGCTCCTCGGGTGGGTCAGGAAGTCGGGTGGGACGCATGCTCATTGACGAGCTGCGTGATGTCATTGGGTGAGAGGCCGATCTTGCGGGCCTCGGCGATGAGGGGGGCGATGTAGCTGGCGGCGAACGCCGAGCGGCGGTCGCTCAGCACTCGCTCGCGGGCGCCCGCCGAGACGAACATGCCGATGCCGCGACGCTTGTAGAGGATTCCGTTGTCGACCAGCATGTTCACTCCTTTGGCTGCGGTTGCGGGATTGATGCGCGAGAAGGCCGCGAGCTCGTTCGTCGATGGCGCCTTCTCCTCTTCGCGGAGGGTGCCGTCGACGATCTGGTCTTCGACCATCTCGGCGATCTGCACGAAAAGCGGCTTGCCTTCGTCCATGTCACGCTCCCGGGTTATGTGGTTAGTTACTCAACTAATGAACCATGCAACTGGGTATACGTCAAGCGCGCGACGAACATTGCCGTCGCACGAGGGGACCGCGGTAGGGGTCAGGCCTCCAGTTCGCCGGCGACGCGGCGCTTGAGCTCGGAGTCGGCGGCGTTCGAGATCACGATGAGGCCGTCGAGCTCCTCGCGCACCCGCCGGTACGCGGTCTGGCGCTCGGCGGCGGTGGCCGACTGATCCACGGCCACGTTCAGCATGTGCTGCGCGCGGTCGAGGCGCTGGCGCTCCGACTCGGTGAACCCGCTGGCCCGCACGCGGCGCGCTTCCTGCTCGGCGACGTCGAACGCGACCTCGTAGTCGTGCACGGCGTCGCGGTACTCGGCGTAGGTTTCGGCGTCGATGCGCGATTCCGACGACTCGGGACGCAGCCCGTCGGCCACCTTCTTGGCGCGCAGGAACGCGGCGGTATGCGGATCCCGACCATCGCTCATCGTCGGGAACGCGATGAGCTTGCCGGCGTCGAGCTCGTACTCGAGCCAGCGCTTCGACACCTCGTCGTGCGTCGACATCAGACGCTCGATGCGGCTCGCGCGGCCCGCGGCGTCGGCCTCGGCGATCGCCTGCGGATCGTTCGACCGCTTCGACTGCGCGATCTCGGCCTTCACGCGCAGCACCTCGATGCGATTCTTGTGTCGCTGCTTGGCCTGCTTCGACCACCAGCTTCCGAGCGCGCTCAGCCCGCTGGCGATGGCGCCGCCGAAGACGAGCGCCAGCCACCAGTAGTTGCCGAGAAAGCCGAAGAGCGCGTCCACGCAACCCAGCCTACGGCGCCGCGGCCCCGCTCACCGGCGAGGTCAGGGCATCGGGCGAGATCCGCGCGATCTCACCCGAACAGCATCAGCAGGATCGTGGATCCGCCGCCGCCCACGATGAGCGCGATCACGGCGACCCAGGCGACGGCACGGATCCGGCGGCGGCGCCGCGCGAGCCTCGGGTCGGCGTCGGTGTCGGCGTACTCGAGCTCAGGCGGGATGCGGTCGCTCATACGGGCTCCGAGACGGTCGCGCCGAAGTGCGCCGGAAGCGTCGAGGTCGACATCTCGCGCAGCTCGGCCGCCGAGTACGAGAACACGTCCTGGATCTCGAACGTCGGCTCGGTGTCGGTCACGCCGATGCGCAGCACCGGGTAGTTCCGACCCTCGCAGAGGCCACGGAACTTCACGTCCTCCTCCCGCGGGACCGTGACGATCACGCGACCGGTCGACTCGGCGAACAGTGCCGCCGTGAGGTCGACGCCGTCGCGCTGCATGACCTCGTTCAGCCACACGCGGGCGCCGACGCCGAAGCGCATGACGCCCTCGGCGAGGGCGAGCGCGAGCCCGCCCTCGGACAGGTCGTGCGCGCTCGAGATGAGCCACTCGTCGCGCGCCGCCTGCAGCAGGCCCGCGAGGCGCTTCTCGCCCTCGAGATCGACCTTCGGCGGCAGGCCGCCGAGGTGATCGTGCACGACGTCGGCCCAAGCGGATCCGTCGAGCTCGTCGGCCGTCGTGCCGAGCAGGTAGATGTTCTCGCCCTGGTCCTGCCATCCGCTCGGGATGCGGCGCGAGACGTCGTCGATGATGCCGAGCACGCCGACGACGGGCGTCGGGTGGATCGGGGTATCGCCCGTCTGGTTGTAGAACGACACATTGCCGCCCGTGACGGGAACGCCGAGCGCCTGGCAGGCGTCGGAGAGGCCATCGACGGCCTGCGAGAACTGCCACATGACCTCGGGGTTCTCGGGGGATCCGAAGTTGAGGCAGTCGGTGACGGCGGTCGGCACCGCACCCGTGACGGCGACGTTGCGGTACGCCTCCGCGAGGGCGAGCTGCGCACCGGCGTGCGGGTCGAGCTGGCAGTAGCGGCCGTTGGCGTCGGTTGCGATCGCGAAGCCGAGGCCCGATTCCTCGTCGACGCGGATCATTCCCGCATCGTCAGGGAAGGACAGCGCCGTATTGCCGAGGACGAAGTAGTCGTACTGGTTCGTGATCCAGCTCGTGTCGGCGAGGTTCGGGCTCTTCACGAGCGCCTCGAACTGCGAGGCCGCCTCAGCAGGCTTCGTCACGCGCGACAGCTTCGCCGCCGAATCGGCCTGCAGGGTGTCGATCCACGTGGGGTACGCGACCGGACGGTCGTAGACGGGGCCGTCGACCGCGACGGTCGAGGGATCCACGTCGACGATGGTCTCGCCGTCCCACGTGATGACGAGGCGGCCATCGCCCGTGACCTCGCCGAGCACGCTCGTCTCGACGTCCCACTTGTCGACGACGGCGAGGAAGGCGTCGAGCTTCTCGGGCGTCACGATGGCCATCATGCGCTCCTGCGACTCGCTCATGAGGATCTCCTCGGCGGTCAGCGAGGGATCGCGCAGCAGCACGTTGGTCAGCTCGACGTTCATGCCGGATCCGCCGTTCGCGGCGAGCTCGCTCGTCGCACACGAGATGCCGGCGGCGCCGAGATCCTGGATCGCCTCGACGAGCTCGCCCGCGTACAGCTCGAGACAGCATTCGATGAGTACCTTCTCGGCGAAGGGGTCGCCCACCTGCACGGCGGGGCGCTTGGTCGGGCCTCCGTCGCTGAACGAGTCAGAGGCGAGGATGGACGCGCCGCCGATGCCGTCGCCGCCCGTGCGTGCGCCGAAGAGCACGACCTTGTTGCCGGGACCCGTCGCGTTCGCGAGGCGGATGTCCTCGTGCCGCATCACGCCGACGGCGAGCGCGTTCACGAGGGGGTTGGCCTGGTAGACCGAGTCGAAGACCGTCTCGCCGCCGATGTTCGGCAGGCCCAGGCAGTTGCCGTAGGCCGAGATTCCCGAGACCACGCCGTGCACGACGCGTGCGGTGTCGGGGTGGTCGATCGCCCCGAAGCGCAGCTGATCCATGACCGCAACGGGGCGGGCGCCCATTGAAATGATGTCGCGCACGATGCCCCCGACGCCCGTTGCGGCGCCCTGGAACGGCTCGATGTACGACGGGTGGTTGTGGCTCTCGACCTTGAACGTCACCGCCCAGCCTTCGCCCACGTCGACGACGCCGGCGTTCTGGCCCATGCCCACCATGAGACGTTCCTTCATCTCATCGGTGACCTTCTCGCCGAAGCGGCGTAGGTAGTTCTTGGAGCTCTTGTAAGAGCAGTGCTCGCTCCACATCACCGAGTACATCGCGAGCTCGCCCGAGGTGGGGCGGCGGCCCAGGATCTCGCGGATCTGCGCGTATTCGTCGTCCTTCAGGCCGAGTGCTCCGTACGGCTGCTCGCGCTCGGGAGTGGCGGCGGCGTTCGAGACGGTGTCGGCGACGTGTTCGATGGTCACGCGGGAGCTCCAGGAGTCAGGCGGGGAGGGATGGGCCCAGTCTAGTTGGGAGGGCTGACATTCGCGGGCGGGCCTCAGACCGACCCGGCGGGCTCGCTCCACTTCGGCGTCGGGGCCTCCCAAGTCGTGAGCTTCGTCATGAGCTCCGACGGGTCCGTCGCGCGGATGAGGCTCTCGCGGAACTGCGCCTTCACGAACCCTTCTGTGACGAGTCGGTCGATCATCGTCATGAGCGGATTCCAGAAGCCGTTCACGTCGTATACCGCGATGGGCTTGCGATGGATGCCGAGCTGCTGCCACGTCCACGCCTCGAAGAACTCCTCGAGCGTGCCGACGCCGCCCGGCAGGATGACGAAAGCATCGCTCAGCTCGGCCATGCGCTGCTTGCGCTCGTGCATGTCGGCGACGACCTCGAGGCGCGTGAGATCGTCGTGCGCGATCTCCTTGTCGACGAGCGCGTGGGGGATCACGCCGATGACCTCGCCGCCCGCGTCGCGCCCCGCCGACGCGACGGCGCCCATCAGACCGACGTTGCCGCCGCCGTACACCAGCCCCTTCCCGTCGCTCGCGAGAGCGGACGCAACGGCTGTCGCAGCGCGCAGGTACGCGGGATCGGCCCCGGGGGAGGATCCGGTGAACACGGCGACGCGGTTGATCTCAGGCATGCCTCCAGATTAGGCCCGCGGTCACGTGCGACGTTCAGGTCGGGGTACGGCGAGCGAACTCCCTCGCCTTACCCTTCAGCCGCGCAAACTTACCCCTTCAATGGACAGGGCCGCATGATAAAGTCCTAGGCATCTTTGCCTTCATGACAATTCTGAACGGGTAATCGGGGAAATACATGCCACGGTGCACGTCCAAGCCTTCTGTCGTCAAACGGATTTCCGCGATTGTCGGTGCAGCGGCAGTTGTAGCCACCTCGCTCGTGGTCGGCGGCGTCGGGGCAACGTCGGTGTCGGCTGCCGTTTTCACCTGCAGCGCTGACACGATCTATGCCCAGAACAGCGCCGGGCAGGTCGTCGCGGTGAACGTGTCGGAGGGGCCGGGCGCGGGCTCGACGAGCGTGCAAGCGAATGGTCAGCAGAACAACGGGCTGGGCATCGCCGACGAGGGCGCAACCGGGTTCACGATCAACAACGGCACGGCCGGTTCCACGAAGAAGATCTCGATATACGACGGCCCGAGCGCTACTACGCAGACGAAGAACTTGGGTGACGGTAACGCGCCAGGATCGATCATCCGGGGTGCCGTCGATCCCACGACCGGCGTATATTACTATGCTGGCGCGGGCACGTCCGCCTACCTCGGGGCCTACAACCCGTCGCAGGGCGTAGCGATCGGCCAGATCGGGTGGATCACAAACCTCAAGTCCGGTAATGGCGATTTCGCCTTCAGTTCTACGGGGGCGCTGTTCGTCGCCGCGGATAACGAGGTTCGTGTCGTCGATCAGAACCCTGTGCCGACCAGCCCGAGCACTTCCCGGCAGCTGTCGACCTCCCTCGTCGCGACCCTCCCGTCTGGAGTCGCGGGCAATGGCATCGCGTTCGGCAACGGCGGCAACCTGTTCGTCTCGAGCGGAACCTCGCTGTACGAGGTGGATCCCGCGTCGGGTGAGCACCTGCGCACCATCCCGCTCAGCGGTGGGTTCTCGATGACCGACCTCGCGAGCTGCTCGTATCCGAACACCCTGACCGTGCAGAAGGACATCGTCGACCGCTTCGCCCCGAACGACCAGTTCGGCCTCAGCGTCACCGGCGGGGCGATCAGCGAGGACAACACCGCGACCACCTCCGGCAGTGCGAACGGCGTGCAGGCACAGGCCGCGGGCCCCGTCTTCGCGACCGCGGGAACGCGGTACACCGTCTCGGAGTCTGCCGCGGGCAGCGCCCGGATGTCGAACTATGTGTCGAGCATCGCCTGCATCGATACGTCTACGGGCGCTGCCGTACCGGTGACGGGAAGCGGCCCCTCCTGGCAGCTCACGTACCCGCAGTCGAATCTGGGCATCGACGTCGTGTGCACGATCACCAACGATCCGCTCGACAAGGGGTACACGGTCGAGAAGACCTCGGATCCCGAGTCGGGAACGCCGGTGAGCGCCGGCGACACGATCATCTACACGGTCAGCGCGACCAACGACGGTGAGACGGTGCTCGATCCCGCGAGCGTGACGGACGACCTGAGCGGTGTGCTGGAATACGCAACCTACGCCGGCGACGCGTCTGCGACGATCGACGGCGAACCCGCAAGCGACCCCGAGGTATCGGGAACACAGCTCGAGTGGACCGGCTCGCTCGACCCTGGTCAGACGGTCGAGGTGACCTATTCGGTACAGGCCGACGCTGACTCGGCGGGTCAGCTGCTGCGGAACACCGCGAGCGGCACGGCGGTGCCGCCTGGCGGCGAACCTATCACGCCCCCGGGGGTGTCGACTGAGCACGCGGTCAACGAGCCCGGCTTCGAGGTGCACAAGACGGCAGATCCCGCCTCGGGCACCGCGGTCGACGCCGGAAGTACCGTGACCTACACGGTGACGGGCCAGAACACCGGCGCGACCGTGCTCGATCCGGCCGAGGTCGTGGATGACCTGTCGGGCGTGCTGACGAGTGCGGCATTCAACGACGACGCGTCCGCGACGATCGACGGCGAACCCGCCGACGCGCCGGCCCTCGAAGATGATCAGCTGACATGGTCCGGCGCCCTGGACCCGGGCCAGACCGTCTCCATCACCTACTCGGTGACCGTCGACGACGACGCAGCGGGCGAGACGCTGGAGAACGCGGTGTCCGGTACTGCGGTACCGCCGGGCGGCGGCGATCCCCTGACGACTCCGCCCGAGACCGTGACCAACCCGGTCAACGAACCCGGTTTTTCGCTCTCGAAGTCGGTCGATCCCGCATCCGGGGAGGCCGTGAACCCGGGCGACGTGCTGACTTATACCGTCGTCGGTGAGAACTCCGGGCAGACAGCGCTCGACCCGGTGGATATCACCGACGATCTGTCGAGCGTTCTCGAACACGCGAGCTTCAACGGCGACGCGACGGCGACGATCAACGGCGAACCTGCGACGGCTCCGGGCGTTGACGAGGATGCGCTGACGTGGAGCGGATCGCTTCCCGTGGGGGCCACGGTCACGATCACCTACACCGTCACCGTCGACGGTGACGCGGGCGGCGAGACGCTCGTCAACTCCGCCGAGGGTTCGGCTGTGCCTCCGGGTGGCGGCACGATCACTCCTCCGCCGTCGAACGTGGAGAATCCGGTGAACGAGCCGGGCTTCGAGTTCTCGAAGTCGGTGGACCCGGAAAGCGGCACGGCTGTCGATCCGGGCAGGGTGCTGACGTACACGCTGACGGGTGAGAACACCGGTCAGACAGCTTTGGATCCGGTGGAGATCGCGGACGACCTGTCTGCCGTGCTCGCGGGTGC
>NZ_KE383914.1:41004-42675 GCF_000422745.1 Microbacterium gubbeenense DSM 15944
CACCTACAACGATGACGCCGCCGCGACGGTGAACGGCACCCCGGTCGACGGCCTGACCGTTGGCGACGGGCAGCTGTCCTGGAATGGTCCGCTCGGAATCGGCGACACCGTCACGGTCACGTATTCCGTGACCGTCGAAGGCGACGCGGGCGGAATGACGCTCGAGAACTCGGCGACGGGAACGGCCGTGCCCCCGGGCGGCGCGACGATCACTCCGCCGCCGGCCGAGACCGAGACGCCGGTGAACAAGCCGGGCTACGAGTTCTCGAAGTCGGTGGATCCGGCTAGCGGCACGGCCGCCGACCCGGGCAGCGTGCTCACCTACACGCTGACGGGTGAGAACACCGGTCAGACTGCTTTGGATCCGGTGGAGATCGCGGACGACCTGTCGGACGTGCTCGCGGGTGCCACCTACAACGATGACGCCGTGGCGATGATCGACGGCGAGGAGATCGCGGATCTCGCGCTCGACGGATCGCAGCTGAACTGGGCCGGCTCCCTCGGAATCGGCCAGACCGTGACGATCACGTATTCCGTCACCGTTCATGGCGACGCAGGCGGCGAGATCCTGTCGAACTCGGCGACGAGTTCGGCGACCCCTCCGGGCGGCAGCACGATCACGCCGCCTCCAGGTGAGACCGAGACGCCGGTGAATCTGCCGGGCTTCGAGCTGTCGAAGTCTGTGGATCCGGAGAGCGGCACGGCTGTGGACCCGGGAAGTGTTCTGACCTACACCCTAACGGGTGAGAACACCGGCCAGACGGTTCTGGATCCGGTCGAGATCGCGGACGACCTCACCGAGGTGCTGTCGGGTGCCTCGTTCAACGACGACGTCGAGGCCACCGTCAACGGCGAGCCCGTCGAGGGCATGGCCGTCGAGGACGGGCAGCTGACGTGGGCGGGTTCGCTCGCGGTGGGCGAGACGGTCTCCATCACCTACTCGGTGACGGTGGATCCCGAGGCCGGTGGCGCGACGCTGTCGAACTCGCTGACGGGAACGGCTGTGCCTCCGGGCGGCAGCACGATCACGCCTCCGCCGTCGAACGTGGACAACCCGGTGAACGAGCCCGGCTTCGAATTCTCGAAGTCTGTGGATCCGGCCAGCGGTACAGCCGTTGATCCGGGCAATGTGCTGACGTACACGCTCACGGGCGTGAACACGGGCGAGACGGCGCTGGACCCCGTAGAGATCGCGGACGACCTGTCGGCCGTGCTCAACGGTGCGTCGTACAACGCCGACGCGGTCGCGATGATCGGCGACGAGGAGGCCTCCGCCCCCGAGATTGACGGCGATGAGCTGTCCTGGTCCGGTCGTCTCGCGGTCGGCGAGACGGTGACGGTGACTTACTCGGTGACCGTCGACGGTGATGCGGGTGGTGAGACACTGGCGAACTCGGCGACCGGAACGGCGGTGCCTCCGGGTGGTGCGACGATCACGCCGCCTCCGGGTGAGACTGAGACGCCGGTGAATCTGCCGGGCTTCTCGCTGTGGAAGTCGGTGGATCCGGAGAGCGGCACGGCCGTGGATCCGGGCAGTGTGCTGACGTACACGCTGACGGGCGCCAACACGGGCGACACGGCGCTGGATCCGGTGGAGATCTCCGACGACTTGTCGGCCGTGCTCGACGGGGCTGCGTATAACGACGATGCGGCGGCGACCGTGAACGGCGA
>NZ_KE383914.1:42685-321020 GCF_000422745.1 Microbacterium gubbeenense DSM 15944
GGTCTGACCGTCGGCGACGGGCAGCTGTCGTGGAACGGTTCGCTCGCCGTGGGCGAGACGGTCACGGTCACCTATTCGGTGACGGTGAACCCCGACGCCGGTGGTGAGACGCTGTCGAACACGGCATCGGGCTCTGCGACGCCGCCGGGCGGCGCGACGATCACTCCGCCGCCGGGTGAGACCGAGACGCCGGTGAATCTGCCGGGCTTCTCGCTGTCGAAGTCGGTGGATCCGGACAGTGGCACGGCGGTGGATCCGGGCAGCGTTCTGACGTACACGCTGACGGGTGAGAACACTGGTCAGACTGTTCTGGATCCGGTGGAGATCTCCGACGACCTGTCGGGCGTGCTCGACGGCGCCGCATACAACGATGACGCCGCCGCGACGGTGGACGGCGAGTCGGCCGAGGGGCTGACGGTCGAGGATGGGCAGCTGTCGTGGAACGGTTCGCTCGCGGTCGGTGAGACGGTGGAGATCACGTTCTCGGTGACGGTGGATCCGGATGCCGGTGGGGCGACGCTGTCCAACTCGTTGGCGGGAACGGCTGTGCCTCCGGGCGGCAGCACGATCACGCCTCCGTCCTCGAATGTGGACAACCCGGTGAATGAGCCGGGCTTCGAGTTCTCGAAGTCGGTGGATCCGGCGAGCGGTACGGCCGTAGATCCGGGCAGCGTTCTGACGTACACGCTCACGGGCGTGAACACAGGCGAGACGGTTCTGGATCCGGTGGAGATCGCGGACGACATGTCCGCCGTACTCAACGGTGCGTCATACAACGACGACGTGGCCGCGACGGTGAACGGCACCCCGGTCGACGCACCGACCGTTGAGGATGGGCAGCTGTCATGGTCGAGCCCGCTCGCCGTCGGCGAGACGGTCACGATCACCTACTCGGTGACCGTCAATGGTGATGCCGGTGGCGAGACGCTCGAGAACTCGGCGACGGCCTCCGCGACGCCCCCGGGTGGCAGCAGGATCACTCCGCCGCCGGGTGAGACCGAGACGCCGGTGAATCTGCCGGGCTTCTCGCTGTCGAAGTCGGTGAACCCCGAGAGCGGCACGGCTGTGGATCCGGGCAGTGTGCTGACCTACACGCTGACGGGTGAGAACACTGGTCAGACGGCGCTGGATCCGGTGGAGATCTCCGACGACTTGTCGGCCGTGCTCGACGGGGCTGCGTATAACGACGATGCGGCGGCGACCGTGAACGGCGAGCCGGTCGAGGGTCTGGCCGTCGGCGACGGGCAGCTGTCGTGGAATGGCTCGCTCGCCATTGGTGAGACGGTCGAGGTCACGTTCTCGGTGACGGTGGATCCCGAGGCCGGTGGCGCGACGCTGTCGAACTCGCTGACGGGTGCGGCTGTGCCTCCGGGCGGCAGCACGATCACGCCTCCGCCGTCGAACGTGGACAACCCGGTGAACGAGCCCGGCTTCGAGCTCTCCAAGTCGGTGGATCCCGCGAGCGGCACGGCCGTCGACCCGGGCAGCGTTGTGACCTACACCCTGACGGGCGAGAACACCGGCGAGACGGTGCTTGAACCGGTGGAGATCGCGGACGACCTATCAGCCGTGCTCGCGGGCGCCACCTACAACGATGACGCCGCCGCGACGGTGAACGGCACCCCGGTCGACGGCCTGACCGTTGGCGACGGGCAGCTGTCCTGGAATGGTCCGCTCGCAGTTGGGGAGACCATCACGGTCACCTATTCGGTGACGGTGAACCCCGATGCCGGTGGTGAGACGCTGAAGAACTTCGCAACGAGTTCGGCGACGCCTCCGGGCGGTGCGACGATCACGCCGCCCCCGACCGAGACCGAGACGCCGGTCAAGGAACCCGGCTTCGAACTGTCGAAGACCGCGGAACCCGAGGCAGGCGCATCGGTCGATCCCGGTTCGGTCGTGACGTACACGGTGACGGGAGAGAACACCGGCGAGACGGTGCTCGATCCGATCGACATCGTCGACGATCTCTCGGGTGTGCTCGCAGGCGCGTCGTTCAACGACGACGCGGTCGCGCAGATCGAGGGCGAGGAGGTCGGCGGGGTCGCACTCGACGGCAACACGCTGTCGTGGTCCGGCGCGCTCGATCCTGGACAGACCATCACGCTGACCTACTCGGTGACGGTGAATGCGGACGCCGGTGGGGCGACGCTCGAGAACTCGGCAACGGGAACGGCTGTGCCTCCGGGTGGCAGCACGATCACGCCGCCGCCGTCTGAGACGACCAACCCGGTGAAGGATCCCGGTTTCGAGTTCTCGAAGACCGTGGACCCGGAGAGCGGCTCGGCCCTCGACCCCGGATCGGTTGTGACGTACACGCTGACCGGTGCGAATACGGGCGAGACGGTACTGGATCCGGTGGATCTGACCGATGATCTGTCGGGTGTGCTCGCGGGTGCGTCGTTCAACGACGACGCGGCCGCGCAGATTGACGGCGAGCCGGTCGATGCCCCCGCGATCGACGGCGACGAGCTCACCTGGTCGGGTGCGTTGCAGCCGGGTCAGACCGTGACCGTGACGTACTCGGTGACGGTGAACGCGGACGCCGGTGGGGCGACGCTCGAGAACTCGGCAACGGGAACCGCTGTGCCTCCGGGTGGCAGCACGATCACGCCGCCGCCGTCCCTGACGACGAACCCTGTGAGCGTTCCCGGCTACTCCCTCTCCAAGTCGGTTGACCCGGAGAGCGGAACCGCAGTCGACCCCGGCGAGACGGTGACGTACCGGATCACCGGTGTGAATACGGGTGAGACGGTGCTCGACCCGGTCGACATCGTCGATGACCTCTCGGGTGTGCTGGCGGGTGCGTCGTTCAACGACGATGCGGTCGCGCAGATCGAGGGCGAGGAGGTCGGCGGGATCGCTCGCGACGGCAACACGCTGTCGTGGTCGGGCGCGCTCGAACCCGGGCAGACCGTAACGCTTGAGTACTCGGTGACGGTCGACGCAGACGCGGGCGGTGTGGAGCTGGTGAACTCGGCGACGGGTTCGGCTGTGCCTCCGGGCGGCAGCGTCATCACGCCGCCGCCGTCGGAGACGACGAGCCCGGTGAAGGACCCTGGTTTCGAGTTCTCGAAGAGCGTGGATCCGGCAAGCGGTGCCGCCGTCGACCCCGGTGACATCGTCACCTACACGCTAACGGGATCCAACACCGGCGAGACGGTGCTGGATCCGGTGGACATCGTCGATGACCTCTCCGGAGTGCTGTCCGGGGCGTCGTTCAACGACGACGCGGTCGCGCAGATCGACGGCGAGGAGGTCGACGCACCCGCGCTCGACGGCGACGAGCTGACGTGGTCGGGCTCGCTCGAGCCGGGTCAGACGGTGACGGTGACGTACTCGGTCACCGTGAAGGCGGGTGCCGGCGGGGCGAAGCTGGTGAACTCGGCGACCGGAACGGCTGTGCCTCCGGGCGGCAGCGTCATCACGCCCCCGCCGTCGGAGACGACGAGCCCGGTGAAGGACCCCGGTTTCGAGTTCTCGAAGACCGTGGACCCGGAGAGCGGATCGGTCGTCGAAACGGGCGACGTGATCACCTACACGCTCACCGGTGCCAACACGGGCGAGACGGTGCTGGACCCGGTGGACATCTCGGATGACCTGTCGGGCGTGCTGGCAGATGCGTCGTTCAACGACGACGCGGTCGCGCAGATCGACGGCGTGCCGGTCGGAGGCCTCACGATCGACGGCGACGAGCTCGCCTGGTCGGGTGCGCTGCCGCCGGGCCAGACCGTGACGGTCGTCTACTCGGTCACCGTGAAGGCCGACGCCAGCGGCGCGACGCTGACGAACGTCGCGAGCGCAATGGGAGTCGGCCCGGGCGGTGAGGTCATCGAACCTCCCGCGCAGGAGACTCGCAACCCGGTGCGCGAGGGCGGCGGGCTCAGCCCGAGTGGCATGGACCAGGCACCGCTGATTGGCGGCATCGCCGGGGCGATGCTCCTGGTCGGGGCATCCGTGGTCTGGCTCGTCAGTCGACGCCGGCGCCGCGCATAGCGGTCGAGGCTGGCTAGGGGTGATCGGGTCTGACCCGATCACCCCTGCGCGTCGCCGGGACCTGCCGCGCCGCGAGCGAAGTCCGCGGCATGCCCGAGGCGGACAAATCTCGTCGATCGCCGCAGATCAGAGCTCCTCACAGCCCCGCAGGAGCAGAATTGATCACGTGTTCGAATTCACGCCGCGACCAGCCGCCGCTCACCACGCTCAGGAAGCAGGGGTCGACACCGACGTGCTCGACAGCCCCGCATGGTCTGCGCTCACGGGCGCGCATGCACGGTTCGCGGAGGGCGACGATTTCGCGAAGCGATATCCGGAAGACGTCTCGCCGTTCGTGGGCGTCGTTTCCTGGGACGAACCGCGGATCTGGGACTCCCTGCTCGACCTGTTCGGGCCTGGCGCCGACCTGTCGCTGTCGCATTTCGCTGGCGAGCTGCCGGACGGATGGCGCGAGACCAGCCGCGGCGACGGCGTGCAGCTCGTCGCGACGGACCGGGTCACGGGGCAGCCATTCGAGGGCGCCGTCGAACTCGGCGCCGACGATGCCACCGAGATGCTCGCGCTCGTCGAGCGGAACAAGCCCGGCCCCTTCCTGCCGCGCACCTACCAGCTCGGCCGCTACGTCGGCGTGCGCCGCGAGGGTCGCCTCGTCGCGATGGCGGGGGAGCGACTCCACGCCGACGGGTTCACGGAGATCAGCGCGGTCTCGGTCGACGAGGACTACCGCCGGCAGGGGCTCGCCTCCGCCCTGACGCTCGACGTCGCCCACGGGATCCGCGAGCGGGGCGACGCGCCGTTCCTGCACGCGTCGGGCGCCAACTCCGGCGCGATCGCGGCCTATGAGAAGCTCGGGTTCCGCCTGCGCCGCAAGGTGACCTTCCTCCGCGCCCGTACCCCGGAGGCTTCGGCCCAACGAGACTCCTGCGCACGGGATCCGACAGCGCTTCGGGTCGCATCCAGTGAGCGCTGTGATTCTTCGAATTGAAACGAATCATTGACGTGAGTCTCGGGGTAGCGATATCTTACTCTCGGGGCGTTTTGAAGCGCTTCAATTTTGGCAGCACCGCCAGGATGACCTGCACACAGAGGAGTGGCATTTGTCAACGAAGAGATTCAGAGCGGGTGGGATAGCCGCGCTCACGGTGGCGGCGATGACCGCGCTCGGCGGCGTGGCACCGACCGCGGCGATGGCGGATGAGGCCGACGTGCCGTGGCTGGACACAGGCCGCACGACCGCCGAACGCACCGAACTCCTGCTCGAAGCGAGCTCGCTGCACCAGAAGTACCGCTGGCTCAACGAACAGGCGGCCAACTCGCCCCAGCAGACCGAGTTCGGCGACGTGACCTACCCGGCCCAGGTGGAGGGCACGCCGACGGTCGTCTACACCGACGGGCCCGACGGCGTGCGCTTCACCTCGGGAGTCACCGCGTTCCCCGCGCCGATCGCGCTCGCGGCAAGTTGGAACCTTGATCTCACGGAGGCGAAGTCCGCCACTCAGGGCGCGGAAGCCTTCGATAAGGGCAAGAACGGCGTCCTCGGTCCGGGGCTCGCGTCCGGCCGTACGCCCCTGTCGGGTCGTACTCCCGAGTACTTCGGCGAAGATCCGCTGTTGACCGGCCGACTTGCTGCGCACGCGGTTTCGGGATTGCAAGGCGTCGACGGCAAACCGGTCATGGCTGACATCAAGCATTACGTCGGCAACGAGCAGGAGCTCGACCGTCAGACCAGCTCATCGAACATCGACGAGCGCACCCTGCGGCAGGCCTACGACCTCCCGGTTGAGATCGCTGTTGCCGAGTCGGATCCTGCCAGCGTGATGTGCTCCTACAACCAGATCAACGGCGTCTACGGGTGCGAGAACCCGATTCTGAACACGAACCTGAAGGGCCTGATGGGCTTTGCGGGCTACGTGGTGTCCGACTTCGGCGCGGTTCATTCGACTGCTGCAGCTCTCAATTCTGGGCTCGATCAGGAGCTGAATGCCCCGAAGCACTTTACGCCCGAGCTTCTTGACAAGGCGCTCGCGGCTGGTGACATCACCGAACAGCGCGTCGACGAAGCCGCCGGTCGCGTGATCTCGGCCTACATCGAGCACGGTCTCTTCGATACACCGCTGCCCGAGACGCCCGTCGAAGACGCGTCGACGACGGAGCACACATCGATCGCGCTCGAGGCCGCTCAGCAGGGCTCGGTGCTTCTGAAGAACGACGGTCTGCTCCCGCTCGACATCGACGCGGGCGCGGAGATCGCGATCATCGGTGCGACGGCATCGTCCACGCCCACCGAAGGCGTGAGCGCCAGCACGATCTGTTCCATGGCGTGGAATGACGGCAACACGCTCGAGTGCGAAGACCTCGTCTCGCCCGAGGATGCGATCCGCGAGCGCGCCGCTGAGATCGGCGCGACCGTGACGTTCGACGCGGGAACGGATCCGGCGTCTGCCGCCGACGTCGCGGCGTCCGCAGACATCGCCATCGTGTTCGGCTATCAGAAGATGGGCGAGTTCTCCGATGTCGCGGACCTCTCGCTGCAGGGTGGCGGGGATGCGCTCATCGACGCGGTCTCGTCCGCGAACCCGCGCACCGCTGCCGTCCTGAACACGGGATCCGCCGTCGAGATGCCGTGGATCGATCAGACGTCGGCCGTGCTCGAGTCCTGGTACCCGGGCGAGCAGATGGGCCCCGCGCTCGTGTCGCTGCTCTGGGGCGATGTGAGCCCGTCCGGAAAGCTGCCGATGACGTTCCCCGTGTCGCTCGCCGACACTCCCACGGCAGGCAACGACGCGCAGTACCCGGGTGTGTTCGCGAACGGCTCGACCGAGAGGGCGAACGACGAAGAGATCCGTCAGATCGACTACGCAGAGGGTCTCGAGATCGGGTACAAGTGGTACGACGAGCGCGACATCGACCCGCTGTTCGAGTTCGGACACGGCCTGAGCTACACGACGTTCTCGTACTCGGATCTGCAGGTCGAGACGTCGTCGGACGACGATCGTTCGGCGGCGACCGTGTCGTTCACCGTCGAGAACACCGGAGACGTGCGAGGCACGGAGATCCCTCAGGTGTACCTCACCCTCCCCGAGGCGACGAACGAGCCCGGCAAACGGCTCGTGGGCTTCGACCGCATCGAACTCGAGCCGGGCGCCAGCGAACGCGTCGAACTCGTCGTCGACTCGACGGCGAGCAACCGTCCGTTCTCGACCTGGGACGTCGAGGCCGACGCGTGGAGCATGTCCGAGGGCGACTACGTCGTCGCCGTCGGAGCGTCGTCGCGCACCCTCGAACTCGAAGAGACGTTCACCTTCGACGCGGACGTCACCCCTCCCGTGGCGACCGTGGCGGCGACGCCCGAGAACCCTGACGGGAACGACGAGTGGTACGTGTCTCAGGTCGCCGTAGAGGTGACCGCGTCGGACGACGTCGACACGGACCCGATGCTCGAGGTGAACATCGACGATGCCGGCTGGGCGCCGTACGAGGAGCCCGTCGTCATCGACTCCGACGGTTCGCACTCCGTCCTGGCGCGCGCGACCGACGCGAGCGGAAACGTATCGGAAGAGGTCTCGTGGGACGGCAAGGTCGACCTCACGGCACCCAAGGCGACCGCCGCTGTCGAGGGCGAACGCCTCGTGCTGTTGGCGACGGATGAGGCATCCGGCGTCGCGCAACTCGAGTGGTCCGCAATCTCTGCCGAGGGTGAGATGCCCGAGGCATGGAACGCCTACGGTGAGCCGGTCGACATCGAGCCCGGCGACCGCGTTGCCTACCGGGCGAGCGATGTCGCGGGCAACACGAGCGAAATCTCCGAGCATCACGAGGCGGTTGTCGCGACGCCGCGCCTGACGGTCGATCCCGAGAGCGCATCCCCCGGTGACGCCGTCGAGGTCACCGGCGAGCAGATCCCGGTCGGCGACTACACCGTCGTGCTGCGGTCTGCTCCGACAGAGGTCGCCTCGGTCAGTGCGACCGAGTCAGGCACGATCGAGGCCTCCTTCCGCGTTCCTGAGGAGACGGAGCCCGGCGTCCGCGCGGTGGAGCTCGTCGACGCCGACGGCGAGGTCATCGCCTCCGCCGACCTGCGGGTGAACGCCCCCGCGGCGCTCTCACCGACGGGCGGCAGCGGAACGGCGGGCGGGATCGCTGTCGCCGCGATGATCCTCATCGCGCTCGGCGCGGGCGCGATCGTCCTGCGCCGCAAGGCGACTGCAAGCGCCTGACCAGGCCGCAGTTGACGGCGAAGGCCCGGGTCCGCATCATCGCGGTCCCGGGCCTTCGCTTGCAGATGCGGGAGCGGAGCGGCTAATCCAGCACGCTCAGCGTGATGCTGATCGCCTGGATGATGAGGACCGCGGCGATCACCGAGATCGTGACCCACGTGAACCGGCGGCGTTTGAGGCGCCGCCCAGGCTCGGCGACGCCCTCCGGGGGCCGCAGGTGCTGCGGATCCGCGAGCGCCGGCTGCACGCCCGCGACCGGCGCGGTGCTCGTCGTCCGCAGCCGCTCGTCGCGCCAGCGGCCCCATCGCGCGATCTTGTCGAGCATGGCGCCGACGACGGAGAACTGCCACCGCCACCTCTCGGGCTCGAGGGTCGACAGGGGCGAGGCGGAGTAGAAGAAGAGCCAGTCATCGACGATCTCGACGTCGAGCTGCGCGGCTCGGTTCATGAATCGCTGCATGATGTCGGGCGTGAACAGGTACAGCGCGTCGGCCTCATACCCCGTGGGGCAGTAGAGGCTGAAGTGCGTGTCGAATCCGCCCTCGAGGCTGAGACGCTGGCCCTTGTCGAGCCGCACGGGCAGGTTCGATCCGAACAGGCTGTTGTTGCCCTCGGCGTCGAGCACGATGTTCGGCAGCGGCGCGTCCAGGCGCACCGCGATGTACCCCCAGGTGTGCGTCTGCTGGCTCTTGCCGGATCCGGTCGTGTACCGATAGTTGCCGAACTCGACGAACCGCGGCGCCTCGCCCCGCACGAGCATCTCCGAGTACCGCTGCCGGCCGACGTCGAACAGCATTCCGGGCAGTTGCGGGTCGTCGTAGCCCGGGTGGAAGCTTATGCCGTTCGCCGCGGCGAACCGCTCGAGGCGATAGTGCTGCACGGGGGCGGATCCGTTCCAGACGAGCAGGAGGATCGCCGCGACGATCAACCCGGCCCCCATGCCGCCGAAGGCGAGCCCGAACGGCACGAGACCGTCGATCAGGAAGAGGGCGAGCAGGCCGAAGACGAGCATCGGCACGCCGATGACGAGCATCATGACCGAGACGACGATGCGCGCCACGTCGCTCGACCCGCGCCGCGTCGCGCGCGGGAACCTCGACCGCAGCTGCCGGGAGTGTGCGCGCACCTCGCGCCGGTCGACGGGATCGGTCAGGGCGCGTGCGTCGAACTGCATGGGTCCAGCGTATGGGGATCCGAATAGCGAGACCGGCGCTCCCGTAACCCGCCGTTCATCGACTCGTCCATTCTGGGACCCCCGTTCTCGTAATTGCTCGTCACCTTGGCCGGGTTACATCGGGGATGTTCCGTTCCTCCCTCCGAAAGGCTCGCCATGCGCCTGCGCACTCCCCTGATCGCCGTCGCCCTCGCGGCCGGCTCCGCCGCCCTCCTCGCCGGCTGCTCCTCGCCGGCGGCCGACGCCGACGCGTCGGACGACGTGATCCGCTTCGCGACGCTGCCGCTCGTGGACGACCCCAACGCCGAGACGCCGACCGACGAGATCGCCGCCCTCCTCGAGGAGGCGACCGGAATGACCGTCGAGATCACCGACGTTCCCAACTACTCCGCCGTGATCGAGGCCGTGCGTGCGGGCCACGAAGACATCGGCATCATGAGCGCCTTCCCCTCGGCGCTCGCCGTCAACACAGGCGAGGTCGACTCGCTCGTCGCATGGCCCGGCCTCGCTGAACCGGTCTCAACCTGCCTCGTGCTCGACGACTCGCCGCTCGAGTCGCTCGAGGACATCACGGCCGAGACGACGATCGCGTTCGCCGACCCGAACTCGTCGAGCGGCTATTACATGCCGACCTACATGCTCGACCAGATCGGCCTGCACAAGGACGACGGCGACTTCAAAGAGCTCATGTCGGGCGGACACGATCGCAGCTTCATCGCTCTGAAAGAGGGCCAAGCCGACGTTGCGTGCACCTCGACGATCTTCCCGAAGATGGCCGGCCAGGACAACCCGATGTTCCCCTTCGACGAGGGTGAGACGCGCTCGATCGGCGAGAGCCGCGACATGCCGATCTCGATGTCGGTGCTCGGCAACCAGCAGATGTCGGAAGAGAAGCGTCAAGCCCTCGTCGAGGCGATTCCGAAGGTGTTCAGCGACGAGAACCGCGACGCGATCGGTATGTACATGAGCGGCATGCCCGAGGGCATCGAGCCGATCCTTGAGCCGGGGGCCGACGTCTTCCAGCCCATCGTCGACATCGCGGCCGTCGCCGGCGTCGACATCTCGGACCTCGAGTGATCGCGATGACCGACCTTCTCATGCGCCCGCCGGAGACCCGAACAGACGAGCCGCTCGTCCGCGTCCGTAACCTGACGGTGCGCTACTCGGATGACCAGCCGCTCGTGCTCGACGGCGTCGACCTCGACCTCTTCCGCGGCGAGACGGTTGCGCTGCTCGGTTCCAGCGGATCGGGCAAATCGACCCTGATGAAGGCCCTGACCGGCTTCGCGGCGATCGAATCCGGATCGGTCGACGCCGGCGACTTCGATGTCGCGAACCTCCAGCGCGGGCAGCTGCGCCGGTTGCGCTCGCAGACCGGCCAGGTGTTCCAGCAGTTCAACCTCGTCGGGCGTCTGAGCGTGCTCACGAACGTGCTGACCGGATCCCTCTACGGCGCGGGCGCCGCGAACCTGCTCGGCACGTTCCGCAGTTCGGATCGCGTGCGCGCGCTCGAACTTCTCGACCGCGTCGGGATCGCGCACAAGGCCGGGGAACCGGCCCGGTCGCTGTCGGGCGGGCAACAGCAGCGGGTCGCGATCGCGCGGGCGCTGATGCAGAACCCCCGCGTGATCCTTGCCGACGAGCCCGTCGCGTCGCTTGATCCGCGCATGAGCCGCACGGTGCTCGAACTGCTGCGGCAGATCGCGCGCGAAGACAATATCCCCGTGCTCGTGAGTCTGCACGTCGTGCCGCTCGCGCTCGCCCACTCGGACCGCATCGTCGGCCTGCGCCACGGCGAGATCGTCGTCTCGGGCCGCACGAGCGAGCTCGACGCAGATCAGCTGGCGCCCGTGTACGACCTGGGCGACGAGGAGGAAGACTGATGTCGACCGTCGAGAAGCCCAGGGCGAAGGCGGAGCTGGATCCGCGCGCCCGCGAGAGCATGGAGCGCGCGTTCCGGATCCCGCGCGCCCGGTTCATCGTCGGCGTCATCGTGGGCGTGGCGCTCTTCCTGTGGTCGGCCAACGGCGCCCAGTTCGACTTCCTCAAGCTCGGCGAGGGCGCGGCCAACATGGGCGAGTTCATGCTGCGCATGTTCCCGCCCGACTTCTCGAAGATCGGCCTGATCCTCGCCCTGCTGCTCGAGACGCTGCAGATGGCGATCGTCGGCACCGTGATCGGCACCATTCTGTCGCTGGTCGTCGCGTTTGGCGCCGCGAGCAACATCGCCCCGCGGTGGCTGTATTACCTCTGCCGCTGGACGATGAACATCATCCGCGCGCTTCCCGACCTCGTCATCGCGCTGATGTTCGTCTCGGCCGTCGGGCTCGGACCGTTCGCGGGCATCCTCGCGATGACGATCGGATCCATCGGATCCATCGGCAAGGTCTTCGCTGAGGCGATGGAGGCCGTCGATCGCGGCCCGATCGTCGCAATGGAGTCGGTCGGCGCCTCGAAGCGGCAGGTGATCCAGTACGGGATCCTGCCGCAGGCGCTGCCGCTCCTGACGAGCTACACGCTGCTCCTGTTCGAGGGCAACGTGCGCGGCGCGACGATCCTCGGCCTCGTGGGCGCCGGAGGCATCGGCCTCGAGCTCACCACCGCAATGAACCGCTACGACTACGGACACCTGTTCGCTATGGTCATCTGCATCATCGTGCTCGTCACGATCATCGACCAGGCGAGCGCGATCATCAGAAAGAAGATCACATGACGCTCATCGACACGATCGACCTGCCCCTCTCGGCGCCCGTCAACCTGCGCGACCTCGGCGGGATCCCCGTGTCGGGCGGATCCGTGCGGCCCGGCGTCGCGATCCGCGCCGACGACCTCTCGATCGTCGACCTCGAGACCGCGTCGTCGCTCGTCGCGGACGGGCTGACGACGATCATCGACCTGCGCTCCGTCGACGAGGTCGAGTTCACCGGTCGCGGCCCGATCGGATCCCTGCCCGTCACCTACCACCACGTGCCGTTCATGGCGTCGATCGGCGATGCCGGTGCCGAGATCCACGACCAGACGAAGTACGGATCGATGTACGTGCGCATGCTCGACGCCGCCGCTCCCCGCATCGTGCAGGCCCTCGCCATCATCGCCTACGCCCCGGGCGCCGTCGCGTTCCACTGCGCCGCCGGGCAGGACCGCACGGGCGTCCTCGCCGCATCGCTGCTTCTCGCGCTCGGCGCCGAGCCGGAGGCGATCGTGGCCGACTACGTGCGCACCGGCGAGAACTCCGATGCGATCATGCGTCGCCTCGAGCCGACGATCGGGCGATTGATGGCGAAGTTCGGGCTCGACCTCGATGAGGCCGCGCGAGCCGCGACGCGATCCGAGTTCTCGCCCGAGCCGATCCGTGGGCTGCTCGCGCACCTCGGGGCGGGCGGCACGGATCCGCTCGTTGCGTTGCGCGAGGCGGGGCTGACCGACGGCCTCATCGCGCGGTTGCGGGAGCGCGCCGTCGCGTGAGCACGGGAGCACTTGGGACCGGGGTCGCCGCGCGCGGCCCCGGCCGTCCGCGCGCGAGCGGCCACGACGAGCGGATCCTCGACGCCGTCATCGGACTGATCGAACGCGATCAGAAGGTCACGGTGTCGGCCGTCGTGGCGGCCAGCGGCGTCTCGCGGGCCGCGCTCTATCGGCGCTGGCCGAGCCTGCCGGAGCTCGTTGCCGCGGCTCTCGACAAAGGGCGCGCGACGATCGAGATCGATACGTCGGGTGACATCAAAGAAGCGATCGTTTCGATGATGTTCGGCGATCCGGTCGCTGTGCGCGGATCGACGTACAGCGACCGTCGGTTCCGCGCGCGCATGGCGCTCGTGATGCAGAACCCCGAGCTGCAGCGCGCGTACTGGACCTCGCACATCAGGCGGCGTCGCGTCTCGTTCCTCGCCGCGCTCGCCGTGGCGCAGGAGCGGGGCGACCTCCGCGACGATCTCGACCTCGAGGCGTGCATCGACCTCATAAACGGAGTTTTCTACTACCAGATCGTCGTGCGCGGAGCGAGCATGGCCGACCCCGACACGCTCGCCCGCTGCCGCGAGGCGTTCGAGGTGGCGTGGCGGGGGATGAGCGCGGATCCTTCGGAAGGAGATGTGCGTTAACTACGGACTGGATTGCCCGATTTCGAGGTCAGGAGGAGCGAAAGTCCTTCTGAACGCGTGGGTTGGGTGTCGTCAGGCGAGCAGGATCCAGGGGACGTGCGCTGATGCCGTGAAGCTGATGAGCGCAAGGGCATTGTCTTCCGCACTGCCACTGCCGCTTCCGCCCGTTTGAGCGACGAAGTACACGAGTACGGCGACGAACAGGATCCCCGGGATCAGGCTGAGCCAGATCTTCACCGATGTGCGCACGGGATATTCCTCTCCAGCCACGAGTATCCGCGGGGGCATCTACGGACGCAATATGATCATCCTGATCGTTACATTCGGCATTGTTCTCAACAGGCGGTGACGCAAGTGACATCGCCATATTCTGCAGCGCTGCCGCTGGCGCTCCCTCGGCCACTCATAGATTGCGATCGGTTATGAACAGAGCGCTCGGCCTCCTCGGAATTATTGCTACCGTCATGATCGCTTCCGTAGGCTGCGCCGCTGGCGTCGGGCCGCTCGAGCCCAACGGATCCGGCCAACTGTGTATCTCGTCGGGCCCAGACGAGTCTGTCGCCTATGGCGAGTTGGTCGACCTCCCGGGGGATGTGGATGAGACTGTCGTGCTCGACTCGTTAGAAACGGTGGGCGCGGCGGGTGCCGATTTCTACGTGCTGCCTATGGAAGGCACGACTTCTCAAGGCACTTTCTCGCTCGACGATCCTCCGAAAGTGTGGGAACAGAGGCAACGGGCGGAGGGATACGCCATCGATCCCGGCGAGTCCGCCAACATCATGGCAGTCTTTCCGCCGCTCGGCGGCAGTGAGATCGACGTGACCGAGCTCGTTATCGGGTACCACGAGCAGAGCGGCCGCACGTACGAGGTGACATCGTCGCTGCGTGTCAAAGTGAAGAGCGCGTGCTTCTGAGATGCGCACCGTCGAGTCGCGGATCCCTCGGAAGGAGATTCGCGCTAACGATGGGGCGGAATCGGGCTCCGAGGGATCACGAAGCCACGTACTCCTTCAGAACGACGGCGTGGTTCACTTCGGGGTCCTTCGCCCCGTACACGAGGGTGACGACCTTGTGGTCGGTGATGATCCGTCGCAGGTCATCGACCGCCGGGTTGTCGTCGAGCTCTGAGCGATAGCGCTTCGCGAACTCGTCGTAGCGGTCGGGATCATGGTTCCACCAGGTGCGCAGGTCGGGCGACGGCGCGATGTCCTTGAGATGCTCGTCGACGTCGGCGCGTTCCTTGGAGACCCCGCGCGGCCAGAGCCGGTCGACGAGAACGCGGAACCCATCGCCGGGATCCGCGTTCTCATATGCGCGCTTGATCCGAATCCGTCCCATGATTCGGATCCTACGCTCGGCTCAGACGCGCGTCGATGCGATCCGTGCGCCCTCGCCGAGCGACGCGAGCTTGGCCCAGGCGACCTGCTCGTGCACGCGTCCGCCGAGGCCGCAGTCGGTGGCGGCCGTGACGCGCTCGGGACCGACGATCTTCGCGAAGCGCTCGATGCGCTGGGCGACGAGCTCGGGGTGCTCGACGATGTTCGTCGAGTGGCCCACGACGCCGGGCACGAGGACGAGGTCGTCGGGGATGATGTCCTTGTTCTCCTCCCACACCGTCCACTCGTGCTCGTGGCGGGCATTCGCGGCCTCGAACGAGATCTGGCCGACGTTCGCGCCGAGCACGGTCTTCAGGATGTGCTTCAGCTCGATGTCAGTCGAGTGCGGGCCGTGCCAGGAGCCCCAGCACAGGTGCAGGCGCACCTGCTCCTTGGGGAGGCCCCTGATCGCTTCGTTGATCGCATCGATGCGGATCTGCGTGAACGCGTTGTAGTCGGCAACGCTCGGCTCCGGCTGGATCTGGTCCCAGTTCTCAGCGAGCGACGGGTCGTCGAGCTGCACGATGAGCCCCGCATCGGTGATCGCCTTGTACTCTTCGCGGAGCGCTGCGGCCCACGCCCAGATGTGCTCTTCTTCCGTCGGGAAGTGACTCGTCGTGATGCGCGCTGCCGAGCCCGGGGCGATCGCGGTGATGAAGCCGGTTTCGCCGTCGTGCAGGGCGCTCGTCAGATGGCGCACGTCGGCGGCGACCTTGTCGTGGCCCGTGTAGGCGATGTCGCCCGTGTTGGTGGGGAACGCGGTCGCGTTCTTGCCGGTTCCGACGCCCGACTCGGGGTCGGCATAGGCATCGGCGAAGGCCTCGCGGTCGCGGCGGTCGAGGAACGAGGTGATCTTCACATTGCCCGGCGTCGACTCGACCCGCTCGAACGTGAAGAACGAGTTGTCGGTGAGCTCGAGCCCCGACACGCGCTGGAACGAATACCCCCACCATGCGCCGTAGTCGATCGGGTTCGACATCGCCTTGCCGAACTCGCCGTCGCCGGGCTGCGTGATGCCGACGTCGCGCTGGCGCGCGACGACGTCCGCAACAGCTGCCGTCACGAGCTCCTCGTACTCGGGGGTCGACTTCAGCGTGAAGCCGTCGTCCTCGAACTCGCGGGCGGCGTTCGCCTCGATCAGCTGTGCGGTGCGCGGAAGGCTGCCCGCGGTGGTGGTCTGGATCGTCGTCATGGCGGCTCCTCGGTAGTCGGACGCTCACGAAGATAGCCGCTCGCCCGCACCGCCGCACAACTCATGTCGCGACGTGTCGGCGACGTTCGCGTGATGCGGCCCTGCGAAGCAGACGGATCCGCGGGTTACCCCTGCTGAGCAGGATCAGCCCCGAGGCGACGCCCGCGAACACGGCGAGCGCGAAGAGGCAGGTGAGGCAGAACTCAGTGAGGCCGGACACCTGTCTGAGGTCGAGGAAGTAGTACGGGTACCAGCCAATGCTATTCCCGCGCCACAGCGTGAACAGGCCCCACACGATCGGGTACGCGACGACGATCGCGATGAGGCGCCAGCGTGCGCGCCGCCTGCTCGGACCGTACACCCAGCCCGCGAGTGAGACGGCGGGCAGGGCGAAGTGCAGAACGACGTCCGACCACGGCACGGCCATCGGAATCCCGCGCACCCCTGCCTGCCAGACGAGCAGTGCGAAGACGAGACCGGCCGTGATCGTCCAGCTGAGCACGGCCGTGCGCACGTCGGTCAGCCACGGCGGATCCTCGTGCATCGTGAGGGCGAGCACGCCTCCCGTCGCCGCGAGCGCGAGAAAGGCGATGTTCGACTGGATCGTCAGATATGCGAAGAAGTTCTGCCCGGCGATCGTCTGGGAACTGAGCCCCCACAGCAGTCGGTGCACGAGCGCCGCGGCGCACAGGACGGCGATGGCGAGTCGCGCCATCCCGAACCACCTGCGTCCCGTCACCCGCGCCCTCCCTCTCGGCGTACCGATGAGTCTACGGAGCCTGTCTCAGGCCCCGCGTGGCCGCTTAGTTGAAGACGATCGTGTGGTTGCCGTGGCGGATCACGCGGTCTTCCGCATGCCACGTGACCGCGCGGCTCAGCACGGCGCGCTCGACGTCGGATCCGCGGCTCTGCAGATCCGCTGCCGTGTCGGCGTGGGTGACGCGCACCACGTCCTGCTCGATGATCGGCCCCTCGTCGAGATCCTCGGTGACGTAGTGCGCGGTCGCACCGATCAGCTTGACGCCGCGCTCCTTCGCCTTGCGGTACGGGGCCGCGCCGATGAACGCGGGCAGGAACGAGTGGTGAATGTTGATCACGGGCACGCCGAGCTTCTCGAGGAAATCGCTCGAGATCACCTGCATGTAGCGGGCGAGAACGATGAAGTCGACGTTGTCCTTGAGCAGCGACAGGATCTCCGCCTCGGACGTCGACTTGTCCGGGCCCGCCTGCGACGGCACATGGAAGAACGGGATCCCGAACGTGCGCACGTCGTCGGCGACGTCGGTGTGATTCGAGATGGTCATGGGGATCGTCACGGGAAGCTCGCCGCGGCGGTGACGCCAGAGCAGGTCGAGTAGGCAATGGTCGCTCTTCGACGCGAGCACCGCCATGCGCAGCGGCTGCGACATGTCGCGCACGCGCCACGACAGGCCCATCGGAGCAAGAGTCGCCTCGAGATCCGCCTCGATGTCGGGAGTCGCGCCCGCGAGATTCTCGCGGTGCAGCACGATTCGCTGGAAGAAGTCGCCGCCCGATTCATTCGTTGAGTACTGATCGAGGGAGATGATGTTGCCGCCGTTGCGCGTCACGAGCGCCGCGACCTGGCCGACGATTCCCGGCTGGTCGGGTCCGTGCACGATCAGACTGGCGTGATCAGCGAGATGAGGGATCGCGGAAGCGGTCATCGGGCGTCCTTTCTGAACGACAGAGCCCGCTCAGCCGAAGCGAGGAGCCCGCCAAAAGTGTAGAGGGGATTGCCGAGTTATCCGAGTCGACCGATTGCGTGCCGGGCTAGGCTGGGACGATGCGAGAGATCCGTGACTTGGAGACCGTGGAACTGATCCTCGAGGCGCAGGGGGTGCTTGACGCGATCCGCGGCGCTCAGCGAGTGATCGATGCCGGTACGTTGCGCGCGCTCCAGCAGTCGGGCAACTACGCGGTCGGATTCTTCGACGATGGCCGCATGGTCGGCGCGTCGGTCGCTTTCTTCGGCGAGCCGTCGACACGGTCGATGCACTCGCACATCACAGCTCTCCTCCCCGAGTTCCGCGGACGAGGTTGGGGCCGCGAGCTGAAGGAGCACCAGCGTCAGTGGGCCCTCGGGCACGGCGTCGGCAACGTGACGTGGACCTTTGATCCGCTCGTCGCCCGCAACGCGCACTTCTTCCTCAGCGTTCTGGGAGCGCGCGTGACCGGATACGCCGTGAACCAGTACGGCATCTTCGGCGGCGGTGACGCAGGAGACGAGAGCGACCGCCTCGACGTCAAGTGGGCACTCGCATCCTTGGCGAAGCACCCGGAAGAGGCCGACGTGGTCGCGAACCTTGAGATTCCGAGCGATGTGGAGCAGATGCGTATCGACGATCCTCGCGAGGCTCACCAGTGGCGCATGAACCTGCGTCGGGAGATGGCGATTCTCACCAACCGCGGCCTCGAGATCGCAGGTTTCGACGACCAGCGCGGCTACCTCTTCGTCCAAGCCTGAGGCTTATCGCTCGGAAGGCGGAAGCGAGGCGCGCGCTTCCGGCGTCGAGCGCGGGATGAAGAACGTGAGGATCGTCGCGGCGATGGCGGCCACGATCGCGATCCAGAAGCACACCTCGAAGGCGGCCGCGGTCGGGATTGCGTGACCGTCGACGTCGACGCTCATCGCGGCGAGCACGCCGCCCATCACGGCGGAGGCGCCTGAAGTGCCGACCGACCGGAACAGTGCGTTGATCCCGTTCGAGACGCCGGTCTCGTTCGCTGGCACCGCCTGCATGATGATCATCGGCATGGCGGCGAATGAGAAGGCGATGCCGACGCCGATGATGCAGTTGACGACAACGATGTGCCACACCTCGGTCGAGAAGATCAGCACGAACACGTAGGCGACGACGATCGCCGCCGTGCCGATCGTGAGCAGCGGGCGCGGGCCGAAGAGCCGCTCGAGCCGTCCCGACAGCGGAGATAAGACCATCATGATCAGGCCCGACGGCATGATCACGAGCGCCGCCTGCATCATCGTGAGCCCGAAGCCGTGCCCGGTCGACGCCGGCAGTTCGAGCAGTTGCGGGAACGACACGTTCGATCCGAAGAGTGCAAAGCCCATGCCGATCGCGGCGAGGTTGGTCAGGAGGACGGCCGGGCGCGAGGCGACGCGAAGATCGACGAGCGGATCCGTCGTTCTCAGTTGGTGCCATGCCCACAGTCCGAGCGCGATGACGCCGCCCGCGACGGATCCGATCGCGGCCGGTGACGCCCATCCCCAGTCAGCTCCGCGCGAGACGAACAGCAGAAGTCCAGTCAGGCCCGCGGCGAGACCGATCACACCGACCACATCGAGGCGCCCGGGCGAGCGCAGCGTATCGACCGGCACGACGAACCAGACAGCGGCGAATCCGATCACGCCGAGGCCGAGCGACAGCCAGAAGAGCATGTGCCAGTCGAACTGCTCGGCGACGAATGCCGCCACGGGCATGCCGATCGCGCCGCCGACGCCCATGGTCGCGCTCATGAACGCGACCGCCGTGCCGAGCCGCGCGGGCCGCAGCACGTCGCGCATGATCGCGATGCCGAGGGGGATCACTCCGGTCGTCAGGCCCTGAAAGCCGCGCCCGATGATCACGCCGATGATCGATTGCGACAGGGCGGCGATGAGGGATCCGACCATGAGCGCGACGAGAAGGGCGAGAATGATCCGTCGCTTGCCGTACATGTCGCCGAGGCGGCCCGAGATCGGCGTCGCGATGGCGGCCACGAGCAGCGTGATCGTGACGACCCAGGTCGTGTCCTCGCGCGACGCGTCGAGCAGGATCGGCAGGTCGGCCTGCAGCGGGACGACGAGCGTGAACATGAACGCCGAACTGAGCCCGGCGAACGCGAGAGCCGCGACGATCGCCCATCCGGGCATGCGGCGGGTGAGACCGCTGCGGGACCCCGTCGAATCATTCATATCTTTCAGCAGGCTATCGGATGGCTCGCACCCACTGGGTCGTGGGATGAGGTGCGAGCGGAGCTGGCGCGCGGTTGCCGATGCACGGCATACTGATTTTTGATGACCGACGACGTTCCAACCGTGTTCTTCCGCGATGCGGCGGCGTTCCGCGCATGGCTCGAACAGCACCACGACACCGAGTCCGAGCTGTGGATGGAGCTGCGCCGGGCCGATGTCGCCGATCGCGGCCTGACCTGGGCAGACGCGGTTCCCGAGGCACTGTGCTTCGGGTGGATCGATTCGGTGTCGCACCCGGTCGACGAGAACATCCGGCGCCAGAGGTGGACGCCGCGCAAGGCTCGCAGCACGTGGTCGAAGATCAACATCGCGCACGTCGAGCGGCTTCTCGCGGAGGGGCGCATGCATCCGTCCGGCATCGCGGCCTACGAGCGGCGCACCGAGGACAACTCGGGGGTGTACTCGTTCGAACAGGGCGATGCTGAGCTCGCGCCGGACCTGCAGGCGATCATCGATTCTTCCCCGCAGGCGGTCGCGTTCCTCGAGGCGGCGACCCCCGGCTACCGCAAGACCGTGCGGCACTGGATCTCGTCGGCGAAGCAGGCCGCGACGCGCGAGCGGCGTGCGCGGCAGCTGGTCGAGTGCTGCACGGCGGGCGAGCTCATCTCCCTCGCCCGCGGCGGAAAGACGCCGGCGTGGCTGGCCCGCGCTGCGGCGGCTGCCGGGGTGTAGGTGCCGGTGCCTGGGCGCACAACGACGGCAGGTCTGGGCGTGATCCGCATGATTGCGCCGTGCGGGGCCGGGTTTCGCCAGTGGTTGCCGTAGTCGTGCATAGGGTGGCTGCATGACGACGATCGGAGACGACTGGATCGCACACCGCAGAAGCTCTGACCGAGAGCTGGTCGGATGGATTCGGCCTGCGGGGGACGACTGGCAGGCGATGTCGCTGTTCGCCGAGCCGCTGGCCGACCCCGCCGACTGGGACGTCGCAGAGGACGCGCTCGAGAACACGAGTCTGTCGTGGATGGCGGAGCCGTGGATCCTTGCGCGCGACGGCCGGAACATTCGCGTGCGCCTGGTCGAGTTCCGTCCCGATCTCGACGGTCACCCGGGCCGCATCGTCGTGAAGACCGACGACTTCGGCGCGATCGACGTGCCCTACGAGCTGTTCGAGCTGCCGTGGCCGCCGCCCGCCGAGCTGCGCCCGCTGACCGCTCAGGACCGCGCGGCGCCGTGGCCGTGACGCCCGTCGTGGCATCCAGGCGCCGTCGGTAGGATTGACGCACCGCGCGCGCCGCTCTGGCCGCGCGAATTCCCGACGACCATTGGAGCCACCGTGGCCGAGCAGTCTCGCCTCGACAAAGTCATCGCCCTCGCCCGTCATCGCGGGTTCGTGTTCCAAGCGGGTGAGATCTACGGCGGATCGCGTTCGGCATGGGACTACGGCCCCCTCGGCACCGAGCTGAAGGAGAACATCCGTCGGCAGTGGTGGCAGACGTTCGTGCGCGGTCGCGGCGATATGGTCGGCCTCGACAGCTCGATCATCCTGCCGACGAAGGTGTGGGAGGCGTCCGGTCACGTGGCGACGTTCACGGATCCGCTCGTCGAGTGCCTGCAGTGCCACAAGCGCCACCGCGAAGATCACCTGCTTGAGGCGTTCGAGGCGAAGAAGGGGCGAGTGCCTGAGAACGGCATGGTCGACATCGCGTGCCCCGATTGCGGCACCCGCGGTCAGTGGACCGAGCCGAAGTCGTTCTCCGGTCTGGTGAAGACGTACCTCGGTGTCGTCGACGACGAGTCGGGCCGGTACTACCTGCGCCCCGAGACGGCGCAGGGCATCTTCACGAACTTCGCGAACGTCGTCACGGCGGCGCGCAAGAAGCCGCCGTTCGGCATCGGCCAGGTCGGCAAAGCGTTCCGCAACGAGATCACGCCCGGCAACTTCATCTTCCGCACGCGCGAGTTCGAGCAGATGGAGATCGAGTTCTTCGTCGCGCCGGACACTGCCGCCGAGTGGTTCGACCACTGGGTGGAGGCGTGCTGGGACTGGTTCGTCGAGCTGGGCATCACGCCCGAGAACATGCGCCGTTTCGATGTACCCGAAGATGAGCGTGCCCACTACTCGGACCGAACGATCGACTTCGAGTACGACTTCGGCTTCGCAGGCAAGGGCTGGGGCGAGCTCATGGGCGTCGCCAACCGCACCGACTTCGACCTCAAGAACCACATCGAGCAGTCGGGAACGAACCTCGCGTTCTTCGATCAGGCCTCGGGTGAGAAGTACGTGCCGTATGTGATCGAGCCGTCGTTCGGCCTCACCCGCGCGATGATGGCGTTCCTCGTCGACGCATACGAAGAGGAAGAGGTGCCGAACGCCAAGGGCGGCACCGATACCCGCACCGTACTGAAGCTCGACCCGCGCCTCGCGCCCGTCAAGATCGCCGTGCTGCCGCTGAGTCGCAACGAGAAGCTGTCACCGCTTGCTCGCAAGGTGGCTGATGACCTGCGCGGATCTTGGAACGTCGACTTCGATGATGCCGGCGCCATCGGCCGCCGCTATCGCCGCCAGGACGAGGTCGGCACGCCGTTCTGCGTGACGGTCGACTTCGACAGCCTCGACGACAACGCGGTCACGGTGCGCGACCGCGACACGATGGGCCAGGAGCGCGTGCCGCTCGATGGCCTGTACGGCTACCTCGCGGAGCGACTCCGCGGGGCGTGATTTCCAGGTGGGCCGGGGATCTCCGGCCCACCTTCGTCTGACGAGGGGTTCGTTCAGGCCGCCGCCTTACGCTCGCCCTCATGCGCCGTGTCGTTCTCGGAGTCCTCGCCCTCGTCGTGATCGCGGCGGGGCTCGGCGTGCATCTGCTGGCACCGGACTCGTTCGCGACGGATGCGATCGGCGACGTGCTTTATGCGGTGCTCATCTACCTGCTCGCCGCGATCGTTGTGCCGCGCGGGGCATGGGCTTTTGCGCTCGCCTGGTGCGTCGGCGTCGAGCTGTTTCAGCTCACGGGCCTGCCGGCGCAGTGGGGGTCGCCGTGGACGCTCGTCTTCGGCAGTGGGTTCGCCTGGACCGACCTCGTCTTCTACGCGCTCGGCGTCGCGCTCGCCGCGGGAGCGGACGCTGCCCGGTTCCGCCGGAGCCGTCGCGCGGTCCCTTCCGGGTCTGTCGGAGAATGATGCCCGGAGGACCGGTTCGACCCTGATCCGGGGGTACTCTCCGACGGAACCGATTCGCCGCCGAGCGAGGTTCAGACAGAACCGGGCCGCGGGCTATGACTCGCGCGCGCGATTCCCGAATACTCCGTCGATCACGGTCCGATACGACGTCTCGACGATGCGCCGCAGCACCCCGAGATCGCATGCCGACAGATCTTTCACGTACAGGCAGCCGACGCCCGAGGTGTGCGGGCCGAGCTCGGCGAGCGCATCGGCGTGGGCGCCGATGCCGTCCGGCAGGTAGATCGACATCGCCGCCTTCCGCGGGGCGAACGCGGCAGCCGGGGCATCGCCCTCGCGGCCCGAGGCGTAGCGATAGTGGTAGGTGCCGAACCCGACGATCCCGCGATCAACTATCGGTTCCTCGCCCGTGATTTCGCGCATCATCGCGAGCAGCGTCACCGCGTCGCGGCGCCGCCTCTCCGGAGTCACCGCGGCGAAAGTCTCATCCATGAGTGTCATCATGCCGAGTCGCAGGACAAACCGCGACTGGTCCGGGTGCTCCCCGGAAGGAGAATCGGGCGATCCGAGGCCCCAGATCTTGGTCTGACTCCGTAGTTGCGCGGATTCTCCTTCCGAACGCGACCGCTACTGGCGCACGAGCATCATGCCGCTCTGGCTGCTCCAGATGCGGTCGTGGTCGGGCGAGTCCGCGACGGTGCCCGCCGTGTCGATCGCGATGCCGGCTGGATAGTAGGTGCCGAACGGGGCGCCATCGGTGCTGAACGAGAAGCCGCCATCACCGCTGTCGTCACCGCCGTACAGGTTCCACACCGATCCATCGTCGAAGGTCGCCGTTGGGAACACGATCGTCGCGCACCCGTAATCGGTCACGCTGTCCTCGGTCGGGCACCAGTCGCCGTTGACGTCGGCGGCGGTCGGCTGCTCCGACTCCTCGGGCATCGTCCACGGCACGAGAACCTCGTCGACCTGGCACTGCGCGGAGTACGTCGGGTTCGGCGACCAGAGCAGGGTCACACCGTTCTCGGATGGGTAGAACCCCTTCACGGCCGCGAGATACTCCTCCGGCGTCTCCTCGCCGCACGTGAGCGCCCAGTTCTCCGCCGCCTCGAGCGAGCGCACGGCGCGCGAGTCTCCCACCGGATCCAGGAACTCAGACAGCTCGGCCGTCTCGTCCGTGCGCAGGTTCGTCGTCACGGAATGGACCTGGTTGTTCCGGTCGCGGCTGCCCAGCGTGAACGAGGTGCGCGTCGCGACGGTGCCGTAGTCCTCGTACACGTCGGCGTGCTCGACCTCGAACGTCGCCTCGCGCAGACACGGGTCGTCCGTGCCCGCGACCTCGTCGGCGCACTCGGGGATCCCGAGCTCGGTGTACTCCTGGAGCTGCTCGTCCACGCGGTTCGTCAAATTGTCCGTGACGTCGCTCGTGAACGCGTCGGCAATGTCGGGCTCGACGCCGGTGACGGCGACATCCGGGTAGGGGGTCGTCAGTTCGATATCGGTGCCGTCGGCATCGGTCAGCTCGAGAACGGTGGTGGCTTCGCCCGTGACCTCGATGCGCGGATCGAACTCGACCGCCTCAGGGGTCGGAGTTGTGGTCGGCGACGGCGCGGGATCCTCAGTTCCGGATCCGCACCCCGCCAACCCCAGAGCGAGAACCCCGGCGAAAGTGAGGGCAAGGAGGGTGGTGCGGGTGCGGGGCATAGAGGTAGTCCGTTTCGAGATCGCGCGTCGGAAGTCGTGCGGACCATGCCGCGCACCAATTATGCCGCTCGACACGGCCTTGACCTAGCCGCACGCGTGTCGTTCGGAAGGAGAATCGGGCGATCCGAGGCCCCAGATCTTGGTCTGACTCCGTAGTTGCGCGGATTCTCCTTCCGAAGAGAACCGGCGTCTACCGAACGGGGAACACCACCCGGAATCGCTCGCACACCATCGGCATGTCGTCGGCGAAAGGTCGTCCGACGTCGACATGTTCCTCGAAGAACTCCCGATGGATCCGTCGCCACGAGTCGAGCGTGCGGTCGTCCTCGCCCTCGGCTCGGGCGTGCTCCTCGGTGACCTGATCAAACGGAACGACCTCGATCGAGACTGTCTCGATCACTGCTCGCGGCACGTCGGATCCGTCGAGCACGATGTCGAAACCGCCCGGCTCGGGCAGCGCCTCGCCGTCGGCCTCGTACTCCCACACGTAGCTCGCGGTGCCCGTCTTGACGCCCGCGAGCACGAGGCCGAGCAGCTCATCGGCATGCCCGCGCGTTGCGCCGAAGCCCCAGACGCGGTCTTCGTGCGGGACGTCGGTAGGAAGCCGCGGAACAGCCGCGCGGGCCTCGGCCCAGAATTCGGTGACATTCATCATGGCAACCAGCCTATTTCGGGCCGCTCATCCGTCGTCGAGGCCCGCAAGGTCCTCCGGCGAATCGACGTCGCGCACGGATCCGGCTGGCGCATCGAACGCCTGAAACGCGACCCCCTCGTACAGCCGACGCACCGGCACGTTTGCCGGGTCGCCGATCTCCGCGAGCCGGCGCCGCAGCGTCTCCTCCGGCCACGCGGCACACAGGTATTGGTCGCGGCCCGCGTCGTCGCGGGCGATCGCGGGCGTCTCCGCGGTGAGCTGAGCGAGGAAGTCAGCGTCGAGGAACGGCATGTCCCCGCCGAGCAGCAGCACGGTCCGGGCGCCCGGTGCAACGCACGATAGTGCCGCCGCGACGCCCGCGACCGGCCCCGCGAACGGCGGGTCCTCGCGCACGACGTCGACACCCGGCAGCGTCAGACCCTCGCCGGATCCCGCAATCACCACGCGTCCCGGGGCGGCCGCGACCGCGCGGTCGACGATGGATGATCCGCCGACGAGGAGCGCCGGTTTGTGCCGCCCGCCCATCCGCGTCGAGCGGCCCCCGGTGAGCACGATCGTCAGGGTCTCCACGCGGCCGAGCCTATCCGCCGCGCACAACTACGGCAGAAAAGCCTGCGGGCGCGCGTAGCACCCGGATCGAGCGGGAAGTCACCCGAGGTGCCGTAGTTCTGCGCGGGCACGCCGTGGGCAGACCGCGGACGGACCACGGCCCGACCACACCCCACCCGCAAACGGTCAGCCGTCGGCCGGCCAACCCACCGCCCGTCAGCTCGCGCGGAACACCGGGCACTCGGCCGGTGCCTGAGCCTCGATGGCCGGGCGTGCGTCGATGCCGAACAGCGTCTCGACGGCGGCGAACACGTCCTCCGCGTTGCCGTTCGCGGCGGCGTCCTTCGCGAGCACCGTGGGGGTGTGCAGCAGCATGCCGGTGAAGTGGCGCAGTGCTTCGGCAACCTCGTCGGATCCGCCGCGCGCGAGCTCGCGCTCGAGCACCTCGAACACGTGCTTGCGCAGCGCCACGACGGCCGGCTGCGCCGAGATCTCGCGGCCCTCGCCCGCGAACTTCGCGGCGGCGTCGCGGACGATCTCGCGCGCGGTGTCCGTCGCCTGCAGCTCCTCGAGCGGTGCGTGCACGCGGATCGTCTCGAGGTCGAGCAGTGTGGTCCCTGCGACGTCCGCGACGTCCGGGTCGACGTTGCGCGGCAGGCCGAGGTCGATGATCATGACGGATCCGTCGAAGCCGCCCGCCGCGAGCGTCGCGGCCGAGAGCACGGGCTGTTCGCGCGATGTGCAGGTGATGACGAGATCTGCGGCGGCAACAGCGGCCGGGAACTCGTCGGTCGGAACGAACGGCAGGCCGTGCTTCGTCGAGAACTGCCGGCGGCCGGTCGGCGAGTGCACCGAGACCGCCTCCGCGCCGCGCTCGCGCAGGGCGGCGAGCGTCGCACCGGCGTACGCGCCAGTTCCGACGAGCAGTACGTTCAGAGCCGACCAGTCGGTGATGCGGCTGTCGGCCAGCTCGAGCGCGAGGCGCACGAGCGAGCGTCCCGCGCGACCGATCGCGGTCGAGTTCTTGACCGCCTTCTGCGTCTCGGTCGCGCGCTGGAAGAGGCGCTCGAGCTCGCTCGTGGTCGTCTTCTGCTCGCGTGCCTCGTCGAGGGCGCGGCGCACCTGGCCGCCGATCTCGCCCTCGCCGACGACGACCGATTCGAGGCCGGAGGCGACGGCGAACAGGTGTTCGGCGACCTTCGCACCCTGTCGCACCTCGTGCACCGAGTCGAGCACGTCGGCCGGAACGCCGGTCGCGTTGGTGATCGCCGTGCGCGCCGCGGCGATTCCGGCGGCCGGTGAGCTCGCGTCGACGTAGGCCTCGAAGCGGTTGCACGTCGAGACGACGACGGCGCCGGAGACGTCGGTGTGAGCCGTGATGTCGGGGCCGATCGGCGTCGCGTTGCCGCTCAGTCGCTCGAGCACCTCGAACGGAGCGGATTGATGACTTGCGGACACGCACAGCAGCACAGTTGGTCATTCTACAGCCCGTCGAAGCCAGATCTGAATGATTCCAGAGAAAATAGGGCACCCTTACCGGTGCTTCCCGCGCTATAGATTGGAAGGATGACCACCGAGCGCGCCACGATCCCTCCCGCAATCCGGATCCTGCTCGTGCTCGCCGCGAGCGTGATCACGCTCGGCGGCCTGTGGCATGCGAAAGGCCTCGTCGGCCCGCTCGCCATCGCCGCGGTGATCGTCATCATCTGCTATCCCCTCGGCCCCGCGATCGCGCGTGCGGGTGCCCCGAAGTGGGTCGGATCCACGGGCGTGATCCTGCTCGGATACGTCGTGCTTGCGATCCTCGCGCTGCTGCTCACGTTCGCGATCACAGAGTTCGTGCGCCTCATCACCGATCTCCTGCCCGAGCTGACCCGCATGATGCAGGACGTGTACACCTGGCTGGGCGACCTCGGCGTCGACGCGTCGATCGGCAGTCAGATCTCGGCGATGTTCAGCACATCGCGGATCGTCTCGCTCATTACCTCGCTGTCGGGCAGCGTCATGGGGGTGGCCATGGCGATGTTCTTCATCCTCGCCTACGTCATCTTCATGAGCATCGATGCGGCGCGGTACTCGCGCGCCGAGCAGGTCTTCGGGCCGCAGGTCCGCCCGGTTCTCGAGCGGATGCGCTCGTACTGCGTCAGCGTGCGCCGGTACTTCGTCGTCAATGCGTCGTTCGGACTCCTCGTCGCGGTCGTCGACACCATCGCCCTGTACATCCTCGACGTGCCCGCGCCGCTGGTGTGGGGAATCCTCGCGTTCGTGACGAACTTCGTGCCGAACATCGGCTTCGTCCTCGGTCTCGTGCCGCCCGCCGTCATCGCGCTCGTCACGAACGACTGGGTCACGGCGCTCATCGTGGTCGTGGTCTACATCGTCGTGAACGTGACGCTGCAGGTGCTCATCCAGCCGAAGTTCATCAGCGACGCGGTCGGCCTCACGCTCACCCTGAGCTTCTTCTCGGTCGTGTTCTGGACGTTCGTGATCGGCCCGCTCGGCGCGATCCTCGCGGTTCCGCTGACGCTGCTCGTGCGCACGCTGCTGCTCGAGGGAGACCCGGCGAGCACGTGGCTCAGATGGCTGTCCGGCGATGATGACGCGGTCAGGAACAAGCCCGCTCACTGATGGGATGATGGGGCCATGGCCCACGATGCTCCGCTCCTGTCCGCGCTCGCAGGCGATCGCCCCGCGTCGCCGCCCGTCTGGTTCATGCGCCAGGCCGGTCGGTCGCTGCCCGAGTACCGCGAGCTGCGCGTCGGCACGCGCATGCTCGACGCGTGCCTCACCCCCGATCTCGCCGCGGAGATCACCCTGCAGCCCGTGCGCCGCCACAACGTCGACGCGGCGGTGTTCTTCAGCGACATCGTCGTTCCGCTGAAGATCGCCGGGATCGAGGTCGAGATCGAGCCGGGGCGCGGCCCCGTCTTCGCGGACCCCGTGCGCACGGCCGACGATGTGCGCCGCATCACGAGCGTGCCGGCGGAGGAGATCGCGCACAATGCGGATCCGATCCGCGAGGCTGTTCGGATCACGACCGAGGAGCTGTACGGCCGCGGCACCCCGCTCATCGGGTTCGCCGGAGCACCCTTCACCCTCGCGGCATACATGGTCGAGGGCGGCCCGTCGAAGGACCACATGCGCGCCCGCGCCATGATGCACGCCGACCCGCAGTCGTGGCACCGACTGGCGGGATGGCTGTCCGAGGTGGCCGCAGTGTTCCTCCAGGTGCAGGTCGATGCCGGCGCCTCGGCGGTGCAGCTGTTCGACTCGTGGGCGGGATCCCTGTCGACGAGCGACTACCGCACCTTCGTCGCGCCGCACTCGAAGCGCGCGCTCGACGCGGTTCCCGGCGTGCCGAAGATCCACTTCGGCGTAGGCACCGGTCCGTTCCTCGCCGACATGCGGCTCGGCGGATCCGCCGACGCCGTGGGTGTCGACTGGCGGATGCCGCTCGACGAGGCCGCCGCGATCGTCGGCCCCGACGTGACGCTGCAGGGCAACATCGACCCCGCGATGCTGCAGGCCCCGTGGGAGGCGCTCGAGGAGCACGTGCGCGAGGTCGTGCTCGCCGGCCGCGCCGCCCGTGCGCACATCGTCAACCTCGGGCACGGCGTGCCGCCCGACACCGACCCCGACCAGCTCACGCGCATCGTCGAACTGGTGCACAGCCTGTGAGCCTGGCCGACCTCGCCGACCTGCACGAGAAGGCGGGCGAACTTCACGTCGTCGTCGTCGGTGCCGGGGCGGCAGGGCTCGTCGCCGCGCGCGAGATCACGAAGGTCGGCATGCAGGTCACGGTCGTGGAGGCGTCCGATCAGGTCGGCGGCGCGATCCGCACGGGCGAGGTCGCGGGGCTCGAGCTCGACCTCGGAGCCGAGAGCTTCGCGACGCGCGGCGGCCACGTCGCCTCCCTCATCGACGAGCTGGGCTTCTCGGACGACGTGGTGTCGCCGAACAGCGCCGGCGCGTGGGTCGCGGGAGTTCCCGGCGTCGGTGCGGCGCCTCTGCCGAAGGGCGGCGTGCTGGGCATCCCCGCGAATCCGTTCGGCGAGGATGTGCGTCGCGTGATCGGCTGGCGCGGGGCCTGGCGCGCATACATCGACCGGGTTCGCCCGCCGCTAACGATCGGCCACGCACACTCGCTCGGGGTGCTCGTCAGGTCGCGCATGGGCCAGCGCGTGCTCGACCGCCTCGTCGCACCCGTCACGTCCGGCGTCTATTCGGCATCGCCCGACGACATCGATCCTGACATCGCGGCACCGGGCCTGAATACCGCGCTCACCCGCACCGGATCGCTGTCGGGAGCCGTCGCGGAGCTTTCCGAGAAGCGGTCGTCCGCGCCGGGAGGAGCCGTCAAAGGCCTGCGCGGCGGCATGGGATCCCTCGCGCGAGCGCTCGCCGCGGACATCGAGGATCGCGGCGGCGACGTGCGCCTCGGCGCGAGCGTCGTCGAGATCGAACGGGAGGCCCCAGAGGCGGATCGCGCCTGGTGCGTCGTGCTCGACGAGGTCGGCGACGACGACGAACAGGTCGAGCTGCTCGCGGACGCCGTGATCGTCGCGACCGAGGAGCGCCCGGCGCGCGCCCTGCTGTCGCCCGTGGTCGGATCCGCGCTCGCCGCCGAGCCGCCCGTCGCGGGCCCGGTCGTCTCGATCGCGACGCTCGTCGTCGAATCCCCCGAGCTCGACGCCGCGCCGCGCGGAACGGGCGTGCTGACGGTTCCCGGATCCCACCGCGCGAAGGCGCTCACGCACGCGAGTGCGAAGTGGCAGTGGGTCGCGGATGCGGCCGGATCCGGCACGCACGTCGTGCGCGTCTCGTTCGGTTCGGCGGGCGCCGCGCCGGTGATCGACGGCCTCGCGCCCGAGGCGCAGGCCGAGCTGGCGCGCGAAGAGGCCTCGGCGCTGCTCGGCGTGTCGATCGGTGCCGACCGCGTGCGCGAGGTGCGGGTCGAACGCTTCCAGCAGTCGCAGCCCGCGGCGACCACCGGACACCGGCAGCAGACCGCGGCGGCGCGCACCGCGATCCGCGGCGTGGCAGAGATCGGAGCGGTCGGCGCATGGCTGTCGGGCACCGGACTCGCGCAGGTGATCCCGGACGCCATCAACGAGGCGGACCGCGTTCGGCGCGCGCTTCTCTTCGACGCACATTGACATCCGCCGTGCTCCCGGCGGGCGGGAACTGTAACGTAGGAGACGATTTCTGATGACGAAGGGGGTTTCCATGCGTGGAAAGATCGGGTTGGTTATCGGACTGGGCGCCGGATACGTGCTCGGCACGCGTGCCGGGCGCGCTCGGTACGAGCAGATCAAGAAGCAGGCCGAGAAGGTCTGGGAGCTTCCGGCCGTGCAGAAGCAGGTCGCGAAGGCGAGGGAGGCGGCGAAGAAGCTGCCGAAGTTCGCCGTCGACGGCGTCGTGAAGGTCGTGCGTGCGGCGGATCCGTCGACGGACTCGCGCGCGAAGCCCTCTGACAGCGGATCCGCGGCCGCCGCGGGCAGCGGAGCGACGAAGGCGGCGGGCTGATGGCGCGCGCGACCAAGGCGTCCCCCCTGCGCGATCGCGCCGACGACAGCCTCTTCACGCTCATCGGGGACGTCCCCGATCTGGTGAAAAACCTCGTCCGGGCCGAGCTCGACGCGCTGAAGGCATACGCGGGGAAGGTCGTCAAGCACAGCAGCTTCGCTGCGATCCTCGTGTTCGCGGCGCTGTTCTTCCTGTTCTGGGCGACGCCGGCGTTCCTCGCCTTCCTCATCATCCTGCTCGCGCTGTGGCTGCCGCTGTGGGCCTCGGCCCTCATCGTGTTCGGCTTCGGCGTGCTCATGATCGTGATCCTCGGCGCGTGGGCGTACTTCGTGCACGTGCGCGCGATCCGAAAGCTGGAGACCCCCGGAGCGGCCGCGAAGGCCGATGCGGCGATCGTGAAGGAGTTCGCGGATGAGTTCTGAGCAGTCGCCGACGGTCGTGCCGAGCGGCATCCAGAATCCCGTCAACCTCGCGCGCGCCGAGCTGAAGGCCGCGCTCGCCGCGATCGAGATCAAGGCGAACTACCCCAAGCGCATCAGGCAGAGCGTCGACCGGGCGACCGTCAAGGCCCGCAAGGTCGCCGAGAAGAAGCCCATCGTCGCCCTGACCGGCCTCATCGTGGGTGCATCCGCCGTTGGCACCGCCGTCTGGGGCCTCGCCCGCATCGCCTCGCGCTGATCCCGGCCGATTGGCCCTTGCGCGCTCGCGGGGGGATGATGGGAGCATGCCAGAAATCGATGCTTCCCCCGGTAACGACTACAGCCTCTGGACCGTGTGGCGCCGCGATCCGCAGCATCCCGTGACCACCGACGATGCCAGCGAGCTCGCGGCCGTCGTCGAGGAGCTGGCCGGTGCTGGCGTCACGATCCGGGGCTTCTACGACGTCAGCGCCATGCGCGCCGACGCCGACCTCATGATCTGGCTGCACGGACCCGTCGCCGAGGCTCTGCAGGCCGCCACCCGCCGCCTGCGCCGCACCGCGCTACTCGCGCCGCTCGTGATGAGCTGGAGCGGCATGGCCGTGCACCGCGACAGCGAGTTCAACAAGTCGCACATCCCCGGCTACCTGCGCGGCGAATCCGCGCGCGACTGGCTGGTCGTCTACCCCTTCGTGCGCAGCTACGACTGGTACCTGCTGCCCGACGACGAGCGCCGCAAGATGCTCGCCGACCACGGCCGCATGGGCGCCGCGTACAAGAGCGTCGTCGCCAACACGATGCCGGCCTTCGCGCTCGGCGACTACGAGTGGATGCTCCCGATGGAGTCCGACTCGCTCACTGACCTCGTCGACATGATGCGCGACCTCCGCTACACCGACGCGCGCCTGCACGTGCGCGACGAGCTGCCCTTCCACACGGGCCGCCGCATCGCGGTGGATGAGATCGCAGAGGTCATCAGGTAACCGCATGACCACCTCGCAGCCGATTCGTCTCGGAACCCGTCGCAGCCGTCTAGCCGTCGCTCAATCGGGCATGGTCGCTCGAGAACTCGAGCGCGTATCGGGCCGCACCGTCGAGCTCGTGCAGCTCACGTCGGAGGGCGACACGAATCGTGCGTCGCTCGCGTCGTTCGGCGGATCCGGCGTGTTCGCGACGCGTCTGCGCGACGGCCTTCTCGCGGGGGAGTGCGACCTGCTCGTGCACTCGCTCAAGGACCTGCCGGTCGAGCAGCCGCCCGGGCTGATCATCGCCGCGACGCCGCCGCGCGCGGACGCCCGCGACGTCGTCATCACGCGCGACGGAACCCCCTTCGACGACCTGCCCGAGGGTGCGCGGATCGGCACGGGATCCCCACGCCGCGCGGCGCAGGCGCGTCGCGCGAATCCGGGCGTCGACGTGCGCGACCTGCGCGGCAACATCGACTCCCGCATGCAGCGCGTGCGCGATGACGAGCTCGACGCCGTCGTGATCGCGGCGGCGGGTCTGACCCGCGTCGACGCCGACGGCGGAGAGATCCCGACTGTCGCGGGGCTGTCCATTGAACCGCGCGCCCTTCCGGGCTGGCCGACGGCCGCGGGGCAGGCGGCGCTGGCCGTCGAGACGGCGGAGGACGCGGACCCGCAGCTGCTCGCGTGGCTCGGCGAGCTCGACGCGCCGCTCACGCGGTTCGCGGTGACGCTCGAGCGCGCGGTGCTCGGCGGAATCGAAGCGGGGTGCCACGCGCCCGTGGGCGCGCACGCCTTCACGAGCGACGGATCCGCGCACGTGCGCGTCGCTGTGTACGGCGACGAACCTCACGATGATGTCACGCTTGACCACTCGGAGCGCATCGACGGCTTCGAATCCCTGATTGAGGGGTATATTCAGGCACGAGGCAGCGGTGCAGCTGCCGACAGCTCGGGTCTCATGATCCGGGCACGCGAGATCGGTTCAGATCTCGCGCGTCGGCTGCTGGAGAACGGGGCAGCCGACATCGTGACGAGAGAGGCACCCCCTACCTCATGATGAAGGAAGCCAGCAAGGACAAGCCCCTGGTCGGTTGGCGCGTGCTCGTGCCGCGCGGCGGCCCCTGGGGAGACGACGTCGCGGGACGACTGCGCGATAAGGGCGCGGTTCCGGTGATCTCGCCGCTGATCAACTTCGCTCCGGCCGAGGACACGGCCGAGCTCGAGACGGCGCTCGCCGAGCTCGCGAGCGGTGCGTACTCGTGGCTGACCGTTACGAGCGCGACGACCGTCGACGTGCTGCACTCGTACGGCGCCAAGATCCCGTCCACGACGAAGATCGCGGCGGTCGGCGAGACCACGGCCGCGGCGCTGAAGGCCGTCGGATACCCCGTCGACCTCGTGCCCGAGAAGGACAACTCGGCCGCCGGCATGGCCGCCGAGATGGTCGCACTCGAGCCGGAGCCGAAGCGGATCCTGTGCCTGCGCAGCGAGATCGCGAAGCCCGTGCTGTCGGTCGTTCTCGCGAAGGCCGGGCACGACGTGACCGCGGTCGTCGCTTACCGCACCGTCGGCGTGCCGGCCACCGACCGCGTCATGCGCGACGTGGGCAACGGTCGGATCAACGCGATCCTCGTGACCAGCGGATCCGTCGCGACGCAGGTGCGCGAGCAGTTCGTCGAGATCCCCGAGCAGACGGTGATCCTGGCGATCGGGCCCCGCACGGCGCGCGATTCCGAGAAGGTCGGCCTGCCGATCCACGTCGTGGCGCCCGCGCGCACGGTCGACTCTCTGGTCGGTCTGCTCGCCGGCATTCCTGTTCCGCCGCCCACGGCCGAGGCGCTCGCGATCGCCGAGACCGGCCAGGTCGACATGAAGTCGCTGCGGGACGACAAGTGACTTCGTTCCCCGCCCGGCGCCCGCGGCGGCTGCGCTCGACGCCGGCCGTGCGCCGGCTGATGGCCGAGACGCACGTCGTTCCGTCGCAGCTCGTGCTGCCGATGTTCGTGCGCGAGGGCCTGACCGAGCCGCAGGCGATCTCGGCGATGCCGGGGCAGAGCCAGCACACGCTCGACTCGCTGCGCCGCGCGGCCGCCGACGCGGCCGAAGCCGGTGTCGGCGGCGTCATGCTGTTCGGCGTACCCGCCGTGCGCGATGCGGTGGGCTCTGGAGCCGACGACCCCGACGGGATCCTCAACGTCGCCACGACGGCGCTCGTCGAGGAGGTCGGCGATGCGCTCGTCGTGCAGACCGACCTGTGCCTCGACGAGTTCACCGACCACGGACACTGCGGCGTGCTCACCCCGGCCGGCGGGGTCGACAACGACGCAACCCTCGAGCGCTACGCCTCGATGGCGCTCGCCCAGGCGCGCGCGGGCAGCAGCCTGCTGGGTCTCAGCGGCATGATGGACGGGCAGGTCCAGGCGGTGCGCGAGGCGCTCGACGCCGAGGGCTTCGTCGACACGATCCTCATGGCGTACTCGGCGAAGTACGCGGGCGCCTTCTACGGCCCGTTCCGCGAGGCCGTGGATTCGCAGCTGACCGGCGACCGCCGCACGTACCAAATGGATCCGCCCAACGCCCGCGAGGGTGTGCGCGAGGCGATGATCGACGTCGACGAGGGCGCCGACATCGTCATGGTCAAGCCCGGCCTGCCGTACCTCGACGTGCTCGCCGAGGTGCGCGCTTCGGTCGACGTGCCGGTGTGGGCCTACCAGGTCTCCGGCGAGTACTCGATGGTCGAGGCCGCCGCGGCGAACGGATGGATCGACCGCCGCGCGACGATCCTCGACTCGCTCACGGCGTTCGGCCGCGCGGGCGCCGACGCGATCCTGACGTACTGGGCCGCCGAGGCGGCGGGCTGGATCCGCGAGGGGCTGTAGGGCGTGCGGATGCACAGGCATCCGCGAGAGTATGGACGCATGGATCGTAATGACGCCCTCTTCGCCCGCGCCCAGAAGGTCATCCCCGGCGGCGTGAACTCGCCCGTCCGGGCCTACGGATCCGTCGGCGGCACGCCGCGGTTCGTCTCCTCCGCTGCGGGCGCGTACATCACGGATGCCGAGGGACGCGAGTACGTCGACCTCGTTGCGACGTGGGGGCCGGCGCTGCTCGGCCACGCGCATCCGGAGGTCGTCGAGGCCGTTCGCAAGGCCGCCTCGCGGGGGCTGTCCTTCGGCGCCCCGACCGAGGGCGAGGTCGAGCTGGCCTCGCTCATCGCCTCCCGGGTGCAGGCCGGCGGCCTCGCCCCGGTCGAGGAGGTGCGCCTCGTCTCGACGGGCACCGAGGCGACGATGACGGCGATCCGCCTCGCCCGCGGCGTCACCGGCCGCGACCTGCTGGTGAAGTTCGACGGCAACTACCACGGCCACTCCGACGGGCTGCTGGCGGCGGCCGGATCCGGTGTCGCCACCCTCGCGCTACCCGGCACGGCCGGCGTGCCCGCATCGGTCGCGGAGACGACCCTCGTGGTGCCGTATGGCGACCTCGACGCGGTGCGTGAGGTCTTCGCGGCCCGCGGCGACGACATCGCCGCGATCATCGTGGAGGCCGCGCCCGCGAACATGGGCGTCATTGAGCCGCCGGCGGGCTTCAACAGCGCGCTCGCCGACATCGCGCATGACGCCGGTGCGCTGCTGATCGTCGACGAGGTGCTGACCGGATTCCGCGTGCACCCCGCGGGCGAGTGGGGCCGCCAGGTCGACGCCGGATTCGGGTACACGCCCGACATCCTGACCTACGGCAAGGTCGTGGGCGGCGGCATGCCCCTCGCGGCGCTGGGCGGCAGCCGAGAGGTGATGGAGCAGCTGGCTCCCACGGGTCCGGTGTACCAGGCCGGCACGCTCTCGGGGAACCCGCTCTCGGTGGCCGCCGGCCTCAAGACCCTCGAGCTCGCGACGCCCGCGGTGTACGAGCACCTCGACGCCGCGGCCGATCGCGTGATCGCCGACCTCACGTCCGCCCTGTCGGCCGAGGGCGTCGCGCACTCGATCTCGCGCGTGGGGTCGCTGTTCGGCCTCGCCTTCCTGGCCGACAAGCCGGGTGATTACCAGCAGGCGAAGACGCAGGACGCGCACCGCTTCACACCCTTCTTCCACGCCATGCTCGAGCAGGGCGTGAACCTGCCGCCGAGCGTCTATGAGGCGTGGTTCGTCACGGCCGCGCACGACGATGAGGCGCTCTCCCGGATCACCGACGCACTCCCGGCCGCGGCCCGCGCCGCTGCGGCCTGAGGAGCGCTGAGCCGCATCTGCGGAGATGAACCGCAACTGCGGAGCCTCTTCTCGGGTGGGCCCGAGGGAAGGGCTCGTCTCCGCGCGAATGGTTCGGATGCTTCGGTATGACGCACGCTGAGCCGCATCTGCGGAAATGAGCCGCAACTGCGGACCCTTCTGCGGCCCGGCCCCGCGGGAGGGGCTCATCTCCGCGCGAACGGCATGGGCGCTTCTGCCTGAGGGCAGCAGCAATTGCGGAGTTGAGCCGCAATCGCGGAGATGAGCCGCAACTGCGGATCCTTCTGCAGCCCGGCTCCGCGGGAGCGGCTCATCTCCGTACGAAGGGATCAGCGCACGCGCGCGCCCTCGAGGTCGAGGAGGAACCTCTTGACCTCCTCGTTGCCCGAGAACCCGCCGAGCGCGCCGCTCGCGAGGATCACGCGGTGCACGGGCACGACGATCGTCAGCGGGGTGTAGCGGCAGGCGGTGCCGACGGCGCGGTGCGCGCGCGGGCGCCCCGCCAACTCGGCGATCTCGCCGTAGCTCGCGGTCTCGCCGTACGGGATCTCGGTCACGCACTGCAGCGCGTCCCGCGCGAATCCCTCGCTCAGCGACCAGTCGATGTCAACGTCGAAGCGTCGTCGCTCGCCGGCGAAGTACTCGCCCAGCTGGGACCCGAGCCCCGCGACGTCATCGCCCGTCGCCTCGAGGGACCCGCGCAGCTCGTGCGCGACGGACTCGACGACCCAGAGCGGATCCTCGGCCGTTCCGAGCGCCACCAGCGCATCGGCGGGAGTGAACACCGCCACCGCAGCCCCGATCGGTGTGCGCGTGACGGAGTACCGATACCCCCGGCTGACTGTGTCCCACGCCAAGTGGGACATGGTCAGGCGGCAGTGCGTGCGCGGGCCGCAGCGAGCAGCGCGGTCGTGCGCGGGCCGAGCCCGAGCTGATAGGCCGCGCGCATCTGCTCCGCCGTATCGACATCTCGGCGCAGCGTCGGCACCTCGTCGCGCAGGAGCGTATGCCCCGCCTCGACGTGCTGCTCCGCCGACGCGGCTCCGAACCGCGGCTCGAACGTCGCCGGCGTCCGCCAGGTGATGAGAACGGATCCGGATCCCTCCGTGTCCGACACGAGCGCGCGCTCCTCGCCCTCGGCAGCACGCAGCGCCGCGTCGAGATCGGATCCGCGCAGCGCGGGCAGGTCGCCGAGCATCGCCGCGCGCGCGTCGAGGCTCGCGCGCTCGAGGCCCGCGCGAGCGGCACCGTTCAGGCCCATTCCAGGATCCGGGATCGACGTCGCGCCGACGATCTGCTCGACGCCCGCCTGCACGTCGGCGTCGCTCGTCACGACGAGCACCTCGCCGACTGTCTCTGCCGACGCTGCCGCCGCGATCGTGTCGAGCGCGATCGCGAGCGCGAGCTGCGGACGCTCAGCGCCCGGCAGCTCGAGGCGCGATTTGCCCGATTGGGTCGTCTTCACGGGGATGACAACGCTCCAGAGCATGGGGTCCCTTCGGGGGATGGACACGAAGCGATCAGGCTACCGCGGAACGCAGCTTCGGCAATACCTCGCGCCCGTAGAGCTCGAGGAAGTCGGCCTGGTCGTGACCCGGATCGTGGAACACGAGGTGGTTGAAACCCAGGTCGATGTAACGCTGAATCTGACTGATGTGCTCATCGGGATCGTCCGAAACGATGAACCGGCTTGCGGCTCGCTCGGTCGGCAGCTCCTCGGCGAGGCGCTGCATCTCCATCGGATCGTGAACGCCCATCTTTTCCTCGGGCTTGAGAGCCAGCGGTGCCCAGAACCGCGTGTTCTCCATCGCTGCCGCGCGGATGGGGCGCAACGATACCTTTACCTCGAGCATGCGGTCGACGTCGTCACGATTGCGTCCGGCCTTCTCGACGCCCTCATCGAATGCGGGGATGAGCTTGTCGGTGTAGAGCTCGTCGGCCTTGCCGCTCGTCGTGATCCAGCCGTCGGCCATGCGGCCCGCGAGGCGGGTCGCGGCGGGGCCGGACGCGCCGATGTAGATCGGCACTTCCTGCTCGGGGCGGTCGTAGATCGTCGCGTTGCTGACGTTGTAGTAGTTGCCCTCGTACGTCACGCGCTCCTCGCGCCAGAGCTCGCGGATCAGCAGGATCGCTTCCTTCATGCGCTGGAAGCGCTCGGGCGGATCCGGCCAGGTCATGCCGAGGGTCACCTCGTTGAGCGCCTCGCCCGTTCCCACGCCGAGGATCATGCGCCCCGGGTACAGCGAACCGAGCGTGCCGAACGCCTGTGCGATTACGCCGGGGTGGTACCGGAACGTCGGCGTGAGCACCGACGTTCCGAGCAGGACGCGCTTGGTGGCCTCGCCGACGGACCCGAGCCACGGCAGCGCGGCCGGCGCGTGACCGCCGTCGTGCATCCAGGGCTGCAGGTGGTCGCTGAGGAAGACGGAGTCGAAGCCGTTCTCCTCGGCGCCGACGGCGTAGTCGAGCAGCTCTCGCGGGGCGAACTGCTCGGACGAGGCCTTGTATCCGAAGCGGAAGGGAACGGTCATAGGGGGACTCCTTCGGGGCGAGGGGATCGCACGCGATCGAGTCGTGCGCGAAAGTCGGCGACGGTGCCGGGCCACAGCAATGTGAGCTTGCCGCTCCGATCGTCAACGTACCAGTTTCCGCATCCGCCCGTCAGCCAGGGTGTGCGGGCGGCGCGCTCGGCGACCTCGGCGGTCGAGGCGCGCTCGGCAGCCTCCGAGACGCGCACGGGGCCGGGGAAAGCGAAGGGTGCGGCGACCCGCTCGGCGATGAGCCCGGCGGCGAAATCGGCCTGCGCCTCGGAGATCAGGATCGACGAGTTGTGGCCGAGCGAGGCGTTGGGGCCGTTCACGACGAACAGGTTCGGGAACCCCGCCACGAGCGTCGAGGCGACCGCCGTCATGCCGCCCGACCAGTGCTCGTCGAGTGTGGAGCCGTGTTCGCCGGCGACGAGTGCCGCGTACGGCTGACGCGTGGTCTCGAACCCCGTCGCGAGCACGATCATGTCGACGTCGTGAGTGCGCCCGGAGGCCGCGGTGAGAGTGGATCCGCGCACCTGGGCGAGCGCGCTCGCCTCGAGCGTGACGGATCCGTTCGCGATCGCCGGGTAGAAGTCGTCCGAGAGCAGCACGCGCTTGCACCCGAACGCGTAGTCGGGCGTGAGCGCGCGCCGCATCGCGGGATCCGGCACCTGGCGCTCGAGGTGCTCGACGGCGATGCGTCGCACGGCGGCGGCCGCGGCCGGATCGCCCGACCGAGAGGCGAACCGCGCCTCACCCTCGTCGTAGAGGTCTTGGCGGTGGGCGGCGAGGGCAGACGGATCCTTCGCGTACCGGTGCCGGTCGGCGGCGTCGACGGGATGGTCGCCGCGCGGCACGATCCAGGCGGGGGTGCGCTGGAACAGGGTCACCTCGGCGCCTCGGCGCGCGAGCTCGGGAACGAGCTGGATCGCCGTGGCGCCGGTTCCGACGACCGCGACGCGGCGGCCGTCGAGGGAAGCCCGGTGATCCCAGCGCGACGAGTGGAACATCGGCCCGCTGAACGTGCCGAGGCCGGGAATATCGGGGATACTCGGCTCGGTCAGGCGCCCCGCGGCCAGCACGAGGTGGTCGGCCACGATGTCGTCACAGCACAACGCCGTCGATTCGCGGCCGATCCGGTCCGGGAACCGAGTTCCGATCCCGTTCAGCACAGGATTGACGGCGTTGTGCTGGGCGGAGATGTGCCAGGCGCCGGAATCCCAGCGCGCGCCGGTGAGCGTCGTGCCGAGCAGGAGGTGGGCGGCCAGGCCATCCTCGGCCACGACGCGCTCGAGATACGCCTGGATCTCCCCGCCCGGCGCGAACACCCGCGACCAGTGCGGCCAGGGGTGCGACGCGAGCCCGTACAGGTGAGACGGCACGTCGCACGCGATCCCGGGATAGGTGTTGTCGCGCCAGGTGCCGCCGATGCGATCGGCCCGCTCGAGGATCACGAACGACTCGACCCCGGCGTCGCGCAGCGCGATCGCCTGCGCGATGCCGGCGAAGCCCGCGCCGACGATCACGGCATCCACGTGGAGGGTCATGCGAGCGACACCTCGCGGTACGTCGTGGTGCGCAGGCGGAGCGGCCGGAACAGCGGTCGCACCAGCCGCGCGGCGGCCTCGAGCGTGAGCTCTTGGCCGGCCTCGACCCCGCTCGCGGCGCCGATGCGGCCATCGCGCAGGGTGCCGCCGAGATCGTCGCCGCCCGAGTTCAGCAGCTCCGCGGTGGCGGGCAGCCCGAGCCTCGTCCACGGCAGCTGGATGTGCGCAATCACGCCCGTGAGCATCAGCCGCGAGACGGCGACCATGGCACGGTGCTCGTCAAGGTCGCTGCGCCCGTCGACGAGCGGCGTGCCCCACCCCGGCATCGGGATCGGCACGAACTCGTTGAATCCGCCGGTCAGTCGCTGGACCCGGATCAGCTCGCGCAGGTGAGCGATCCGCTCCTCTGCGGTCTCGACGTGGCCGTAGAACATCACGGACGTCGACGAGAATCCGGCCTCGTGCGCGGCGATGACGGTCTCGGTCCAGCGGTCGATCGCCAGGTCGCCCGGCGCGACGAGGGAGCGCACCCGCTCGCTCAGGATCTTCACGCCGGTGCCGGGAACCGTGTCGACCCCGGCGTTCTTCATCGCCCGAAGCGCGCCGTCGAGGCGGAGGCCCGAGCGATCGGCGAGGTCGCTCACGTCCTGCGGGCGGAATGCGTGCAGGTGGATGCGGGGCGCGGCATCCTTGATCGTGCGCGCGATGTCGAGATACCCGCGTGGGTCGCCCGGCATGAGGCCCTGCACGCAGATCTCGCTGAGCCCGAGGTCGGCGGCGTCGCGCGCCATGTCGGCGAGCAGGCCGAGGTCGTACCCACCCGGATCCGCGGAGTGCAGCAGGCTCGAGGCGATGTTGCGGTTGTCGACGATGCTGACGGCCTCGCCGATCGTGTACCGGCGCACGTCGTCGGCGGCCTGCGTGAGCGCGTCGAGCTCGTCGCCGGTCGCGGTGAGCAGGCGGGCCCATTCGTCGTCGGCGAGGGACCCGGGATCCTCCGCCGCGCGCTCGATCACCGCCGCGATCAGGCCGCCGGGCGCGAACATCGCGCTGCCGGAATCCACGGCCTCGGGGTCGTGCGCGACGGATCCCGCGGGCCGGTGGCCCTCGAGCGCGAGGCCCGACGCGGGATCCGCGAGGGCCGCGACCGACTCGCGGAGGGGCTCGGCGATCCACTCATCGGTGAGGAACTCGGGGTGCGCCGTGAGGCGCTCGCGCAAGGTGAACCCCAGCTCGGCGGTGCGGGCGGCGAGGTCGTCGAGGTGCGGCCACGGGCGCTCGGGGTTCACGTGATCCGCCGTCAGCGGCGAGACCCCGCCCCAGTCGTCGGCGCCGGCGCGCGCGAGCATCTCGAGCTCGACGATGTCCTGCAGGTTCGGCGGCACCTGGATCCGCATGCGCGGCCCGAACACGAGCCGCGTGACGGCGACCGCCGTGACGAACTCGGTGAGCTGCGCGTCGGCCGCGTTCTGCATCGCCGTGCGCGGCTTCGCGCGGAAGTTCTGCACGATCACTTCCTGGATGTGCCCGTGGCGCTCGTGGGCGTCGCGCAGGGCGATCATCGACTCCGCGCGGTCGCGCAGCGTCTCGCGAATGCCCACGAGGATCCCCGTCGTGAACGGGATCTTCGCGCGCCCCGCGTCGTCGAGCAGCTTCAGGCGCACCGCCGGATCCTTGTCGGGGGACCCGTAGTGCACCTCGCCCTTGTTCTCGTACAGAGCGCGCGAGGTCGTCTCGAGCATCACGCCCATCGACGGGGCGACGTCGCGCAGGCGGGCGAGCTCGTCGGGGTGCATGACGCCGGGGTTGAGGTGCGGGAGCAGGCCCGTCTCCTCGCGGATCAGGCGTGCGATGTGACCGACGTAGTCGAGCGTCGACGCGAAGCCGTGCTCGTCGAGCCAGGCGCGCGCCTCGGGCCAGCGATCCTCGGGCCGGTCGCCGAGCGTGAGCAGGGCCTCCTTGCAGCCGAGCGCCTGGCCCTGCCGCGCGACCGACAGCACCTGCTGTTCGCTCATGTACGCCGGCTTGCGCTTCGCCAGCAGCTGACCGGGGGTGTCGACGAACACGCAGTAGTGGCAGCGATCGCGGCACAGGGTCGTCAGGGGCAGGAACACCTTGCGCGAGTAGGTGATGATTCCCTCGCGCCCGGCAAGGCGCAGGCCCTCGTCGCGAACGGCGGAGGCCGCGTCGAGCAGCCGCTCCAGGTCGGGCCCCGTCGCACCGAGCAGCGCCTCGGCGTCATCGGCCGACAGGCGCTCGCCCCGTTCGGCGCGTTCGAGGGGGGAATCCGGCGTGGTCATCAGAGCCAGTCTTCCACTTCAGAGCAGCAACGCGGCGTTTTGGTCAATGAATCGCATGAATTAGTCGTGTCGTGGCGCCGGAACGTCGAACTCCTGCCCTCCTGCGGTGCACGGGAGGGGCCGAAAGTGCCAGGATAGGAGTCATGGTCAGGTTGCTCGTGGATTCCGATTCGCTCGAAGTGCAGCTCTCGACGCTCGAGCGCACGCTCGCCCGCCGTCGCGAGAGCGTGTGGATCGAGCGATCGCGGATCCTGCGCGTGCAGCTGACCGACGAACCGTTCACCTGGCTGCGCGGCGTGCGCGCGCCCGGCACGCACGTGCCCGGTCGACTCGCCTACGGCACGTGGAAGTCGGTGTTCGGCGACGACTTCGCGGCCGTCCGCGAGGGCCGCCCCGGCGTCGTCATCGAGCTCGAGGGCGACGACGAGTTCGAGCGCGTCATCGTGACGACCAAGCACGGCATCGGCCTCGTCAAGGCCCTGCAGCAGGGCGGCGTCGACACGGGAGACGTCTCCGCGCTGAGCTAGGCCTCGAACCTCAGTCGGGAACCTCGAAGGACGCGGCCGGGTACGACGTCATGTCGTCGTCGTTCGACGCGTCACCGTCGTTCTCGTCTTCGTCGAGCATCGAGCTGAGCAGCTGCGACTCCCAGTCGTCCGCGTCCGTCGACTGATCACCCGCGTGCTCGTATGCCCGGGCGAGGCCGGCGGGCACGAGGCCGTCTGGGACGTCGTCGCCGGAGCCGTCTTCGTCGTTCGAGCGCAGTCCCTGCGCGAGCCCTCCGAGTCCGGCGATGCCCGGCAGGGCAGCCGCGCCCGCGGCGATCCCGAGGCCCGCTCCCGGGTTCGACGCGTCGTCCTCGGGCTGGTCTTCGTCGGCCTCGTTCTCATCGGCGAACAGCGCCGCGAGCTCGTCGGCGTCGTCGGTGTTTTCGGCGTCGTCTGAGGCGTCGGTGTCGGAATCGTCCGCGTCGTCACCGGACGTATCGGCGTCTTCCGCGTCGTCGCTCGCGTCGGGATCCGTCTCGTCACCCTCGTCGAGGGAATCGGGCCCGGCTGAGGCGCCGTCGACGCCCTCGCCCGACGAACCCTCGTCCGCGGCCTCAACGTCCGCGTCGTCCGCGGATCCGTTCGTCTCTTCGTCGAGGACGGCCGCCGCGGCCGTCGCACCCGACGCGTATGCGGCCGGATCCAGCGCGGCGGTGCGCGCCGGAGCCGCCCACGTGCCGTCGATGATCTGCAGGTAGACGTCTTCGAGCGTCGGACCGCGGTGCGTGAGGGTCGTCAGAGCGATGCCGGCCTTGGCCGCGAGGGATCCGACTTCGCCGGTCGTGGCGTCGTCGATCGCGATGCCCGAACGCAGCACGCGGTACTCGAACCCGCTCTCGTCGAGCGCGCGGCGGAGCCCTGCGCGATCGTCGGCGTCGACCGTGACGATGCCGCCCTCGGCCTCGCTCAGCAGCTCGATCGGGCCTTCGAACAGCAGCACGCCCTGATTCAGCACGAGCAGTGAGTCGGCGACCTGCTCGACCTCGCTGAGCACGTGCGACGACATGAGCACCGTGCGGCCCTCATCGGCGAACTTGCGCATGAGGAGGCGGATCCAGCGGATGCCCTCCGGGTCGAGCCCGTTCGCCGGCTCGTCGAACACGAGCACGCTCGGGTTGCCGAGCAGCGCCTCGGCGACGGCCAGGCGGTGCTTCATACCGAGCGACAGGTTGCCGATGCGCATCTCGGACATCTCGGCGAGCCCGACGATCGTGAGCACCTCGCTCACCCGCGCGGATCCGACGCCCACGCGCTTGGCCGACCTCGTCAGATGCTTCGACACGGTCTTGCGGCGGGCGCGATCCAGAGCCTCGAGCGACATCACGGCGCCGATCGACGCGGCGGGCCGCGCGATGCGCGCGTACTCGGATCCGCCGATCGTCGCGCGACCGCGCGTGGGGCGCAGCTCGCCGAGCAGCATGCGCAGCGTCGTGGTCTTGCCGGCGCCGTTCGGGCCGAGGAATGCGGTCACGCGCCCCGGATCGACCCGAGCCGTCAGCCCGTCGACCGCGGGTGCGTCGCCGAACACCATCGATACATCGGCGAACTCGATCACCTTTCCGTCGCTCATCTGGGCCTCCTCAAGCTCATGCGCATTCCTCCATCCTTGCGGAAAGTCGGGTATCTGGCGAGATCCGCGCCGCGGTAGCGTGTGGATTGTGACGACACGAGCAACGGATGACCGCGTAAGAGTCCGCAAATACAGCGCCCTGGGGCGGATCACGATCAACCGACCCGAGGCGATCGGCGCCGTCGATACACCCATGCTGCGCGCGATCGCTGGCGCCCTCGACGGCTTCCGCACGGATTCCGACATCGACACGGTGCTCGTCGACGGAACGGGAGAGCGCGGATTCTGCGCCGGCGGCGACGTGCGCCAGTTGCGCGCGGCGATCCGCTCGGGCGACGTGGCGGGTGCGGAGGAGTTCTTCCGCGTCGAGTACCGCACGAACGCTGCGATCGCGGAGTTCCCCGTGCCCGTGGTGGCCTTCGCCGACGGCGTGACGATGGGCGGCGGCATCGGGCTCGCCGGCCACGCCCGGGTGCGCGTCGTCACCGAGACGTCGCGACTGGCGATGCCCGAGACGCGCATCGGCTTCACCCCCGACGTCGGCGGATCCTGGCTGCTCGCCCGCGCGCCCGGACGGATCGGCGAGTATCTCGCGCTGACGAGCGAGACGATGGATCCGGCCGACGCGATCTACGCGGGCTTCGCCGATCACTTCGTGCGGCGCGAGGACCTCGGCGCCGTGCGCGACGCGCTCGAGAACCGCGCGGATCCGGCGAACCCCACCGAGCTCGTCATGCTCTTCGACGAGACGCCCGAGGAGAGCGGGCTGGTCGGCGCGCGCGAGTGGATCGATGACGCGTTCGCGGGCGAGACCGTGCTCGAGATCCGCGAGCGGCTCGGCGAGCTGGCCCGGGATCCGCGATGGCAGCGCGAGGAGCGCTCGCCCGCGTCGGCGCTCGCGGCTCTCGAGGAGCGCTCGCCGACGGCGCTCGCCGTGACGCTCGCGGCGATCCGCTCGTCTCGCACCCTGCCGAACCTGCGGGCCGCGCTCGAGCAGGAGTACCGCCTCGTGATGTGGTTCGCCGAAACCCAGCCGGACATGGTCGAGGGGATCCGCGCGCAGATGGTTGACAAGGATCGCGACCCGCGCTGGTCGCCCGCGCGGGACGAGGATCTCGCGGATGACGTGGTCGAGCGGGCGTTCGCGCACCCCGTGGCCGCGCTGTTCGACTGAGTCGGGGAGTTACGCGCGCGACACCACCTGGCAATGTCGGATGCGTAGGGTGGGGTGCACCGCGACACCAGAGCAGGGGAGAACAGCCCATGGTGAGCAAGAATCGATTCGGCACGTACGGCGTTTGGCTGTCGGGCGGACAATGGAAGCCCGGCACGGCCGCCGTGGCCGAGCGCCTCGGATATCGCACGCTGTGGATCGGCGGCTCGCCCGCCGCTGACCTCACGGGCGTCGAGGCCGTGCTCAACGAGACCGAGAACGTCACGGTCGCGACCGGGATCGTCAATATTTGGAATGCGGATCCGGTCGAGGCCGCTGCGTCGTACCTGCGCATCGAGGACGAGCACCCGGGACGCTTCGTGCTCGGCATCGGTTCGGGGCACCGCGAGCACACGGCCGAGCGCGCGAAGCCGTACTCGGCGCTCGTGGAGTACCTCGATGTGCTCGACGCCGAGGGCGTTCCGGCCGATGCGCGGCTGCTCGCGGCGCTCGGCGACCGCACGCTGAAGCTGGCGGCAGACAGGTCGCTCGGCGCGCACCCGTACCTGACGAACCCGGCGCACACGGCGCACGCACGAGGGATCCTGGGCGATGCTCTGCTCGCCCCCGAGCTCAAGGTCGCCCTGTCGGACGACCAGGAGCAGGCTCGCGCGGCCGCCCGGAAGTATCTGGAGCGGTACTTCGGTCTCGAGAACTACGTCGGTGCGCTGAAGCGGTTCGGCGTGGACGCGGCCGAGTTCGACGACGGCGGATCCGACGATCTCGTCGACCTCGTCGCGGCGAACCCGACCCCGGAGATCGCGGGGGCGGGGCTCAACGCCCACCTCGAGGCCGGCGCCGACCACATCAGCGTGCAGCCGATCGGCCACGACGCCCTCGGCGACCTCGAACGCGTCGCCGATGCCCTGGGCCTCACCGAAGACTGACGATTCTCATACCGTGTCCCCGCTGGCGCGGATCTGACAGCGGTATTCCCGCGCCAAGCGGGACATGGTCTTAGCGGCGGTGGCCCGGGCGGGTTGCCCGGGCCACCGGTCCGCTCAGGATTCGTCGGGCTCGGGCGGGCCGCCGACGATCGGCAGCTCGGTCGTGCCGAGCGGGGCCTCCATCGCCTCGACCTCGTCGACGTCGACCGCGGCGTGCTCGAACTGGCTCTGGTAGAGCCGCCAGTACGCGCCCTTCTGCGCGATCAGCTCGTCGTGGGCGCCCTGCTCGACGATCGAGCCGTGCTCCATCACGAGGATGAGGTCGGCATCGCGGATCGTCGAGAGGCGGTGCGCGATCACGAAGGACGTGCGCCCCTCCCGCAGTGCGGCCATCGCCTTCTGCAGCAGCAGCTCGGTGCGGGTGTCGACCGAACTCGTCGCTTCGTCGAGGATCAGCACCTGCGGGCGCCTGACGAACGCGCGAGCGATCGTGATCAGCTGACGCTCGCCCGCCGACACGTTCGCCGCGTCCTCCTCCAGCACCGTGTCGTAGCCATCGGGCAGTGAGTGCACGAACCGATCGACGTACGTCGCCTCGGCCGCGGCGTGCACCTCGTCGTCGGTTGCCGCGGCGTTGCCGTAGCGAATGTTCTCGCGGATCGTTCCCGCGAACAGCCACGGATCCTGCAGCACCATGCCCGTGCGCGAGCGCAGGTCGCCGCGCGTCATCAGCGAGACGTCCTGACCGTCGAGCAGAATCGCGCCGCCCCGGGCCTCGTAGAATCGCATCAGCAGGTTGACGAGCGTCGTCTTGCCCGCGCCGGTCGGGCCGACGATCGCGACCGTCTGCCCGGGCTCGACCCGGAACGACACGTCCTCGATCAGCGGCTGGTCGTCGGAGTACGAGAAGCTGACGCGGTCGAACTCGATCACGCCCTCGCCGTCCTCCGGCACGGTCGGAGCATCCGCCGCGTCCGGCTCCTGGTCCTCCTCGTCGAGCAGCGCGAACACGCGCTCGGCCGACGCGGTGCCCGACTGCACGACCGGCAGCATGCCGCCGAGCTCGGTGAGCGGCTGCGTGAACTGCTGCGAGTACTGCACGAAGGCCTGCACATCGCCGATGCGGATCTGGCCGCTTGCGACCATCACGCCGCCCAGCACGGCGATGCCGGCGTAGCTGAGGTAGCCGACGAACTGCATCGACGGCATCATCACGCCCGAGAGGAACTGCGCCTTGAACGAGGCCTCGTACAGCTCCTCATTCTCCTCCTGGAACGCATCGCGCATGGCCTTCTCGCGTCCGTAGACCTTCACGAGCGCGTGGCCCGAGAACGACTCCTCGACGCGCGAGTTGAGGCGGCCGACCTTCTTCCACTGCGATTGGAATGCCTTCTGTGACTTCGGGCCGATGACGCCCATGATGACGCCGATGAGCGGCAGGGCGATGAGCGCGACGAGAGCGAGCTTCCACGAGATGGAGAACATCATGATGAGCACGCCCACGACCGTGAGCAACGAGGTGATCGCGCCCGACAGCGATTGCTGCAGGGTCTGCGTCATGTTGTCGACGTCGTTCGTCACGCGGCTGATCAGCTCGCCGCGCTGCACCCTGTCGAAGTGACTCAGCGGCAGGTTGTTGATCTTGTGCTCGATGTCTTCGCGCACCCGCCACATGGTGCGCACCATGATGACGTTGACGATGTAGCCCTGCAGCCACTGCAGGATCGAGGAGACGACATAGATCGCGACGGCCCACAGCACGACCACGCGCAGCCGTTCGAAGTCGACGCCCTCGCCGGGGGCGAAGTTCTGCATCGCCCCGACCATGTTCGCGAACTCCTGCTGGCCGGCCGCTTCGAGGGCCTGGACGACCTGGTCCTGGCTCATGCCCTGGAACGACGCGCCCATGGTGGTCGAGAGCACGCCCTCGAACACGACGTTCGTCGCCTCGCCGAGCACCTTGGGGCCGGCGACCGCGAGCACGACGCCGATCGCGCCGAGCACCGAGGCGAGGATGAACGCCCACTTGTGCGGCGCGAGCAGGCCGAGGAACCGGCGGAAGCTCGGCCAGAAGTCCTTGGGCTTGCCGCCCATCGCGCCGGGCTCGTTGGCACCGGCGGCGATCATAGCGTCCTGTGCGACCTGATCGTCGTCGAGCGTGGTGGCTTCCGTGCTCATGCGCCGACCTCGCTCTCGTCTGCGCCCATCTGGGACATCGCGATCTCCTGATAGGTCGTACTGGATTCGAGCAGCTGCTCGTGGGTGCCGTATCCGGCGACCTGGCCGTCGTCGAGCACCAGGATCCGATCGGCATCTGTGATCGTCGATACGCGCTGCGCGACGACGATCTTCGTGACGTGCGGCAGCTCGCGCCAGAGCGCTTGCCGCAGGCGCGCATCGGTCGTGAGGTCGAGCGCCGAGAACGAATCGTCGAAGACGAGCACGTCGGGGTCGTGCACGATCGCGCGCGCGATCGCGAGCCGCTGGCGCTGTCCGCCTGAGACGTTGGTGCCGCCCTGCGCGATGTGCGTGTCGAGTCCATCCGGCTTCTCGCGCACAAAATCGGCGGCCTGCGCGATCTCGAGCGCCGCCCACAGCTCATCGTCCGTGGCGTCCTCGCGTCCGAACCGCAGGTTCGAGGCGATCGTTCCGGTGAACAGGAAGGGGCGCTGCGGTACGAGGCCGATGCCGCCCCAGAGCGTGTCGAGGTCGGCCTGGGCGACGTCGACGCCGTGCACCTTCACCGCCCCGCTCGTCGTGTCGAACAGGCGGGGGATGAGCGAGATGAGGGTGGTCTTGCCGGAGCCGGTGGACCCGATGATCGCGACCGTCTCGCCGGGATCGGCGTGGAACGACACGTTCGAGAGGATCGGCTGTTCCGCGCCCGGATAGGTGAAGGAGACGCCGTTGAACTCGACGCGGCCGGGGGCCGGCTTGTCGGTCACGGGGTGCTCGGGGGCCACGAGGGTCGACTCGCTGTCGAGCACCTCGCCGATACGTTCGGCCGATACGGCCGCGCGCGGGATCATGATCGCCATGAAGCTCGCCATCATGACGCCGCCGAGGATCTGGCCGACGTACTGCATGAATGCGAACAGCGTGCCGATCTCGGTGTTGCCGGCGTCGACCTCGATGCCGCCGAACCAGACGACGCCGACGACCGTGACGTTGAGCACCAGCATGACGAGCGGGAACATCAGCACGAACAGCGAACCGACCTTGCGGCCGACCACCATGATGTCGGTGTTCGCGAGACGGAAGCGCTCTTCCTCGATCGACTCGCGCACGAACGCGCGCACGACGCGCACGCCGGTGAGCTGCTCGCGCATCACCCGGTTGACCGCGTCGAGCCGAGTCTGGAAGCTGCGGAACAGCGGCACCATGCGGCTGATCACGAGGCCCGCGACGATGAGGAGCGCCGGAATCGAGATGCCGAGGATCCAGCTGAGCCCGACGTCCTGCCGCAGCGCCATGATGATGCCGCCGATCGCCATCATCGGCGCCATGATGAGCATCGTCGCGCTCATCATCGCGAGCATCTGCACCTGCTGCACGTCGTTGGTGTTGCGCGTGATGAGCGAGCCGGCGCCGAACGACGAGATCTCGCGCTCGCTGAAGCCGCTGACCCGCGAATACACGTCGTGGCGCACATCGCGTCCGAGGCCCATCGCCGCGCGCGCGGCGCAGAAGGTCGCGACGATCGCGGCGAGGATCTGGCCGAGCGCGACGAGCAGCATCCAGAGCCCCGTGCGCACGATGTACGGCACGTCGCCGGCGGTGACGCCCGTGTCGATGAGGTCGGCGTTGAGGGTGGGCAGGAACAGGGCTGCGAGGGCGGAGGCGAACTGGAAGATCAGCACGCCCGCGAGAAGCAGCTTGTATCTGGAGAGGTATCGGGTCAGGAGTCGCAGGAGCACATCAGAAAGCAAACCACGGGCCCCTGACATCCGAAAGCGTCACAATTGATCTCATGCCTGATTTTCCGCTCGAGGCGCGAGTCCTCGTCGCCCGCGCGCACGACACGACACCGGATCGCGTCGCGCTCGCGTCCAGCGTCACCGTTCTGGTGCGCGCGCTCGCCGGATCCGCCGTCGACGAGGAGCGCCCCGCCGGCCTCGACACCGCGCTCGATCCGCAGGCGGCGCGCGAGCGGATCCTGTTCGTCGCCTCTCCGAGCGTGCCGGAAGGGCGCGCGCTCACCCGCGATGAGCTCGGCCGGCTGATCGAGGCGACGCCGGAAGGCGGCCTCGTCATCATCGACGAATCGCTCAGCGCGTTCGCGACCAGCCCCCGCGCGGCGTTCGCGGCACCGCTGCTCGCGCCCGCGACAACGGATCCGCGCGTCGCGATCGTGCGTACCGCACCGACGGGCGCCGCCTACGCCATCGCCGCCCCCGGGGTCATCGCGGGGCTCGCGACCGAGGCGCCGACGGCCGAGCAGCTCGCCGCGATCGCGCGGAGCTTCTCGCCGGACGGGCTGGACGAGGTGCTCGACCGCGCCGAGTGGGTTGCCGCCGAGCGCCAGCGACTCGAACGCACCCTGCGCGACCGGATGGAGAGGGCCGAGCTCGACGACAAGCCGTTCATCGACATCGTTCATTCCGACGGCGACGCCGTGTGGATCCCCGTCGGAGACAGGTCGGCAGCGCTCGCGGCGCGCGCGGGCGGATCCGAATTTCCAGGCGCGGGCGTGCGCTACGAGATCGGATCCGACAACGACGCGTTCGTCGACGCCGTCTCGGAGTGGGCGACGAGCTGAGGCCTACGCGCCGAACCCGAGCAGCTCGAGCGGGTGGGTGAGACGCCACTCGAGGCTGGGGCGCGGCAGGTCGTCGGTGAGCACGAGGTCGATCTCGGTGCTGTCGAGGCCGCCCGTGATCGTGACCGTGCCGACCGTGTCGCCCTCGGACGCGCCGGTCTTGACGTTGTAGTCGACCGCGACGTCGGCCTCCTCGCCGTTCCACAGGATCAGCGAGGCGGTGTCGTCGGCGACAATATCGGTGCGGCCGCCCCAGGGGGTCGTCACGGTGCCGAGGATCGTCTGCTCGGCCATCGCATCGACCGGCTGCAGGCGCTCGGTGACGGCATCGAGGATCTCCTCGGACTCCACGCCGAAGGGGCGCTCCTCGGTGGGCGTGGGCTGGCCCATCACGACCGAGTACACGCGGATCGGATCCCTGTCGTCGCCCAGTTCGATGTCCGCGGCCGTCATGAGGTTGTAGCTGACGACGTTCCACTCGTCGAGGTGGCCGGTCTTGATGCCGATGACGCCGTTCTCGCCGAGCAGCGGGTTCGAGTTCTCGACGACGCCGGCTCCCGGAATGTCGACCTCGTCCTGCGCGACGATCTCGGCGACCGTCGGATCCTGCATCGCCAGCTCGGCGATCTTCACGAGATCCTCGGGGGTCGACTGGTTGTCCGGGCTGATGCCCGTCGCATCGGCGACGAGCGTGTCGTAGAAGCCGTTCTCCTGGAGCCAGCCGAGCGCGTCGTCCACGAACGCGCTGCGGTCGCCCTCCCACAGCTCGTCGACGAGCTTGTTCACGTAGTTGCCCGCGGATCCCATGAGGATGCCCTCGAGCAGCTGACGGTACGTGAGCGTCTCGCCGATCGGCACGTCGAGTGCCGATTCGTTGTTCAGCCAGCGCAGCGTCTGAGCCTGCTGCTGGTCGAGGTAGCCGAACTCGTAGGACGGCCCGTCTTCGCCGACCGCGAGCGGCTGACGATCGAGGAGGGTCATCACCGTGATGACCTTGGTCAGGCTGGCCATCGGGCCGCGCACGATCGGAACGTCTTCTGTCCCGGAGGTCGCCATGCCGTCAACGCCCTCGACGATGATGGCGCCCTGACCGGTCTCGGGCCAGGGCAGGTCGGCCGCGGGCGCGACGGGCGTGCTGTACTCGGCGTCGGCGACGGTCGGGGAGACGTTGTCGAGCGGCCACACGGCGAACGCGACGACGTAGATGACGGCGACCGCGATCGCGGTGAGGATCGGGGCGAACACGGCGGCGACCCAGCGGTGGCGCCGGCGCGGCACCAGGGCGGGGGCGCCGGCGATGACCGGAGTCTGCCCGGTCGGCACGTTCTCGGCGGTCAGCCACGCGAGCGCTTGCTCAGTCTGGTTGCCGCCGTCCCGCGGCACGTACGCCGTCTTCACGGTCTGTTGCGTGTCTTCGGGCGTTGCCACGTGGCTCTCCTCGGCGGTCGGCGCGGGCAGCCATGCGAGCGCTTCGTCGTTGTCGGCCACGTCGATGTTCTCGGCATCGGCCTCGTCGTCGGTGCCGTCGTCTGCGGCGATGATCGAAATCGCGCCCGCGGTCGTCGGCGGCTCGGATCCCTGACGCGGCGGGTTCTGCCGCGCGGATTCCTGCGGCTGCTCGAGCGTGGCGATCGACTGCGTCGAGGTGCTGAGGATCTGCCGCAGGTCCTGCTCGGAGTTCGCCCCACGGCGTCGGAAGCCCTGGAACATCTCGGCGAGGATGCGCACGGAGTCGGTGTCGGGCTGCGGCGGGTCGGTGAACAGCGGCTCGGGCTCGGCGTCCTCGTCGACCTCGGGGGCGTCGAAGAGGCCGGTGATCGTGGGCACGCCGTCCTGGTCCGCGGGGACAGGCGGCGCCTCGGATGCACTCGGAGTCGTCTCGGGTGCGTCGTCCTGCGGCACGTCGTCGCGCTCGCTGTCGTCGGAACCCATCACGCGCTCAATTTACTCGATGAGGCCGGGGGTTCCCGGACAAACCGCTCACGATCCGGTGACGTTGTGTGCGGGCGGGGCTCGCTTCCTCGAGCGGAAGGTGCTTATACTCCATCACTGAGGAGCATTCCTCACACCACCACGGGAGTCCGAGAAGCCGGGCTGAGAGGGCGCGTGCCGCGCGCCGACCGTTGAACCTGATCCGGATCATGCCGGCGCAGGAAGGGAGCAAGAAATGTCCGCATCCGTGCGCACCGAAACGCCCGTCACTCACGCGACCGGTCGTCGATTCCAATGGCGCGTCGTCGACATCGTCATCGCGAGCGTCGTCGCCGTCGCATGCGCGGTGATCTTCATCGTGTGGAACACCGCGTACTCGATCCCGGGGAGCGCCCTCGGCGCGCTGCTGCCGGGGCTGAAGGGCCTGCTCGCGGGGCCCTGGCTGATCGCGGGCGTGATCGGCGGGCTGATCGTGCGCAAGCCCGGTGCCGCGCTCTACACGGAGGTCGTCGCCTCGACGATCTCGGCGCTCATCGGCAACGAATGGGGCCCGCTGACGATCCTGTCCGGCGTCGCGCAGGGCATCGGCGCGGAGGTCATCCTCGCGGTGTTCCTCTACAAGCGGTTCGGCCTGGGGGCCGCGATCCTCGCGGGGGCGGGCGCGGGCCTCGGCGGCGGCATCAACGACCGCTTGGCGTGGTACCCCGGGGCCGACCTGCCGTTCACCGTCATCTACATCAGCTCTGTCACGCTCTCGGGCGCCGTTATCGCTGGCCTCGGCGGGTGGGCGATCGTGCGCGGCCTCGCGGCCACCGGTGCGCTGAACAGGTTCGCGGCCGGGCGCACCGGCGCGAAGCGCGTGTGACCGGCGCCCGCGTCGCGGCTCGCGGGTGGGGCTGGCGATACGCCACGCGGCATGCCTGGGCCGCGCGCGGGCTCGACCTCGACATCGCGCCGGGGGAGCGGATCCTGCTCAGCGGCCTGTCCGGATCCGGCAAGTCGACCCTGCTGCACGCGCTCGCCGGCGTGCTCGGCGGCGACGACGAGGGCGAGCAGGAGGGCAGTCTCGCGGTCGACGGCATCGACCCGCGGAACGTTCGTGGGCGCGCCGGGCTCGTGCTGCAGGATCCGGATACGCAGGCGATCATGCACCGCGTCGGCGACGACGTGGCCTTCGGGTGCGAGAACCTCGGCATCCCGCGCGAGGAGACGTGGCGCCGGGTGTCGTCGGCGCTCGCCCTCGTCGGGCTCGAGGTGAGCCTCGACCGGTCGACGAGCGCGCTGTCCGGCGGGCAGAAGCAGCGCCTCGCGCTCGCCGGCGCACTCGCGATGCAGCCGGGCCTGCTGCTGCTCGACGAGCCCACGGCGAACCTCGATCCGGCGGGCGTCATCGAGGTGCGCGATGCCGTGGCGCGCGTGGTGGAGGCCACGGGGGCGACCCTGATCGTCGTGGAGCACCGCGCCGACGTGTGGCGCGACATGATCGATCGGGAGGTGCGGCTGGGGGCGGCGGGCACAACGACGGCAGATTTCGGCGGGACCCGGTCCGCCGGGCCCGAAACGAGCGGATCCGCTGCAGAAATGCCATACGCCTCCGCGCCGCTGCTCGAAGCCCGCGGTCTCACGGTCGCCCGGGTCAGGGGCCGCGTCGTCGCCGGGCCCATCGATCTGGCCGTGATGCCGGGCGAGGTGCTCGGCATCACGGGCGCGAACGGATCCGGAAAATCGACCCTCGGGCGCACGCTCGCGGGGCTGCTGCCACCCGCCGGGGGCGCCGTCGTCGCGTCGGACGAGCTGCGCGGGGGCGCGAAGGCCGATCCGATCCGGTGGACGTCGGCGCAGCTGCTCACCCGCATCGGCACCGTGCTGCAGTCGCCCGATCATCAGCTGCTCGCGAAGACCGTGCGCGACGAGATCGAGGTCGGGCCCCGCGCGCTGCAGCTGTCGGAGGGCGAGATCGGGCGCCGCACGGATGATCTGCTCGAACGGCTGCGGCTCGACCACCTCGCCGCCGCGCACCCGCACACGCTCTCGGGAGGGGAGAAGAGGCGACTCACGGTCGGGGCGATGCTCGCCACCCGGCCGCGCGTGTGCGTGCTCGACGAGCCGACGTTCGGACAGGATCCGCAGACCTGGCGCGAGATGGTGGCGATCATGTCGGCGCTCGCCGCCGACGGCATCGCGATCGTCGCGATCACCCACGACCTCGGCCTGCTGCACGCGCTCGGCGCCCGGGAGTTCCGGATGGGGGTCTCGGGATGATCCCCGTGTCGACCCTCGCGCGCGGCCCGCTCTCGGGCATCAACCCCGTCGCGAAGCTCGGCGCCGCGTTCCTCATCGCGATCCCGCTCATCGCGACGATCGACTGGGTGTCGGCGTTCACGGCGCTCGTTCTCGGGATCCCGCTGATCGCCATGAGCGGCCTCAGCTGGCGCGGCTTCTGGATCCGCACGCTGCCGGTATGGATCGCGGCGCCGCTCACGGCCGTCTCGATCGCTCTGTACGGCGAACGGGGCGGCGCGGTGCACTTCCACTGGGGGCTGATGACGGTCAGCGACATGTCGCTCGAGCTCGCCGCCGCGACCTTCTTCCGCGTGCTCGCGATCGCGCTGCCGGGCATCGCCCTGTTCTCCGGCGTCGACCCCACCGACCTCGCCGACGGCCTCGCGCAGCGGGCGAAGCTGCCCGCCCGGTTCGTGCTCGGCGCGCTCGGCGGCCTGCGCATGGTCGGCCTGCTCGTCGACGACTGGCGCGAGCTGGAGGCCGCGCGCCGCGTGCGCGGAGTGGCCGATCGCGGGCGGATCCGCCGCGTGGCCGGCATGGCGTTCTCGCTCATCGTGCTCGCGATCCGCCGCGGATCCCACCTGGCGACCGCCATGGAATCGCGCGCGTTCGGCGCAAGCGAGAAGCGCACGTGGGCGCGAGAGAGCCCGTGGGGCGCGCGCGAATGGATCCTCATGGCCGCAGGCCTTGCGATCAGCGTGATCGCGCTGGTCGTGACGACCGCGACGGGTCACCTCAACGTCATCCTCGGGCGCTGATCACACCAGAGTGACGCAGGCGCGGGTGGCGATGGGTCCGTCGCGGCCGGACTGTACGGTCGTTCGGCATGAGAACTCCCTCCGCCGTACGATGAGCGGCGGGCCATGATGGCGTGCTCGAACGGAATGCACGAGGAGGTGACGGAATGGGTGTCGATGCGAGGCCTGTCCGGAGTATCTGGGCGTTCCGATCTCTCGATCGCATTGCCCTCGTGGGTGCTGCGATCGCCGCGATCGGCGGCATCATGGCCGGTTACACCGGCGTCATGAGTGCCGCTATCACCGCAGTGGCAGTCGTGTTCTTCATGGGGACGGCCGCCTGGCGAATCGGCGAGCGTCGTCGGAACGCGGTCTCGATCGAGGTCGGGCGATACGCGGAGCTCGCTGCGCGGCGCGCGGACCAGATCGCGATTCTCAGCCATGAGATCCGCACGCCCCTGGCCATCATCAAGGGGTCGTCCGACCTGTTGATCGAGGAGACGCCCGGTCCGCTCAACGAGCGTCAGCGTGCTTTCGCGCGCCGCATCGCGGATAACGCGAGCCAGGTGATTGGGCTGTCGGAGGATCTGCTCGCCCACGCGCGCATCGAGGCCGGGGTCTTCGAACTTCACCTTGACCTCGTGAATCTGCGCAGTCTGTTGCGACAGACAGTTCGTGAGCTGCGGCAGGTGCTCGCCGCCGATGTGCAGTTCGACTCGTTCGAGCCGCCGATCCGCCTGTACATCGACCCGAGCTTGGTGAAACAGGTTGTGGTGAACCTTGTGACGAACGCAGTGCGAGGCGGCACAGACGACGCTCCCGTCACGGTTCGAATGATGCGTCGCGACAGCGACGTGCTCATCTCAGTGAGCGACAGCGGGCTCGGAATGTCGGTTCAGCAGCAGAAGCAGCTGTTCCAACGATTCTCGAGCGGCACAGGCGACCGCGGAGGCACGGGGCTCGGCATGTATGTCTCGCAGCACATCGTGCAACTGCACGGCGGCATGATCTACGTCGACACGATCGCGCAGCTGGGGACGACGGTGATGTTCACGTTGCCGCTCATGCGCGACGGCGAGGGTGATGATGATGACGAGTGAGCCGCTGGCCTGGGTGATTGACGACGAGCCGGCAATCGTCGACATCGTCACGTTCGCCCTCGAGACGCAGGGATTCCGCTGGCGCAGCTTCCATGCGGCCGGGCCAGCGTGGACCGCACTGCGCAGCGAGCAGCCCGACCTCATCGTGCTCGATGTGATGCTCCCGGACATGACCGGGATCGAACTGTGCCGGAGAATCCGCGACCGGTGGAACATCCCGGTCCTTCTGCTCACCGCGAAGGGGGAGAGCTCTGATCGGATCCGTGGCCTCGAGGCCGGGGCCGACGACTACGTCACGAAGCCGTTCCACCCTCGCGAGCTGGCGCTGCGGGCGCAGGTGCTCGCGCAACGGCACGAGGCGCACTCCGACGAGAGCCTGACGAGCGGCGACCTTCGACTGCAGGTCGCGCGTCATGAGGTGTTCGTGTCGTCGAAGCGGATCATGGTCACTCCGAGCGAGTTCCGCGTGCTGCACGTGCTGGTCGAGCACGCGGGCGAGACGATGCCGTTCGCTCGGCTCGTCTCTGCCGTCTGGGGCGATATCGATCGCATCGGCAACCGCGAGCTGTTGAAAACGACCGTGTATCGGCTCAGGCGCAAGCTCGACGCTGTGCATGCGGGCACAGGTGCGCGGATCCGCAGCGTGCGCGGCGTCGGCTACGTGTTCGACGTTGAGCCGACTGAGTGACAGAACAGTTACTAAGCAACAGCGATTGTCACCGTTCTGATCCCGAGCGGTTCATAGCATCGAGCTGAGAGCCCACGCGATGGCGCGTAGGAGCACAACGAAGGAGTTACTCGATCATGCGTTCACATGTGATGACGACGGCGGCTGCGCTCGGCGCAACCGCCCTGGTCCTAGCCGGCTGCAGCAGTTCGTCCTCGTCGGATTCCGGAGGCGGAGGCGGATCCCTGACGGTGCTGTGCACCGTGCAGGAGGACCAGTGCCAGCAGGTGATGGATACGTTCTCGGCCGAGGAGGGAACCACGGCGCGCTACGTGCGCATGAGCGCGGGCGAGGCCGTTGCACGTATGAACGCGTCGAAGGCGAACCCGGAGTTCGATGTCGTGTACGGCGGAGGCGCCGACAATCACGTCGCTTCCGCGGAGTTCGGGCTGCTCGAGCCGTACGTGTCGCCGAATGCTGATGTCATACCGGATGAGTTCAAGGATCCTGACGGCCTGTGGACGGGAATCTACTGGGGCATGTTCGGTTTCTGTGCGAATACCGACGTGCTCGAGGACATCGGTGCCGATCTGCCCGAGTCATGGTCCGACCTGCTCGATCCGGTCTTCGCCGGCAACATCGCGATGGCTCACCCCGCGACATCCGGCACCGCCTACCAGGCGATGTGGAGCCAGGTCGAGTTGAACGATGGCGATCAGGACGCTGCGCTGGAGTACTTCGGCGACCTGCACAGCAACATCTTGCAGTACACCAAGAGTGGCAGCGGCCCGGGGCAGATGGCCGGGCGCGGCGAGATCGCGGTAGGTCTCATCTTCGCTCACGACTGCGTCAAGTTCATCAACGAGGGATTCACGAATCTCGAGACCATCTACCCGGAGGAGGGCGCGACCTTTGAGGTCGGCGCCGTATCGCTGATCAAAGACGCCGCCCATCCCGACGCTGCCAAGCAGTTCATCGACTGGGCGCTGACCCCCGTCGCACAGGAGATCGGCGTCGCGACCGGCAATTTCCAGGTGCCGACCAACCCCGATGCCGAGGTGACCGACGAGATGGTCGATCGCGACGATGTTGCGGTGCTCACTTACGACATCGCCGAGGCGGGCGCCGCCCGCGACGAGCTGACGAAGCGCTTCGACGCTGAGATCGCTCCGCAGCCGAAGGAGTGAGCACCGTGAACGACGCTCGCTCCATGAAGGACGGGGGCGAGACATGGCGCTGACACTCGATCCGACGTCCACCCCCACGCAGGCGCTCACTCCGGCGCCGCACCGCCGAACCCGCGGCACGCGGCGCGATCCGTCAGTGATGATCATCGTGGCGGTCGTCGTCGTCATCCTCGTGCTGCTGCTCGGCCTCCCGATGAGCAAGCTCGTCATGGCGGCGTTCTCCGCCGAGGGCCTCGCGGTGTTCACGGGCATGTTCACGAATCCGGCGAACCTGCGCGTCGTCGGGAACACAATGCTGCTCGGGCTCCTCGTCGGAGTGTGCGGCACGCTCGTGGGCTTCCTCTTCGCTTTCGCCCAGGTGCGCCTGAAGTTCCGGGGCAAGAGGCTGCTGCACCTTCTGGCGCTCGTGCCCGTTGTTGCGCCGCCGTTCGCGGTGGCGACGGCGACGATCACGTTGTTCGGCCGAAGCGGCGTCATCACATCGTCGCTGCTCGGGATCAACACCGACGTCTATGGCCTCGGCGGGCTCGTCTTCGTGCTCACATTGTCGTTCTCGCCGGTCGCCTATATGAACCTCAAGGGCATGCTGGAGAACCTCGACCCGTCGCTCGACGAGGCCGCCAGCGACCTCGGCGCGAGCAAAGCACGAATCTTCTTCACCGTGACGCTGCCGATGCTCGCCCCCGGGATCGCGGGTTCGTTTCTGTTGCTGTTCGTCGAGGGCATTGCAGATCTGGCGAACCCGCTCGTACTCGGAGGCGACTACACCGTGCTGTCGACGCGGGCATACATCGCGGTGACCGGCGAGTTCAACGTGCAAGCGGGGGCCGCCTACTCGATTCTGCTCATCGTCCCGGCGCTGCTGGTCTTCCTCGTACAGCGCTACTGGACCGGCAAGAAGCAGGTGACCTCGGTCACGGGCAAGCCGTCTGGCCGAGCAGAACTCATCACGGCGCCCACTCTTCGGATTCCGGTGCTCGTCCTGGTATCCGCATGGGTCGCGGTGACGATCACCGTATACGCCACGGTCGTCGCGGGCGGGTTCCTCAAAGTCCCCGGCGTCAACAATGAGTTCACGCTCGATCACTTCCGCTTCGTGCTGGCAGGAATCGGTTCAAAGGCGATGCTCGACACGACGGTGATGGCGCTGATCGCGGCGCCGACCGCTGGTGTGCTCGGCATGCTCATCGCGTGGCTCGTCGTGCGCAAGCTCGGCCGGTTCGCAGGCGTGCTCGACTTCGTCGGAATGCTCGGTCTTGCCGTGCCCGGCACTGTGCTCGGCATTGGATACGCGGTCGCGTTCCTCGTGCCGACGGAGATCTTCGGGGTCCAGATCCTGCCGCCGCTCGCCGGCGGGGCCGCGGCGTTCGGCGGCGGACTCGCCATCGTCATGGTCTTCATCACGCGTTCGCTCCCCCCGGGGCAGCGCGCGGGCGTCGCCGCACTCGCGCAGATCAACCCCGCGATCGACGAAGCTTCGACCTCGCTCGGAGCCAGCGGCGCTACGACCTTTCGCAAGGTCACCCTTCCCCTCATCCATTCCGCATTCGCCACCGGCATCACCCTGGCGACTGCGCGGGCGATGACGACGCTGTCGCCCATCGTGTTCTTGACGACGCCCGGGATCAAGATCATGACCTCACAGATCCTCGCCGAGGTCGACGCAGGTCGATTCGGAAACGCGTTCGCGTACTGCGCGCTGCTCGTGACCATCGTGCTCGCGATCATCGGGCTCATTAACCTCCTCCTGAGAAAGGTCGTCTTTCGTGGTCTCCTCCGTCACTGACACAACGATCCCTGCAGCGGCCGCTGGCATTTCCGACATCGATGCCGCACGGCTCACGTTGCGGGGTGTGAGCAAGCGCTACAGCGCCGACCCAACGGTCGCCGCGGCCGTTGAGAGCATCGACCTCGACATCGAACCCGGGGAGTTCGTCACCTTGCTCGGCCCTTCGGGCTGCGGCAAGACCTCGACGCTCCGCATGATCGCCGGGTTCGAGACTCTCACCGAGGGCGCCATCAACCTCGACGGTGTCGACATCTCCGCCACGCCGCCGAACCGTCGCCCCATGTCGATGGTCTTCCAGTCGTACGCGCTATTCCCGCACCTGAGCGTGCGCGACAACGTCTCGTACGGCCTGAAGCTGAAGAAGATATCCGCGAGCCGCATCGCCGAGGACGTCGACGGCATTCTCGCCATCATGAATCTGTCCGGGCTCGCGGATCGCGCCCCGCATCAGTTGTCCGGCGGCCAACAGCAGAGGGTCGCGCTTGCGCGGGCCCTGGTGATGCGACCGAAAGTACTTCTGTTCGACGAACCGCTGTCGAACCTCGACGCGAAGCTGCGCGTGCAGATGCGTCACGAAATCCGCCTTCTGCAGCGTCGTCTCGGCATCACGAGCATCTTCGTCACCCACGATCAGGACGAGGCGATGACGATGTCGGACCGAATCGTGGTGATGAGCAAGGGGCGCATCGAGCAGGTCGGCGCGCCGAGCGAGGTGTACCGGCGCCCGGCATCGATGTTCGTCGCAGACTTCATCGGACGCGCGAACTTCCTGGACGCCGAGGTCGAGGCGATCCACGGCGACGGCACCGCGACGGCCGCTGTGCTCGGCGATAGTTTGCGCGTGCCCGCCCATCCGGACGTCGTGGTCGGCGACACGGCCCAGCTGCTCGTGCGTCCGGAATCTGTACACCTGTCGACGGGTGCGGCGGAAAAGTCGGAACGGGCCACGGGCGACGTCGGCCGCGTGCTCAACACGGTGTTCTACGGATCGACCGTCGAGTACGAGATCGAGACTGATTCGGGAAACCTCATCGCGTCGGTTTCCGACCCCGTCGCGGCCGACGTGCTCGACCTGCAGAGCGTTGCGCACGTGCGGGTCGAGTCCGACCGCGCGTGGCTGCTGCCGGACCGCGAGTGAGGCCCCGACTGCACGTCATACCAGGGTGACGCAGGCGCGCGTCGCGACGGATGCGAAGCGCGCCTCGAGCGCCGGGCGCAGATCCGCGGGCGCACAGAACGTGGCGAACGCCTGCATCATGTCGTCGGTGATGAGCTGGCCCATCTGATCCCACTCGCCGCGCCTGCTCGCCGCGTGCAGGGCGTCGGCCGCGTTCTCCCAGCCGTGCAGTTCCATGACGGGTCGGTACGACGGCGTCGAGGCGTAGAACGAGATCTGGCTGCGCACGGCCTTCTCGGCGGCGGCGCGCTCGGGCTCGTCGGATCCGGTCACGACGAACGGCGTCAGGATCACGTCGGTCGTCTTGCGGCCGGAGCGGGCGCGGCCGTCCGCGAGCGCGGGCAGGCTGACTTCCGCGAGGTACTCGGGCGTCGTGAATGCGTGCGCGATGAAGCCGTCGGCAGCCTCGCCCGCGAGCGCCGTCATCGCCGGGCCGACCGCGGCGAGCCAGATCTCGGGGGATCCGTACGGGTTCTGCCCCGGTGAGAACATCGGCGTCATGAGCGTGTGCGTGTAGTGCTCTCCGCGCACATTCAGCCGCTCGCCGGTTTCCCATGAGTCCCAGATCGCGCGCACGGCCGCGATGAACTCGCGCATGCGCGGCGCCGGTGCCGTCCACGGCATCGAGAACCGCTTCTCGATGTGCGGCTTCACCTGGGATCCGAGCCCCAGGCTGAAGCGCCCCTTCGACGCGAGCTGCGCGTCGTTCGCGGCCTGCGCGACGGTCATCGGATTGCGCGCGAACGCGACGGCGATGGAGGTCGCCGTGTGGATCCGTTCGGTCACCGACCCCGCGAGCGCGCACGCGATGAGGGGATCGTGGGCGAGCTCGGGCACCTGGATGCCGTCGAAGTCGCCGCTCTCGGCGTGACGGGCGGCTGCGAGGACGGCGTCGGGGGCGGCGTCTCTGACGCCCAGATCGAGATGCATGGACCCAGCCTGCCGGACGACCGGCGTGCATGAGAAAGGCGTTGTTCGCCGCCGACAAATTCAGCGGCGAACAACGCCTTCAGCGGTGCTCGGTCAGCCGCAGACCTCGGCGAGGTCGGTGCCCGCGGTCGTGAGCTTCTCCGAGGCCTCGGTGAGCGCCTCGGTGTCGACGCTGGTGGGGTCGTCCGCCATGGCGTCGAGGCTCTCCGAGATCGTCGTGATTCCGGCACCGAAGTCGTCGTATACCGACTTGACTTCTTCGTTCGTGATCTTCTCGCCGCCCTCGGCGATCTTCGTGTCGAGGTCAGCAATCATCTGCTTCATGCCCTCAGGATCGGACATCATCGAGGACAGGCCGCCCATGTCGGAGCTCACCTCGGTGAAGGTGTCCTGAGCGACCTTGCAGGCGTCGGCAGCGGACTGTCCGCCGGCGCCTCCCGAGCAGGCCGTCAGCGCGGCGGGGACGAGAGCGATGGCGCCGATTGCCGAGAGCAGGCGGGCGCGGCGGGAAACAGTCATGGGATCTCCTGGAAAGCTGTGCGAGGGACGGGAACCCCGGGTGAGGCGAAGTCCGGCCGGGCTCCCCCGAAACCGGCCGGACATTACCAAGCTACGGGCTTCGTCCCGCGCGCGCGATGGGGAGAACTGCCCTCCCCGCGGCGTGTGTCCGGGGAGCATCTTGGAATTCTCCAGCGGATCCCGGGGTCGGGGCCGTACCGTGGAGGCATGACGACGTCGGGAATTCGCCAGGTCAAGCCCAAGGCCGAGGGCTGGCAACAGCGCAAGGACGAGGCCGGACGCCCGCTTCTGCAGTTCGCGAGCCCGAAGCGGGGCAAGCCGCCGGAGCACCTCGCCGACCTCACGCCCGAGGAACGCGTCGACAAGCTCAAGGAGCTGGGCCTTCCCGGATTCCGCGCGAAGCAGCTCGCGAAGCACTACTTCGAGCACTACACGCGCGACCCCGAGAAGATGACGGATCTGCCGAAGGAGGGCCGCGACGAGCTCGTCGCCGGCCTGCTGCCGAACCTGCTCACGGAGGTGCGACGTCTGCAGACCGACGGCGGCGACACGATCAAGTTCCTCTGGAAGCTGCACGACGGCGCCCTCGTCGAGTCGGTTCTCATGCGCTACCCCGGCCGCATCACGCTCTGCGTCAGCTCGCAGGCCGGCTGTGGCATGAACTGCCCGTTCTGCGCGACCGGTCAGAACGGCCTGACCCGCAACATGTCGGCGGCGGAGATCGTCGACCAGGTCGTGCGCGCGAACGAGGTCATCGCGGCGGGCGAGCTGGGCGGCAAGCGCGACGACGACAACAGCGCCGAGCGCGTCAGCAACATCGTGTTCATGGGCATGGGTGAGCCCCTCGCCAACTACAAGCGCGTCATGCAGGCCGTGCGTACGATGGTCGACAAGAAGCAGGGCCTCGGCATGAGCGCCCGCGGCATCACGATCTCGACCGTCGGGCTCGCCCCGGCGATCCGCAAGCTCACCGACGAGGAGATCCCGGTCACGTTCGCGCTCTCGCTGCACGCGCCCGATGATGAGCTCCGCAACGAGATGATCCCGGTCAACTCGCGCTGGAAGGTCGACGAGGTGCTCGATGCGGCGCGCGGCTACTACGAGCGCACCGGCCGCCGCGTGTCGATCGAGTACGCCCTGATCAAGGACATGAACGACCACCCGTGGCGCGCTGAGCTGCTCGCGGACAAGCTGCTCGAGCGCGGCAAGGGATGGGTGCACGTCAACCCGATCCCGCTGAACCCGACGCCCGGATCCGTGTGGGACGCCTCGCCCATCGCGGCGCAGCGCGAGTTCGTGCGCCGGTTGAACGACCGCGGGATCCCCACGACGATCCGCGACACCCGCGGCAAGGAGATCGACGGGGCCTGCGGGCAGCTCGTCGTCACGGAAGAGGACGAGCGGCTCTCCGCGGGCTGATCCGCCTATTACTTCCCGCCGGGAGGACCGACGAGGAGCAGGATGACGTACAGCGCGACGACGGCGACGACGATGAGCGACACGAGGATCCACGCGTGGCGCAGGAACCAGCGCAGCAGGCGGTCGTACCAGGTGCGATCCTGCGGGTGATCTGACTCCTCCAGGCGCCATTCGCCCTCGAGGCGCCCCTTGCGGTGCAGCCAGATCTCCATCGGGATCGTCGCGTAGGGCACGATCGCGCTCGCCACGGCCAGCACGCCGAGACCGATCGACCAGCGCTGGTTGAACGCCACGACGATCGCCGTCGCCCCGTAGGCGAGGAAGATGAACCCGTGGATGCCCCCCGCCGATCGTCACGACGATGCCGGGAGCTCCGACCGCGCGCGCGATCAGCGCCGAGATCAGGATCGTCCAGGTGATCGCCTCGGCGATCGCGAGGACGCGGTACAGGCTGGCGGGCGTGCGAATCATCGCGCTCCTTGGTCGGGGGTGTTCTCCCACCGTACGCGTGCGCGCACTACTTCCTCATCATCCTGACGTCGCCCGTCCAGGAGGCGGGCTTCGCGATCCAATCGTCGCGGCGGGCGGTGCGCCATCCGATGATCATCAGAACGACCGTTGCGGCGAACACGGCGAACCCGACCCAGCTCACGCGGTCAGCGCCGCCGTACATCGTGTTGAGGTTGCGCAGGATTCCGGTGGTGAAGACGAGGCCGACGTGGGCGATGACGAAGGCGACGAAGAACAGCATGGTCGGGAAGTGGAGCTTCTTCGCCAGGGTGTCGGGAAGCGCGCGCTGCCACGCGGGGCCCTTCGGATAGAAGGTGCTGAGCCGGTAGCCGGTGACGGCCGCGATGGGGGAGGCGATGAAGACGATCGCGAAGTAGCTCAGCTGCTGCAGCGCGTTGTAGTTCACCCAGCCCCTGTGTGTGGGCCAGTCGAGCGAGAGGTACTGCAGGAGCGCGGACAGGGCGTTCGGGAAGACTTCCCAGCTCACCGGCACGATGCGCGCCCAGTGGCCGCTGGTGAAGAGCAGTACGACGAAGACGACGCCGTTCGCGAGCCACAGGACATCGACGGCGATGTGCGCCCAGAGGGCGAGCGACATGCGCCGCTTCTTCACCCGGGTCGATGTCCACAGCCCGCCCGCCCGCTTTTCGCCGCGCACGCGGAGGGCGGTGCGCACGATCATGACGAGGAAGAAAGCGTTGAGGAAATGCGTCCACGAGACGAACGCGGGGATTCCGTCGGGGGTCGAGGCGAGCTGGGGCGCGTCTCCCGGGAACCGGGTCAGGAATGCGGACAGCTCGTCGGTCGAGAGCAGGCCGCGTACGACGAAGACGCCGCACCAGCAGACCAGAACGATGGCGGCGACGACGAACAGCGAGGCCACGGCCTGAAGCCATGTCGGTCGCGTTTTCGTCACCCCAGTATTCTTACCGATCCCAGCTGAGAAGCACGAAGCGCCCGGTTCGGCCGAGCGCTGGCGCTATGCCCGGCTGCGGGTGCGGGCGATGACGATTCCCGCCGCGATCAGAACGGCACCCCCGAGGCCGATGGCCCAGGTCACGTCTCCACCGGTCGGCGCGAGCGGGTCCTCGCCCGGCGCGGCCGCTGGCTGCTCCGACGGAGCTGCGCTCGGGTCCTCGGCCGGGGCGGGTGCGGCCGTTTCTGTGGGTGCGGGCGTGGGTTCCTCAGACGGCTCTTCGGCCGGCGCAGGTGCCGCGGTTTCCGTCGGTGCAGGCGACGGCTCCTCAGCCGGTGCCGGCTCCTCGCCCGGTGCGGGTGCCGCGGTCTCCGTCGGCTCGGGCGACGGCTCTTCCGACGGAGCAGGTGCTGCCGTCTCGGTCGGCTCGGGCGACGGCGCCGCCACGGGTGCCCCGTCGAGGGTGTAGAGCGTCGTCGTGCCCGTGACCTCGTTGCCGACCACGATCATGGGAATCCCCGTGGGCGAGGCATCGGCCGGGATGAAGTCGAGCCCCTCGGGCCCGAGATCGCCGACCGAGTTCACGAGAGCGGCGAGCTCTTCCTCCGAGCCGCCCGACGCCTCGAGCTCTTCGTATGCGTCGCCGAGCGACACGTCGAACGAGCGGTTGTTGACGTACTCGACGTAGGTGGAGGCTGCCGGATCGGTCACGTCGTACACCACGACACCGCCGAGGCGCTCGAAGCCGATGAACGCGTAGGTGCGGCCGTCGATCTCGCCGATCGTGAGGTTCTCGGGCTCGATGCCCTTCGCGTCGCTGCGGCTGTCGAACTCGTTGTCGTCGTGCCCGGAGTTGAACACGAGCGGCGTGGACTCGGACAGCCGGGCCCCGAGCTCCTCGAACTGCGAGCCGGAGTCGAACACGAGCTCGCCGTCTGCCGAGTAGATCGAGAACGAGCGTGCGCCGTAGGCGTAGAGCTCGCTGTAGCAGCCCTGCTCGTCGTCGAAGCCCATCTCGGTCGTGACCTCGAGGCGGCCGAGGGCCGCGTCGTCCTCATAAGAAGCGAGGTTCTCGCAGAGCGGGCCTGTTCCCGGAGCGTCGTCGGTGCCGAGGTCCTTCACTCGAGCGGGCTCGACGTAGTCGCCCCACTCACGGGCGTCGCCTTCGTTGGCCGTGACGATGTAGGTCTCGCCGTTCGACTGGTACGAGTGCACGCCGTCGGGCATCGGCACGCCGTATAGGCCGGGGTACGTGGCGATGTTGATCGTCGGCGCGTCCTCTGGGTCGCGGTCGGAGGCATCCAGCGGCACGGTGCCGCGGTCGATGAAGCCGAGGCCGAACACGTCGGTGACCGCCGCTGAGGCGAGGTCGACCGTCGCGATCGCGTTGGCCTCCTGCATGGCCACGTACGCAATGCCGTCCTGCACCGTGACGTACTCGGGCTCCCAGTTCGTCGAGCGCGGGAACTCGTCGTTCAGGATCGGGCCGAATGCGTCGCGCACCGAGTCATCGAGCTCGACGCCCTCGAACGCGTGGAAGTCGGCGATGCGCACGTCGTCCTGAGAGGGTGCCTCGATGGTCTCGGGGAGTGCCACCACACCGACCGACCCCTCGGGGTCGCTCGAGAAGTCGTCCGCGGGCTCGCCCTCGTTCGCGACAACGGCGAACGCGCCGTCGGGCGACATCGTGACCATGTCGGGAAGCGCCCCGACCGTCACCTCGCCGAGCACGGTCGGCTCGTCGGCGTTGGCGTCGAAGAACAGCAGGCGCCCGGGCGCGGTCTTGTCGTCGGCGTTCTCGAGGGCGACGACCCCGAGGCCGTCGTCGCGGATCGCGACGGAGTTCGCGATGCCGCCCTCGGCACCGACCTGGTAGAGCTCGGCCATCGCCGTCGGGTCGGTCATTTCGATCGCGAAAACGCTGCCGGCGTCGGCGTTGACCGAGAAGAGTCGGTTGCCGTGCGCCTGCACGATCTCGCTCGCACCGGCGTCGAAGATACCGGTCTCGAACGTGCCCGCGACCGACAGGTCGAAGGGGGCGTCGGCGATGGCGTCGTAGATGGGCTCGATGTCGCCGGGCTGGGCCGCCGAGGCGGCGACCGGCGACAGCGCCAGTGCGCACGCCGCACCTGCGGCAAGGAGGTATCGGGGGCTTTTTCGCATGGCCCCAGTGTTTTGTATACGAGTGGTGCGGCCGTGAACGCCAGGTGAACGGTTGGGTGGCGCCGCGTACCGCCCGGTTCTGTCGGAGCGGCGCCGGCGAGTGCTCCGGTTCTGTCGGAGATTCCACGCTCGGACGGCGTGCGACGCGGTGCCGGCGGGAAATCTCCGACGGAACCGAACCGAGTTGAGCGGTCACTCCGACAGAACCGGGAACGACGAAGCCGGGGGCCAGTCGGCCCCCGGCTTCGTTCGGGTCTACGCCTTGCGGCTGCGCGTGCGGGCGGCGAGCACGATGCCCGCTGCCATCAGCGCCGCGGCACCGAAGCCGAGGCCCCAGGTGACGTCGCCGCCGGTCGGCGCGAGAGGCGCCTCGGTCGGTCCGGCCGAGGGAGCCGCTGTCGGGTCCTCAGACGGTGCCGCGGTGGGCTCCTCGGACGGCGCGGCCGTCGGCTCCTCCGACGGAGCAGCGGTTGGCTCTTCCGAAGGTGCCGCGGTCGGCTCCTCCGAAGGTGCCGGAGTGGGCTCCTCCGAAGGCGTGGGGTCGGGCGTCGGCTCCGCCTCCTCGTAGACGGCGGCGCGGCCGAGCGGCGCCGGGTCGACGACGTCGTGCGCGGCGAAGTAGTCGACGGTCGTCTCGAGGTCGATGAGACCGGAGTCGCGGGCCGGGCCGTTGTTGAAGCCCGTGAATCCGTCGCCGCCCGCCGAGACGAACGAGTTTGTCGTGACGGTGTACGTGGCGGCGGGGTCGAGCGCCTCGCCGTTGAGCGTCATCGACTGCACGTGCTCGCCGGGCTCGGCCTCGTCGATGTACTCGTAGGTGAATCCTTCGGAGATGCCAAGCTGAAGCTTGGGGCGGTCCTCGCCCGGCTGCCACTGCTCCTCGAGGATCTGCTCGATGTCGGCGCCCGTGAGCTCGCTCGTGGTGAGGGTGTTCGCGAACGGCTGCACGGCAGCGGCCTCGGCGTACGTGACGACGCCGTCGCCCTCGCCGACCTCGCTCGAGGCGTAAAGCAGGTCGTCGCGCAGGCCGCCCGCGTTCATGAGCGCGAGGTCAGCTGGCTCTCCGCCGTACTTCGCGTACTCGGTCGTCGACCACAGGTACACGTCGGCGACGAGGTTGTTCATCGGCGATTCCACGCCGCGGTCGTCGCCGGGCACTTCACCGCCGCGCAGGATGTCCGCGCTGATCTGGCCGACGGGCTCGTTGCCCTGAACGGCGGCGAACGCGACGGCGGCGTCGACGACGGCCTGGATGTCTTCGGCGGCCGGGAAGAGGAGTTCCTCCGCCTCCTCATCGACCAGCGGAACGAGCGAGGCGTTCACCGACACGAGTTCCTTCGTCGCGGTGTCGACCGCGATATCGAGCAGCGACATGTTGGCGCCGTAGCTGCCGGTCTGCAGGATCGGGCGATCCTGGATCGTGCACGGGTAGGCCTGGTGCGTGTGGCCGGAGAGGATCGCGTCGATCTCCGGCGACGCGTCGCGCACGAGGGCACCGAACTCGGTCTGCTCGTTCGCGATCTCGTCGCAGGTTGCGGCATCGTCGCCGGAAACCTCGGCGCCCGAGTGCGTCAGCAGCACGGTCACGTCGACCTGGTCGGCGATCTCGGCCGCGACGCGGTTGGCCGCCTCGACCTGGTCGCCGAACTCGATCTCGGAGATGCCGGCCGGCGAGACGAGAGTCCGAGTGTCGGCCGTGATCGTGCCGATGAAGCCGACCCGCACGCCGTCGACCTCGCGGATCGCATACTCGCTCAGCGCCGGATCCTGCGTGCCCGCCATGTAGACGTTGGCACCGAGCGTCAGGTCCTGGCCGTAGCCCTCTTCGGCGCTGAACTGCTGGTAGAACGGCTGCACGCGGTCAGTGAGATCGGCATAGCCCTGGTCGAACTCGTGGTTGCCGACGACACCGACATCGAGCCCGCCGAGAGCGAGCGACTCCATCGTCGGCTCGTCCTGCTGGATGAACGACGTGAACGTCGAGGCACCGATGTTGTCGCCCGCCGACACGAACAGCGTGTTCGGGTTCTCCGACTCGAACTGCCGCACGGCTCCGACGAGGCTCGCCGCTCCAGCGACGCCGTTTCCGGGGTTGGCCTCGATGCGGCCGTGGAAATCGTTGATGCCGATGACCTGGATATCGGTCGTCTCGTCCGCGGTGGCCGCTGATGCGGCCTGCGGGACGAAGAGCAGGGCGGAGGCGGCGGCGAGCGCGGCGCAGCCGCCGATCCCGCGTTTCATAGATGATCGCATTGCAGTCCTTCGAACAGGAAGATGGTCAGCCCCGGTCGGAGGCATCAGACCTTTTTCTAGCCTGTTCAAGCGCCGAGCGCGAGACCCCTGGGTGAACGAGAGGTGAAAGAACGAACGTCAGGCGTCGCCGCGACCGGCAGCGTACCCGTCGGCGAAGGCTTCGTCGTAGCCCTTCCGGAACATGTCCGTGGGCCCCGTGCGAGGGATCGTGCGCGCGCCGGGCAGGTCGAGGGAGCCGACGAGGTCTCCTCGCCCGCGGACGACGGCGATGGGCCTACCGGTCGACTTCCCCTTCACGAGGTCGGCGGCCGAGCACAGCTCGTCGGCGACGCACGGGAGCGTCACGGACAGCTCGCGACCCTGCGCGTCGGTGGACCCGCGGAGATCCTCGAAGACCGTGACGCCCGCGGCGCCGATCGCCTGGTCGGTCTGTCCGTCGCGCCACGCGCGGCCGAGCGTGTCGCTGACGAGCACGCCCACGTCGACGCCGAAGCGCGCACGCAGGCTCTTCGCGAGCGCGCAGGCGGACGCATCCGGATCCTCGGGCAGCAGCAGGATCGTGCCGTCCGGGGTGTTCGACGCGTCCACGCCCGCGGCGGCGGCGACGATGCCGAGACGGCTCTCGACGATGCGCGTCGTGGATCCGGTGGCCGGGTTGGTGCGGGACGCGACGACGCGCACGGTCTCAGCCGTGATCGCGTCCTCGCGGTCGACGGCTGAGACGAAGCGCCCCTCCGCCTTCGAGATGATCTTGCTCGTAACGACGACGATGTCACCGCTCTGGATGCCGTCCGGCGAGGCCGCGAGGGCGTCGCCGATGATGGCCTGCAGGTCGGCGCCCGAGGTGATCTCGTCGATCCCCTCCGGCGCCCAGATCGAGATCACCGGCTGAAGCGGATCTCGGTGAGCTCCTCGCCGAGGAAGGGCTCGGTGCGCTTCGTGCCGTCGATCGTGAAGCCGCGCTTCTCGTAGAATCCCGTGCCGCCGGGGTAGTTCTCGGCGATCCAGCCGTAGAGGGGCTCGCCCTCGTCGACCACGGCGTCGAACAGCTTGCGGCCGATGCCCTTGCGGTGCCACGAGTCGAGCAGGAAGACGAAGTACAGCTCGCGCGGTGCGGGAGCGTCGTCGTCGCGTGCGGGGCCGGAGGCGGCGAAGCCGACGATGTGGCCGTCGACCAGAGCCGCCGCGTGACGGTGATCCTCGCCGCGGTCGGAGTAGTTGCTCCACAGATCCGCGAGCCGTTTCGGCGAGACCGCCTCGAGCGCTGCCGACGAGATCATGCCGTCGTACGTCTCGTGCCACACCTGAGCGTGGACGCGTCCCATGTCTGCGGCATCGACGTCGCGGATGGGGCGGACAAGAACCTCAAGCTCTGTGTTGGTGTCCATGGCGCGAGCATATGACGCGCCCGCGCGAGACGCGAATCGGCATGACACAATAATCGTGGCGTGCCCGTGCGAAGGCGTTGAGTTGCTCCGCCGGGCCCAGGGACTGCGTCCGCCATTCGTTTCACAACGAGGAGCGTCAGATGTCCGAGACGATCGAGGCACCGGCCGAGCGGGTCGAGCGCACGCAGCAGCTGCGCGCATACCTGATGTGCCGACCGGAACACTTCACGGTGTCGTACTCCATCAATCCGTGGATGCATCCGGATGATCCCACCGACACGCGGCGTGCGGTGTCGCAGTGGCAGAAGCTGTACGACGCGTACCGGGCGCTCGGACACGAGATCGACCTGATCGATTCGCAGCCGGGCCTGCCCGACATGGTCTACACCGCGAACGGCGGATTCGTCATCGACGGCATCGCGTATCCGCCGAAGTTCCGCCATGCCGAGCGGAGCGGCGAGGAGAAGTTCTTCACCGAGTGGTTCCACGATCGCGGGTTCGAGGTCGTCGAACCGAAGACCACGAACGAGGGCGAGGGCGACTTCCTGCTCGCCGGTGACGTGATCCTCGCGGGGCGGGGGTTCCGATCCTCCGACGAGAGTCACCGCGAGGTCGCCGACATCTTCGGCCGCGAGGTCGTCTCGCTGACCCTCGTGGATCCGCGGTTCTATCACCTCGACACGGCGCTGTCGGTGCTGGACCCCGTGGTCGCGCCCGGTGCAGAGCCGACGATCGCGTACCTGCCCGGCGCGTTCGACGAGGCGAGCCGTCGGATCCTCGCGGAGCGCTTCCCGAGCGCGATCCGCGTGGCAGACGCAGACGGATCCGTCTTCGGACTGAACTCGGCCAGCGACGGACGCAACGTGTTCATCTCGCCGCGCGCGACGGGGTTCGAGGCACAGCTCGCAGAGCGCGGCTACACGCCCGTCGCGATCGATCTGTCGGAGCTGCTGCTCGGCGGCGGCGGCATCAAGTGCTGCACGCTCGAACTGAGGGGAGCGGGAGCATGACCTCGCACATCGCACGCAACTACGCGCCGCTTCCGGTGGAGATCGCCACCGGCGCGGGGGCATGGGTGAACGACGTCGACGGCCGGCGCTACCTCGACATGCTCGCGGGCTACTCGGCGCTGAACTTCGGCCACTGCAATCCCACGCTCGTGAAGGCCGCGACGGATCAGCTCGCGCGCGTCACGCTCACGAGCCGCGCGTTCTCGAGCGACCAGCTCGAGCCGTTCGCCGCCGCGCTCGCGAAGCTCTGCGGTAAGGATCTCGTCCTCCCGATGAACACGGGCGCCGAGGCTGTCGAGACGGCGATCAAGGTGGCGCGCGCGTGGGGATACCGCGTCAAGGGGATCCCCGACGGGCAGGCGAACATCATCGTCGCCGAGAACAACTTCCACGGCCGCACGACGACGATCGTGGGGTTCTCGAACGATGAGGATGCGCGCGCCGACTTCGGGCCGTTCGCGCCTGGCTTCACGACGGTGCCGTTCGGTGACGCGGAGGCGCTCGCCGCAGCGATCGACGAGAACACGGCAGCGGTGCTGATCGAGCCGATCCAGGGCGAAGCGGGCATCATCGTGCCGCCCGACGGATACCTGACCGCCGTGCGCGAGATCACGCGCGAGCGGCGGGTGCTGATGATCGCCGACGAGATCCAGTCGGGGCTCGGCCGCACCGGCGAGACGTTCGCCTGCGACCGCGAGGGCGTCGTGCCCGACATGTACCTGCTCGGCAAGGCGCTCGGCGGAGGCATCGTGCCGGTGTCGGCGGTCGTCGCCGACGAGGATGTGCTCGGCGTGATCGAGCCGGGGCAGCACGGATCCACCTTCGGCGGCAACCCGCTCGCCGCGGCGGTCGGCCACGCGGTGGTCGACATGCTCGCGACCGGCGAGTGGCAGGAGCGGGCGCGGTCGCTCGGCGAACACCTCGCGAACCGCCTTGAGCCGCTCATCGGTCACGGTGTGACGGAACTGCGATGCGTCGGGCTGTGGGCGGGCATCGACGTGGATCCGGCCGTCGGCACCGGACGTGAGATCGGCGAGCGGCTGCTCGCGCGCGGCGTGCTCGTGAAGGACACGCACGGCCAGACGATCCGCATGGCGCCGCCGCTCACGATCCGCGCGACGGAGCTCGACTGGGCCGTCGAACAGCTGGCGCTCGTGCTCAGGAAATAGGGCGCGCGAACGCGAAAAGCGAGTTGCGGACGTTCCCGCAACTCGCCCTTCGCGTTGCCCTACGCGTTGATGAGGTCGAGGACTTCCTGGGCAGTCGTGGCCCGGCGAAGACGGTCGACATTGTTCTCGTCGGCGCAGAACTCTGCGATCCGGCCGAGTACCTCGAGGTGCTCGTCGGCCTTGCCCGCTATGCCGAAGAGAACGTATGCGGTGTCGCCATCGAAGTCGATTCCGTCCGGCACCTGAACCATCGACACACCGGTGCGGAGGATCTCCGCGTCGGACGATTTCGTTCCGTGAGGGATCGCGACGTGGTTTCCGACGTACACGGAGGTGTCCCGCTCACGATCCTGCATCGACTGAATGTACGCGGATGTGGCGAAGCCGCCGTTCACCAGGAGCTGCCCGGCCGCCGCAATGGCGTCCTCCTTCGTGCCGAATGCGCGTCCGAGTTCGATGGTGCCCGGCCCGAACACGCCTGAGCCGAGGACCGGCTCGCGCTCGGCGGACACGGTCTGTTCGGACGCGCGCCCCGACTGCACAGCATCGATGAAATCGACGATGTCCGTGTACTGGTCGGCTTCGATGAAATTCGTGATGGTCATGAACTTCTTGCGCCCGTCGGCATGGAGCTTCTTCGCCCGGTCGACGAGTTGGGTGTGAGTGATGACGAGGTCAGCATCGGCAGGAATCTCCTCGATCTTCGAGTTGCTCACCGACACATCGAGCATGCGCTTGCGGATCTGCGTCTTCAGCACCGACGCTCCCATCGCGCTCGAGCCCATCCCGGCGTCGCACGCGACGACGACCTTGCTGATGCGAACGCCATCGGTGCCGTCGCGCAGGACTTCGCTGTTGTGACGCTCACGGTCAGCTTCGCTGCCGGTAGCGAGCTCCGCGTCGTCCTCGCCGTTGTATCGCTTGCGCTCTCCGCGCAACAGCGCCCAACCGATGACGAACGACACGATCATTCCGCCGAAGAAACCAGCGAGGTTGCCGAGAAGCGCCCCGCTCGGGGTGAGCGCGAGCATCGCGAAGAAGCTGCCGGGAGACGGCGTCGCGACCGTTCCGCCGCCCAGCAGCTGCAGCAGAAACAGCGAGGTAGCCATGCCGCCCATGGTGGCGAACACGAGCTTCGGCTTCATCAGCACGAACGGGAAGTACACCTCGCCGATGCCGCCGATGCCAGCGATGACTGCGGCCATCGGGGCGGTGCGCTTGGCCATCCCGACGCCGAACACGGTGATGGCGAGCAACGTGCCGACGGAGGGCCCGGGGTTGGCGTCCACCAGGAACAGAATGGACTTGCCGTACTCGGCGACCTGCTCGATGCCGAGCGGGCCCATGATCCCGTGGTTGATGGCGTTGTTCAGGAACAGAACCTGCGCCGGAGCAACGAGGATCGACACGAGCGGGAGCAGGCCGGTTGCGAGGATCCAGTCCACTCCCGCCGACAGCACGTTCAGCACGACCTGGAACACCGGGCCGATGCCGAGGTATCCAGCGATGGCGAGGAAGACGCCGAGGATCCCCATCGAGAAGTTGCTGATGAGCATCTCGAATCCGGGCTTCACTTTGCCGTCGTAGAGGCGGTCGATCTGTTTCATCAGCCACGCAGCAAGCGGTCCCATGACCATCGCTCCGATGAGCATGGTCACATCCGCACCGATGACGACGCCGAGTGTGGCGAGCACACCGATGGCGCCTCCGCGCACTCCGTGCACCATGTGGCCGCCCGCGTAGCCGATCAGCATCGGCAGCCCGTAGGTCATGATGGGCGATACCAGCTCGCCCAGTTCCTCGTTGGGGAACCAACCGGTCGGAATGAACAGCGCGGTGAGCAGGCCCCAGGCGACGAAGACGCCGAGGTTCGGCATCACCATGCCGCTGAGAAAGTTCCCGAATCGTTGAATGCGCACCAGGACGGTGCTCTGCTTGCGCGGCGTATTGCGCTCAGTTGTGGTGGTCACCCGAACTCCTTTGTCGGTGAGAGGTCAGCCCGTCCCGTCAACGGGACTTGCCGCCCGTGATGTTGATGGTGGTGCCCGTGATGTAGGTCGAGTGGTCGGACAGCAGGTAGGAGACGAGGTCCGCCAGCTCCTGGTGTTCGCCGACGCGGCCGAGCGGGATGGAACCGGTGTAGTCGTCGTCGATGTAGTTCGGGTCGAGCCCGCGTGTGTAGGCCAGCGCCGCGTAGTTCGCGTCGTTGTTCATGTTCGTGCGCTTGTTGATGCCGGGGGCGACTCCGACGACGCGAATGCCGTGCCCACCGAGCTCCTTCGCCCAGGAGCGCGTGAACCCGTTCAGCGCTGCCTTGGTTGCCGAGTACAGGCTCTGACCGGCGGATCCCTCCACGCCCGCCTCGGACGAGATGTTGACGATGACACCGCCGCCGGTCTTGAGGAACTCCCGCACGACGGCCTGAGCGCAGAGGAAGGGCCCCTTCTGGTTGACGCTCGTGATGAAGTCGAAATCGGCTTCGGTCGCTTCGTAGTCGCTGTTCTGGCCGAAGTGGTCCACGAGCAGGCGGGGTCGGTTCACCCCCGCGTTGTTCACGAGCCCGTCCACGCGCCCGAAGGTCGCAACGGTCTCCGCGACGAGGTTCGTCACACTCTCGCGGTCGGTGGTGTCAGCGGCGATGGCCTTCGCGGCGTAGGAGAGCACCTCGGGCGTCGGGTTCAGATCGCCGACAATGACGGTTGCTCCGTTCGCGGTGAGGTTCTTCGCGATCTCCGCGCCGATGCCGGAGGCGCCGCCGGTGACGATGATGATCTTGTCGTGCAGGTCGAGCCATTTGCTCATAGTTGTTGTCCTTCGTCCTATTCGAGATTCGCGTGGTGCCGCCACAGACCGTGCAGGTCGGCGCCGATGTCGTCGATGAGCATGAGTGCGAGGGAGTCGCCGAGCAGCAGGAGACACTGCTCGAACAGGCTCGTCATCGGTTGCTGCGAGGGCACCTCTCCCGGCAGAGCGAGCTTCGTCTGTACGGGGATCCGTACGAATACGGAAGCGTGCTGACGCATCGAACTCTCGGGGTTGGATCCGATGTGCGCGACGGCCGAACCGAATGATCGTGCCTTCGCTGCGATCGCCAGCGGGATCGCGCTCTCGCCGCTGCCCGAACCGACGATGAGCAGGTCGGCGTCGGTGATGGCGGGCTCCGTGATCTGGCCGACCATGACGGTGTCGATTCCCAGGTGTGCCAGCCGTTTCGCGATGGCCTCGAGTGCGAGCTTCACGCGGCCGACGCCGACGAAGAACACGCGGTCGGCTCGCCGGATCGAGGCGAGGAGCTCGTCGACGGCGGTCGCGTCGACGGTGGCGAGAGTGCTTGCGATCTCGTCAGCGACGATGCGCTGCGCGGCGAGGTAGCTCACGAGCTGGATCCCGCCGACGCGACGGCCTCGTCGAGCAGGGCCTTGTTCGTCTCGAGCGAGCGGCCGGGGACGAACAGGCTCGTGCTTCCGAGAACGAGATTCGTGGCGCCCGCGCGGACCAGGTCCGGAATGACCTCGAGAGACACTCGCCCGTCGACCTGCAGGTCCACATTCAGGTCCTGCGCGTCGATGAGGGCGCGCAGCCGCCGGACCTTTTCGACCGCGTACGGCACCTGCTTCTCCGACTTGTCGGTCGCATAGCCAGGATTGATGAGCATCAGGCACACCGAGTCGACCCGCGGAAGGATGAACTCCAGCACCGACAACGACGTGGCGGGGTTCAGCGCTACGCCGACGCGGGCGCCGGCCTTCTTCGCGAGATTGATGAGGCGGTCCGCGTGGAGCGTGGTCTCCAGATGGAAGGTGACGCTCTCTGCGCCCAGGTCGAGCATCTCCGACACGTAGAACTCGTTGTCGACCGTCATGATGTGGGCGTCCATCGTGAGGTCGGTGACGTCCCTCACCCGGCGCACCGTCTCCAGCCCGAGCGGCATGCTGGGGCTGAACTTGCCGTCGAGGATATCGACATGAAGGGCGTCGACGCCGACTCGCTCGATCTCTTGGATCGTCGGTTGCAGGTTCGCGAGGTCTCCGCACATGATCGATGCGGAGTAAGTGATTGCTGCCATTGACGACCTTTCCTCCCAGATGGATGCCCGCGACCGCGCGAGGCATAAGCGAGACTACGAATCACAAATAGGTTGTTCAACGACGGGTTTATGACGGAATGGAGCATAATTAGAAGCGTGAGCACCGTTGACCTGCCGACGTTGGCCTGGCCGGGCCCTGAGCCCACCGCCCAAGTCCTGACTGAAGACGTACTCAGCGCGCTGGCGAAACGCATCGCGGATAACGGGTCCACGAGCAAGGCCGAGCTCGTCCGGCTCACGCGCCTTCCGCGTTCGACGGTGACGACGCATGTCGATTGGCTGTTGAATCGCGGCGTGATTGTGCGCGCTGCGGATAAGGGGCCGCTGCGCCGGGGCCGACCTGCGGACCACGTGGAGCTCAATGGCGAGATCGCGGCCGTGATCGCGATCGAAATGGGTGTGGTGAATACGACGGTGGCGCTCGTCGACCTTCGGGGGCGGATCCTTGCGCGCCACCGCGTTCGGCTCGCGACGGAGCAGGGCCCTGACCGGGCGCTCCGCTCGCTCGCCGATACCGTCGACGCGGTATTCACGGAGGCTCACGACGAGGGGCACGTCACGCCGCCTCGCTCGAGATGCGTCACATCCATCGCCGTTCCGGCGCGGGTGGATTCGCGCACCCGATCCCCGATGCGGCCGACCGTGATCCCATCGTGGGACGGTTTCCCGATGGGGCAGATGCTGGAGACGCTCCTCGGGTGCCCCGCGCTGTTGGAGGACGACTGCAGTGTGCGCGCGGTCGGCGAGGCCGGACACCTCGGACCGGACTCGCTTCCGCTGATCGCGATACAGCTGGGAACCGGAATCGGAGCGGGCATCGTCGACGGAAACGGCGACATCTTCCGCGGGGCGAACGGATCCGCCGGCGATGTCGGGCACATCCCGTGCACCGGTGCTGAGGACGTTCTGTGCAACTGCGGCGCGCGCGGTTGTGTGGAGGCCGCCGCCGCGGTTCCGGCGATGCTGAAACGTTTGGAGGCGGCCGGTCTCGCCGATCACGATACCGATCTGCGCGGATCGGATCTGCTCGCGCACCTGCTGCGCGGCCGGGATCCGCACGTGACGCAGGTGGTTCGGGAAGGTGCCGAGAAGCTCGGCGAGGTCGTCGCGACGCTCTGCAACGTGCTCAATCCGCGGCGCGTCGTCATCACGAGCGCGCTGGCCTCAGTGAGCCATGACGTCCTCGCCGGTGTCCGCAGCGTCGTTTACGAGCGCGCACGCGCCTTGGCGACGAAGGATCTCGTCATCGACTACAGCACTCTGGGCGACGACGTCGGCATCGCTGGCGCCTACCTCATCGGACGCCGCTACTTGCTCGCCGCGACGAACATCAAGCAGCTTCGCGTCGCGCCGGCGGCGTAGGAGCTTCGCCGAGAGCGTGACTGCAAGGAGCTCTGTCCCTACGCCCCCGAGCTCTCCCGCACGACGAGCGAGGGCTGCATCGTCACGGTGCGGTGGGTGTGCTCGTTCGGTGTGAGGATCTCCTCGAGCAGCAGAGCGGCCGCGGTCAGCCCCATGTCGTGGCCGGGCTGGGCGACGGAGGAGATGGGCACGGTGTTGTCGTGCGCGAAGTGGTTGTTGTCGTGGCCGATGACCGCGATGTCGCGCGGCACGTCGATGCCGTGCACCTGGAGGGCATGGATCGCTCCCGCCGCGAGCGCGTCGGCCGCGGCGATCAGCCCATCGGGTCGCGATCTCGCGCTGCGAGCTGCGAGCTCATCGCCCAGCTCCGTCCCGCCGCGCATCGTGATGCGTTCGGTCTCGACGATCTCGAGGTTTACACCGGGCGTCTCCGCAACCGCGCGCTCGGCCCCGCGCAGTCGCGCGGCGACGGCGCTGAGGCTGAAGGGTCCGCCGGAGAAGACGAGCTTCTTGCGTCCGTTCTCGATCAGGTGGCGCGCGGCGATGTAGCCGCCGTACTCGTCGTCGTTCACGACGCCGCAGGAGTCGCCCTCGCCGGGCCAGTTGACGAACACGAGGGGCGTGCCGCGGCTGCGCACGGCGAGCGCGGCATCGAGCGGCGCGTCGAGCGGCGCGAGGATGAGCCCGCTCAGCTGCGACTCCTCGAACAGCGACAGGTGCTGGTTCTGCTTGTCGAAGTCGACGTCGCTGTTGGCGAGCACGAGTTGGCGGGACTGCTCGTCGAGGCCTGCCTCGATTCCGCGGGTGATGTCGAGGAAGAAGGAGTTGCCCAGGTCGACGACGACGAACCCGACGGTGTGCGACCGGCCGACGGCGAGGCGTCGTGCCGCGTCGTTGCGCACGAAGCCGAGTTCGCTGATCGCGTTCTCGACGCGCTCGCGGGTCGAGTCGGTGACGACCGACGGGTTGTTCAGCACGTTCGAGACCGTCCCCATCGACACGCTGGCGTGCTGCGCGACGTCCTTCATCGACGGCCGGCCGGAGTTCGAGTGCTTCATGATCATCACATTCTGTCTCGGATTTGCGTGCGCGCTTGCAATTGAATCGCTTCAAGCTTAGCGTTGAACCGCTTCAAACCATACGCGGCCGGGTAGGACCGCGAATCAAGGAGGATTCATGAGACTCACGCGCAAGACCCTGACGCGAGGTGCAATGGTCGCCGTCGCCGGCACATCGGCGTTCGCGCTGATGGCCTGCTCGGGCGGCGGAGGCGGCGCTGCGAGCGCCGATTCGCTGTCGGTGCTCGTCAACGTCGAGAACGCCGAGGTCCCCGCCGTGCTCGACACCCTCGCCGCCGGCGCGTGCTCGGAGCAGGCCGAGGCCATGCCGGTCGAGATCGAGACGACCCCACAGACGAACCTCGACCAGCAGCTGCAGCTGCAGGCCGGCCAGGATGCCCTCCCGGTGCTGTTCTCCGCGGGCAACGCTCCGTCGCTGACCGCCGAGCTCGCCGAGGCCGGCCACGTCGCCGACTTCGAGAAGGTCCTCGGTGACCTCGGCATCGCCGACCAGATCGAGCCCGCCGCGGTCTCGACGATCGAGAGCCTCTACGGCGGATTCAACGCCCTGCCGTTCGAATACAACGTTGAGGGCATTTGGTACAACAAACAGCTCTTCGCCGACAACGGCATCGACGAGCCGCAGACGTTCGATGACATGGTCACGGCCGCCGAGACGCTGAACGCCGCGGGCGTGCAGCCGTTCTCCGCGAGCGGCGAGCAGGGCTGGCGCATCACCCGCCTCATCTCGAGCTACATCTTCCGCGACCTCGGCCCCGACGCGATGCAGAAGGTGGCCGACGGCGAGGCCGAGCTCACCGATCCCGAGTACGTCGCGGCCGCGCAGGCGATCGCCGACCTCGGCGCCGAGGGCTGGTTCGGCAAGGGCGTCGGCTCGATCGACATGGCGACCAGCGAGAACCAGTTCCTCAACGGATCCGCCGCGATGTTCTACATGGGCAGCTGGTTCCTCAGCGGCCTGAACGACCCCGAGATGAACCAGATCGGCGTCGAGAACGTCGGCTTCATGCCGTTCCCCGGCGTCGAGGGCGGCGCGGGCGACCGCTCGCAGCTCGCCGCCAACGTCGGCCTGCCGCTGACGATGAACGCGAACCTCGTGAACGACGACACGACCGGCTGGCTCGAGTGCATCGTCGAGAACTACGGCTCGACCGCCCTCGAGCAGGAGAACCGCGTGTCCGGTTTCACGCTCAACGAAGAGGTCGCCGACGTTCCCGAGCTCACCAGCATGGTGCAGGAGCAGGTTGCCGAGACAGAGACGACCGTGCTCTGGTTCGAGGCGCTGTTCTCGGCCGAGGCGACGACGACCAGCCAGCGCAACGCCGCCCCCCTCGTGACCGGATCCATCTCCGCTGAGGAGTTCATGGAACTGGTTCAGGCCGACATCTGATCCGCGTGTGGGCGGCGGGACACGCCGCCCACACCGGCTGGAGGAGATATCCCGGATGAAGAACATTCTCGGTGACAGGCGAGCGGCGTTCGTGCTGCTCGCGCCTGCGCTCATCATCTACTCGGTGATCATGCTGGTGCCCGTCGTGGTGTCGCTCGGTTACACCGTGTTCGAGGGCAACGCGATCAGCGGCTTCGAGTTCGTCGGCGTCGACAACTTCGTGCGCCTCATCGGCGATACCAGGGCGCACGAGGCGCTCCTGTTCACCCTCAAGTACGCGCTCGTCGTGACAGTCGGGCAGGTTGTCGTCGGCTACCTCCTGTCGCTGCTGTACGTGTTCGGGCTGAAGCGAGCGTCCGGTGTTGTGCGCACGCTCGTGTTCTTCCCGATCGTGATGCCCACGGTCGCCGTCGCGCTGCTGTTCCAACAGCTGTTCTCGATCGCCCCGACCGAGGGCGTCGTCAACTCGATGCTCTCGGGCTTCGGCGGTGTGCCCGTCGACTGGTTCGGCGACGGTGGCAGCGCCTTCGTCGTGATCGCAATCATGGACATCTGGCGCTCGATGGGCTTCTACGGCGTGCTGCTGTACGCCGGCCTCGTCGACATTCCGGAGGACGTGCTCGAATCGGCGCGCATCGACGGCGCGAGCGGCTGGAAGCTCGTGCGCCACATCGTGATTCCGCTGTCGCTCCCGGTGCTGATCTCATCGGTCATCTTCTCCATCAACGGCACGCTCAAGGTCTTCGACAGCGTGATGGCGCTGACCTCAGGCGGGCCCGGAACGAGCACCAGCCCCCTGACGATCTCCGTGTTCGACCACGCCTTCACCTACGGCGAGTACGGCTACGGATCCACCCTTGCAATGCTGCTGACGATCATCTGTCTCATCGTGACGATCTTCGTCTTCCGCGGCTCGCGGCGTGACCTGACGAAGGACGGCTCCCGATGAATACGACGCAGTCCACCCGCATGATGACGACCTCAGGATCGCGCGACAAACGGATCCGCGTGCCGCGCCGCCGTCAGCGTGCCCGCGTGCGCCTGCGCCGCGCTCCGCTCTGGATCGCGGTCGCCGCGCTGCTCGTTATCGTCGGCTACCCGCTCGTCTGGCTCTTCCTCGGATCCTTCAAGTCGCAGCGCGAGTTCCTCGAGGAACCGACGTGGGCGCTTCCGCAGGAATGGAGCTTCGAGAACTACGCCACCGCATGGGACACCGCCGGTCTCGGCTCTGCCCTGCTCAACAGCACGGTGACCGTCGTGCCCGCGCTGTTCTGCATGCTGCTGTTCGGCACGGCCGCGGCTTTCGCACTCGAGGTGCTCGTCTGGAAGGGGCGGGGCGCCGTGCTCATGATCTTCCTCGCGGGCATCATGGTGCCGGCCCAGATGATCCTGCTGCCGCTTTTCAGCGCGTACTTCCAGACCGGCCTCACGGGCTCGCTCTGGCCGCTGTTCCTGACATATACCGCTACCGGCATGCCCTTGACCGTGTTCCTCATGGCGACCTACTTCCGAGCGATTCCCCGCGAGGTCTTCGAGGCGGCCACGCTCGATGGCGCATCCATCTACCGGCAGTTCTTCTCGATCGCCGTGCCGATGATGCGCAACGGTCTGTTCACGGTCGGGCTGGTGCAGTTCTTCTTCTTCTGGAACGACCTGCTCATCTCGCTGACCTTCGCGAACTCGGGCAAGCTCCGCACGCTCCAGGTCGCGCTCCTGAACTTCAACGGCGACTTCGGCACGACCCAGTACGGACCGCTCTTCGCGGCCGTCAGCATCAACGTATTCGCGCTGCTGGCCATCTACCTCGTGCTCAACCAGAGCATTCAGAAGGGCTTGACGGCCGGCGCCGTCAAGGGGTGACCGGCGTGCAGAGAGGATCAACAATGCGCGTGAGTGCGCTGCGTTTCGAACAGGCGGACGACGCGATGGGAATCGGCGTCAGCGCGCCGCGGCTCAGCTGGCGGATCGAGGCCGCGCCGGGGTGGCGCCAGGCCGAGTGGGAAACGGAAGTCTCCCGCGGGTCAGATGTCACGACCGCGCGCCGATCGGGCGCCGATCAGGTGCTCGTCGCCTGGCCTTTCGCCCCGCTCGCATCGCGAGAGCGCGCGGACGTCAGGGTGCGCGTGCGCGGATCCGACGGAACCTGGTCGGCGTGGAGCGAGTCCGCGACGGTCGAGGCGGGATTGCTCAGCGCCGACGACTGGAGCGCCCGGCCGGTTGGACCCGGATGGGATGAAGAGCCGGACACCGAGCGCCCCGCATCGCTCGTGCGCCGCGAGTTCTCCCTGACCGGTGACGTGTCGAGCGCGCGCCTGTACGTATCAGCGCACGGGCTCGCCGAGGTCGAGATCAACGGCCAGCGAGTCGGCGACCACGAGCTCACCCCGGGCTGGACCGTGTACGACGAGCGACTCGTGTACTGGACGTTCGACGTGACCGAGCACCTGACGCCGGGCGACAACGCGATCGGCGCGTGGCTCGGCGACGGCTGGTACCGCGGGCGACTCGGCTTCAACGGCGGGTACCGCGACCTGTACGGCACCGACCAGTCGCTCATCGCGCAGCTCGAGGTCACTCTCACGGACGGATCCGTCGTCACGGTCGCGACCGACCGCGACTGGACGGCGGCGCCCAGCCCCATCCTCGTGTCGGGCCTGTACGACGGCGAACAGTATGACGCGCGCGCCGAGATCGCCGGGTGGTCTTCGCCGGGCGAGGTCGCGGGCGATTGGTCACCCGTGGCCATCGGCCAGAGAGATCCGGCCACGCTCGTCGCGCCCGTGCTGCCGCCCGTGCGCGTCACCGAGGAGCTTTCGCCCGCCCAGATCACGCGGCTCGACGACGGCGGTCACCTGATCGACTTCGGGCAGAATCTCGTCGGCCGTCTCCGCATCTCCGTCGACGGGCCCGAGGGGCATCGCGTCGAACTGCGCCATGCCGAGGTGCTCGAGCACGGCGAGCTCGGGGTCCGCCCGCTGCGGCTCGCGGCGGCGCACGACGTGCTGACCCTCGACGGTCGCGGGCCCCGCACGTGGGAGCCCCGCTTCACGTTCCACGGGTTCCGATACGCCACCGTGCACGGCGTCACCGAGCTTGCGGACAGCGACGTCGTCGCGCGCGTGATGCACAGCGACATGCGCCGCACCGGCCAGTTCCGCAGCTCGAATGCCGAGCTCGACCGGCTGCACGAGAACGTGGTGTGGGGCATGCGCGGCAACTTCGTGAGCATTCCCACCGACTGCCCGCAGCGCGACGAGCGATTGGGCTGGACGGGCGACATCCAGGTGTTCGCTCCGACCGCCTCATTCCTCTTCGACAGCGCCGGGTTCATCGAGAACTGGCTCGCCGATGTGGCGATCGAGCAGCTCGACGACGGCACCGTGCCGTGGTTCGTCCCGACGATCCCGGGCGGCCCCACCTGGACGCCGATCAGGACCGGTGCCGTCTGGGGGGATGTCGCTGTGCTGACGCCGCTGACCCTGCACGAGAGGTTCGGTGACGAGCACGTGCTCGAGGCGCAGTTCGACAGCGCCACGGCCTGGGTCGAGCGGATGATCCGCGAGGCGGGGCCCAGCAGACTCTGGCGTTCCGGGCACCAGCTGGGCGATTGGCTGGATCCGGCCGCGCCCCCGCACGATCCGGCCGCTGGGCGCACCGACAGGTTCCTCGTCGCGCAGGCCTACTTCTCGTACTCGACGAGCCGAATGGCGGAGTTCGCGCACGCGGTCGGACGCACGCTCGAGGCGGACCGGTACACGCGGATCGCCAGCGAGGCGCGCGATGTATTCCGTGCGGAGTATGTGTTGCCGGGTGGGCTCCTCGCCAGCGATGCGCAGGCGGCCTATGCGCTCGCGATCCGATTCGGTCTGCTCTCGGCCGACGAGCGCGCCGCGGCAGGCGATCGCCTCGCCGAGCTCGTGCGTGAGGCGGGCAACCGCATCGCGACCGGCTTCGCCGGCACTCCGGTGATCTCCGACGCGCTGACCGACACCGGACACCTCGACACCGCATACGACCTCCTGCTCGAGACCGAGTGCCCGTCCTGGCTGTACACGGTGCGCATGGGCGGCACGACGATCTGGGAGCGCTGGGACTCGATGATGCCGGACGGCACCGTCAACCCGGGCGACATGACGTCGTTCAACCACTACGCGCTGGGGTCGGTCGCCGATTGGATGCACCGGGTGATCGGCGGGCTCTCGCCGGCCGCGCCCGGGTATCAGCGCGTGCTCTGGGCGCCGCAGCCGGGGGGCGGTCTCGATCACGCCGAGGTCTCGTTCGACTCGCCGTACGGCGAGATCACCGGATCCTGGCGGCGGGAGGCGGACGGCATCCGCTACGCGCTCGAGACGCCGACGGGCGTCGACGCGATCGTCCGGCTGCCGGGTGCGAACGACGAGGCGCTTCCTCCCGGATCCTCGCTCGAGCGGTTCGTCCCGACCGCCTGAGTGCGTCGCTGAAAACGCTGCCCCCCCCGGCCCACCGGGGGGGCAGCGTTTCTGCGTGGCCCGACTGCCTGAATGGCGCTTCCATGCGAATCATGTAAGGTCTCGATCCGGCGCATGAATCGTTTCAAAGCGCCCACAAGTTCAACGAAGACTCAGGCAGGCAAAAAGCAAATGGCGCGCATCGGAGCGAAGAAGGTGACGGGGTGGAAGGCCACTATCGCCGTCGCGATGTCCAACTACATCGAGTCGGGGTCGATCATCGCGATCTCGACCTCGATGATCTTCTGGCAGCAGGCATTCGGGTTCGATAGCGCCTTCGAAGGGCTGCTCGCGGCCCTCAGCGCGAACGCGTTCGGCGCCGCGGTCGGTGCGATCATCGGCGGACCTCTGAGTGATCGATACGGCCGCAAGTTCATTTACACCTATGACCTGATCCTCTATATGGTCGGTGTTCTCATCGCGGCGTTCGCGGTGAACCAGTGGATGCTGCTGGTCGCGTTCATCCTCACCGGCATCGCGGTCGGCGCGGGCGTACCCGCTGCATGGACCTACATCGCCGAGGAAGCCCCGAGTGAGCGCCGTGCTGCGCACGTCGGCACGGCCCAGCTCGCCTGGTCGGTCGGCCCGGCCATCGGATTCCTCCTCGCGGCGTTCCTCGCGCCTGCGGGCCTCATCGGTGCGCGCGTCATCTTCCTGCACCTGTTCGTGATCGCGTTCATCACCTGGTGGGTGCGGCGCGGCCTCGAGGAGTCGAAGAACTGGAAGGACACGCAGGCCATCCGCACGAAGCAAGGTGCGAAGGCGGTCGCGGGCCGCGGCTTCAAGGCGTTGCTCGGCCGCAAGCAGAACCTGATGGCGATCGCCTTCCTCATCGGCGTCTATGCGTTCTGGAACACCGTGGCCGGACAGGCCGGCATGTTCATGCCCAACGTCTACCGCGCCTCGGGTCTTACGGACTCGGCACAGCAGTACTACCTGCAGGCCTTCCTCTGGACGATGACGGTCGTCGGCACGTTCGTGTTCATCTGGCTCGGTGACCGCATGTCGCGCCGCCTGCTGTTCTTCATCGGCGCCGCGCTCGGCATCGCCGGCTGGGTGGTGCTCGTCTACCTTCCCGACGGGCCGTTGCCGCTGTGGGGCTTCGCGATCCTCTGGGGCTTCGCCTCGGGCATCGGCGCGCAGGCGTTCTACGGGCTGTGGACCGCCGAGCTCTTTGCGACCCAGTACCGCGCATCGGCGCAGGGCCTGCTGTTCTTCGCGGCGCGCATCATGGTCGGCCTGCTGAGCTTCGGATTCCCCATCTGGCTCGACGTACTCGGCCTGCCGACGCTCGGCGCAATTCTCATCGCGATCCTGGCGGTGTCGCTGATCGTCGGCACCGTCTGGGCGCCGGACACCCAGGGCAAGAGCCTGGAGCAGATCGAGCGGGAGCGATACGGCGCAGAGGTCTGAGGCTCAGACGCGGGTGGCCTCCTCGAGCAGCTCGAGGACATGGCGGTAATCTTCGCCGGTTGCCCGCGTCATGCCGATCTCGCACGTGCGGTTGCAGGAGGCGTGAGCGTCGGCGCCGAGGCCGCGCACCTCTGCCGCTTCGGCGGCGGTCGCAGACTCTGTCAGTTCGGGATGGAGCATTCCGCGGTCTCCGGCGAAGCCGCAGCAGCCCCACGCGTCCGGAACGACGGCGCGGCGCGCGACGGCGGAGCCGATCCGCTCGAGCGCGGGGTTGAGCCCGAGTTGGGTTGATGAGCACGTGGGGTGCAGTGCGAGCGTGTCGACGACCGCCTGCGGATCGAGTTTCGGCAGCAGCACGCGATCCGCGAACGCCACGGCGTCGTCTACTCGCACGTCGAAGCCCGCGTGCTCGATGCCGAGGTCCGCGATGTGTTCGACGGCGATCCGGCCGGCCTGCTCGTTGTCCATCAGCACGGTGCACCAGTCGGCGCCCGGCACGTCGAAGTTGACGACGACGATCGGGCGCACGTGGTTCCTGATCCGCGCGATTCCGGTCGTGGGGTCGCGCATCGCGCACACGAGCACCCCGCCGGATCGGGCCTCGGCGAAGTATCCGAGGAAGTCGTCCTGCGCGTCATGGGCGGATCTGCCCGTCACGAGGTCGCGCGAGGAGAACCCGCTGTTGGCCATCACGAGGCGCTGACCGGATTCGGCCGCCGTGAGCTGAGCGCCCCGCGCAATGTCGACGAACAGCGAGTTGTCGATGTCCGGAACGATGAGGCTGAAGTCGTCCGCCGCGTTGCGGATCAGGGTGCGACCGGCCGAGCTGCGGATGTACCCGAGCTCATCGATGATGCCGAGCACGCGGTCGAGCGTCTCGGGCGCGAGGCGATCCGGCGCGTTCAGCGCATTCGAGACGGTCCCGACCGACACCCCGGCCGCGCGCGCAACGGCGCCGATGTTCGGGGTCCGGGGGTGCATTCTGTCTCCTTCAGCCGGTCGAGTCTCATCGTAAGGGCGCCCCCGTTGGTGTACGTGGTCGACGCTTATCGAAGCGTCGCGCGGAGGGCGGCGAGATGCTCGGGATCCGCGATCTCGGCGAGCGTCGATAGCGGCTTCTCTCCCGTCATCATCCTCCGTCCGCGCGGATGATGTCGCCCGCGCCTGCCGCGCCATGACCGAGACGGCACCCGACGCGCTGACCCTGTGGCTCGAACTGCATCCTGGGATGAGTCCGGTGCTCGGCGTCGCTGATCTATTCGTGGGGCCAGGCGGCGACGGCCGCCTCGATGCGCTTCCGCGTCGCGGCGTTGACCTTCTCGGTGAGCTCGAAGCTCGGCTCGCGGCGGCTCGCCGTGCGCTGCTGCCAGGTGCCGACGGTCGTGCCGTCCACGAGCACGGGCGGCCGGAACACTCCGTTCTTGCCCGGCACGAGCGCGCGCATCATCGCCGGCGGCGCGGTGAGATCGCGATTCTCGTAGCCGAGGATCCATTCGTCGAACGCGGGAGCCAACGTCACACCCGTATCGCCCGGATCCGGAATCTCCCCCGCAACCCATGCGGGGGCGCCCTCTACGGACACCTCGGTCAGCCCGTCGAGTGCGGGTCTCACCTGCGTCTTCGGCAGTTTCAACCACCACGCGATGTCACTTTCGGTCATCGGCCCCCGCGAAGCGACCACGCGGCGCACGATCTCGGGCAGTGGATCCTCGACGGCGCGCCCACGATCGGTGAAGGTCAGCAACTGCACCTTGCCGCGAAAGACACCCCAATGCCAGAGCCCGGAGACGGCATGGTGGAAGATCAGGTGGTATCCGCGCCCGCCCGACGGCGCGAGGCCGGCTTCGGTCCAGAGCGCGAGCACCTCCGTTCGAGTGAGCGCACCGTGCGGTGCGAGGACCTCGCGCGCCCTGTTGATGGTCGCGGTGTCGAGGCCGAGCTCAGCCCGGCGCTTCGTGGTGGAGCGATGGATCCGCTCCGCTGTGAGCGACAGCAGGTTGGTCAGGTGCGCGGGCGTCGTAGCGAACAATGTGCCCCGCATCGGCCAGGAGCGCACGAGCTCGCCGCGGTCGAAGGCGGCGCGCACATCGTCGACCGTCGTGCCGGGGGCAGAACGCATCGCGATCGCTCGTAGTACGGCCGGGAGGTCCTGACCCTGCAGGGCGACCGCTCGGTCGACGACCTCGGTCGGGGTGAGGCCGGACCCGCCGAGCAAGTGGTTCGCCCAGCGCGCGCGGCGCGCTTCGACCGCGGTGAAGGAGCGCATGAGCCGAGGCTACAGGCCGCGGTGCTCCGCCCAGCGACGCGATGCGGCATCGGCCGCGTCCGAGATGAGCGCGTCGATCTCGTCGCTGCGACGGACCGCGAACGAGACGTACGCCCCTCGCCCGCCCGCCACCGGTTTCCCGTAGGCCTTCGCGGCAAGGGATCCGTCGGGCAGCAGGCGCACCGTGATCGACTGCAGCTCGAACTCCTCACCGCGCCGCACGTCGCGCCAGCGCAGGTGCTCGGGAATCGCGACGTTGAACGCGAGAGCGTTGATCGCGATGTCCATGGACCCGAGCGTATCGCCCCGGTCGTGTCGAGGCCGTGGCCTATCCCAGCAGGGACGGACGCAGGTCGCGCATCGTGCGGGTGCGCGTCATCCGCGTGATGGCGATGAACGCGATGCCGAACGCGATCACGAGCCAGCAGCCGAGGAACGCCGCGTCATGCCACACGCGCGACATGTCGCCGCCGTACATGAGCTGGCGGATCGCGTCGACCGAGTAGCTCATCGGCAGCGCCTCGTGCAGCGCCCGCAGCGGCGCCGGAAGGGTCTGATACGGGAAGGTGCCCCCGGCCGACACGAGCTGCAGCACCATCAGCACGAGACCGAGGAACTGGCCCACGCTTCCGAGCAGCACGTTCAGGGTGAGGATGATCGCGGCGAACGTCACCGAGGTCATGGCCATGATGCCGAGCATGCCGACCGGATGCGCAACGGAGTACCCGAGGCCGTACGCCACGATGAGGAACACGGCGACCATCTGGATCACGCCGAGCACGGCCGGCGTCGCCCACGCGCCGAGGGTGATCGGCAGCGGCTTGCGCAGCGCCGTGACGGCCCGCTGCGAGTACGGCTTCACGATGAGGAACAGCGCGTAGATGCCGATCCACGCCGCGAGGCTGATGAAGAACGGCGCCATGCCCGCGCCGTACGACGAGGCCTCGGTCTCGGCGTCGGACGTCACCGACACCGGATCCGACATCATCTTCGCGGCCGTCTCCCGCTCGTCCTCCGACTGGTCGGGGATCTCGGTGACGGCGTCGGCGAGCGAGCTCGACAGCTCCGCGGATCCGTCCTGCAGCTCGCCGAGGCCGCTGGCGAGCTCGGCGGATCCGTCGGCCAGCTGTCCGACGCCGTCCGCGAGGCTCTGTCCGCCCGTCGCGGCGGATGAGACGCCGTCGGTGAGAGCCGGCATGCTGTCGTTCAGCTGCTGGGTGCCGTCGGCGACCTGGCGCGCCCCGTCGGCGAGCTGGGCGACGGCGCCCGCGGCGGCCTGCACCTCGTCGTTCGCCTGGTGCAGATCGTTGTTCGCCGGTGCGACGATGCCCGCGACGGCGTCGATCTGCTCGGCGGGCAGACCGAGCTCTGCCAGTCGATCGCGGATGTCCTGCTCGCTCGGCACGCGCGCGACCGCGTCGGCGACGCGCTGCGCGGCGGGAGCGACCTGGGCGTTCAACTGGGCGTTGCCGTCTGCCACCTGATGGGCGCCGTCGTTCAGCTCCGCTACCTGGGCGGGCATCTGCGTGACCGACGAGTTCAGCGCGGCGAGGCCGGAGGCGAGTTCTGCAGCTCCGCTCGAGGCCTCCTGCGCTCCCGCGGAGAGCGCATCGGCGCCGTCCTTGGCGCTCGCGGTGCCGTCGGCCAGCGTCGCGGCGCCGTCTGCGGCGTCGCCCAGCCCCGAGCGGATCGTGGCGACCGAGTCGAGCAGCGTGCGCGCGGCCGTCTCCCCGACCTCCTGAGTCAGCGAGTCGCGCACCGTGTCGGTCACGGTGTCGGCGATGGTGCCGGCGAGGTAGCTGTTGGCATCGTTCGTGGTCAGCTCGACGACGGCTTTCGTCGGGTCGTCATCGGCGATCGAGGTCAGCGATTCGGAGAACGTCGGTCCGAAGCGCACGATGAAATCGAACTCGCCCGAGGTCAGGCCCTTCTGGGCGTCGGCGAGGCTCGTCTCGTGCCAATCGAGCGTTCCGTCATCGATGAGGTCGTCGCGCACCTGCTCGCCGTAATTGACGTCGTCGCCGTCCTGCACAGCGCCCTCGTCATCGACGACGAGCGCCGCTGGGACGCTGTCGAGGTTGCCGTAGGGGTCGTCGTTGCCCCACAGATACAGCCCCGCGTACAGCAGCGGCACCGCCATGAGGGCGACGAGCGCCAAGACCTGCATGGGCGATCCGGTGAGCCGTTTCAGCTCGGTGCGGACGAGAGCGACGAACTTCATGGGAGCCTTTCGGATGCGGCGTCGACAGCGGCGCCCGAAGCGAGAACGATGACGGTGTACCCCCGGGCGGCCCACGCCCGCGCGGTGTCGAGCCAGGCCGCGGTATCGCCGCCGTGGCGGTCGGGCGCCGTGATGACGAGCACATCGACATCGGGCGGCGAGGCGGCGGTGCGGGTGAGCACGCGGATCCGGTCGGCCGCGGACAGAGCTCCGATCGGCGTGGCGGCGAGGTCGCCGAGCCCCTCATCGGCGAGCAGCTTCCGCGCGGCGCGGCGCGGGGCGCGGAGACCGGCGAAGAGGAGGTCTTCGACGACGACATGCGAAAGGGGCAGCTCGCCGGCGGGGGCCGTGGTGTCGGGGGAATCGACGATCGCGACGCGGCGGCGCAGCGCTTTCGGATCGTCTGCGCCGTCGATCGTCACGGCGCCCGACTTCGGGGTCATCCGTCCCGCCAGGATGAGCGCGAGGAAATCGGCGCGCTGACCGCCTTCGACGGCGACGAGCGTGACGTTGCCGCGGCGTGCTTCGACATCGGTGGCGCGGAGGGGGCCGACCGCGACGCCCCGCGCCGCGATCATCGGCACCTCATCGTTCTGGCGGTCGGTCATTCGACGTCTCCCGTCCGGGGCACTGACACGGCGCCGATGATCGCCTGCGCATCGCGCCAACCGAGCCCGGCGATTCCGAGCGAGGTCGCGCTGAGCATGCGCTGCGCCTCGGCGTCGGGGAGCCCGTGCGTGACGGCGACATCGAGCACGCCGAGCGCGGCCTGTTCGATCAGGTGCGCGACGATGGCGGGGTCGACGTCCTGCCGGAAGGATCCGTCTGCGCAACCGGCCTCGATGACGTCCCGGAGTGCGCGCCGCACGGGGGCGACGGCCTCGCCGACTGCCGCTTCGAGAGGCCCGGAGACGAGCATCTGCGCCACGAGCTTCACATCGGCGATCGCGAGCCAGATCGCAGAGGCGAGGCGTGCGACGTGCCGTGCAGGGTCGTCGTCGCGGATCTCGTCGATCGCGCTCGAGATCCGCGAAGCGCCGCGGCCGAGGAGTTCGCGGAGCAGTGCATCGCGTGAGGAGAAATGTCCGTACACGGCGCGGCGGGTGAGTCCCGCTTCGGCTGCGATCACGTCCATCGACGCGTGTGGGGTCTTGCGCAGCACGCGCGCGGCGGCGTCGAGCAGTGCCTGTCTGTTGGCGACCGCATCGCGCCGCCGCACCGATGTGATCATCACTTCAGTGTACGAATTTGCACAGACGTGTGCAAGATAAATTCTCGGCGGGGGCCGTCGCGTTCACGCGGCCCTACTGCGGCGGCAGCCTCAGCACGTTGTTCTCGCCGACCTCGATGTCTTCGGACCAGCGCAGCGTGCGTGCGAGCTCATCGAGGGCGGGAACGAACAGCAGGAAGCGTTCCTTGTCGGGAGAGACGGCGGTGAGGCTCACGAGGTGCGATCCGGTGTCCCAGGTGTACGTTGCCATCGGCGTGCGTCCGCTCGTCGGGTCGTCCATCACGAGCTTCTCGCCGACGCCGAGATGCGGGTTCGAGAAGTTCTCGGTGTCGTCGAACTCCATCGGCATCGACGCGCGTGCGGCGCGGAGATGAGGCGTGAGGTCCTGAACTTGGGCCATGGCCGCGAGCGCAGACGGATCCTCTTTCCACGACCATGCGAGGAATCGGCCGTTCGCACCGCGCAGGCCCGCCTTGATCACGCGGGTCGCGACGAAATTCATCAGGCCGGCGCCGGGCTGGCCCTGTGAGATCCCGACCGTCGACATCAGCATGCGGATCGTGGCACGGCGATGCCGTCCGCCCGAGATGCCGCGCCCGCGCAGCGGCACCCAGCGGTCGCGGTCGGCGTCAGCCTGGAGCTGGGATGCCATCGCTCAGTCGTCGCGCTTTCCGCGTGCGCGCATCGCGAAGAACAGCACGACGCCCGCGATGATCAGCACGGCCGCGACCACGACGACGATGCCGGTGATGTCTCCGCCGGTCTGGGCGAGCTCCGCGGTCTGGGCGCTGAAGGAGATGGTGCTCATGTCGTCATCCTCTCGCATCCGCGGCGCGATCGGACCGCGACAGGCGGAGTTTTCCAGGTGGCCCCAGTACGCTGGGCCGACGTGACAGATCTCGCGTATGCAGAATCACTCATCGCCGACACCCCCGACTATCCGGAACCCGGTGTGCTGTTCCGCGACATCTCGCCTCTCCTGGCGGATCCGGGTGCGCTGCGCGACGTGTGCGCCGCCATGATCGAACCCTTCCGAGGAACGTTCGACATCGTCGGCGGAATCGAAGCGCGCGGCTTCCTCCTCGCCGGATACATCGCCGCGACCGAGGGCGTGGGCATGCTGCCGATCCGGAAGGCGGGCAAGCTGCCGACGCCGGCCGCCGCCGTCACGTACGAACTCGAATACGGAACCGCGACGATCGAGGCACCCGGGATCCTGAAGCCCGACGCGCGCGTGCTGCTCGTCGACGACGTGCTCGCCACGGGCGGCACAATCGCGGCGGCGCGCGAGATCATCGCTCAGCTGGGCGCGACGACGGTCGGATCCGCGGTGATCCTCGAACTCGAGGGCCTCGGCGGACGCGCGCACGCGGGCGAGGTGCACACCGTCTTCACCGCCTGAGATCGCCCTCCGACTACTGTTTCGTCGTGCGCTCGATGCTCATCACGAGGATCACGCGGTCGGCGGCATCGGCGGGCGTGCCGCCGAGCGGCTTGCCGTAGCGCTCACCGAGGTGAACGTAGAACGCACCCTCGGGATCCGGGATCGTCTCGACGAGCATGCCGCGCACCTCGAGATAGTGCGTCGGCTCGTCGGGGTCGACGATCGACAGCGACATCGACGGATTGTGCTGCAGATTGCGGAACTTCTGGCGCGTCGTCGTGTGGGTGAAGCGCACGTGGGTGCCGTCGAACTCGTACCACATCGGGTTGACCTGCACCGTTTCGTCGGGGCGGATCGTGCCGAGGTGTCCGTAGAGCGGAAGCTCGAGCAGGCGGCGGTATTCGGGCGAAAGCTTGTCGATGGCACTCATGCGGCGAGCCTATCGCCCGCGCTCGCGATCATCGAGGCGGTGCGCAGGCGACGGGATCGCTCAGCAGACGCGCGAAGGCGAGCTCGGCCGGGGCGATCTGCATGAGGTGCGAGCGCATGTGCGCGCGCTCGATGCGGACCGTGCGGCTCTCGGACGCGACCGGATCGATGCGCACCGCGTTCGAGAGGCGCTCGCGGCTCGTCGCGAGCAGCACGCCGAGGTAGCCCGCGAGCACGACGACCTCGGGCGCGAACGCGTTGACGAAATTGGTCAGGGCGACCGAGAGCACGTCGACCTGACGCGTGATCTCGGCGATCACGGCGGGGTCGCGCACGACCCCGAGCTCGATGTCGAGCTCATCCTCGTCGAGCTTGCGACGATTCAGCAGGTTCAGGATGCGCTGCGGGTGCAGCTCGGCCTCGAGGCAGCCGCGCCGCCCGCAGGCGCACTTCGTGCCGCCCGGGTTCACGACCGTGTGCCCGAGTTCGCCGGCGAAACCGGACGTGCCGCGCAGGAGGGTGCCGTCGAAGATCAGGCCCCCGCCGATGCCGTTCAGCGACCCGTCCATGTACAGCATGTTCGCGGTGCCGCGGCCGACGCCGAAGCGCGCCTCGGCCATCGCGCCGACGCTCGAGTCGTTGCCCGCCGCGACGGGCATGCCGAGCGCCGACTCGAGCCGGGTCGCGATGTGCTCGCGCTTCCAGCCGAGCGGCGGCGCGAACATCACGGTGCCCGTCTCGTCGACGAGGCCCGGCACGGCGAGGCCTGCTCCGACGAGCCGGTAATGGCGGTCGATATCGGCGCGCATGCCGTCCACGAGCGCCGCCGTGTACTGAGCGAAGCGCCGCGGGCTCGGCGCCTCCGCGAGATCGTGGCGCACGCGCGAGTGCACGGATCCGCCGAAGCCGACGAGCGACACCGTCACGGCGTCCGGCGCCGCGCGCACGCTCAGCGCGACGACGGCGTCATCCGCCGCGACGCCGAGCGACGGTCGCCCCGCGCGGCCGGTCGGCGCGGCGGACGTCTCGCGCGCGAGCCCGAGGTCGATGAGCTCGGTGACGAGCCCGGTGACCGTCGACCGGTTCAGCCCGGTCGCTGTGCCGATGGCTGATCGCGACTGCGCGCCGTCGGTGTGCACGAGCTGCAGGACCGCAGATAGGTTCTGCTGCCGCACCTCCTCATTCGTGGTGCGGCCGACGGTCTGGGGCGAGGGCGGACTCATGCGCGCGCGGTCATCATCCGTGATCGAAGCCATTCTCGTCGATCACCGCCCCGCCGTCATGGATCGCATGAGCCGCTCCTGCGTGGCGTCGGCGCGCGCGACCTCCGCCGTGATGCGGCCCTCGGCGAGCGTGTAGATGCGGTCGGACAGACCGAGCACCTCGGGGAGCTCGGAGGAGATCAGCACGATCCCCTTCCCCTGCGCCGCGAGCTCGTTGATGAACCCATATATCTCATACTTCGCGCCGACGTCGATGCCGCGCGTCGGTTCGTCGAGGATGAGGACATCGGGGTTCGCGAAGAGCCACTTCGACAGCACGACTTTCTGTTGGTTGCCGCCCGAGAGATTCCCCGTGATCGCGCGGACATCCGGGGCCTTCACGTTCATCTTGTAGCGGTATGCGTCGGCGATCTTCCGCTCGCGGAACTGGTCGAGCAGGCCGCCGCGCGAGAGTCGGCGGAGGGCGACCGACGACACATTCTCCTGAATATCTCCGATGAGATTGAGGCCGTGATGCTTGCGATCCTCGGTCGCGTACGCGATGCCGTTCTCGATCGCGCGGCGCACGGTGTCGACGTCGATCCGCTTGCCTTTTTTGTACACGGATCCCGTGATCTTCGAACCGTAGGAGCGCCCGAAGATGCTCATCGCGAGCTCGGTGCGACCGGCGCCCATGAGGCCGGCGATCGCTACGATCTCGCCTGACCGCACGGAGAAGCTGACGTCGTCGATCACGATGCGATGGGGGTCGCCGGGGTGGTTCACGCTCCAGTTCTCGACCCGCAGGATCTCATCGCCGATGTCGGGATCGCGCGGCGGGAAGAGGCTATCGAGGTCGCGGCCCACCATGGCGCGGATGATGCGACCCTCGTCGGTGTCGAGGTCGTCGCGGCGCATCGTCTCGACGACTTCGCCGTCGCGGATCACCGTGATGCGGTCGGCGACCTGCAGCACCTCGCGCAGCTTGTGGGAGATGATGATGCAGGTGATCCCCTGCGCGCGCAGATGCTCGATGAGCTCGAGCAGCCGCTCGGAATCGGCGGCGCCGAGCGCGGCGGTCGGCTCGTCGAGGATGAGGATCTTGACGTCCTTCGACAGCGCCTTCGCGATCTCGACGAGCTGCTGCTTGCCGACGCCGAGCTCGGACACGAGCGCGGTGGGGTTCTCGTCGAGGCCCGCCCGGGCCATGAGCTGCGCCGCCCGCTCGTTCGTCTCGCGCCAGTCGATGAGCCCGGCCTTGAGCACCTCGTTGCCGAGGAAGAGGTTCTCTGCGACCGAGAGCCCGGGGATCAGGGCGAGCTCCTGATGGATGATGACGATGCCGTGCGCCTCGCTGTCGCTGAGCGAACGGAAGGTGACGGGCGCGCCCTCGAGCTCGATGGATCCGTCGAATGAACCCGCCGGATATACCCCGGAGAGCACCTTCATGAGCGTGGATTTTCCCGCGCCGTTCTCCCCGCAGATCGCGTGCACTTCGCCCGCTTCGACCTCGAGCGAGACGTTCGACAGCGCCGGTATGCCGTGGAATCGTTTCGTGATCCCCGACGTGCGAAGGATGGGATCAGTCATGTGGGCCGCTCTGCGCAGGGGTGGTGGGCGATCCCCGTATGTTATGCGAAATTAATTTGTACGCGGGCCCGTCAATATGTATTGTTCCCCTGAGCGGATCGGCGCGAGTACGTGTCACCGCCAGGCAGAAAGCGCTCCTGCATCGTGCGGGAGCGGACCTCGACGAAGAGAGACACAGCAATGAAGCGAAACGGTATGCGGATGATTGCGCTCACGGGCGCCGTCGCACTCGGCCTCGGCCTCGCCGGCTGCTCCAGCGGCGCCGATGAGGCTGCTTCCTCGAACGGCGGCGATGGAGCCGCGGCAGAGGACATCACGGTAGGCGTTGCGATGCCGACTGAAACCAGCGAGCGGTGGATCGCCGACGGCGAGGCCGTCGAGAGCCAGCTCGAAGAGGCCGGCTACGACGTCGACCTGCAGTTCGCCAACGACGACATCCCGCGTCAGCAGCAGCAGCTCGACCAGATGATCACGAACGGTGCCGACATCCTCGTCGTGGCCTCGATCGACGGCACCGCGCTCGCCGCACAGCTCGAGAACGCTGCCGCCAAGGGCATTCCGGTTATCGCGTACGACCGCCTCATCAACGACACCGAGGCCGTCGACTTCTACGTGACATTCGACAACTACCAGGTCGGCGTGCAGCAGGCGCAGTCGCTGCTGCGTGGCCTCGGCTACCTCGACGAGAACTACGAGGAGACCGACCTGACCGACGAGAAGATCATCGAGATCTTCTCCGGATCCCCCGACGACAACAACGCGACGTTCTTCTACAACGGCGCGATGGACACGCTGAAGCCCTTCCTCGAGGACGGTCGCCTGACGATCGGCTCGGGCCAGGAGGACTTCGACACCGTCTCGACGCTGCGTTGGGACCAGGCCACCGCGCAGCGGCGCATGGAGGACCTCATCACGAGCACCTACGACGGCGGATCGAAGCCGCTCGACGGCGTGCTCTCGCCGTTCGACGGCATCTCGCGCGGCGTCATCACGGCGCTCGAGAACGCGGGCTACGGATTTTCGATGGAAGAGGGCCTTCCGGTCCTCTCGGGGCAGGACGCCGAGATTGCGTCGGTCAAGCTCATCAACGATGGCGTGCAGTACGCGACGATCTTCAAGGACACCCGCAAGCTCGCCTCGCAGGCGGTCGCGGCCGCGACCTCGTACGCCGAGGGCGAAGACCCCGAGGCGAACGACACCGAGACGTACGACAACGGCGTCAAGGTCGTTCCGTCGTTCCTGCTCGAGTCTGACATCGTCACCGCTGACAACCTCTCCGAGCTCCTGGTCGATTCCGAGTACTGGACCGAGGACGAGGTCGCGTCGGGCGTCGCCGAGTAACAACCCCTCATGATTCGGCCGTTCGCCAGGCCGCCCGATAGCGGGGCCGGGCGAACGGCCGAACAACGGCTCAGCGACAGAAACGACAGGAGCAGCGATGCCTGACGCGATCCTCGAGATGCGCAACATCATCAAGAACTTCCCCGGTGTCAAGGTGCTCAAGGACGTATCCCTGAGTGTCGAGCGCGGCGAGATCCACGCGATCTGCGGCGAGAACGGCGCCGGCAAATCCACCCTCATGAAGGTGCTGTCGGGCGTCTACCCGCACGGATCCTTCGACGGCGAGATCTTCTTCGACGGCGAGCCGCAGCGATTCAGCGCGATCAAGGATTCCGAGCGCGCCGGCATCGTCATCATCCACCAGGAGCTCGCCCTCGTTCCGTATCTCTCGATCGCCGAGAACCTCTTCCTCGGCAATGAGGTGCTCAAGGGCGGCCTGATCGACTGGAACCAGGCGAACGTGCGCGCCATGGAGCTCATGGCGCGGGTCGGCCTCAACGAGAACCCGACCACGCCCGTGGGGCAGCTCGGGGTGGGCAAGCAGCAGCTGGTCGAGATCGCCAAGGCACTGACGAAGGACGTCAAGCTGCTGATCCTCGACGAGCCGACCGCGGCGCTGAACGACACCGACTCCGCGCACCTGCTCGGCCTGCTGCGCGACCTGCGCGAGCAGGGGATCACGTGCATCATCATCAGCCACAAACTCGGCGAGATCGTCGACATCGCAGACTCGACCACGATCATCCGCGACGGCGAGACGATCGAGACGATCGACATGCACGGGGAGGATGCCACGCAGAACCGCATCATCCGCGGTATGGTCGGGCGCTCGCTCGACAACCGATTTCCGGATCGCACGCCCGACATCGGCGAGGAGATCTTCCGGATCGATAACTGGTCGGTCTCGCACCCGACGCAGGCGGGCCGGGTCGTCGTCGACAATGCGTCGATCTCGGTGCGCGCGGGGGAGATCGTCGGCATCGCGGGGCTCATGGGAGCCGGCCGCACCGAGTTCATGATGAGCGTGTTCGGCCGCAGCTACGGCCGCGACGCCCGCGGGAAGGTCTTCCTGCACGGCAAGGAGATCCACACCCGCACGGTCAAGGAAGCGATCAAGAACAAAATCGCGTACGTGTCCGAGGACCGCAAGCAGTACGGCCTGAACCTCATCAGCGACATCAAGACGAACGTGTCGTCGTCGGCCCTCGGCAAGGTCGCAACCGCATCGATCTTCGTCAACAGCAACGAAGAGGTGAAGATCGCTGAGCAGTTCCGGAAGGACCTCAACATCAAGTCGCCCACGGTGGCGCAGGTGGTCGGAAACCTGTCGGGCGGAAACCAGCAGAAGGTCGTGCTGTCGAAGTGGCTGTACACGGATCCCGAGGTGCTGATCCTCGACGAGCCGACGCGCGGCATCGATGTGGGCGCGAAGTATGAGATCTACGAGATCATCAACTCGCTCGCCGCGGCGGGCAAGGCGGTCATCGTCGTATCGAGCGAGCTGCCCGAACTGCTCGGCCTCTCCGATCGGGTCTACTCGCTCGCGTACGGACACATCACGGGCGAGCTCACCGCCGCCGAGGCGACGCAGGAGAACCTGATGTCGCTCATGACAATCGAACCCAATTCTTCGAAGGAGGCCGCGGCATGAAGAACAACGTCTTCACCGAGGTCAAGGACCTGCTGACGCATAACCTGCGCACGTCCGGCATCTACATCGCGTTCGTCGCGATCATCCTGATCTTCACGATCACGACGGGCGGCACGCTGCTCAGCCCCGAGAACGTGACGAACATCATCCTGCAGAACGCGCACATCCTGATCATGGCGCTCGGCATGATCCTGGTGATCGTCGGCGGTCACATCGACCTGTCGGTCGGATCCGTGCTCGCGTTCGCGTCGGCAGTCTCGGCCGTGCTCGTGATCAGAATGGGCATGCCCTGGTGGGTGGGCGTCCTCGCTGCGATCGTCGTGGGCATCATCGTCGGCATGTGGCAGGGCTTCTGGGTCGCCTATGTCGGAATCCCGGCGTTCATCGTCACACTCGCGGGCATGCTGCTGTTCCGCGGACTCACGTACCTCGTGCTCGACAACGTATCGCTGTCGCCGTTCCCGCACGGCTACCGGGAGGTCGCGAGCGGCTTCCTCGATGGACTCTTCGGATCGATCACGATCAGCGAGGGCGAGGGATTGAAGGCGGTGCCGGTCACGGCCGACATCTTCACCCTCGTGATCGGCGTGCTCGCCGTGATCGGCCTTATCGTGAGCTCGATGCGCACGCGTCGCACGCGCCAGAGCTACAACCAGGCCGTCGAGTCGAACTTCCTATTCATCCTGAAGCTCGCCGTCGTCTCCGTCGTGATCCTCGCGTTCGCATGGGCGCTGTCGTACAACCGCGGATTCCCGTACGTGCTCATCACGGTCGCCGTGCTGATCCTCATCTATAACGTCGTCACGAACCGCACCGTGTTCGGCCGTCACGTGTACTCGGTCGGCGGCAACCTGTCGGCCGCGCGCCTGTCGGGCGTGAACGTGCGCAGCACGAACTTCTGGGTCATGGTCAACATGGGCTTCCTCACCGGTATCGCGGCGGCGGTCTTCTCATCGCGGTCGAACGGTGCGCAGCCCGGCATGGGCAACATGTTCGAGCTCGACGTGATCGCGGCCTGCTTCATCGGCGGCGCCTCGACGATGGGCGGTGTCGGCCGCGTGGGCGGCGCGCTCGTCGGTGGCCTCGTCATGGCCGTGATGACCAACGGCATGCAGCTGATGGGTGTGCCGCAGTCGCTGCAGCTCGTCATCAAGGGACTTGTGCTGCTGCTCGCGGTCGCCTTCGACATCTACAACAAGCGTCGCGCCGGCGCCACGCGCTGACGTCGAAGCGGATCCTCGCCGCCCCCGTGCATTCACGTGCACGGGGGCGGTACGGTGCTGGCATGGCTATCACCGTTTCGTCTCCCGATTTCGCAAACCGAACGCGCATGCCTGATGCGCTGACGGCCGACTTCGGCAGCACGGCGCCCGTCATCGAGGTGACGGGCGTTCCTGCCGAGGCCGTCGAGCTCGCGCTCGTCTGTCACGATCCGGATGCGCCGATGCCGCTCGGCTTCACGCACTGGACCGTCTACGGGATCCCCGCGGATGCGACGCGCATCGCGGGCGACACCGGACGCCAGGGCGTCACGAGCGCCGGTGAGAGCGGGTACTTCGGTCCGCAGCCGCCCGTCGGCCACGGCGACCACAGTTACTACTTCTGGGTCTATGCGCTCTCGCGCAGGGTCGAGGGTGAGCCGACCTCCGACGAGTTCCTGCACGACTACGCCGACGACATCCTCGAGCAGAACCGCATCGTCGGGTACTACTCGCGCTGACGCGAGGCGGTTGCCTCTAGAAAGTCCCAGCCGAGCTGTGGAAGCATCATTCCTATGAGTTCGGTGAATGCCTCCGCCCCCGCCCGCGGCGCCCTCGATCGCTTCTTCAAGATCTCGGAGCGCGGGTCCACGCTCGGGCGAGAGATCCGCGGAGGGCTCGTCACGTTCCTCGCGATGAGCTACATCCTCGTGCTGAACCCGCTGATCCTCGGCACCGTGCCCGACGGCACCGGCCAGATGCTCGGCGGCGGCACGCAACAGCCGAACCTCGCGATGATCGCCTCGGCGACCGCGCTGATCGCCGGCATCATGTCGATCCTGATGGGCGCGATCGCGAACTTCCCGCTCGCTCTCGCCGCGGGCCTCGGGCTGAACGCGGTTGTCGCGTTCTCGATCGCCGGGATCCCGAACGTCACGTGGGCCGACGCGATGGGCCTCATCGTCATCGAGGGCATCATCATCCTGATCCTCGTACTCACCGGATTCCGCGAGGCCGTGTTCCGCGCGGTGCCGAAAGAGCTCAAGACCGCGATCGGCGTCGGGATCGGTCTGTTCATCACCCTCATCGGGCTCAGCAACGCGGGCATCGTGACGCCCGGATCCGGCACCATCGTCGCGATGGGCAACCTCGGCACGTTCCCGGTGCTGGTGTTCGTGATCGGACTCGTGCTCACGATCATCCTGCACGTGCGACGGGTGCCGGGCGCGCTGCTCATCTCGATCCTCGTCGCGACCGTCATCGCCGTGATCCTCGAGAACACGCTGCACATCGGCGCGCGCCCCGATAATCCCGCAGGATTCAACAGCGCCCCCAAGTTCGACGGCGTCTTCGCCCTTCCCGACTTCTCACTCCTCGGGCAATTCGACTTGCTCGGATCGTTCGAGAACATCGGCGTCATCACGATCGTGCTGCTGGTCTTCTCGCTCATGCTCGCCGACTTCTTCGACACGATGGGCACGATGGTCGCGATCGGCGGCGAGGCGAAGCTGCTCGACGCCGAGGGCAACCCGCCGCGCTCGAAGTCGATCCTCCTGGTCGACTCGCTCGGCGCGATCGCGGGAGGCATGGGATCCGTCTCGTCGAACACCGCGTTCGTCGAGTCGAGCGCCGGTGTCGGCGAGGGCGCCCGGACGGGACTCGCGTCGGTGGTCACGGGCATCGCTTTCCTGCTGTCGACGCTGTTCGCACCGCTCGTCGCACTCGTTCCCTACGAGGCGGCGGCCCCCGCGCTCGTACTCGTCGGGTTCCTCATGATGACGCAGATCGCCGGCGTCGACTGGAAGAACGTCGATATCGGGATCCCCGCGTTCCTCACGATCGCGATCATGCCGTTCACGTACTCGATCTCCGACGGCATCGGCGCGGGCTTCATCGCCTTCGTCATCGTGAAGCTCGCGCGCGGCAAGGTCCGCGAGATCCACTGGCTGATGTGGCTCGTGTCGCTCCTGTTCGTGGTCTACTTCCTCGTCGACCCGATCCAGGTGTGGCTGGGGCTTTGACGCCCGTCACCCCTGCGTGAGGCGGGCGAGGTGTTCGTTGACCTCGCGCGCGGCGCCGACCAGCGCGGCGTCAGCGCCGAGCGCCGCGGGGGCGATCGTGAGGTCGCGCGTCATCAGCGGATGGGATCCTTCGTACACCTCGCTGCGCAGTGCTGACATGAACGGTTCGAGCGCCGTGAGCGCGCCGCCGATGTAGATCGCGCTCGGATTGAAGAAGTTCACGACGGCGCACAGCACCTCGCCGAGGTGGTTGCCCGCGGCGCGCGCGAGGCGCGTGGCGAGCGGATCCGCGTCGCGCACGAGTGCGACGACCTCGGTCGTCGTGGACACGTCGACGCCCTCCTCGCGCAGCAGGCGCACGAGTGCAGCGCCGGACGCGACTGTTTCGAGGCAGCCTCGGTTGCCGCAGGAGCACTGCCGGTCGCGCGCCGCCGCCACGCGGGTGTGCGTGATATCGCCCGCGACACCCGCCGCCCCGCGGTACACCTCGCCGTCGATGACGATGCCCGCGCCGATCGCGGTGCCGGCCTTGATCGTGACGGATCCGGTCGCGCGCGGATCGTGCGCGAAGTGCTCACCGAGCGCCATGGCGTTCGCGTCGTTCTCGACGACCGCGGGGGCGCCGACGATGTCGCTCAACAGCTGCCGGATATCGGATCCGGCCCATCCCGGCATGCGCGACGGGCTCACGACGCCGCGCGCGGCGACATCGACGGGGCCGGGCAGGGCGATTCCGACGCCCGCGAGCGGGGCGCCGTTCGCGAGTCGCGCGAGTTCGCCGGCGCAGTTTTCGAGCACCGCCCTCGGGCCGTCGGACATCGTGATGGGGATCTCCGTCGTGCTCGAGACGGCGCCGCCGCGCGGCACGACCGTGAGCCGGGCGTGCGCGCCGCCGAGGTCGATGGCCCCGATCAGATCGGCGTCGCCTGAGAGCCGCAGCTCGCGCGCGCGGCGCCCGCCCGTGGATCCGCGCGGGTCGCCCTCTTCGATGAGCCCCTGCGCGAGCAGCGACTGCACGTGCTGCGACACGGTCGAGGCGGAGAGGCTCAGGATCTGCGAGACCTCGCGCCGCGAACGGGCTCGGCCGGATCCGACCACGGCGAGCACCTGGTTCTCGGCTGCGCTGCTGCTGGTGCGTGACATGCGGGTCTCTCCGTCGGGCATCCGAGGATCTCACGGGTGGCGACTTCTTACGGTATCGATTTAACTTAATCGTGACAGTTCATTCTATATACGGAAGAACTTTATTCGGCTACCGTATGTGGGGATCCCATCCCCGACCAGTACGACCCCTCGTGAAGCAGCGTGGGACAACAGGAGGACACTCATGCGAACGCACTTCGCATCACGCGGCCGAGCACTCGGCCTCACAGCGGTCGGCCTCGCGGCGACGCTCGGGCTCGTCAGCGGTTGTTCCGCGGACAGCGGCGGCACGGGAGGAGGCGACTCGTCGGACACGGTCAACTACGCGCTTCCGGCGAACGCCACCCCGAACTGGCTCGTGCCGCTCGCGACGGCCGGCAAGATGACCTCGCATAACTCGGCCATGATCCGTTCGCTCTACGAGCCGCTCATCGCGTACGACGGCTCCACGGGCACGGTCGATCGGGTCGCGGATGCCGATCTTGCCGACACCGTCGAGTTCAGCGATGACGACACGCAGGTCACCATCACGCTCGACGACCGCACCTGGTCCGACGGCGAGCCGGTCACCTCGGCCGACGTCGCCTTCTGGCTCGACCTTGTGAAGTCCAACAAGGACGTGTGGGGCAGCTACCGCGAGGGCGCGATGCCCGACCTCATCAGCTCGGTCGAGACTCCGGACGACAAGACCGTCGTGCTCGGCTTCGACAAGGCCTACAACGAAGAGTGGCTGCTCGCCTCGCAGCTGACGCTCATCGTGCCGATCCCTGCGCACGCGTGGAGCATCACGGAAGACGGCGGCACGCCCGATCCCGAGCTCGCCAAGACCCCGGAGGGCGCGAAGCAGGTCTGGGAGTACCTCATCGCGGAGGGCGAGGACCTCTCGGGATACGCCGACAACCCCCTGTTCGACACGATCAGCGGACCCCTCGCGCTCGAGAGCTTCAGCGACTCCGGCAAGGTCACGCTCGTGAAGAACGACGCCTACGACGGCGACGACGCGGCGAACGCCGAGACGATCAACTTCCTGCCGTACACGAGCACGGACGCGGAGGTCGCGGCCGTCCGCGCGGGCGAGGTCGACTACGGATACATTCCGACCGGCGAGCTCGCTAACGCCGGCCAGTACGAGGACCTCGGATACGACGTCGTGAACTGGGACGGCTGGGCGATCACCTACCTGCCGTACAACTTCAACAACCCGACGATGGGCGCTGTCTACTCGCAGCTGTACGTGCGCCAGGCGCTGCAGCACCTCGTCGATCAGGACACGATCTCGGATGTCGTCTGGCACGGCGCCGCCAACCCCGGTTACGGCCCCGTCCCGCAAGACCCCGACAACAAGTTCCTCTCCGATGAGCAGCGCGACAACCCGTACCCCTTCGATCCGGATGCCGCGACGACGCTCCTCGAGGACAACGGCTGGACGCTCGGATCCGACGGTGTCTACGTCTGCGAGACGGGCGCCGACTGCGGCGAGGGGATCGAGGACGGCCAGGCGCTGTCGATCACGATCCTCACGCAGAGCGGCAACACCGAGACCGACAACATGTTCGCCGCGATGAAGTCGACCTTCGAAGAGTCGGGCGTCGGCGTCACGGTCAAGGAGGCCCCGCTCAACACGGTGCTCGGGTCGATCCCCTCGTGCGAGTCGGACTCGCCCGAGTGCACCTGGGAGCTGCCCTTCTTCGGCACCGCGGGGTCCTGGTACTTCCCGGCATACCCGACCGGCGAGCAGCTGTTCTCGACCGGCGGCGGCTCGAACTTCGGTTCGTACAGCGATGCCGAGATGGACGAGCTCATCCAGAACACCCTCGCCGCGGGCGATGAGACCGCGATGCAGGAGTACTCGGCATACGGCGCGACCCAGCTGCCCGTCATGTGGGTTCCGAACCCCGTCTACCAGGTGTCGGTCATCGACAGCGGCCTGACCGGCGTGGAGCAGGACTCCCTCGGCAACTTCCACCCGCAGCGCTGGGGCTGGGAGAAGTAATCCCTCGTGAGCAGCATCCCTGACTCGCTCCCCGCGACCGTCGCCCAACAGGCGGCGGTCGCGGGGAAGCGACCCCGTCGCAATCCGTACCTGTTCTTCCTGCTGAGGCGCATCGGCCAGGCGCTCATCGTGATCTTCGTCGTCACCGTCGTCGTCTTCGCGCTGCTGCAGATGCTGCCCGGCGGTCCCGCCCGTGGCGTGCTCGGCGTGCAGGCCACGGCCGAACAGATCGCCCAGTTCAATCACGAGCAGGGCTACGACCGCCCGGTCTGGGAGCAGTACATCCTGTTCCTCGGTCGCCTTCTCACCGGTGACCTCGGGCAGTCCTACCTGCTCAACATGTCGGTGACCGACGCCATCAGCCAGCGGCTTCCGAAGACGCTCCTGCTGACGGGGCTGTCACTCGTGATCGCACTCCTCATCGCGATCCCCGTCGGCATCTTCCAGGCGGTGCGGCGCAACAAGGGGGCGGACTACACGCTGTCGACGATCGCGATCGTCGCGTACTCCACGCCGAGCTTCTTCCTCGGCATGCTGCTCATCATGATCTTCAGCCAGAACCTCGGGATCCTGCCCGCGAATGCCCCGCAGGGCGAGACGATCGCGGCCGTGCTCGCCGAGCCGCAGCGCCTCATCCTCCCCGTGCTCACGGGCGCGATCCCCCTCGTGGCGAACTTCAGCCGCTACATGCGCTCGTCGGCGCTCGACAACCTCAGCGAGGACTACATCCGCACCGCGCGCTCGAAGGGAACGCCGTTCCGCCGCGTGCTCTCGCGCCACCTGCTGCGCAACTCGCTGACGCCGGTCGTAGCGATGCTCGGGTACCAGCTTCCGGTGATGTTCGGCGGAGCGCTCGTCATCGAGCAGCTGTTCAACTACCCCGGCATGGGCCTGCTGTTCTGGAGCGCCGCGCAATCGAGCGACTTCCCGGTGCTGCTCGGGTGCGTGCTCGTGATCTCGATCGCCACCGTCGTCGGATCCCTGCTCGCCGACATCATCCAGTCCCTGCTCGACCCACGCACGCGAGGAGGCATCGCATGAGCTTCATGAAGCGCTTCTCGCAGAACCGCCTCGCCGTGGTCGGGCTTGCGATCCTCGTCATTGCGATCCTGTTCGTCACGATCGGCCCGCTCGTCTACCCCACAGATCAGGTCCGCACGGTGCTCGAGAGCGCCGACCTGAAGCCGGGCGTCGAGGGGCATCCGCTCGGAACCGATTCGCTCGGCTACGACGTGCTCGGCCGGCTCATGGTGGGCGGGCGCACGTCGCTGCTCGTCGGGATCCTCGCGGGTCTGCTCGCGACCGTCATCGGAACGCTCTGGGGCGCGATCGCGGGCTACGTCGGCGGCATCGTCGACGCCGTCATGATGCGCATCGTCGACGCGGGCATCGCGATCCCCGCGATCTTCCTGCTGCTCGTGCTGTCGAGCATCGTGCAGCCGAGCGAATGGATCATGATCCTCGTCATCGGTTTCGTGTCCTGGCTGGTGCCCGCTCGCCTCGTGCGCGCGGAGTCGCTGTCGGTGAAGACGCGCGACTACGTCGTCGCCGCCCGTGCGATGGGCGGATCCCACACGCGCATCGTCGTGCAGCACATCGTGCCGAACACGATCGGCACGGTCGTCGTCAACGCGACGTTCCAGGTCGCCGACGCGATCCTGCTGGTCGCGTACGTCAGCTTCCTCGGCATGGGCCTGCAGGCGCCCGCGACCGACTGGGGCGCGATGCTCAGCGACGGCCTCGGCCTCGTCTACCAGAACGCGTGGTGGCTCATCCTTCCGCCGGGCATCGCGATCGTTCTCGTGGTGTGCGCGCTGAACTTCGTCGGCGATGGGCTGCGCGACGTATTCGATGTGAAGGGGAAAACCGCATGACCTCCCAGACAGTGCTGCGCATCGATGACCTGCGCGTGCGCTTCGCGGGCCGTGACGACTTCGCGGTGCGCGGGGTGAACCTCGACGTGTCGAAGGGCGAGGTCGTCGCCCTTGTCGGCGAATCCGGATCCGGCAAGTCGGTCACCTCGTTCGCAGCGATGGGGCTGCTGCCGCGCACGGCGACCGCGACGGGATCGATTCGCGTGGGCGGCGAGCACGAGGTCATCGGCCAGCCGGACGCCGCGCTCGACGGCCTGCGCGGACGCGTCGTGTCGATGATCTTCCAGGAGCCGATGACCGCGCTCAACCCGACCATGACGCTCGGCGGGCAGATCGCTGAGGCGGTGCGCAACCACACGGACTCGTCGAAGCACGTGGCGCTCGAGCGCGCGGTCGAGCTGATGACGCTCGTCGGCATCCCGGATCCCGAGAAGCGCGCGGGCCAGTTCCCGCACGAGCTGTCGGGCGGCCAGCGCCAGCGCATCGTCATCGCAATCGCGCTCGCGTGCGAGCCCGACGTCATCATCGCGGACGAGCCGACGACCGCACTCGACGTGACGGTGCAGGCTGAGATCCTCGACCTGCTGCGCCGGCTCGTGCGCGAGCGCGGCACCGGGCTGATGATCATCACCCACAACATGGGCGTCGTCTCGGACCTCGCCGACCGCGTCTTCGTGATGCGGCACGGGCAGGTCGTCGAGTCGGGTCCCGCCGAGCACGTGCTCACGGATCCCTCCCACGAGTACACCCGCACCCTGCTCGCGGCGATCCCGACGCTGCCGCCGGCCGCCTTCGGGGGCGCCGAGGCGTCGTCCGCGCCGCACGAGTTCGACGCGCCTGAGGATCCGGTGATCCTCTTGCGCGGCGTGAACGCGGGCTACCGCGTGAACGGACGCCACGTTCCGGCCGTGCACGACATCGACCTTGCGATCGGCGCGGGCGAGTTCGTCGGCCTCGTCGGCGAGTCGGGATCCGGCAAATCGACGGTCAGTCGCCTCGCTCTCGGCCTCCTGCCCGCGTCGTCAGGCGAGCTGACGCTGCTCGGCCAGCCCCTGAACGAGCTGAAGGGCCGCCGCGCGCGTCGCCTGCTGCGTGAGGTCGGCGTCGTGTTCCAGGATCCGGGTGGGTCACTGGATCCGCGTAAGACGGCGGGGGAGTCGATCGCCGAGCCGCTCGCGATCCACGCCCGCGGGATGTCGCGCGCGGCGAAGCGCGCGCGGGTGGCCGAGCTGCTCGATGCCGTGCGCCTGCCGCGAGACACGGCAAGCCGATACCCGCACGAGTTCTCGGGCGGCCAGCGCCAGCGCATCGGCCTCGCCCGGGCGCTCGCGCTCACTCCCCGACTGCTGGTTGCCGACGAGCCGACGAGCGCCCTCGACGTGTCTGTGCAGGCGGAGGTGCTTGACGTGCTGCGGAGCCTGCACGCTGAGCTCGGCTTCGGGTGCCTATTTGTCAGCCATGACCTGGGTGTCGTGAACGAACTCACCGAGCGGGTCGTCGTCATGCGACGCGGTGCGATCGTCGAACAGGGGCGCACGTCGGATGTGCTGCGCGCTCCGCGAGAGTTGTACACGCAGGAGCTGCTGGCATCCGTGCCGTCGCCCGACCCCATCGCGCAGCGCGAGCGCCGTGCCGCGCGCGCTGGACTTCTGGAGAAGTGAGAACCGTGACGAAGCCCCGCATCGCGATCGTCGGAATGGCGATCGAGTCGAGCGCGTACGCCGCACACCGCGCCGGGTACCGCGACTTCCCCGTGCTGACCGGCGAGGCGCTCATCCGCCGCTACGCCTTTCTCTCAGACGGCGCGCCGCTCGCAGAGGCAGCCGAGTGGATCCCCGTGTTCATGGCGCGCGCCATCCCGGGCGGTGCCGTGCTGCGAGAGGTCTATGACGACTTCAAGGAGCGCATCGTCTCGGGCCTTCGTGGCGCCGGACCGGTCGACGGCGTCTACTTCGACATCCATGGCGCGATGAGCGTCGTGGGACTCGACGACGCGGAGGGCGACCTCGTGACCGCGGTACGTTCGGTCGTCGGGCCCGATGCGATCATCACGGCGCCGATGGATCTGCACGGCAACATGTCGGAGACCCTCGCGCTCGCCCTGGACCTGCCGACCTGCTATCGCCTGGCGCCGCACGAGGACGCCTGGGAGACGAAGGAGCGCGCCGCGCACCGCCTCGTCGAGTGGATCCGTCGCGGCGAGAAGCCGCTGACCGCCTGGGTGCGCGTGCCGATCCTGCTGCCGGGAGAGAAGACGTCGACGCGTGTCGAACCCGCCCGTTCGCTCTACGCTCAGCTCGATGAGGTCGAGCAGCGCGAGGGCGTCAGCGACCTCGGTCTGTGGATCGGGTACGCCTGGGCCGATGAGCCGCGCTGCCACGCGACCGTCATGGTCACGGGCGACGACGAAGCCGTCATCGTCGCTGAGGCCGAGCGCATCGCGGGCGAGGTGTGGGACGCGCGAGACGACTTCGCGTTCGTCGGCCCGCCCGGATCCCTCGACGACGCCGTGGCGAACGCGCTCGCGCACGACGGGGCCCGCCCCTACCTGATCAGCGATTCCGGCGATAACCCGGGCGCGGGCGGATCCGGTGACGTCACGTGGACGCTGGAGCGGCTGCTCGCGGATCCGCGGCTCACGGGCGACGACGCTCCCGTCACCTACGCGGCATCGATCTTCGACGCCGGCGCGGTCGAACAGCTCTTCGCGCACGCCGTCGGCGACGCGGTCGACGTCACGGCCGGCGCGCGGGTCGACCACCGGGTGGCCGGGCCGGTGCGGATCCGCGGCGAGCTGCTGTCGCTGCACTCCGGCGATCCTGCGGCGGGACGAATCGCGGTCATCCGCGTCGGCGGAATTCGCGCGATCGTCACCGAATTCCGCAAGGCGTTCCACGACGTCGCCGACTTTCACGCGATCGGGCTAGACCCGACCGAGGCGGACATCGTCGTCACGAAGATCGGATACCTCGAGCCGACCCTCTACGACGTCGCTCAGGGATGGACGCTCGCGCTCACACCCGGCCCCGTCGACCAGGATCTCGAGCGCCTCGGCCACTCGAGGATCGGGCGGCCGATGTATCCGTACGATCAGTTCGAGACGCGCCCCGACCTGTCGGCGGCGGTTCTTCGCGGTCGCGAGTACGTGCGCGGCTTTGCGGGAGCTCACGAAGGCAGTGCGACGCGATGACGGCGTTCGAGCTGGCGGTGCAGGATCCCACAGGCGTGGCGATTGCCGAGCGCGTGCGCCCGACGCGGATGGAGCTCTGCTCGGCGCTATCGACGGGCGGCGTCACGCCGTCTGCCGGCCTCATCGAGCAGGCGGTGGCGACGGGCGTTCCGGTGCACGTTCTTGTGCGGCCCCGCGAGGGCGGGTTCACGTATGACGATGTCGAGAAGCGCACGATCCTGGCCGACGTGCGGCACGCAATGAGCCTCGGCGCGGCGGGAGCCGTGATCGGCGGTCTCGTCGGTGACGCCGTCGACCTCGACCTCGTGGTCCGCGTGCGCGCGGCATCGGACGGAGAGGTGACGTTCCACCGCGCGTTCGACCAGCTCTCCGACCAGCGTGCGGCACTCGATCAGCTCGCGGAAGCGGGCGTCGCGCGCGTGCTGACCTCGGGAGGCCGATCCGCAGCAGCCGACGCGCTCGTCGAGCTGCGTGCGCTCGCGGCCCACGCGGCCGGACTCCTCCAGGTCATGGCGGGTGCGGGCGTCACCTCGCGCAATGCCGCATCGATCGCCGCGACGGGTGTCGACGCGGTGCATGCGTCGGCGAAGCGCACCGTGACCGACCGGCTCACCGTTTCTCTCGGATCCGCTGCCGGTGCCGGCGAGACGCGCTATGCCACGACCGATGAGGACGAGGCCACCGTGATCCGCGAGATCCTCGCGCCGGGTGCCGCGCTGTGACCGCGCTCGGCATCGACTACGGCGGCACACACACGAAGTTCCTCCTCGTATCGCAGGGCGGCGAGGAGCTCGCCCGCGAGACCGCTCCGACGGGCAGCATCGACGAGCTGGGAGACCGCGTCGCGAGGTTCCTCGCTTCCGCGCCGGCCGACGCATTCGGGGTGACGGTCGCCGGCACGCTCGACCCCGCGACCGGCATCGTCGGCCGCAGCACGAACCTGCCCTGGCTCGACGGCACGGCTCCTGCCGAAGTACTGTCGGCGCGCCTCGGCATTCCCGGAACGGCGGTGCAGGACGGCGAGGCGGCCGCGCTCGCGGAGGCGCGCCTCGGCGCGGGCCGCGGCAGCGATGACGTGTTCGTCCTCGCGCTCGGTACGGGCATCGCGGGCGCCCACGTGACTCGCGGATCCGTTCGCCGCGGCGCTCACGGGGCCGCTGGCGAGGTGGGGCACATGCGGGTTGCGACGAACGGCGTGGTCTGCTCGTGCGGACAGCTCGAGTGTCTCGAGACCGCGATCGGCGGACATCAGCTCGCCGCGCGCTGGGCAGAACGCGGCGGTGCGGGCGCCGACGGAGCGACGGCCGTCGACGTCGTGCGCGCCGCCGAGTCGGGCGACGAATCGGCGCGCGCCGCGCTCGACGACGCCGCGCGTGCGCTCGGCCGCGCGATCCTCGAGGTGAGCGCCCTGGTCGATCCGGAGCTCATCGTCGTGGGCGGCGGGCTCTCCCGATCGCCCGAATGGACGGTGCACCCCGCGATCGAGATGGCCCGCGCGAGCGCGACGTTCCACACGGTGCCGGAGATTCGGCTGGCGACGCTCGGCGTGTGGGCGGGCGCGCGCGGCGCTGCCGAGGCCGTGCGGCGGGTCGGGCCCTAGACTCCGAGCACCACGTTGACGGGATCCTCGCCTCGCGCGAGGCGCGCCGCCTGCTGTGCGATGAGCTTCGCGATGCGCGGGGCCATGGCGGCCGTGCGACCGCCGACGTGCGGCGTGATCAGTGTGTTCGGCAGGGTCCACAGCGGATGGTCCGCGGGGAGCGGCTCCGGGTCGAACACATCGCTCGCCATGCGGATCCGCCCGCGAGAGATGTGATCGACGAGCGCGTCCGTATCGAAGGTCGGACCGCGGCCGACGTTGACGACGAGTGCACCGTCGGGGAGCGCCGACAGCGCCGCGTCGTCGATCAGGTGATGCGTCGCGTCGCCGCCCGGTAGGACATTGACGAGGATCTCAGCCGACGGCAGCAGCTCGGCGAGGTCGTTGATCGCGTGCACGCGGATCCCGTCCTCCTCGCGGGCTCTTGACGCGACGACCACCAGCTCGGCCTCGAAACCCTCGAGGCGCTTCGCAATCGCTTTGGCGACGCCGCCGTACCCGAGCATGACGATGCGGCGGTCGGCGAGCCCGGCGGTCCAGAAGTTGTCCCAGTCGCCGCGATCCTGATTGCGCACCACCGTGGGCAGGTCTCGCTGGGCCGCGATCATCAGGCCGACTGCGAGCTCGGCGGTCGCGGCCTCATGCACGCTCGTGGCGTTGGCGTAGAGCACACCATCGGGCAGCGCCTTCGCCACTCCGTCGAACCCGATGGCCTGACCCTGGATGAGCCGGGGTGTGACGGCCGCGCTCGCGCGCAGCATCTCGCCCTGCTTCATGTACGGCGGCACGACGAGATCGATGCGCTCGCGGGGCGGTGCACCCTCGGCCCACAGCACGACCTCGATGTCGAGCGACGGATCGAGCCGCTCCCGCACGTCGGCGGCAAGCTGCTCGGTGGGCACGGAGACGGTGAGTGATTCGGTCACACGTCCACCGTACCGGGAAGAAAGGGCCCGCCCTCCTGCGTGCACAACTACGGCAGATCCTGCCCCGGCGCCCGGGATCGGGCGGTTTTATGCGGCAGCTGCCCGGACGTGCCGTACTTGTGCACGGAGTGCGGCGCGCGGGGCACTACAGGCCGGCACGCAGAAGGCGCGCTCCGGAACGGATCCGTGAGCGCGCCTTCTGCGAACCGCTACGCGACCTGGAGGGCGTTCAGCGCACTCTCGAAGAAGCGCAGGCCGTCGATCCCGGAGCGCATCGCGTCGGGCGTCGACGGGCCGAAGCCTGGCTCGACCGCATGCTCGGGGTGCGGCATGAGGCCGACCACGTTGCCGTGCTCGTTGGTGAGGCCCGCGATGTCGTCGATGGATCCGTTCGGGTTGACGCCCGCGTAGCGGAACGTCACGAGGTTCTCGCCGTTGATGCGCTTGAGCGTCTCGGCATCGGCCGTGAAGCCGCCGTCGGCGTTCTTCAGCGGAATCACGATCTCTTCGCCGGTCTTGAACCGGTTCGTCCATGCCGTATCCGAGTTCGTCACCGTGAGCTTCTGGTCGCGGCGGATGAACTGCTGGTGCGCATTGCGGATGAGGCCGCCCGGCAGCAGGTGCGCCTCGACGAGCATCTGGAAGCCGTTGCAGATGCCGAGAACCGGCATGCCCTTCGCGGCAGCCTGCTTGATCTCGGACATGATCGGGGCCAGCGCGGCGATCGCGCCGGCGCGCAGGTAGTCGCCGTACGAGAACCCGCCCGGCAGGATCACGGCGTCCACGCCGTCGAGGTCGTGGGACCCGTGCCACAGGGCGACCGGCTCCGCGCCTGCTGCGCGCACCGCGCGCTGGGCGTCGCGGTCGTCGAGCGAACCGGGGAAGGTGACGACGCCGATGCGGGTCGCCATCACACGACCTCGATGCTGACGACGTCCTCGATGACCTGGTTCGAGAGGATCTCCTCGGCGAGGGTCTTCGCCTCGGCGAGCACCTCGTCGGTGACCTCGCCGTCGACCGTGAGCTCGACGCGCTTGCCGATGCGCACGTTCTGGAACTTCTCGTGGCCGAGTCGCGCGAGCGATCCGGTGACGGCCTTGCCCTGCGGGTCCAGCAGCTCGGCCTTGGGCATGACGTCGACGACGATGGTGGGCATGTGTGAGCTCCGGAAGTCGCGGGCGGGAAGGACACCCCGATTCTAGCCGGTCGACGCTGACCATTAATAAGATGCGGGTATGCCCTTCCTTATCGGTGCCCTCAACCTCGCGCTGTTCGTCGCGTCGCTCGTCGACATCATTCGGATCCCCGACGACCGCGTGCGATACCTGCCGAAGATGGTCTGGATCCTCGTCGTGATTCTGCTGCCGTTCATCGGCAGCATCCTGTGGTGGGTTCTCGGGCGCGAGTACGAGCAGCGCGGTGCGCGTCTGCGTCGTGCCCCGCGGCGGGCGCAGCAGCCTCCCGCGACGCCCGCACGCACGCCCGGATTCCGTACGACGGAGCAGCAGCTCGAAGACCTCGAGCGCGAGGAGTACGAGGCCAAGCTGCGTGAGGAGATCGCCCGCCGCAGAGGCGAGCGCGGCCTGAGCTGACGCGTAATATGAGGAGCTCTGGCCGATGGCGGCCGGGGATCGTGCGGTGACGAGCGCCGCGCGACAACGAGACGATCTGGAGTCCGCGATGACCTTGAAGAGCGACGCCGGAAGCGCGACGCTCGAGCAGGTCGCGGTTCGTGCCGGGGTATCCCGGTCAACGGTGTCGCGGGTCGTCAACGGCGGGCATCGGGTCAGCCCCGAGGCGCTGACGGCAGTCGAGAAGGCGATCGCCGAGCTGAGCTACGTGCCGAACAGGGCCGCGCGCTCTCTCGCCTCTCGGCAGACGCACGCGATCGCGCTCGTCGTGCCCGAGGACACGATGCGGTTCTTCGGGGATCCCTACTTCGCGGCGATCGTCACGGGCATCAACGATCGCATCTCCGCCTCGCCGTACATGCTCGGGCTGTTCATCGCGTCGAAGGACCCCGACGATAAGGCCGCGAGCTACGTGTCATCCGGCAATGTCGATGGTTCGCTCGTCGTCTCGCACCACACCAGCGACGCCTTCGTCGGGCGGATCGCGCGCACGACGCCAGTCGTCTACGGAGGCCGCCCGATGCATCCGCGCCCGGGCGAGTGCTGGGTCGACGTCGACAACGTCGAGGGCGGTCGCATGGCCGTCCGTCACCTCCTGAGCCGGGGGTGCCGGCGGATCGCGATGATCACCGGCCCGCAGAGCATGGCCTCGGCTGTCGACCGTCTCACCGGCTGCCGGGCGGAGCTCGCCGATGCGGGCCTCGAGCTCATCGCGGTCGAGGACGGCGACTTCTCGGCCACGGGCGCCGAGGAAGCGATGCGGCGCATCCTCGCCTCCGGTGCCGCCCCCGGACGGCGTGTTCGTGGCGAGCGACCTGATGGCCAGGGGTGCGCTGATCGAGCTGCAGCGCGAAGGCGTCAGCGTGCCCGACGAAGTGGCGGTGGTGGGCTTCGACGACTCGCCCGTGGCCTCGTCGGTGTCTCCGCCGCTCACCACCATCCGTCAGCCGTCGCGCGATCAGGGTGCGGCGATGGCCGACGTGCTGCTGCAGGTGCTGGCGGGGCAGGATCCGCCCCGCGAGACCATCCTTCCGCTCGAACTGGTCGTTCGAGAGAGCGCCTGAGCCACCCTCGACCCGGTTCTGTTGGAACCCCTGCCGCACCCGTTGCGGATACGTCGGAGATTCTGATGGAATCGGGCCGCTACACGCATGTTGACGCCCGATCTCCGACAGAACCGGAGGCACCGCTCCTGCAGCTCCGACAGAACCGGGGTGCGGACCGTCGCTACTTCGCCAGGCCGAGACGGCGGGCGGTGGAAACGGCGTCGGCCCAGGAGGAGACGCCGAGTTTGCGGTAGATCGAGCGCAGCTGCGTCTTCACCGTGTTCGGCGAGACGTGCAGGCGGGCGGCGAGGTCCTTGGTCGAGTCTGCGCGCACGAGCTCGGCGACGACGGCGCGCTCGCGGTCGCTGAGGGCGTCGGTCGAGCGTGTTGCCCGCTGCAGTCCATCGCGCATCGTCTCGAGGTCGGCGACGAGCCGGCGTCCGGCGGCATCGAGCGTGAGCTCGCTCGCCTGAGCGATCGTCGTGTTCAGCGCTCCCATGCCCTGCATCGCGAACGGCAGCATCGGGCGTGCGCGCGAGGCGGCGACGATCGCCGCTTGCAGGTGCGAACGCGCGACATCGATCGATGATTCGGATCCGAGGTCGTGGTACGCCAGGAACAGGACGACGTGCGACCAGACAGCGAGCACTCCGGACCCCGGCGCGTCGCCCGTCGCCGCGAGGCACGCGAGTGCGCGCGCCGGCTCGCGGTCGCGGAGGTAGGCGCGGGCGCGCAGCAGGTCGATCGGGATCGTGCGCGTGCCCGCCGCCGGCAGATCATCGAGCACCGCGATCGCCTTCTCGCCGGATTCCGCATCGAGCAGCGATTCGGCGCGCGCCCATGCCAGGAGCGTCTGCTGGTTGCGCGACAGGTGGCGGCCGCCGAGCTCCTGCTCGAACAGCTCGAGCCGGCTGAGGGCGAGGCTGGACGTACCGAGCAGGCTGTGCGCCATCGAGCGCAGCACGACCGTCACGAAGCGCAGGACGTGCGGGTCGTCGATCGCAGAGACCTCGGTCCGGTCGAGGGCCGTCTGCAGCGCGCGGGGCTCGACGACGTAGAGCGCGCTCGAGAGCGCGACGATTCCCCGCATCGACGGCGACACCGGCTGCGCGCCGACGATTCCGTCGATGCGCGCCTGGAAACTGGTCGGCAGCGGCACGCCCCCGGGGGTCGCGATCAGGAGCATGTCGTGAGCGAACCGCGCGAGGCGGTCGTCGTGGGCGGCATGGGCGAGCGCGGCGGCGGCCGAGAACCATTCGGATGCGATGTCGGACCGCGACGCGTCGAAGGCGCTGAGCGCCGCCTGCATCAGCACGCCCGCGCGCACGATGCTGTGCGCCGGGTCCGAGGCGGGCTCGCGGTCGGCATCGGCGAGCGCCTCGTGCGTCGCGAGCGCCTCATCGAAGCGCCCGTCCAACCGCAGCAGCACCCCGCGAAGGGCGGCCGCGACGACGCCGAGGTCGCCGTCCGGGTCGTCGACCTCATCGAGAAGGGCCTCGGCCTGGCGCCGGTCGGCCTCCGAGATGCTGCCGGTGTGATCCATGCTCGTCACGTCGAGAATGGTGCGCGCGAGCGCGACGCGCAGCGCCGGATCCGGATCGCGGGTCACGGCCTCCTCGAGCCACGGCCGGGCGCGCGCGACGTCGACCTCGCCGAGCAGCCGCCAGTGACGGGCGAGGAAGCGGGTGCGCGCGCCGGGCAGCTCGGCGACGATGGCCCAACCGTCGTCGGCCTCGCCGTTCGACAGCAGCCGAGCCGCGAGCTCGGTGACGTCGGCATCGATCTGCTCGATCTGCACCTCGCGCTCCATGCGCGCGGTGAACGCGATACGCAGATCCGGGCGCAGCTCGATCGTGTCCTGCTCGAGGTCCTCCACGAAGAATCCCGACTGCAATACGTTGTCGAGCGCGGCGCGCACGACCTCGTCGCGCCCCCACACGCTGAGCAGCGTGCGCCGCGGCATCGGGCCGATCCGCGCGGACACGAGCGCGGCGCGCCATCCGTTCGGACGGAAGACTCCGGCGGCGGCGGATCCGGCGAAGTGCGCTGACTGCTCGTCGCACCCCGCGCGCACGGCTGCGTCGTCGAGCTCGCCGCGCACGGCGGCGGCGCGCAGCACCGCATCGACGAACCCGGCGTGGGATCCGACGCGGTCGAGGAGCGCGGTGGCCTCGTCCCAGGTGAGGGTGAGACCGAGCTGCTCGGCGCGGTCGATCGCTTCGTCCGCGGTGAAGCCGAAGATCGATCCCGCGAAGACGCGCTCCGGCCGCATGCCCTTGTCGAGCAGCGGCGACGGCCACTGCGTGCTCGTCACGGCGATGAGCGTGGCGCTCGGCCAGCGTGCACGCACGGCCAGCGTCGCGGTGACGTGATCCTCGCGCATGCCCTCGAGCTCGAGGAGCACGACGTCGGCGTCGGGGGTATCGGCGGGCACCTCCACGCGGTTCGACGACCACACGATGAGCCGCAGGTCGGATTCGGCGAGCCACTCGCGCACGCTCGTGGCGACGCCCGAGCGGTGCTGCGCCGTCACGACGACGGTCGCCCCCGGTGTGACGCGGCGCCAGAGCGATACGAGGCGGGGTCTCGATAGCCGGTCGCGGTCGCTCATGCGTCCATCTTGGCACGGGGGTGACCGCGGGCGAATTACGGGTGACCGGCGGGTGAAAACTCCCTCATTCATGCGGGACTGCGACGGCTGTCACCGTAATCTCGAAGAGTCGGGGGTCGCGATCACGCGACGTCGACGGCCGAGAGGCTTTGGGCCCGGGCAGCGGTCGGGGGAGCGCAGCCCGGGCCCTTGCACGTCCGCGGCTCAGCCGGGCTGGACGAGCCCGTGCTTTTCGAACGCCGCCCAGATGCCGCCGTGGTCGACGTGCGCCGTGGTCTCGTCGGCGGCCGCGAGCGCCTCGGGCGTCGCGTTGCCCATGGCGATGCCGACTCCGGCCGCGGCCAGCATCTCGAGGTCGTTGTTGTTGTCGCCGATGGCGATCGAGTTCGCCCGGTCGAGCCCGAGCTCCGCGATGACCGAGACGAGCGCCGCACCCTTCGTCACCCCGGCGACCGATACCTCTCCGCCCGCTGTGCCGAGGCCCGGCATCGTGCCGGTGATGACCATGAACTCCCCGCCGAGACGTGACTTGACGGCGCCGTAGGTGCCGTGGTCCTCACTTGAGAAGGTCGCCTTCGCGATCCGATCGAGGGGCGGATCCGCGTCGATCGTGACGCGATCGATCAGCACCTCGCGGAGGCTGTCGGTCAAGCGTCCCTCGGCGGCGAGGCGAGCACACATGCGGTCGACGGCGCCTTGCGTGGTCCACACGCCCTCGCGGCCCTGCAGCATGTAGTCGGCGCCCACCTCACGGAACACCGCGATCATCTCGGCGGCGCGATCCGGGTGCATGAGATGCTCCTCGTGCCAGGAGCCGTCGGTGTAGGGCGTGCCGATCCAGGTGTAGGCGCCCGCGCCGAGGATGGCGCCGTCGAAGCCGATGTCGAGGATCCGGGATCCGATCTCGGTCGGCCCGCGGCCGGTCGCGAGGAAGACGAGATGCCCGTTCGCGCGCGCTTCGCGGACCGCGCGGACGGTCGATTCGGGAATGGATCCGGACGTGTCGAGGATCGTGCCGTCGATGTCGAGGAAGGCAATCTGGCGCGTCATGGATTCAGTCTGTCAGGCGCGGGTGGTCGGCTTCACAGGGAGGATCAGCAGGAGCCCGGCGAGCAGCACGAGCACGATGCCGAGCACGCCGAAGATGGTGGCGCTCGTGATGGCGATGAACGCCGACCAGAGGGCGGCCGACATCCAGCTGGCCGCGCGGCCCGTCGTGGCGTAGAGGCCGAAGATCTCGCCCTCGCGGCCGGCCGGTGTCACGCGCGCGAGGAAGGATCGGCCGGCCGACTGGGCAGGCCCGACGAACGCGCACAGGACGAGGCCGAAGATCCAGAACACGATCTTCCCGGCGTCGGCGAAGAAGAACACGAGGAGGCCGGCGACGACCATTCCCGTCAGGGCGAAAACGATGATCGCCTTGGGGCCGAATCTGTCGTCCCAGCGCCCCGCGACCATGGTCGAGACGCCCGCGATGAGGTTCGCTGCGATGCCGAAGATGACGATGTCGATGAACCCGAAGTCGAACACCTGGCTCGCGATGACCGCGCCGAACGCGAACACGCCCGCGAGCCCATCGCGGAAGACGGCGCTCGAGAGCAGGAACCAGAAGGTGTTGCGCGTCGTGGGGTTCTTGTAGAGGCCCTTCACGTCGCGCAAGAGGATGGCATAGCTCTGGAAGAAGCCCGCCTTGCGCTCGGGCTTGCCGAGCGGTGCGGGCTCGGGAACCTTGAGGAACACCGGCAGGCAGAACACGATCGCCCACACGGCGCAGCCGACGGCGATGAGGCGGAACGGCACGCCGCCGTCGTCGGGGATCCCGAACCAATCGCTGATGTAGAACGCGACGACGAGGATCAGCGCGACGACGCCGCCGACGTATCCGAAGCCCCACCCGAGCCCCGAGATGCGGCCGATGTTCTTCGGCGTCGCGATGCTCACGAGAAGCGCGTTGCTGTTGACGGCCGCGATCTCGCCGAGCACGGTGCCGGCGGAGATCATCGACACCGCGAACCAGAAGAACGCCGGCGCCGGCTCGGCGAACCACAGCGCGAGCATGCTGAGCACGGTGCCGATCGTGCCGATGCCGAGCCACAGCTTCTGGCGGCCCTGCGCGTCGGCCTGTTGGCCGAGCACGGGGGCGAGGAGGAGGATGAGCAGCCCCGCGATGGTCGAGCCCCACCCGAGGCCGCTCGCGAGGTCGGCGAGCGCGCCTTTCTTCGCCGGGTGGTCGTTGGCCATCGCCGCCCCGTCGGCCGGCAGGAACGCGTCAGTCGTGAGGTACAGCGCGGTGAAGATGAACGTGACGATGATCGTGTTGAACGGCTGCAGGCCCCAATCCCACAGCGCCCACGACAGAATCGTCGACTTCTTCGTCGGGGCGCCGCCCAGCTGCTTCTGCAGGCCGAGCACGGGCACCGCCTCGCTGTTGGCCAGTGCCGGGGGGCGCGGAATCTCGCTCATGGCCGCACACTATCGCGTACATGTGACATCTCCGCGGCGTTCGGGCAGGATCGGTAGGTGCCCACACCCGATCGCGTGCTGAAGCGCGGCCACATCGCCGCCGCGACGTTCTTCTTCACGAACGGCGCGGTGTTCGCGAACCTCGTTCCGCGATATCCCGAGCTGAAGGCCGCGCACGCGATGGACGCGACGACGTACGGCGTCGTGATCGCGATGAATCCGGTCGGCGCGATGGTCGCGGGGCTCGCGGCGGCGGCGCTGATCCGCCGGTTCGGATCCGCGCGGATCGCGGCCACGACGACCGTCCTACTCGCGCTCGGCACGCTCGCGGCCGCGTGGTCGCCGTCGATCCTGCTGCTGGCCGGATCCTTCCTCGTCGCGGGCGCAATGGACGCCATCACCGACGTCGCGCAGAACGCGAACGCGCTGCGCGTGCAGGAGCGCCGGGGCCGGTCGATCATCAACTCGATGCACGCGCTGTGGTCGGCGGGTGCCGTGACCGGCGGGGCGATCGCGGCCGGGGCGATCGCGCTGGGGATCCCCGTGCGCTGGCACATCCTCGGGTCGTCCGTTGTGTTCGCGTGCGTGTCGATCTTCGCGCTGCGCCTCGCGCTGCCGGGGCCGGAGACCGAGTCGGGAACGACAGCCGAGATCCGCGTGCGCCGGGCAGCGGGCGGCGTCACCTCGAAGATCGTGTTCCTGCTGATCGCGATGCTGCTGATCGCGATCGGCGGCGGGCTCGTCGAAGAGGTCGCTTTCTCGTGGGCGTCGCTCTATCTCAATGAGGAAGTCGGAGCGCCCGCCGCGATCGCCGCGGCCGGATTCATCGGGCTGGTCGCCGCGCAGTTCGTCGGCCGAATGGTCAGCGACCGGCTCGTGGATCGCTTCGGCGCGCGCGCCGTAGTCTCCGTCGCGGGGATCCTCATCGCCGCGGGCATCGGCCTCGCGGTCGGCGTGCCGACGGTGTGGGGCGCGTGCGCCGGCTTCGTGCTCGCCGGATTCGGCTGCGCGCCGACGATCCCGCTCGCGATGCAGCAGGCCGACCGGCTGCCCGGCCTGCGCCCCGGAACCGGCCTGACGATCGTGACGTGGCTGATGCGCCTCGCCTTCCTCGTCGCGCCCCCGCTCGTCGGCATGATCGCCGACGCGAGCTCGATCCGCATGGGCCTGCTGATCTCCCTCTCGGGCGGCCTGCTGGTGCTCGTTCTGGCGTTCGTGATGCCGCGGGCGATCCCGCGAAAGCCGTAGGCTGGAGGCGAACGAAAGGTGGACCGATGAAGATCCTTGTTCCCGATATGGTCGAGTTCCTCGACGACGTCGATCCGCGTGCCGAGGTGGCGCTGTACGACCCGGCCGTGCCGATTCCGGATGAGCATCGGGACGCCGAGGTCTTCGTCGCCTGGGGCAACAACGCGGACAATCTCGCGAGCGCCGTGCAGCTGCCGAACCTGAAGTTCGTGCAGGCGCTGAGCGCGGGCGCCGAGAAGATCACGGGTGCCGGGTTCGCCGACGACGTCGTCATCGCGAACGGATCCGGGGTGCACGACCGCACCGTCACCGAGCACGCCGTCACCCTTGCCCTCGCGCTGGCGCGCCGCCTGCCCGCCTCGGCGCGGGCGCAGAAGGCGCACGAGTGGTCGCGCGAGCTCGGCGGGGTGCACCTGATGCGTCCTGAGGGCGCCGTGACGAGTCTCGTGCGCGCACGCGTGCTCATCTGGGGATTCGGCAACATCGGCCAGAACCTCGCGCGGGTGCTCGACGCCCTCGGCGCCGAGGTGCGCGGGGTCGCCCGCAGCGACGGCGAGCGATCCGGTTTCCCCGTCATCTCGGAAGGGCGCATCGGCGAGGTGCTGCCCGAGACCGACGTGCTCATCATGATCCTGCCGGGCGTCGCGGCGACGCAGAACGCGCTCGGCGCCGAGCGGCTCGCGCAGTTGCCCGACCACGCCTACGTCGTCAACGTCGGCCGCGGCACCACGATCGACGAGGACGCGCTCGTCGACGCGCTCGACTCCGGATCCATCGCGGGCGCCGCGATCGACGTCACGGCGGTCGAGCCGCTGCCCGCGGATTCTCCCCTCTGGGACGCGAAGAACCTCATCCTCACGCCGCACGCCGCGGGCGGCCGCGCCGACCTCGGCGCGAACCTCATCCACGAGAACCTCGCCGCCTATCTCGACGGCACGCGGATCAAGAACGTCGTCGAGCGGTAGGGCGCGCGGCCGCGAGCCACAACGGCGGAAATGAGCCGTAACTGCGGAGCGAATAGCCGATTCGGTCCGCAGTTACGGCTCATCTCTGCTCGAACCCGGGCGCCGACCTACCGCACGAGGCAGGGGCGCTTCGGATCGAAGCTCCAGCCCTCGACGAGGTACTGCATCGCCGCGGCGTCGTCGCGCTGGCCGAGGCCGTGCTCGACGTACAGCTCGTGCGCCTCGGCGATCCGGTCGCGGTCGAGGGTCACACCGAGCCCGGGCGCGGTCGGCACCTGGATCGCGCCGCCCGAGATCGTTGGTGCGTTCTTCGTGAGCTGCTGGCCGTCCTGCCAGATCCAGTGGGTGTCGAGCGCCGTGATCTCGCCCGGAGCGGCCGCGCCGACGTGCGTGAACATCGCCAGAGAGATGTCGAAGTGGTTGTTCGAGTGCGAGCCCCACGTGAGGCCGAAATCATCGCAGAGCTCCGCGACGCGCACGGATCCGGCCATGGTCCAGAAGTGCGGATCGGCGAGCGGGATGTCGACCGCGTTCGTGCGCACGGCGTGCGCCATCTCGCGCCAGTCGGTCGCGATCATGTTGGTCGCGGTCGGCAGCCCCGTGCGGCGTCGGAACTCGCTCATCACCTCACGGCCGGAGAACTTCCCCTCCGCACCGCAGGGATCCTCCGCATACGCCAGCACGCCGTTCAAGCGCTTGCCGATGCGTACGGCGTCCTCGAGCAGCCATCCGCCGTTCGGATCCAGCGTCACCCGGGCTTCGGGGAACCGCTCGGCGAGCGCCGTGATCACGTCGGCCTCGTCGTCGCCCGCGAGCACGCCGCCCTTGAGCTTGAAGTCGGAGAAGCCGTACCGCGCTTGTGCTGCCTCGGCGAGGCGCACGATGCCCGCGGCATCCATCGCCTCCTCGCGGCGGATCCGCTCCCACGGATCCGCGCTGCCCGGTTCGCGCAGGTAGGGGAGGTCGGTGCGATCCGGATCGCCGACGAAGAACAGGTAGCCGAGCATCGGCACCTCGTCGCGCTGCTGGCCCGTTCCGAGGAGTTCGGCGACCGGCACGCCGAGGTGCTGGCCGTGGAGGTCGAGCAGCGCGGATTCGAGGCCCGTCACGGCGTGAATCGTCGTGCGCAGGTCGAACGTCTGCATGCCGCGGCCGCCGGCGTCGCGGTCGGAGAACCGGCTCGCGACGTCGCGCAGCAGCGAGCGGAACCGGGCCACCGGCTGCCCGACGAGCAGCTCGGCGGCGTCGGTGATCGTGCGACGGATCGGCTCGCCGCCCGGCACCTCCCCGATGCCCTCGCGGCCGTCGGAATCGGTGACGATCGCGATGTTCCGCGTGAAGTACGGGCCGTGCGCGCCGGAGAGGTTCAGCAGCATCGAGTCGTGCCCGGCGACCGGAACCGCCTCGACGCGAGCGATCGTGGGCGCAGCCATGATCAGCCTTCGAGAGAGCCGTCGACGAGGCGCGGAACGCCCCACGGGTTGCTGTTCTGGAGGGGCGCAGGGAGGAGCGCGTCGGGAAGGTTCTGGTACGCGACGGGGCGCAGGAACCGCTCGATCGCGAGGGATCCGACGCTGGTCGTGCGCGAGTCGCTCGTCGCGGGGAAGGGCCCACCGTGCACCATCGCGTGCCCGACCTCGACGCCCGTCGGCCAGCCGTTAGCGAGGATCCGCCCGGCCTTGCGCTCGAGCACCGGGATCAGCGCGGCGGCCTGCGGTGCGTCCGAGTCGGCGAGCTGAAGGGTCGCGGTGAGCTGGCCCTCGAGGCGCTCCGCGGCGGCGGGCAGTTCCGACACGTCCGCGTAGCGGACGATGAGGCTCGCGGCGCCGAAGATCTCGCCCTGCAGCACCTCGTTCGAGACGAACTTCTCGATCGACGTGGAGTGGATGACGGGGGCCGGGGCGTTCGGGCCCTCTCCCTCGGTTCCGCGAGCGGACACGTCCGCGTGGTCGTCGCGCGTCGCGGCGCCCTCGCGCCACGCCCCCGCGATCGACGGCGAAAGCATGGTCTGTCCGACCGACTTCTCGATCGCGGCCGACACGGCGGCGACGAACGCGTCGCCCTTCTCGCCCGCCGGCACGAACACACTGCCGGGCTGGGTGCAGAGCTGGCCGCTGGATCCGACCGCGCTCGCCACGTAGGCGGCCGCGAGATCCTCGAGGCCGTCCTCGAGCGCGCCCGGGAAGATGAAGACCGGGTTCACGGAGCTCATCTCGGCGTACACGGGGATCGGCACGGGACGCGACTGGGCGGCCTGCACGAGCGAGAGCCCGCCCGAGCGCGAGCCGGTGAAGCCGACCGCCTGGATGACCGGATCCGTCACGAGCGCCTGGCCGACCGTGCGGCCGGGGCCGAAGATCGCCGAGAAGACGCCCGGGTGCAGGTCGTTCGAGGCGACCGCGCGCGAGATCGCGCCGGCGACGAGCTCGCTCGTGCCGGGGTGCGAGCTGTGCGCCTTGAAGATGACGGGGCAGCCAGCTGCGAGCGCCGAGGCGGTGTCGCCGCCCGCGGTCGAGAAGGCGAGCGGGAAGTTCGACGCACCGAACACGGCGACGGGGCCGAGCGGCAGCTTGCGCTGGCGGATGTCGACGCGGGGCGCGGGCGTGCGATCCGGAAGCGCCGGGTCGACGCGCACGCCGCGGAACAGACCCGACCGAACGACGCCGGCGAACATACGCAGTTGGCCGGTTGTGCGGCCGACCTCACCGGTCAGGCGTGCGACCGGCAGCCCCGTCTCCTGAGCAGCGCGCTCGATGATCGCGTCGCGGATCTGTTCGATCTCGTCGGCGACGGCATCGAGGAATGCCGCATGGGTGTCGGGGGAGAGCGACGAGAAGGACGCGAACGCCTCGTCGGCGGCCGCGGTCGCCTCCCGGAGCTGATCGACGTCGATCTGAGAGTAGTCCGGCGCAAGCACGTCGCCGGTGGCGGGGTCGATCGCGTTGAAGGTCGACCCGGTGCCCGCGACGGTGCGGCCTGCGATGAGCGAGTGTCCAGTGAGTTCTCGAGCAGTCATAGCGCTATCCTCTCGCAGCTTCAGGCCTGCGGACGCACACCGGCGGCGTCGATCAGGGCGTTCAGATCGGCGAGGTCCTGCTCGCTGAGGTTCTTCAGCGGGGGGCGCACGGAGCCGGCGTTGCGGCCGATCGCCCGGATGCCCGCCTTGACGATCGAGACGCCGAAGCCCTGCCCCCGATCGCGGATGTCGAGATAGGGAAGAACGAAACGGGTGAGCTTCTCGGTGACGGCCGCGCGGTCCTGGTTGCGCACGTCGCCGTAGAACTCGAGCGCGAACTCGGGCACGAAGTTGAACATGGCCGACGAGTACGTGCTCATCCCCATCTGCAGCAGCGGCAGCGCGTAGGTCTCGGCGGTCGGCAGGCCGCCGAGGTAGAACAGGCGGTCGCCGTTCTTGGCGGTGACCTTCGCCAGGTGCTCGATGTCGCCGTTGGCATCCTTGAAGCCGATGAAGTTCTCGTGGCGGTCGGCGAGCGCGGCGACGGTCTCGGCCGAGTACACCGCGTTGGCGCGGTTGTAGACGATGAGCGGCAGCTTCGTCGACTCGGCGATCGCCGACACGTGCGCGACGAGTCCCTCCTGCGTGCACTCGGTCAGATACGGAGGCAGCACGAGCAGTCCCTCGGCGCCCGCCTCCTCGGCGGCCTGCGCGTTGGCGACGGCGTTCTTGGTCCAGCCGCCCGCGGATCCGAGCACCGGAACCTCGGCGCGCGAGGCCTCGACGGCGGTGCGCACGACGCGGGCGTTCTCCTCGACCGTGAGGCTGAAGCCCTCGCCCGTGCCGCCCGCGGCGAAGAGGCCGCCGACGTCGTAGCTCGCCTGCCATGAGACGTGCTCGCGGTAGGCCTTCTCGTCGAACTCGAGGTCGGCGTCGAAGGCCGTCGCGGGGAACGAGAGCAGGCCGTCCTTCAGGTGGGCGGCGAGCTCGGAGGGGGTGAAATTGGTCACGGTTGCTCCTGTCGTGGGGAGGGATGCTATTCACGCTAAGACGTAATCAATGCACGAGCAAGCCGATTTATGGATGGATCAATGCTCTGCGGGTATCGCTCGACGTTATCGGCGAGCGCAGCCGGAGCCGCGCGGGTCGGTGCGTCATGGCGGGAGACTATGTCGATCGAACGATGTCCGTCTATGAGAAAAGTCGCATGGATCAATGCGCCGCGCGTATTCATCTCGACTTTGATGCGTAATCTCGCGGATCCCCGGCGCAGCGTGCGCGGCGAATCGGACGAGATCCGCGCGATGACAGGTGTCGAGGGGCCTCTGCGGTCTTGACCCCGCTCGAGCCCGGTGCGAGATTCATTAACAATCGGCGCCCATGACGGTCGCCGAGTACCCCCACCAGGAGGAACCAATGAAGATTTCTTCCCCACAGCACAGGGCGAAGCGTTTGGCGATGAGCGTCGCGGCCGTCGCGTCGTTCGCGATGCTCGCGTCCTGCTCGGTCGCGAACTCCGAGCCGGACGGATCCGGCGGAGGTGACGGCGGCGAGAATGAAACGCTCAACGTCGTTCTCACCCAGGAGCCGCCGACGCTCGAGGCGTGCGATGCGAACCTCACCTCGACGGGTGTCGTCGTGCGCAGCACCGTCACCGAACCGCTCGTCGAGCGCAACCCGTCCACGGGTGATCTCGAGCCCCTGCTCGCCACCGAGTGGGAGCAGACCGGCGACACCGAGTGGACGTTCACGATGCGCGAGGACGTGACATTCCAGGACGGCACCCCGTTCGATGCGGAGGCCGCAGCGCACTCGATCGACCGTGCCGTCAATGGCGACCTCGGCTGCGACGTCGAGGGTTACATCTTCGGCGACGACGACCTCGAGGTCGAAGCAGTCGACGCGACGACCCTCACGGTCAACACCGTCTCGCCCGACCCGATCCTGCCGCTGAAGCTCTCGTTCATCGAGATCGTCGCGGCCGACACCTCGGCCGACGAGAAGGTGCGCGAGCCCATCGGAACGGGCCCGTACGCGATCTCCGACTGGCAGGCCGGCACGAGCATCACGCTCGACCGCAACGACGACTACTGGGACGCCGCCCCCGACTTCGCCCAGGTGAAGTATCAGTGGCGCGGCGAGGGCACGGTGCGCGCCGCGATGGTCACGAGCGGTGAGGCCGACATCGCGCTCGGCCTGAGCGCGGACGACGGCGCGGGCGACCTCGCCGTCAGCTACCCGAACAACGAGACGATCGCGCTGCGGTTCTCCGGTCAGACGGCTCCGCTCGACGACATCCGGATCCGCCAGGCGATCAACTACGCGATCGACAAGGAGACCATCGTCTCGTCGCTCTACCCTGACGGCGACAAGGTCGCAGCCGAGCTGATTCCCGAGGGGATCGTCGGCTACAACGACTCGCTCGAGCCGTGGCCGTACGACCTCGACAAGGCGAAGGAGCTCGTCGAAGAGGCGAAGGCCGACGGCACCCCGGTCGACACGAAGATCATCATGCCCGTGCGCACGGCGCAGTTCCCGAAGGTCAGCGAGCTCGGTGAGGTGCTGCGCGAGCAGATCTCGCAGGCGGGCCTCGACATCGAGCTGCGCATGGTCGACACGACCCAGCACCTGCAGTACCAGACGCAGCCGTTCGTGACGGACGAGGGCCCCATCGCGATGCTGATCCAGCACGGCAACCAGGCGGGCGACGCGCAGTTCTCGGTCGAGCAGTACATGCTCACCGGTGCGGCGCAGGCCGAGTTCGGTGATCCCGAGCTCGACAAGCTCATCGAGGCCGCGGCGAAGCTCACGGGAGATGAGCGTCAGGCGGCGTACGAAGAGGTGTTCCAGTACGAGCACGACAACGTCGTGGCGCTGGCGCCGATCGCGCACCAGACGGTGATGCTGGCGCTGTCGGATCGGGTCACCTACGAGCCCAACTCGTCGACGGGCGACGAGCTGCGCATCAAGGAGGTCTCGCTCGCGGGCTGACCGTGAGCGAGAGCGAGTGAGGAGGGCGAGCACATGTGGACGTACCTGAGGAAACGGATCCTCCAGAGCGCGCTGCCGCTGGTGGCAGTGGTCCTGGGCGTGTTCGTGCTCGCCCGCCTCACCGGCGACCCGTCGAAGCTGTATCTGCCGCTCAACGCGACGCAGCAGATGCGCGACGACTTCGCCACCCGCAACGGCTTCGACAAGCCGATCTGGGAGCAGATGGGTGACTACTTCCTGGGGGTGCTGCGATTCGACTTCGGTGAGTCGCTGCGCACCGGGGAGAGCGCGTCGACCATGGTGCTGCGCGCGTTCCCCGCAACGCTGCAGCTCGCGGGCGCCACGATGGTGATCGCGATCGTCGTCGCGGTGATCATCGGAAGCTGGGCCGCGCTCAAGCCGAACGGCATCGCCGATCGGATCGTGAGCTTCTTCGCGATGGTCGCGGCCTCCGTGCCCGACTTCTGGCTCGCGATCCTCGGCATCTGGATCTTCGCGATCACGCTGGGCTGGCTGCCCACGTCGGGCACCGACGGCGGTATCAGCGTCTGGGTGCTGCCGATCGCGACCCTCATGCTGCGCCCCGTGGGCGTGCTCGCCCAGATCGTGCGCGGATCCATGGTGACCGTGCTCGGACAGCCCTACGTGAACGTGGCGCGCAGTCGCGGCGCGGGGCAGATGCGCATCGTGACGCACCACGCGTTGCGCAACGCCGCGGCTCCGGCGCTGACCGTCGCGGGCGATCTCACCGTCAGCATGGTCAACGGCGTGGTCATCGTCGAGACGATCTTCGGCTGGCCGGGAATCGGAAAGCTCATGATCGATTCGATCCTGCAGCGTGACTTCGCCGTTCTGCAGGCGGCCGTGCTGCTCACGGCGCTCGCGATCTTCGCGCTCAATATCGTCATCGACTTCGGCTACGCGGCGCTCGATCCGCGGGTGCGCCCCTCCTCCAAGGCCGGGCACGGCAAGAAGGCCACGAGCGAGAAGCAGGAGGTGGCAGCTCATGTCTGACGCCACACCCACCGTCACCGTCCTCACCCGCAAGACGCGCGACAAGGGCGACCGCCCGAGCCTGTTCCGCCTGCTCCTGCGCGACGTCGGCGCGACGATCGCCGCCGCGGTCCTCATCATCGTGGTCCTATGCGCCCTGCTCGGCCCGCTGCTGCTCGGCGACATCGCGCAGCAGCAGGACCTCACCGCGCGCAATCTTCCGCCGTTCAGCTTCGCCGCGGGCTGGGAATTCGTGCTCGGCAGCGATTCGCTCGGCCGCAGCATGTTCGCGCGCATCGTCGCCGCGACGAGCACCACGCTCGGGGTCGCGGTCTCGGCGGTCGCGGTCTCGGCCGTCGTCGGATCGGCGTGGGGCATGTGGGCCGGTTTCCACCGGGGCTGGCGCGAGAGCGTCTCGATGCGAATCGCCGACGTGATCATGAGCTTCCCGTCGCTGCTGCTCGCCGTCGTCATTCTGTACGTGTTCAACCCGAGCGCGGCGAACATCGTGCTCGTGCTCGCGATCACCAGGATCCCGATCTACCTCCGCACCGCTCGCGCCGACTCGGCCGAGCTGCGCTCGCGGATGTTCGTCGACGCAGCGCGCAACTTCGGAACGAAGCAGACGACGATCGTGTTCCGACACATCGTGCCGAACGTGCTGCCGACCCTCGTCACCCTCGCGACGCTCGAGCTCTGCTACGTGATGCTCGCCGAGTCGTCGCTGAGCTTCCTGGGCATCGGCATCCAGCCGCCCGACGTCAGCTGGGGCCTCATGGTCGCGCAGGGGCGTCAATACCTCACGGACGCGTGGTGGCAATCGGTTCTGCCCGGTGTTGCGATCGTGATCACGACCGTCGCCGCGAACATGCTCGCCGCCTGGTTGCGGCTCGCGACCGACCCGGGCCAGCGGTGGCGCCTACAGCAGAAGAAGGCGCGCAAGCGGATGATCGCCACGGTCTCCTGAGACATGGAGGCGCATGTCCTCATCCTGTTGGCCATCCCCGTCTTCGTCGCCGCGACGCTGCAGGGATCCATCGGGTTCGGCATGGGCATGGCCTCCGCGCCGTTCATTGCGATCGTCGACCCGGGGCTGCTGCCCGCGTCGATCATCATGCTGGCGATTGTCGTGAGCGGAACCGTGCTCCTCCTGGACCGCAGCGGTCTCGACTTCCGCGGCGCCAGCTGGGCGCTCGTCGGCCGCGTTCCGGGCAACATCATCGGCGCGGGCCTCGTGGTGATCATGTCGCCCGCCGTGCTCTCCTGGCTCGTCGCACTGACAGTGCTCGGCGGGATCCTCGTGTCGATGCGCGGCTGGGAGCCGAGGGTCACGCGCACGACCCAGGCGATCGCGGGCGGCATGTCGGGGATCATGGGCACGACGACTTCCGTCGGCGGCGCGGCGATGTCGATCATCTGGCAGTCGTCGGAGGGGCCGAAGCTGCGTGGCACGATGGCCGCGTTCTTCCTTGCCGGGTCCACGCTGTCTCTCGCGACGCTGATTGCGTTCGGCGCGATCCCCCAGCGCGCGTTCGAGTTCGCGGCGTGGATGCTGATCCCGGCCCTCATCGGGATCGCCGTCTCACGGTTCATCAATCGCTATCTCAACCGGCAGCGCACGCGCGTGATCGCGCTGACCGCCTCGGCGCTCGGCGCGGGCGCCCTCATCGTGACGCAGGTCGTGGAGCTCGTCGCGTCTTAGGTTCAGCGCACGCGGCGCTCGAGCGGCAGCCCCTGATCGAGCAAGTCGATGTTGCGTGCGATGTCGGCAGCGCGCTGTTCGAAGACCTCGCGCGCATGGCCGGAGAAGTGGGGCGTGAGCACAGTGTTCTCGAGTGCGGCGAACCGCGAAACCGACTCGGGCGCGGTGGTGCCGCTCGGGGCGCCCCACCACACGTCGATTCCGGCCCCCGCGATCCGCCCGGCAGACAGCGCCTCGAAGAGCGCGTCCTCGTCGACGACCGGGCCGCGCGCGACGTTGATGAGGATCGCCTCCGGCCGCATCGCGTCGAAGGCCCCGGATCCGACGAGCCCTCGCGTCTCGCTCGTCAGCGGAACCGTGACGACCACGACATCGCTCTCGGCGAGGAGAGAAGCGAGCTCGCTCTCGGCGAGGAGAGAAGCGAGCTCGCTCTCGGCATAGATGCGATCGGCGCTGACCCCGTCGGGGAGCGGCTGATCCGGGCGACGCCTGGTCGCCACGACCCGCATGCCGAGGCCGGCCACGAGCCGCGCGACCGCCTGCCCGATCTCGCCGAAGCCGAGGATCCCTATCGTCGAGCCGCGCAGCGCGCTGTGGAACGGCGTTCCCGGGGCGGTGGCGACCGTGCGCCAGGTGCCCTCGCGCATCTGTCGATCCGCCTCGAGGGCGCGGCGGTTCAGCATCATCGCGACCATGACGACGTGCTCGGCGATCGCGGATCCGTGGTTGCCCGTGTTGCAGACCGCGGCGTCCGCGGGAATCGCGTCCGCGTCGATCCGGTCGATGCCGGCGCCGGTCGCGTGAATGAGCCGCGCCGACGGCGCATCGGGCATATCCTCCGCGGTGAGCCGCGAGCACACGACGACATCCGCGCCGTCGAGCACCTCTCGCGGGGAGGAGTCGGCCGCGAAGCGCCACTCGTGCTCGCGCGCCGTCAACCGCAGGTGACCTGCGAACCCCGTGATGATGGGATCCGTCACGGCGATGCGCAGCGGGCTCACCATCGCGGCGACGTGTTCGTGAAGGCGGGATCGAACCGCTGCATGTACCCGGTGTCGTCGCGCTCGCGGATGCCGCAGTCGATGTACTGCCGGTGCAGCTTCTGGAGCAGATCCTCGTCGAGCTCGACGCCGAGGCCGGGAGCGGTGGGCACCGCGAGCGATCCGCTCTCAAACTCCAGCGCGCCGGGCGCGATCACGTCTTCGTCCGCGCGCTTCCACGGCCAGTGCGTGTCACAGGCGTAGTCGAGCACGGGCGTCGCGCCGGCGAGGTGGGTCATGGCGGCGAGGCTGATGCCGAGGTGCGAGTTCGAGTGCATCGACAGGCCCCAGCCGAGCGTCTCGGAGATGCCGCCGAGCAGCTTCGACCGCTCGAAGCCGCCCCAGAAGTGGTGGTCGCTCAGCACGATGTCGATCGCGCCGAGGCGGACGGCTTCCTTGATGTGGTCGAACGCGACGACCCACATGTTCGTCGCGAGCGGCAGATCGGTGTGCCGGCGCACCTCGGCCATCTTCTCGAGGCTGTTCGTCGGGTCCTCGAGGTACTCGAGCACGTCCTTCAAAGAGTCGGCGACGCGGATCGACGTCGCGACCGTCCATGCGCCGTTCGGATCGATGCGCAGGGGCATGTCGGGAAACGCCTCGCGCAGCGCGAGGACGGCGGCGATCTCCTGGTCGGGCTCGAACACGCCTCCCTTGAGCTTCAAGGCGCCGAAGCCGTACTCGTCGACGATGCGGCGGGCCTGCTCGACGATGCCCTCGGGGGTGAGCGCCTCGCCCCAGCTGTCGGGCTCATCGCCCGGATGGCCCGCCCACTTATAGAAGAGGTAGCCGCTGAACGGGACCGCATCGCGCACGCGACCGCCGAGCAGCTCGCTCACGGGAACGCCGAGGATCTTGCCGCGGGCGTCGAAGGAGGCCACGTCGAACGGGCTGAGCGCGCGATCGGCGGTGCTCGTCCCCGTCACCATGCCGGACATGCCGTGGCCGCCCGCGGTCGTATCGGCGGTGACGGCCGCCGTCACTCGGGTGCGGAGGTCGTTGGTCGCGAACACGTCGCACCCGAGCACGCGATCGGCCGCCTTCGCGAGGCGGGTGAGGTGCGCCTCGTCGCCGTACGTCTCGCCGAGGCCGGTCACACCGGATGCGGTGTGGATCTGCACGATCGCGCGCAGAGCGAACGGCTCGTGCACGCCGACGGTGTTCAGCAGCGGCGTATCGTGAAACGCGACGGGCGTGATCCGGATCTCGCGGATCGCGTGCTCGGAGACCGCCGTCGCGCTCGGCAGAGACACCAGAATTTCGTCGGACATCGAGCCTCCACATCGTCGTGCACCTCTTTTCCGAACCTATGGTTGTGTTTAATGCCGTGTCAAACCAAAATGAGCACAGATCAATGTCGGGAGTGAATCGATGATTTCGTTGGTACAGCTCGAGTGCTTCATCGCCGTCGCGGAAGAGCTGCACTTCGGCGCAGCCGCCTCGCGGCTCAAGATGACGCAGCCGCCGCTCAGTCGACAGATCCAGCAGCTCGAGCGCGAGCTCGAGACGCAATTGTTCTCGCGCACGAGCCGCCGCGTCGAGCTCACCCAGGCGGGTCGGGCGCTGCTGCCCAGCGCCCGGCGCCTCATCGACCTGGCCGCAAAGGCCGTCGCCGACGTGAAGTCGGTCGGCAAGGGTGCCGCGGGCACCCTGACGATCGCATACACGGCCATGGCGGGGCAGGCCGTGATACCTCGGCTCATGCGGCGCGCGTCGACGGCGCTGCCCGACGTCTCCCTGCTGCTCAGGGAGATGGTCACGCTCGAACAGGTCGACGCGATCGAGAAGGGAACGGTCGATGTCGGGCTAGTGCGCCCCCTGTTGTCGCGCCCGCAGCTCGAGAGCCGCCCCGTCTACCGGGAGAAGCTCGTCGTCGCGGTGCCGTCGGATTCGGTGCTGGCCGAACGGGGAGATCCCGCGCGCCTCATCGATCTCCTGGACGAGCCGCTGCTCATGTACTCCCCGGGCGTCGCGCGCTACTTCCACGACCTCCTACTGTCGATGTTCGTCGCGAGCGGCGTGCATCCGCGCATCTCGCAGTACGCCGGGCAGATCCCGACGCTGCTCGCCCTCGTGAGCGCCGGGCTCGGCGTCGCGCTCGTGCCCGAGTCGGCCTCGCGCATCTGCCCCGACACCGTCGCGCTGCTGCCCGTGAGCGAGAAGGATCCGTCGGATCGGGTCAACCGCGTCGAGCTCGACATCGCGTGGAGCCGCGAGACGCAGAACCCGCTCGTGCCCGCGATCCTGGCGCTGATCGATGAAGAGGGCGGCGACGTCGCCATCGATGCATTGGGTGCATAGTGTCATGCCCAACTAGCTGTTGATCGGAAGGATCGCGCGGCATAGCGTGAGCATCATCGCCCGTGCGCTCAACGAGGAGGACGCCTCATGGTCGAACAGCTCTCCGACGCGATTCTGCGCGTCGAAGGCCTCCGTGTCAGCTACCGCATCGGCGACCGCGAGGTGGAGGCCGTCCGCGGCGTCGATCTCACGGTGCGCCGCGGCGAGGTCGTCGCGATCGTCGGCGAATCGGGATCCGGAAAGAGCACCGTCGCGCAGGCGATCATGAACCTGCTCGCCCCCAATGCCGAGGTCACGGGCGGCGAGATCTCTTTCGATGGACAGAGCCTGCGCGGCCTCAGCGAGGCTCGGTGGCGCGCGATCCGCGGCCGCGTCATGGGTCTCGTGCCGCAGGATCCGTCGCTCAGTCTCAACCCCGTTCGGAGCGTGGGCGCGCAGGTCGCCGAGCCCCTCCTGGTGCACGGGCTCGCGAGCAAGCGACAGGCCGAGGGCAAGGCCGTCGAATTGCTCGAGATGGCAGGGATCACGTACCCGGCCGAGCGCGCGAAGCAGTACCCGCATCAGTTCTCTGGCGGCATGAAGCAGCGCGCGCTCATCGCGGGCGGCCTCGCCGCCGATCCGGATCTGCTCATCGCCGACGAGCCGACGAGCGCGCTCGACGTGACCGTGCAGAAGCAGATCCTCGATCACCTCGAGAAGCTGTCGGCCGAGCTCGGCACGGCGATCCTGCTCATCACGCACGACCTCGGTATGGCCGCCGAGCGGGCGGACACCGTCGTTGTGATGCGCAAGGGCGAGGTCGTCGACTCCGGGCCGGCGGGCGAGGTCATGACGAACCCGAGCCACGAGTACACGCGGGCCCTCATCGCCGCTGCGCCGCGGCTGTCGGCGCACGAGCGGCGCGCGGCGGCGACGAGCGAGCGCATCGTGTTCGGAGGCGAGCCGATCGTTGAGATCCAGAACCTCACGAAGGTCTTCCCCCTGCCGAAGGGGGAGGGCGGCAAGAAATCGCTCACGGCGGTCGACGACGTCACGCTCGAGATCCGCCGCGGCGAGACGCTCGCGGTGGTCGGCGAGTCCGGATCCGGGAAGAGCACGCTTGCGCGCCTGGTGTTGCGGCTCGACGACCCGACCTCCGGATCCATCCGCTTCGAGGGGCAGGACATCACCGACCTCAAGGGCGAGAAGCTGCGCCAGCTGCGCCGCCGATTCCAGATGGTTTACCAGAGCCCGTTCGACTCGCTGAATCCGCGCATGACGATCGAGCAGCTGATCACCGAGCCGCTCCTGTCGTTCGGCGAGGGCGACCGGGCGTCGCGCTCCGCGCGGGCGCGGGACCTCGCCGACCAGACCGCGCTGCCGGGCGGCATGCTCGACCGCTATCCGGACGAGCTGTCGGGCGGACAGCGCCAGCGCGTCGCGATCGCGCGGGCGCTCGCGCTGGATCCGGAGTTCATCGTGCTCGACGAGGCCGTGTCGGCGCTCGACGTCTCGGTGCAGGCCCAGGTGCTGGCCCTGCTCGACGAGCTGCAGCGCGAACGCGAGCTGACCTATATGTTCATCACCCACGACCTCGGCGTGGTCGCCGAGAGCGCCGACCGCGTCGCCGTGCTCAAGAACGGTGTGCTCGTCGAGTGCGATGAGACCGGCAAGCTGTTCACGAACCCGCAGGAGGACTACACGCGCATGCTGATCGACGCGGTGCCCGCTTTCACCGCGTGAGAACGGCCCGTTGGGGCGCTATCACCGCGATCCCGTAACTTGAGTCGGCTCGTATCAAGTCGGACTTGACGCAGCTCGACTCAGGTTCTATGCTTGAGCCATCGCGACTCAAGTCTCGCGAGTGAACTTGTCTCAACGAAACGGAGCTGAACATGGCACGTGCTGTAGGTATCGACCTCGGAACGACGAACTCGGTTGTCTCTGTCCTGGAAGGCGGCGAGCCGAAGGTCATCGCCAACGCCGAGGGCATGCGCACGACCCCGTCGGTCGTCGCATTCGCAAAGGACGGCGAGGTGCTGGTCGGCGAGACCGCGAAGCGCCAGGCGGTCACCAACGTCGACAACACGATCGCGTCGGTCAAGCGCCACATGGGCACCGACTGGTCGTTCGAGGCCGAGGGCAAGAAGTACACGCCGCAGGAGATCTCGGCGCGCATCCTTCAGAAGCTGAAGCGCGACGCCGAGCAGTACCTGGGCGACACCGTGACCGACGCGGTCGTCACGGTTCCCGCGTACTTCAACGACGCCGAGCGCCAGGCCACGAAGGAGGCCGGCGAGATCGCGGGCCTCAACGTGCTGCGCATCGTCAACGAGCCCACCGCGGCCGCGCTCGCGTACGGTCTCGACAAGGGCCAGGAGGACGAGCTGATCCTCGTCTTCGACCTCGGCGGCGGAACGTTCGACGTCTCGCTCCTCGAGGTGGGCAAGGACGACGACTTCTCGACGATCCAGGTGCGCGCCACCTCGGGAGACAACCGCTTGGGCGGCGACGACTGGGACCAGCGGGTCGTCGAGTATCTGCAGAAGCAGTTCAAGGACACGACGGGCGTCGACGTCTCGGGCGACAAGATCGCGCTCCAGCGCCTCAAGGAGGCCGCTGAGCAGGCGAAGAAGGAGCTCTCGAGCTCGGCATCGACCACGATCAGCTTGCCGTACCTCTCGCTCACGGCGGAGGGCCCCGCATCGCTCCAGGAGACGCTGACGCGCGCCAAGTTCGAGGACCTCACGAAGGATCTCGTCGAGCGCACGAAGAAGCCGTTCCAGGACGTCATCAAGGAAGCGGGCGTGTCGCTCAGCGAGATCGCGCACGTCGTTCTCGTCGGCGGATCCACGCGCATGCCCTCGATCGCCGAGCTCGTGAAGCAGGAGACGGGCAAGGAGGCGAACAAGGGTGTGAACCCGGATGAGGTCGTCGCCGTCGGCGCCGCGCTGCAGGCCGGCGTGCTGAAGGGCGAGCGCAAGGACGTTCTGCTCATCGACGTGACCCCGCTGTCGCTCGGCATCGAGACCAAGGGCGGCGTGATGACGAAGCTCATCGAGCGCAACACCGCGATCCCGACCAAGCGCAGCGAGACCTTCACCACGGCCGAGGACAACCAGCCCTCCGTCGCGATCCAGGTCTTCCAGGGCGAGCGCGAGTTCACGAGCGACAACAAGCCGCTCGGCACGTTCGAGCTCACCGGAATCGCCCCCGCGCCCCGCGGCATGCCGCAGGTCGAGGTCACCTTCGACATCGACGCGAACGGCATCGTTCACGTCTCGGCGAAGGACAAGGGCACCGGCAAGGAGCAGTCGATGACGATCACGGGCGGTTCCTCGCTCGGCAAGGAAGACATCGACCGCATGGTGCGCGAGGCCGAGGAGAACGCCGAGTCGGACAAGAAGCGCCGCGAGGCCGCCGACACGCGCAACCAGGCCGAGACGCTCGCGTACTCGGTCGACAAGCTCCTCACCGACAACGACGAGAAGCTTCCCGTCGACGTCAAGGAGTCGGTCAAGGCCGATGTCGATGCGCTGAAGGCCGCGCTCGCCGGCGATGACGACGACGCCGTGAAGTCGGCGCTCGACAAGCTGAACGAGTCGCAGACCAAGCTCGGCGAGGCGATCTACGCCCAGTCGCAGGAGGAAACGAACGAGGCACCGGCCGAGGAGTCCGCGTCGGATGACGAAGACGTGGTGGACGCCGAGGTCGTCGACGACGAAGAGGACGAGAAGAAGTAATGACCGACCAGGACCCGACCTCGCCGAACGACGGCGAAGACCAGGTCCAGCCGGACGCCGAGGCGGGGGCCGCAGAAGCCCCCGCCTCCGGCGAATCCGCTGAGACCTCATCCGATGATCTGACGATCGACGAGATCCTCGACGCGGAGCAGACCGACGAGGCCGTCGAGCAGGACAAGAGCGACTACGAGACGCAGCTCCTGCACGACCTCAAGCGCATTCAGGCCGAGTACGCGAACTACCGTCGCCGGACCGACGAGCAGCGCCAGATCGAGATCGATCGCGCGAAGGGGGCCGTCGCGAAGCGGCTGCTGCCCGTGCTCGACGACCTCGATCGCGCCGCGAAGCACGGCGACCTCGCTGAGGGATCCGCGTTCGCGCTCGTCGCCGACAAGATGCGGGTCGTCGCGACCGAGTCCGGCCTCGTCGCATACGGCGAAGTGGGCGACGTGTTCGACCCGCAGCAGCACGAAGCCGTCTTCCAGGCGCCCACCCCGGGTGCCACCGAGACGACGATCCTCGAGGTCGTCGAGGTCGGATATCGCCTCGGCGATGTCGAACTGCGCCCGGCCAAGGTGGTCGTGGCCGTTCCGGCCGAATAACGGGAAGAAGGCGATCGATGGCCAGCCAAGACTGGTTCGACAAGGACTTCTATCGCACGCTCGGCGTCTCCAAGGACGTCGATCAGTCCGAATTGAAGAAGGTCTACCGCAAGCTCGCCCGCACGTATCACCCGGATTCGAATCCGGGTGATACGGCCGCCGAAGCGAAGTTCAAGGAGATCAGCGAGGCGTACGCTGTCCTGTCGGACGTCGAGCAGCGTAAGGAGTATGACGAGCTCCGTGCGATGGGTTCGGGCGCGCGCTTCACGGCGGGCGGATCCGGATCCGGCGGCTTCGAAGACGTCTTCAGCCGCTTCTCGCGCGGCGGCGGCGGATCCCCCGACTTCGACGACATCTTCTCGATGTTCAACAGTCAGGGTGGGGGCGGCCGTCGCGGCGGCTTCGGCGGATTCGGCGGGCCCCAGAAGGGCGCCGACGTGCGGGCGCGCACGACGATCGACTTCCTCGACGCCGCGAAGGGCGAGACCATCTCGCTCAAGGGCGAGGACGGCAAGCCGTTCAAGGTGAAGATCCCCGCCGGCGTCGCCGACGGTCAGAAGATCCGGCTGCGCGGCCGCGGGCGCCCCTCGCCCAACGGCGGCGAGTCAGGCGACATCGTCGTCGAGGTCGCAGTCCGGCCCCACCGCGTGTTCTCGCGCGACGGCAGAAATCTGCGGCTCACGGTGCCGGTGACGTTCACCGAGGCCGTGCTCGGCACGACCATCGAGGTGCCGACGGTGGACGGCGCGACCGTGAAGCTTCGCGTCGCGCCGGGAACGCCGTCGGGTCGCGTGCTGCGGGTGAAGGGTCGCGGCATCAAGACGTCGAAGGGCACGGGTGACCTGCTCGCTGAGGTCGAGGTGGCCGTACCGGATCACCTGACCGACGAGCAGAAGGCCGCACTCGAGGCGTACCGAGCCGTCGAACCGAACGAGAACCCCCGTTCGGCCCTGTTCCTCTGATGACCGTGTCCCCGTTGGTGTCGGAATGGCGCCGCCATTCCGACACCAACGGGGACATCGTAGGGGTATGAGACACCAGGAGGTGTGAGATGCAGTTGCCCGAGGGAGTGAGCGACCAGGACCCGATCTTTCCGATCGCGGCCGCCAGCGAGCTGTCCGGCCTGCACCCGCAGACTCTGCGCCAGTACGACCGCACCGGGCTCGTGGTGCCCGGTCGCACCCGCGGCGGATCCCGTCGTTATTCGGCGCGCAACGTCGTGCAGCTGCGCGAGGTCGCGCGACTGTCGGCCGAGGGTGTGCCGCTCGCCGTGATCCAGCGCATGCTCGACCTCGAGAACGAGGTGCGGGATCTGCGCGACGAGGTGCGCTCGCTCGCCGCCGAGCTGCACCGCGAACGGCAGAACCGTCCGGGTGCCCGCGTCTTCGCGACGGGCATCGACGGAGGCGCGATCACGCTCAACGGCACCACCCGCGTGCGGCGTCGGGCCGACATCGTGCTCTGGCACCCGCCGCGCGGCTGACTCAGGCCTCTGCGGTTCGCGCGGGCGCGAGCGTATCGCCCCGCACGAATGTGCACGGCAGGAGCGTCTGCATCGGCGCACCGGACGGATCCGCGAGCCGGCGCTCGAGCGCGTCGAACCCCAGCTCGCCGAGCTCGGGCGCGGGCGTGCGCATATAGGTGAGCGACGGATCCGACATCTCGGCCATGTACGAGGACGACCCGAGCGAGAGCACGCTGACGTCCTCCGGCACGCGCACGCCGGTGAGCGCGAGACCCCGCACGAATCCGGACGCCGCGTGCTCGTTCATGATGATCACGGCCGTCACCTCGGGGTGCTCGCGCGCGAACCGCTCGCCGAGGATCCGCCCCTCGGCGGGGTGCTCTTCGCTGCTCGAGAGCGTCTGGCGCAGTCCGCGCTCGTCGGTGGCCGCGAGGTACGCGCCGCGCGCCCGCGACACGGCGCCGTGGTCGTACTCGGGGCTCGAGCTGTACACGAACGCGATGTCGCGATGCCCGAGGGCGGCGAGGCGGTCGATCGCCTCCCGCGTGGAGGTGGCCATGTCGATGTCGACGTAGGGGAGTGCCGACGGCTCCTCGGTGCGGCCGATCATCGCGAACGGCACGTCGTTGTCGGCGAGCGCGTTCACGCGCGGATCCTCCAGCTGCACCTCCATGAGGATCACCCCGTCGACGAGCCCGCCGCGCGCGAGCACGTCGATGTGCTCGGTGTCGGTGCCGATCGGCCACATGATGAGGTCGTAACCGCGCTCGCGCGCCCGGCGTGAGGCGCTCGACAAGAACGCTACCGCCGTGTGCGACAAGGATCGCTCGAGCACGGGGAACAGCAGCGCCACGATGCGGGTGCGCCCGTTCGCGAGGGCCGCGCCGATCGGGTTGCGGCGGAAGCCGAGCTCGCGCATCGCAGCATGACGACAAGGGAGTACATCGTGCGGAAGAAGAGGATCCTCGTTTCCGGAGCGGTCGCGGCCGCAGCCACCCTCGCGCTCGCGGGATGCGGCGGGGGAGGCGGTGGAGGAGAAGGCGGTGGCGACGCGAGCACGCTCACGATCCTCGACTACTACGACAACGAACCCGACTCGACGCTGGTGCAGGAGGCGCTCGACGCGTGCGCCGAGACCGTCGGTGTGGAGATCGAGCGCGAGAGCGTGCCGGGCCCCGACCTCATTCAGACCGTGCTGCAGCGCGCGCAGTCGAAGACGATGCCCGACGTGCTGATGCTCGACAACCCCGACGTGCAGGAGATCGCGGCGACCGGAGGGCTGACGCCGCTGTCGACGTTCGACATCGACACGTCGCCGTTCACGCAGTCGATCCTCGACGCCGCCACCCACGAGGGCGAGGTGTACGGGCTCGGCCCCGCCGTGAACACGCTCGGCCTGTTCTACAACGTCGACGTGCTGGAGGAGGCGGGCATCGAACCGCCGACCACCTGGGGCGAGCTGAAGGAATCGGCCGCCGCGCTGACGGATGGCGATCGCTACGGCGTCGCGTTCTCGGCGATCGCCGACTACGAGGGCGCGTGGCAGTTCCTCCCGTTCATGTGGACGAACGGCGGCGACGAGGCCGAGCTCGATTCGCCGGAGAACGCCGAGGCGCTGCAGCTGTGGGTTGACCTCATCGAGTCCGGATCCGCCTCCGCCGGCACCGTCAACTGGAGCCAGGGCGACGTGCAGGCGAAGGCAGCCGAGTTCGTCGAGTGCATGTCGAACGAAGAGACGTCGCTGTCGATCGCCGAGAGCCGCTACCTCGTGCCGACGCGCACCGACCTCATCGACGGCTACATCGAGCAGGTGCCGGAGATGGAGGCGTTCGGCGAGCAGATCAAGACGGCGCGCGCCCGCACGGCCCAGCTGGGTGCCGAGTGGCCGAAGGCGGCGACCGTGATCTACAACGCCGTACAGCTCGCAATCACGGGCGAGGCGACCGCTGACGAGGCGTTCGCGAAGGCCGCCCAGGGCTGACGCGATCCGCGGCCCGGCGATCGCGCCGGGCCGCGGTGCGACGGTGCACCATGACTGCAGAGACGATCCGACGCCCCGCGCGCAGGAGGATCCGTCGCGACGATGTCGCGAAGCTCCTCTTCGTCGTGCCGGCGGCGATCTACATCCTTCTGTTCTTCGGATACCCCATCGTCAAGAACCTGACGATGAGCTTCCAGGACTACACGACGAAGACGTTCTTCACGGGCGAGGCCCCGTGGGTCGGCATCAGCAACTACGTCACGGCGATCACGAGCAGCCTGTTCGGGCCCGCCCTGCTCAACACCGCCCTGTTCACGGCCGGATCCCTCGTGGGACAGTTCGTGATCGGGCTCGGGCTGGCGCTGTTCTTCCAGAAGAAGTTCCCGCTGTCGACCATCATGCGGGCCCTCCTGCTGCTGCCGTGGCTGCTGCCGCTCATCGTCGCGAGCGCGACGTGGCGGTCGATCCTCGACCAGGACAGCGGCATCCTGAACCGCTTCCTGGGCGTGTTCGGCGTGGATCCGGTGCCGTGGCTCTCGAGCCCGGATCACGCGCTCATCGCCGTGATCATCGTGAACATCTGGGTGGGCATCCCGTTCAACGTCACGCTGCTCTACGGCGGTCTACAGGACATCCCGGAGGAGCTCTATGAGGCGGCGTCGCTCGACGGCGCGACAGGGTGGAAGGCGTTCTGGCACATCACGCTGCCCAACCTGCGCGGCGTGATCGGGGTGACCCTCGTGCTCGGCGTTGTCTACACGCTGAAGGTGCTCGACGTGATCCTCGGGCTCACGGGCGGCGGGCCGGCGAACGCGACGCAGACGATCGCGATCCGTTCGTATCAGACCTCGTTCGTCGACTTCGAGTTCGGCGTGGGCGCGGCGTTCAGCAACATCCTGATCCTCATCTCGCTGGTGTTCGCGATCGTCTACCTGCGCAGCAGCCGCAAGCCCGTGGACGAGTAAGGAGACCGTGCCATGACCACCACCGCACTCATCACCGTCGGCAGCGGGCGCTCCCGCGGCCTGCGCGGCGCCAGCGGCAAGCAGCTGGTCTACGTCGCGATCGGCGTCGTGCTGCTCGTCGTGATGCTGTTCCCCGTCTATTGGATGATCAACGCCTCGCTGCAGCCTTCCGGCAACACGCTCTCGGCAGGGCTGTTCCCAACGAATCCCAGCTGGGCCGGGTACGAGAAGGCCATCAGCGACCAGGGGCACAACCTCATCACGAGCCTTATCGTCTCGGCCGGTGCGGTCATCGTGAGCCTCGGCATCGCCGCCCCGGCGGCGTACGCGCTCGCGCAGTTCCGGTACCGCTGGATCACGGGTGCGCTGCTCGCGATCCTCATCGCCCAGATGATCCCGGGCATCGTGATCGCGAACGCCCTCTACGCGGCGTACAACGACCTCGGCCTGTTGAACACGTACGTCGGGCTCATCGTCGCGGACGCCTCACACTCCGTGCCGTTCGCGATCATCGTCATGCGGGCGTTCATGCAGAACATCCATCCGTCGATCCTCGAGGCGGCGCGCGTCGATGGGGCGGGCCAGTTCCGCACCTTCTGGTCGATCGCGCTGCCCGTGTCGAAGAACGCGATCATCACGGCGGGCTTGTTCGCGTTCCTGTTCGCGTGGAGCGACTTCCTGTTCGCGCTGACCCTCACCACCACCAGCGACATCCGTCCGGTCACCCTCGGCATCTACCAGTACCTCGGCACGCAGGTGTCGAACTGGAGCGCCGTGATGGCCACCGCTGTGCTGTCGTCGCTGCCCGCGATCATCCTGCTGCTCATTGCGCAGAAGTACATCGCGGCGGGCGCGATGGGCGGATCCGTCAAGTGACACTCTTCGAAGAATCAAGGAAAGGAGCACCCATGTCCGGTGCCGACCACCCCATCCGCGTCGTCGTGTGGGGCGAGAACGTCCACGAGCAGGAGCAGCAGGAGGTGCGCGACATCTACCCGGATGGCATGCACACCACCATCAAGGAGGGCATCGAGGAGAACCTCGGCGAGCGGGCATCCGTTTCCGCCGTGACGCTGCAGGATCCGGAGCACGGTCTCACCGAGGAGGTGCTGCGGGGCACCGACGTGCTGGTGTGGTGGGGCCACGCGGCCCACGGCGACGTGGCCGACGAGGTCGTCGCGCGGATCCACCGCCACGTGCTCGCCGGCATGGGGCTGCTCGTGCTGCACTCCGGCCACTGGTCGAAGATCTTCGGGAAGCTCATGGGCACAAGCTGCACGCTGCGCTGGCGGTCGAAGAACGACCGCGAGATCGTGTGGACGGTCGATCCGACGCATCCGATCGCGCAGGGGGTCCCGCACCCCTTCATCATTCCGGCGCAGGAGATGTACGGCGAGTTCTTCGACGTGCCGACGCCGGACGAACTCGTGTTCCTCTCGACGTTCACGGGTGGCGAGGTCTTCCGCAGCGGTATGACCTATCGGCGCGGCTTCGGCAAGATCTTCTTCTTCAGCCCGGGGGATCAGGACTACCCGGTGTACCACCAGAAGGAGGTGCGGCGGGTGCTCGCGAACGGTGTCGAGTGGGCGATGACGCTGCGTCCCGAGCGCACGGATCCGGTGCTCCTCCGCTACGAACCGGAGGACTTCTACAACGGTCACGGGTACTCGGGGGCGATGGAGAATTGAGCACGTTCCGAACGATCGACCACGTTCGGCCCCTCCGCATCGTGCAGGCGGGGGCCGGCGGGATGGGGCGCGCGTGGCTGCGCACCATTGCGGCGGATCCGACCGTCGAGCTCGTCGGGCTCGTCGACCTGAACCTCGACACGGCGCGGGAGGCGCTCGCGGAGCTGGGGATCTCAGGCGTCGCGCTCGGCATGAGCGTTTCGGAGGTGGCCGCGCAGACCGGGGCGGACGCCGTCGTGAACGTCACGATCCCGGTCGCGCACCTCCCCGTGAACCGGGAGGCGCTCGCCGCGGGGCTGCCGGTCCTGTGCGAGAAGCCGGCGGCGCCGTCGGTCCGCGATGCCTACAGGCAGGCGGCCGCCGCGCACGCCGGCGGGCAGCTGCTGATGATCAGCCAGTCGCGCCGGTACTTCGCCGCGCTCGATGCGGCGCGGGCCGAGCTTCCGGGCATCGGCCAGGTCACCAGCGTCGCGACGCAGTTCTTCCGGGAGGCGCACTTCCCGGGGTTCCGCGAGGAGATGGCGCACCCGCTGCTGATCGACATGGCGATCCACCAGTTCGACGTCGCGCGCGCCGTGATCGGATCCGAGCCGGTCTCGGTCGTCTGCGATGAGAACAACCCGAGCTGGAGCTGGTTCGACGGCGCCGCCGACGCGCACGCCGTGTTCGAGTTCGCGGGCGGCGCGCGATACGTCTTCACCGGCAGCTGGGTGGCGGTCGGGGATCAAACGGCGTGGAACGGCGAGTGGCGCATCGACGGCGAGGGCGGCACGATCCGCTGGGACGGCGCGGACGCGGTCAGCGTGATCCGCCCCGGCTCGCGTGATGCGCCCGAGCGGATCGATGTGCCCTCCGGCGTGCCGGAGGAGATCGCCGGATCCCTGCGGGAGTTCGTCGCTTGCCTCCGCAGCGGCGCGCGGCCCGAGAACGAGGCCGCTCTGAATGTGGCCAGCCTCGCGATGGTCGAGGCGGCGGTGCGTTCGGCCGAGACGGGCGCACGCGTCGACATCGCCGAGGTGCGCCGGGCCGCGCTCGCCGAGGCGATCGAGATCGAGGAAGATCCGGCGACCCGCGCGGTGCTCGAAGAGTACTGAGCGGGCCCGTCAGCGCGAGGAGTCGCGGATCCGCAGCGCGTGGGGGATCGTGTACGTGCGCGGCGGTTCGGCGGATCCGTTCAGGCGCTCGACGAGGAACTCGAGCGCCGTGCGCGCGGCGGCCTCGTGATCGGGGGCGATCGTCGTGAGCGAGGGCATGATGATCGACGCCATCGGCACGTCGTCGTACCCCGTGATCCGCACGTCCTCCGGCACGCGCAGCCCCGCGTCGACCACGCCGCGCATCGCGCCGAAGGCGAGGCTGTCGGTCGAGCAGGCGATGCCGTCCGGCGCGTTGTCCTCCGCCATGGCGGCGGCGACGGCTCGGGCGGCCGCGACCGTGCCGAAGCCGTCGATGTCGATGAACAGCGGCTCGCGGTCGGCGGTCGCCATCGCGTCGAGGTAGCCGGCGAGCCGCGGATCCTCATCGGTGTCGTGGCGCCGGAGATACGCGACGCGGCGGCAGCCCCGCGCGAGGAGGTGCTCGGCCGCCTCGCGCGAGCCCTCGCGGTTGGGCATGACGATGTGATCGAGGGGCGCGTCGAACATGCTCTCGCCGAGCAGCACGATCGGATAGTCGACCCGCAGGAGGTCCTGGTCGCCCGCGGCGAGGCCGGCGGTCGACAGCAGCAGGCCGTCGTACAGGCGGTTGCGCGACATCGACACGACCTCGAGCTCGGCCTCGCGCGCCGCGCCCGTCTGTTCGATCGCGATGCGCAGCCGGTGCCGCGCGGCCTCCTCGACCACACGTGAGATCAGGTGCGAGAAGTAGGGGTTGTCGACCTCGGGAACCGCGAGCCCGATCGTGCCCGTGCGGCCGGTGCGCAGGTTGCGGCCCGCCGCGTTGATGCGGTAGCCGAGGTCATCGATCGCGGCGAGCACGCGCGTCCGCGTCGCGGGCTTGATGTGCGGCCGGTCGTTGACGACGTTCGACACGGTCATGGGGGACACCCCGGCGGCCCGCGCCACGTCCTGCATCGTCACCATGCTGCACTCTCCTCGCCACATTCTGGCACGGTTCGGTCGCGCGGAGCTTGACATCGCGCGGCGCCTGTCGCAATCTGTGTATCGATACAATAGCCGTCGTCATCTGCGAGGAAGCATGTCTCACGAGTCCACCCGCGTCGTCATCGATCTCGACCTGCCGCTCTCGCGCATCAGCCGCCACCTGTACGGCCACTTCGCCGAACACCTCGGGCGATGCATCTACGGCGGCTTCTTCGTCGGCGAAGATTCGAACATCCCGAACGAGGCCGGCATCCGCCTCGACGTCGTCGATGCGCTGCGCGAGCTGAAGATCCCGAACCTGCGCTGGCCGGGCGGATGCTTCGCCGACGACTACCACTGGCGCGACGGCATCGGTCCGGTCGGCGAGCGGCCGCGCATGGTCAACTCGCATTGGGGCGACATCGTCGAGGACAACTCCTTCGGCACGCACGAGTTCATGCAGCTGTGCGAGATGCTCGGCGCCGATGCGTACGTCAACGGCAACGTCGGATCCGGCACGGTGCGCGAGATGAGCGAGTGGATCGAGTACCTAACTCGCGCGGATGACTCGCCCATGGCCGCCCTGCGCCGGGCGAACGGGCGGGACGAGCCCTGGAAGGTGCCCTTCTTCGGCATCGGCAACGAGGCGTGGGGCTGCGGCGGGAACATGCGCGCCGAGGCATACACGGATCTCGCGCGCCAGTACGCGACGTACGTGCGCGACCACGGCGACAACACGGTCTACCGGATCGCGGCCGGCGCGAACACGGACGACTACCGGTGGACGGCCTCGCTCATGAAGGGCCTCGGGTGCCTCGGCGGCTGCCCCGGGGAGAGCTCGACGCCGTACCAGGCGCTGTCGCTGCACTACTACACGATGACCGGGCCGTGGGACAGCAAGGGATCCGCGACCGACTTCACTGACGACGAGTGGTACGTCGCGCTGTCGCGCGCGTTCCGCATCGAGGAGCTGCTCACGCGCCACAGCACCGTCATGGACGGGTACGACCCCGACAAGCGCGTCGGCCTCGTGCTCGACGAATGGGGCACGTGGTGGGACGTGGAGGAGGGCACGAACCCCGGGTTCTTGTACCAGCAGAACACGCTGCGCGATGCGCTCGTCGCGAGCGTGCACTTCGACTCCTTCCACCGCCACTCCGACCGCCTCGTGATGGCGAACATCGCGCAGACGGTCAACGTTCTGCAGGCGATGCTGCTCACGGATCCCGACACCGGCGCGCTCGTGAAGACGCCCACCTTCCACGTCTTCGAGATGAACACCGGCCATCACGACGCGGGCGCGCTCGCGGCGCACGTCGTCGGATCCGAGAGCCGTCACGTCGACGGACGCGACCTGCCGCTGCTGTCGGCGTCGGCATCGACGAAGGACGGGTCCGCCCTGATCTCGCTGTCGAACCTCGATTCGTCGAGCGCTCGCACGGTCGTGCTCGACCTGCGCGGCGGCGACCTCGGCGAGGTGTCCGCGCGGATCCTCACGGCCGATGACACGGCGGCGCACAACACTCCTCAGGATCCGGATCGCATCGCGCCCGTCGCGCACGACGGCGTGCGCCCCCACCCGCGCGGCCTCGAGGTCGACCTTCCCGCGCACTCGTACGTGACGGTGTCGGTCGCGATCAGCTGACGTCGTTCTGCGTGCTGTGCAGGTGGGCGTAGCGCCCGCCTGCACGCAGCAGATCGGCGTGGGCGCCCTGTTCGACGACCTCGCCGCGCTCGAGCACGATGATGCGATCGGCGCGGCGGATCGTCGACAACCGGTGCGCAACGATCAGCGTCGTGCGGCCGGTCATGAGCCGATCGAGCGCACCCTTCACGAGGGCCTCTGATTCGGGATCGAGCGCCGAAGTCGCCTCGTCGAGCAGCAGGATCCGCGGATCTCTGATGAGGGCGCGCGCGATCGCGAGCCGCTGCCGCTGGCCGCCGGACAATCGGGCGCCGCGCTCGCCGACGAGGGTGTCCCACCCATCCGGCAGAGCATCGATGAACTCGGCGGCGTTCGCATCGACGAGAGCCTGCCGAATGCGGTCGGGGGAGACGTCGTCGAGGCCGTACGCGATGTTGTCGCGGATGGATCCCTCGAACAGCGCCGACTCCTGCGGCACGACCGACATGTGCCGCCGCACGGTGCGCAGGTCGAGTTCCTGCATGTCGGCGCCGTCGAGCACGATCCGCCCGGATGTCGGTCGCACGAAGCCCAGCACGAGGTTCAGCATCGTCGACTTCCCGGATCCGGATGACCCGACGAAGGCGACCGTTTCGCCCTCGCGGATGTCGAGCGAGACCTCGTGCACCGCGTCGCGGTCTGCCTCGGAGTAGCGATGCGAGACGCGCTCGAGCGCGAGATGTCCCGCGACCTCCTGCACATCGCGCTTGCCCTCGTTATGCTCGAGATCGGGCTCGCGCAGCACCTCGGAGATCGACCGCATCGACTCGAGCCCTCGTGCGCCCACGGGGATCAGCATGAGCAGCGAGGTGAGCCCCTGCGTGAGCAGAGTGAAGTAGCTCGAGAGCAGCACGACCTCGCCCGGCGTGATCGGCAGGACGCCCGTCAGCGAGAAGACCGCCGCCGCGACGAGGCAGGTCACACCGAGCAGCTGCATCGCGCCCCACGAGAGCGAGGCGACATGGCCGTTGAGCTTGTCGAGCGCGTAGCCGGCGTGCCGCACCTCCTCCGCGCCCTCCCGCACGCGGGAGACCGCGGTGCGCTCGAGCCCGTGCGCGCGCGTGACGGGAACGAGCGTCGCCATCTCACCGACTCGGGCGGCGAATCCCTCGACCTCGCGCCGGAACACCTCGTTGCGCGTGCGCGACCGGCTGCTGAGCACGCCCCTCAGAATGAGCGCGATCGGGATCGCGAGGGCGTAGACGGGGAGGAACTGCGGCACCGCGATCGCGGTCATCGTGACGGCGCCGACGAGCACCATCGTCGCGGACAGCAGCGGGTGCGTCACCTGCTGCAGCATGATCTCGACGTTCTCGACGTCGCGCACGACCTTGTTCTGCACGATCGACGCGCTCACGCGGGTGTGATAGCCGATCGACAGGCTCTGCAGGCGCGCGGCCAACGCGTTGCGAAGATCCGCGCCCGTGTCGCGCACCACCCTCATGAAGTTGCGCACGTAGACCATGTGCATGGGATAGTTCTGCAGCAGCATCACACCGGCGATCGCGAACCAGGTGAGCACGTCCGACACCTCGCCGCCCGTCGCCACGATATCGATGATCCGCGCGGTGATGACGGGGAGGAACCAGAGCGGAACCTCCTTGCACGCGAAGGCGAGCATGGCGACCGTGAGCCGGCCCGGACGCCGACGCAGCAATCGCGCGACCGAACGGAGCGGCCGCGGGTCATCGGCGATCGTGATGACGCGGACGGCGCCCGTGAACGTTCCCAGCATCGGCGCCCTTCCATCGAGTCTGTGTATCGATACATTACCGGGCCCGGCGAGGCCGGGCCCGGTAATGGGTGCGATGGATCAGCGGATCAGTTGCCGAGGATGACCTCAGCCTCGCCGAAGAACTGGTCGACGGCGTCGTCGACGGTGACGGTGCCGAGACCGAGCTCCTTGCCGATGTCCCAGAACTTCTGTTCGAGAGATCCATAGCCCGCCACGGGCACGGGAGGCGCATCGCCGATGCGGTCCTGCACCGACTCGATGTAGTCGGCGACCTGCTGGTCGGGGCCCTCGAGGGTCGCCCCCTCGAGCTTCGTGTCGGACGCGGGGAACCCGAGTGAGGTGCCGAAGATCTCGCCGGCCTCGGGGCTGTTGATGACGTAGTCGAGGAAGATCGCCGCGGCCTCCGGGTGCTCGCTCGACGACGAAACGGCCATCTGCAGGCCGGCCTGGCGGTACAGGTCCTGGCCGCCCTCGACGTCGAGGGGCGGTGCGACGATCGAGAGGCTCGACGCCCCGGAGTCACCGAGGTAGGACGCGATGAAGTTGCTCCAGCTCGCCTCGCTCACCGTGAGGTTCGCGCCGAAGCCCGAGACGGGGCTGATCTCCTCGAGGCTCTGCTGGGGAACGGCGACGCCGTCGCGGTCGCCGGCACCCGACTCCCAGAACGCGGCGAGCTGCTCCTTCGTGAAACCGAGCTCGCCGTCGTCGGTGTAGAGGTTTCCGCCCTCGGCGCGCAGCACATTCTCGAAGTTCTGGATGCGCTGCGTGAGGTCGGTGCCGCCGTACAGCTCGCCGCCCGTCGCCTCCGTCACCTCGGCCATCCATGCGGAGTAGTCGGCGTAGCTGGTGCCGCCCTCATACGGCTCGATGCCGTTCTCCTCGAGGAGATCGTCGTTGAGGAACAGCGCCCACGCGCTGTAGCCGAGCGGCAGGGAGTACTGCACTCCGCCCAACTGACCGGTGCCGACGAGTCCATCGTCGATCGCGTCGGTCGAAATGAGATCGCCGTACTCACCGAGATCGGCGAGCAGCCCGTTCTCGGCGTACTGGCGCAGGTACGAGTCGGAGAACTGCCACACATCGGGCAGGCCGCCGCCAGCGGCCTCGGTCTGGCGCTTCTCCCAGTACGCGGGGAAGTCGGCGAACGAGCCCTTGATCGTGATGTTCGGGTATTCCTCGTTGAACGCGTCGATGAGCTCGCCGTACCGCTGCGCGCGGTCGTCGTTGCCCCACCACGTGAAGGTCAGCTCGACCTCGTCGCCCGGCTCGTAGCTGTCATCGCCGCTGGTGCCGCCCGCGCAGCCCGTGAGCGCAAGTGATGTCGCGAGGACGACGGCACCTGCGATGTATGTGCTCTTCCGCATGGGATGCCTCTCAGAACTTCTTTGTTCGGCCGCGTCGGGGTGATCGAGGCCAGTGGGAGAACGCTTTCCAGGTGATGATACGAGACAGTTAAAACGTTTCACAAGTTGCGACGGGCCGCGGTTGCCGAATCGTGATCTTTGCGAATGGGAGCGATACGCGACGCCCGCGACCGATCGGTGCTGAACAATGGGAGAGGTACTCAGTGGCGAACAGCCGAAGGAAGGCAAGACCATCTCCCAGACGTCACCAGTTCAGAACGTCATCCGTGCGTCCGTGCCGCCCCCTGTCGCTGCGGCGCCGCTCGAGATGGGCGACGCAGCTGACGCCGTCCACTCGATCCGCGTCACGACCCGATACGTGACGGTCGACGGGCGGCCGTGGATCCCCGTCATGGGCGAATACCATTTCTGCCGCGACCGGCCCGAGCGGTGGGAGCGCGAACTGCGCAAGATGCGCTCCGGCGGCGTCACGGTGCTCGCGACCTACCTGATCTGGAACGCGCACGAGGACGTCGAGGGCGAGATCCGATGGGACGGGCACCGCGACGTGCGCCGATTCGTCGAGCTCGCGGATCGGGCGGGCCTGAAGGTCATGCTGCGGATCGGCCCGTGGGCGCATGGCGAATCGCGCAACGGCGGTTTCCCCGACTGGCTGCAGGAGCTTCCGATCACGCACCGCTCGAACGATCCGGCGTATCTCGCCCATGTCGAGCGCTGGTACCGCGCGATCGAGGAGCAGGTGAGGGGCCTGTTCCACACCCCGGAGAACCCGGCGGGGCCGATCGTCGGCATCCAGGTCGACAACGAGCTGTACGACAACGGGCCGCACCTGGCAACGCTGCGAGATCTCGCCGAGTCCGTCGGCATGCGCGCGAGCCTGTGGACCGCGACCGGATGGGGCGGCGCCGAGCTGCCGCCCGGCCGGGTGCTGCCCGTCTACGCCGGGTACCCCGATGGGTTCTGGGAGGAATCGACGACCGGGTGGCCCGACTTCGGGGCCGCGCACTTCTCCTACAGCACGGTGCGGGACGACTTGACGGTCGGCGCCGATCTGCGCAGCTCGGAGGCCTCATCCGACGGCGCGCTCGGCGCGGACGATCCGTGGCCGTTCGTCACCTGCGAGCTCGGCGGCGGCATGGCGGTCGCGTATCACCGCCGGCCGCTCGTCGACCCCGACGACGTCGCGTCTCTCGCGCTGGCGAAGGTCGGCAGCGGATCGTCGTGGCAGGGCTACTACATGTACCACGGGGGACTGCAGGTCGACGGGCGGGCGTCGTCGCTGCAGGAATCGCAGGCGACCGGATATCCGAACGACGTGCCGGTGCGCGACTACGACTTCTTCGCGCCGCTCGGCACGGTCGGATCGCAGCGGCCGCACTTCCACAAGCTGCGGCAGCAGCACCTGATGCTCGACGCGTTCGGGGCGCAGATCGCCGGCGCGACGACGACGATCCCGGATCCGCGTGAGGGCGGTCCGCGCTGGGCCGTGCGGTCCGACGGTCAGCGGGGCTTCCTCTTCGCGAACAACCATCAACCCGCGATCGCGGCGCTTCCGGGCATCGACGGCGTGCAGTTCGACGTCGAGCTCGAAGGATCCCGCGTGAGGGTCCCCGCGGAACCCGTGACGCTGCCGTCGGGCGCCTATTTCGCCTGGCCGCTGCGGCAGCGGCTCGGCACGCTGGCCGCCGTCACGGCGACCGCCCAGCTCATCACGCAGTTCGACGGCCCGCGCGGCCCGGTCGTGCTGCTCGCCGCGACCACCGGAATCGGCGTCGAGATCCAGGTCGAGAAAGTGCGCGCGGACGACGTCGCGGGGGCGAGTATCGAGGCCCGCGGGGAGACGCTGATCCTGCGCCCCGATTCGGCGCCCGGCATCGGCTGCGAGGTCGAGATCGCAGGCACGACGCTCGTGATCCTCGACCAGGCGACCGCCGAATCCGTGTGGCGCGGCGAGATCGACGGGCGCGACTCGGTCGTGCTCTGGCCCGGAAGCGGGTGGTTCGAGGGCGGATTCCGCGCCGTGCTCGGCGACCGCGAATCATCCATCGACGTCTGGCCGCCGCTGCGGCACACCGAGATGCGGCCGGGAGAGGGGAGCGTGTTCTCGCGGCACGCGGTGCCGGCGGGCGCGCACCTCACGGCGCTCGACGCGCCCGCGTTCGCGTCGCGACCTGCGGCGCCCCTCCGGCACGGCGGATCCGCGGGTCGCCTGTCTGCCCCGACCGACTTCTCCGAGGCGGCCACCCTCTCGCTCGCCGTTCCGCGCGAGGCGTTCGGCGAGGAGTCCACGGTGCTCGCGCTGGATTGGCGGGGCGACGTCATGCGCGTGCACATCGGGGACCAGCTCATCGCCGACCAGTTCTGGTACGGCCGCCCGCTCGAGATCGACCTGCAGCCCTACCGGGACGCGCTCGCGGACGAGCCGCTCACGATCCGGGCGTTCGCGTGGGCGCCGCACACGGGGGTGTACGTGGACTCTCGCGTGCGGCCTGCGTCGGATCAGTCGATCCTCGAGATCCGATCGGCGGTCGTGACGGCCGCGTCGACGCGCGTGTTCACGTAGGGCGCGGTCGCGTCGTGGAATCCCGGACGATGAGCTCGTACGGGATGTCCGCGGCGGGCGGCGGCGGGGCGTCCTCGAGCTCGGACATCAGGAGGTCGACCGCCGTTGCCCCTTGGTGCCGCGGGTACTGCGCGATCGTGGTGAGCCCGAAGAACTCCGCCATGTCGTGGCCGTCGAGGCCGATGATCGACACGTCGCGCGGCACCTCGAGCCCCAGGTCGCGCGCGGCGAGGATCGCGCCGAAGGCCATCTCGTCGCTGGCCGCGAAGAGCGCGGTGGGTCGGTCGGGCGCGCCCAACAGCTGCTTCGCCGCGCGGTAACCGCCCGCCATCGTGAAGTCGGCGTCGACGATCCGCGGCGCCGTGATGCCCGCCGCCTCAGCCGCCGAGACGAACCCGCGCCGCCGCTTGATCGGCAGGTGGAAGTCGGCGTCGCTCGCCTCGTCGCCGCCGATGTGCGCGAGAGACGTGTGGCCGAGCGCGATGAGGTGCTCGGTGGCGAGTCGCGCGGCCTGGTCGTCGTCGATCTGCAGCGTGCGGATCCCCGGGATCGGCCCGCCGACGCCCACGATCGGTTTGCCGAGCGCGTGCAGCCGCGAGACCTCGGGCTCGTCGAGCTCGAGCGACACCGTGATCACGGCATCCACGCGCTGGCGCAGCAGGAATGTCTCGAACACCTCGCGGCGCTCGGTGCCGTCGCCCTCGAGGTTGTAGAGGGTGACGTCGTAGCCCGAGGCCATCAGCTGCTGCTGTGCTCCCGCCAGCACCTGCGTGAAGAACCACCGGTCGAGGAACGGCAGCACGACTCCGACGTTTCGGTTGCGCCCGGACGCGAGGGTCGAGGCCGCCTGCGAGACGACGTAGCCGAGGTCCCGCGCGGCGGCGATGACGCGCTCGCGGGTGCGGGGAGAAACGGATCCGCGCCCCGACAGAGCCCGAGACACGGTCGCATTCGACACGCCCGCGGCGCTCGCGACCTCGGCGATGTTCACGCGCCCATCCTCTCACCCGCCGTCGCCGCACGTTCGCCCCGGTAGGGGGCGGGTCAGCCGACCCAGACGGTGGTGTCGGAGGGCAGTCGGCCGTCCGGCAGCGGGCCGGAGGCGGCCAGCACCCGGCCGGCCGGCAGGTCCACCGGATCCGCCGACACGTTCGCCAGCACCGTCACGTCGCCGTTGCGGAACGACAGAGTCCCGGCGGGCGACTCGAGCCACTCGAGACCTCCCTTACCGAGGCCTCGCTCGCGGCGCAGCCGCAGCAGCGCGCGGTACAGCTCGAGCGTCGAACCGTCGATGCCGGCCTGCGCGTCGCGGGCGTACGCGGCCCAGGAATCGGGCTGCGGCAGCCACGACGCGCCCGTTTCGCTGAACCCGAAGGCCGGGGAAGCGGCCGACCACGGGATCGGCACGCGACAGCCGTCGCGGCCGTACCGCTCGCCGTTCGTGCGGAACCACGTGGGATCCTGGCGCGCGTCGTCCGGGATATCGATGACCTCGGGCAGTCCGAGCTCCTCGCCCTGGTAGATGTACGCCGATCCGGGCAGCGCCAGCATGACGGCGGTCGCGGCGTTCCCGCGCCGGAGCGCGAACGCGGTGTCGGGGATCCCCAACGACGTCGGGCCGATGCCGTGGCCCTGGGGCGATTCGTCGCCGAGCGCGAGGCGCGTGGCGTGCCGGATCACATCGTGGTTCGACAGCACCCAGGTCGACGGGGCGCCGACGGCGCCGAACGCGGCGAGCGAATCGTCGATGACGCCGCGCAGGCCGTCCGCGTCCCACTCGCTCATGAGGTACGAGAAGTTGAAGGCCTGGTGCATCTCGTCCGGGCGCACCCACTTCGCGATCTCGCCGACCGTCGGCATCCAGGCCTCGGCGCACAGCACGCGGTCGCCCTCGTACTCGCCGAGCACGGCGTGCCACTCGCGGTAGACGTCGTGCACGCCGTCCTGGCCCCAGTACGGCACGGGCTCGGCGCCGCCCATCGAATCGGCGTCCTCCGGCGGGGTGTAGTCGGGCAGGCCGTCGGCCTTCACGAGCCCGTGTGCGACGTCGACGCGGAACCCATCGGCGCCGCGGTCGAGCCAGAAGCGCAGGGTGGTGCGGAAGTCGGCCCGGACCTCGTCGTTCGACCAGTCGAAGTCGGGTTGCGAAGCGTCGAACAGGTGCAGGTACCACTGGCCATCGGCGACGCGGGTCCACGCCGGACCGCCGAACACCGACTGCCAGTTGTTCGGCGGCTGATCGCCGTCGCCCTCGCGGAACATGTACCGGCCGCGGGCGGCGGATCCGGGCTCTGAGGCGAGCGCCTCCTGGAACCAGGGGTGCTGGTCGGAGGAGTGGTTCGGCACGAGGTCGACGATCACGCGCAGGTCGAGCCCGTGCGCGCGGGCGATCAGCGCGTCGAAGTCGTCGAGCGTGCCGAACAGCGGATCCACGTCGCGGTAGTCACTGACGTCGTATCCGGCGTCCTTCTGCGGCGAGGTCATGAACGGCGAGAGCCACACGACGTCGATGCCGAGGTCGCGCAGATGGTCGAGCCGCGAGGTGATCCCTGCGAGGTCGCCGACGCCGTCTCCGGACGCGTCCGCGAAGGAGCGCGGGTAGACCTGATAGATCACGGCGGAGCGCCACCATTCGTTCGTCATGCTCAGAAGCGTAGGGGATCGTGCCCCAAGTTGGAAACGCTTGCAACAACGGAAACCGTCTTGCGTGATGAATTCCTTTATCGAACCTCGTTGTCGCCTCGGTCGTGCTGATCGATTCCGACGTGCAGACGCTCGCGGTCGAGCTCACGAAGCTCGTATCGAATCCGTGCTATGCCGATTCGGGATCCCTCTACACTGGCGCGCTCGCGGTGCTCCCGCGCACGATGAACTCGACGTCGGGTAGGTTGACGACGGCGGCCTCGCGGTGCTCGACCATCGCGACGAGCGACTCGGCTGCGGCGGCGCCCCATGTCACGACGTCCTGCTTCACCGTCGTCAGGGATGGTGCGACGAACGGGGCGAGGGGCACATCGTCGAATCCGACGACCGAGAGATCCTCGGGCACGCGCAGTCCCCGGCTCGTCGCGGCGGCCACGCCCGCGATCGCCATCAGATCGTTGGCGTAGACGATGGCGGTGGGGCGCTCGGGAAGGTCGAGGAGCTCGTGCGTGGCTCGCGTCCCGCCGGCGCCTGTGAAATCCGATGCGGCGACCGGCCCCAGGGGGAGTCCCAGCTCGGCGAGCGAGTTCTGCCAGGCCTGCTGTCGAAGCCCCGAGTGCACGTAGGCGCTCGGTCCGGCCACGTGCCCGATCCGCCGGTGGCCGAGCGCTGCGAGGTGGTGGACGGCGCGGCGGATGCCCACGCCGTCATCCATGCCGACCGCCGTGATGCCTTCCACGGGAGGCGCGACGATCACAGCCGCCAGGCCGAGCTCGTGCAGCCGCTCAGGGCGGTCGTCGGCGACGCGCATATCCGTGAGGAATACGCCCTCCACCCGCGACTCGCGCGCGAACCGCTCGTAGGCGGCCGCCTCGGCCGCGTCGTCCGCCACGACCTGCAGCAGCAGCGCGTATCCGCGCGCGGACAGCCCCGTCTCGACGCCCGCGACGAACTGCGGGAAGAACGGATCGGTGCTGAGCAGTTCAGGCGCACGGCGGATGACGAGCCCCATCGTCTGGCTGCGGCTCTGCGAGAGAGCGCGCGCCCGGGCGCTCGGGCGCCAGCCGAGGTCGTCGGCAGCGCGGAGAATCCGCTCGCGTACGACGACGCTCACTCCCGGACGGTCGTTGAACACGAACGAGACTGCGCTCTTGGATACGCCCGCCCGCTCTGCGACATCGCCGATTGTCGGGCGCCGCCCGGTTGCCGCCTGTGGCGTGCCACCAGGGGAGGAAACATCATTGGTCATGACCCGAGTCTAGCGTAGGTTTAGCGAAAGTTTAGTACACGTAGTGGCTAAAAATAGGCGATATGGCGCAAAAACGCGATCTCGTTGACACGCTGCGGATCAACCGGTTTAATAATGGGTGAGCCGGCGGTCCCGATCGTGGGATCCGCTCGGTGCATTCACCACCGTGGGCAGAGGTGCCCGAGAAGGAGGACGACACAATGAGGCGTCACACACAGATCGCATCGGTCGCAGCACTGGGGCTGTTGGCCCTGCCGCTCGCGTCCTGCGGTGCGAGCGGCGACGAGGGCGGCGACCAGGGCGGAGCGTCCGCGAGCGGTCCGATCGAGATCTGGTACTCGACGAACGAGCAGGAGATCGCCTGGGGTGAGAAAGTGGTCGAGGCCTGGAACGCCGAGCACCCCGACGAGGAGGTGACGGCGCAGGCGATCCCCGCGGGCAGCTCGTCGGAGGACGTGATCGCCGCTTCGATCACCGCCGGCAACACTCCGTGCCTCGTGTTCAACACTGCACCGGCCGCCGTTCCCGCGTTCCAGAAGCAGGGCGGGCTCGTCAACCTGTCGCAGACGTTCGATGACGCGGAGCAGTTCATCACGGAGCGCTCAGGCGAGGCCGCCGATGGGTTCCGCAGCACCGACGGCGATCTCTACCAGCTGCCGTGGAAGACCAACCCCTTCATGCTGTACTACAACAAGGACGTCTTCGCCGAGGCCGGTCTCGATGCCGAGGATCCGCAGCTCGAGACCTACGACGACGTGCTCGCCGCCGCGGAGGCCATCTCGGAATCGGGCGCCGCCGACTACGCGCTCTATCCGCCCGCGACTGCCGACTACACGAACATCAACTTCGACTTCTACCCGTTCTTCCTCGCTAACTCCGGAGGCACTCAGATCATCGAGGACGACGCCTCGACGTTCACGAGCGACGCGGGTCTCGAGACGCTCGAGTTCTGGCAGACGCTCTACGCCGAGGGATACGCGTCGGCCGAGGCGTACAGCGGCGACATGTGGGCCGGACCGTTCGCGGATGGCGTGGCCGCGATGGGCGTCGCGGGACCGTGGGGCAAGGCGCAGTTCGACGGCAAGGTTGACCATGGCGTTGTTCCCTTGCCGACAGCGGCGGGCACGCCCGCGGACGAGACGGCGACGTTCGCCGACTCCAAGAACATCGGCCTGTACAGCTCCTGCACCAACCAGCAGACGGCGTGGGACTTCCTGAAGTTCGCGACGAACGACGAGAACGACCTCGCCCTGCTCGAGGAGACGGGCCAGTTCCCGACCCGCGACGACGCCGCCGAGCTCGCTGCCGACTACCTCGCAGAGGAGCCCTTCTTCGAGCCGTTCTCGACGGCGGTCCCGCTCGCCGTGGACGTGCCGACCGTCGACGGGGTCGCCGAGAAGATGCAGGTGTTCCGCGATGCGTGGAGCGAGAACGTGCAGTCGGGATCCGGTGATCTCGCGACCGCCTTCGAGGAGGCCGCCGCGACCATCGATGGCATTTCGGGCTGACATTGAGGACGATCCGCACATGAGCACCCTCGAGACTGAGCGCCGCGCGCCGCGGGAAGGCCGCACAGCCGCCCCGCGCCGCGGGCGCCGCTTGCAGCGGTTCTTCGGCGAGAGCCCCCTCGGACTGCTGCTGAGCAGCCCGTACATCGCCTTCGTCGTCGTCGTCTTCCTCATCCCGTTCGGCTTCGGGATCTGGATGTCGTTTCACGACTTCTTCTTCACGGCACCGGGCGTGCAGGTCGAGCATCCCTTCGTCGGCTTCGAGAACTTCGCGACGATCCTCGCCGATCCGCAGGTGCGGCAGGCGTTCGGGAACCTGGGGCTGTTCCTCGTCATCAACGTGCCGCTGACGGTCGTCCTTGCCTTGGTCTTCGCGTTGGGGCTCGATGCCGTCGTGCACTGGAAGGGCTTCTTCCGCGTCTCGTACTACATCCCCTACGTCACGGCCTCCGTCGCGACGCTCACGGTGTGGATCTTCATGTTCAACGGCCCGGGCGTCGTGAACCAACTGCTCGGCTCCCTCGCACCGGATCCGACCTGGCTCGCGAATCAAGGGATGATCATGCCGCTCATCGCCGTGTACGTCACGTGGAAGAACCTCGGGTTCTTCATCCTGCTCTACCTGGCCGCGCTGCAGAACGTGCCGGGGGAGCTGCATGAGGCGGCCGAGATGGACGGCGCCGGGCCCTGGCAGCGTTTTCGCGCAGTCACGCTCCCCGCTGTGCGACCCGTCACGTCGCTCGTGGTGCTGCTGTCGATCATCACGACCGGGCAGATCTTCACGGAGCCGTACCTGCTCACGGGCGGTGGGCCGAACGGCGCGTCGATGACGCCCGCGCTGCTCGTCTATCAGAAGGGCATCCAGCAGGGTCAGCCCGATATCGCTGCGGCGATCGGCATGATCCTCGTCATCGTCGTCATGGTGATCTCGCTCCTGTCCCGGCGCCTGACGGAAGGGAAGAAGTCATGAGTGAGACCACATCTCTCGTCCACCCGACCGAGAAGGCGACGACGCGGGCGCAGGCGCGCACGCGCGCACGCCGCGGGTCTCGGGTGATGGCGGCTCTGCGGTTCGCAATGCTGGGCATCGGTGCGATCCTGTCGCTTCTGCCGTTCTACTACATGGTCATCGGCGCGCTGCAGAAGGAGCGCGACACGAGCTTCCTGGGGCTGCTCCCGCTGCCGGGGAACCTCACCCTGAGTAACCTCATCGGCGTCAACGAGTCCCTCAACCTGCTGCAGGCGCTCACGAGCTCGCTCATCATGACAGCGGGCGTCCTCGGATGCACGCTCGTGTTCGGGCTGCTCGTCGGCTATGCGCTGTCGGTCCTGCAGTTCCGCGGACAGGGCATCGTCTTTGCGCTCGTCCTGCTTGTGCAGGCGATTCCGTTCCAACTCCTGATGGTGCCTCTGTACGTCATGGTCGTGCGATACTTCGGCCTCGCGGACACCTACGTGGGAATGATTCTGCCGTTCGCGGTCAACTCGGTTGCGGTCCTCATCTTCCGGCAGTACTTCCTGCAGATCCCCCGCGACGTCTTCGACGCGGCCCGCATCGATGGCGCGAGCGAGCTGCGGATCCTGCGCTCGATCGCCGTCCCGCTTGTGCGCCCCGCGATTCTCACGGCGATGCTCGTGACGTTCATCGGCCCCTGGAACGAGTTCCTCTGGCCGTTCCTCGTGACGAAGGACGCCTCGATGCAGCCTCTTGCGGTCGCGCTCGCGAACTTCTCGCAGGCGAACTCGACCTTCCAGGACAACCCGATGGGCGCGGTCCTCGCCGGTGCCTGCGTGCTCGCGATCCCGGCGGTCGTCCTTTTCCTGCTGTTCCAGCGCCACTTCACCTCCGCCAACCTCGGATCCGCCATCAAAGGCTGATCCTCGTGCTTCTTCCCACCTGCTCGATCCAAGGACAACATTCGTGAACCCGACCCATACCGCTGCCGCCGTGCCCTACGCGCTTCGTCGCCTCTCGACGATCATGGTGCCCGAGGAGGGCAACCCTCTCGAGAAGGAGGGCGTGCTGAACCCTGCGACCGCGTGGGGGGCCGATGGTGAGCTCTATCTCTTCCCGCGGCTTGTCGCGGACGGCAACGTCTCGCGCGTCGGCCGCGCCCGTGTCGTCATCGAGAACGGCGAGCCCGTGGGCGTCGAACGTCTTGGCGTTGTACTCTCGCCCGACGAGGGGTGGGAGCACGGGGCGCGCAACGCGGGGGTCGAGGATCCGCGGATCACGTTCGTCGAGCCGCTCGGCCTGCATGTTATGACCTATATCGCCTATGGTCCGCTGGGCCCGAAGCCCGCGCTCGCCGTCTCCGACGACACCGTCACGTGGCGCCGGCTCGGGCCCGTGCGCTTCGCATATCAGCCCGAGCTCGACACCGACCTGAACCTCTTTCCGAACAAGGACATCGTTTTCTTCCCGGAGGCCGTCGCGGGACCCGACGGGCGACTTGCGCTCGCGATTCTCCATCGCCCCATGTGGGACCTGGACTGGCTGCGCCCGGGAGAAGGCGCCCCGACCCCCGCGGGTATCGACGACGACCGTCCCGCGATCTGGATCGGGTACGTAGACCTCGAGGCCGCGCGGAACGACCCGTCGGCGCTCGTCGTCGTCGAGCACTCGTCCCTGCTCGCTGGGTCCGAGTATCCGTTCGAGGAATCGAAGGTCGGCGGCGGCCCGGCACCCCTGCGCGTGCCCGAGGGGTGGCTGGTCCTGCATCACGGTGTGACGGGCGCCGACACGAAGGGCTTCGAGCTCGCGCACGGGGCGCGATACACGGCGGGTGCACTGCTGCTCGACGCGGAGGATCCGCGCCGTGTGCTCGCGCGCACGCCCGAGCCGCTCCTCGTCCCCGAGACGAGCGACGAGCTCACGGGCACGCTCGGAAACGTGGTGTTCCCCACGGCGATCGAGGAGATCGGCGGTCGCCGCTTTGTGTTCTACGGCATGGCCGATTCGAAGATCGGCGTCGCGGAGCTGACGCGGACCGATCCCTGAGGACCCCGCCGCGCGGCGACGCGCTGTGGTTCCACCCCTACGACGAGGTACCGGAGGAGAACGATGAGACACACCTTTCCCACAGCCCGACGCATAAGCGCCGGCGTTGTCGTCGCGGGGCTCGCGACGGCCTGCATGGCCGCCGCCCCCGCGGCGGCGGCCACCGGCGAGGCGCCTTCTGCGACGACCGAGGACCTCGCGGACGACACCGCGACCCAGCAGCGGTGGTTGTCGGTGCCGAACTCGCGGATCGTCCTCAACCCGTTCGACACGGATCGCGAGGGAACCGAGCTCGATCAGACTTCCGGGCCGAACCTTCCCCTCCACCTCGGCTACTACGCGAGCGACGAGGCACTGCAGCAGCGGAACCTGCTCGAGACGTACGCGGTCTCGGGGGAGCGGCCGGAGGGAGCCGGATACCGTCAGGCGCTCGCGGATCCGTTCGACGACGCTTCTGCCTGGGACGCGAGCGGGGTGACCACGGAGTCCGACGCCGGCATCACGAGCGTGACGGTCGACAGCGACCGCGAATGGGGGCACATCGCCCGCACCGTCGACGTGGACGACGTCAGCGACACGCGCTACCTCACGGTCGATATCGCCGCCATCGGCGAAGACACGTCCTGGAACGTGAAGATCGCGGACGAGGACGGCAAGGATCTCCCTGACCTGCAGCCCGACTCGGCGGAGGCGGGCCAGGCGAGGTTCGACCTTGCCGAGGCGTACGCGTGGGACCACGGGCCGCGCACGCTCACGATCAAGATCTACGCGGTGAGCGCGGAGGGAACCACCGGATCCGTCGACGTGCGCTCGCTGTCGCTCGACAACGGCGCCGAACAGCTCTGGGATGGCGATGACAGCGCCCTCGTCGAGGACTTCGCGGATGCCGAGAGCTGGGAGCCGGCCGCCGGCAACGGCAGGTCGGCGATGCTCACGTCCGACGGCGCGCAGGGGACGCTCCGCCTCGGCGACGACAACGTCGGAGCGATCGAGCGGGAGGTCACGGTCGATGTCGACAAGACGCCGTTCTTGTCGGTGCGCGTCCCCGAGACCTCGGACGAATGGACCGTCAAGGTTCGCACCGCGGACGGAAGCGACATCGGGCTGCAGGATGACACCTCCCGTACGGGACTCACCACGATCGACCTCGCGGAGGTCACGGGGTGGAGCGGCGAGCAGACGTTTTACGTGAAGCTCTTCCACATCGGAGCCGGCGGACACACGGCGTTCGAGGCCCTCGCATTCCACGCGGGCGGTGACTGGCTCGAGGAGGCGGTGTCGTTCGACAACCGGTGGTCACCCGAGGCGCTCGAATCGACGGGCGAGTATGCCGATGGCGGGAGTGTCGGCATCGTCGATGCGTTCTCCGGCGAGGACGCATTCTCGCGCACGATCGACGCGACGACCGACGGCCTCGCGCTCGCCGGATCCTTCACAGGGGTGGCGTCGTGGGATCCGGAGGCCGCACTCCTCACGGTGGTGGACGAGTTCCACACCTACTCGATCGCGATGCCGGACGACACCGACCTGCGCTTCGGAGCCTCCGTCGCCGAGCTGTCGGCCACGACGGGCGAGGAACAACCCTTTGCGGGCGCCGGCGCCTGGGCGGCAGAGGTGCCGACGGGCGAGTCGACCGTGGGCGTGGGTATCGCGCCGAACGCTCCCGAGGTGACGGAGGACGCGGCGGCCGCCTCGCGAGACCGGGCGCTCATCGCGGCTCAGGATCCCGAGGGCGGACGAGCCGCCTGGGAGGAGTTCTGGAACCACTACCTCGGCGGCGTTCCGCTGGTCGACGACCTCTCGGTGCAACGCGTCGCGGACGGCGGGGTGACCGAGGACGAGATGCGTCACTTCTGGTTCGCAGCGTGGATCAATCTCGAGATGAACGTACTGCCGGCGACGCCCGAGACGGGCAACGCGTTCGCCCAGCTCGGCACGGGCAAGCCATCGATGTGGATGAACGGCACGCCGGGCACGAAGAATGTCGCGAGCTGGGACTCGCTGCTCGGCATGCAGCAGCTCGTGCACGTGGATCCCGAGAACGCCTGGGAGTCGTTCCAGGGCATGATGGCGCTCGTCGAGGACGGACCGGAAGCGACAGCGCCGACTGAGACTCAGTACGGTGCGCTCGGCGAGCTCGGCGGCGAGTCGCTCCCGTCCCGAAAGGCGCAGACCGCGTGGATCCTCTATTCCGCGACCGGTGACGAGGAGAAGCTCGAGAGTATCTACGAGCCGCTCGCCCTCCACCTGAACTGGGAGCGATACAACATGCGCTGGGTTCTCGGCGAGAACAACCACTTCGACGAGCGCGACAGCGAGTTCGTCACCTCGCTCGCCTACGACCTCGAGTTCGCGATCAAGATCGCAGAGAAACTCGGGCACGACGAGGACATCGCGGAGTACGAGGCACTGATCTCGGAGATCAGCGACAGCTACTCCAAGTGGTTCTACCCCACGGGCGCCGACCAGGATGGCAAAGTGTGGGACACCGTGCAAAAGGTCTACCTCGATGCTTCACGCGAGGAGGTTCCGTTCGCCGACGACACTGAGGGCGAACCCTTCCGCAATGAGGACGGCCAGTGGGTGCGCCCCGGGTTTTCGTTCTACACGTCGACTGCTTTCGTCATGGATCAGCTCGCGGACGAGTCGAAGGTCCAGACGATGGATCGCTTCTTGGACGACTACGACGAGAACGCACAGCTCGCCGGCCTCGGCGACTTCGCGGTCAAGGCGCCCGATATCCAGCTCATCACCTATGGCCTGCTCGACATGGACCCGATCGACGGATCCGCGGAGCCCGTGCTGCGCGATCGCGCGACGGTGCTCGTGAACACATTCATGCGCGATGTGGTGCGCAGCGGCTGGTTCGCCGAGGTGTACTACGCGGCCGGTGAGCCGGGCGATCCCGTGGGCGCCCGCGGCGTGCGCCCCTCGCTGTTCGGCGTGTCGAACTACATCGACTTCATGCTCATGGCGAACGGCGTGCGCACCGACGAGGGCGACCCGACGTTCGTGCGGCTCGCCGGCGCGACGGGCGGAGTGTCGGGGCTCACGTACGGGGGCGAGGCGCTCGACGTCGACATCGACGAAGGCACCATCCGGTTCTCCGGCCCCGCCGCCGCGGGCGCGTGCGATGCGATCGACATCGACGAGGGGCAGACCGTGACATGGGCCGACGACTGCGTCGCCGAGGCCGAGCCCGAGGAGCCCGGAGAAGAAGCCGACCCCGGCCAGGGTGAGGAGCCGGGCGAAGACACGGATCCCGGTCAAGGCGCCGGCCCGGGTGAAGAAGCCGACCCTGCCCAGGGCGGCGACGACGGTGATGCCGACGCATCGGGAACGGGTGCGGAAGGATCCGGCGACGCGTCCGCCGACGGCGGGTCAGACGGCGCCGCGGCGCTTCCCGCGACGGGCACGGAGGGAACAGGGTCCACGATCGCCGCGCTGATCGCCCTCGCGCTCGCGGGGGCGGGCGTCGCCCTGTTGCGCCGCCGCACGGTTCGCCAGTAGCGGCATACCGCCCGACGAGGGCACCTTCGAGTCTGCTGGGCCAGGAGCCCAGCTTCCTGCCCGGCAGACTCGAATCAGATATGCGTACGCAATGCGCACTCGATCGGGCAGGATAGGGAGCACACTGACGAAGGGGGAATCTTATGTTCGGTCGTCGATCCGCGCCGCCGCGTCCCATCGCACCACCCGTGCCCGTTCGCGCCGTGCAAAGCCCGTGGCGTGATGGCCTTGGCCTGCTCGCCATCAGATCCGTTCAGATTATCGCGGTCGTCGTGCTCGCGGCGGGCGTCATCTGGGGTCTGCGCACGCTGACGGTCGTCGTGATCCCGGTGCTGCTCGCGATTGTGTTCGCGTCGGCGTTCGAGCCCGTCATGAAGTGGTTGCGCGCGCGCATGCCCTCCGTGCTCGCGACAGTGATTGTGCTGCTCGGAATCGTCGTCGTCATCGGCGGCGTCGCCTGGACGATGGTGCGGGCGGTGATGTCGCAGTGGTCCGACCTGTACGACAGCGCTGTCGCCGGCGTGAACCAGGTGATCGAGTGGGTCAATCAGCTTCCCTTCGCGCAGAACCAGGCCCAGATCGACGAGTGGTGGGCCTCGATCCAGGACTTCATCGGCGGATCGAGCATCGGATCCACGATCGGGTCCGGCGCGGTCGCCGGCGTGGGCGCCGTCGCGAGCTTCGTGACCGGGCTCGTGCTCATGGTCGTCGTGCTGTTCTTCTTCCTGAAGGACGGGCCGGTGATCTGGGGATTCCTGCTGCGCCCCTTCCGCGGCGAGTGGTTCGACCGCATGGAGCGCATCGGTACGAAGAGCGTGAACACGCTCGGCGCCTATGTGCGCGGCACGGCGGCGGTCGCCGCGGTCGATGCGATCGGTATCGGGCTCGGTCTGTTCATCCTCGACATCCCGCTGGCGTTCCCGCTGACGCTGCTGGTGTTCCTGCTGGCGTTCATCCCGATCGTGGGTGCGACGCTGGCCGGGATCCTCGCCGCGCTGCTCGCGCTCGTCGACGGCGGGTGGATGGACAACGGACTGCTCGCAGCGATCATCGTCGTCGCGATCGTGGTCGTCGTCAACCAGCTCGAGGGCAACTTCCTGCAGCCCGTGCTCATGGGCCGCGCGCTGAAGCTGCACAGCCTCGTCATCCTCGTCGCGCTGGTCATCGGCACGTCGGTGGCGTCGATCCTCGGCGCGATCCTGTCGGTGCCGATCACCGCGGTGGTGTGGGGTATCGTCCAGGTCTGGGACGGCGAGAACCTCCCGGCCCGCTGGGCACGAAAGAAGCCGGTCCGGGCATAACCCCCGCGCCCTAATTCTTCATTTCTGGCACTTTTCCGCGTGCATTTGCACGCAGAAAAGTGCCAGAAATGAAGGTTCGTCGGGGTGGTGGGGGGGTTATGCGCCCAGCACCGCGGCGACGATGGCTCGGGCCTCGTCCTGCACCTGGGCGAGGTGGGCGTCGCCCTTCAGGCTCTCGGCGTAGAGCTTGTAGACGTCCTCGGTTCCGCTCGGGCGTGCGGCGAACCACGCGAACTCGGTCTGCACCTTGAGCCCGCCGATCGCCGCGCCGTTGCCCGGCGCGTGCGACAGCTTCGCCGTGATCGGATCCCCCGCGAGGGTGTCGGCGGAGACGTCAGACGGCGACAGCGACCCCAGGGCCGCCTTCTGCTCGGGCGTCGCCGGCGCATCGACGCGCTGGTACGTGCTCGCCCCGAACTGGGCCTCGAGCTCGGCGTACCGCGCGGACGGCGTCTTGCCGGTCACCGCGATGATCTCGGCGGCCAGCAGGCACAGGATGATGCCGTCCTTGTCGGTCGTCCACACGCCGCCGTCGCGGCGGAGGAACGAGGCGCCGGCGGATTCCTCGCCGCCGAAGGCGACGGATCCGTCGATCAGGCCGGGAACGAACCACTTGAAGCCCACCGGAACCTCGACGAGCCGGCGGCCGAGCGCCTCGACCACGCGGTCGATCACCATCGACGAGACGAGCGTCTTGCCGACGGCGGCGCCCTCGCTCCAGCCGGGGCGGTGCGAGAACAGGTAGTCGATCGCGACCGCGAGGAAGTGGTTCGGGTTCATCAGACCCGCATCAGGCGTGACGATGCCGTGCCGATCCGCGTCGGCGTCGTTGCCCGTGAGCACGTCGAACTGGTCGCGCTTGGCGACGAGCGACGCCATCGCGGACGGCGACGACGGATCCATGCGGATCTTCTCGTCCCAGTCGAGCGTCATGAAGCGCCACGTGGGATCCACGTCGGGATTCACGACGGTGAGGTCGAGTCCGTAAGTATCGGCGATCAGCTGCCAGTACTCGACGGACGCGCCCCCGAGCGGATCCGCGCCGATGCGCACGCCCGCGTCCTTGATCGCCTCGAGGTCGATCACGTTCGTCAGATCGGCGACGTACGCGGCCCGGAAGTCGTAGGTCGCGACCGTGTCTTCGTCGAGGTCGGCGTGGCGCACGCGCTTGACGCCCTCGAGCCCCGCGGCCATCAGCTCGTTCGCGCGGTCGGCGATCCAGCTCGTGGCATCGGTGTCGGCCGGCCCGCCGTGCGGGGGGTTGTACTTGAATCCGCCGTCGCGCGGCGGGTTGTGGCTCGGGGTGGCGACGACGCCGTCAGCGCGCGAGGGGTCATCGCCGGACTTGCCGGCGTTGTGGGCGAGGATCGCGTGGCTGAGCGCCGGAGTCGGCACCCACGAGTCGCGCGCGTCGATGCGCACGTCGACGCCGTTCGCGACCAGCACCTCGATCGCGGTGTGCTCGGCCGGAAGCGACAGCGCGTGCGTGTCGCGCCCGAGGAACAGCGGTCCGCGGATCCCCTGGCGCTCTCGGTACTCGACGATCGCCTGCGTCGTGGCGAGGATGTGGTTCTCGTTGAAGCTGGCGCTGAGGCTGGATCCGCGGTGCCCGCTCGTGCCGAACGCCACGCGCTCGGCGGGAACCGCCGGATCCGGGTGGCGATCGTAGTACGCCGAGATCAGTGCATCGATGTCGACGAGATCCTGGGGCTCTGCGGGAAGTCCTGCGCGGCTGCTCATGACCTAATTCTGCCAGCGTCGGCGCGACTCTTCGAGCAGTACGACGGCACATTGTGAACCGATGCTCGGAATCAGCGCTCGGTAGCGCCGAATATGTGCGATCTGCCGTAGTTGTGCAGCCGCGTAATCTGGAGGCATGAGCCACGAGTCCGCCGCACCCCGCACCTACAGCTATCTCGGGCCCGCGGGCACCTTTACGGAGGCGGCGCTCGCGCAGGTCGACGAGGCGCGCGGACAGGTGTGGAAGCCGGTCTCGAACGTGGCGCAGGCGCTGGCGGACGTGCAGTCGGGCGAGAGCCACGGCGCCATGATCGCGATCGAGAACACCGTCGAGGGCGGCGTCTCGAGCGCGCAGGACGCCCTCGCGAACACCCCCGGCCTGCGCATCGTGGGCGAGTACCTCGTGCCGGTGGCGTTCGTCGTCGTCGGCCCCCGCGGATCCTCGCTCGCGGACGTCACGGGCATCGCCGCGCACCCGGTGGCGTACGCGCAGTGCCTCGACTGGCTGGGAGAGTTCATCCCGGGCCACAGCCTCGTCGTCGCCGGCAGCAACGTGGCCAGCGCGATCGGCGTGCTCGACGGATCCCTGCCCGCGCACGCAGCGATCGCGGCGCCCGGCGTCGTCGACCACTACGACGTCGAGGTGCTGGCCGAGAACATCGGCGACAACCCCGACGCCGTCACGCGCTTCGTGCTCGTCACGCGCACGGTCGCACCGCCCGAGCGCACGGGCGCCGACAAGACCTCGCTCATCGTCGAGCTTCCGCGCGAGGCCCCGGGCGGGCTCGTGGATCTGCTCGAGCAGTTCGCGACGCGAGGCATCAACCTGAGCCTGATCCAGTCGCGCCCGATCGGCGACCGGCTCGGCCGCTATCGCTTCGTCATCGACGCCGACGGGCACATCGAGGATGAGCGCATGGCCGACGCGCTCATGGGACTCAAGCGGTTCAGCCCGCACGTGATGTACCTCGGCTCGTACCCGCGCGCGGATCGTGTGACCGTCGCGCACGGCGACCGCTACACGGACGCCAGCTTCGCCGACGCGCGCGACTGGCTGCGCGGGCTGCTGTCGGGCATCGACGACTGAACCCGTGATCGGGAGCGCCGCGCCGCGCGCTTAGCCTCTGATCGACCAGCCATACCGACGAAGGGCGAGATCATGGGACTTTTCGGATTCGGACGACGCATCCACGAACGCCCGGAGGATGCCCTGGCGGCTGGATAAGCTGACGGCGTGACGGACACGCCGAGGAGCAGGGTGATCGCGGACGCGTGGCGCGAGCTGGGAGACGGCGTGAGGTCGCTCAGCAACGCCGCGGGGCTGCCGCTCGCGCGAACGATCAAGCTCGTGCTGGATCCGCTCGTCATCAGACCCGCGCAGCGCCCTCACCTCGGCCACGCGCTGCTGACGTACGAACAGGCTGCCGAGCTTCGGCTGAGAATCACCGCGGCCGCCGACGACCTCGTCGCGACCGGCGGCTGGTTCGCGCTCATGAAGAAGAGGCGCCGCGAGCGCGGCATCACGGCGGGCAGCCCGCAGGATCTGTACTTCCAGAAGGCGTTCGAGCTCGCGCGCACCGAGGGGCTGGCTCGAGACGATGCGCAGGCCGTGGTCGATGCGGCGCTCGATGACGTGCACGATTCCGGTCGGGTGACCGCCGCCGATCTGCGCGAGTATCTGACGACGCCGGCGGTCGCCGACCGTGTGCGCCAGCAGATCGATGATGCGTGGGAGGGCGCGATGACGGGGGATGAGGGCGAGACCGTGAGTGCTGCCGTTGTCGACGCGCTCGCGAGCGGGCGCGGATTCGACGAGTTCGACGATGCCGTTTCGGCTCTCCGGGGCTCCGCGAGCGGCGCGGCGCTTCGCTCGGCAGGCGAGGCGCGAGCAGCCGGCCTGAGCGACCTCGACGTGCCGAATCGCCCCGAGGTCGGCGCGACCGCCTCCAAGTCGGCGCTGCCCGCGCCGTTCGACCGGTCGCTGCTCGAGCGATTGTTCCAACAGGTCTCGGGCCTCGACATCTCGGGAACAACGGGGCTCTCCGAGCTCGTGGCGAGCGAGGCGCACCGCTCGGCGCAGCCGTGGCAGCTGGCAGATGAACCGGGCCGCGTCGTGATGGCGTCCGCCCTGGCCGCGACCGCCGGGGCCGGGGCGGCCGCCGTCCGGCTCGACGAGCGGTGGCGGCGGGAAGCGTTCGTGCGCCACGCCCTGCGCACACCCGGCGCCGCGGACCCGCGAGCGGGCGCGCGTGAAGCGATGATCCGGCGGCTGTGGGCACGCCTGCAGGGGCGCGAGCTGCGCCAGGTGCCGGTCGACGCGACGGAGGCCTGGGATCTGATCGACGGTGCGACGAGGTCCGTGATCCTCGACCGGCGAGACGCGGCGAAGGCGCAGATGGGGCGGGCGGCATGAGCATCCAGATCGGTGCGCCCCGCCCGCCCGCCTGGCTGGCCGCGGTGTTCGAGGGAGCAGGCGCGACCCTGTGGTGGCATGCCGAGACGGGCGCCCCCGGGGCGGAGATCTGGGACGCCGCGCGCGCCGCCGGGTGGCTCCACGCCGTGTGGCCGAGCGTCGCGACCACGGTTCTGTCGGAGGCGTCGGGCGAGGCGCTCGGGATCGGTCGGACATCCGGGCCGGAACAGCCCGAATCGGCGCCGCGCGGCTCGGATCTCCGACAGAACCGAATCGACCCCACGGAGCTCTCCGACAGAACCGGGCCGCTCGAGCCCTACGCGCGCGCGGCGGCGCTCGCCGACTGGCGCGAGGCCTGGTGGCCCGCGTCGCACACGGCCGGAATCCCGCCGCTCGACCCCCGCCTGATCGAGGCCGAACGCGTGCTGGCTCTGGCAGCTCTCGACGGTGCGAGCGACGACGACGACGCGGTCGGGCGCGCGGCGACCCGGCTCGCGGCGCGAATCGGCGACCTCGGGTCGCTCGACGAGACCGACCTCGGCCCCCGCGATGCGGCGCGACTGGCGAGCCTCGTGCCGAACGACCAGCATCCGAGACGAGCCGTCCTGGCAACGGCGAGAGACATCGCCGGCGACCACGGCATCGACCTGACGGCGGCCCCGGCCCCGACCAGAACCGACTACGCGCTCGCCGCATCGGGAACCGCCGCGACCGCCGCGCTCCTCGAAGGATCAGCCCCCGTCGACCCCGGATCGGTGCCGCAGCACGTGGTCGATCCCTTCGGGCTGATCGAATGGCGCGTCACGATGACGATGGCAATCGAGGTCACGGTCGCCGCCGCCCCACTGTTCGCGAACGCACGGCCGCCCGAGGTCGATCTCCACGCAGACATCGCCGGAACCGAGGTCCCGCTCGCCCGCGCGGGGGATGTCTGGTTCGGCACGGCCGCGGCGCCGGCGGGGCTCATCGCGCTGCCGCCCGCCCGGCGTACGGCAACGCTGCACGCCGCGGACTTCGTTCCCGTCGAGGGCGTCGACCCCGATGCCCTGAGGAGGATCGCGGATGGCCTTTGACTTCGACGCCGAGTACGCCGCGTACATCGCGGCGTATGAGCGAGGCGGCTACACCGCGGCGGCGCCGCACGCCGAACGGATCCTCGCATTCGCGAACAAGTGGTGGCGCCGCCCCCGCACCCACGTCGTCGTCGCGAACATGCACTACACGCTCGCCCGCGCCGCGCAGGACGGCGGCGACATCGACGCCGCCTTCTCGCACATCGCGGCGGGCATGAAGGCCGCGAAGCAGGCCACGCTCATCGGCGATCCCCGAATCGCCTACGAGGGCCTGATGCTGCTGCTCACGCGGGGCGAGCTCGAGATGCACGCGGGGGACGCCGGCGCCGCCCTCGACACGTTCTTCCTCGCCTCGCAGCTCGAGAACTCCTCGGATCACCCGCAGTGGTTCGAGGCGCAGACCCACCTGCTGTTGGCGAAGCAGTGGGCGCTGCAGATCGAGGGCCGGTTCGACGAATCCGAGCACGCAGCCAACGAGGCCGTCGCCCTCGCGTCCGAGCACGAGCCCCGACTCGTGCCGACGGCCCTGCAGCGGCTGTCGATGATCCGCCGGCTGACGGGCGGGGACGGCGACGCGCAGCTCGATGCGGCGGAGGCGATCCAGCACACGCAGGATGCGCGTCCCGCCGATCGCGCGGAGACCGCCCGGCACCGTGCGTCGGCAGCGCTCGAGCGGGGCGACGTCGAGGCGGCCGAGCGCTACCTCGCGCAGGCCGACGACGGCTACCGCGAGGCGGGGGATCTGCGCTCCGCGTCGGGCGCGGCCGTCGGACGGGCCGACGTGGCCCGCCAGCGCGGCGACCTCGCGGGTGCCATCGAGCTGGCGCACGAGGCGGTCGCGCTCACGAGGGAGTACGGCGAGAGCGTCGGATACCTCGAGGCCCACACGGTGCTGGCGATGTCGCTGGCCGATGCGGGGCGGCATGACGAGGCGCTCGGTGCCCTCGACGACGTGCGCGCCGAGCTGTCGGGCGAGCGGCTCGACCTGATCCGCGTCGACGTGAACCGCACGGTGCACGCGTTCAACGTCGGCGTCGTGCGGGGAACGGCCGGAGACGACAAAGGCCGCGACGAGGCCTTCGCCCTGTCCGCGTCGATCGCGGTGCCGGCGGCGTTCGCGGCCGACGCTGTGCGGTTCCGCATGCCGCCGGGCGAGATCCGCGAGCGGTGGACGCGCGAGATGGCGCTGCCGGTCGCCGACTCCGCGCTCCAGGCGCTGACCGCTCTGGGGCGGGCCGATGAGATCGTCGACCTCCTCGAGCACATCGCCGCGAACGCCTCGCTCGATCCGGCCACGTCAGACGATGGTGCCCAGCTGGATCCGCCGCCGCGTGTGCGCTCGCTGCCGGGCGAACCCGGCGCGATCTGGTGGGCGATCGATGCTGCGTCAGAGCGATACGACATCCCCGTGCGCACGAGCGAGGCGGTCGACGCATGGTGACGATGGATATGCCGCGCCTCGACGAGGTGAGCGATATCGGCGAGGCCCGCCCGACGGTCCAGGTGAAGTACGTCGACACGAACGACGGTGGCGTGTGGGTGACGTGGCGCTGGGAGCACGCGCTCGACAAGCCCCGGATCTGGGGCATCCAGCCCGCCCAGCTCGCGGGCGCCATGGCGGCGTTCGCCCCCGCGATCCCGACGCCGCAACAGGGCGAGAGCGCCGACGACGCCCTCCGCCGCGCGTGGCTGGTGTGGGGTGATCTCGAGCGGGAGAAGCAGCTGTCGTGGGCGCTGTCGGGAAGCCTGATCCCCGGGATGCTCGGCGTCGAGCTCAACCACTTCCTCGAGGCCGGTATGTGGCCGCACGTCCGGATCCAGCCGTCGCGCGCGCTCGGCGCCGTGCCGTGGCAGGCGCTGCGCGTCGACGAGGGCGAGCGCATGGTGCACAACGGCGACGTGTCGGCCCTGCTTCCGGCGAGCGTGCGCAACTCGCGCCGTCGGGCGGCCTCGCCGGACCGGCCGAACGGATCCGTGGTCGCGGCCGTGAACCCCGTCGTGCCGGGCAGAATCCCCGGGCTCGGATCGGTGCTGCGCGAGCACGAGCCGATCGTCGAAGAATCGCTCGCGACGCTGGGCGACCGGCTCCGCGGATCCGTGCGGCCGCACCTCTCGCGTGCGCAGCTGCGCGACGCGCTCGGCGAGGCGGGCCGGCTGCTCTATGTCGGTCATGTCACGGGCGGCGGATACGGCCTCGATACGCGGCTGCACCTCACGGATGGTCCGGAAGGCGCGGGGCGCGCCGAGGTGATCGCCGGTCAGCACCGCCCGCTGACGGCGGCCGACATCGCGTTCGACGACGGGTGGATCGTGCCGGCGCGCGTCGCGCTGATCGCGTGCGGATCCGGCAGGGAAGCGACGTTCGCGGATCCGACCGGGCTCGTCTCTGCGGTCGCGATGCGCGGGGCGCGATGGGTCACGAGCGCACGGTGGAGCCTGCCGACCGACGTCGGGCTCGAATGGCTCCAGGCATCGGGCCTCAGCGCATCGGCGACCGAGTCGTCAGCGCCGTTCTCGACCTTCGCCAGCATGGTCGCGGCGGTCAACGACGCGCAGGAGCAGGCGGATCCGGTGGCGGCGCTCGGCGCGTGGCAGCGCGGCCAGGCCGACCTGTGGGAGCGCACGGGCGACGCGGCGCACTCGCCGCTGATCTGGGGCGCGCTGACGACGACCGTGTCGTAGACTGCGAGGTAAGCGCTTTCCATCACAGGAGGATTCATGTCGATCCGAGTTGCCATCGTCGGAACCGGAGGGATTGCGCGGGGCCAGCACTTCCCGTCGCTCGCCGCCCTCGGAGACCGCGTCGTGATCGTCGCGGTGACAGACACGGATCCCGCCTCCGCGCGCTCAGCCGCCGACGAGTTCGGCGTGCCCGCCGTCTACGACGACCTTCCTGGCCTGCTCGCGGCCGAGCGCCCCGACGTGGTCGTGCTCGCGACGCCCCCGATCGCGCACCGCGCGCAGGCGATCGCCGCGCTCGATGCCGGCGCGTGGGTGATCTCCGAGAAGCCGCCGACGCTCTCGCTCGCCGAGTACGACGAGATCGCTGAGCACGAGGGCGAGAACGGCCCGTTCGTGTCGTACATCTTCCAGCATCGGTTCGGATCCGCCGCGATGCGGCTGCGCGAGCTGATCCGCGACGGCGAGCTCGGGCGCGCGCTCGTCGCCCAGTGCAACACGCTGTGGTTCCGTCCGCCCGAGTACCTCGCCGTACCGTGGCGCGGGAAGTGGCAGACCGAGGGCGGCGGGCCGACGATGGGGCTCGGCATCCACCAGATGGACCTGCTCCTGTCGCTCCTCGGTGACTGGAGCGAGATCTCGGCCGCGATGGCGACCCTCGACCGCGAGACCGAGATGGAAGACGTCGCGATGGCGACGGTGCGCTTCGAATCCGGCGCCATGTGCTCGATCACGAACAGCATGCTCTCGCCGCGCGAGTCGAGCCAGGTGCGCATCGACTTCGAGCGCGGCTCCTTCGAGCTCGAGCACCTGTACGGATACGACAACGACAACTGGACGGTGACGCCGGCGACGGGCGTCGACGGATCCGGCTGGGCCCCCGCCGAGAACGTCTCGAGCAACACGCACCTGCCGCCGTTCGCCTCGGTCATCGACGCGTTCGAGCGGGGCGCGCGCCCGGATCCGCTCGTCGCGGAGGGACGCCGCACGCTCGAGCTCGTCGCCGCGATGTACAAGTCGGCGCTCGAGCGCCGCACCGTCGCTCGAGCCGAGCTGACGCCCGAGGATCCGTTCTACCGGTCGATGGCGGGCGCGGATCCTGCCGCCGCGACCGCCGCGATCCACGCGAACACGCTGCGCGGCTGACGCGCCCCGGCGTCAGAGCGCGCCGGCGAGCAGCTCCAGGGTCGCGAGGCGGCCGGGCGTCTCGTCCGCAGGCTCTGAGGCGTAGGCGCCCGCGGACGGCGAGATCATGACCTCGTCGACGCCGTGCTGCTCGGCGAACGCGCGCAGCTGATCCGCCACCGCCGCCGGCTCGCCTACGAACCAGCGCTGCCGGTTCTGCTGGATCAGCGAGTCCTCGAGGGCGTCCGACGGATCCGCGAGGACCTCGTCGATCGTCTCGAGCTTGCGCATCGGCTTGTTCGAGCGCAGGCGCGCGAACTGGCGCAGCTGGGGGAGCGCGCGCTCCTCGGCCTCGGCCTGGGTGGGCGCGATCACGACGTTCGCGGTGAGGAACGAGACCGGAGCGGGGTGCCGCTCGGAGGCCTGGAATTCCTGGTGATAGAGCGACATCGCGCGCTCGACCCCGTCGCCCGCGAAGTGGTTCGCGAAGACGTACGGCAGCCCGAGCTGAGCCGCGAGCTTCGCAGAGAAGTCGCTGGATCCGAGCAGCCAGACCTCGGGGGATCCGGCCGCGTCGGGCGTCGCGTGCACGTCGTACGTGCCGCCCGATGTGAAGCGCACCGTCGCACCGTCAGGGCTCATGAGCTGCATAATGTCCTGCACGTGATCCGGGAACTGCTGAGCATCGCTTGTGGTGCCGGAGCGGTGCAGCAGCTGCGTGATGACGGGGTCGCTGCCGGGGGCTCGCCCGAGGCCGAGATCGATACGGCCGGGAGCGATCGCCTCGAGCGCGGCGAACTGCTCCCCGACGATGAGCGGGGCGTGGTTGGGCAGCATGACGCCGCCCGAGCCGAGACGGATCCGCTTCGTCCGCGTCACCGCGGCCGCGATCAGGACGGGCGGGGACGTCGAGGCGACCGCCGGCATGTTGTGGTGCTCAGCGAACCAGTAGCGGCGGAAGCCGAGATCGTCGGCCGCCTTCGCGAGCGTCATCGACGTGGCGATGGCCTGGGCGGTGGTCTGTCCGGTGCGCACGGGGACCAGATCGAGGATCGAGAAGGCGGTAGTCATCCCCACCCCCAACGCCGCCCCCGCGGCCCTTATTCCGTGTCCCACGTGGTGCGTCTCTGACCGTGCTGCACCCGCACTGACTCGGACTCGGTCAGTCGTCGAGCATCGCGACGAGTTCACGGCCGAACGCGGGGGCGAGGTGCTCGACCCAGAGGCGGTTCAGATGCGAGTCGTCCTCGTACAGCGGGGTGTCGCCGGCGAACAGCGGGCAGCCGTCCTCGGCGCAGACGAACTCGGTGGTATCGATGTAGGCCGCCCCGGCCTCTTCTGCCGCCGTGCGCGTGATGTCATTGCTGTGCAGCTCGACGCTCTCGCCCGTCACGACGCAGTCCGACTGGTCGCTGCCGGGGGCATCGACGCAGTCCTGGGGCTCGGCGTCGGGCCGGGCCGGCACATCTCCGAGCGAGATCACGCGCGGGGAGGACTCGGAGAACACCTCGACCGCGTCGGTCACGCCCTCGCTCCACTGCTCGTCGACTGTGAGGCCCTCGCGGTCGGCCATGTTGAGCTCGCCGCGCGCACCGAGCACCACCGCATCGGGCTTCAGCTTCGCGACCTCGTCGCGGGTGAAGTCGCGGAACGCGTCGCAGTCCTCGTGGCTGTGGCCGAGACCGTCCTGCACGACCGTGTACGGCCCGCACGACATCTTGGCGAACAGCACGACGCGGAATCCGTGATCCTCGCCGATGATGTCGAGCGCCGGCAGCCACATCGCCGCGTGCGAGTCGCCGACGAGCGCGATCGTCTGGTCGGCGTCGATGTCGCCATAGGAGCACACGTCGGCGTCCTGCTGACCTTCCGACGCGTAGCAATCGCCGTCGACGATGTCGGTCCACATCGCATCCTGCAGGGCCTCGGCGTCGTACTCGGGCGGGATCGGCGCGCCGGACTCGGCGACTTCGACCGCCTCGCCGAGCTCCTCCTGCACGCCGTCGAGATCTTCGCCCTCGACCTTCTGGTATCCGTGCTCGTCGAAGTAGTCCTGCGCGGCCCGCTGATCGGCGGTGTAGCGCGCGTCCGCGAGCGCGGAGGACCCGAAGGCGACGGCGAGCACGACGACAACGCTGATGGGCCAGAGCCACAGCGTGCGCTTATCGCGGGAGAATACGGGCACGCGCTTGTGCTGGAACGGCTGCTCGACGAAGTGGTAGGTCAGCGAGGCGAGAGCGAGCGAGACCAGGATCGTGATCGGAGCCGTCACGAGGAGGTGCGTGGTCTCGGGGAAGAGATAGTCGACGACCATCGCGACGGGCCAGTGCCAGAGGTACAGCGAGAAAGAGATGTCGCCGATGTAGCGAGCGGGCGCGCAGGATGCGATCCGGCCCGTCCAGGTACGGGGGCCGGCCGCGAGCAGCAGTGCCGTGCCCACGACCGGCACGAGTGCCTGCCATCCGGGGAACGGCGTGGTCTCATCGAACCCGATCGTGGCGACGACGATGATCGCGAGGCCGGCCGTGCCGGCGAGATGCCGCCAGCGCGAGGTCAGGGGGCCCGACATCAGGCATCCGAGCAGTGCACCGCCCGCCAGCTCGAATGCGCGAGCAGCGGTGTTGAAGTAGGTGGGTTCAGGATCCGCGCCGGTCGCCCAGACCGAGTAGGCGAGGGATCCGACGAACACGACCCCCGCGAGGATCACGAAGGAGCGGCGCCCGAGGCGCGGAACGAGCAGGAGGACCAGCAATGGCCAGATCAGGTAGAACTGCTCTTCGACCGCGAGCGACCAGTAATGCTGGAACAGGCTCGGGCTCGCGGTCGAGAAGTAGTCGGTGCCCGTCAGCGCGAAGTGCCAGTTGGCGGCGAACACGCTCGTCCAGGCCGCGTCGACCGTGGTCTGATGCAGTCGGCCGAGCGGCAGCGCGACGAGCGCGTACAGCACGACGATCACGGTCACGACGGTGGCCGCCGGCAGAATCCGCCGCGCGCGGCGAACGTAGAACTGCGCGATGCTGACGGTGCCCGAGCGGTCGACTTCGCGCAACAGCAGCTGGGTGATGAGGAATCCGGAGATGACGAAGAAGACGTCGACGCCGATGAACCCGCCCTCGAGGTTCGGGGTTCCGACGTGCGCGATCACGACGAGCATGACGGCCAGCGCCCGCAGGCCCTGAATATCGGGTCGCCACGTGCTCGGCTTCGCCGGCGCGGGCGCGCCTGGACTCGCGGTCATCGTCACCCCTCCAACCATAGTTATCGATTCGTGACATTGCTGAGAGTGAATACTGCGCGTCCTGTGTGTTGCGACGCGTCGTAATCTTGAGAGAGTGAGCGTAGACCTGATCTTCGTCGTCGCCGGAGCAGTCGCGGTCGCGGCCCTCGCGCGATGGCGGGGATGGCCCGCGCCGCTCGTCGTGACGGCGGTTGCGCTGGCCGCATCGTTCCTGCCGTTCGTGCCGAACCTCGAGATCGACGGCGAGCTGCTGCTGACGGCCACGCTGCCGCCGCTGCTCTACTCGGCGGCGCTCAACGCGTCGTTCACGAGCTTCAAACAGGCCATGCCGCACGTGCGCCGGCTCGGCGTCGGCCTCGTCGCGCTGACGACGGTGGTCGTGGGGCTTGTGGCGTGGCTGATGCTGCCCGACATCGGATTCGCCGCGGCGTTGTTGCTCGGTGCCATCGTGGGGCCGCCCGACGCCGTGTCGGCGGCGGCGATCGGACGCAAGCTGGGGCTTCCCCGGCGTGTGATGACCGTGCTGAGCGGCGAGAGCCTCATCAACGACGCCACCTCGCTGACCCTCGTGCGTGTGTTCGCGGCGGTCGCCGCCGGCGCCACGGTGACGGTCTGGCAGGGGCTGTGGGAGTTCGTGCTCGCGGTCGTCGTCGGCGTCGGCGCAGGGCTCGTATTCGGCTTCGTGCTGCACGCGATCCGCCTGTGGCTGGATGATCCGACCGTCTCGAGCACGTTGGGTCTGCTCATGCCGTTCGGGGCATACATCCTTGCGGAGCATCTGCACGGATCGGGCGTTCTCGCGGTCGTCGCCATGGGGTTCTATGTCGGCTACAACGCGCCGCGCACCTCGTACGCGCAGCGCCAGCACGACAAGCCGCTGTGGCGGTCGGTCGACTTCATCCTCGAGAGCTTCGTGTTCGCCTACGTGGGCCTGCAGTTCCCCGACGTCTGGCGCACCGTCACCGAGCACAACGGATCCGGTGTGCTCGTCGTCGCCCTCGTCGTCTTCGCGCTCGTCGTGCTGATGCGCCCCGCATTCGTCTTCGCATCGTACGCGTGGGGGCAGTTCTGGCAGCGCCTGCGGCTGCGCCGATGGAAGCATTCCGTCGAAGCGCACCAGAAGGATCCGACGAGCAGACGCGCACGCCCTGTCGCGGCGGCGCGCGCCCGTCGCGCGAGCATGTCGGTGCAGCCGACCACCCAGGCGATCCAGCAGCGCGTGCTCGAGCCGGTGCTCAGCGTGCGCGAGCGCATCGTGATCTCGTGGTCGGGCATGCGCGGCGTCGTCACCCTCGCGCTCGCGGTCGCGCTCCCCGAACTGACCGATCATTCGATCGGCGACGGGCATGTCGAAACGTTGATCGCCGTCGCATACATCGTCACCGTCGGCACGCTGCTGGTGCAGGGTCTGACGCTGCCGGTGCTGATCCGGGGGCTCGGCGTGACATCGAAGGATCAGACAGCGAGGGACAACCGCGAGGTCGCGCGCCTGCGCAGGCTGAGCAACGAGGCGGGCATCGAGTACCTGCGCGTGAAGCAGGAGAGGTGGGTTGCCGCGCACGGCGAGATCGGTCGCGAGGCGTTCAACCGCTTCTCTCGAGGGCTGCTCAAGGTCGAGCAGGGCGCCACGAGCGGCGAGAACGACCTCGACAAGGTGCAGGAGGATGCGGCGGCCGGGCGCATGAAGCAGGTCTCGTACGACGAGCTCCAGGCGCTCTCGCGCGGCTGGCTCTCGGTGCGCCGCAAGGTTGCGCTCGAGCAGAGCCGCGTCGGCAACATCAGCGAGGAGGTCATGCGCGACCTGTTTGACGCGATGGACGCCGAGGAGCTCGCCCTCGACACCCGCGGGTCCTTCCGCAAGGAGTAGGGCGGCGGATCCCGATTCTCGCGCGTGAGAAGATCGGAGGTCGGTACGAGAGGAGCAGTGTGAGTTCGATTCCCCGCGATGTCGCGCGTCTCGAGCGCGCCCGGGAAGGCGCTGCGCTGAGCCTCGTCCGCAGCCCCTGGGCCGCGATCGTCGTCGCCGTGTTCCGCGAGGTGTTCTCGCAGGAGCAGAAGCAGGTGCGCGCCGAGCGGCTGCACGTGCAGGTCGAGACCTACCTCGCCGAGCTGCGCGATGCCGGTCACGACGTCCCCGCCCAGGAGGACGGCCGGGCGCTGTGCCTGTCGTGGATGCACAGCCAGTGGCTGCGCCGCGTGCCGCTCGACGACGGCGAGGCGTACGAGCTCACCTCGGCGTCGCTGTCGGCGATGCAGATGCACGAGGGGCTCGCGCGCGAGCGCGCGCTGATCAGCGAATCCCGACTCACGACGATCGTCGACGCCGTGCACCGCTGGGCCGTCGAGGCCACGCCCGACGAGACCGCGCGCATCGCCGCGCTCGACGCCGAGATCGAGGCGCTCACGGCCGAGCGCGATCGGATCCGCGCGGGCGGCGCGGTCGAGGTGGCGGACGAGGACCGCATGCACGAGGGATTCGGAGACCTGGTCGATCTCATCGACCAGCTGCCGGGCGACTTCCGCCGGGTGGAGGAGTCGCTCGACCGGATCCACGAGCAGATGGTGCGCGACTTTCGCGCGGACGAGCGGCCGAAGGGGGACGTCCTGGGGGACTACCTCGCCGCGAGCGCGCACCTGACGTCGCAGACGCGGGAGGGACGCGCGTTCGAGGGGGCGCTCGCGATCCTCGGCGACGAGAACCTGCTCGAGGCGTTCCGCGAGGATCTGCGCGCGATCGTCGCGCACCCGTTCGCGCGCACCCTGACGCGCGACGAGCGGGCAGACTTCGTCTCGGCCGACGCGGTGCTGCGCCGCGGGCTGCGCGACGTGCAGATGCGCCAGCGCCGCGCGTCGCAGTCGCTCGCCGAATACCTGTCGTCGTACTCGTCGGGCGAGGAGCGCGAGCTCACGCGCACGCTGCGCTCGATCGAGCAGGAGCTCGGCGTGTGGATGCGCGGTGCCCGGCCGCGCGATGCGGTGCCGATGGAATGGATGCCGACGCGCCTCGACATCGATCACCTGCGCACCCGCTTCTACGACCCCGCCTCCGCGGCGCCCGCGGCGAAGCTCGACGACGTCAGCGGCGAGCGGCCCGACGCCCCGCGGATCCGCGACGTGCGCCGGCAGGGCGGCCCGCTTCTCGCCGAAACGCTCGACGGCATCGAGCGCGCACTCGCCGGCGGCGCCGGATCCCTCGCGAACGCGTTCAATCAGCTTCCGGACGACCTGCGACGCCCCGTCGAACTGTTCGGCCTCGCCTACCTCGCCTCGCACGGGCGGCTGGCGGGCGAACCCGGCGGCACCGTGAGCGCGGTGCGCCCCGACGGCACGCGCCGCACGTTCGAGCTCCCCGACATGTCACGAGAGGCCACCGATGAGTGACGATTCCGCGTTCGCCCCGACCGTCAGCGTCGAGGACGACCACGACGACACCCGCCTGACCCTCTTCGAGGGCGACGACGGCGGGCTCACCCTCGACCAGCGGCGCTGCCTCGTCGTGATTCTGAAGCACCCTGTCGTGACCGATGATCGCGCCGAGTGGGCGACGCTCGTGCGCGATTCGCGCGTCATCAAGAGCCGCTTGAACGACCTGTTCCTCGACCTCGTGATCGACCGCGAGCGCGGCATCGCGTACAAGGTGCAGATCCGCTCGGGAGAATTCGGATCCGTGCCCCCGCTCCTGCGCGACGCTGCGTTCACGCGCGAGGAGACGATCCTGCTCGTCGTGCTGCGCCAGCGACACCTCGCGGCGCGCGGCAGCGGCCTGCCCCGCGCGCACGTGGATCGCGACGAGCTGATCGCGGGGATCGACACGTTCCGTCCCTCGAGCGCGACGGACCAGGCGGGCGACCAGAAGCGGTCCGCGGCCGCCGTCGACGCGCTCGTGCGATCCGGTGTGCTCGCGAAGGCGGGATCCGACGACCGGTTCGTGATCTCGGACGTGATCGAGCGCATGCTCTCGATCGACCGGCTGCACGAGCTGCACGCGTGGCTGAAGGAGCAGAACAGCCCGGATGCGGTGCGGCCCGCAGCATCTGACGACATCGACGAGGAGGACGGCGAATGAGCGACCTGCTGATCGCCGGGTACGACGACGAGACCGCGCAGTGGCGCATCGAGAGCCTGCAGGTCATCAACTGGGGCGGGTTCCACGGGCTGCACACGACGCGCTTCGATGACGAGGCGACGCTGATCTCAGGCGGCTCCGGAACCGGAAAGTCGACCCTGCTCGACGCGTATACGGCCCTCATGATGCCGGCGACGGTGCCGTTCAACGGCGCCTCGAACGATGCCACGGTCGGCCGCGCTCGCGGCATGGATCAGCGCAACGTGCTCACCTACCTGCGCGGCAAGAGCGACTCGGTCGGCGGTGTCGACAAGGTGCTGCGCGGCGAGGGAACGAGCGCGTGGGGCGCCGTCGCGGCGACGTTCGTCGACGGATCCGGTCGCCAGCATTCTGCGATCCGCACCTATTTCGCGCCGGCGAACGCCGGGCGCAGCGTCGACGTGCGCACGCGGCACCTGACGATCGACGGACCGTTCGACCTGGGAGCCGTCGCCGATTTCGCCGATTCGCGGTTCGATCCGCGCGCGATGCGGGCCGCGTTCCCGGGGCTCAAGCACCACGAGACGACGCAGGACTTCCTGTACGCGGTCGCCGCGCGCCTCGGCATCGGCGAGGGCGGCGACAGCGACAACGCGCTGCGACTGCTCGCGCGGATCCAGGCTGGCCACCAGGTGCGCACGGTCGACCGTCTGTTCAAGGAGATGGTGCTCGAGCGCCCGTCGACCTTCCAAGCCGCCGACGCCGTGCTCGAGCAGTTCCACGCGCTGAGGCAGAGCCACGAATCGCTCCAGACGGCCGAGGCGAAGGAGCGCATGCTCGCCGACATCGCGGCGCTCTACGCCGACTACGAGGCGGCCAAGGACCGGGCAGGGCGCCTCGACCGATACGGGGTCGCGGCGGATCCGCAGGCCCCGACGCCCTTCCGCCTCTGGCAGGTGCGCACCGAGCAGCGCCTCGTCGACGAGCAGGAGGCGCAGAACCGCGAGTCGCGGGACGCGGCGAAGTCGGCGGTGACCTCGGCGCGCGCCGCCGAAGCGGCCCTGCGGGTCGAGGTCGAAGACCTGAAGCAGCAGCGCGAAGAGGGCGGCGGCGGTCAGCTGTCCCGCCTCGACGCGCGGATCAGCGAGGCCGAGGTGCGCGCCGAGCAGGTAGCCGACGCGCGCCGCACGCTGCTCGCCCGGCTGGAGCCGATCGGCGCGACCCTCCCGACGTCCGAGGCCTTCGCCTCGGTCCGCGGCGTTGCGCGCGATTTCCTCGGCACCGTCGATGAACGGCTCGCCGACATCAAGCGCCGGCGCGACGAAGAGGTCATCACGGTCGGCGAGCTGCGCCGGAAGAAGCGCGAGACGGCGGCAGAGCTGGAGTCGATGCGGGCGCGCGGCAGCCGGATCCCCGACGCGTTCGACCGGGCGCGGCAGGCGATCGCGAGCGCGGCGGGAATGGATCCGGCCGACCTCCCGTTCGCCGCCGAGCTGATGGACGTGCGCCCCGAGTTCGACGAGTGGCGCCTCGCGGCCGAGGCGACGCTGTCGGGCATCGGCATGACGCTGCTGATGGACGAGCGGCGGCAGGCGCAGATCCGGCAGGCGATCGACGGCGTGCGCCTCGAGCGCCGCGTGCGCTTCGAGGGCGTCGACCTCGATGAGGGCGCCGCGAATCCGGACGACGAGCGGTTCATCTCGGGCCGCCTCGCCTTCCGAGACTCGCCGTTCGCCGGCTGGGTCCGGCGACAGGTCGTCGCGCGCGACCACCTCTGCGTCGGCCAGGCTTCGGAGCTCGGTGGATCCACCCCGGGCGTGACGATCGCGGGGCAGACGTCCGATGGGCGTCGCGGCGCGCACGGTCGCGACCCGCGCGAGCGCGGGATCCTCGGTTTCTCGAATGTGAGCAGGCGCGGCGACGTCGAGGTCGATCTCGCGTCGTTCGACGAGCAGATCGCCGAGCGCGAGCGGGCGAGGGTCGCGTGCGAGCGGGAGCAGGACGACGTTCAGCGGTACGCCGAGGCGTATCGGCGGATCGAGGACGCGTCGTGGGAGTCGATCGATCAGACCAGCGCCGAGGCGGCCGTCGCGGGCCTGAAGACGCAGCGCGAGACAGTGCTGGCCGAGTCTGGCACCCTCTCGGATGCCGCGGAGCGCCTGGTCGAAGCGGAGGAACAGCTCGAGGCCGCGCGCCGCGCGCGGTTCCGCGCCGAGGCCGACCTCGATGAGCTCAACTCGGCGTGGGGCGCGCTCGTCGATCGCCAGGACGCGCTGTTCACCGATCTCGAGAGCCTGGATAGCGAGATCTCGCTGTCGGAGGAGGACCAGCAGCACCTCGATCGCGAGCTCGCGCGCGTGGATCCGGAGGTCACGTCCGACACGTTCGCGCGCGTGGCGGTGCGGCTGCGCGACGAGCTGAGGCAGGGGATCCGCCGCGAGAACGCGGCCCTGCACGCCGCACGGGAGGCGCTCGAGCGCATCTTCCGCGCGTACGACGAGCGGTGGCCGGATCCGAACCGCGGCACCTCGATCGAGGCGTACGAGGAGTACCAGGCCATCTACGATGAGATCGCGCGCGACAAGCTGTCGCAGCACCGGCTCGAGTTCCGCCGGCACATCCGCGACGTGTCGGCGACCGACCTGAAGATGCTGAGCGATTCGTTCGGGCATGCGCTGCAGAGCATCCGCGAGCGGCTGGATCCGGTCGACGAGATCCTCTCGGGGCTGGCATTCGCGTCGGACACCGACCGCCTGCGCATTGAGATGCGGCACCTGCACCCCGAGCGCGTGGAGCGGGTGAAGCAGCAGCTGAACGCCCTGGCGCGCGCCGAGATCGTCGAGTGGACCGACGAGGAGGCCGACCGGCGCTTCGCCGAGCTGCAGGAGTTCATCGACGTGATCGATCTGCCGGAAGACGGTGTGAATGCGCAGCGCGACGAGCTGCTCGACGTGCGCCGCCACATTGAGATCACGGCGAGCCGCGTGGATCCGGACGGCAGCGTGGTCTCGACCTACTCGACGCTCGGCGACAAGTCGGGCGGCGAGTCGCAGGAGCTCGTCGCGTTCGTGGTCGGCGCCGCGCTGCGCTATCAGCTCGGCGACCAGACGCGCTCGTGGCCGCGGTTCGCGCCGGTGTTCCTCGATGAGGGCTTCGTGAAGGCCGACAGTGCGTTCACGGGCCGAGCGATCGGCGCCTGGCTCGGCCTCGGTTTCCAGCTCATCGTCGTGGCACCGCTCGACAAGGTGACGGCGCTCGAGCCGCATATGGGCCTGAACCTGGCGGTGACGAAGACCCCGGCCGGCTACTCGTTCATCACGGAGTTCCGCGACGCCGAGGGCTGACGCGCGGTCGCATCAGCGCTTGCGGTACGTGATCGGGTCGTCGACATACGGCTCCCACGCGGCGCGGATGTCCTGCGGCAGGCGGGCAGGGCGGCCCGTGGTGGTGTCGACGAGCACGACGACGACCGTTGAACGCGCGTAGAGCACCTGATCCGCATCGCTCGCGGGGCTCATCACGTCGTAACAGATCTCGGCGGTCGAGCCTCCGAGACGCCCGATCCAGAGCTGCACGTCCAACGGATCCCGGGCGTACGGAACGGGCAGCAGGTATTCGATCTCCTGGCGTGCGACGAGTGTCGCAAAGCTGCCGCCCGTCGAGACAGTGTCGTCGTCGAATACGGCGACAGGGCTGTCGTCAGCGTTGCCCTCGCGCCAGAACGCGCGCAGCCGCGCCTCCTCCAGGATCTTCAGCAGGCTGACGTTGTTGATGTGGCCGAGAGCATCTTGATCGCCCCACCGCCGCTGAACGGGAATGTGCACGCGCATGCACCAATGGTGTCCTGCCGTGCCGGGCGGCGCCAACTCGGGTTTCGCGTCACTGTACGCGGACGAGCAGATCCCCGACTTCGCAGTCGAGCGCGCCGCAGATCGCGATGAGGGTCGAGAAGCGGATCGCCTTCGCGCGGTCATTCTTCAGTACCGAGAGGTTGACGATGCTGACGCCGACCGCGTCGCTGAGGGCCGTGAGTGTCATTCCGCGCGTCGCGAGTAACTCGTCGAGGCGGCAGTGGATCCCGGCAAGGTCTGCTCCAGCGGGGGTCACACGAGCCCCTCGGTGTCTTCCTGCAGACGCGCGCCGTGGCGGAACACCGCCGCGAGGGCCGCACAGACGAGTGAAGCGAGCAATGGCCACCACGGGAATATGAGCTGGAAGTGCGGGCTTTCACCGAGAGTGAAGCTCGCCGACGACGTCGTATCGATGGGGTACACCTCGGAAGCGGCGAGCACATTGCCGATTTCAGAGAGGAGCGCTTCGGCGCCACCGGCTACGAGCAGCAGGACACCCCCGATGATGAACCATCGCGGCACGGCGGGGGCGAACGGCGATCCGTCGAGAGCGTGCTTCATCGCTACCGAGAACATGACGGCGGGCGCCGCGAGGACCGCGATCTGTGCGATCTGTGCTGCCGCAAGCACGGCCCTCGGCCCGAGAGTAGTGCCGACAACGGTGATACTGGAGTCCCCGAAGGATCCGTCAAGCACGGCCGGCAGCGTGGTTGGCGTGGCAGGGAAATGAACCGGCCACATCTGCGATTCGTGAACCGTTACGGAGAGTTCTGGCGCGATCAATGTGTTGTACAGCGCGAACGGGATCGCGATCACCAGAAGGAAGAGCCACACCTGAGCGATCGCGAGAGTGGCACCCAGTGCGATGCCGCTCGTTCCGCGCCTCCGCGCTGTCAGCCATATGACGAGCGCGACCACCGCAACTATGGCGATTCCGATACCGAGGAATCCCAGGCCTTCCGTGAGGTTAGTTCCGCCGATCGTCATGTGAGCTCCCGCGAGTTCTGGTGATGCACGGTCATGCATTCCGCCGATGTTCACGATAAACGATAACAACGAATATCGATAACTCTGTGCTCCGGGAGCACAACTACGGCAGATCGTCGGCTGACTCGCGGATTCGAACCGTCGAGATCGGAAGTCGGCGGCAAGCGCCGTCGTCGTGCACGCGGGTACGCCGCGAAGCGGATATGCCCACGGCGAACACGGCTCCCGAGGGGGCGAACGCTGATTACCGTAGAGACACGGCGCGTTCGCGCGTGCCGTGCCGAACCGTCAAGTGCCCGGAGGAGTGACATGTTCGAGAGGTTCACCGACCGTGCCCGTCGCGTGGTTGTGCTCGCCCAAGAAGAGGCGAAGATGCTCAACCACAATTACATCGGCACGGAGCACATCCTGCTCGGGCTGATCCACGAGGGCGAAGGCGTCGCAGCCAAGGCCCTCGAGGCCCTCGACATCTCGCTCGATGCCGTGCGCGAGCAGGTGCAGGACATCATCGGCCAGGGTCAGCAGCAGCCGACCGGCCACATCCCCTTCACGCCCCGCGCGAAGAAGGTGCTCGAGCTGTCGCTGCGCGAGGCGCTGCAGCTCGGCCACAACTACATCGGCACCGAGCACATCCTGCTCGGCCTGATCCGCGAGGGCGAGGGCGTCGCCGCCCAGGTGCTCGTGAAGCTCGGCGCAGACCTCAACAAGGTGCGACAGCAGGTCATCCAGCTGCTCAGCGGGTACCAGGGCAAGGAGCCCGTGGGCGTCTCGACGAGCGGCCAGGAGCAGCACGAACAGGGCGGCAAGGGCGGATCTCAGGTTCTCGACCAGTTCGGACGCAACCTCACGCAGGCGGCGCGCGACGGCCAGCTCGACCCGGTGATCGGGCGCGAGAAGGAGATCGAGCGCGTCATGCAGATCCTGTCGCGCCGCTCCAAGAACAACCCCGTACTGATCGGCGAGCCCGGCGTCGGCAAGACCGCCGTCGTCGAGGGGCTCGCGCTGGCGATCATCAAGGGCGACGTGCCCGAGACGCTGAAGGAGAAGCAGGTCTACTCCCTCGACCTCGGCTCGCTCATCGCCGGATCCCGCTACCGCGGTGACTTCGAGGAGCGCCTGAAGAAGGTCACCAAGGAGATCCGCACGCGCGGTGACATCATCGTCTTCATCGACGAGATCCACACGCTCGTCGGCGCGGGTGCCGCGGAGGGTGCGATCGACGCCGCCAACATCCTGAAGCCGCTCCTCGCTCGCGGAGAGCTGCAGACGATCGGCGCGACGACGCTCGACGAGTACCGCAAGCACTTCGAGAAGGATGCCGCGCTCGAGCGCCGCTTCCAGCAGATTCAGGTGTCGGAGCCGTCGCTCCCGCACACGATCAACATCCTCAAGGGCCTGCGCGACCACTACGAGGCGTTCCACAAGGTGCAGATCACCGACGGCGCGCTCGTCGCCGCGGCGAACCTGGCCGACCGCTACGTTCAGGATCGCTTCCTGCCCGACAAGGCGATCGACCTGATCGATGAGGCCGGCGCTCGCCTGCGTCTGTCGATCCTCTCGAGCCCGCCCGAGCTGCGCGAGTTCGACGAGAAGATCGCCAAGGTGCGCGAGCAGAAGGAGACCGCGTCGGAGGAGCAGGACTTCGAGAAGGCCGCCTCCCTCCGTGACGAGGAGAAGAAGCTGCTCGGCGAGCGCCTGCGCCTCGAGAAGCAGTGGCGCTCCGGCGACATCGAGTCGAAGGAGGTCGTCGACGAGGGCCTGATCGCTGAGGTGCTGGCGCAGGCGACGGGCATCCCGGTGTTCAAGCTCACCGAGGAGGAGACCAGCCGTCTCGTCTTCATGGAGCGGGCGCTGCACGAGCGCGTCATCGGTCAGGAAGAGGCCATCTCGGCCCTGTCGAAGACGATCCGTCGCCAGCGTGCGGGCCTGAAGGATCCGAAGCGCCCCTCGGGCTCGTTCATCTTCGCCGGCCCCACGGGCGTCGGCAAGACCGAGCTGGCGAAGGCTCTCGCGGAGTTCCTCTTCGACGACGAGAACGCGCTGATCAGCCTCGACATGTCGGAGTTCGGTGAGAAGCACACCGTCTCGCGTCTGTTCGGTGCCCCTCCCGGATTCGTCGGGTTCGAAGAGGGCGGCCAGCTCACCGAGAAGGTGCGCCGCAAGCCGTTCTCGGTCGTGCTGTTCGACGAGATCGAGAAGGCCCACCCGGACATCTTCAACTCGCTGCTGCAGATCCTCGAGGAGGGTCGTCTGACCGATGGTCAGGGCCGCATCATCGACTTCAAGAACACCGTGATCATCATGACGACGAACCTCGGTTCGTCGGCGATCGCCGGCGGCCCGATGGGCTTCCAGATCGAGGGCAACGAGAAGACGAGCTACGAGCGCATGAAGGGCAAGGTCGACGAAGAGCTGAAGCGGCACTTCAAGCCCGAGTTCCTCAACCGCGTCGATGATGTGATCGTCTTCCCGCAGCTGAAGAAGACCGAGTTGCTGCAGATCGTGGATCTGTTCCTCAAGCGCCTCGGCGAGCGCCTGCTCGACCGCGACATGTCGATCGAGTTGTCGCAGCCGGCTAAGGAGCGCCTCATCGAGATCGGCTTCGACCCCGCGCTCGGTGCGCGCCCGCTCCGCCGGGCGATGCAGCGCGAGATCGAGGATCGCCTCAGCGAGCTGATGCTCTCGGGCGAGCTCGAGTCGGGTCACCACATCAAGGTCGACTTCGTCGACGGCGAGTTCACGTTCCACAACGAGCTCCGCGGCGAGCGGATCTCGGTCGGCGTGAACACCGGCGGCGACATCCCGTCCACGCCGGAGCTCGCGGCAGGCGAGTAAGCCTCATCGCAGAACGCCCCGTCGCCCTCTCAGGGTGGCGGGGCGTTTTCGCGAGTTCTGAGACGATCCGAGACTTCCGGACACTGTGCAGGGTGAGAGACGATATCCCAAAGGGGTGGATGGATCGATGCACGCACAGGGAAGAAGCGACGCCGAGCTCGTCGCGGCCTCCGCGAGGGGCGACGCGCTGGCGTTCCGCGAGCTGTTTCGGGCCTATGTGCGCCCGGTGTTCTGGATCGCGCACGGGCTCCTCGGAGACCGGAGCGACGCCGAAGATGCGGCGCAGGAGACGTTCGCGACGGCGTGGCAGAAGGTGCGCGGGCTTGAGCTCGCGGGCGACTCCGCGCTGCCGTGGCTCGCGACGATCTGCCGCTTCGTGGCGGCGAACCGGATCCGCGCGCGTCGCCGCGAGCGCGAGCACGTCGCAGGATCCGTCGACGAGCGCCACCCCGACACGGTCGACGTCGCGCAGCAGGTGATCGACCGCGATCTCGCGGCGCGCATCGCCGATGAAGTGGCCGACATGTCGGCCGCCGACAGGCGCGTCTTCGAGCTCTGCATCGCCGAGGGGTACGCCTACCAAGCGGCGGCCGACGAGCTCGGCATCGCCCACGGATCCGTGCGCAATCGTCTCTCTCGAATCCGAACGCGCCTGCGTTCCGTCGTGAGGGAGGAAGCATGATGAGCGAGATCGAACGGGATCTGCCCGAGCTGTCGGACGAGTCCGTGCTGCGCATCGAGCGCGCCGTGATGGACGACATCGGCCGCGAGCGTCAGACGGCGCGGACGCGCGCGAAGAAGCGTCGGGGCTGGGTCGGGGCGGGCCTCGCCGCGGCCGCCGTCGTCGCGGGCGCGATCGTCATCGTGCCGGTCGTGCAGCAGAACGGGCTGAGCGGCGCATACGATTCCGCTTCGGGCGGGGCCGCGGAACAGGCCGCGCCCGAGAGCGCCGACGCGGAGGCCGCCGTCGAGACCGAGCGCCAGGTGATCCGCACCGGCACAGCGAGCATCGTCGTCGACGACGTGCAGGCCGCCACCGACGCGCTGTCGGACCTCGCCGACGAGCACGGCGGCTACGTCGAGGGCCTCGGATCTTCGGGCGACGAGGATTCGGGGGACGCGGGATACGGGTGGATCACCCTGCGGATCCCCGCGGACGACCTGGACGCCGTGCGTGCGTCGCTCGCCGAGCTGGGCGACGTCGAGCGCGAGGAGGTGTCGTCGGAGGACGTCACGGGACAGAGCGTCGACCTCGAGGCGCGGATCGATTCGCTGCAGGCATCCGTCGACCGTCTGGGTGAGCTGATGGCGAAGGCCGGATCCGTCGGCGACCTGCTCCAGGCCGAACAGGCCCTGTCGGAGCGGCAGGCCGAGCTCGAGTCGCTGCAGCGCGAGTACGACCGGCTCGGAGACCAGGTCGCGATGTCGACGCTCAGCGTCGACTTGACACGGTCCGCATCGGCGAACGTGGATCCGAACGGCTTCGGCGACGGACTCGTCGCAGGGTGGAACGCGCTTGTCGGCTTCCTGGGCGGCCTCATCGTGGTGATCGGTGCGGTGCTCCCGTGGGTTGGTGCAGTGGGCGTCGTGGCGTTCGTCGTCTGGCTGATCGTGCGACTGGTTCACCGACGCCACAAGCGCGCTGTCAGGCGGCCCGAGTAATCTTGCCGCGATGACCGACTTCACCGTGCGCCCAGCCCGCGCTGCCGATATGGCGGCGGTGCACGCGATGCTTCAGCCCTATGTCGACCGTCGCATCCTGCTCGGCAAGGATCTCGTGGTGCTCTATGAGGCCACGCAGGAGTTCCTCGTCGCGGTCGACGAGCACGATACGGTGATCGGCTGCGGCGCGCTCCACGTCATGTGGGAAGACCTCGGCGAGGTGCGCACCCTGCTCGTCTCCGACGAATGGCTGCACCGTGGCGTCGGACGGCGACTCGTCGAAGCGCTCGAGGTCGTCGCGCGCGAGCTTGGCGTCACCCGCCTGTTCTGCCTGACGTTCGAGACAGCGTTCTTCGCGCGCCGCGGGTTCACCGAGATCGGTGAGCACGTCGTGTCGCCGGACGTGTACTCGCAGCTCGTGCGCAGCCCCGACGAGGGCATCGCCGAGTTCCTCGACCTGGCGCACGTGAAGCCGAACACGCTCGGCAACACCAGGATGCTCAAGCACCTCACTTAGGCTGGATCGGTGAGCGCGAAGCGGAGATCGTCGAAGGTGGTCTATCGGCGGCGTCGGCTCGCCGTCGGGTGCCTCACGCTGATCCTGCTCGCGGCGGTCGTGATCGGTATCGTGTTCGGGATCCGTTGGCTCATCACGGAGAAGCCGTGGGAGAACCTCCCGTTCGTCTCGGGAGAGCCTGCGGCGGAGGAGACGGTTGATCCGACTCCAACGGTGTATCCGACCGCGCGCGGCGGCGGCGACGCGGAGCCGACGCCGGAGGCGACCGAGGAACCCGAGCCGGAGGCCTGCGCGGCCGGCGCGCTCGAGCTCGCCGCGGTCACGAACAAGACCGAGTACGGTGCCGACGACGACCCCAAGCTCGCGATGTCGCTCACGAACGTCGGGGGCGTCGACTGCGTCGTCAACGTCGGAACGACCGTGCAGCGGTTCGAGATCTCGAGCGGCGCGGACGTACGGTGGCGCTCGAGCGACTGCCAGGCGGATCCGACCGATCAGTGGGTCACGCTCGAGGCGGGCCAGACCGTGAAGTCCGAAGAGGCTCTCGTCTGGGACCGCACTCGGTCGTACGACAACACGTGCGATGCCGACGAGCGCCCCTCGGCCCCGGCCGGCGCGACCTACAACCTCACCGTGACCCTGGGCGAGGTCTCCTCCGAGCCCCGGAGCTTCACGCTGTAGCTGGTCGGTAGGCTTCTGGCATGGCGAAGAAGCGCAAGAAGCCGGTGCCCATGGATCCCGCCGAGTTCCGTTCCGAGGCGCTCGCGCAAGCACTCGAGAAGCAGGACATGGCGGCGATCGCGCTCGCGCTGCGCAATGGGAAGACGATCGTTCCGCTGATCTCTCCGGGCGCGCGCGACAATCCGCTCGACTCGGGCGAGGTGTGGACGTTCCGCGACCAGAAGACCGGAGACGTGGCGCTGCTGCTGTTCAGCGACGCGACGAACAAGCCCGAGAACCTGCCGCCCACGGTCGCCGCATACGGCCCCGACTGGCTGAAGACGTTCCTCGAGCAGTATCGCGACACGATCACGACGGTGTTCCTTGACATCGCGGGGCCTCACCCGATGCAGGCGCCGCCCGAGGAGCTGTTGCGGGCGCTCGAGGCGTAGTCAGGGCCCGACCGGTTCGCGTCTTTGTGCATCGCGGATTCCGAGCCACGACACGACGCCGCCGGCTGCCAACAGGGCCGACACGATCAGGCACGAGCGGTGGAACCCGTCGAGATCGAGCGATCCGCCGATCGCCGAGCCGATCATCGCCACCGCGATCAGCCCGGCCACGCGCGAGATCGCGTTGTTCACGGCGCTCGCAATCCCGCTCTGCTCGGGGCCGATCGCGCCGAGGATCGTCGAAGTGAGCGGCGACACGGTGATCGTCAGGCCCAGCCCGAACACGACCATCCCGGGCAGCACCTGCCACCAGTAGTCGAACGACGACCCGACCAGAAGCAGCATCGCGGAGCCGACCGCCATGACCAGCGGCCCGACCGTCATGAACCCCCGCGCGCCCCACCGGCCGGCGAGGGCGCCGACGCGCGAGCTGAGCAGGATCATGAGGATCGTGACCGGCAGGCTCGCGAGCCCCGCGAGCGTGGCCGACAGCCCGGCGCCCTCCTGCAGGTAGATCGCGAGCACGAAACCGTTGAGCGAGAGCGCGGCGTACACGAACATGGTCGCGACGTTGCCCGTCCAGAAGTTGCGCACGCGGAAGAGGCCGAGGGGCAGGATCGGAGATCGCACCGTCCGCTGCCGCAACAGGAACAGCACGAAGAGGAGGGCGCCGCCGACCCCGGTCACGAGGATCGCCGGGTGCAGCCACCCGAACCGCGGCTCCTCGATGAGCGCGTACACGATGCCGCCGAGCCCGAGCGTGCACATCAGGGCGCCGATGATGTCGATGCGGGCATCGGGCCGCCGCTCCGGATCCTTCACCCGGCGCACGAGCCACAGCGTCACCGCGATCGGGATCACGTTGATGAGGAACGCGAAGCGCCAACTCGCGAGGTCGACGAGCACCCCGCCGATGAGGGGCCCGACCACCATCGCCCCGGTCGTGAACGACGTCCAGGTGCCGATCGCCTTGGCACGAGCCGCTCCCGAGAACGCCGAGGTGATGAGCGCGAGCGAGCTCGGCACGAGGAAGGCGCCGGCCGCGCCCTGCACGAGCCGCGCGATGATGAGGATCAGCGGATCCGGCGCAAGAGCGATCGCGACCGATGCGATGCCGAACCCGACGAGCCCGATCCGCAGCACGAGTGCGCGGCCGAAGGCATCGCTGACGGATCCCGCGAGCAGCATCAGGGCGCCGAGCGTGATGAGGTAGCCGTCGACGACCCATTGTTGGGTCGACAATCCGCCGCCGAGCTCCCGGTCGATCGCCGGGAGTGCGACGTTGACGATCGTGCCGTCGAGGAATGATACGAACGACGCGAGGATCGCGATCCAGAGGATCCGCGTAGGAGAGGCCACGCCGAAAGCGTACGCCGGGAATCAGTTGACGTCGCCGTCGACGTACACCCAGCGGCCTCCGCGGCGCGCGAAGCGGGAGTGCTCGCGCAGCTCGCCGGCCCCCGACGCGTCCGTGTACCGCGCGACGAAGTCCACCGTGTCCTCGGTGGACGACACGATTGAGAGACCGGTCCAGGCGAGCGACGGATCCGCCGACACGTCGTCGGGCCGCGTGCGCGGGTGCCAGGTGCGGGCGAGGTAGAACGGATCCTGCTTCGCGAACGCCGAGTATCGCGACCGCATCAGCTCCTCGGCTGTTGCCGCGTCACGCTCGCCGCGGTGCAGCGGACCGCAGCAGGTCTCGTAGTCGGGGCTTCCGCAGGGGCAGGTCTCCATGGATCCATTCTCGCGCGGCCCAGAGGAATGTCGGGGGTCACGAATAGCCTGGACGCATGGCTTCGAAGCGCGCGACCCCGGCATACGTCTGCACCGAGTGCGGGTGGACGTCGATGAAGTGGGTCGGCAGGTGCGGTGAGTGCCAGCAGTGGGGCACGGTCGAAGAGCAGGGTGCGGCGTCGGTGTCGACGGGCGTCAAGGCGCTGGCGCCCCGGTCGGCGGCTCGGCCGATCACGCAGATCTCGACATCCGACGCGCCCCGTCGGAAGAGCGGCGTCGGCGAGTTCGACCGGGTGCTGGGCGGCGGCATCGTGCCGGGCGCGGCGATTCTGCTGTCGGGCGAGCCGGGCGTCGGCAAATCGACGCTGCTGCTCGAGGTCGCGGCCCGGGCGGCCAAGGAGGGGCGGCGCGTGCTGTACGTCAGCGCCGAGGAATCGGTGGCGCAGGTGCGGCTGCGGGCCGAGCGCACGAACGCGTTGCACGACGAGCTGTTCCTGGCGAGCGAGGTCGACCTCGGCACGGTGCTCGGGCATATCGACGAGGTCAAACCCGAGCTCGTGATCGTCGACTCGGTGCAGACCGTCGCCTCCGCCGAGATCGACGGCGCGGCGGGCATGCCGGGCCAGGTGCGAGCGGTGGCGTCGACGCTGATCCGTGTGGCGAAGGATCGCGGGCTGCCGGTGATCCTCGTCGGGCACGTCACGAAAGACGGGAACGTCGCGGGGCCGCGCGTGCTCGAACACCTCGTTGACGTGGTCTGTCACTTCGAGGGCGACCGTCAGACGGCTCTGCGCTTCGTCCGCGCGCTGAAGAACCGGTTCGGCCCGACCGACGAGGTGGGCTGCTTCGAGATGGCGGGCGACGGTATCCGCGAGGTTCCAGATCCGTCGAGCATGTTCCTCTCGCAGGGCGAGCCCGTCGCGGGCACGTGCGTCGGCATCTCGATGGAGGGCAAGCGCGCGCTGCCGGTCGAGGTGCAGGCGCTGGCGGTGTCGTCCGGCGCGCCCAACCCACGGCGCATCGTGCAGGGCGTCGATTCGGCGCGCGTGGCGATGGTACTGGCGGTGCTCGAGCGTCGGGCGAAGATCACCACGAGCAACGTCGACGTGTACGTGTCCACGGTCGGCGGGGTCAGGTTCACCGAGCCGGCGGCCGACCTGGCGATCGCGATCGCCGTGGCGGGGGCGATCAGAGACTGGTCGGTGCCGCGCGATGTCGCGGTCGCGGGCGAGCTCTCGCTCGCGGGGGAGGTGCGGCCGGTGACTCAGGCACCGCAGCGCCGATCCGAGGCGAAGCGCCTGGGTTACACGCGCGTGATCGACGAGCGCGCGTCGACCGTGTCAGCTGCGCTCGCCGCTGCCAAAGACCGCGCGCCGAAACCGCGCGCGCGACGCACCGACGATGACATCCCCGAGTTCTGAGCGGGAACAACGTGCGTGGGCGGTGAGTTGCACTGAATATGAGTGAAACGACCCGCCTCGGAATCGATGTCTGGCTCGATGTGGCGTGCCCGTGGTGCGCCCTCGGTGAGCGCCGCCTTGACAGCGTGATCGAGAAGCTGCCGTTCGGCGATGCCGTCGACGTGCGATTCCATTCGTACCAGCTCGATCCGAACGCGCCCGACCGCGCGACGATGACGCAGAGCGAGTACCTGGCGGGGCGCGGTCTCGACCCGGCGAGGCTCGAGGCCAGTCACCAGCACCTGAGCGCGTCCGGCAGCGAACTCGGCTTCGAGTTCGACCACGACGCCGTCGTGCCGTCGAACACGTGGGCGGCGCACCGCATGATCCAGGCCGCTGCCGCGGAGGGCGTGCAGGCGCAGGTCGTCGAAGCGCTGCTCGTCGAGTACTTCCAGAAGGGGCTCGACGTCGGCGACCTCGAAGCCCTCAAGGCGGTCGTGGTCGCAGCGGGCCTCAGCGAGGAGGTTGCGCAGCGCGTCGTGTCAGATCCGTATGCCTTCGACAAGGAGGTCAAGGACGACGTGGCACGCGCCGGTCAGCTCGGCATCCAGGGCGTGCCGTTCTACGTTCTCGACGGCCGGTACGGCGTCTCGGGTGCGCAGCCGGCCGAGGTGTTCGAGCAGGCGCTGACCCAGGTCTACGACGAACTCAACCCGAAGCCGGTGCAGCCCCTGAACGTCGTGGGCGCCGAGGGCGAGACCTGCGGGCCGGACGGCTGCGCGGTCTGAGGCACTACATCCACTTCCGCCACTTGAACAGCACGAACAGCACCGCGGCGAACAGCACCATGAGACCGACGGCAACCGGATAGCCGAACGCCCAGTGCAGCTCGGGCATCACGTCGAAGTTCATGCCGTACACCGCCGCAATGAGCGTCGGCGCGAACAGGATCGCCGCCCAGCCCGAGATCTTCTTCATGTCCTCGTTCTGACGCTGCGCGACGAGCGTCGCGTTGACGTCGAGGATCTGCGAGAGCGCCGTTCGGTACTCGAGGACGAGCGTATTTGCGCGCGTCAGATGGTCCGAGACGTCCTGCAGGTAGGTCTGGAGGTGCTCAGTGACGCCGTACTTCCCGAATCCGCTGTGCAGCGAGTCGATCACCTCTGCGAGGGCCGAGGTCGTGTGCTGCATATCGATGACCTCGAGGCTCAGGCGGTAGATGCGTTCCGCGACCGTCGCGTCGCCGCTGAAGACCTGGCGTTCGATCTGCTCCTTGTCGACCGCGATACCCTGCAGCACGGGGGAGTACCCGTCGACGATCGCGTCGATCAGGCGATACACGACGGCCTCCGCACCGTGCGCGAGCACGTTCTCGTCCGGGAGCAGGGCGCGCTCGTCGGTCAGGTTGATGCTGTCGGTGCCGTCGATCCACGTGCCGTCCTGGCACACGACAGCGACCGCGCCTGGGCGCACCAGAACATGGAACTCGGCGAAATCGACCTCTTCCTTGGCGTCGATGTAGTGGGCCGAGCGCACCACGAGGAACAGCACGTCGCCGTATCGCTCGAGTTTGGGGCGCTGCCCGGCGTGCACGAGGTCTTCGACGAGCAGCGGGTGTAGGTCCCACGCCGAGGCGAGTTCCGCGATGTCCTCGGGAGAGGGGCGCATGTAGAGAAACAGCGCAAGCCGGTCGGATCCATCGGCCGCGTATGCGAGGCCGTCTGCGACCGAGGCGTTCGCGGGCGGCTCCTCGGCGCGCCCGTCGGAGACGTACCGTGTGATGCGCGTGCGCGCAGGTTTCATCTCGACGGTTGCGCGCGGCGGCCGCCGAAATCCGTTCCGAGGCAGAGACATCGGGCCCACCCTTCGCGTCGCGGGAGCTCAGCGTATCGCAAGATTCCCCCGCGATCCCTGTCATTTCAAGGGATTGAGCGAGCCTTCAATGGCGATCTCGGCAGTGACGATGCCGCACTTGCGGGCCAGGTGCGGAGCACCGCAGCTCCGTCGGTGCTAACGCCGAGAACCGCAGTCGCGTGCGTTCTGCCGCGGGCGTCGCCGTGTGCTGAGATTCGTCGATAATTCGACGAGCTTCACCAATATGCTGAACACGTGACGACCAGCCAAGACGCGGTGACACCGCTCGAATCCACACAATCCGTGCGGATCGCTCCCCACACCATCCTGCTCAACGTAGTGGCAGTGATTTCATGGATCGCGATCATCAGTGTGATGGTCTGGCAACGGGCGCTCGACCCCACCGATGTGTGGGATCCGCCGGCCGACGACGCGTCGCTCGTTGGCGAGTTGGAAGCTTGGGTCGATGTCCTGTTCATCGTGGCGATCAGCGCGACCGTCGGCCTCATCGTCCTCGGTGCCGTGCGCCATATGCTCAACCAGCTGACACCTGCGCCGAAGTAGGCGCAACGAAGAGCCGGACATCACTGAGGATAGAAAAATCCCCCGCGATCCTTGTCATTTCAAGGAATCGCGGGGGATTTTCTCTGGCGGTGACGGCGGGATTTGAACCCGCGGTAGGTTGCCCTACACAACATTTCGAGTGTTGTACCTTCGGCCGCTCGGACACGTCACCGAGATCAAGCTTACGGATCGGTGACCAACGCACAAAATCTGGTGGCTGGGGATCGGCTGAGGGCGCGTCGCCTCGACGTAAATGTTCGATCATGTGCGTTATGCGAAAAAAGTCCCTTGACGTGCGTTTGTGAGTGCCTATTGACTGTGTCGCGTAACGACCAACATTTCGCGCCCGACGAAGGGCGCTCAGGCTGCGCGGCAGTGGTGCCGCCGACCACATGGAGATCCGACATGACCTCGAAGAGACGTTCACGCCCCGCCGCCCGACGCGGAGCACGGTGGCGGGTGACGACCGTCGGGGTTGCATCGGCCATGGCGCTCGGCGGTATCGCGGCTCCCTTCTCTGCGACGGCGGCGACGGCGGATCCGGTTCAGGTCGCGGTGACAGGTGCGGACGTCGCCGCGGCCGCGGAGAACCGCAATGGGCTCACGTTCAAAGGGTTCGGCGTGCTCTCGGCGAACTCGACGAGCGCGCTGCTGATGGACTACAAGGCCGCGCAGCCCGAGAAGTACTGGGAGCTGCTGACGACGCTCTACGGCGGCGATCGCCCGATCATGAACACCGTCAAGATCGAGATGGGCAACGACCGCAACACGTCGACCGGGCCCAACGCCGCGACCATGCGCAGCCGCGACGAGTACCCGAACGTGCTGCGCGAGCCGGGCTTCCAATTCGCCGCCGACGCGCAACTGGTCGCCGACGGCGACATCCACCTCAGCATCCTCCGGTGGGCCACTCCCGCCTGGGTCGCCGACAAGGCCGACGAGTACATCTGGTTCAAGAACACGGCTCTCGCGGCGTACCGCGAGTACGGCATCATGGTCGATTCGATCAACCCCGACTACAACGAGACGCACGACCCGAACGCCGCCGTGTACAAAGAGTTCTCCGCGAAGCTGCGCGCCGACGAGGCCGGCTACGAGGGCGCGACGGCGGAGGATCCGAACAACGGGTACGCATCGGCCGAGGAGAAGAGTCTGCTGCAGGCAGTGCAGACCGTCGCGGGCGACACCGTGGGAACTCCGCCGACCGCGTTCGGCGACCAGCTCACGGATCCCGACGACTCGTCATTGCGCGACGCGGTCGACATCATGGGCTTCCACTACAGCAGCGGCGACGACGCCAACGCGAACATGACGAAGGCCGCCGAGCAGCTCGACATGGAGGTCTGGAACTCGGAGGGGCAGGCCACCTTCTCGAACTCGGCCGATCGCCCGCACAACACCAACGACGACGGTGTGGGCGGTGCCGGAACGGGCATCGGCGGCGTGAACAGCGCGCTCGAAATGGCCAACTGGATCACGACGGGCTTCGACGCATCTCGCCGCACGATGACGATCTACCAGCCGGCGATCGGCTCGTTCTACGATGGCTTCCAGTACTCCTCGAAGGAGCTCGTCAGCGCTCGGGACCCGTGGTCGGGGTGGCTGTACTACGACGCTGGACTTGCCGTTCTGCAGCACTTCACGCAGTTCGCGACCCTCGGGTGGGAGAACGCGACGGGTGCCGCCGACGCGAACGGGATCTGGCGCGCGATCCCGCAGGCTTCGGACAGCGGGCTCGGCCGCGGAAACCCGCCGAGCGGCGCACGCGAGGGCGGCGACTCGTATACGACGCTCGCCGCGCCGGACGCGACGGACTTCTCGACGGTCATCGTGAACGACAGTTCGTTCACTCGCACGTACGAGATCACGGCGAGTGATCTCGACCTGGGCGACGATGCCGCGATGGAGGTCTGGGAGACGCGCGCGGCAGACACCGGAGACACATACGACGCGAACTACGTCGCGCCCATCGACGAGGTCACGGCCGACGATGGCGGTACCTACACCGTCACCGTCAAGCCATGGTCGACCGTCACCGCGACTACGCTGGATCTCGCCGAGGCATCTGACGGAGTGCTGACACCGCGCGAGGGGGCGGGAAACAAGCTCCCGACCTCGCCCGAGTACACCGCGGAAGACGGCGGCCGCGATGTGCTCGATACCGATGCGGCAGGCGTCGTCAATGGCGTGACGGACGACGACGTACTCTATGCCGACGACTTCGATTACGCGGAAGAGGGCGCGATCCTCACCTACGACCCGGAGTCGGGCGAACTCGTCGACTCCGGTGATTCGTACCTCGAATCCCGGGGCGCGAAGGCGAAGCTCGACGGCACGCCCGGCGCGACCGCTGAGAGCGCAGGCGCGACGCCGCGCTACACGAACGACACGAACGGTGCGTTCGAATCGGTCGCGACAGCGGATCCGGAGCACGATCGGGTGCTGCGTCAGCAGATCGGTCCGGACATGGTGGGCAGCGCCTGGAACGGCGGCGATCCGAAGACGACGATCGGCGACTCGCGCTGGGCGAACTACACGGTCTCGACCGATGTGCTGTTCGAGCCGGGCAGCGACCAGTACGCGACGCTCGGCGCGCGCGAGCAGGGCGGCACCTCCAACGGACAGAACGTCTCGGCCGCCGAGCTGCGCGTGGATCCGACCGGCGCGTGGGAGCTTCAGCGATACGGCGATACGGTCGCGAGCGGTCTCGCCTCCGACACCGAGGGTGCCGACTTCCAGACCGGCTCCGATGTCTGGAACACTCTCGCGGTTCGCGTCGCGGGCGACACCTACACCGCGTTCATCAACGGTGCGCAGGTCGCCGAGTACGTCGATCCGTCCCCGCAGGCGACCGGCCGAATCCAGCTCGGATCGTCGTTCGGATTCACCCAGTTCGACAACCTGAAGGTCACGCCGCTCGACGGGTACACCCCGTACTACACGGACGTCATCGACGGCATGCATCAGAGCAGCTGGGCCGACACGTCGGCGCCCGTGCTCTCGTTCGACGACAACTGGAGCCACCTCAACGGCCAAGGAATGTACGAGTGGCAGCGCACGCGAAACGCCAGCACGGGCAATGGTGCGACCATGAGCTACACCTTCTCGGGAACCGGACTCGACCTCATCGGCAGCAACACGGGTGAGGCGCTGATGAACGTCAGCGTCGACGGTGAACCGGTGCTCCGGAATGCCCCGACGCTCCAGGCGGGCACCGAGAAGACCGCTCTGCACCTGCGCGGGCTGGCAGACGCCGAGCACACAGTCGAGTTCCAGACGGCGAACGACGCTGAGTTCAACGTCGACGCGGTCGGCGTGGTCAAGGCGATGGCAGACTCCTCCCACGTCGATCTCGCGACGCTGAACGAGGCGATCGCCGCGGGCGAGAAGCTCGATTCCGAGGGGCACGACCCCGAGAAGTGGGCGGTCGTTCGAACGACGCTCGATGCGGCGCAGTCGGCTGCCGCGGATCCTGCGGCGTACAGTCTCGACGCCGAGGGCGCGCAGGCGCTCGCGAACCGCCTCGACCGCGCGGTCGAGCAGCTGACCGCGCGCGACATCGTGAAGATCGGGCTCGCGGGTTCGGTGAGCATCGACCAGCAGTTGCCGGAGACGGTCCCCGTCGACGGCGACGAGCGCGCGGTGACCTGGGACCAGGAATCGATCGATGCGCCCCGCGAGGCGTACGAAACGCTCGCCGTGAGCGGTGTGCTCGACGAGCGCACGGCGGTCGAGGCCGAGTACGAGATCGTGCCGGACGGGATCCGGTACTTCATCGACGGGGGAACCGCAGGTGAGGACTCGCCGCAGTACGCTGCCGTCGCGAGTTCCTTCCCCTCCCTGCTGAACGATGCGGTGGACCGCGCATCCGACTCGGCGGACGCGTGGGGCCACATCGTTGACGGCATGAATGTGAAGGAAGGAGAGGACCTGCGCGACAAGTACTCGACCGGCCTCTGGCAGGCGACGAAGGATCTGCAGTACCGACTGCCGCTCGAGGCCGGCACGTACACGCTGACGGCCGGATTCAACGAGTGGTGGGGCGTGAACCGCCCGATGACCCAGTCGGTATCTGTGGGCGGAGAAGAACTCGCCGCCGCCGACGTCGCGCTGTCCGCTTCGAACGACCGGGTCGCGGCAGAACTCACCTTCACCCTCGAGGAGGCGGCTACGGTCGACTATCTCGTGACCGGCGAGAGCTCTGATCCCGTGATCTCGTGGCTCGCAGTGGCGGGGGAGACGGACGACGCTCTGGCGATCGAGTCGGAGGTCGCGACGCGGACGGTCGGCAAGAAGGCCTTCATCGTCGCGTCGGTGACGAACGCGTCGGATCAGGTCGCGGACATCACGGTGACCACCGAGTACGGCGAGAAGCGTCGCCGCAACGTTGCGCCGGGCACCACCATCTCGATGGTGTTCAACTCGCGACTGGTCCAGCTTCCTGCGGGTGAGATCACCGTGACGGGGGCGGGCGAGGACGGGGCGGAGTACTCGGCCACGGTGCCGTACGACGCGGTGGAATAGACCGCGACCGAACGAAGCAGCGGGCGCCGACCCTTCAAGGTCGGCGCCCGCAGTTGACGCTCAGTAAGGCCTACGCCTCGCCCTCCGCCTGGGAGGGGTGCTTCTCGAACCACAGGGGGCGGCCGAGGAACAGGTCTGCATCGCAGTCGTAGAGCTCGTTCATGGTGTTCTCCTCTTCATTGGGGATGCGGATCAGTACGCCTGGGCGCGCTGCTCCACGATCAGGTGGATGAGGGCGAAGCGGCCCTCACGGGTAGCCGCGAGCGCGTCGGCGACGGCACGCGGAATCTGGGATTCGTCTTCGACGCGCACGCCGTATCCGCCGAACGCGACGGCCATGGCGGCGAAGTCGGGGTTGACCAGCTGCGTGCCCGATACGCGATCGGGGTGCTGGCGCTCCTGGTGGGTGCGGATCGTGCCGTACTCGGCGTTGTCCATCACGACGACGAGCGGCGTCGCGCCGTACTGTCGTGCGGTCGCGAGCTCCTGGCCGTTCATGAGGAACTCGCCGTCGCCGGCGATGGTCACGACCTGGCGCTCGGGGAACTCGAGCGATGCCGCAACGGCCGAGGGGATCGAGTACCCCATGGATCCGTTGCCCGCGCTGACCATCGCGGGGTACTGCCGCACGGGGAAATAGCGGTGCGCCCAGTTGGTGTGCTCACCGGCGCCGAGCGTGACGATCGCGTCGTCGTCGAGCGCCGGCACGAGGTGCGCCATCAGTGAATCCATGCGGGCGGGGCCGGTCATGCCCGGCTCCGGCAGTGCGGCGAACGACTCCTGCTGTGCGCGCATCTTCGCGGTCCAGGTGCTCCACTCGGCGTGCGGTTCGATGTCGAGCGCAACGAGATCCCGCACGAACGACGCGGGCTTCGCCACGATCTGGTGCGAAACGGCGCCCGAGCGACCGCGCAGCATCGGATCCATCGACACGAGGAAATTCGTGCTCGCCCAGTCCTGCCGGGCGATGTAGCTCGTGAGCACGTCGCCCGGCAGCGTGCCGATGAAGATCACGAGGTCCGTCTCGGCGAACAGATCGTACGTCGGCTTCGGGCGTCCGTAGCCGACCGGACCGACGTAGCTCGGCGAGTCCCAGCTGACGACGCCCTCGGTGCGCCACTCGGCGGCCGCGGCGATCCCCGCGTGCTCGAGCCAGCCCGTGAGCAGGTTGGATGCCTCGGGCGTCCAGTCGCTGCCGCCGGTGACGACGAGGGGTTTCTGCGCGGATCCGAGCGCGTCGCGCAGGGCGGTCGCGTCACTGCGCGAAATGCCGCCCGTCGCGACGGGGATCGGCGGGTACTGCGTGACCGCGATGCGCTCGCGGATGATGTCTTCGGGCAGCCCCACAACGACGGGTCCGGGTCGGCCCGACCGGGCGGCGAAGAGCGCCTCGGTCGTGATCTCGCTCGCGCGCTCGGCGGAATCGAGCACGAACACGCGCTTCGCACCGCGTTCGAACCAACCCTGGATGTCGAACTCCTGGAACGCCTCGCGCTGACGGTGCGGCTTGGGGATGAGGCCGATGAACAGCACGACGGGCGTCGAGTCCTGCCATGCGGCATGGATCCCGACGAGCGCGTTCGCGGCGCCCGGACCGCGGGTGACCATCACGATCCCGGGCAGGTCGGAGAGCTTGCCCTCGGCGTCGGCCATGTACGCCGCGCCACCCTCCTGGCGCGTGACGATCGTGTCGATCGACGAGCCATGCAGTCCGTCGAGCACCTCGAGGTAGCTCTCGCCCGGAACGACGTACGCGCGAGGGATCCCGTGCTCCTCCAACGTGCGAACGATCGCGTGCCCCGCCGTCTCGGTCGCGACGAGCTCGCGGGTGTCGGAGGGGCCGTTCAGCAGATCGGTCACGGGGGCTCCATTGCACTCGGAGAATTGGTGTTTCTCCGATGATGCCCCGGTATCGAGCGTCTTACTGCGACAATTCCTGCGTAAGAATTGCCGTTCTTATGGATCCGTTAGGACGTGGCGACGGCCGCCGCAATGTCGGATCGGAACTGGCCGCCCTCGAGGCGGATGAGCCCGATCGCCGCGTACGCGCGCTCGCGCGCCTCGGCGAACGTGGATCCCGTGCCCACGACGTTCAGCACACGGCCGCCCGTCGTGATCAGTCTGCCGTCCTGGTTGGCCGTTGCGGCGTGCGTGATGTGCACACCGTCGACCTGCTCGGCCTCGTCGAGGCCGCTGATCTCGCGCCCCGTGACGGTCGCCGCGGGGTATCCCTCGCTCGCGAGCACGACGGTGACCGCGACCTCATCGCTGAATGCCGGCGCCGCGTGATCCTCGAGCGTGCCGTTCGCGGACGCCATCAGCAGCTCGGCGAGCGGCGTCTCGAGGCGCGGCAGCACGATCTGCGTCTCGGGATCGCCGAAGCGCGCGTTGAACTCGATCACACGCACGCCCTGCTCGGTGAGGATCAGGCCCGCGTAGAGCAGGCCGATAAAAGGTGTCCCATCGCGGTCGAGCTCGCGGATGACGGGCTCGGCGACGGTGCGGGTGACCTCGTCGACGAAGGCCTCGACGCTGCCGAAGCCGTCGGTGAGCCAGGGGAGCGGGGAGTATGCGCCCATGCCGCCGGTGTTCGGCCCGCGGTCACCGTCGAGCGCGCGCTTGAAGTCCTGCGCGGGCGCGAGCGGGCGCACGGTGTCGCCGTCGCTGAGGAAGAAGAGCGACACCTCGGGGCCGGAGAGGAACTCCTCCACCAGCACCGGCCCGTGCGGGAGGTAGGTCGACGCGTGCTCGAGCGCGGCGGCGCGATCCTCGGTCACGATGACGCCCTTGCCCGCCGCGAGGCCGTCGGCCTTCACGACGTACGGCGCGCCGAACTCGTCGAGCGCCGCGGCGGTCTCGTCGATCGTGCGGGTGTGCGCGGCTCGCCCCGTGGGCACGTTCGCGTTCTCCATGATCCGCTTCGCGAACGCCTTGGATCCCTCGAGCTGCGCGGCCTGCTTGCCCGGGCCGAACACGGGGATCCCGCGCTCGCGCAGCGAATCGGCGACGCCCGCCACGAGCGGCGCTTCCGGCCCGATCACGACGAGATCGACAGCCTGCGACTGTGCGTATTCGGTGACGGCACCGGGATCCATCATGTCGACGTCGACGAGCGTCGCGTCGCGCGCGATGCCGGCGTTGCCCGGCGCGGCGAGCACCTCGTGGTCGGCGCCTGCAGAGGTGAGGGCGAGGACGATGGCGTGCTCACGGGCACCCGAACCGAGAACGAGGATCTTCACCCCTTCAGAGTACCGGCGTGCCGCGATGCGCATTGACGGGGGAGAATGGGCCCATGGCCCGCAGAATCGACACTGCAGACGGACGCTCGGCACTCGACGCGGCTCGCGCCGACGCGCCCCCGCGCACCGCGACCGCCACGGCCGTGCGCTACCTCCTGCAGTTGCTCGAGGAGAAGGCGCCCGGCAAGAGCGTCGAGGTGCGGGTGCCGCCGTTCGGGGCCGTGCAGGTGATCCAGGGGCCGGCCCATACGCGCGGCACGCCGCCGAACGTCGTCGAGACCGACGCTATGACGTGGATCGCGCTCGCCACGGGCGCGACGACCTGGCCGGACGCGATGGCGGCGGGTCGCATCTCGGCGTCGGGCACGCGCGCGGACATCTCGGATCTTCTTCCCGTCAGGTGGTGAGGCAATGCCCCGACCACTCCCAGGGTGCGGTGGAAGACTGACGCCATGGATGATGCGCATTCCGACGATGGGGCCACGCGCGTGACGCATGCGCCCGCTTCCGCTGTGACGATCAGGCGCTCGCCGAAGTACGGCATCTTCCTCGCCCTCGGCATCGCCCTCGGCATCGTCGCCGCGATCATTCTCACCACGGTGTTCGACGGCACGAGCGAGCCGAGTCCCTACACCGAGGTCAGCTACTCGCTCACGCAGGCGTTCGGTTTCATCCTGCTCTGGTGCATCCCCGCGGGCATCGCGATCATGATGATCCTCGCAATGATCCTCGACCGCATCAGCTCGCGCTCGCTGCGACAGACGATCGTGCAAGTCGACCGCGTCGACGAACGGTAACCTGGGTAGGTGACCTCTCCCTCTTCGCCCGGCGAGTCGCCGCGCTCCACGTATTCCGAGGCCGGCGTAGACACGGCCGCTGGCGACCTCGCGGTCGAGCTCATGAAGTCGTCGGTGCGCAGAACGCACGGCCCCGAGGTGCTCGGCGGCGTCGGCGGTTTCGCGGGGCTGTACGACGCGGCGTTCTTGAAGGACTATCGGCACCCGCTGCTCGCGACGAGCACCGACGGCGTCGGCACGAAGGTCGCCATCGCGCAGGCGATCGACAAGCACGACACGATCGGTCAGGATCTCGTGGGCATGGTCGTCGACGACATCGTCGTCACGGGCGCGAAGCCCCTGTTCATGACCGACTACATCGCCACCGGCAAGGTCTATCCCGAGCGGATCGCCGACATCGTGCGCGGCATCGCCGAGGCGTGCACCGCGACCGGTACGGCCCTCGTCGGCGGCGAGACGGCAGAGCACCCCGGCCTGCTGGGTCCCGACGACTATGACGTGGCGGGCGCGGCGACGGGCGTCGTCGAGAAGGACGACATGCTGGGTGCGCACCTCGTCGAGCCGGGCGACGCGGTCATCGCGCTGGCATCGAGCGGCATCCACTCCAACGGCTATTCGCTCGTGCGGCACATCCTGAAGAATGCCGGGCTCGGCTACGGAGATCGCGCGGCCGACCTCGGTGCCACATGGGGCGAGGCGCTCCTCGAGCCGACGCGGCTCTACACGCTGCAGCTGCTGAACCTCATCGGGCGACACCCCGGATCCGTGCACGCGCTCAGCCATGTCACGGGCGGCGGCATCGCGGCGAACCTCGCGCGCGTGCTGCCGAAGGGCACCTGGGCCGACGTTGATCGCTCGACGTGGAGCCCCAGTCCCGTGTTCCGCACGCTCAGCGATGTGGCGGGCACGACGCTCGAATCGAGCGAAGGCACCTGGAACCTCGGCGTGGGCTTCTTCGCCGTCATCGCGGCCGACCGAGTGGACGACGCGATCGCGTCCCTCCGCTCTGACGGCATCGGATCGTGGCAGGCGGGCGTCGTGCAGGCGGGCGAGACCCCGTCGGCCGACTACGAACAGGGCGCGAAGGGTGTGGACGGCGGCGCCGTTCGCCTCGTCGGCCAGTACTCAGACGGAGCGAAGTAACCACCCCATGTGCGGCATCGTCGGAATGGTCGGTCGCGGCCATGTGAACCAAGACATCTACGACGCTCTCCTTCTGCTGCAGCACCGCGGCCAGGACGCTACGGGCATCTCGACGGCAGAGCCGACGGGCATCATGCACACGGTGAAGAACCACGGCATGGTGCGCGAGGCGTTCCGCACGCGCGACATGCGCACGCTGCTCGGCAACGTCGGCCTCGGCCACGTGCGCTATGCCACGCGCGGCACGGCGTCGAGCGAGGAAGAAGCGCAGCCCTTCTACGTCAACGCCCCGTACGGCATCACGCTGATCCACAACGGCAACCTCACCAACACCCGCGAGCTGACCGAGGAGATGGCGAAGAAAGACCGCCGCCACCTGAACTCCTCGAGCGACACCGAGCTGCTGCTCAACGTGCTCGCGAGCGAGCTGCAGGAGACGACGAGCGCCGTCGACCTGGATCCGGATCGCATCTTCCACGCGGTCGCGCGCACGCAGCGCCGCATCGAGGGCGCGTACGCGGTCGTGTCGTTCATCGCGGGGTACGGCCTGTTGGCGTTCCGGGATCCGTTCGGCATTCGCCCGTTGATTCTCGGGCGCCGCACCGCCACCGACGGCGGCGACGAGTGGGTCGTCGCGAGCGAGTCGCTCGTGCTCGAGAACGCCGATTACGAGATCGTGCGCGAGATTGCGCCGGGCGAGGCGGTCTTCATCACGGGCGAGGGCGAGCTGTTCAGCCGCCAGTGCGCGGCGGATCCGAAGCTCGCGCCGTGCGCGTTCGAATACGTGTATCTCGCGCGCCCCGACTCGATCATGAACGGTCAGAGCATCTACGACTCGCGCCTGCGCATGGGCGAGAAGCTCGCGGCGACGATCGCGAAGCACACCCCGGTCGACGAGTTCGACGTGGTCATGCCGATCCCCGACTCCTCCCGCCCCGCGGCCATGGAGGTCGCGCGCGTGCTGGGCATCGAGTATCGCGAGGGGTTCTACAAGAACCGTTACGTGGGCCGCACGTTCATCATGCCGGGGCAGGAGACGCGCAAGAAGAGCGTGCGTCAGAAGCTCAACGCGATGTCGACCGAGTTCCAGGGCAAGAACGTTCTCCTGATCGACGACTCGATCGTGCGCGGCACGACGAGCAAGCAGATCATCCAGATGGCGCGCGATGCTGGCGCAGTGAGCGTGACATTCGCCTCGGCCGCACCGCCCGTGCGGTACCCGCACGTGTACGGCATCAACATGCCGTCGGCGACCGAACTCATTGCTCACGGTCGCACGATCCCGGAGATCGGCCAGGAGCTCGGCGCGGATCACATCGTGTTCCAGGAGCCCGAGGACCTCAAGGCCGCCATCGTCGAGGGAAGCGCGGTGGGCGGCGTCGTCCTCGACGACGTCGACATGAGCTGCTTCGACGGCCAGTACGTCACCGGCACGATCACCGACGAGTACCTCGAGTGGGTCGCGGCGACGCAGACGTCGTAACCGCGCGGGCGATACGATGCGGCTGCGGTCGATCGCCCCGGGCCGCAGGCAGGATCCGTGTCAGGCGTCGAGAGAGGCGCCTCGCACGATGCCGATGATGCCCATCGCGACGAGCGATGCGCCGAGGAAGATCCACAGCCACAGTGCGGACATGAGCGGCGAGATCACGACGAACACGCCTGCGAGCACGCTGATGATGCCGTAGAAGATCGACCAGCCCTTGTGCGCCTTCGTGGCGCCGGGGAGCGCCCGATCCTTCACTCCGAGCGAGAACAAGGACACGACGCCGTCGATGATCCATGCGGCGCCGATGAACGTCGTCACGAACACCGCGAGCAGCAGAGTTGACTCGCCGAGGTTGCCGAAAGCGACGATGCCGGCAGCGAGGAAGACGAGGCCGAGGACGACCAGGCCCGCCCGGGTCCAACCGCCGACGCCCTTCGACCTGATCCCGTTCACGAGGCTCATGAGGCCGGCGAGGATCGCGTAGACGGCGATCACGATGGTCACGGCCATCGCCGACTTCACCGGCCACACGAGCACGACGATGCCGAAGATGAGCGACATGATTCCGCTCGCGAGGATCACCGTGCGCAGGGTCTTGAGAGTGCCGAACTCGGACGCGGCGGGAGTGGTGTTCATGGCATGAGGCTACCGCGCCGGGTCCGAGATCGCGCGAGCCGCAACTGCGGAAAACAGCCCCTCGCGCGGACGCCTACGCCCGATCCGCCCACTCGTGGAGCGCCTCTCGCACGAACTCAGCACCCTCGGACCCGCCGTAGTTCGCGCCGAAGCGCGGATCCGCGACGTACATGTCGCCGAGGCCGCGCACGTATCCGGCGACTTGCGCGGGATCCTCTGCGGGGGTACCCGGCACGCCGCGCAGCCAGGCGACGTGGCGCTCGGCAAGCGTCTGAGCCTCATCCGAGGCGGGATCGACGCCCCTCGAGGCAGCCTCCTGCCATTGCGCCGAGAGCTGCGCGGTCTCCTGCTGGAAGGCCGTGCGGTTGGTATCGCTGAGACCGCGCCACCAGCGGTCCGAACGGGCGTATGCGTCCGCGCCCCAGCGACGCGTGACCTCCTCCTTGTGCTGGGTGCGATCGAACCCGTCGAACATGTTCTCGTCCATGGGACGTTCTCCTCTTCCTAAGGCATCGACCGTGTGCATGACGGCGGCCATCTGCCGCTCGATTCGGTCTTTCTCTGTCTGAAGCCACTCGAGATGCGTGCCGAGGGCGGCGGCTTCATCGCCCGAAGCATCGAGGGCATCCGCGATCTGCGGAAGACCAAGGCCGAGCTGCCGAAGCAGCAGGATGCGCTGCAGGCGTACGAGCTCGACGGATCCGTACAGTCGGTATCCGTTCGAGCCCGCGCGCGCGGGGCGCAGGAGCCCGATGCTGTCGTAATGGCGCAGCGTGCGACTCGTCGTGCCCGTGAGACGGGCGACCTGCTGGATCGGTATCTCGTTCATGTGTTCCACGTTAGAAGTTGACGCTGCGGCAAGGTCAACCGTGCGATGCTGAGAGTTTCTCAAGAGCGCTGGCCAAACGCGATACATCGTGTTTAACTCAAGCTATATCTCGAGTAAGGAGTGAGCATGGTCAATGAGAAATGGGTCATCCATCCCGGTGAGGCGCGCGTCATCGACGTCGCCGACATCACTCGGCTGAAGGCAGCGCTCGTCGGTGGGCAGATCGACATCGTCGCCCACGACGAGGATCACGTGCGGGTCGAGGTGCACAGCGTTGCCGTCAAGGATCTGCGCATCGAGGTCACGGGCTCAGAGCTCGAGATCGACCACCCGCAGCTGCGCTGGGACAACTTCATCAGGGCTTTCGGCCACTTCGGATCCTCTGGGCCCCGCGCCGAGATCTCCGTCGCCGTGCCGCGCCGCGTCGAGCTGTCGCTCGGCGTCGTGTCGGCGAGCGCGCTCGTCGCCGGCCTCGAGGCAGACGCCACGATCAACGCGGTCTCGGGCGACGTGCTGGTCGACGGCCTCACGGGCTCGATCAACACGCACGCCGTCTCGAGCGACGTGCAGGTGCGCGGCCTCGTCGGCGGCTTCTCGAGCGACATCGTCTCCGGCGACATCGCCGTGGCGGGCGAGGTGTCGCAGACCGACATCAACACCGTCTCCGGATCCGTGTTCATCGACGCCGAGGGTGCGCTGCAGAAGGCCGAGTTCAACTCGGTCTCCGGCGCCGTCGCCCTGCGCCTCGACGACGAGTACCCGGGGCAGTACAACGTGCACACGATCAGCGGTCGCGTGCAGATCGACGGTGTCTCGCGGTCGAAGAACTACTCGGGCCACGCGGGCGCGCTCGCGGGCATGTTCGTCGACGTGCGGGCGAACACGGTCTCGGGCGACGTCTCGGTGCTGCGCCGTGGCGGCGGGGCCCCGTCGGGCGGAACCGACACCGAGGTCGAGTGGCCGAACGGGGGAGAGCGCTGATGGCCTCCGTCTTCAATCACGGCGACCTGCGCCTGTACCTGCTGAGCCTGCTCGACGAGAAGCCGATGCACGGCTACGGCATCATCCAGGCGCTCGGCGAGCGCACGGGCGGTACCTACACCCCGAGCGCGGGCACGATCTACCCGCGCCTGGCGAAGCTCGAGGAGGAGGGGCTCGTCACCAAGACGCAGGACGGCCGCACCGCGGTCTACGAGATCACCGACGCCGGTCGTGCCGAGGTGCGCGATCGTGCCGAGGAGATCGACGGCATCCAGAACGGGCTGTCCGACTCGGTGCGCCTCATCGCCGACGGGGTGCGCCAGAGCGTGCGCGAGGCGATGAAGAGCATGCGCGCGGACCTCGCCGCCGCCCAGGCCTCGCCCGAGCCGGAGCCGGCGAGCGAAGAGGATCCGCGGGTCGCGGCCCGACTGCTCCTCTCGCGAGCGGAGACGGCGGTGGCGGCGTTCCGCGGATCCGTTCGTGCCGACCTGCGCACGCACGTCGCGAGGGGCGGAGCCGTCACGACGGAGGCGGTCGAGACCTTGGAGCGCGACCTCGACCTCGCCGCCGCCCGCCTCCGCACAGCCCTCCGCGGCTGATCGCACCGACAACGCAGTCGATCCGTCCGGCGTCGGGCGGATCGACTGCGTTGTGGGTGGCCGCGGGTAAACTGAACAGATATGCCACGCCTGCAGAATTCCCCGAGGTGGCTGAGGGTCGCTGTCTGGGCCATCGCCTGCATCGCGTATCTCGCGGCGATCATGTCGCGCACCTCGCTGTCAGCGACCGCCGCGATCGCGAGCGACCGCTTCGCTCTGACGAGCGGCGATCTCGCCACCTTCGGCATGCTGCAGCTGATCGTGTACGCGGGCGCGCAGATCCCCGCCGGCATGCTGATCGATCGCCTCGGCGGCCGGGCCGTTCTCCTGACCGGCCTCGTCATTGTGGCGGGCAGTCAACTGCTGATCGGCTTCGGTGACACGTTCGCGACGCTGCTGATCGCCCGCGCGTTCGCAGGGCTCGGCGACGCGCTCGTTTTCCCGTCCGCCGTGCGCCTGACCGCCGTCTCGCTGCCGACCAGATGGATCTCGATCGGCACGCAGATGATCGGCGTCGTCGGAAACTTCGGCATGGTCGTCACCGCGACTCCGCTCGTGCTGCTCGTCGACGCAGCCGGGTGGCCCGCCGGTTACGCCGTCATGGCGGCCTTCACGGGCATCGTCGCGCTCGTCGCGTTCGGCATTCTGCAGGGCATGGGTAAAGATCCATCGCGCACGGCGAGCGGAGAGAGTCTCGGATCCGTGCTGCGCGGCACCCTGGAATCGCTGCGGCAGGGCGGGGCATGGCTCGCGTTCACCGGTCATCTCATGGCGGCCGCCGCCTTCACCGCCTTCGTCGTCACGTGGGGGCCGCTGTTCCTCGAGCACGGTGCGGGCCTCGACGCGGGCGGGATCGGCCTGTTCCTGCTCGCCATCCCGTTTGTGGGCATGGTCGCGGGCACCCTGCTCGGGCGCGTGCTCGTCGGCCGTCCGCGGCTCAGAGCGCGCGTGCTCGTCGGATCCGTGGTCTCGCAGATCGTCGCGTGGATCCTCGTGCTGACCTGGCCCGCGCCGACTCCGATCGCGCTGCTGGTCGTGCTGGCGCTGTGCACGGGCGTCGGCGGCCCCGCATCGCTCACGGCGTTCGATATCGCGCGGGAGATCATCCCGGGCAACCTCGCGGCGCGGGCGAACGGCATCGTCAACACGGGCGGATTCTCGGGTGCGCTGGTCATCATTTGGCTCACCGGGGTCATGCTCACGGCGCAGGGTGCGACGGCGCCCGGGTCCTACTCGATGGAGGCCTTCGGCATCGCGTTCATCCCGATGCTCGTGCTACTCGCGGTCGCGCTCGTGGTGTTCTTGATCCTCGATGGGCGCTACGGATCCGCCAAGAAACGGGCGTGATCGCACAGCACAGGCGCCGCAGGTGAATCACCTGCGGCGCCTGTGTGAACGAGGATCTGTTACACCCTCGCGGACTCGTCGTCCTCGCCTTCGCTGTCCTGTGCGTCGCCCCAACGGTCGACGTACTGGTTCTCGTCGTGATGCGTGAGCTCACGTTGGAGCGCCGCATAGTCCACGGTGGGACTGAACGACTTCAATTCACGAGCGAGCTTTGTGTGCTTCGCCTTCTGACGGCCACGCCCCATAGCGCGTCGACCCCCTTTTAACGTCGATCTGGCGGGTGAGTTGTCAAACCCTATTCAGATACATGCTTGCATGGCACCCGGAAAATTACCGGAAAGAGTAAGCTTTAGGGTACCACGGGGCCTGAACGGCAAGCTCCGCCGGCCGGAAGGAAGCAGTCATGTCTGATGCCCAGAACTCCTCTGACACACCTGTTGAGGCGCCCCACGGCGCCGTCATCGCGGCGGTCATTCCGGATTCCCCCGCGCGCGTCGTGACAGAGGCCGCGCGCTATGCCGAACTCCTCGGCGCGCAGCTCGCCGTGGTGCACGTCGACGTGACGCGGTTCGTTACCTATGAAGATCCTGATGGTGCCCCGCACACCGCGCCGATCGACATCAACGTCGATGCCGGTGTCGAGGAGCTCGCCGAGGTGACATCGCAAGTGTCGAAGGCCCTCGAGGGACGAAATGTCACGTGGTCGACGACGCAGCTCGTCGGCGATCCGGCGCTCGCGATCAAGCACTTCGCGAACAAGATCGACGCCCCGCTCATCGTGATCGGCACGCGCAAGCGCGGCTTCGGCGAGTCGCTGCGCGAGTTCTTCACCGGATCCGTCGCCGTGCGATTGTCGCACCGTCAGCACCGCCCGCTGCTCGTGGTGCCGCTCGGTGAGCCCGTCGACGACGACGCCCCCGTTTTCGACGAGTCGTGACGCGTCATACCAGGGGCTGATCTCTCGTCATTCGCGGCACGCACATAGCGAGCGCGTGACAAACTGACAGCTGCGGATACGTCTGTGTATCGAAGCTGCCAGCACCCGAGGGATCCCCTGTGTCGAAACTCTCCGTCCTCAGCCTGAAGAACCGCGCCCTCATCGCGCTCATCACGATCTGTGTCGCGATCGTCGGCGGGGTGTCGCTGACGAGCCTGAAGCAGGAGCTGATCCCGACGATGGAGCTGCCCGCTCTCATCGTTTCGACTACCTACCCCGGCGCCTCTCCCGAGGTCGTCGAGGAGGATGTCTCGACGCCGATCGAGGAAGCGATCCAGGCCGTTCCCGGTCTCGACTCGACGTCGGCGACGAGTTCGTCGAACGTGTCGATGGTGCAGGCGATGTTCGACTACGGCACCGACATGGCAACGGCTGAGCAGAAGATGCAGCAGGCGATCAGCCGCATCAGCAGCCAGCTGCCCGAGTCGGTGGATCCGCAGGTCGTGGCGATCTCGCTCGACGACCTGCCCGTGATCCAGGTTGCCGTATCGGGCTTCGACGACCCCGCGACGGCGAAGGACGACCTCGAGAACATCGTCCTGCCCGAGGTCGAAGACGTCGAGGGTGTGGGATCCGCGTCGGTGGCCGGCGCGGCCGGACAGCGCATCACGATCACCCCGGTTCCTGGCAACCTGCAGAAGGCTGGTGTCACGCAGCAGGCGATCAGCGATGCGCTCGAGCAGAACGGCAACCTGTTCCCGGGCGGCGACATCACCGAGGACGGCGAGACGCTGACCGTGCAGACGGGCGTGAAGCTCACCTCGGTGGACGACATCCGCGAGCTGCCGCTGATCTCGAATGCGCAGCCCGAGGTGAATCCCGAGACGGGCGAGGTCACCCAGCCCGAGACCTTCACGATCGCCGATGTCGCCCAGGTCGAGGTCGAGGACGACCCCATCGCATCGATCTCGCGCGTGAACGGCGAAGACGCGATCTCGATCTCGGTCACGAAGCTTCCCGACGGCAACACGGTCGACGTTTCGGAGGGGGTGCTCGCCGCGCTCGATGATGCGCAGCAGCAGCTCTCCGGCGTCGAGTTCACGGTCGTCTTCGACCAGGCGCCGTTCATCACGCAGTCGATCGAGACGCTCGCCGTCGAGGGCCTGCTCGGCCTCGTGTTCGCGGTCGTCGTGATCCTCGTGTTCCTCATGTCGATCCGCTCGACGCTCGTGACGGCGATCTCGATCCCGACGAGCGTGCTCGTGACATTCGCGAGCATGCAGGCGTTCGGCTATTCGCTGAACATGCTCACACTCGGTGCGCTCACGATCTCGATCGGTCGCGTCGTCGACGACTCGATCGTCGTCATCGAGAACATCAAGAGACACTACGTTGAGGGATCCGACAAGGGCGATTCGATCCGCCTCGCCGTGCGCGAGGTCGCGGGCGCCATCACGGCGTCGACCATCACGACGGTCGCGGTGTTCTTGCCGATCGTCTTCGTCGGCGACATGGTCGGCGAGCTGTTCCGGCCGTTCGCGATGACCGTCACGATCGCGATGCTCGCGTCGCTGCTGGTCGCGCTGACGATCGTTCCGGTGCTCGCGTACTGGTTCATGAAGCCGGGCAAGCCGCTGGTGACCGAGAGCGGTCAGTCGATCGATCCCGAGCATCCCGATGCGCCGAAGACGCGCCTGCAGAAGGCGTACCAGCCGATCCTCGCGTGGACCCTCAAGCACTCCTGGTCGACCCTCGGGATCGCGGTCGTCGTGCTGATCGCCACGATCACTCTCGCCCCGCTCATGAAGGTGAACTTCCTCGGCGATACGGGCCAGAACTCGCTCACCGTGACGCAGGATCTCGGCGAGACGGCCAGCCTCGAGGCGCAGGACGAGGCGGCGGGCGAGGTCGAGGGCCTGCTCGCCGGCGTCGACGGTGTCGAGAACGTTCAGGTGACGATCGGATCCGCTTCGGGCGGCGGCATCGCGAGCCTGATGGCCGGCAGCGGCATCACGTTCTCCGTGATGACGGATCCCGACGTCGATCAGGGGCAGATCCAGGCCGACCTCGAAGACGCGGTCGCGGGCCTCGAGGACGTCGGCGACATCACCGTGCAGGCCGCGGCCGGCATGGGCATGTCGAGCGACATCACGGTGAACGTCGAGGGCGCGAACGACGACGATGTTCGCAGTGCCACCGAGGCGCTCATGACCTCGCTCGACGGGCGCGACGGAATCAAGGCCCCCACGAACAACCTCGAGGCCGAGATGCCGTACATCGCGGTCGACGTCGATCGGCAGAAGGCCGCCGAGGCGGGCCTGAGTGAGGCCGCGGTCGGTGCCATGGTGAACGGCGCGATGCAGCCGTCCGACTCGGGATCCGTCGAGCTCGACGGTACCTCCACCACCGTCTACATCGCGAGCGATGACCCGCCCGCCACGGCGAACGAGCTGCGCGCGATGGAGATCCCGACCGCGGCCGGCGTCGTCGAGCTGCAGGACATCGCGACGGTCGAGCAGAGCTCGAGCCCCGCGTCGATCACGACGCAGAACGGCATGCGCACGGCGACGATCACGATCACGCCCGCGAGCGACAACCTCGCCGAGGCCACAGCGTCGGTGCAGGCCGCGGTCGACGACACCGAGCTGCCCGACGGCACGCGGGCGTCGATCGGCGGCGTCGCCGAGGATCAGGCGGCCTCGTTCGAGCAGCTCGGGCTGGCGATGCTCGCCGCGATCCTCATCATCTACATCGTGATGGTCGCGACCTTCAAGTCGCTGCGGCAGCCGCTGCTGCTGCTCATCTCGGTGCCGTTCGCGGCGACCGGTGCGATCCTGCTGCAGGTGATCACGGGCGTGCCGCTCGGCGTCGCATCGCTCATCGGTGTGCTCATGCTGATCGGCATCGTCGTGACGAACGCGATCGTGCTCGTCGACCTCGTGAACCAATACAGATCGCACCACGGCCTGAACGCGCACGACGCGACGATGGCCGGAAGCTCGATGCGTCTGCGCCCGATCCTCATGACGGCGCTCGCGACGATCTTCGCGCTCATCCCGATGGCGCTGGGGATCACGGGCCACAGCGGCTTCATCTCGCAGCCGCTCGCGATCGTCGTGATCGGCGGACTCGTGTCGTCGACCTTCATGACGCTCATCGTGCTGCCGACGCTGTACAACCTCGTCGAGGGTGCGAAGGAGCGCCGCGAGAAGCGTCGCGGCGGCGCGCCGACGGATCCGTCCGACGGCCCGGGAGATGCTCAGGACGCCGCGCACGCGCTGCCGGGCGAAGTGACGCCGGATCCTGCGCCGGAGTCGGCGCGCACAACAGGATCCACGGCGGTCGTCGCTCACGAGGCGCACCAGGTGGTGCCTGTGAGGTACGACGCCGACCCGACGACGTCGGCGCAGACGGTGGTCGACGTGCACCAGCCGGGCGCGCCGAAGGGATCCGCCCCGATCGTGACGGTGCGGGTGCAGATGCCCGAGCAGTCGCCGGGCATCCCCACCGCCCCGCCCCTGCGCCGCCGCCGAGGCTGACCCGTTCGGTCGGAGTCGAGCCCTGAACTATGCGCCAAGCGCTCAACTCCCGCAAGCCCTGCCGCTCGAGCGGAGAAGAGCCAGAACTGCGGAGCACATCACGGACTTTCTCCGCGGTTGTGGCTCGTTTCCGTCGGCGTGGTATTGCGCTGCGCGGGGCTCGCCCCCTCCTCGAGCTGCGCATCGCTGATCCGCGCGAACGGAGATGAGCCACCGTCACGGAGCAAATGTCGGAGCACCTCCGCAGTTGTGGCTCATTTCCGCGTGGACATCCATACGCGACCGCGGGGTCAGCGCGCTCACAATCGGCAGATCTGCGAAGTTATCTGACGTTCGGCGGACTCTGTCCGACGAACGGATCCGGGTTTCGGCATCGTCGCCTGGCATGGATATCGAATCGAGGGTCCGCCAGGCGGGCGGGGTGATGTTGACGACGAAGCTAGTCGACAGCGGGGTGGCGACCGCGCGGATCAAACGGGCGGTCGGTGCCGGCCGGCTGGTGCGACCTAGCCGTGGTTGGGTCGCGCTGCCCAGCGCGGATCCGGTCCTCATCCGGGCGGCGCAGTCGCGCGTCATACTCACCTGCGTGACCGCGGCAGCACGGCGAGGCCTGTGGGATGTCGGCGACGACACGTTCCACGTCGCCGTCTCTCCGCATGCTCGGCCGGCGGACGGGATCCGTGCGCGGATCCACTGGTGTGAGCCGATGATCCTTCGCGCGCCCGGTACGCTCGTCGATTCGGTGCCGAATCTGCTCTCGATCGTCGCGAACTGCCAGCCCTATGAGCAGGCGCTGACGATCTGGGAGTCAGCGATCCGTCGCAAGCAGATCACACCCGACACGATGCGCACGCTTCCGCTTTCGGCCCGGAGCCTGCGGATCCTCGATGATGCTCGGCCCTTCGCAGACGAGGGAACCGAGTCGATCCTGTTTGTCCGGCTGACGTGGCTCGGGCTGCCGATGAGGCGGCAGATCATGGTTCTTGGCCATCGGGTCGACCTTCTGATCGGCGACCGACTCGTGATCCAGGTCGACGGCGGCCACCACGTCGACCAGCAGCGAACGAGCGACAACAAGCACGATGCGCGGTTGCGTCTCGCTGGTTACCACACGATCCGCGTGTCGTACTGGCAACTGATGCACGAGTGGCATGTGGTGCAGGATCTGATCCTCGGTGCCATCGCGCGCGGCCTCCACCTCGCGGCGTGAGCGAGCCATTCGGGAGGAGACGAGCTTCAACTGCGGAGCAGATCGGCGATAGCCTCCGCAGATATGGCTCAGCTCCGCGCGAAGCGCTACGGGTCGGGATCGCCAGCGTCTGCCGATTCGAGCGGAAACGAGCCTCAACTGCGGAGCGAAACCTCGATCTCTTCCGCAGCTGTGGCTCGTCTCCGACGGGGCGGTCCGGTGAAGCCCGCCGAGGCTGACCCGTTCGCGGAGAAATCTTCGACCATACCCGGACTTCTCCCAGGGCGAACATGTAACGTAGAAAGGTCGGCTGAGGGATACCGCGTCGTACACGCGGGTGTTTGCGTGTCCTGTCATGGCCGCATAACACCTATGGAAGGTGCGTGTATCAAGCATGCCCAAAAACAAGATGCCCTCCGGCGGACGCCCCGCCAAGAACTTCGACCCCAAGTACGCGTCGAAGGGCGGATCCCGTAAGCCGCGTTGGAACCAGGACGATCGCGACCAGCGCCAGGGCGCTCCCCGCGAAGGCGGCTTCCGCCGCGATGACCGCGGTGGCGACAGCCGTGGCGGCCGCACGTTCAACCGCGACGACCGCGGTGGCCGTTCCTTCGACCGCGACAACCGCGGTGACCGCAGCTTCAACCGTGACGACCGTGGCGGACGCTCGTTCGACCGCGACAACCGCGGAAGCTTCAACCGCGATGACCGCGGCGGCCGCACGTTCAACCGCGATGACCGCGGTGCCCGCTCGTTCGACCGTGACAATCGCGGTGGCGACAACCGTGGCGGCTTCAACCGCGACAACCGCGGTGCCCGTTCGTTCGACCGCGATAACCGCGGTGGCGACAACCGTGGTGGCTTCAGCCGTGACGACCGTGGTGGCCGGACGTTCAACCGCGATGACCGTGGCGGACGTTCCTTCGACCGTGACAACCGTGGCGGCTTCAACCGTAACGACCGCGGCGGCCGTTCGTTCGACCGTGACAACCGCGGTGGCGACAATCGTGGTGGCGACAACCGTGGCGGCTTCAACCGTGACGACCGCGCCCCCCGCTCGTTCGACCGAGGCGACCGTGGTGGCTTCAACCGCGACAACCGTGGTGGCTTCAACCGCGACGACCGCGGCGGACGTTCCTTCGACCGAGGCGACCGCGCACCCCGCCGCTTCGACGACAAGCGTGACGACCGCCGCGACGACAAGCGCAGCGACAGTCCCCGCACGCAGAACGCCTGGCAGGATCGCCGCGAGGCGCCGCAGCGCACCGCGAAGCAGGAAGCGCACATCGACGTCGTGCACGAGCGCCTCACGGCCGACTCGGTAGCCGCCGAGCAGGTCGAGGGCCAGTCGTTCAGCGACCTGGGTCTCGGCGACAACATCTGCCGCGCGCTCCTCGAGCTCGGTGCGCCGAGCCCGTTCCCGATCCAGGCCGCGACGATCGGTCCGATCCTCGCCGGCAAGGACGTGCTCGGCCGCGGCCGCACCGGATCCGGCAAGACGATCGCCTTCGGCGCTCCGCTGGTCGAGGCGATCCTGCGCACCCGTACGGGCGGCGAGCGCACGTACGGTCGCAGCCCCCAGGCGCTCATCGTCGCCCCGACGCGCGAGCTCGCACTGCAGATCGACCGCACGGTGCAGCCGATCGCCCGCAGCGTCGGCCTGTTCACCACGCAGATCTACGGCGGCGTGCCCCAGGGCAAGCAGGTCGGAGCGCTCCGCAAGGGCGTCGACATCATCATCGGCACGCCGGGCCGCATCCAGGACCTCGAGCGTCAGGGCAAGCTCGACCTGAGCCAGATCCAGATCGCGGTGCTCGACGAGGCCGACCACATGTGCGACTTGGGCTTCCTCGAGCCGGTGCAGGAGATCCTGCGCATGACGAAGAAGGACGGCCAGAAGCTGCTCTTCAGCGCCACGCTCGACCGCGAGGTCTCGGCGCTCGTCGACGAGTTCCTCAAGGACCCGCAGGTCTACGAGGTCGCCGGTGAGGACCAGGACTCGGGCACGATCGACCACCAGGTCCTCGTGATCGACCAGCGCACCAAGCGCGACGTCATCGAGCAGATCGCAGGCCGCGAGGGCCGCACGATCATCTTCAGCCGCACGCGTTCGTTCGCGGATGAGCTGGTCGAGCAGCTCGAGGACGCCAACATCAGCGCGATCGCGCTGCACGGCGACCTCAACCAGGCCAAGCGCACGCGCAACATCGAGCGGTTCTCGAAGGGCCGCGCGAGCGTGCTCGTCGCGACCGACGTCGCTGCCCGAGGGATCCACGTCGACGACGTCGATCTTGTCGTGCAGGCCGACGCGCCGGACGAGTACAAGACGTACATGCACCGCTCGGGCCGTACGGGCCGCGCGGGCAACGAGGGACGCGTCATCACGCTGATCCCGCGCAACCGCCGCCGTCGCATGAGCGAGCTGCTCAGCCGCGCCGAGATCGACGCGCCGTTCCGCGACGCGCAGCCCGGTGACGCGCTGATCGACGAGCTCGCGGGTTAAGCACCCCACGAACGCGGATCGCCCGGCTTCTTCGCGAAGCCGGGCGATCCGCGTTTCCGTCGCAGGCAGGTGCGACACAATGGATCCATGCACACTCCCGTAGACCCGACCGGTCAGCAGATCCATCTCACCCGGGGCGACGTGACCGCGCACATCGCGCAGGTCGGCGCCGCTCTGAGGGGCCTGACGGTCGACGGCACGTCGGTCGTCACGCCGTACCCGCAGGGGATCCAGGCGCCGTTCGGATCCGGCACGGTGCTCACGCCGTGGCCGAACCGCATCCGCGACGGCCGCTGGCAGCAGTCGGATCCGCACGGGCGCGACTACGACGAGCAGCTCGGCCTGTCCGAGCCGAAGCTCGACAACGCGATCCACGGCTTTCTGCAGCACACGCCGTTCGTCGTCGACGAGGGCGACGGATCCGCGACGCTCACCGCGACCGTCGTGCCGCAGAAGGGGTATCCGTTCGCGGTCGTCACGTCGGTCACATACGAGCTGACCGACGATGGGATCCGCGTGACGCACCGCTTCACGAACGTCGGCGCGGACGCCGCGCCGCTGGGCGTCGGCACGCACCCGTTCTTCCACATCGAGGGCGTGGATCCGCGCGACCTCGTGCTGACGATTCCGGCGCGCACGCGCTTCGCCGTCGATGATCGCCTGCTTCCCGTGGGCGAGGAGGCGGTCGAGGAGGAGCTGCGCGAGGGCGTGCGCCTCGGCGACGTCAGCCTCGACACGGGCTTCGCCGACCTCGACCGCGACATCGCGGGATCCGCCGTGACGACGCTCGACGGGCCGGACGAACAGCGCCTCAGCATCTGGCAGGACGAGCGGTTCGACTACCTGCAGGTGTTCACGACCGACGCGTACCCCGGTCAGGACTATGCGGTGGCGATTGAGCCGATGTCGATTCCGACCGACGCGTTCAACTCCGGCCGCGCGCTGACGTGGCTCGAGCCTGGGAAGTTGTGCGAGCTGAGCTGGGGAGTTGCGTATTCGGCGTGAGCACAACAACGCGGGGGACAATGGCGTGGTGACGAGCGCGATTCGGGCGGAAACGCGCCGGGCCGAGCGGCGCCGGCGGGTCGAACGCCGCCGCAGGCGCGCCGTTGCGACGATCACCGCGACGCTGTCGGCATGCGTGATGATCGTCTCGGGCGCGCTGCTCGCCTCGTCGGCAACCGGCAGCGGCAGTGAGCCGCAGGCGACGGGAACGGGTGCCGCGCAGACGCACGAGCTGGTCGTCCCGGATCCGACGTCGTCGCCGACGCCCGAACCGACCGCAGACGCGTCGGAAAAGAATGACGCCGAGCCGTTCTGCTCGCACGAGGTGACAGCGGCGATCGACTCGGGGGAATCCGAAGCCGTGGTCACGGCCGCGGGCGGGGGAGCGGCCTTCCGCGACGCCGTCGTATCGGGCGACGCCGACGCATGCATCGCGCTGGATCACCCGGCCTGGAACTGGGTCGTCGTCAACAAGCACCGGCCGATCGCTCCGGAGAACTTCGCCCCCGAGGTCACCTCGCCCGCGACGTTCAGTCCGATCGGGGCGCACCTCGCGCCGGAGGCCGCCGCGGCGCTCGACGAGATGACGCTGGCCGCGCAGAACGCCGGCGTCGGCGACATCGGGCTCGAGAGCGGGTACCGGTCGTACGAGGCTCAGATCGAGGCGTACGACGCTCAGGTTCTGGCGCGCGGCACACGGGACGGGGCCGACGAGACGTCCGCACGCCCCGGCTTCAGCGAGCACCAACTGGGGCTCGCGGCCGACCTCGTCGCGTGCGAGGCGGGCGTGTGCGGATCCATGTACGAGTTCGGCGACTCGCCTCAGGGCCAATGGGTCGCCGAGAACGCCTCGACGTACGGCTGGATCGTGCGCTACACCGGCACGGAGACCGGCACGACGGGGTACGAGGCCGAGCCGTGGCACATGCGGTTCGTGGGCGTCGAGCTCGCAACCGCGTACGTCGACGGCGGGTACGAGACGTTCGAGGATTTCTGGGGCCTGGAGGCCGCACCCGACTACGAATGAGCCGCCCGCACGACGCCGTGCATCGCCATGAAGCCGGTCTCCCGATAGGGAGGCCGGCTTCTGCGTTTCCGAGTCGCATCAACCGAATAAAGCATTAATTACTAATTAATGTTGACACCGGCGATGCGCGCGGGCACACTGGAAACGTTCATAGAAGCACGATGGCGAGGAAGCATGCGCTCAAAGAAGTTGATAGCCGCCGGCCTGGCGATGGTCGCACTGTTGGGCGTCTCCGGCTGCGCCGGCCAGCTCGGCGCGGACGGCCGCGTTGCGGTCGTCTACCTCAACGCGGAGGGCTATTACGCGGGCGTTGAGCGCGGGCTCGAGTCGACGTTCGACGATTCATCCCGCGACGCGCAGATCATCTCGACGAATGGGCGGGGCCGCCGGATCCCGTGCTCGACTCGGGCGCGTATGCATGGCGGCGCGTCGACCACGCGGTGGGCGTGACGATCGCCCTCATGAGCGGAGCGGATCCGCGCACGGGGCTGCGCATCACCCGCGAGCTGACGCTGCGCGACGGCGAAGCGTCGTACGACCTGTCGCTTCGGGCCGAGAACACGGCGGACCGGCCCGTGAGCTGGTCGTTGTGGAACGTGACGCAGCGGCGTGCGGGAGATCCCGGCGACGGGGGAGTCTGGGTCGGCCTCGACCGCGGCGACCTCGAGCTCGTCGAGCTCGTGCCGGGAACCGGCGTTCCCACCGCGGAGCGGTCGGCCGACACCGCGTTCGTCCCGCACCAGGATGTGGTCGGCAAGCTCGGGTTCCCGACCGCGGCCGGTTGGCTCGCGCACGGTGCCCACGGATCGACGACGTCGCAGGCGTTCCGCGTCGAGCGGGATCGAACCTACCCGGACGGCGGTTCGCGCGTCGAGGTCTGGATGGAGCATCCGCTCGACGCGCCGTTGGTGCACTTGGACGGGCTCCAGCCGACCTCGCGGATCGTGGAGATCGAGGTGCTGGGCCCGCGGGTCGAGCTCGCGCCGGGCGAGAGCATGGAGCTACGCATCACCACCGGAATCGGCGAGGGCACCGAACCCGTGACCGCCGTCAGCGACGCCGGTCATTGGGGCTCTCCTGCGCCCGCCGGCAACGGCTCAGCGATCGGCTTCTTCCCGTACGTGACCGGATCCCTTCAGGTCGAGCGCACAGGCGAAGAGCTCACCCTCGTGAACGCCGGTTCACCGGTCGCCGTGAGCGTGCGAGCGGATCTTCGCGGCGAGCCGTTGCGCGTATGTTCGGATGACGGAATGACGGCCTGGGCCGCGGGGATCCTCGCGATGCCCGACCACGACGAGGGAGCAGACCGATGACCCCGACGGTCCTCATCACCGGCGCGACGCGCGGAATCGGCGCGGCGACCGCCGCGCGCATGGCCGCGGACGGCTGGAACGTCGCGCTGTTCGACATCGACGAGGGCGTGCGGGAGACTGCTGTCGCGCTCGCCGGATCCTGCCGCGGCTACGTCGGCGACGTCTCGGATGAGGCGGACTGGGCGCGTGTCGTGGCGGAGGTTCACAAGGACCTCGGCCCAGTCGACGCGCTGGTCTCCAATGCGCTGGTGACGGATCCCACGCCGATCGATCGGATGGAGCTGTCGTCCTGGCAGCGCCAGATCGACGTGAACCTGACCGGATCCTTCCACGCGATGCGCGCCTGCCTGCCCGACCTCGTGCGCGAGCGCGACGGCCGTGTCGTGATCGTCTCGTCGGTGCACGCCGCGTTCGGGCTGCCCAACGTGCCGGGATACGCGGCGACGAAGGCGGGGCTCACCGGCCTCACCCGTCAGCTCGCCGTGCAGTACGGCGGACAGGTGCGCGTGAACTGCGTCGTGCCCGGTCCGATCCGTACGGCGCAGTGGGACCGACTGAGCGATGACGAGATCGCGAAGAGCGCGGGCGAGACCGTGATGGGGCGCCTCGGCAACCCGGGCGAGGTGGCGGGCGCCATAGCCTTTCTCCTGGGGGAGGACGCCTCCTTCATCACCGGAACCACGCTGACCGTCGACGGTGGCTGGAGCATTACGAAGAACTCGTCATGAACTCAGGGCGAGGAAAGGACACACTGTGAGCAGGTACATCGGGCGAGGGGTCCACGGGACCACCGTCGAAGTGTTGGGTGCGCAGATCGTCGACGGCACCCTGGCTCCCGGAGATGTGCTCGACCTCTCGGTGATCGGGCGCGCGCTCGACGTGTCGCTGACCGCGCTGCGCGAAGCGATCAAGGTGCTGATGGCGAAGGGCCTCCTCGATGCGCGACAGAAGAAGGGGACGTTCGTGCGACCGCGCGAGGAGTGGAACGTCCTCGACAGCGACGTGATCCGCTGGCGCCATCAATCGGGCGACGCCGTGGGGGTGCAGCGCGACCTCGCTGAGGTGCGGCGGGCGATCGAGCCCGCGGCCGCGGGCCTTGCGGCCGAGCGCCGCACCGACGAGGATCTCGTCGAGCTCGAGCAGGCGCTCGAGGAGATGCGGGGCGCACGCGGCGGATCCGCCCACGATTCCGCGGGCGCCGACCTGCGGTTCCATCAGGCGCTGCTCGGCGCGACGCACAACGAGCTGTTCGCTCAGATGAGCATCTTCGTCGAGCCGGCGCTGCTCATCCGCGACGAGCTCGTGCACGGGCACGAGGTGACGGATCCGGTGCCGAGCCATGGGCGGGTGGTCGAGGCCATCATCGCGCAGGACGCCGACGCCGCGGCCGACGCGGCTCGAGCGCTGCTCGATGACAGCGTCGCCGATGTCGAGAAGGTACTGACCGAGGAGCATGACGCGTGAAGATCACACGTATTGAGACGTTCGCCGTGCCGCCCCGATGGGTGTTCTGCCGGATCGAGACCGACGAGGGCATCGTCGGGTGGGGCGAGCCCGTCGTCGAGGGTCGCGCGGAGACGGTTCGTGCCGCGGTCGCGGAGCTCAGCGAGCTGCTGATCGGCCGTGATCCGCGCCGGATCGAACAGCACTGGCAGGTGCTGACGAAGGGCGGCTTCTACCGGGGCGGCCCAGTGCTGTCGAGCGCCGTCGCCGGTCTGGATCAGGCGCTCTGGGACGTCCTCGGCAAGTCGCTCGGCGTGCCCGTGCATCAGCTCCTCGGCGGCCACGTGCGCGACCGGGTGCGGGTCTACGGATGGATCGGCGGCGACGAACCGAGCGCCGTCGCCGACGCGGCCGAGCAGCAGGTCGCGGCGGGCCTGACCGCGATCAAGATGAACGCGACGGGGCGGTGGGATCGCCTCGCCGCGCCCGCGGGGATCGCGGAGGTCGTACAGCGCGTATCCGACGTCCGCGAGGCGGTGGGTGATTCGGTCGATATCGGCATCGACTTCCATGGCCGGGTCGGCGTCGCCGACGCGCGCCGGCTGATCGGGGCGGTCGCGCCGATGCGCCCGCTGTTCATCGAGGAGCCGGTGCTGCCGGAACTGGCCATGCACCTGCCCGACATCGTGTCGACCTCGGACGTTCCGATTGCGACGGGGGAGCGACTGTATAGTCGCGCCGAGTTCCTCGCGCCGCTGCAGGCGGGCGTGGCCGTCGTCCAGCCCGACCTCTCGCACGCGGGTGGTATTTCCGAGGTGCGCCGGATCGCGGCGCTCGCGGAGACCTATGGCGCCCTCCTCGCACCGCACTGCCCGCTGGGCCCGATCGCGCTGGCATCGAGCCTGCAGGTGGCGTTCGCGACGCCGAACTTCCTGCTGCAGGAGCAGTCGATCGGTATCCATTACAACAAGGGAAGCGCGGAACTGCTCGACTACGTGCTCGATCGCGCACCGCTGGCGTTCGTTGGCGGCCACATCGAGCGCTGGGACGCGCCGGGCGTCGGAATCGACGTCGACGAGGCTGCAGTGCGGCGCGCGGACAGCAACGACGAACCTTGGCGCGGCCCCGTCTGGCAGCACTCGGATGGTTCGTTCGCCGAGTGGTGACGAGCCGCGACGAAAGGACTGAAGTATGTCACTCATCGAAGATCTTGCAGCCGATCGCTTGCTCGCGATCATCCGCGGAAAGGACGTGGAGGCGTCGATCGCGACCGCGATCGCACTCGTCGACGAAGGCGTGCGCTCGATGGAGATCTCGCTCAGCAGTGCGGATGCTCTGACCGTCCTCTCGGAGGTGTCCTCGGCGCTCGGCGACCGTGTGCGTCTCGGGGCGGGCACCGTTCTCACTCCCGCCGATGTGGATGCCGCCCTCGACAACGGCGCGACCTATATCGTGACCCCCGCCATCGCGCCGTCGATCTCGACGGCCGTGGATCGCGGCGTGCCCGTGCTGTGCGGTGCGCTTACTCCGACCGAGGTGCTTACGGCACTCGATGCCGGGGCGGATGCCGTGAAGCTGTTTCCCGTCTCGTCGATGGGGCCGCGCTACGTGAAGGATCTGCGCGCGCCATTCCCGAGCACACCGTTCGTCCCCGTGGGCGGAGTGGGCGTCGACGAAGCCGAGGGCTTCCTGGCCGACGGAGCGGTCGCGGTCGGCGTCGCGAGCCCGCTGCTCGGCGACGCGGCCAACGGCGGAGATCTCGACGCGCTGCGCGAGCGCGCTCGCCGCTTCCTGAACGCAGTTTGCCGGTGAGCGTCGACGTCGTCACTGCCGGCGAGTCGATGCTTGCGCTGCGCGGGGAGGGGCCGCTCCGACTGGGTGGCGGCCTCGCGGTCTCGATCGCAGGTGCGGAGAGCAACGTCGCGATCGGGATGTCGCGACTCGGTCACCGTGTCGCGTGGGCCGGACGCGTCGGACAGGACGAATCGGGATCCCTCGTGATGCGCACGCTCGCGGCGGAAGGCGTGGAATGCGGCGGGGTCGTCCGCGACGGCGACCGCGCGACGGGCATGCTGATCTTCGAGAAGCGCCTGCCCGATGTCACGCGGGTCGAGTACCACAGGCGCGATTCCGCAGGGTCGCGCTGGTGTGCAGCCGACGCTGAGCGGGCACTGTCGCTGAACCCGCGCCTCGTGCACGTCACGGGGATCACTCCGGCGCTTTCGCAGGAGGCGCGTGAAGCCACCCACGCGCTGGTCGATGGGGCGAAGCGACAGGGTGCGACCGTCAGCGTCGACATCAACTTCCGATCGCGTCTGTGGAGTGCGGAAACGGCTGCTCCGCACCTCAGGCGCTTGGTCAGTGGCGCCGACATCGTCATTGCGTCGCCCGACGAGCTCGATCTCGTCGGCGGCGATCCCGCCGCGCTGATCCGCGCAGGAGCTCGCGAGGTCGTCGTCAAGAACGGGGTTGCCGGAGCGACTGCTCACGAGGCTGACCGCACTGTGACCGTGCCGGCGAGACGTGTAACGGTCGTCGATTCGATCGGCGCCGGGGACGCTTTCTCCGCCGGATATCTTTCTGGTTGGCTCGACGAGCTCTCTCTCGAAGAGCGGATGGAGCGCGCGCACACTCTCGGCGCATTCGCCGTCGCGAGCCACGGCGATTGGGAAGGTCTGCCGCGACGTGATGAGCTCGATTTGATCGACCTCGCAAGCGGCGACGCCGTGCGCTGAGCCCCGTCGTATGCCCGCGTGCGGCGCGGGAAGGCCGATCAGCGCCGACTGAGAGCCGTATCAGAAATTTGGGTGCAGTGAGTAACAATCAGTGATCAATTCGTGCCGAGCGTTTAGCCTAGGTTCCGAGGGGACCGTATACGTGGAGCGTTACGGTCCCCTCATCTTTTCTGAGCTAGTCATCTACAGGCCTGAAACCGATGTCGCGGGTGGCTCCTAGGCTGGACGTATGACGCAGTCGCAGTATGAGCCCGACGACGCGTGGTTCCCTCCCGAGGAGCCGCCCGCCGACATGTACGACGAGTACGAGGGCGGCGCGATCAGCTGGGCGGATCCGTTCGCCGTTGCGGCTTCCACATCTCCCGTGGATCGCTCGGCGCGGGCGCCGCAGCACGCGGGCGGCCTCGAGACGCTCCAGACGGTCTACGGGTTCGACTCGTTCCGCGGCGATCAGGCGGATGTCGTCGAGCACGTGATCTCGGGCGGCGATGCGATCGTGCTGATGCCGACGGGCGGCGGCAAGAGCGTCTGTTATCAGATTCCCGCGCTCGTGCGCGAGGGCACGGGGCTCGTCGTCTCGCCCCTGATTGCGCTCATGCACGATCAGGTGGATGCAATGCGGGCCAACGGCGTCGCGGCCGCGTACCTGAACTCGACGCAGCAGCCGGCCGAGCGTGCCGAGGTCGAGCGCGCGTACCTCGCCGGCGAACTCGACCTCATCTACGTCGCTCCCGAGCGGCTGTCGAACTCGCAGACGCGCGCTCTGCTCGCAAAAGGAACCCTGAGCGTCATCGCGATCGACGAGGCGCACTGCGTGAGCCAGTGGGGTCACGATTTCCGGCCCGATTACCTCGCTCTCGGCGATCTCGGTGAGGCGTTCCCCGGCGTGCCGCGGGTCGCGCTCACAGCGACCGCGACGCGCGAGACGCACGAGGAGATCACCGAGCGGCTGCACCTCGACACCGCGCGGCACTTCGTCGCGAGCTTCGACCGGCCGAACATCCAGTACCGCATCGAGGCGAAGAACGACGCGCGCAAGCAGCTTTTGCAGTTCATCCGGTCGCTGCCCGACCGATCCGCCGGCATCGTCTACGCGCTCAGCCGCAAGTCGGTTGAACAGACGGCGACGTTCCTGGCGGGGCAGGGGATCGACGCGGTTCCCTACCACGCAGGTCTTCCCGCCGAGACGCGGATGGCCCATCAGTCACGGTTCCTGCGCGAGGACGGCGTGGTCGTCGTTGCGACCATCGCGTTCGGCATGGGCATCGATAAGCCCGATGTGCGCTTCGTCGCGCACGTCGACCTGCCGAAATCCGTCGAGGGCTATTACCAGGAGACAGGCCGCGCGGGCCGCGATGGCGAACCCAGCATCGCGTGGATGGCTTACGGCCTCGGCGACGTCGTGCAGCAACGGCGCATGATCCAGCAGGGCGGCGGCGACCGCACGCTGCAGATGCGGCAGAACCAGCACCTCGACGCAATGCTCGCGCTGTGTGAGACGGTGTCGTGCCGGCGACAGAATCTGCTGGGCTACTTCGGTCAGCAGTCCGAGCCGTGCGGTAACTGCGACACGTGCCTCGAGCCGCCGAAGACGTGGGACGGGCTCGTCGCCGCGCAGAAACTGATGTCGACGATCGTGCGCCTCGAGCGTGAGCGCGGTCAATCGTTCGGCGCCGGCCACCTCATCGACATCCTGCGCGGCAAGGAGAACGAGCGTGTCCGTCGCTTCGGTCATGACAAGCTCGCGACGTACGGCATTGGCGAGGATTTGTCGGATCAGGACTGGCGCAGCGTGATCCGTCAGTTGCTCGCCTCCGGTCTGCTCGCACCGCAGGGCGAGTACAACACCCTTGGGGTGACCCCGGCCTCGGCGGGCGTGCTGCGCGGCGAGACGCCCGTGCTGCTGCGGCAGGACGTCATCGGGCGGAAGGTGCGGTCGTCCGTGCGCAAGACGTCGGCGGCCGACACTTTGGACGAGGGCGATCGGGATCTCTTCGAGAGGCTGCGTGCATGGCGTGCGGGACAGGCGCGAGAGCAGGGGGTCCCGGCGTACATCGTGTTCGGTGACGCGACACTGCGCGCGCTCGCCGAACATCGGCCCGCCACGCTCGACGCGCTCGACAGCATCAGCGGCATCGGCCAGAAGAAGCGCGATGCGTACGGCGACCAGGTGCTCGAGGTCGTCGCGGCCGGCTGAACCGGGCCCGAGCGTCGAACCGCGCGACTACCCGGACACTGCCCGCGCTGTGTGCTGGGCGCAGATTACTGCAGAGCCGTCATATTACACAAGCTTTTTCTTCGGCATCTGTCACGATTGTGCAATCTCGTCGTCCTGCCCCGCGATCGCTTGTGTCTGTTCGCTACTCGCGGATGGAGAATTTCACCGGCCAGCCCTGGACAACTACCCGGGAAGAGGCCAGGATATTGTTTAGCTGGTGCTCCCTGTGGGCAGCTCCACGTTTACAGGCGCCCTCAGCTGCAGCGGACGTTCGTCCCTGTAGTCCACCTGTACGTATCTGAGGGGATACACATGCGTGCTGAAAAGCAGGATCAGCCCTCGCGCGATAGAGCGCGGCGGCTGACCAAGAAGACACTCGCAGCGGGAGGTGTCGTCACCACTCTCGCGGTCGTTGGATCGTTCGCGGGCATCGGGGCGGCGACCGCTGACGAGTAACCGACGACCGCCGATTCGGCGGCTCACGCTCACCTGCTGTGGCTCGAGGGCCTTGGCCTTGATGTGGCCGGTGTGGGTACGTCCGCCAGTGAGTTCCCCGGAACGCCTGGACCGATCGACGATGGCATCGACCTCGAACTTCTCGGTTCGCTCGGTCTCGAGATCCCGGAGCTCGATCTGCCGCTGATCAAGCCCGACGCTGACAGCGCCGGCCTTCTGCACCTCGGCGCGCTCGGCGCCGGCGGCAGCCGTTCCTCGTCGACCTCGGAGACGGAATCGCTGGCCGCATCCCGTCTGCTCTCAGAGAGTGGCGGGCTCGATCTCAGCGCGTACGAAGGTGACGTTGCGGACCCCGCCTATGTCGACCTGACCTCGACCATCGAACAGCTTTTGGGTGATGGTGCACTCGACACGCTTCTCAGCGAGGCGCGTATCGAGCTCGGCGCTGTCGGTTCCGAGATCACCAAGAACGGCACGGAGGTGAACTCCCAGTATCGGATCGCGGATCTCGGTGTGGCTCTCACGAGCCCGTTGCTCGGCGATGTGACGAGCCTCGTCGACGACGTCGTCGGCGGTGTCGTCGATCCTCTCAACGACGCGATCGGGCCCGATGGCTCGCTCAGCACGATCGTTAACAACCTCGTCGCGGGTCTGAATCTCAACGTGCCTGTTGTGGGCGGCCTGACCACGACCCTTGAGACCCCGCTGTCGCTCGACGTCAGCTCGCTCACCGATTCGGTGCGCGAGGGCCTGCTGCAGGAGCCCCTCGATAACTCGACGGCTGAGCAGCCCGCAACCGTCTCGATCGACCTCAACAACGGGTCGGTCTCGGCGGACCTCGGTGGCCTGCTACTGGCCTCGAACCCGGACTTCACTGATCTGAACGATCTTCCGGCGAACACGGACGTGCTCTCGGACAGTGTCGTGAACGCACTGACGCAGGGCGTTCTCGAAGCGCTCACCGGTACCGGGCCGAACTCCCTCACGAGCAAGGCCGTCGCCTTGGTCGAGGACGGTCTCTACGGCATCGGGGTCGGCCTCGAGCTCAACCTCAACGTCTCGCTCCTCACAATTCCGGCCGTGGACACGACGCTCTCGTTGCTCGACGAGGAGGGCGAGCCCGCAACGCTCGGCGGCATCCTCGGCGTCGACGGATACACTCCCGCTGGTCTTGAGATCGCCGATGAAGGCGTTCTCGGTGGCCTGCTCACTCCCGTGCTCGGCGTCGTGACGACCGCTCTTGACGGCCTGACGAGCGGCCTCGGCACCATCGTCGAGGGCGCAGCAGGTGAGGGCGGGATCCTCGACACGCTCCAGCCCACGATTAACGGCGTTCTGAACCCGATCGTGACCGCGCTTGTGGGCGATGACGGCGCGATTAAGGGTCTTCTCGACGGCGCCGCCACGATCACGATCAACGAGCAGCCGCAGGAACTGGCCACGCCTGAGCCCGGCGACCTCGGAGACGAGAGTCTTTCGGTTCGCGCGCTCAGTGTTTCGGTGCTTCCGGGCCTTCTCAATAATCCCGTGAAGCTCGAGCTCGCATCGTCGACGGTCAAGGCGCTGGACGAGGCGCCCGTGTACGACACGGCCATCGAGGTCACGCCGGGCACGATCGAGCAGGGCGAAACGACGACGATCACCGGTACCGGCTTCGCGCCGAACGAGACCGTCGACGTCGTACTCGAGGGCGAGAGCATCGGTACGGCTACGACGAACGAGAGCGGCGAGTTCACGCTCGACTACACCGCGCCGGAAGACTCCGGGACCGGTGCCTTCGATGTGGTTGCCACGGGTGAGGTCTCGCAGACCCCGGCCGAGGGAATTCTCACGATCGAGGCGGGTAACGCCGGGGCGGACCCGGACACGGACACGAACGGTGATGTGGACGTGAACGGTACCCCGGACACGGACACGAACGGTGATGCGGACGTGAACGGTACCCCGGACACGAACGCTAACGCAGACGTGAACGCGGACGCTGATGTGAACGGTGACGTGAACACCAACGCCTCGTCTTCGGCTTCGGCCTCGGCGAACGCGGACGACGACAGCAACGCATCGGCTCAGGCCGCTGCGCAGGCTGCGGCGACCGCCGACGCTGACGCGACGGCTTCGGCCGCTGCGGATGCTGACGCGACGGCTGCTGCTCAGTCGGCTGCCACGGCAGACGCATCGAGCGATGCATCGGCGGATGTGTCGTCTGACGTGAACGCTTCGGCTCAGGCCGCGGCTCAGGCTGCCGCGAATGCGGACGCTTCGTCGGCGTCGAACGCTGAGGCTTCGGCCGCATCGGACGCGAGCGCGAACGCCGCGGCTGCGTCGCAGGCCGCGTCCAACGCGGACTCGTCGTCGGATGCCTCTTCGGAGGCAGCCGCTTCGTCGGACAGCGACGCGTCGGCTTTGGCTAGCGCATCGTCGGATGACAACGCCGCGTCGGACAGCGACTCGAACTCTGCTTCGGACAGTGAGTCGGCCTCGAACGCGAACGCGTCGAGTGCCTCTGACGGCCAGCAGATCTCGATGGAGCTCGAGAACGACCGCCTGCAGGTCGGCGAGACGCAGGTGGCCCACGGCCACGGCTTCCAGCCGGGCGAGTCGGTCACGGCAACGCAGTACTCCACCCCGTACGACATCGGCACCTCGGTCGCCGATGACAACGGCGACGTGACGTTCACGTGGTCCGTTCCGAACGGCACGGAGGACGGCAACCACGTGGTCGAGCTCACGGGCGCGACCTCGGGTAGCGTTGACGCCACCTTCGAGGTGTACTCCACCGGTGGCGGCGGGCTGTCGCCGACAGGCGGTGACATGGCGCTTCCGCTCGGGGGCCTCGCTGCGGCGATGCTGCTCGCGGGTGCCGGCGTCTGGTTCGCCGTACGTCGTCTGGCACACGCCTGAGCTGACTAGCTGAAAACCCGGTGCTCCGGACGGAAACCCCGTCCGGAGCACCGGGCGTTAGATGAGGATCCCTGCATGAAAGAGCGGACACGCCCCCGCCGACGTCTATACATCCGGGTCATCATGTGCGCGGCCGCGCTCGTGACCGCGTGGCATGTGTTCGCCTCGTTCCTCTGGATCGCCCCGTGGGCACCGATCCGCGAGCTCGTCGGACAGCAGACGCTCTCGAGCTACATGATCCCGATGTTCGGGCAATCGTGGAGCGTCTTCGCCCCGGAGCCGGTGAACGGCGACTACCGCTTCGAGGTGCGGGCGATCGTCGACGGCGAGGAGACCGAGTGGGTCTCCGCCAGCGACGTCGAGCTCTCGATGATCCAGTACAACCTCTTCACGCCTCGCGCCGGCATCGCCGCAATGGACGTCTCGAGCCAGTTCAAGGGAGCCTGGGGCGACCTCACGACCGAGCAGCAGGAGGTCGCGGAGCTCAACTACTTCAAGGCCGAGTGGGAACAGCGCATGGCCGACGCCATGATCGAGCTCGATGACACGACCGACGTTTCCTCCTACATCGAGCAGGAGCACCGCGCCACGGCATACGCCACGCAGGTCGCATTCGCCGTGTGGGGCGATGACGTCGAGCGACTCCAATACCGCGCGACGCGTCAGAACGTGATCCCCTTCAACGACCGGCACGACCCCGACGCCGAGCGCCCGGGCATTCAGTACTCGCCCACCGGATGGCGCGGACTCGTCGTCAACGACGGACAGTCGCAGGACGCCTTCACCGACGTCTTCCGCGCACAGCACGAACGGATGGGCGAGTGACGCGCGGCGCGACGGGCGCCCCCGTCATCGAACGCGCCGGCGCGGCCGTATCGCAGACGATCCGGGCGGCCGGTCGCCTCGTCGCTCTGCTCCCGCGCACCCTGTGGGGCATCGCGCGGAACACCTGGCTGTGGACCGAGTCGTGGCTGCTCGACAACAAGGTGTCGCTCTACGGTCTGTCGGTCACGCGCATCCTGATCGGCCTCACCGGCGTCGGGCTGCTGCTGACGAACTTCTCCAGCCGCCTGTACGCATTCGGATCCGGATCCGCCTGGAACGGCGAAGGCGCGGAGCCCGTCAGCGACTTCCCGAAGATCTGGATCTTCAGCTGGTTCCACCGCGTCGCCTACGACGACGTGCTGTTCACGACGCTGTACGTCGTGCTGCTCGCCCTCGCGGTCATGTTCGTGCTCGGCTGGCGCTTCAAGATCGTGCTGCCGATCTACTTCGTTCTCTGGGTCAGCTTCATCGAGATGAACGACGCGCTGGGCGACCAGGGCGACAACATGTACCGCATCGTCCTGCTTCTGCTGCTGTTCGCGGATCCCGCTGCGCGCTGGTCGCTCGACGCGCGGCGCCGCGCGAAGAACGGCTTCCGCACGATCCTCCCGCGCGAGATCAGCAACCTGCTGCACAACCTCGCCCTCGTCGCCCTGACGGCGCAGGTGATCTTCGTGTACGTGTCCGGCGGCCTCTATAAGGCCGGGGGCGATCCCTGGTCCGGCGGCTACGCCGTGTACAACCCCCTCATGACCGAGCGGTTCGGCACGTGGCCCGTGCTCAGCGAGCTCTTCACTGCGTGGGGCCCAGCCGTCACCGCCATCACCTGGGGCTCGATCGTCCTGCAGATCGCCTTCCCCTTCATGCTGCTCACGCGGCCCACGCGCATCCTCGCCCTGGCCGGCATCATGTCGTTCCACATCGGCATCGGCGTGCTCATGGGGCTGCCCTGGTTCTCGCTCGCCATGATCGGCATTGACTTCATCTTCATCCGCGACCGCACCTGGAAGCGGATGGCGGAACTCGCCCGCGGCGCGTACCGCAACGGCCCCTCCGAGTGGGCCGACCAAAAGGAGCGCGCCGAGGTCTGACTCTGCTTGTGGTCGGTGCACAAACGAATCGCTCGAGAGCTGACGATCTGCATAGATTTTGTCGTGACAGACTCCCCGATGAGAGGAAGCACCGTGGCCGACATTGCCGTTCGCCCTGCCGCAGCTGAACCGACCGATCAGGCCGCTGACGTCTCGATCGACGTCGACGCACTCACCCCACACCTGCTCGGCAAGTGGAGGGACGTCCGTCTCGAAGCGCGCGAGATGATCAAGGACGAGGCGTTCTGGCAGATTCCTGGCCAGGATTACCACACGCACCGCGAGCGCGTGTTCGAGCAGACGCGGCTGCTGGCCGAGCGCGGCGCGGGCTCGCGCGCATTCCCGACGGAGTACGGCGGACAGAACACCCAGGGCGGTAACCTCGCCGGCTTCGAGGAGCTCGTTCTCGCCGATCCGAGCCTGCAGATCAAGTCGGGTGTGCAGTGGGGGCTGTTCTCATCTGCGATCTACCAGCTCGGCACGAAGAAGCACTGGGACAAGTGGCTCGCCGATGCGGCGAGCCTGAAGCTTCCCGGCGCGTTCGCGATGACCGAGATCGGGCACGGATCCGACGTGCAATCGATCGCGACGACCGCGACATATGACCCGGAAACCGAGCAATTCGTCATCGTCACGCCGTTTCGCGGGGCGTATAAGGACTATCTCGGAAACGCCGCGGTGCACGGCCGCGCTGCGACCGTGTTCGCGCAGCTCATCACCGGCGGGGTCAACTACGGGGTGCACTGCTTCTTCGTGCCGATCCGCGACGACAACGGTGAGAACCTGCCCGGCATCACGAGCGAGGATGACGGGCCGAAGGGCGGCCTGAACGGCATCGACAACGGTCGTCTCGCCTTCGACCACGTGCGCGTGCCGCGCGAGAACCTGCTGAACCGCTACGGCGACGTCGCCGCCGACGGCACGTACTCGAGCCCCATCGCGAGCCCGGGGCGCCGGTTCTTCACGATGCTCGGCGCGCTCGTGCAGGGCCGCGTCTCGCTCGATGGCGCGGCGACGTGGGCCGCGGCCCTCTCACTGAAGATCGCGGTGACGTACGGCAACCAGCGTCGCCAGTTCGACGACGGCACCGGATCCGAGACGGTCCTGCTCGACTACGGCAAGCACCGCCGTCGCCTGATCCCGCGCATCGCCACCGCGTACGCGCAGACGTTCAGCCACGAGGAACTGCTGCAGAAGTTCGACGAAGTCTTCAGCGGCGAGAAGGACACCGATGAGAATCGGCAGGATCTCGAGACGCTCGCCGCGGCGCTCAAGCCCCTGTCGACGTGGAACGCGCTCGACACGATTCAGGAGGCGCGCGAGGCGTGCGGCGGACAGGGATACCTCGCCGAGAACCGCCTCGTCGGCCTGCATCAGGATCTCGACGTGTACGCCACGTTCGAGGGCGACAACAACGTCCTGCTGCAGCTGGTCGGCAAGCGGCTGCTCGGCGATTTCGCCGCTCAGTTCAAGGGAAAGGACAAGCGCGCCCTCGCCGCGTACGGCGCGAAGCAGGGCGCATCGAAGGTCTTCCACGGCGCCGGTCTCCGCCGCCTTGGTCAGACCGTCGTCGACCTCGGATCCACAGCACGCTCGGTCGAGCTCGGCCTGCGTGAGGAGGATCAGCACGAACTGCTCACCGACCGCGTCCAGCACATGGTCGCCGGCGTCGGCGCCCGCCTGAACGCGGCGCGCAAGCTGCCCGCCGCTGAGGCGCAGGAGGTCTTCAACGAGAACCAGGTCGAGCTGCTGGACGCGGCACGCGCACACGGCGAGCTGCTGCAGTGGGAGGCGTTCACCGATGCGCTCTCCCGCATCAAGCACGAGGGCACTCGCACGGTGCTCACGTGGGTGCGCGACTTGTTCGGCCTGCAGCTGATCGAGAACCACCTCGCGTGGCACATCGTGAACGGACGCCTCTCGACTCAGCGCGCCGCCGCGGTGACGCGCTACATCGATCGCCTCTGCACGCGACTGCGCCCGCACGCGCAGGATCTCGTCGACGCGTTCGGGTTCGCCCCCGAGCACGTGCGTGCTCCGATCGCGTCGGGAGCCGAGGACGAGCGCCAGAACGAGGCGCGCGCCCACTATGCCGACCTCCGTGCGAGCGGCGAGGCCCCGACCTCCGAGAAGCGTCCAGCCCGGAAGTAGTTCGTTCGCGGCGTGTCGTCGCGGTTAGAGTAGGAAGGCTGGGTAGGCGCGCCCTCCCGAATTCTTGACTGACCGTATCTGCTTGGGGGAGCACACGATGAGCGCAGCGGGCTGGCTCCGTGGGCGGCGGGGTGCCATCACCGGCACCTCCATCGTCGCCGCCGGTGCGATCGCGCTGACGGCATTCGCCGTCGCCTACGACGGCAATCCCACGGCCGAGGTCGAGCTCGACGCGGGCAGCGTCTGGGTCACGAAGACCTCGAGCGAGGTGCTCGGGCACCTCAACTCGTCGTCCGCGCTGCTCGACGGCCAGCTGCGCGGCGTCACGAGCGACCGCATCGACGTGATGCAGGAGCGCGACGGCGCCGTCATCTTCGACAGCGGCGACAGCACCCTGGCGCGGATCGACGGGGCCGACATGGTCCTCGGCGACCGGGTTCAGATCCCCGCCGGATCCGTCGTGCAGCGCGGCGCCGACACCGTCGCGATCTTCGTGCCGAGCGAGGGCGACCTCTACCTGTCGGCGATCGACGAGATCGGCTCGTTCGACCCGTCCGAGGCCGAACCGATCGCCGAGCTCGGTGCCGACGCCGTGATGACGGTCGGCACCGACGGCACGGTGCACACGTTCGAGCCGGATGGCGCGGCGCTCACGACGTACGCGGTGGGGTCCGACGGATCCGTCGCCGGCGACCCCGAGCAGCAGACGCTCGAGGCCGTCACCGGTTCAGATGTCGAGATCTCCTCCGTCGGCGGCACGCCGGTCGTGCTCGACCGCGCCGGCGGAATCGTCGCCACGCCCGACGGTCTGGAAACATCGATCGGATCCTCAGAGAACGCACGGCTCGCGGCCGACGCGCCGCGCGACGACGTCGTGCGCGTGGCGACCGAGACCTCGCTCGCAGACGTGCCGCTCGACGGATCCGAAGCAGCGCTGACCGCGAACGGCGGCGCCTCGGGCGCGCCCCTCCAGCCCGTCGTGGCGGGGGAGTGCGCGTACGCGGCGTGGCAGGGCACCCAGCAGATCGTGCGCGACTGCGCTGATTCCTCGCGCGATGTCGTCCAGACGATCGACGGCGCATCCAGCGACGGTCTCGTCTTCCGCACGAACGGCAGCCAGGTCGTGCTCAACGACGCGTCCGGCGGCTCGTCCTGGCTCGCGTCGGAGGACATGCAGCACGTCAACAACTGGGACGACCTCACCCCGCCCGAGGGCGACGGGCAGGAGTCGGACGAGGTCGAGGAGAACCAAGAGGCCGAGGTTCAGCCGCCCGAGCGCACGGCCGAGAACCGTGAGCCCGACGCGGAGGATGACACCTACGGTGTGCGCCCTGGTCGGTCGGCGGTGCTCCCCGTGCTCGACAACGACTCGGATCCCGACGGCGACGTGCTCACGATCACGGTCGACGAGCAGCCCGGCGCGGGCCAGGTGCAGACGATCCAGGACGGCCAGGCGCTGCAGGTCACGATGCCGGAGAACGCCAGCGGAACCGGCACCTTCCGCTACACGGTGAGCGACGGGCGCGGCGGATCCGACTCCGCACGCGTCGATCTGAGCGTGCACGACCCCGAAGAGAACCTCCCGCCCGCGCAGAAGGATCTGCGCCCCACGGTCGCGGTCGAGTCCGGCGGCTCGGTGACGTACAACGTGCTGCCCGACTGGATCGACCCCGACGGCGACGACATCTATCTCTCGAACGTCACGCCCGCCGAGGGCGACGAGGTCGACTTCACCGCTGACGGCCAGATCACCTACCGAGCGCTGGCGGCCTACGAGGGCCCGCTCGCGATCGATGTGACGGTCTCTGACGGCACCGACGTGGCGACGGCCGAGCTGAGCCTCGACGTGCGGCCGGTCGGCACGGTCCAGCCCGTCACGAACGCCGACCACGTGCAGCTGTTCGCGGGCGAGTCGGCGACGGTCGAGCCGCTCATCAACGACATCAACGCGGCGAGCGAAGACCTCACGCTGTCGCAGGTCACGCCTCCCGCCGAGGTCGAGGTGACTGCCGACGCGCAGGGCGGCGTGCTGAACGTCGAGAGCGAGACGCCGGGCACTTACTACGTCGACTACGCGGCGTCGGCGGGCGCGCTCGCCGCGCCGGGCGTGATCCGCGTCGACGTGCTCGAGAACAAGGACAAGGACGCAGCCCCCGTCGCAGTGCGCGACACCGCGTACTTGCCGGGCGGCGGCGAGGTCCTCATCGACGCGCTGCAGAACGACTACGACCCGTCCGCCGGGGTGCTCGTCGTGCAGTCGGTCGAGGCGCCCGACGGATCCGGCGTCTCGGCGGCCGTGCTCGGCCACTCGACGATCCAGCTGACCGATCGCGCGATGCTCGAGGATCAGGTCGTCGTCACCTACCGCATCAGCAACGGCGCGCGGTCGGCGACGGGCGAGATCATCGTGATCCCCGTGCCCGCCACGGATCAGATCCGCCCGCCGATCGCCGCGGACGACACCGCGACGGTGCGCGCGGGCGACATCGTGACGGTGCCCGTGACCGAGAACGACTCGCACCCGAACGGCGACTCGTTCGAGGTCCTGCCCGACTTCGTCGAGCAGCCCGATGCGTCGGCGGGCGACATCTTCGTGTCGCAGGACACGGTGCGCTTCCGCGCGGCCGCCGACGCCGAAGGCCAGGTCGAGGCCGTCTACAGCATCATCGACAGCAAGGGCCAGCGCGACTCGGCGACGGTGCGGATCAACATCTCGCCGTGGAACGAGCAGAGCAACTCGGCGCCGATCCCCGAGCACGTGACGGGGCGGGCGATCGCTGGCAGCACCAGCCGCATCGAGATCCCGCTCGACCGCATCGATCCGGATGGCGACTCGGTCGACCTCATCGGCATCTCCTCGGCGCCGTCAAAGGGCAAGATCACCGCGACCGGAACCGACTTCCTCTCCTACGAGGCCGACCGCGGCGCGTCCGGCGTCGACTCGTTCAGCTACCGCGTCGTCGACACGTTCGGCGTCGAGTCGATCGGCACGGTGCGCGTGGGAATCGCGCCGAGCCCCGGCACGAACCAGGCGCCGAACGCAATGAGCGACACGGTGGCGGTACGGCCGGGACGCACCGTCTCGATCCCCGTGCTCGCCAACGACTCCGACCCCGAGGGCGATCAGATCGGGCTCGTTCCCGACTCCGCCGTCTCGCTGTCGGACGACTCGTTCGAGGTCGAAACGACGAACGACCGCGTGCTGCTCACCGCCTCCGAGACCGAGGGCGAGAGCCAACTGCAGTACGCGATCGAGGACGCGGTCGGCAACTCGGCCAAGGGCGTCGTGCACGTCACCGTCGCGAACGACGTGCCGCTCGAGCGGCCGATCGCGCGCGACGACGGCGTGCTGATCGACGACGTCTCCGGCGAGTTCACCGCCGACATCGACCTGCTCGCGAACGACGAGGATCCCGACGGCACGGCCGACGACCTCGACGTCGCGATCGACGGCGTCGAGATGCTCGCGTCCGAGGGCCCCGGGGTCGTCCGCGTCGCGGTCGAGGACCGCCGCCGCGCGATCCCGTACACCGTGACCGATGCCGACGGCGGCGTCGCATCGGCGTTCCTCGTCGTGCCCGCGAAGAACGACCTCCGCCCGGTGCTCGTCGAGAACGCCGGGCTCGTGATCCAGAGCGACACGCTCGTCGAGATCCCGCTCGCCGACGTCGTGCAGGTCGCCGAGGGGCGCTCGCCGCGCATCACGTCGGCCGACGCCGTCTCGGTCAAGCACGGCAACGGCGACGCGCTCGTGAAGGATCCGCAGACGCTGCAGTACCGCTCCGAGTACCGGTACGAGGGCACCGATGACATCACCTTCGAGGTCACCGACGGTGACGGGCCCGACGATCCGAACGGCCGCGTTTCGGTGCTCACGATTCCGATCACGGTCACCGAGCCGCGCAACGAGGCGCCGGAGTTCACGAACACGTCCACGACGATCGGCGCGGGCGACGGGCCGGTGTCGGTCGACCTCTCCCAGCGCACCTACGACATCGACGGCGACGATCTGCAGTACTCGCTCGAGAATCCGGACAGGTTCCCCGAGGGCGTGTCGGTGAAGCTCGATGGCACCACGCTGACGATGGAGGCCTCGGCCGAGGCGCGCGGGCGCGACACGACCGTCGGCATCCTCGTCGACGACGGCGAAGCGGATCCCGTGCGCGGCGAGGTCGGCGTGAACGTCGCGGCCTCCGGGCGCCCGCTGCCGTCGGCCAACGACGATGACCTCGGCGAGGTGCACCAGGGCACGCCGATCGACGTCGACGTGCTCGCGAACGACACCAACCCGTTCGAGGGCGAGGGTCCGCTCACGATCGTTGACGCGGAGGTCGAGGCGGGGGACGCCGAGATCGAGGTCGTCGGCGACCAGGTGGTCCTGACGCCCGGATCCGACTTCCACGGCTACGTCACCGCGCGCTACACGATCGCCGACGTCACCGACGACGCCGACCGCTACGTGCAGGCGAGCATCACAGCGACCGTGCTCGGCGTCGCGGAGAAGCCCGGTACGCCGCAGGCGAGCGAGATCGGCAACCGCACGGCCACCCTCACGTGGACGGCGCCGTCCAACAACGGCGCCGAGATCACGGAGTACGTCGTCGAGGACTACCTCGGCAGCGGGTACGCGAAGACGTGCGACGCGACGGTGTGCCAGCTCGACGGGCTCGTGAACGACCGCGAGTACCAGTTCCAGGTCACGGCCGTGAACGAGGTCGGCAACTCGCAGACCTCCGAGCTGAGCCGCGTCGTGCGCCCGGACGTGAAGCCCGAGGCGCCCGGCGCCCCCAGCTTCACGCTCGAGGCCGGCCACCGCGACTCGAAGCTCGGCATTGCGTGGAACACCCCCGCGAGCGAGGGCTCGCCGGTCACCGGTTATCTCGTGCGCGTCGACGACGGCACCGGCGTGAAGCTGCACCGCTTCGAGGGATCCACGATCACGTCGCGCGTCTTCGAGGGCCTCAAGAACGGCCAGAAGTACCGCTTCCAGGTCGCGGCGATGAACCGCGCCGACATCCAGAGCGTCGACGGGTGGTCGTGGAGCCCGTGGTCGGCGTACGAGAAGCCCGCGACGGTACCGGATGCGCCGAGCGCGCCGAGCGTCGAGCGCACTGACCAGCCGTACGGCGAGAACGAGTTCCGCCTCTCGTGGAAGCCCGGCGAGTCGTCGGGCGGCGACCCCATCTCGTCGTGGCGCGTCGACGTCATGAAGGGCGACGAGGTCTACGACAGCCGCACGATCGCGAACTCGGGCACGGCCACGACGGTCGTCGTGCCGAACAGCGAGAACGGCTACAGCTTCCGCGTCGCGGCGGTCAACCGCGAGGGCACCAGCAAGTGGAGCGCGATGAGCAAGCCGATCCGCTCCGCGTCGCGGCCCGGTCCCGTGAGCCCGGTGAACGTCGCCGAGCGCGACGGCGCGATCGACGTCGCGTGGCAGGCGGCCGATCCGAACGGTGCGCGGAAGGACGAGATCTCGTACCAGTACAAGCTCACGGGCGAGGGCGGCGATTGGAAGACGATGCCGTCGACCGGATCCTCCAACGGGCGCATGCGCGTCGAGGTGCCGGCGACCAACGGCGTCTCGTCGACCGTGATCGTGCGCGCCGTCACGAAGATCGACGGCGTCGGCACCCTCGCCGGCGACGAGGCCAAGTCGGAGAAGCCGGCGCGGCCGTACGGCAAGCTCGCCGAGCCCACGGCGTCGGTCAACCCCGCGACCGTGCACTCGAACAAGGTCGTCATCGACGTCTCGGCGCACGGAAACGGTCGCGAGATCGAGAAGATCGTCGTGCGCACCGCAGGGCGCACGCAGTCGCAGATCGATCGCGTGTTCGACGGGCCCGCAGCGATGTCGGTCGACTTCCGCGCCGAATTCAACGAGGGTATGGCCCCCGGCACGACCCAGAACGTGCAGGTGGTGGTCGTCGATACGGCGGGCCAGCGGTCCGAGAAGACGATCAAGGTGGGCGTGCCCGCGCCGAGCTTCGAGCTCGATTACCACGACAACGATCCGAAGAGCCCCGACGGCAACAAGTTCACGCTGAACTTCGAACACCTGCCGCCGCTGTACTCCGACGAGTACTGGTTCACGTGCGAGAGGCACATGCCGTGGGGCTGGCGCGACATCGGTTCGCAGAAGCTCGAGCAGCGCGATGGCGGCGCGGCGGGATCCGTGCGCGTGACCTGTATCGACACCGATACGAAGCCGGGCGACTACCGCGTGAAGTTCCAGGAGACGTCGCTCGTTCCCGAGAAGTACACCACGACGAACTCCGTCACCGTGAAGGTGACGCCGACACCCGCAGACCTCCGGAAAGCGAGAATCTCATGACGATGACTCCCCAGCAGGCGGGTTGGTTCCAAGGCACGTTCACGCGCCTCGTCGATAACGTCGACCGAGCGGTGATGGGCAAGCGCGATGTCGTGAGCCTCGTGACGGCGGCGATGCTCGCCGAGGGCCACGTGCTGCTCGAAGACGCGCCGGGAACCGGCAAGACGAGCCTCGCGAAGTCGATGGCCGCGACCGTGCAGGGCACCTCGACCCGCATCCAGTTCACGCCCGACCTGTTGCCGAGCGACGTGACGGGCGTGACGATCTACGACCAGCAGAACCACACGTTCTCGTTCCACAAAGGTCCGGTGTTCACCTCGATCCTGCTGGCGGACGAGATCAACCGCGCCTCGCCGAAGACTCAGTCGGCGCTGCTCGAGGTGATGGAGGAGGGGCGCGTCACGATCGACGGCGAGGCTCACGAGGTGGGCCGCCCGTTCCTCGTCCTCGCGACGCAGAACCCGATCGAGACGGCCGGAACCTACCGTCTTCCCGAAGCGCAGCTCGACCGCTTCCTCATCAAGGCGACGATCGGGTACCCCTCGATCGAGGTCACCGAGCGGATCCTCGCGGGCTCGGCCGAGCGCAACCCCTCGGGTCGCCTGCAGGCACTCATCACGACCGACGCGATCGCCGACATGGCCGACCTCGGCCAGACGGTGCACGTCGACGGCGCCGTGCTGCGCTACGTCGCCGAGCTCGCCGACGCGACGCGGCAGGATCAGGACACCCGCCTCGGCGTCTCGGTGCGCGGCGCGCTCGCGATGATCCGGCTCGCGAAGGTGTGGGCGGCGGCGCAGGGGCGTCACTACGTGATCCCCGACGACGTGAAGGTGCTCTCGCAGCCGACGTGGGCGCACCGCCTCGTGATGGACCCGGAGGCCGAGTTCGCGGGCGTGACCCAGGCCAGCGTCATCCAGCGCGTGCTGGGCGACGTGCCCGCGCCGCAGAACCGCGCCGAGCGCACGACGACCGACTGAGGATGACGACGCCCGCGCAGCCGATGAGCGCCGTGCCCGAGGGCATGGCGCCATCCGGCGCGCCCGTCGACCCCGAGGAGACCCCGGAGTTCCGCACGCCCGAGCCCGAGCGTGCGTCGTGGGGGCAGGTCGCCGCGTTCGTCGGGCGCCGCGGGTGGGCAGGCTTCCTGCGCGGGATCCGCGTCGTCCGCATCATCGGGTGGGTCGCGATCGGCGCCGCCGTGACCTGCTGGATCGTCGGGCCGCTGAACGGATGGCGCGAGCTGACGACGGCGGCCATTGCGCTGACGATCGTCATCGTGCTGTGCGCGCTGTTTCTCATCGGGCGCACGGCCTACGGAGTGTCTCTCGATCTCACTCGCAGCCGCGTCATCGTCGGCGAGCACGCCGAGGGTGGGCTGATCCTCGAGAATCCGGCGCGCCGCGCGATCCCCTCCTCGCGGGTCGTCCTGCCGGTCGGCCAGGGGCGGGGTGTGTTCGCCGTCCGCCGCCTCGCGCCCGACGAGCGCGTGACCGAGCTGTTCCAGATTCCGACGCACGCGCGCGGCGTGCTGCCGGTCGGCCCCGTCAGCGTGCTGCGCGGCGATCCGCTCGGCTTGTTCGAGCGCGTCGAGCACCGCGCGGATCCGACAGACCTGTACGTGCACCCGCGCACCGTGGCGTTCTCGACCGACACCCTCGGCTTCGTGCGCGACCTCGAGGGCCTGCCGACGAGCGACCTCGCGCGCGACGACATCGCCTTCCACGCGCTGACGGAGTACCAGCCGGGCGACGACCTGCGCCACGTGCACTGGCGCTCGACGGCCCGCACCGGTGTGACGATGATGCGCACCTACGAGCAGACCCGTCGGTCGCACTTCGTGATCGCGGTCTCGCGCGCCCGCCATGAGTACCGCTCCGACGACGAGTTCGAACTGGCCGTGTCGATCGCGGCCTCGATCGGCCGCCGCGGCATGCGCGACGCGTTCGACGTCGACCTGCGCACCCAGTCGCGCGGCCTGCGCGGCGATTCCGAGCGCCACATGCTCGACGCGCTCTCGGGCCTCGACCTCGATCGCACCCGCGAGGGCATCGACGAGCTCGGGGCGTTCGTGGGATCCGACATCCCGGCCGCGAGCTTCGTCGTGCTCATCACGGGCCGCGGCGCATCGGCGACCGAGCTGCGCGCCGCCGTCTCGCGGATCCCCGCGGGCGCGCGCACGCTCGTCTGCGTCGCCGACGCGGGGGCGGATCCGTCGCTGCGCCGCATCGCAGACGCGCCCGTCGCGTCGATCGGCGCCCTCGAGCAGCTCCCGCGCGCGATTGCGAGGGCGCTCGGATGAGGCTCACCGCTCGCAGATGGATCCTCGACCTGGCGGCCCTCGTGCTGCTGGCGACCGTGCCGATCCTCGTGCTCTGGCCGCTCTTCGACAGCGCACGATTCTTCGTCGGCGCGTACGGCGGCCTCGTCCTCGGGCTCGCGCTCGCCTCGGCGGGTGCCCGCTGGCGCCTGCCCGTGATCGTCCTCGCGCCCGCGACCGTGGTCATCTACTTCGTGTTCGGGGGCGCGCTGGCGCTGCCGGCGACGACGATCGGCGGCGTGATCCCGTCTCTCGAGACGCTGCGGCAGCTCGCCACCGGCGCCGTGACGATGTGGAAGGCGTTCTTGACGTCGGCCGCGCCGCTTTCGATCGAAGACGGGCATCTGCTCGTGCCGTTCACGGCGATGCTCGTCGGCTTCGTCGTGGCCGGCAGCCTCGCCCTGCGCCTGAAGACGGCGGCGTGGGCGATGATCCCGGTCGCCGCCGTGACGGTCTTCGCGATCGTCTTCGGTCCGCCGGATCCGCCCGTCTGGCTGCCCTACGTTCTCGGCGCCGTGTTCATCATCGTCGCGGTCACGTGGCTCGCGGTGCGCGAAGCGTGGTCGCCGCGGTTCGTCGCCGTCACGATCGCGGGCTATGCGGGGGAGGGCGCCACAGGCGGTCGCGGCACGCGGCTCATCGCCGGCGGCGTGATCCTCGCCATCGGCGCGGGTGCGGGCGTCGCGTCGCTCGCGCTTGCTCCTGAGAACGAGGTGCGCGACGTGGCGCGCGACACAATCGTGCCGCCCTTCGAGCTGCACGACTACGTGAGCCCGCTGCAGTCGTGGCGCTCTGTCGTGCGCGATCATCCGACGTCCGATGAGCCGCTGTTCTCGGTGTCGGGACTGCCGGAGGGCGCGCGCGTGCGTCTCGCGGTGCTCGACGCGTACGACGGGCTTGTGTACACGGTGTCGGATTCGGGGCGCGGGCGCTCGAGCGACTTCTCGCCGCTGCGCAGCAACATGGCGCAGGACGAGGAGGGCACCCTCGTCGAGCTCGGCATCGACATCCAGCAGTACGCCGGCCCCTGGCTGCCCGACGCGGGCATCGTCGACAGCGTCGCGTTCGACGGCACGGGCGAGCGCTCGAAGGATCTCCGGCGCGGTACCTACTTCAATCAAGAAACGGGTACGGGGCTCGTGGCCGACGGGCTGCGCGAGGGCGATGCGTACACCGTGACCGCCGTGATTCCGGATGAACCAGAAGCTGAGGACATCGGAGACGCGCCGTTCGCCAAGCCGCAGCTGCCGACGATGTCGCAGGTGCCGGAGGACGCGGCCGCGATCGCAGCCGACATCATCGACGGGGCCGACGGCGCCGTCGAGGGCGCGCTGTCGCCCTATGAGCGGGTGGCTGCCCTCGAGGACTGGTTGCGCAACAGCTCCTTCAGCCACGGCCTGTCGAAGGAAGACACCGGCCGCGCCGAGGACGACCCGCAGTCACGCGCCGGGCACGGCGCGCAGCGCATCTCGCAGCTGCTGCGGTCGGATCCGCGCGTCGGCGACGATGAGCAGTACGCCGTGGCGATGGCGCTAATGGCCCGCGAGCTCGGCATCCCGGCGCGCGTCGTGATGGGTTTCCACGCCGACGAGGGTGATCCCGACGTCGACCCGTTCGTCGCGTCCGGCGACACCGTGCACGCGTGGGTGGAGGTCGCGTTCGAGGGGTTCGGATGGGTCAGCTTCGACCCGACGCCGCCCGCGGACAACGTGCCGGAGGAGATCACCGAGAGCCCGCGCCAGGAGCCGCGCCCGCAGGTGCTGCAGCCCCCGCCCCCGCCGCAGCAGCCGGCCGACGAGCCCCCGCTCGTGCCGAACGAGCGCGATGACGACGACGAGGACGAGCCGCTTCTGTCGCCGTTCGCGTGGCAGGTGATCGCGATCGCCGGCATCAGCCTGCTCGCCATCGCGCTGATCCTGTCGCCGTTCCTCATCATCGCCGGCATCAAACTCTCCAAGCGCCGCAAGCGGCTGAACCTCGACGACCCGAGCGACCGGATCGCGGGCGGCTGGAACGAGCTCGTCGACCGGGCGACTGACCTCGGCGCATACCGAGGCGAGCCGATTCCGCAGGGCGCGACGCGGCACGAAGAGGCGTTCGTCCTCGCCGCGACGTTCCACGAGCCGCGGGTGGCGACGCTCGCCGTTGAGGCCGATTCGCGGGTGTTCGCCCCCGTCGATCCGTCGAGCGAAGACGTCTCTACGTACTGGCGCGACGTTGACGACGTCGTCGGATCCATGAAGCAGAAGTCCACGTGGTGGAGGCGGTTCCGCGCACGGCTGAGCGTGCGCGCGATCACGAAGAACTCGCGCATGCGTCGCGGGGTGCAGCGCCTTCGTGAGAAAGTCTCAGGAGCACGAGAATCGGCACGGGAGAGAGAAGACTGACATGAGTATGTCGACAGGGCAGTCGGGATATGCCAGTCAGCCGTATGGTGCGCCGGCTCATCCCGCGCCGCCGCAGGTCTGGCCGCCGCAGGATCCGCACGTTCCCCCGACGTTCGCGCATCCGTCGCTCGGCCGTCGGGTGGGCGCGTACGCCATCGACGTCGTCATTCTCCAGCTCATCAACCTCGTGACGGCGGTCGTCGTCTTCATGGTCGTGCGCGCGGATATCATGGCGGCGCTCGCCGGAGAACAGCGCTTCCCGATCTGGACGATGCCGATCTTCATGATTCCGGGAGTCGTCGCCCTTGCCATTGCGCTCGCGTACAGCGCGATGCAGGGATCCGGCGGTTCCGTCGGTCAGCGTATGCTCGGGATCCGCCTCGTGCAGGCCGACACCGGTGCGCGGCTCGGCTTCTGGCGCGCCGTGTGGCGCAACATCGTCTGGGGCGCGACGTGCGCCATCATCGTGGGCTACTTCACGCCGCTGTTCGACTCGTCGGCGCGGCGCCGCGGCTGGCACGACTTGGCCTCGGGCGCCGTGATGACTCTGCGCGGCGCGGCGGATCCGGACCGTCCCGCGGATCCGCAGGGCGAGTACGCAGCGCCGGCGCAGCCGGGTGCTGGTCCGGCTCCCGTCGAGCAGTCCTCGGGGCCGGCGCCCGCGCCTGTGGATCCGTTCGCCGCGCCCGCGCCGGCGGCGTCGGACCCGGCCCCCGCGCCTTTGGATCCTTTCGCGGCGCCTCCTGCGTCGGACGCGGTTGCCCCTCCCGTGGACCCGTTCGCGGCGCCTCCCGCTCCGGCGGCGTCGGAGCCTGCACCCGCACCTGTTGACCCGTTCGAGGCGACCGCGGCTCCGTCGGTGCCCCCGGCTCCCGCGGCGGCTCCGGTCGTTCCGCCGATGCCCGCCCCGCCGGCGCCTCCCGTGCCCGAGGTCGCGCCCGACGAGCCCGAGGCGTCTGCTGACGGCCCGATTGCGTTCGTTCCCGGTGTGACCGGCGAGCGCGATGAGCAGCCGGAGCCCGTTGCGCCCGCGGCGGCCCCCGAGATCCCGGCGGCACCAGGCCCGGAGCCGGTGGCCGCGCCCGCTCCTGCACCGCCTGTGCCCGAACCCGAACCGACCCCTGCCGCGCCGCCCGTGCCGTCATCTGCCCCGGAAACAGCCCCGGAGCCGCAGGTCGAGTCGGCCCCGGCCCCCGCGCCCGCCACCCCGGACTTCCCCGACGACACGATCGTGCTCAACCACGCGCCCGCCCCGACGAACGTGCCGAGCGTGATCCTCGTGTGGGACGACGGCACGCGCACCGAGGTGACCTCGCGCGCGGTGTTCGGGCGCAACCCCAGCGCGAGCGACGGCGCCGACGTGGTGGCGGTCACGGATGACACTCTGTCGCTGTCGAAGACCCACTTCGAGATCTCGCTCGAGAACGGATCCGCGTCGATCGTCGATCGGCACTCGACCAACGGCGTCGTGGTCGTGCGCGGCGGCACCTCGACGACCCTCGTTCCGGACACCGCCTCGTCGCTGGTGGCCGGCGACAAGATCACGATCGGCGAGCGGAGCGCATCCGTCGAGCGAGCAGGAAAGAGCTGACATGGCGGGCGCGATCAGAACGACGAGCGGCGTCGCAACCGATGTCGGGCGTCGCCGCACCGTGAACGAAGACGCGGCGCTGGCGTCGTGGCCGTGCTTCCTCGTCGCCGACGGCATGGGTGGGCACGACGCGGGCGACGTCGCCGCGGCCACGGCCCTGTCGGCGTTCCAGCGGTTCTCGGCGCAATCATGGGTCACGGTCGACGATGCGAAGGATGCGATCGACGCCGCCCGAGCCTGCATCGAGACGTTCTCGCGCGCGCAGAAGGCCGGGGCCGGCACGACGCTGTCGGGCGTCATCGCCACGGAGGTCGACGGGGCCGGCTACTGGCTCGCGCTCAACGTCGGCGACTCGCGCACCTACCGCGTGCAGGGCGGTGTGCTGACACAGCTGACGGTCGACCACTCGCTCGTTCAAGAGCTCATCGAGGCCGGAGCCCTGAGCGCCGAAGACGCGCGCGATGATCAGCGCCGCAACGTCGTCACGCGCGCACTTGGCGCGGGCAGCTCGGGCGACGCCGATGTGTGGGTGCTGCCGGCGCAGGCGGGCGATCGCATTCTCGTGTGCACGGACGGGCTCACCGACGAGGTCGATCCCGATCGGATCGCGCAGATCCTCGGCGAGGAGACCGACGCGCGCCGCGCCGCCGCCGTGCTCGTGCGCGAGGCCGTGATGAGCGGCGGGCGCGACAACATCACGGCGGTCGTCGTCGACGCGCTCGAGGTCGACACGGCCGGTCGCGGCGACGACGTCGAGGACGCCACGATCGATCGCGCGACGGAGCTGCGCTCGTGACTGCTTTCGTCGTCGCGGGCGGGCGCTCCGCGCTGATCCCCGACTCGATCGACGCGGAGGGCGTGCGGGCGGCGCTCGCAGAATCCGCCGACGCCGCGCGCCGACTGCTCGCGGAGCAGGAGTGGTTCGTCATCGTCGACGACGCGATCGTCCTGCGCCACGGCGAGGTGCCGGTCACGATCGTCGACGGCACCCCGGTGGGCGACACCCTCCTCGAGCCGCACGCCGCCGACGAGCCCCCGGCGCCCGAAACCGATCCGAACGAGCCCGTGGCGGACGGCGCGGCACAGACGGATCCGCACGACGGCGAACCGTCCGCGGATGACGCGGATCCGCAGGACGCGCTGGTGCGCTCCGAACCGGTTCCCGGCGATCACGATGGCGCCACGATCTCGCTCGCCGAGCTGCAGGCGAGGCGCGCGGCGGAGCGCGCCGCACGCGCCGGCGATCACGACGGCGACACGATCCCGTCGGCGCCCGCGGCTCCCGCGGGCAGCCCGCGGATCATTCTGTCGACGGGCGAGCGCGTCGCCATCGATCGCACGATTGTCATCGGCCGCAGCCCGCGGGCGGCGCGCGTCTCGCTCGATGACGCGCCGCGGCTCGTGACGGTGTCGAGCCCGCAGCTTGACATCTCGCGCAGCCACCTCGAGGTGCGCCGCGAGCCGGGCGCCGTCACAGCGGTCGACCTGCGCACGACGAACGGCACGATGCTCCGCCGGGCCGACGCGGATCCGGTCAAGCTGCGCGCCGGTGAGCCCACGGTCGTCGTCACGGGCGACGTGCTCGACATCGGCGATGACGTCACGATCACCTTCGAGGATCTGGAATGGTGAGGCGCGCGCCGAGCGCGCCGCCCGAGCTGCCGGGATTCACATTCCTGCAGCTGCTCGGATCCGGCGGATTCGCCGACGTGTTCCTGTACGAGCAGAAGCTGCCGCGGCGTCGGGTCGCGATCAAGGTGCTGCTGCCCGACCGCATCCACGCCTCGGCGACACAGTTCACGGCAGAGGCCAACGTGATGGCAATGCTCTCCACGCACCCTGCGATTGTGGCGGTGTACCAGGCGGGCGTCGCCGACGACGGGCGCCCGTACCTCGTGATGGAGTATTGCCCGCGCCCCAACCTGCAGGTGCGCTACCGGCGCGAACGGTTCACGGTCGAGGAGGCGCTGCACACGGGGATCCCCGTGGCGGCGGCCGTCGAGACGGCCCACCGCGCGAACGTGCTGCACCGCGACATCAAGCCCGCGAACATCCTCGTCACCGAGTACAACCGTCCGGCGCTCACCGACTTCGGCATCGCCTCGTCGTCGATCGACGTGAGCGAGTCGCAGGGCGTGTCCGTGCCGTGGTCGCCTCCCGAGGCGTTCCGGGATCCGCCGACGAGCGATGCGCGCAGCGACGTGTATCAGCTCGGCGCGACGGTGTACACGCTGCTCGCGGGGCGCTCGCCGTTCGAGATCCCGGGCGGGGAGAACGGAACGAACAGCCTGATCGATCGGATCGACGGCCTCCCGCTGCCGCCCCTCGGCCGCCGCGACGTGCCGCGCTCGCTCGAGTACGTGCTCGAGCGAGCGATGTCGAAGAACCCGGCCGATCGCTTCCCGACGGCGCTGTCGTTCGCGCGGGCGCTGCAGAAGGTGCAGGCCGAGCTCGGGCACCAGGTCACGCAGATCGACATCCTTGACGACGGCGAGGAGGACGAGGCCGAAGAAGAGGATCTCGACAGCGGCACCACGCGGATCCGTCGCCTGCGCGGCGACACGACCGTCTCGCCGGGCGGGCTCACGGTTCCGTCCGCGCCGGTGCTCGCCGAACCGTTCGCGATCCCGACCGACGAGACCGCGATCGATCACGAGGCGTTCGCCCCGCGCACGGATACGGGAGCCGACACGTTCGCCCCGCCGGCCGGTTTCCTCGCCGACGAAGCGGACGCCGACACCGCGCCGCCGTGCGCGTACGGCTCCGGGGGCGACACAGCAATGCCGGACGACACGGTGCTGCGCGATGCTCCGGCGGCGCGCGCGCAGCCCGCCGTTGCCGCACCGGCGGACGACGAGAGATTCACGGACGGGCCCGACACGGATCCGCTCGAGGACGAGACGAAGCTGCGCGACGCGCCCGCGGATCCCGTCGACGATGAAACGATCGTGCGCGAGGAGCGCCCGCGGTCCGCGCCGGTCGACTACAGCTTCGACTCCCGAGTCGAGTTCCGGCGGGGCACCGTGCCCACGAGCGACACCTCGACGTTCCGCGTCGCGAGTCGCCGGCTGCCGCCCGACTCCGAGCCGCTCGCCATCACGCGCACCTCGATGGCGGTGATCGCGCAGGAACGGCGCTCGCGTCGGCGCCTCGTCATCGGCTGGATCATCGCGGGCATCGCCGTGCTCGCAGGGCTCATCGCGGTCGCGGTGTATCTCGTCACGACGCAGCAGCAGACGACGGATCCCGGCGAGCGATCCGACCGCAGCGTGCCCGCGGTGTCGGGCCTATCGGGATCGACGACGGCCGATGAGGCGACGTTCCGCTGGGAGAACCCGGGTCCGGAGATCGGCGATGTCTACCGCTGGGGCATCTACGACGAGGAGCGCGTCACGTCGCTCGAGAGCTCGACCGGCGACCAGACGGTCACGTTCGAGAAGCAGGACGGCGAGCAGACGTGCATCGAGGTGCTCATCGAACGCACGGACGGCGCGCGGTCGGCCACCGAAGTGGCCTGCGTCGACAACTGATCAGCGCACGGCCGAGTCGTGGCCGAGCACCTTGATGATGATGCCCCGGAGGCCGAGCTCGGCGATCGTCGAGACTTCCTCGGCGGCATCGCGCCCGAAGACATGGGCGCTCGTGACGACGACGACGTCGCCCCGATCCAGCCGCCCGAAGAGCCGATCCAGGCGCTCCTCCCACGACTCGGCGACGTTGGGAGCGGGGTGGCGGAAGCCGGCGATCGGTACGCCGAAGGCGGTGAGCCGGCGCCGCTGCTCGACGATCGACGGCATGCCGTCTCGGGCGACGACGATGCCCACGAGTCGGGAGTTCACGGGACGGGCGCGCCAGATCTCGTCCTTGGTCGTGACCTCTTCGATGTGCTCGCTCACGCACATCATCCTAGCCGCGACCCCCTGACTTGCCGGGGACCTGACTTTTCGCCGAGCGCCTGACGAATTCGGCGAAAACGTCAGCATCTCGGCGAAAAATCAGGCTCTCGGCGAAGGCTCAGATGAGCGAGAGCTCGCGCAGCTTGCTTTCCACGTCGCCGTTCGACGGCTCGACGTGGTGGCTGCCGTCGGGGTACAGCACGACGGGGATGTTCGTGCGGCCCGAGATGTCCTTCGCGACATCGGCGGCGGCCGCGTCCAGCTCGAGGTCGACGTAGGTGTATTCGATGCCGAGGCCGTCGAGCTGAGCCTTCGTGCGGCGGCAGTCGCCGCACCACTCGGCGCCGAACATCGTGATGGTGTCTTTCGCGGGATTCGTCATGAATCCAGGATAGATCGGCCGTCATGTCCAGGGGCCGCGATGTGGAACGATGGAATCACGTGCGTGTCGAGGGGAAGAGGGGGATCGGTGTGGGCGTCACCATCGTGATCCCGACTTTCAACGAGTCCGGAAACGTCGCCGAGCTCGTGCGTCGGATCTCCGCCGTGCTGAGCACGACCGACGCCGAGATCCTCTTCGTCGACGACTCGACCGACGGCACCGACGACGAGGTGCGCCGCGTTTCTCAGACGGCGGAGCTGCCGGTGCGGGTGATCCACCGCGACGCGCCGATCAACGGGCTCGGCGGCGCCGTCGTCGAGGGATTCCGCGAGGCCGCGTACGAGACCTGCGTCGTCATGGACGGCGACCTGCAGCACCCGCCGGAGAAGATCCCCGAGCTGCTCGAGCGGGTGGGGCGAGGAGATGTCGACCTCGTGGCCGCGTCGCGCTACGTGGGCGACGGTAACGCGTCGGGGCTCGCCGACTGGGGGCGCCACCTCGTCTCGCGCACCTCGACCGTCGTCACGCGCGCGATGTTCCCCGCGAAGCTGCGCCGCGTCACGGATCCGATGACGGGCTTCTTCGCGATCAACACGTCGGCCATCGACCTCGCCGCCCTGCAGCCGCGCGGGTTCAAGATTCTGCTCGAGATCATCGTGCGCACGCCGGTGCGCGTGAGCGAGATCCCCTTCGAGTTCGCGGATCGCTTCGCGGGCGAGTCGAAGGCGTCGCTCGCGCAGGGGATCCGCTTCTTCCGCCAGCTGACGCTGCTGCGCTTCGGAAAGATGAGCGCGTTCGCGGTCATCGGCGCCCTCGGAGCCGTCGCGAACGTCGCGATCGTGTGGCTGCTCACCGAGGCGGGCATCGTCGACTACGTGTGGGCCGCCATCATCGCGGCCGAGGTGACGATCATCGGAAACTTCCTGATGCTCGAGCGCTTCGTGTTCCGCGACATGAAGGGCGCCGCGCGCGGATTCTGGCATCGGTTCGCGTCGTCGTTCATCTTCAACAACGTCGAGTCGGCCGTGCGCATCCCCGTCATGAGCCTGATGGTCACGGCGTGGGGCATGCCGAGCCCGATCGCCACGGCGATCACGCTGGCTGTGGCGTTCGTGATCCGCTTCACGTTCCACTCGCTGGTCGTCTACCGCCCGCGCGCCTGAGTCGGTCGCATCGTCGTGACGACGACGCCGACGAGCACGATTGCCATCGAGATGTAGGTCGTCGCGTTGACCTCGGCCTCTGCGGAGTGGAATGTCAGGTCGATCGCGAGAGATCCGACGAGGTTGCCGAAGAGTGACATGAGGCTGAGCAGCAGCACGCCGAGGTGTGCGACCGTCACTGTCGTCACGCCGATGAATGCGACGCCGAGCAGGCCGCCGCACAGCACCCAGAGCTCGGCGGGCAGCGTGGGCACGGCCACAACGCGAGTGCCGGCGGCGAGCACGACCGCCGACGCGATCACGAGCGCGATGCCCCCGACGACGAAGTTCGTCGTCGTCGCGGCGAGCGCCGAGCGGGTGTGCTGCTTGAGACGCCCGTTGGTCGCCTGCTGGAACGCCGTGGCGACGCCCGCGACGAGCGGCAGGACCGGCGCCCACGGCGGAACGCCCTGCGCGATGACGCCGACCGCCGAGAGCGAGACGCCGACGAGTACGATGAGGGATCCGACCATGCGCGGTGCCGTCAGGTGCTTACGTCCGCCGGGCGGCAGATCGGTGTTGTCGACGATGAGCGCGCCGACGAGCTGACCCGCGACGAACGCCATCGTGAACACGGCGACGCCCATCAGCGGCACCGTGAACGCCTGCGACATCACGATAGCCGCACCGCCAAGTCCGCCGAGGAACATCCACCACGGCAGCTCTCGCGAGGAGAATGCGCGGACCGCGCGGACGAAACCGCAACGCCCGGCCGGCACCACGAGCGTCATGACGGCGAGCAGAAGGAGGCCGACGAGGAACGAGACGGTCGCCGCGAAGACCCCGCTGCCGAGGATCTCTCCAAGCGTGCCGTTCGCTGTTCCCTGCATCGCCATACCGATGCCGGCGGTGACGGTGGCGATCGCGCTGACGGCGATCGGGCCGGCGGGGCGGGAGCGCGTGTGCACGGTGGTCCTTTCCGACGCAGAGATACATCCCATCATTGACGCGCCGTCATGCGCCGCGTTCAGCAGGTTCAGGGCGAGTCCATGCTGATCGCTAAGCTGGACGCGCGCGCAGACGTGCGCAGGATCTACAGTCTGGCGACCAGACGGAGGAGATGACTACGTGGCTTCACCGGAAGAACCTCAGGATGACCAGTCGCAGTCCGACGAGAACGAGCATTCGGTTGAGGATGTTACCCCCGACGCGCTGTACGAGAGCTTCGATGTAACGAACCCGCCCACACTGCAGAATCCGCTGAGCGGGCTGGAGTTCGAGCTCGACCCGGCAATGGCCAGCGTGCCGACCGCGGTGTTCCCCGCAGAGAAGGACAGCGACGAGCAGATCGCGGAGAAGCTGCGTCGCCAGGGCGTGAAGATCGGCAGAGGGTTCATCGCGCCGCGCGTGTTCTGGCCGGCATTCGGCATCATTCTCGCGGTCGCCGTTCTGTCGCTCGTCTTCCCCGATGCGATGGGCACGGCGTTCAACGCCGCGAACGACTGGATCTCCGACACGCTCGGCTGGTACTACATGCTGCTCATCGGCGTGTTCGTCGTGTTCGTCGTCGTGCTCGCGTTCTCGAAGCTCGGCAACATCAAGCTCGGGCGCGCGGATGACAAGCCGGAGTTCGGCGTGTTCGCCTGGTTCGCGATGCTGTTCTCGGCCGGCATGGGCATCGGGCTCGTGTTCTACGGAGTCGGGGAGCCTCTCACATACGCCACGATCGGCGGTAACCCCAGCTGGGACGGCACCGACTCCGAGCTGCGCGGACTCGCGATGGCGCAGACCTTCGTGCACTGGGGGCTGCACCCGTGGGCCGTCTACGCCGTGATCGGCCTCGCGCTCGCATACGCCGTACACCGTCGCGGTCGCCCGGTCTCGATCCGGTGGGCCCTCGAGCCGATCTTCGGTGACAAGGTCAAGGGCTGGGTCGGCGACGTCATCGATATTGTCGCCATCTTCGGCACGATCTTCGGCGTCGCGACGTCGCTCGGTCTCGGGGTGTTGCAGATCTCCTCGGGGATGGAGGCGATCGGGGTCATCGAGACGTCGAGCACGTGGCTGCTTGTCGTACTCATCGTCGTGATCACGTTCCTCGCGATCCTGTCGGTTGCCTCTGGTGTGGGTGCGGGCATCAAGTGGCTGTCGAACATCAACCTGTCGCTGGCGGGCCTCCTGATGATCTCGGTACTGATCCTCGGTCCGACGCTGTTCCTGCTGCGCAACTTCGTCGAGTCGCTCGGCGTCTACCTCGCCAATGTGATGCACATCACGCTCGATGTCGGCGCGTACGCCGGGCCTGAGACCCACGAATGGCTCAGTGGATGGACTCTGTTCTATTGGGGCTGGTGGATCGCGTGGGCGCCGTTCGTGGGCGTGTTCATCGCGCGCATCTCGCGCGGGCGTACCGTGCGCCAGTTCATTGCGGGCGTGCTGCTGGTGCCGACGGTCGTCGGGTTCCTGTGGTTCTCCGTGCTCGGCGGAGCGGGTCTGTACCGCCAGTTCTTCGGCGAGGGAGACCTCGTGGAAAACGGTGAGGTCTCTGCGGAAGGATCGCTGTTCCAGGTGCTCGGCGGACTGCCGCTCGGGTCGATCCTGTCGGTCATCGCGATTATCGTCGTGGCGATCTTCTTCATCACGTCGTCCGACTCGGCATCGCTCGTGGTCGATATGCTCGCATCGGGCGGACACCCGAACCCGCCCACGTGGTCGCGCGTCCTCTGGGCGGCGCTCGAAGGCGTGCTCGCGCTCGCGCTGCTGGTCGCGGGCGGATCGGATGCGCTCAGCGCACTGCAGGCAGGTTCGCTGATCACGGCCCTGCCATTCAGCGTCGTCATGATTCTGATGGGCATTGCGCTCATCAAGGCGCTGAGGTACGAGCTGAAGACCGTCGAACATCGCGAGAGTCTCGAACGGCTCGGTCGCGTCACCGAGTACATCACGGGCGAGATGTCGAGCAACCTGTCGGAGAGCGACGAGTTGCAGGAGTACGTCGATGACCGCATCGACTACCGTATGTCGCGCTCGACTCCGCGAGGCTTCGGCCGGTCGCCGAGCCCTCGTAAGTGACCCCCGGCACGCGCTCCGGCCTTCGCGTCGGGGCGCGTGCCGCGTCGTGACGCACGCACGCGCTCGCGGATCCTGCGAGAATAGGCAGATGGGCCCACGCCCGCCGATGTCCTGACCTCGAGGAGCGCAGCGTGCAATACATCTCAACCCGCGGTGGCATGGAACCGACGGCGTTCTGCGAGACGCTCCTCGAGGGGCTGGCCCCGGACGGCGGCCTCGCGGTTCCGGCCGAGCTTCCGAGCGTCGAGGCGGCCACGCTCGAGTCGTGGCGCGCGCTCGACTACGCCGACCTCGCGACCGAGGTCATCGGCCTGTTCGCCACCGACATTCCGCGCGATGAGCTCGAGCGCATGACGCACGCCGCCTACAGTGCCGAGAACTTCCCGAACGGCCTCGTGCCGCTGCGCGACATAGACGGCGGTATCACGCTCGTCGGGCTGAGCGAGGGGCCGACGCTCGCGTTCAAGGACATGGCGATGCAGTTCCTCGGACAGGTCATGGAGTACGCGCTCGCCCGGCGCGGGACGACGCTGAACATCGTGGGCGCGACGTCGGGCGATACGGGATCCGCGGCAGAGCATGCCTTCCGCGGTAAGGACCGCATCAACGTGTTCATGCTCTCCCCGCAGGGGCGCATGAGCTCGTTCCAGCGGGCGCAGATGTACTCGCTCGCCGACGAGAACATCCACAACATCGCCGTCGAGGGCGTTTTCGACGATGCGCAGAATCTCGTGAAGGCACTGTCGAACGATCTCGAGTTCAAGCGCGGCCACAACCTCGGTGCGGTCAACTCGATCAACCTCGCGCGCATCACCTCGCAGGTCGTCTACTACTTCTGGGCATGGCTGCGGGCGACCGACCGATCGGGCGCGCAGGAGGTCTCGGTCACGGTGCCGTCGGGCAACTTCGGCAACATCCTCGCGGGATACTTCGCCAAGAGCATGGGCGTGCCGATCCGTCGTCTCGTTCTCGCGGCGAACGAGAACAACGTGCTCGATGAATTCTTCCGCACGGGCATCTACCGTCCGCGTGCGGCCGCGCAGACGCTCGCGACGTCGAGCCCGTCGATGGACATCTCGAAGGCGTCGAACCTCGAACGATTCCTGTTCGACCTGCTGGGCCGCGACGCCGAGCGCATGAACTCCGCGTGGCGCGAGCTCGACGAGACCGGATCCATCGACTTCACGTCCGAGCTCCCGCGCCTGACGGGCGAGTTCGGCTTCGGCAGCGGCACCTCAACGCATGCCGACCGGCTCGCGACGATCCAGGGCGTGTACGAAGCGACGGGCGACATCATCGATCCGCACACCGCCGACGGCGTGAAGGTTGCGCGCGACTACGTCGAAGACGGCGTGCCGATGCTCGTCATGGAGACGGCGAAGCCGGCGAAGTTCCAGGAGACGATCACCGAGGCGATCGGTGTGACGATCCCACTCTCCGACGAGCTGAAGCAGATGCTCGAGGCGCCGCAGCACGTGGTCGAGATGGCGGCCGACGAGAAGGCGCTGCGCGACTACGTGTCGGCGAACGCGGTGCGCTGAGCGGTCCGACCGCTCTCAGATCTCGCGACGTAACCTGGAACCGTGCTCGCCAAGATCCTCCTCTTCTACACGTTCACGCCGATCGCCGACCCCGACGCGGTGCGGCTGTGGCAGCGCGACCTGTGCGAGCTGCTCGGGCTGCGCGGGCGGATCCTCATTTCGCGGCACGGCATCAACGGCACGCTCGGCGGCGATATGGCCGCGCTCAAGACGTACGTGCGCAAGACGAAGCAGTACGACGGCTTCCGTGACATCGACTTCAAATGGTCGACGGGATCCGGGCTGGACGACGGCGGTGCGAGCCTCGATTTCCCGCGCCTGTCGGTGAAGGTGCGCGACGAGATCGTGTCGTTCGGTGCGCCCGACGAGCTGGCCGTCGACGACAGCGGCGTGGTCGGCGGCGGCACACACCTGAAGCCCGGCGAGCTGCACAAGCTCCTCGCCGAGCGCGACGACGTGGTCTTCTTCGACGGGCGCAACGCGTTCGAGGCTGAGATCGGGCGCTTCAAGAACGCCGTCGTGCCGAATACCGACACGACTCGCGACTTCGTGGCCGAGCTCGAATCGGGCCGGTACGACCATCTGAAGGACAAGCCGGTCGTCACGTACTGCACCGGCGGGATCCGCTGCGAGGTGCTCTCGAGCCTCATGACGTCTCGAGGCTTCGGCGAGGTCTACCAGCTCGACGGCGGCATCGTCCGCTATGGCGAGACGTTCGGCAACACCGGTCTGTGGGAGGGATCCCTCTACGTTTTCGACGGCCGCGAGACGATGACCTTCGGCGACGACGCCGCGGTGATCGGACGCTGTGCCTCCTGCGATTCTCTGACGGATCGGATGGTCAACTGCGCCGACGCATCCTGCGCATCGCGCACGGTGCTGTGCGAGTCGTGCGGCGACCGGGCGGTCTGCCGCATGCACGCGACCGCTGACGCGCGCTGACGTCGGCGGCCGTAGGCCCAGGCAAGACGCCCAGTTATTCGCGACGTTCTCGGATGTCGTACACCTCTGCCAGGATATTGATCAAGTGCGAGAAGTGAAGGCAGGGTGAGTGTTCGTGGCTATTGAGGTCGTAGGTGGCGGTTCCAGCGCCGTAGCGTCGTCGTCGCATGCTGGCTGCGCCCGCTTCCGCGGTACCGACCCCCTCATCACGGGCCTGACTCGACGCAACCTTGCGAAGGCAGTCGGCCACGCCGACACCTCCGGCGCGATCCCGCAGGCCCGCTGGATGCGCGCCATGACGTTCGAGCGTCTCGTACGCAACGAATCTTTCGCCAGCCAGGTCGCAACACGCACAGTCGGCGCACTGCAGCTCGATCGACCAAGCGAAGTCGTCACCGTCGACGCGCATATGAACGTCGACACGACGGTGCAGCTCCTCAACAATGCCCACGAGCGGGCCGTTGCCACAGGGGCAGCCACACTCGTCTTCCAGCTGGCGGTGCCCTTCATCGGGTTCGAAGACACACGAGCGACTGATGTTAAACCCGACTTCGCGGTCGTCGCTCCAGCCGGAGCAGGGCGCACCACCTCATGGCTCGTCATGGGTGATGCCAAGGACTATGAGCGCGTGCGCTCCCGCATCGATGACGGGCGCATGCTCAAGGGTTTTCTGCAGGTCGCAGTGGGCGCCGCGTCGGCGCGTGCATGGTCGCAGCTCCCTACCAACATGGCCGTGCACAATTTCGGCGTGCTCGCGGTGCCCCGAAACGCGTTCCTGCAGCCCACCCCAATCGTGGAAAACCTTCACGATTACGGTGAAGAGGTACGACTTCGCATCGACGAGCGCAGGCGTGTAGCCGAAGAATCCGGTTACATGCCAGATCAAGACCTCACCTCCCACGTTGAGCACCTCGAGGCGACGTTCGACCCCGCCACCTGCACAACGTGCACGCTGTTCTCGTACTGCCGTAACGAACTACGTCAGTCCACCAGTCCTGGCGACCTCTTGATCGAGCTCGGCGTCAGCCGCGACATGCGTCGACAGGCACTCGGTCTCGTCGATGGCGCGAGCGAAATTGGTCGCGTACCTGCGTCGACCGCCGCGAACATCGAAGCAACGCTGACGGGTCTCGTCCAAGTGACAGGACAAGTGCGCGTTGATTCGGTAGGCACGGCTGGCACCGTGAATGTCGTGCTGGCGAAGTCGGATGCTGCGGCCCTCGGTGTCCACGGCATCGGCCTTCAACGCGTCACAGCAGACGGCCGGGGTGACTGGGAGTACATGTCGTTCGACGATCCACAGTCGTCTGAGACGCGCCGACTAGTGATGCGCCGTATCGGAACGGTGCTGAATCGCGCGATGCGCGAGCAGCGTAAGGCTTCGTCCGGCGACGTCCCGTCAGCCGTGCACCTGGTTGTGCCAGACGCGGCCACGGCCGATGTGCTCGTCTCGATAGCTGACAACCTCGCGGGCATTGAACTCAGCCGTCTGCGGTGGCAACGAGACAAAGAGGAAGGTCGCCCGGCAATCACGTACGACGGCGAACCGGCGACGATCCCGCGTCCGATCGGAGAAGTGGAACGCACGGCGATCGCGCTGTTGCTCGAAGATGACAGGTCGCGGGCCTTCGGATTGCGCTCGCCGACAGTCGATGTGCGCACCGTTCTCGCCCGCCACTTCGTGGCCGGTGGCCCGACAACGAACTCGGGTCGTCTGGACTACCTCGTCGGCTGGGCCGAGTCGCAGAGCTCTGGCGCGATCGGTCACCGCGCGTTCGCCGATGCAATCGAGAACTCTGACCACACTCCAGGTGCGCGCCTCACCAACGTGATGTCTGACGATATTCACGAGGCACTCGTCGGGAAGCGGGGCAAAGCGCCCGACGACCCAGTAGCCGAGCCTGAGTTGTACGCGCTTCTCGTAACGGACGAACTGCAGTACAAAGCACGGGTTCTCGAGCGAGCTATCGACGTCCTCGCGATGCTGCCGACGTCAGCGCTCCGAGCGGCTTACGAAACGATCGAGTCGGAGGCTCAGCAGGTATGGCGCAGGCGGCTCAAACTGCATGCCTCTGACCTTGTCCGTTTCGGACGCACCTATCGTCCGTGGCGAAACTCGCTTGTGCCGATGATTGAGAGTGACGGTTCGTGCGCGTCGCAGTTGCTTGCCCTTTCGAACCCGCAGGCAGCACACGATCTCGCATCGGATGCTGGCAATCGGTTCATCGCCTTCGCGACTGTAGTCTCGAGCACACCTCTCATGCTCGACATCGAGTCACGCCGAATCGTTGACGGCTCACGAGTGGTGATGCTCACTCATAACGGCGAAGCATGCGTTGAGCAACCCGCAGTGCACGTCAACACCAGCGCCGGCGGTTCTTTCAAGATCGACGGACTCGCGATCGGACCTCTTGCCACACAGGACCCGGCGCAGCCCAAGCGGATGCTGTGGGCCCCGCAAACAGTACCGACCGTGAGCGTCGGCGACGAACTGGTGATCGCCGACTTCACCTGGTTTTCCGACCTCAAGGGCAACCGCGTGCTCTCTGTCGCCAAGCCGAAGCCCGACACCACTTCTGCCCCGAAGGTCGACTGCCTCCCCGAGTCTTACGGCGAAGATCCGCCGTCGCACCTCTGGTGCTGCCGCTCGCATGAAGCCAGCGAGGCCGAGTTCTCCGACCGCATCGCGGACCGTCGCGCGAAAGGTGAGCTGAACCCCGAAACGTGGCCGCCAGTCCGTGACGGAGACGCTTTTGAAGTGACAGCTGCCGGATCCGCCACGGGTAACGCGTTTGATGTCGCTCCGCGGACTGTACCGGACGATCAGACGATGGACGATCTGGAGTGATGGTGGAGGAGCCAACCGAGGGTCATTTCAGCGCGCCGCGCGTCTTCGCGACGAGTGCCGTCCATCACGAGGATGCCGCGTCGCTCAACGACCGCGTAGCGGACGAAGCGAGTGCCGAGCTCGCCGACATGCTGTCGGGCGCATCACCTATGCAGCGGATGCTGTTGAAAGCCGCTGCCGGCGCCGGAAAGTCGTATGCGCTCAAGCGACTGGTCGTCGAGTCCACTCAGCACGCGCACGGCCAGCGGATCGCAATCACCGCCTTCACGAACAAGCAGGTGCGTCCCCTCGCGATTGATCTCGCTGAAACGCTCGGACGAGACTCCGTTGCCGTCCTCGCGAGCAAGAAGGCCTTCACAGAGATGCCCGGCGAGGTTCTCGACGCAGCGACAGTAGCGGATTCGACGCAGCACTTGCCGACCGACGTGAAAGTCGTCATTGCGACGGTCTCTCGTTTCGGGGCGCCCGGCGAGTTCAACCGGTTGCGTGACCACTTGGGCGCTGGTGCGAACGGCAGCTCTCCCTTCGACGTGCTGTTCGTCGACGAGGCGTGGCAGATCGCCCATCACCTGTTCGACAAGGTCACGAAGCTCGCTCCACTCTGGGCCGGTGTAGGAGATGTCGGCCAGCTACCGCCGCTCGAGATCGGCGCGAATCCTTGGCGAGGTGACCCCGGGTACAACCCCTATCGCGCCTGGCCGACCGACTACGACGATGACACCCGCACCTGGTCTCGCGAGCTGCCGGCGGTCTGGCGGCCGGCCGCGGGTCATCTCGCGCTGTGGCGAGCCTTCTACCCAGAGTGGGCATCGCTCGATTGTGTGGCGGCACCCGGCGATCGCACGATCGACGTCGGGTCGATGGACGAAGGCCTCGCCGAGATCTGGCGGCAAGTGGGTACGGGAGTTCCCACACTGCTGGAGGTCGACGGGCTCCCAAAGCCCGAAGCCGCCGACATCGACCTCCCTCTGATAGAACTGGTGGAATCGCTGGTCGACGAATTCTTCTCAGCGAATGCGGCACTCATCTCGGCGATGTACGACAACGACGTTCCGGGTCGCCCCACGGGTGCGTGGGAAACAGCGCGTGCGCGTGGCGATCATCCAGATCCACTCGTGACTATCCTCGCGACCCGAAATCAATCCGTCGACGACGCCACGGATGCTGTCCAACGACTGCAGCTAAAACACGAGCTCACCGATCGCGACATCGTCGCTTCGACCGTCGATTCGTGGCAGGGGCAGACGAACGGGATTACGATCGCCGTGCACCCTCTGAATGGTGCGGCCGAGCTCGACACGTTTAACTCCGCGTTTGGACGCCTCGCCGTCGCGTGCACACGCGCAACTCATGGTTTACTCATGGTCGCGCGACCCGGCATCGATGAGCTACTCGCGGAGGCGCCGGCGCGACCGGGCACGCCGTTCGGCGAACCAGGAACGCGACAGCTACCCCGACAAACCCACGAGCGAATTCTCGCGACGTTTGCACGGGCAAGCATCGATGTGTCGGAGGGCGCGTGAGCTCCGCGTCGCTGAGAGAATCGATCTATAGTTCAACCCCGATGAAGGAGTACCGTGTCTCGGCTCAATGACCTGCTGCTGCGGCTCGAGAATAACGATCCCGCGCTCGCCAAGGACCTTCGTCGAGAGGTGGATGCTCTCGCTGACCGACGCGCCTTCGGGCTGAACTTTGAACGCCATGTCCCCGAAGCAGTCGAACTTCCCGGACGTCCGGTTCGACGTGGTGACAAAGTACGTGTGCTCCCTCCCCGAGGGTCAAAGGCCAGCGCCGGAGACGATCGGCTCTGGCGCGTCATCGCAATTGCCAAAGACGACGCTGGCACACGCACTGCTTCTCTCGAGCTGCTGAGTGATGAGTCGGAGACCGCGGATGCTCTCGTCGATGACCTCGTCGTGGTCGCGGAATTCCGCGATCCGATCTACCCGGGCCTGGTCTCGACCGGCAAAGTCGAACGAGGTGGCGATAAGCCGTTCCACTCGGTGATCAACGCGGAGAACTACCACGCGCTCCAGACGCTCCTCTTCACTCACCGGGCGAAGGTGGATGTGATCTACATTGATCCGCCGTACAACACGGGTAGCGAAGGATGGATCTACAACGATAAGTACGTTGCAGATGAAGATCTCTACAGGCATTCAAAATGGTTGGCATTCATGGAGCGGCGTCTCCTGCTTGCCAAAGAACTACTGAAATCGACTGGAGTAATAGTCGTCGCGATCGGGGACGAAGAGCACCACAGGCTACGCCTCTTGATGGATCAGATATTCGGTAACGACAACTTCATCTCGGATGTTGTCTGGCAGGGTGGAACGAAGAGTTATACGCGGTACGTTTCCAACGGAGCTGACTACATGCTGATCTATGCGCGCGATGAGGAAGCATTGGTCGAGGCAGAGGTTCAATGGCGGGAGAAGAAACCTGGTCTCGAAGAAGCACTCGCTGCCGCAGAACAAATCTGGCAGGAAGCATCGTCGCCCAGCGACGCACAAAAATCGTGGCGTGCGTGGCTCAAGTCCGTCGGTAAAGGGAAGGGACTCGATGCGATCGCCAGATACTCGTCACTTGACGAAACTGGTAAGCCAATTCGTACCGACGGGAGCATGGTAGCGCCTGAGCCTCGGCCGAACCGACCTAGACGTGCCCTCACGCATCCCAGAACTGGGAAGCCTTGTGCCGTTCCCTCTAATGGATGGCGTTACAGTGATCAGGAGATGGACCGTCGGATCGCGGACGGCCGTGTCTATTTTGGCGACGATGAGACGCGCATTCCCAGCGAAATATATCGACTTGAGGCCATGAGTACGCGCGTCGCCGAGTCGGTGTTTACCCAGGACCGGAATCGGGCCTCGGGGCACCTGGCGAAGATACTTGGCGATCGCCGGTTCCCGAACCCCAAGGATCCTAGCGTGCTCTCGCGTTGGATACGTTTAACTGCTCCGTCCGATGCCTGCGTGCTTGATTTTTTCGGTGGGTCAGGTAGTACAGTCGAAGCTGTAATGGAACTTAACAAGGATGACAATGGTACTCGGCGGTGCGTCCTCGTCACTAACAACGAAGTTTCGGCTAAGGATGCCAGGGTGCTTCGTCAGCAAGGGCGACGCCCCGGTGATGCGGAGTGGAATGCAAAAGGGGTGTACGAATACGTGAGTCGGCCTCGAATTAGTACTGTGTCTACCGGTACGCGTGACGATGGAAGCAATTACTCCCATGGCCTCCAGGAGAATGTCGAGTTCTTTAACCTCACCTATGAGTCACCATTGCGCGTCTCGTCGAACCGAGAGTTCGCAAAGGTCGCTCCACTCCTTTGGTTGCGTGCCGGATCGCAAGGGCGACGCATCGAAGACGTCTCGACAGGGTGGGATGTCGCCGAAACCTACGGCGTGTTGGTCGATCTGAACCAGTCTGAAGCATTCGTCGAGGCCGTCGCTGCGAATGACAACATCCGCATCGCCTATATCGTGACCGACGAAGATCGCCTGTTCGAGTCAGTTGTCCGCGAGCTGCCTGACCACGTCGAACCCGTACGCCTCTACGAGGCATACCTGCAGAACTTTGAGATCGAGACGGGCCGGAGCGCGCTGTGAAGTTCACGCTGAAGGACTACCAAGAAGACGCCGTCGACGACGTACTTAACGCTCTCGAGCGTGCGAGCACAGCGTGGGAACGCGATGGCGAAGAGACGTCGATTGCACTCACGGCTCCCACCGGAGCCGGTAAAACGGTCATGGCGGCCGCCGTCATCGAAGCGCTCTTCTACGGTTCCGAGAAGTTCGATGTCGACCAAGATCCGGGTGCAGTCGTGCTCTGGTTCTCCGACGATCCGAACCTCAATGAGCAAACGCGCACCCGTCTGATGGATGCGTCCGAAAAGTTCACGTCATCCGATTTGCTCGTGATCGAACCACCCTTCGCGAAGCCGAAGCTCGATCCAGGTCGCGTCTACTTCCTCAATACCCAGAAGCTCTCGAAGACCTCGAAGCTTACCCGCGGGCACATAGAGGACGAAAGGCAACTCGACATGGCGGAGGTCGGCACTCCTGACCTGCAGGGTTACACGATCTGGGAAACGATCGCGAACACGATCAATGACGAAGACCGCACCCTGTACCTCGTCCTCGACGAAGCGCACCGCGGCTTCAACAAGAAGACGAACCGAGACAAGCCGACCCTCGTCCGTCGACTCGTGCAAGGCCATGCGGGTTATCCCGCGGTCCCGATCGTCTGGGGCATCTCGGCGACGATCGAACACTTCAACACGGCGATGAAAGAAGCGGATGCGTCGAAGGACCGGCGCGCATTTCCTGCCGTCATGGTCGACCCGAATCGGGTGCAGGACTCCGGTCTCGTCAAAGACGTCGTGAGCCTCAACATCCCCAACGAAGCCGGCAACTTCGACACGACTCTCGTCAAGCTTGCCGCACAGCAACTCGCCGACTCGGCCGAGCGTTGGTCCAAATACTCGAAGTCGCAGGGTTTCACGGATCAGGTCGTTCCGCTACTGGTTCTTCAAACTCCCAATACTCCCGATCCGGATCGGATCGGTGCCGCTCTCGACACCATTGCCGATGTCATCCCCGGGCTCCACAGCGGCAACGTCGGCCACGTATTCGGCGATCACTCTCGTCAACACTTCGGCGGCTGGGACGTGCCGTGGATCGAACCGCAGCGAGTGCAAGACACGACCTCGATCCGTGTCCTGATCGCCAAAGACGCGATCTCGACCGGATGGGACTGCCCGCGCGCCGAGGTCATGGTCTCCTTCCGGCCGGCCAAAGACACCACTCACATCACGCAACTTCTCGGACGCATGGTCCGTAGCCCGCTTGCCCGTCGCGTACCCGGTGATGAGGCGCTGAACTCTGTCGAGTGCATCCTGCCCTTCTTCGATCGCACGACAGCCGGCAAAGTCGTTCGGTACCTCACCGGGCAGCTCGACGAGATGCCCGGTAGCGGCGGTGCGAAGAAGATTCTGATCGACGGCCGCGAGCTGCGCCCTAATCCTGCGATCCGTGACTCGGTCTGGGAACTCTGGAAGACGCTCCCCACCCAGACGCTGCCAAAGCGCGGCGCTCGCCCTGTGAAGCGTCTTGTCTCGCTGGCCCAGGCGCTCGCGATGGACAGAGTCCGCCCAGGAGCCTTGACCGACGCAGAGCGCGAGATGCACCTCGTGCTCGACTCCTACGCTACGCGCTATGGCAACCTCCTCGACGCCCAGATCGATGAGGTGTGGCGTGTTGACGTGCAGCAGATCTCCGGCACGTCAACGTCGAACAAGCTCACGTACCGTGACTTCTCCATGCGGGCTGATGACCGTGCGATTCGATCTGCGTTTGAAGATGCGAAGAAGGCGTTCGGCGCCGATATCGCTCAGTCGTACGTCAACCACCTCGCGGATAACGACGAGGAAGGCGACGACGGACTGCGCGACGCCTACGTGCGCACAGCTGCTCTCGCGATGATCAAAGAGGTCCGCGAGAAGGTGGATCAAGAGGCAACTGAACTCGTCGATAAATGGTTCGCTCACCACCGCGTCGGGATCAAGTCTCTCCCAGACGTCCGGCAACAAGACTACGAAGAGATCCGCGCGATGACGATCGCGCCACAGCGCGGTGAGCTGGGAATGCCACGTTCTCGCATGGAGGACTTCAAGGTTGTCGACGACAACGATCAGCTCGCAGACGCGCCACTCGTCGATCGGCACCTAATGTCTGACGAGAACGGACAGTTTCCGCTGTCATCGCTCAACGCTTGGGAGCGCAAGGTCGTCAACGCCGAGCTCGCCGTGCCGGGTGCTGTGGCCTGGTATCGAAACCCACCGCGCGGAGCGACCGACTCGCTGGGCATTGCTTACCGTGACGTGCAGGGCAACTGGCGCACTATGTATCCCGACTTCGTGTTCTTCCATGAAGTCCAGGGAGAGCTGAAGGCTTCGATCATCGATCCGCACGGTACGCACCTTGATGGGCTCATCGTATTTGAGCGTGTAGCAGTGGCCTGAATCCGCCAGTCTCGAGCAAACTCCTGGCGATGTAGTTGGTCAGGTTCCGGAAGCCCAGCGCGGTGCCGCGGAGATGCTCGAGCCGGCCGTTGATCGCTTCGGTCGGCCCGTTCGAGGTGCCGGGGTGATCGAAGAACGCGAGGATGTCGCCCGCTCGCTTCTTGATCGTGCGTCCGAGTGTGACCAGCTCGGGCAGGTCCTTCGGAACGCCTGCGGCGAGCTGGGAGATGACGCGCTCGAAGATTTTCCTCCCCTTGCCCGGCTTCTTGTGCCGGTAGGCGGCGACGGCGCGCTGGTAGAT